>NZ_NSGF01000009.1 GCF_002294995.1 Mesorhizobium sp. WSM3860 | reverse complement strand
ATGGCAATCCTGCTCAACCGCAGCACGCGCGTCATCGTCCAGGGCTTCACCGGCAAGATCGGTAGCTTCCACGCCGACGACATGAAGCGCTACGGCACCAAACTGGTCGGCGGCATCACCCCCGGCAAGGGCGGCCAGACCCATCTTGGCCTGCCCGTCTTCAACACAGTCAAGGGCGCTGTGCGCGAGACCCGGGCCGAGGCCAGCATCGTCTTCGTGCCGCCGCCCTTCGCCGCCGATTCGATCATGGAGGCGGCGGATGCCGGCATCAAGCTTTGCGTCTGCATCACCGACGGCATCCCCTCCCAGGACATGATGCAGGTGAAGCGCTACATGCGCCGCTACCGCTTCGAGGACCGCATGCGGCTCGTCGGCCCGAACTGCGCCGGCGTCATCACGCCCGGACAGGCGCTGATGGGCATCATGCCGGGCAGCATCTATCTGCCCGGACGCGTCGGCATTGTCGGCCGCTCGGGCACGCTGGGCTACGAGGCCGCCTCGCAGATGAAGGCGTTGGGGATCGGTGTGTCGACCAGCGTCGGCATCGGCGGCGATCCGATCAACGGCTCGTCCTTCAAGGACATCCTTCAGCTCTTCGAGCGCGACGAGGACACCGACGCCGTGGTGATGATCGGCGAGATCGGCGGCCCGCAGGAAGCCGAAGCCGCGATCTGGGCGCGCGACAACATGCGAAAGCCGCTGATCGCCTACATCGCCGGCTTGTCTGCCCCCAAGGGCCGCCGCATGGGCCATGCCGGCGCCATCATCTCCGCCTTCGGCGAGTCGGCGCAGGAAAAGGTCGAGATTCTGAAGGAAGCCGGCGTCGTCATCGTGCCGACGCCTGCCTCCTTCGGCGAGGTCGTGGCCGACACGCTGGCGCGGACCAAGAAGGCGGCGTAACGGCCGGGCGACGGCCGCATAGTCCACAACATGTGAAGTCTGGGCCGGCGCAAACGTCGCGGCGGCCCATCGATCGGCAGGAAATTCGATGAAACCGCGTTTGATTGTCACCCGCAGATGGCCGGCCGCCGTCGAAGCGATCCTCGCCGAGCGCTTCGACACGAAGTTCAACCCCAGCGACGAGCCGCTGAGCCCTGCCGCGATGACTGCCGCCTTCGCGCATTTTGACGCGATCCTGGCGACGGTCAGCGACCGCTTGCCGGTTGCGGTGTTTCCCGAGAACGCCGCCCGCACCCGCATCATCGCCAATTTCGGCGTCGGCTTCAGCCATATCGATGTCGCGGCGGCCCGCGACCGCGACATCGTGGTGACCAACACGCCTGGCGTGCTGACCGATTGCACTGCCGACCTTGCGCTCAGCCTGATGCTGGCCGTCGCGCGCCGGACCGGCGAAGGCGAGCGGCAGCTGCGGGCGGGAGAGTGGCGCGGCTGGTCGCCTACGCACATGGCTGGTGCAAAAGTGACGGGCAAGACCTTGGGTATTGTCGGCATGGGGCGCATCGGCAAGGCGACGGCCAGGCGCGCGCATTTCGGCTTCGGCATGAAGATCGTGTTCTTCAACCGATCGCCGGTCGATGATGACGAGACGCGCACCATGGGCGCCGTGCAGATGGCGACTTTGGACGATGTGCTCAAGGCATCCGATTTCGTGTCGCTGCACTGTCCGGGCGGCGCGGAAAACCGCCACCTCATCGATGCTCGAAGCCTGCGGTTGATGAAACGCGGCGCCTTCCTGATCAACACGGCGCGCGGAGACGTCGTCGACCAGGATGCCCTGATCGGTGCGCTGCAACGGCGCGAGATCGCGGGCGCGGGTCTCGACGTCTTTGCCGACGAGCCGGCCGTTCCTGAGGCGCTGAAGCAGTTGGAGAACGTCGTGCTGTTGCCGCATCTCGGCAGCGCGACCGAGGAAACGCGGGTGGCGATGGGCATGAAGGTGGTGGAGAACCTGACTGCCTTCTTCGAAGGCCGGCCCGTTCCCGATCGGGTCGCCTGACAGCCGGCGCCGCCCTCGTTTCAAGGCGCTACTACAGTTGCAACCGATGCAGCCGAGGAAAGCGGTGTGGAACAGAGCAGACGCATCAAATTTCGCGAGGACGAGCGCAGCCTTCTGTTGCGCCTGCTGCTTCAGGTAGCAAGCGCTCGTGAGCCCGAGGTCGCCGCCGTTCTGAGCGGGCGTCGGTCGCTTGTCTCCCTCGCCGCGGAACAACGCATCCCGGCGCTCCAGGCGAGCGGCGTGTGGTTCCAGCTGCTGACGATTGCCGACGAGTTGCTTGCCATGCGGGCGCGGCGCGAACTCGAGCAAGGCGCGGGCGCCGACGAGGTGCCCGGGTCCTTCGCCAGCGTGGTCGCGCAGATGGCGGCGAATGGGCGCTCGGCGGGGGAAGTCCAGGCTATGCTCGATGAGCTATATGTCGGGCCGACCATGACCGCGCACCCCACGGAGGCCAAACGCGTCACGGTGCTGGAGATCCATCGCCGCATCTATCGCAAGCTGACCGAGCTCGACCAGCCGCGCTGGGCGCCGCGCGAACGCGACCTGTTGGTCGCCGATCTGGAAAGCGAGATCGAGCTTCTGTGGATGACGGGCGAGTTGCGACTTGAGCGCCCGACGGTCGAGGGCGAAATCGCCTGGGGCCTGCACTTCTTTCGCGAAGTCATCTTCGAGGCAACGCCGCAGCTCTATGGCAAACTTCAAGGCGCGTTCGAGCGTCACTATCCGGGAGAGCCGATCAGAATTCCCTCCTTCATGCGCTATGCCTCGTGGATAGGTGGCGACCGCGACGGCAATCCAAATGTGACGGCCGCTGTCACCGCTCATGCCATGACCGAATACCGCAATACCGCCATGGGCTGGTACCTGGCGCAGGTGCAGCGGCTGGTGACTGTGCTCAGCGCCAGCTCCAACGTCATCGACCTGCCGGCGAGCTTCAAGCCGGTGCTGCAAACGGCGCTTAATAAAAGCGGGCAGGCGCAAGCGATTGCCGCCCGCAACCCCGACGAACCGCTTCGCCAATTCGCTTCGGCCATGCTTGCCCGGCTGGCGGCGACGCGAGACGGCGGTGGGGCGGCGTACCTCTCGCCCGAGGCATTTCGTGCCGATCTCAACGCACTGTTGTCCGTTCTCGAAGCGATCGGGGGGCGCGCGGTTGCCAAGCGTTTCGTCCAGCCCCTCATCTGGCAAGCCGGAAGCTTCGGCTTCCGTACGGTCTCGCTCGACATCCGGCAGAACTCCACGGTCGTCAACCGGGTCCTGGCCGAGCTGTTTGCGCTGACAGATCCCGCCGACCCGGTCGCACCCGGCACGCCGCAATGGTCGGCGCGCATCCGCTCAAGCCTGAGCCAGGGCGAGCAACTGGAGATCGACGCGGACCGGCTCTCGCCTGAGGCGGCTGAACTGCTTTCGACATTCTCTGTCATCGTTAAGCACAATTCGGGCGCGGATGCCGACGCCGTCGGCTCGTTCGTGCTCAGCATGACCCGCTCGGCCGACGACCTGCTCGCAGTCTATCTGCTGGCGCAATATTGCGGACTTTCGACCGCCCCTGGTAGTAGCGGCACAATCAGGCTGCGCATCGTGCCACTGTTCGAGACCATCGCCGATCTGCAGGCCGCTCCTGCCGTCCTGAATGATTTGCTCGGCGTTTCGCTGGTGCGGCGGACTGTGCGCGATTTTGGCGCGCGCCAGGAAATCATGCTTGGCTATTCGGATTCCAACAAGGACGGCGGCTTCCTCGCTTCCAATTGGGAACTGGCGAAAGCGCAAAAGCGCCTTGCCGCGATAGGGCGCAAGCACAAGGTCAGGATCAGTTTCTTTCACGGTCGCGGCGGCTCCGTCAGCCGCGGCGGCGCGCCGACCGGCCGGGCGATCGCGGCGCAGCCGCATGGCACCGTGGCCGGCACCATGCGGGTAACCGAGCAAGGCGAGGTCGTATCGTCGAAATTCGCCAATCGCGGCACCGGCCTCAACCAGCTCGAGGTTCTCGCCGCCGGCGTTCTGGCCCACAGTGCCGGATCGCCCGCTGATGTCGGGCCGAAGGAAAAGCCCGAGTTCGACGAAGCGCTGGAGGCTCTGGCGGGCATGTCGCAGGCATCCTATGCCCGATTGATGGCCGAGCCCGGCTTCCTTGATTATTTCAACCAGGCGAGCCCGGTCGCGGAACTGGCGCTCCTGAAGATGGGCTCACGGCCGGATCGCCGTTTCGGCGCTAGCGGCATTGCCGACCTGCGCGCCATTCCATGGGTTTTCGCCTGGAGCCAGAACCGTCATCTGTTGACCGGCTGGTACGGCATCGGCAGCGCGCTGAGCGCCTTCGTCACGGTGCGCGGCGAGGCCGGGCGCGAGCTTCTGGCCCGCATGTTCGAGCGCTCCCGCTTCTTCCGCCTGATCGTCGACGAGGCCGAGAAGACGCTCTACCAGTCCGACATGGAGATCGCGCAGCTCTACGCCGGCCTGGTAGCCGACAGCGATGCAGCTTGGCGAATCTACGCCCGCATCGGCGCCGAATACGAGCTGACGCGACGTCTGATCGGTGACCTCACCGGTGGCGATCTTTCCGCGCGCTTTCCGATGTTCAAGCGGCGTTTCGACAATCTGCGGCGCCAAATGGACGACATCCACCGGCTGCAGGTCGATCTGCTGCGTGAAGTCCGGGCAAATACCGGCACGGCGGATCAAAAGCGGACCACCGACGCTCTGCTCGTATCGATCAATTGCATCTCGGCCGGCCTTGGCTGGACGGGATAGGCCCGGTTTTTGCAGAGCTGCCGGGCTGGAAACCTAAGGCGGCGGCGCGGTCCTCAGGATCTGGCACCGCTTTTGTTTTGGCCCGCAGAACGTCAGACGCGCCGACTCACGGGTTCATTCAAGGAATGCCTTTTGGGGGAGAATGGTGCGGTCGAGAAGACTCGAACTTCCACGGGTTGCCCCACAGCGACCTCAACGCTGCGCGTCTACCAATTCCGCCACGACCGCACGTGGTAGGAGCCGGAACCGTCCGGCCCGGGGCCTGTAGCAAATCGTTTCCGGCGAAACAAGGGTGCCGTGCGGAATATTCGCAAGCTCCTGGCGCAATGCTCCACAGCCTCGACACGGGCCGGCCGAAACTGGACGTTTCAGCCAATTGCCGCCATATGAGGGAAGCATCGAGAAAGTTCCATGACAGAACGCAGCCAGATCGCCACGTCGTTCCTGCCCCTTGCCGGTTCGGCGCCGGTCGAGTGGGTCATCGAGCCCGGCCTCACGTCCTATCCGGATGCGCTTGCCTTCATGGAATCGCGCGCTGAGGCCATCCGCAATGGCACTGCCGGCGAGATGGTCTGGCTGGTCGAGCATCCGCCGCTCTACACCGCCGGCACAAGTGCGCGCATCGAGGACCTTATCGACCCTGACCGCTTCCCCGTCTTCGCCGCCGGACGCGGCGGTGAATACACCTATCATGGCCCCGGCCAGCGGGTCGCCTATGTGATGCTCGACCTGAAGCGCCGGCGCGAGGATGTCCGCGCCTTCGTCGCCGCGCTCGAAGACTGGATCATCGGCACGCTTGCCGCCTTCAATGTGCGCGGCGAGCGCCGCGAGGATCGCGTCGGCGTCTGGGTGGTGCGGCCGGATCGCCCTGCCCTGCCTGACGGCACCCCCACCGAGGACAAGATCGCCGCCATCGGCATCAGGCTCAGGCGCTGGGTGAGCTTTCACGGCATTGCCATCAATGTCGAGCCGGAGCTTTCCCACTTCGGCGGCATCGTGCCCTGCGGCGTTTCGGACCATGGCGTGACCAGCCTCGTCGACCTCGGTCTTCCGGTCACCATGGCCGACCTCGATCTGGCGCTGAAATCCGCCTTCGAGGGCGTGTTCGGACCTGCCGCGGCCCCGGTCGCCGAACTGGCCCGAAAGGCAGGCTAATCCGGCGCGGCTACATCAGCTGCGCTGAGGCCCAGAGCACGCCATAGCCGTGAATGGAAAAGACCGCCAGCAGCGCGCCAGCCATGGCCAGGCGGTCGAAAGCTCCGATCGGCTTCAGCTCGTGACGCGGCTTCACGCCGCTTCCGACCGTGAGCAGGCTGAGCACTGAAAACACCGCGCCGGCGACGAGCAGGAAGCTGGGCGAGAAGCCGGCGCGCCAGCCGAGCGCCAGCAAGGCGAACAGCAGCAGGAAGGAAGCAAGCGCCAGCGCGATCGGGCCCGGGCAGATCTGGCGCAGCACCTGGCCGCCGTCGAACTTCCACACCGGCACGAGATTGGCGATGTTGAACAGCGACGCGCAGCCGGCAAGCGTCGCCAGCAGAACTGCCGCCAGGCGATGCCCTTCGCTGCCGGCAAGGCCGCTGGCGGCGATCAGCAGAGGCACCAGGAAGGCTGAGAAGCCCGCCCCCATCAGAGCCACGAAAGCCACCTCGAAGCGGCTATCGTAGGGCCTGCCGCCCATGGCGATGCCGCCGAGCAGCGGGATGAAGATCATGCGCGCCCGGCGATGCCCCGTCAGGCGGAACGCCGCCATGTGGCCGAGTTCGTGCAGCGCCACGACCGAGGTTAGGATCGCGGCCAGCGCCAGCCCGCCAAGGTTGAGGCCGAAGAACGGCCACAGGATGAAGGCCGAAAGCACGGCGAAGCCGATCTGGCTCACCGGATGCTCGAACCAGCCGCCCCTGCGATATGTTTCGGTTGTCGCCCAGACCTGCAGCTTGGCGAGCTCGCGGCGCATGGCGAAGTAGCGGAAGATCAGGAAGGCGACGCCGCGATAGCGGTCGGTTTGCGTGAGCGTAACCCGCGTCGCACCGCCTTCCGGGACAAGCTCGGTGGTTTCGCGATAGTGGACCCAAAAGGATGGATCGAGCGCCGTGTCCTCGATGACGCGCATCGCGAAGCGGCTGCCTTCCACCACGTCGTCGAACCGCACCCGGCGTTCAATCGGCCGGCCATCCCGCCCTTCCCATGACAGCTTGATCAACGCCGTCCCCTCGCCGTCCATAGGTTCGGCAGAGAGGATTTCACCCGACCAGCCGGCGTCGCCGCCGAACGGCCACAGCGCCTGCCAGAGGCGATTCCGGTCAGCCTCGATCACGCGGCTGACCGCAACCATGCGCAGCCCGAGCGGTATCCTCATCAAGAGAAAGATCAGTCCGAGATTTCCGGCCACGAGTGTGACCGCGGCGATGACCGACACTGCCTTTTGCTCCCCGTTTTCGGGAAGCAGCCTAGCGGCGGCGCGGCCAAGAAAAGCTTAACAATGGACGGGCTCTTCCCCATCCCAAGAGAGGCGGACCCTTGGCGCCCCGAGACGGGCTGCGGCGAGCCGCCTGATCACATGGCGCCAATCCAGATCGCCATGGAAATGAGAAAGGTGCTCATGCAGACCAGCGAGACGACATCCTGAACCAGATCGGCCATACCACTCTCCTGTTGTTAATATGTTCCCAATTTGTTCTAATTTTGTTCGAATGTCAACGATCGAGGGGGTTACAGAGATAGGTCGAGAAATTAGCAGGGTGAATGAAGGGTTAATCACTCCTGTGACCTGTGCGCAGCCATCTAACCTTATTCGTGCGGCACCGCCGCTTCGGGGACAGGCCGCTTGTTGGCGACTGCCAAAGCGAGGCCACCCAGAATAAGGACGACGCCCACCGCGAAGGTCAGGCCGAGATGATCCCCAAACAGAAGCGACGCTGCGGCGATCCCGAAAACCGGCTGAATATACTGGACGCTCGCAGCGATCCGGGCCGGGACGGCCCGCAGAAGATAGAGCCACAGAAGCAGCCCGGCGACAGTCACCAGTACGCCGAGATATACGACGGCCCAAATTGCCTGCATGGTGATGTGCAAGGGCGTCTGGGCTATCTCCCAGCCCGATAGGGGCAGGATTGCGACCAGCCCGGCCAGGGCGTTCCATGCAGCCACCGGCAAGGTGCCGTACTTCTTTGTGAGCTCCGCGCTCCAGATGTAATAGAACGCGATGGATACGGCCGAAACCAGCATCCAGGCCACACCAGAAACGGTCGTCTTGGACAGGTCATCGACTCCCGATCCACTCCCAATTGCGACCAGCGCGATACCGGCGAAGGCCGCAAACAAACCAAACCACTGCCGGCCTGTTACAGGCTGCTTGAGTCGGATCGCCGCGAAGATCACGATGAAGATCGGGATCGTCGCCGAAATGATCGTGCCGGCGGAAGCCGATGTGCCCTGTACGCCGAACGATTGCGCGACGTTGCCGAAGGTGATGCCCATTACGCCGAGCGCTACTATGCTGGGAACTGCTTGCCACGGCACGCGAAGCCGGCCCGCCGCCAGGATCAGAAACAATGGGACTGCAACAAGGAAGCGCATCGCGGTCAGCGTCAGAGGCGGAATGGCTTCAAGGCCGAGCTTCGTGATCGGGATCGAAAGGCCCCACATGACTGCGAGCAGCAGCATTGCGCCAAGGCTCTTGGTGGATAAGGAGCGGGCCGACATATCGACGGGGGAAAGAAGCACGGGGCTAGGGTTCTGGGACATGATCGGCCCTGATTGATTCGGTTGGCAGGCGCGTGCGCCTGTGTCATGTGTACCGGCCGCCAAGTCCCGACGACAAATCATTTGTACGCACAGGACGTGTCAGCAAAACTCACGCATCGAGTTCGTACGCCCGAACAGCTTCCGCCGCTTCAGACCCTTCGCGCCTTCGAGGCGACGGGTAGGAGGTTGAGTATGACGCTGGCGGCGGAGGAGCTTCATCTGACCCACGGCGCGGTGAGCCGTCAGGTCAAGGCACTCGAAGAACATCTTGGGGTTCAGCTCTTTCGCCGCATGACCCGTAGGATAGAACTCACCGACGCGGGTGCATCCTTTTTCAGCACCGTCACCCGTCTGCTTTCCGATCTCGCACGCGAGGCGGAAAACATTCGCCGCAAGAACGACGAGACGAGGCTCGTCATAAGCTCCGGCGTCTCTTTCGCGAGCAAATGGTTGACGTCACGCTTGCACAAATTGATGGCGCGATACCCGGACTTCGAGGTCCACCTGGAAGTGACCGACGCTACAGTGGATTTCGCAACTGGTCACGTCGACGTCGCCCTGCGCTATGGAAACGGTCAATATCCCGTTGCGGCGGCCGAGCGCATAATGAATGAAACAGTCTCCCCGGTCGGTGCGCCGGCCTATCGCGATCGCATGGGCGGGCTTCGATCTCCCGGCGATCTGGCCAAATGCCAGCTGATTCATGAGATCGGCATGAATACGACTTGGGAACGCTGGTTCTCCACGATGGAGTTGCCTTACCCAAGGGCTCGGGGGGGCCGGCTACAGCCTCGGTAGCATGTCCATCGAGGCAGCGATCCGGGGTGAAGGCGTGGCGCTCGGGCGCAGCGTGCTGGTCGCCGAAGATCTCGCGGCAGGCCGCCTGGTAGCGCTATTTTCGCACACCAAGCTCGAAGTTGAATGGGGATACGATCTGGTTTACCGAATAGGCAATCAGGAGCATCCGAAAGTACGCGCGTTCAGAACTTGGATAGCTGAGGAAGTCCGGGAATTCACGGCGGCCATCTAAGGGTAAGGATGGCCGAGACAGGTTCAACAATTTCGGTGCGCGGTATTCTTTCAGAGCAGGAATGAAGGTCCGGGTAATATGGTGAGTAGCGCTTATCAGTCTGCCCACCGTGCTCGTGGTTGGTGATATCCTTTCCGCGCCGAGAATCTCTGAACGTACGTTGCGTCTTCCCCCACAAGCGCGTTCCTCCTGATAGTCGCGCAAACGAATGGAGGCCAGCTAATGTGTCGCTACGAACACGTTGAGCTAGGCTAAGCTTGTTTGTGGCCGAAAGCACTTGGCTCGTCGGCAAAGAGGATCTCGGTTCGCCAATGTCGGCGCAGCTTGTGTCCCACCCGACGAAACGCCTGCAGTGCCTTTCGCTCCAGCCATGGTCTCTCCATCAAGTTCCCCGGAAAACGAGGATCACTGTGCACGGCGAGCGCCGGCGGTTCGATCAAATTGGATCCTTTGGGATAGAAACACTGTGTTTGAACGCAAAGGGCCGGGATCATCTGATAGGATTTCAGACTGCCGGCTATTCCACAGGCGGGGTTGAACTTCACATGGTCAACCGCGTCCGAGAATACTCTTGTGACCGCCAATAGGCGCTCGGCCGTCACTCTCGAGAGGATGTATCCGCCGGACCCAAAAGAAAAGCTCCGCAGAAGCGCCAGTTTGAAGGCGCCGGGCAGAGGAGAGACCGCCCGGTCAAGCCACACTCTTACGGGAACTTTTTCGATCTTTACGATGTCCGCGTCCCTGGGAATCCAGCCGGCGTCCCCACCCAGGAACAGAGCCGCTTGCTTGGATATCAGCATGTCGTCCTCGAAAACGCAGCCGTAGGCGTCCGGGCCCGACACGATCCGCTCCCAGCATTTGCGGTGGCTCAGAAAGCAGCCCACCTCTTCCGGGGTCATCGCGGCCGCCTCGGCGGCGGGCTTGTTGACGTCCGCGATCTCAGCCGGGCTGAGCAGCCGACCGTCCACCGCCGGGACTCGTTGAAAGCTTAGTCCAATGGAGTTGAGGCGATCGGCCATCCGCTTCAATCTGTCGGGGCTGCGGTCCAGGTTGATGACGTACGATTCCATGGCCTTTGCTGACCAATACCCAGTCCAGATTCATTGCTGTCGTTCCCTTTCTCGTACTCCGAATCTCGCCGGAAAATCCGGGCGAGGCGCATCACAAGCCGTTGATCTCCAAGCGCTTTCGCGTCACGCGGATTTGATTTTTGACCGACCCGCGCACGTGCTGATTTTAGTGGACTCTCATATAGCGTCGCGGGACTGGTGAGGGCTTGGAAATGAAATCTGCGATTGTCGCGGCAATGCTTGCTTGCCGCTTCTCAACTGACGCGGCTGGCGCCACAGCGCGCTTCAGTTGAGTTGATCAAGAGGTGACGAGCGATGTTCTGCCACAGAAGACGAAGTCCGCACGGCTTAGTGAGCCGGCACGTAACAAGGTAGCCCGCCGGCCGATGCCGGCGGGAGGGCGTTCGGAGTAGCCAGGGTGTGATGTGTTTGCAAACAGTTCGCCCCGGCCTTTGTTTCAGGATTTGCTGAATTTGCCTTGGAGCTGCCTACGGCCTTCTCCTATGCGGCGGCGCCCCTTAGATTGATAACTCGCATTACGGCGACCACTGTCCCATTATTGGTAGCGGCCTCCTTCGTGCTACCCTTGCCGCAGCTCCATACGTCACCTTCCTTGGCCGTGAACTGCATGTCTCCCGCCGTGACTTGCAGCTCGCCTTCGGTTACCGTGCAGACCATGTCGTCGGCCATGACATCCCCCAGCGGGCTGGTTCCCTTTGGCTGATAGACGACGTCTTCCATGGCGATGGTCTTGTACCCTTTGATATGGGATTCTCTTGTTCCCAGTTCGACGAGCCGGACGCCGGGAAAAATCTCTTTGCCATCGGTCGGACCGTAGGCCTTGGCCCCGACCGGAGTGGGCTTTGCGACCAATAGCGGGCCCGCCAACGAGGTGGCGCCAAGGGCAAGAGCATTACGTCGGTTGATCTTCATAACATCCTCCCTGAGTTCGTCCGCCCATTCTGGGGCGAACCTGATATGTTACGCTCTCTTGCAATCAACTAGTCAAAACACAATTGAGCAGCGCCGACCAAACAGTTTCTGCACACGTCGCCGCCGGAAACGGCTGGCTGCAGCCTCGGCTGCCATTCTGCTGCGCTGGAGATTGGCGCAATCATTGATGGGGGCGCCGTCACTATACGGGGAGAAATGCCCGGCGGGGCAATGAGGGGCGGCGCGGGCATCGACGATCTGAAGCGATTGCCTCGAAAAGGCGTCCACCGAGCTTGCGCCGGCGGAGGCCCGCAGGCCGGCCTCGCCTGGACCTCGACACACCCTAAAGCGGAACCACCTTGCCCTCGGCCAACGTGACCCGTCGGTCCATGCGCGAGGCCAGCTCGTGATTGTGGGTGGCGATCAGCGCCGCCAGCCCCGACTGCCTGACCAGCGCCTCCAGCGCATCGAACACGTAAGAAGCGGTCGCCGGGTCGAGATTGCCGGTCGGCTCGTCGGCAAGCAGCACCAGCGGCGCGTTGGCGACCGCGCGTGCTATGGCGACGCGCTGCTGCTCGCCGCCGGAGAGCTCGGCCGGCCGATGCTGCGCCCGCTTGCCGATCTGCATGTAGTCGAGCAGTTGCGCCGCCCGCTCGGACGCCTCCTTGCGGCCGAGCCCTTTGATCAGCTGCGGCATCATGATGTTTTCAAGCGCGGAAAACTCAGGCAGCAGATGATGGAACTGGTAGACGAAGCCGACATCGTTGCGGCGGATAGCGGTGCGCTCGTCATCCGACAGCCGGCCGCAGGCGCGTCCGCTGAGGATCACGTCGCCGGCGTCCGGCCGCTCGAGCAGCCCAGCCGTATGCAGCAGCGTCGACTTGCCGGTGCCCGACGGCGCCACCAGCGCCACCATCTCGCCACGCCTGAGCGAAAAGTCGGCGCCGTTCAGAATGGTCAGCTTGCGCGGCCCCTGGACATAGTGCCGCTCGACGCCCTTCAGCTCGATAATGGCTTCGGCCATCACTCGTACCTCAAGGCTTCGACCGGATCGAGCCGGGCTGCCCGCCAGGCCGGAAACACCGTGGCCAAGAAAGACAGGCTGAGCGCCATGATGACGACATAGGTGGTCTCGCGCGGGTCCATCTTCGCCGGCAACTGGCTGAGGAAATAGAGCTCGGGATTGAACAGGATCCTGCCGGTCATCCAGGAGAAGAACTGGCGGATGGATTCGATGTTGAGGCAGATGACGACGCCGAGCAGCACGCCGGCGACGGTGCCGGTGACCCCGATCGCGGCCCCGGTCATCAGGAAGATGCGCAGGATCGCGCCGCGCGACGCGCCCATGGTGCGCAGGATCGCGATGTCGTGGCCCTTGTCCTTCACCAGCATGATGAGGCCGGAGATGATGTTGAGCGCCGCCACCAGCACGATCAGCGTGAGGATCATGAACATGACGTTGCGCTCGACCTGCAGCGCCGAGAAGAAGGTCTCGTTGCGTTGGCGCCAGTCGACGAGGTCGACCGGCCGCTGCGCCGCCTGCTCGACCAACGGCTTCAGCGCGTCGACATTGTCGGGGTTGTCGACATAGATCTCGATGGTCTGCGCCCGTCCGTCCATGTTGAAATAGAGCTGCGCCTCGGAGAACGGCATGTAGACGATCGAGCTGTCATATTCCGACATGCCGACCTCGAAGATCGCCGCCACCTTGTAGCCCTTCATGCGCGGCGTGGTGCCGAGCGGGGTAACGTCGCCTTCCGGTGAGATCAGCGTGATGGTGTCGCCGAGCACCAGCCCGAGATTCTCGGCCATCCGCTTGCCGATCGCCACACCATCGCCGGTGTCGAAACCGTCAAGCGTGCCCTGCTTGATGTTGCTGGACACAATCGAGATCTTGTTGAGATCCTCGGCGCGAATGCCGCGCACCAGCGCGCCGCTGCCGCCGCCGACATTGCCTTGCGCCAGGACCTGCCCGTCGATCAGCGGGATGGCGTATTTGACGCCGGCAACGCCGTTGATGCGGCTCGCCACCTGCGCATAGTCCTCCAGCGGTGAATCGAGCGGCTGCACGATCAGATGACCGTTGACGCCGAGGATGCGGGTGAGCAGTTCGGCGCGAAAACCGTTCATCACCGCCATGACCACGATCAGCGTGGCGACGCCCAGCATGATGCCGAGGAACGAGATCGAGGCGATGACCGAGATCACCGTCTCCTTGCGCCGCGAACGCAGGTAGCGCCACGCCACCATGCGCTCGAAACCTGAAAAGGCGCCTGCCGGCGATCGAGCTGCAGCCGCCTCGCTCATCAGGCGACACCCAGGCGTTTCTGGGCCTCCGCGATCGGCAGAGTCTCGCGCTCGCCGCTCCGGCGGTTCTTGATCTCGACCTCGCCGCTAGCCACTCCGCGCGGTCCGACAATCACCTGCCAGGGCAGGCCGATCAGGTCGGCGGTGGCGAACTTGCCGCCCGGCCGCTGGTCGGTGTCGTCATAAAGCACGTCCTTGCCGGCCGAGGTCAGCGCTGCGTAGAGCTCGTCGCAAACGCGGTCGCATTCTGCGTCGCCGACCTTCATGTTGATCAGACCGATATCGAACGGCGCAACCGCTTCCGGCCAAATGATGCCGTTCTCGTCATGGCTCGCCTCTATGATCGCCGCGACCAGTCGCGACGGGCCGATGCCGTAGGAGCCGCCCGAAGCGAAATGATCCTTGCCGTCTGGACCGGTGACCTTCGCATTCATCGGCTTGGAGTACTTCTCGCCGAAATGGAAGATATGGCCGACCTCGATGCCGCGCGCCGAGAGCCTGTCGCCTTCGGGCACCTCCTCCCATGCCGCTTCGTCATGCATCTCGTCGGTAGCGGCGTAAGGAGACGTCCACTTCTTCACGATGCCGCCGATCTCGGCATCGTTGGAGAAGTCCGTGTCCGCGCCGGGCACGTCGAGCGAGAGATAGGCGCGGTCGCAGAACACCTGGCTCTCGCCGGTCTCGGCCAGGATGATGAATTCGTGGCTCAGATCGCCGCCGATCGGGCCGGTATCGGCGCGCATCGGAATGGCCTGCAGGCCCATGCGCGTGAACGTCCTCAAGTATGAGACGAACATGCGGTTGTAGGCGGCTCTGGCACCTTCGAAATCGAGATCGAAGGAGTAAGCGTCCTTCATCAGGAACTCGCGCGAGCGCATCACGCCGAAGCGGGGGCGCACCTCGTCGCGGAACTTCCACTGGATGTGATAGAGGTTGAGCGGCAGGTCCTTGTAGGACTTGACGTAGGCGCGGAATATCTCGGTGACCATTTCCTCATTGGTCGGACCATAGAGCATGTCGCGGTCCTGCCGATCCTTGATGCGCAGCATCTCCTTGCCGTAGTCATTGTAGCGGCCGCTCTCGCGCCACAGATCCGCCGACTGGATCGTCGGCATCAGGATTTCCTGCGCGCCGGCCCGGTTCTGCTCCTCGCGGATGATCTGGCAGACCTTGTCCAGCACGCGCTTGCCGAGCGGCAGCCAGGAGAAGCTGCCCTGCCCCTGCTGGCGGATCATGCCGGCGCGCAGCATCAGCCGATGCGAGACGATTTCGGCCTCGCGCGGGTTTTCTTTGAGAATGGGCAGGAAGTAGCGCGACAAACGCATGGACTGGTCCGTGAATGAAAAAATGGCGGCGCGGGGAATCGGCGCAACCGAGGCTGCTTGCCCGGGCTTCATAGCCATTTCATGACGGAATGGAAACCCGAGCGCTCCAAAGTGTTGCGGCGTTCTGCGCATGATCAAAAGGGCCCGTTTTGGCCACCAAAGTGCCGCATCTGGCTTTTTGATCGATTCACAAGCAAGGCCTGCCCCACTATTGTGCAGTGCAGCACGATATTGCCCATTTGGGGGCAAAATTCTTCGTGACATTTTCACCTGCCTTGGTCTAGTGTGCGCCGATAACCGAGAGGGCGGAGAAAAATCTGCTCTCCTACGCGGTCAAAGTCTTGGGAGGATGCGATCTAGGCGCGGTTACTCGCTGCCGCCGGACACCGGAAACAGATCGGACGCGTTTAAATTGCAAGGCCTCGTGCCTTGCATTTTTTTTGTGCAATCATCTGCTTAGCACAACAACCTGCCAAACAGCATTACCCTGACCCAGCCGCTGAATCGGAAGCCGGCTTCCGATTTCAACCAGCGCGGGCGCCGGCTGATGAATACTTGCGGAAACTGTTCAGGGCGCTAGCGGCCGGCAGTGTGAGTAAAGTCCGGCACGATGTGCGGAATGTCGTCAAAGCCGAAGCCGAGCCCCCTCGTCAGGCCGTAGAAAATCCCGATCACGATCGCGGTGACGATCGTCGTGCGGATCGCCGCGCGCAGCATATGCGGTCCCTTCGGCGCGCTCGAGACCGTACCGAGCGTCACGTCCTTGTCCTCATCCTGCGTGCGCAGGCTGAAGGGCAGCACCGCAAACAGCACCAGCCACCAGGTGACGAAGAACAGTGCGACGAAGGAAACCCAGTTCATGCCTGCTCCAATTCGACCAGCGTGCCGAAGAAGTCCTTGGGATGCAGGAACAGCACCGGCTTGCCATGCGCGCCGATCTTCGGGTTGCCGTCGCCGAGCACACGCGCACCGCTCGCCTTGAGATGGTCGCGCGCAGCGAGGATATCGTCGACCTCGTAGCAGACATGATGCATGCCGCCCGACGGGTTCCTCGCGAGGAAGGCCGCGATCGGCGAAGCGTCGCCCAGCGGCTCCAGCAGCTCGATCTTGGTGTTGCCGACATCGACGAAGACGACGGTGACGCCATGTTCCGGCAGCGCCTGCGGCTCGCTCAGCTGAGCGCCCAGCGTATCGCGATACGCAGCTGTCGCCGCAGCCAGATCCGGCACGGCAAGCGCAACGTGGTTCAGGCGTCCGAGCATGCAAGGTTCCGTAGTGGTGAATGGTGAATAGTGAATGGTAAGCCCAATTTCGAGTGGTGCAGATGCGGAATGCCATTCACCATTCACTATTCACTACCTAGTCACAAACACCGTCACCAGCGGCTTCTTGCCCCAGGCTTCGTTGGCGGCACCGCGGACGGCGCGGCGCACGGCCTCCTGCACAAGGTCAAGGTCTTTTCTGCGCTGGCGGGGGATCGAGTCCACCGCGCCGATTGCCGCATCGAGCATCAGGTCTTCCAGCGTCTCGCCGCTGGCATCAGCCTCGGCGACGCCGATCGCCACCAGATCGGGATCGCCGGCAAGCTCGTATTTCTCGTCGAGCACGACGTTGACCGCGACATGCCCGGCATAGGACAGCTTGCGCCTGTCGCGTATGCCCATCGCCTGGTCGGTCCCGATCAGATATCCATCCTTGTAGAGGCGGCCGAACGGCACCTGGTCGATGATCGTGGCCGGGCCAGGCCAGAGCCTCAACATGTCGCCGTCGCGCACCTGTGCCACCTGGCCGATGCCCGACATCGACATCAGCGAGCCCTGCGCCACCAGATGCGCCGCCTCGCCATGCACCGGCACGCCGATCTGCGGCCGCACCCATTCATACATCTTGCGCAATTCGCTGCGGCGCGGATGGCCGGAGACATGCACCAGCGCGTCGCCGTCCTCGATGATCTTCATGCCGAGGTCGATCAGCCGGTTCTTGATCTCGAGGATCGCCTTCTCGTTGCCGGGAATGGTGCGCGAGGAAAATACAACCGTGTCGCCGGCCGTCAGTGCCACCGACTTCATCTCGTCGCGCGAAAGCTTCGCGAGTGCGGCCAGCGGCTCGCCCTGGCTGCCGGTGCAGATGACCACCAGGTTCTCGCGCGGGATGTAGCCGTAATCCTCCTCGGCGATGAATTCCGGCAGGCCATCCATGTAGCCGAGTTCGGTCGCGACATCAATGACGCGCTTTAGCGAGCGGCCGAGCACCAGGCACTGGCGGCCGGCATCCCGCGCAGCCTTGGCGATCGAAACGATGCGCCCGACATTGGAGGAAAAGGTGGTGACCGCGACGCGGCCTTTGGCATTCTCGATGACGCCCTTGAGGCCCTCGCCGACCGCCACTTCCGACGGCGACTCCCCTTCCCTCAGCGCATTGGTGGAATCGCAGATCAGCGCCAGCACGCCCTTGTCGCCATAAGCGCGGAAGCGCGCCTCGTCGGTCTTGGGGCCGATCGTCGGCGCCGGATCGATCTTCCAGTCGCCGGTGTGTATCACCGTGCCCGCGGGCGTGGTGATCGCCAGCGACATCGGCTCGGGAATCGAGTGTGCCACCGGGATGGCCTCGATCTCGAACGGCCCGATCGTGAACGTCTCGCCGGCCCTGTAGATCATTGCCGGGATTTTTGCCGCGTTCTGCTCGCCCTGCCGCTTGGCCTCCAGCAGCCCGGCGGTGAACGGAGTCATCCAGACCGGCACTTTGAGCTTCGGCCAGATATCGAGCAGCGCGCCGTAATGGTCTTCATGCGCATGGGTGATGACGATGCCGCGCAAGCCGTCGAGGTTCTCCTCGATGAAGCGTGTGTCGGGCAGGATCAGATCCACGCCCGGATGCGCGCTGTCCGGAAATGTGACTCCGACATCGACGACAATCCATTCGCGCGCGTCCGCGGGCCCGTAGCCATAGAGGGCGAAGTTCATGCCGATCTCGCCGACGCCGCCGAGCGGCGCGAAGACGAGTTCGGCGTTTTCAGTATTCGCCATGAATCCTTTCCTTCCTGGCCAGTTGGGCCAAGCCAATCAAATCCGCGCCGACGCAACCGCGCCGAAATGCACGTCGCCGGCCGCGATCGTCAGAACAGTTCCGTCATCGTCGCGGATCACGAAACGGCAGTCCGCGTCAATGGTTTCGAAGACGCCGCGCACCACATTGCCGTCAATTCTGACAGCAACCTCGCCGCCGAGCCCTGCAGCGCGCGCCAGCCAGCGTTTCCTGATCGCGCCTAGCCCCCGCCCGTCGTCCCACAATCTGAAATTCTCGCTCCAGGCATCCGAGAGCGCCAGGAACAGCATCTCGGCATCGCAATTGGCGCCCAGCGCCTGCAGCGACGTCGCCGGATAAGGCAGATTCTCGGGATACGCCACGACGTTGACGCCGATGCCGACGGCAACCGCGAAACGGCCGGCTTCGAGCAGGGTCGATTCCAGCAGGATGCCGGCAAGCTTGGCGCCGGTGGCGAGCACGTCGTTCGGCCATTTCAGCTCGAAGCGGTTGCGTCCTTCGCTGGCTCCGTCCAGGCCAACGGCGATCCGGCCTTGCGGAACGACGGCGTCGAGCGCATCGGCAAGTGCAAGCCCGGCGACGAAGCCAAGCGTCGCGGCGAGCCGCAGCTCGCCGTTCGGAACCAGAAGCAGCGTCGCCGCCAGATTGCCCTCAGGCGTCGCCCAGGCGCGGCCGCGCCGACCGCGTCCGCTTTCCTGCTTCTTCGAAACGACCCAGAGTTTTCCCGGATCGCCAGCCCGCGCGTGCTCGAGCGCCAGCGCGTTGGTCGAGCCGACGCTGTCATGGGCCTCGAGCCGGAACCCCTCCGACGTCGCGGTTGGAGCCAGCCGAAATGCCATCCCGTCAGAAGAAGGTCTTGGCGGCGGCTTCGGCATAGTTGCCGATCGGCCCGCCGATCAGCACGTAGAACAGCACGAAGGCGCCGCTGACGCCGAGAACGAGGCGCAGCTCGCTGGCCATCGGCACGAAGCCGCCGACAGGCTCGTCGAACCACATGATCTTGATGATGCGCAGGTAATAGTAGGCGCCCACCACCGAAGCCAGCACGCCGATGATCGCCAGGGCATAGAGATGCGCGTTGATGGCGGCGAGGAACACGTACCATTTCCCCCAGAAGCCGGCGAGCGGCGGGATGCCGGCCAGCGAGAACATCAGGATGGTGAGGATGGTCGCCATGATGGGATTGGTCGAGGCGAGGCCCGCCAGATCCCCGATCTGCTCGACATTGCCCTCCTTGCGCCGCATGGCGAGGATGAAGGCGAAGGTGCCGAGCGTCATCACCAGATAGATCAGCATGTAGATCGCCACGCCGCGCACACCGGCCTGGCTGTTGGCGGCAAGGCCGACCAGCGCGTAGCCCATATGGCCGATCGAGGAATAGGCCATCAGCCGTTTGATGTTGGTCTGGCCGATCGCGGCGAAGGCGCCGAGCGCCATCGAGGCGATCGAGATAAAGACGATGATCTGCTGCCAGTCGGCGGCGATCGGCTTGAAGGCGCCCATGGTGACGCGCACGATCAGCGCCATCGCCGCCATCTTCGGGGCGGCGGCCAGGAAGGCGGTGATCGGGGTCGGCGCGCCCTCATAGACGTCCGGCGTCCACATGTGAAACGGCACCGCCGAGATCTTGAAGGCGAGGCCGGCGAGCACGAAGACCAGGCCGAAGACAAGGCCGAGCTGGCGTTCGCCGCTGCCCAGCGCCGTCGCGATCTCGTGGAAGCCGGTATTGCCGGTGTAGCCGTAGACCAGCGAGATGCCATAGAGCAGCATGCCCGACGACAGCGCGCCGAGAACGAAATATTTCAGGCCGGCCTCGGTCGAGCGGACATTGTCGCGGTTGATCGCCGCCAGCACATAGATCGCCAGCGACTGCAGCTCGAGCCCGAGATAGAGGCCGATCATGCCGTTGGCCGAGATCATCAGCATCATGCCGAGCGTGCACAGCACGATCAGCACCGGATATTCGAACTTGTCGAAATGCTCCTGCCTGGCAAAGCGCATCGACATGACGAGCGTGACGGCCGAGCCGATCAGCGCCAGCATCTTCATGAAGCGGCCGAAGGAATCCTGGACGAAGGCGCTGTCATAAGCAGACCCCTCGCCGGCGGAGATAGCCAGCCACAGGCCGGCGATCACGAGCACCGCGACCGCGAGCCCGGTCACCGTCATGGTGTTGTTGGAGCGCGAATAGGCGCCCACCATCAGAAGCGCCAGCGCGCCGACGGCGAGGATCAGTTCCGGCGTCGAGAGCGAAAGGCTGGTGAGAAGGTCCGGCGTCATGGTGTTTCCCCAGTCAGTTCGCCGCCGCGGTCTGCGCGGAATTGATGGATGCGGTGACGTTGGTGACGAGCGCCTTGACCGACTGCGTGGTGGCGTCGAACACAGGCGCCGGATAGACGCCGAAGAAGATCACCAGCACCACCAGCGGGTAGATGATCGCCTTCTCGCGCGTCGACAGATCGAGCAGGTTCTTCAGGCTCTCCTTGGTCAGCGCGCCGAAGATCACGCGGCGGTAGAGCCAGAGCGCGTAGGCTGCCGACAGGATCACGCCGGTAGCGGCGAAGAACGCCACCCAGGTGTTGACCCGGAACACGCCGAGCATGGTCAGGAACTCGCCGACGAAGCCGCTGGTGCCCGGCAGCCCGACATTGGCCATGGTGAAGATCATGAACGCTGTCGCGTATTTCGGCATGTTGTTGACCAGCCCGCCATAGGCGTCGATCTCGCGCGTGTGCATGCGGTCGTAGATGACGCCGACGCACAGGAACAGCGCGCCGGAGACGAGGCCATGGCTGAGCATCTGGAACATCGCGCCCTGCACGCCCTCCTGGTTCATCGCGAAGATGCCCATGGTGACGAAGCCCATATGGGCGACCGACGAATAGGCGATCAGCTTCTTCATGTCCTCCTGCATCAGCGCCACCAGCGAGGTGTAGATGATGGCGACAACGGAGAGCGTGAAGATCAGCGGCGCGAACATCTCCGATGCCAGCGGGAACATCGGCAGCGAGAACCGCAGGAAGCCGTAGCCGCCCATCTTCAAGAGGATGCCGGCCAGGATGACCGAACCCGCCGTCGGCGCCTCGACATGCGCGTCGGGCAGCCAGGTGTGTACCGGCCACATCGGCATCTTCACCGCGAAGGAGGCAAAGAAGGCGAGCCACAGCCAAGTCTGCATGTTGGCCGGGAAGTTATGCGTCAGCAGCGTGGTGATGTCGGTCGTGCCGGACTGGAAGAACATCGCCATGATGGCGAGCAGCATCAGCACCGAGCCGGCAAGCGTATAGAGGAAGAACTTGAACGAGGCATAGACGCGCCGCTTGCCGCCCCAGACGCCGATGATGATGAACATCGGGATCAGGCCGCCCTCGAAGAAGACGTAGAAGAGCACGATGTCGAGCGCGCAGAACACGCCGATCATCAGCGTCTCGAGGATCAGGAAGGCGATCATGTAGGCTTTGACCCGCTTCTCGATCGCATCCCACGAGGCCAGGATGCAGAGCGGCATCAAGAAGGTGGTCAGGATGACGAACAGCATCGAGATGCCGTCGACGCCCATATGGTAGGAGATGCCCGAATCCAGCCAGGCGTGCTTCTCGATGAACTGGAAGCCGGCCTGCGAATTGTCGAAACCCTTCCAGATGAACAGCGACACCACGAAGGTGAACGCCGTCGTGATGAAGGCGATCGAGCGGATGTTGCGACGCGCGTTTTCGCTGTCGTCGCTGATCGGCAGAATGAGCAGAACACCAACCAGCGGCAGGAAGGTGACCAGCGAGAGGATTGGCCAGTCGGTCATCAGAGCATCATCCAGGTGACGAGAGCGGCCACGCCGATCAGCATGGCGAAGGCATAGTGGTAGAGGTAGCCGGTCTGCAATTTGACGACGCGGTTGGTGACGTCGACGACGCGCGCCGAGATGCCGTCGGGGCCGAGCCCGTCGATGATGGCACCGTCACCGGTCTTCCATAGGAACCGGCCGAGGCGCTTCGCCGGCCGCACGAAAAGGAAGTCGTAGAGCTCGTCGAAATACCACTTGTTGAGCAGGAAACCGTAGAGCAGGCGATGGTTGGCGGCGACGCTTCGGGGCAGTTCCGGCGAGCGGATGTAGAACTTCCACGCGATCGCAAAGCCGATGATCATGGCAATGAACGGAGCCAGTTCCACCCACAACGGCAATTCGTGGATCTCGTGCAGGATGTGGTTGTCCGGCAGCGTGAACAGCGAGGCCTTCCAAAACTCGGCATAGCCCTCGCCGATGAAGGCGCCGTGGAAGATGACGCCGGCAAACAGCGCGCCGGCAGCCAGCACATAGAGCGGCACCAGCATCACCGGCGGCGATTCATGCACGTGATGCATGACCTCGTGGCTGGCGCGCGGCTCGCCGTGGAACGTCATGAAGATCAGCCGCCAGGAATAGAAGCTGGTGAAGGCGGCGGCGATCACGAGCAGCACGAAGGCAAAGCCCGCGACCGCGTTGTGGCTGGCAAAGGACGTTTCGATGATGGCGTCCTTGGAGAAGAAGCCGGCGGTGCCGATCACCGTCGCCGGGATGCCGACGCCGGTCAGCGCCAGCGTGCCGATCACCATCATCCAGTAGGTCTTGGGGATGAGCGTCCTCAACCCGCCCATCAGGCGCATGTCTTGCTCGTCGGAGACGGCATGGATGACCGAGCCAGAGCCGAGGAACAGCAGCGCCTTGAAGAAGGCATGCGTGAACAGATGGAAGATCGCCGCGCCATAGGCGCCGACGCCGAGCGCCACGAACATATAGCCGAGCTGCGAGCAGGTCGAATAGGCGATGACGCGCTTGATGTCGTTCTGGACAAGGCCGACGGTGGCCGCGAAGAACGCGGTGAAGGCGCCGATGAAGGTGACGACGGTCAGCGCCGAATGCGACAGCTCGAACAGCGGCGAGAGCCTCGCCAGCATGAACACGCCGGCCGTAACCATGGTCGCTGCGTGGATCAGCGCCGAGACTGGCGTCGGGCCTTCCATGGCGTCGGGCAGCCAGGTGTGCAGCGGCACCTGCGCCGACTTGCCCATGGCGCCCATGAAGAGCAGCAGGCAGACCACCGTCAGCGCCGTATGCTTGTCGAGTGCGTAGCCTAGGAAGTTGAGCACCGCCGCGCCATGCTCGGCACCTTCGGCCGGAACGAAGGAGGCGGCATTGGCGAAGATGGTGCCAAGATTGACCGAGCCGAACAGCACGAACACGCCGAAAATGCCGAGCGCGAAGCCGAAGTCGCCGACGCGGTTGACGACAAAAGCCTTGATCGCCGCGGCGTTGGCGGAGGGCTTCTTGTACCAGAAGCCGATCAGCAGATAGGAAGCGAGGCCGACGCCTTCCCAGCCGAAGAACATCTGCACCAGATTGTCGGCCGTCACCAGCATCAGCATCGCGAAGGTGAACAGCGACAGATAGGCAAAGAAGCGCGGCCGGTTCGGATCGTGGTGCATGTAGCCGATCGAATAGATATGGACCAGCGCTGACACGGTGTTGACGACGACCAGCATCACCACCGTCAATGTGTCGATCCTGAGCGCCCAGGCGGCGTCGAGCCCGCCGGCCTGGATCCATCGCAGCACCGGCACGGTGAACACTTCGCCATGGCCGAAGCCGACGGTGAAGAAGGCGATCCACGACAGCACCGCCGAGATCACTAGGAAGCCGGAGGTGATGTATTCGGATGCCTTGGCGCCGAGCGAATTGCCGAACAGGCCGACAATCAGGAAGCCGAGCAGCGGAAGGAAGACGATGGCCTGGTACATGGTTGTTCCCGTCAACCCTTCATCTGGTTCACGTCTTCGACCGCTATCGAGCCGCGGTTGCGGAAGAAGACGACAAGAATGGCAAGTCCGATCGCGGCTTCCGCCGCGGCGACCGTCAGCACGAACAGGGCGAACACCTGCCCTACCAGGTCATGCAGCGCCGCCGAGAAGGCGACGAAGTTGATGTTGACCGCGAGCAGGATCAGCTCGATCGACATCAGGATGACGATGATGTTGCGGCGGTTCAAAAAGATGCCGAACACGCCGAGCGTGAACAGGATCGCCGATACGGTCAGATAATGCGCGATGCCGACGACCATCTTAGATACCCTCGCCCGACTTGACCTTGCGGATTTCCATGCCCGTTGCCGGCGTGCGGCCGACCTGGGCGGCGATCGACTGCCGCTTGACGCCTTCCTTGTGGCGCAGCGTCAGCACGATGGCACCGATCATGGCGACCAGAAGCACGAGGCCGGCGATCTGGAAGTAATAGAGATAGTCCGTGTAGAGGATGTCGCCGAGCGCCGCCGTGTTGGAGCGCGCGGCGAGGTCCGGCGTTGCCTTCGCCACCGTCGAGGCAAGCTGCGGCGCGAAGCTGTAGCCGCCGAGCACGACGATCAGCTCCGCCGCCAGGATCAGCCCGACCAGCGCGCCGATCGGCGCATATTGCAGCGCGCCCTGCTTCATCTCCGCGAAGTCGACGTCGAGCATCATGACCACGAACAGGAACAGCACCATCACTGCGCCGACATAGACGACGAGCAGGATCATCGCCAGGAACTCGGCACCGGTCAGCATGAACAGGCCGGCGGCGTTGAAAAAGGTCAGGATCAGGAACAGCACCGAATGCACAGGGTTGCGCGACGAAATGACCATGAAGGCCGACGCCACGGCGATAAAGGCGAAGAGGTAGAAAAAGACCGCCTCTAGTCCACTCAGCATGGGGTTCCCTCGGGTTCCTGTCCGAACACTGGCTCAGCGCCCCTGCTCGATGTCGCCGCCGCCTCCGGCTGGCAAAGTTGCGTGTTCCTATCGCATGTTCCGATCGGGTTGAAAGACCCGATCGGAACATGCGACACTCTTTTCATTCCGGAGGATGATCTGGTCCGAAAAGTCTGCAACTTTTCGGGATCATCCTGTGGACGAGGCCCCTCGCCCCGTCCATGTGTCAAATGTTAGCGATAGGGCGCGTCCAACGCGATGTTGCGCGCCAGCTCCCGCTCCCAGCGATCGCCGTTCGCGAGCAGCTTTTCCTTGTTGTAGTAAAGCTCCTCGCGCGTCTCGGTCGCGAATTCGAAATTCGGCCCCTCGACGATGGCGTCGACCGGGCAGGCTTCCTGGCAGAAGCCGCAATAGATGCACTTCACCATGTCGATGTCGTAGCGCACCGTGCGGCGCGTGCCGTCATTGCGGCGCGGGCCGGCTTCGATGGTGATCGCCTGTGCCGGACAGATCGCCTCGCAAAGCTTGCAGGCGATGCAGCGCTCCTCGCCGTTGGGGTAGCGGCGCAGCGCGTGCTCGCCGCGGAAGCGCGGGCTGGTCGGCCCCTTCTCGTGCGGATAGTTGATCGTCTCCTTCGGCGCCACGAACTGGCGCATCGACAGGAAGAAAGCGCTGACGAAATCCTTCAGCAGCAGCGCCTTTGCGGCTTGGGCAAGAGCGGACATCACGCAAACCCCGTGATCTTGAGGAAGGCCGCGGTAGCGACGACCATGAACAGCGAGATCGGCAGGAAGACCTTCCAGCCCAGCCGCATCAGCTGGTCGTAGCGGTAGCGCGGCACGAACGCCTTCACCATCGAGAACATGAAGAACACCAGGCAGACCTTGAGCACGAACCAGATCAGGCCCGGCACCCAGGTGAAGGGCGCGAAGTCGAACGGTGGCAACCAGCCGCCGAGAAAGAGGATGGTGGCCAACGCGCACATCAGGACGACGGCGACATACTCGCCCAGGAAGAAGAGCAGGAACGGCGTCGACGAATATTCGACCATGTGTCCGGCGACGAGTTCCGATTCCGCTTCCACCAGATCGAACGGCGGGCGGTTCGTCTCGGCCAGCGCCGAGATAAAGAAAACGATGAACATCGGGAAGAGCGACAGCCAGTGCCAGTCGAGGAAGGTGTTGGGCAGGCCGAGCTTGGTGCCGATGCCATCCTGCTGCGAGAGCACGATGTCGGAGAGGTTGAGCGAGCCGACGCAAAGCAGCACGGTGACGATGACGAAACCGATCGACACCTCGTAGGACACCATCTGCGCGGCCGAGCGCAGCGCACCGAGGAACGGATACTTCGAGTTCGACGCCCAGCCGCCCATGATCACGCCATAGACCTCGAGCGAGGAGATGGCGAAAACATAGAGAATGCCGACATTGATGTTGGCGATAGCCCAGCCTTGATTGACCGGAATGACCGCCCAGGCCGAGATAGCGAGCACCGCCGAAACCAACGGCGCCAGCAGGAAAACGCCCTTGTTGGCGCCGGACGGGATCACCGGCTCCTTGAAGACGAATTTCAAAAGGTCGGCAAAGGCCTGCAGCGTGCCCCAGGGGCCGACGACGTTCGGGCCGCGGCGCAGCTGCACCGCCGCCCAGATCTTGCGGTCGGCATAGAGCACGTAAGCCACGAAAATCAAAAGAACGACGATCAGCACGACCGACTTCAACAGGATCAGCAGCGCCGGCAGCACGTAGAAGGAAAAGAAGGTGTCCATGCTTATTCCGCCGCCTGCTTGAAGCCGCTCTTGGCCAGCGCCGAGCACTCAGCCATCACGGCCGAGGCCCGCGCGATCGGGTTGGTGAGGTAGAAGTCCTTCACCGGCGAGGTGAAGGTGCCCTTGCTCAAGCGTCCGCCGAGCTTCGCCGCCCTGGCAACGCCGTCGGCGCTGCCCGCCGCGACATGATCGACGCGGGCAAGATGCGGGTATTCGCCATAGAGCTTGGCGCGCAGCTGCGCCAGCGAATCGAACGGCAGCTTCTTGCCGAGCACATCCGACAGCGCCCGCAGGATCGCCCAGTCCTCGCGCGCTTCGCCCGGGGCGAAACCGGCGCGGTTGGTCTGCTGCACGCGGCCTTCCGTGTTGACATAGGTGCCGGACTTTTCGGTATAGGCGGCAGCCGGCAGGATGACATTGGCGCGGTGCGCGCCGGCGTCGCCATGCGTGCCGATATAGACGACGAAGGCGCCGCCGGTCTTGGCCATGTCGATCTCGTCGGCGCCAAGCAGGAACAGCAAATCCGTCGCGCCCAGCATGCCGGCGACATTCTTGCCGCCCTCGCCCGGCACGAAGCCGACGTCGAGCCCGCCGACTCTGGCCGCCGCGTTGTGCAGCACCGCGAACCCGTTCCAGTCGGCCGTGACGGCATCGACGGCCGTCGCCAGCCTTGCCGCCTGGCCGAGCACTGCTGCGCCGTCTGGGCGCGCCAGGGCGCCCTGGCCGACAATGATCAGTGGATGCGTCGCATTCTTCAGCACCTCGAAGAACCCGCCGTTGCCGTCGGCCAGGTCCTTCAAGGACTCTGGGCCGGCGCCGATGAGCTCGTAGTCATAGCGCGTGTCGCCGATCTCGCCGATGACGCCGATCGGCAGGTTGCCGACGCGCCAGCGCTTGCGGATGCGGGCGTTGAGCACCGAGGCCTCGAAGCGCGGATTGGCGCCGACGATCAGCACCGCGTTGGCCTGCTCGATGCCTTCGATGGTCGGATTGAAGATGTAGCTGGCACGGCCGAGCGACGGATCGAGTGCAGCGCCGTCCTGGCGACAGTCGATGTTCTTGGAGCCGAGCGCTGCCATCAAAAGCTTGAGCGCATAGATTTCCTCGACCGCGGCGAGGTCGCCGGCGATGGCGCCGATGCGCTCGGGCGCGGTCTTCGACACCTCGTCCTTGATCGCCGAAAAGGCTTCCGCCCAGCTTGCCGGAGCGAGCTTGCCGTTCTTGCGAACGTAAGGACGATCGAGGCGCTGGGTGCGCAGGCCATCCCAGATGAAGCGCGTCTTGTCCGATATCCACTCCTCGTTCACGGCCTCGTTGACGCGCGGCAGGATGCGCATCACTTCGCGGCCTCTGGAGTCGACGCGGATCGCCGAGCCGACGGCGTCCATGACGTCGATCGATTCTGTCTTGGTCAGCTCCCACGGCCGCGCCTGGAAGGCGAACGGCTTGGAGGTCAGCGCGCCGACCGGGCAAAGGTCGATGACGTTGCCCTGGAGCTCCGAGGTCATCGCCTGTTCGAGATAGGTGGTGATCTCGGCGTCCTCGCCGCGGCCGATCAGGCCGAGTTCGGAGATGCCGGCAACCTCTGTGGTGAAGCGGACGCAGCGCGTGCAGTGGATGCAGCGGTTCATCACCGTCTTGACCAGCGGACCGATATACTTGTCTTCGACCGCTCGCTTGTTCTCGTGATAGCGCGAGGAATCGACGCCGAACGCCATCGCCTGGTCCTGCAGGTCGCACTCGCCGCCCTGGTCGCAGATCGGGCAGTCCAGCGGATGGTTGATCAGCAGGAACTCCATCACGCCTTCGCGGGCCTTCTTGACCATCGGCGTATTGGTGAAGATTTCCGGCGCCTCGCCGTTCGGGCCCGGGCGCAAGTCGCGCACGCCCATGGCGCAGGAGGCCTGCGGCTTGGGCGGGCCACCCTTCACCTCGATCAGGCACATGCGACAGTTGCCGGCGATGGACAGCCGCTCGTGGAAGCAGAAACGCGGCACTTCCGCGCCGGCGTCCTCGGCCGCCTGCAGCAGCGTGTAATGGTCGGGTACCGTGATCTCTTTCCCGTCGACCTTGAGCTTTGCCATTCGCCTCAAACCCTCGCGGATTTCCCGCAATCTCTCGTTCCGGGCGCGACTGTTGCCGCGCCCGGCACTTCATCTCACGACTTGGCGGCCAGCGCCGCCGCTTGGGCAGTCCAGTCGTCGCGGCCGACGCGGCCGGCGAGCGACAGGTAATCCTCGACCCAGGCGATCTCTTCCAAGGTCCAGGCAGCGATCTGGTCGTAGGACCAGATGCCAAGGCCATTCAGCACCTTCTCCAGCTTCGGCCCGATGCCCGATATCGCCTTCAGGTCGGACGGCTTTGCCGGCTTGTCGATCGCCTTGGGCTGCCTGAAATCTTCCGGCATCAGACCGGTTGCGGCCGTTCCGGCTACCGTGTCGGCGCCTCTCGCGTCGAGCGCCTTCTCGGCGGTCGCGTTCGCCGCGATGTCGGTCACATCTCTGGCGAAGGTCTGCGCCTCGGCGATCAGCGTCTCGGCCGCCTTGCGCGCCTTGGACGAATTGTTGGCGGCTTCGGTCCGCGCCTCGAGATCGTCGAGGAATGGCTGGAGCATGCGCTGCGAGGCTTCGACTGCGCCGGAGAGCGCGCCCATCCAGACACCCAGGGCATGGTTGGCAAAGCCGATGCCTACCGCCGATATTGCAGCCACGCCCGCGACAGGATGCGCCATCAGGTTGACGGCGCTGGCCATCTCCCTCGGCATCATCTTGGTCAAGTCCTGGTTCATCTTCTCGAGTTCGTCCAAATAAGGCATCAGCGGGTAGGCTATCGAATACGGCGCCATAGACATCTCCTGGTCGTTTCTTCGTACGCCCCGCCCCTGCTTTTCCGTCCCGGGCGATGCCCGTCTTACAATCTATTCCGCCGCCACCATCACCGGCTCGACCCGGTGCGCGTTGCGCGAAAATTCGTCTATGCGGCGCTCCACCTCGCCGCGGAAATGCCGCATCAGGCCCTGGATCGGCCAGGCCGCGGCATCGCCCAACGCGCAGATGGTGTGGCCCTCGACCTGCTTGGTGACGTCGAGCAGCATGTCGATCTCGCGCTTCTGCGCTTCGCCGCGCACCAGCCGCTCCATCACCCGCCACATCCAGCCGGTGCCTTCGCGGCACGGCGTGCACTGGCCGCAGCTCTCATGCTTGTAGAAGTAGGAAAGCCTGGCGATCGCCTTCACGATATCGGTCGACTTGTCCATGACGATGACGGCCGCCGTTCCGAGGCCGGATTTGAGGTCGCGCAGCGCGTCGAAATCCATCGGCGCGTCGATGATCTGCGCGGCCGGCACCAGCGGCACCGAAGCGCCGCCCGGGATAACCGCGAGCAGATTGTCCCAGCCGCCACGAATGCCGCCGCAGTGTGTGTCGATCAGCTCGCGGAACGGGATCGACATCGCCTCTTCGAAGGTGCACGGATTGTTGACGTGGCCGGACACGCAGAAGAGCTTGGTGCCGGCGTTGTTCGGCCGGCCGAAGGACGAGAACCAGGCAGCGCCCCGGCGCAGGATCGTCGGCGCCACGGCGATGGATTCGACGTTGTTGACCGTGGTCGGGCAGCCATAAAGGCCGACATTGGCCGGGAATGGCGGCTTCAGCCGCGGCTGGCCCTTCTTGCCTTCGAGGCTTTCGAGCAACGCCGTCTCCTCGCCGCAGATATAGGCGCCGGCGCCGTGGTGCATATAGACGTCGAAGTCGTAGCCGGACGTGTTGTTCTTGCCGATGAGCTTGGCCGCATAGGCCTCGTCGATCGCGCGCTGCAGCGCCTCGCGCTCGCGGATGAACTCGCCACGCACATAGATGTAGGCAGCGACCGCGCCCATGGCGAAACCGGCGACCAACGCGCCCTCGACCAACGTATGCGGATCGTTGCGCAGGATGTCGCGGTCCTTGCAGGTGCCGGGCTCGGATTCGTCGGCATTGATGACGAGATAGCTCGGCCGGCCATCGCTCTGCTTGGGCATGAACGACCATTTCAGGCCGGTCGGGAAGCCGGCGCCGCCACGCCCGCGCAGGCCGCTTGCCTTCATTTCGTTGACTATCCAGTCGCGTCCCTTGGCGATCAGGCCGGGTGTATCGTCCCAGATGCCGCGCGCCTGCGCTCCGGCCAGCGACTTGTCGAAGAGGCCGTAGATGTTGGTGAAGATGCGGTCTTTGTCCTGAAGCATTGTTCGTCCCTCAGACCGGCTTCTTGCCGAAGACGCGGATGTATTCGGCTACGCCGCCCTTGGCGAGCGCCTTGGCCTGCTTCACCCAGTCGTCGCGCTCGATACGGCCGCGGAAATTGAGATAACCGTCAACCCATTCGCGCTCGGCCTTCCTCCACGCAGAGACCTGCGCGAAAGTGTAAATGCCAAGCGAATGCAGGATGCCTTCGATCTTCGGACCGACACCGGAGATCAGCTTCAGATCGTCGACTGTTGCCGGACGCGCGATCCCGGCCGGGCGGTTCTTGTCCTCTAGCGAAGGCTTGGCCGTCCTGGTCGCAGGCTGCTTCGCTTCCGGCGACTTGAAGGCGGAAGCCGGCTCGGCCTTGGCCTTCGGCCCGCTGCGCGGCTTCGAAACCGCCTCGACTTCCGGGGAAGCCTGGTTGGCATTGGCTGCGGAGTGGCGCGGCGCCCTGACGCTGGCCGCCTTCTCGGTGGCGGGCGAAACCTTGACCGACGACGGTGTCCTCAGTGCCGGACTGGTTTCGGGCGCGTCCGTTTTCGGCTTGCCGGATTTCGATGGCCCGACAGGGGCCGAGGGCGGCGCGGCAGGCGCCTGCGAAACGATGGCGGCGGATGCAGTCGCCGGCGCTGCGGCAGCGGCTTGCCTGGCTGCCTTCGCGGCGGCCTTGGCTTCCTTGTCGCGGGTGGACTTCAGGATTGCCTTCTCGCTCTTCAGCGTCGTCAGGCCCGCGGCCGGCTCCGAACCGGCGCGGCCGTTCTGCGGGCCGGGCTTCACCTCGGCGCCTTTGCCGGCTTCATAAAGGTCGATGATCTCCGCAAGGCGCTCCGGCGTCAGATCCTCGAACGTGTCCTTGAAGATCATGACCATCGGCGCGTTGACGCAGGCGCCGAGGCATTCGACCTCCTCCCACGACAGCGTGCCCTTGTCGTTGGTGTGGAACTGGTCGTGATGGATCTTCGACCGGCACACATCCATCAGCGCCTCCGAGCCACGCAGCATGCAGGGCGTCGTGCCGCAGACCTGGATATGGGCGCGGGTGCCGACCGGATTGAGCTGGTATTGCGTGTAGAAGGTCGCGACTTCGAGGCCGCGGATGCGCGGCATGCCGAGCATATCCGAGATCGTTTCGATCGCCGCCTTGGTGACCCAGCCTTCCTGCTCCTGCGCGATCATAAGCAGCGGGATGATGGCCGACTGTTCGCGCCCCTTCGGGTATTTGGCGATCCACTGCTCAGCCGCCGCCGCGTTCACCTCGTTGAAGGCGAAGGTAGCTGGCTGGACGCTGGCATCTGCGAGACGGCGGACTGACATTTAGCGATCGACCTCACCAAACACGATGTCGAGGGAGCCAAGCACGGCGGTGACGTCGGCCAGCATGTGACCGCGGCACAGGAAATCCATGGCCTGCAGATGGGCGAAACCGGGCGCGCGCAGCTTGCAGCGATAGGGCTTGTTGGTGCCGTCGGAGACCAGATAGACGCCAAACTCGCCCTTCGGCGCCTCGACGGCCGCATAGACCTCGCCGGCCGGCACGCGATAGCCCTCGGTATAGAGCTTGAAGTGATGGATGAGCGCTTCCATCGAGCGCTTCATCGCCGCGCGCTTCGGCGGCACCACCTTGCCGTCCAGGTTCGACACCGGTCCGGCGCTCTCCTTGCCGAGCAGAAGATCGACGCACTGGCGCATGATCTTGGCCGATTGGCGCATCTCTTCCATGCGCACGAGATAACGGTCGTAGCAGTCGCCGTTCTTGCCGATCGGGATGTCGAAATCCATCTCGGAATAGCATTCATAGGGCTGCGCCTTGCGCAGGTCCCAGGCGGCGCCCGAGCCGCGCACCATCACGCCCGAAAAACCCCAGGCCCAGGCGTCGGCCAGCGACACCGTGCCAATGTCGACATTGCGTTGCTTGAAGATGCGGTTGCCGGTGAGCAGCGCGTCGAGATCGTCAACCGACTTCAGGAACGGATCGATCCACTTGCCGATGTCCTCGATCAGCTTCTGCGGCAGGTCCTGATGCACGCCGCCCGGCCGGAAATAGGCTGCATGCATGCGTGAGCCGGAAGCGCGCTCATAGAACACCATCAGCTTCTCGCGCTCAACGAAGCCCCACAGCGGCGGCGTCAGCGCGCCGACGTCCATCGCTTGCGTCGTCACATTGAGAATGTGCGACATGATGCGGCCCATTTCGGAATAGAGCACGCGGATCAGCTGGCCGCGCTTCGGCACCTCGATGCCGAGCAGGCGCTCGGCCGCGAGCGCGAAGGCATGCTCCTGGTTCATCGGCGCGCAATAGTCGAGCCGGTCGAGATAGGGCACCGCCTGCAGATAGGTCTTGGCCTCGATCAGCTTCTCGGTGCCGCGATGGAGCAGGCCGATATGCGGATCGACGCGATCGACCACTTCGCCGTCCAGCTCCAGCACCAGACGCAAAACGCCATGCGCAGCAGGGTGTTGAGGCCCAAAGTTAATGTTGAAATTGCGGACGGAGATTTCAGCCATGGATCGCCCTTGGCGAATTGTGAATAGTGAATAGTGAATGGTGAATGGTCATTCGCGCTCTCCCTCGAGAGACCGAACGAAAGAAACTAGCCTTTTGCCCAACCGGGTGAAGCTTGGTTCCAAACTTGCGGCCTGCTGCTTGGACAAGAGTCCCACACGCCCGCACAGCATTGTATGCGTTTCCAGTTCCTTCAATGAGCCCTGCGCAATACGAAGGAATTGAGTGAACGGTTGCCTCTGAGCGCGGCCGAACCCTTCCGCAATGTTCGCCGGTATAGAAGGTGCGCATCGCCGCATTTGAGCTGCCAGTCCGTACATTTCCTCGCGCGGAAACCCACGCGTCAAAGCGTAAATGGACTCGGCAATATCCATTGCCTCCTGCCAGACGATGAGATCGCGATAGTCGCGTATCTTTTCCGGCGTCTCGTCCATTCACCATTCACTATTCACCATTCACTGCTTCGCCTTTTCATCCCCCGGCAGCACGTAGTCCGTGCCTTCCCAGGGCGAAAGAAAATCGAAATTGCGGAATTCCTGCTTGAGTTCGACCGGTTCGTAGATCACGCGCTTGGCTTCGTCGTCGTAGCGCACCTCGACGAAGCCGGTCAGCGGGAAATCCTTGCGCAGCGGATATCCTTCAAAGCCGTAGTCGGTGAGGATGCGCCGCAGATCCGGATGACCGGAGAAGAGCACGCCGTAGAGATCATAGGTCTCGCGCTCGTACCAGTCGGCGCCCGGATAGACGGCGGTCAACGACGGCACCAGCGTCTCCTCGTCAGCCTGGACCTTGAGACGAATGCGCACATTCTGCTTCGGCGACAACAGGTGGTAGACGACGTCGAAACGCTTGGCTCGCGACGGATAGTCGGCGCCGCAGATGTCGATGATCGATACGAACTGGCAGCGCGGGTCGTCGCGCAGCAAGGTCGCGACCTCGATCAGGTTTCCCGGCTCGATGCAAACCGTCAGCTCGCGATAAGCAAACACCGTTTCGCCAATGCGGCCGGAGAGCTTCTCGCCGAGATATGTGGAGAGTTCGTTCAACGCCAAGGCCATTGGTTCACCGTTCGATCGTGCCGGTGCGGCGGATCTTCTTCTGCAACAGAAGAATGCCGTAGAGCAGCGCTTCCGCGCTCGGCGGGCAGCCGGGCACATAGATGTCGACCGGCACGATGCGGTCGCAGCCGCGCACCACCGAATAGGAATAGTGATAGTAGCCGCCGCCATTGGCGCACGAACCCATCGAGATGACGTAGCGCGGCTCCGGCATCTGGTCGTAGACCTTGCGCAGCGCCGGCGCCATCTTGTTGGTCAGCGTGCCGGCGACAATCATGATGTCGGACTGGCGCGGAGACGCGCGCGGCGCGACGCCGAACCTCTCCGAGTCGTAGCGCGGCATCGAGGTGTGGATCATCTCGACCGCGCAGCAGGCGAGGCCGAAGGTCATGAACATCAGCGAGCCGCTGCGCGCCCAGGTGATCAGCGCTTCGGTCGAGGTGACAAGGAAACCCTTGTCGGCCAGCTCATTGTTGATCTCGAGGAAGAAGGGATCGTCCTCCCCCACCGGCCTGCCGGTGTTGGGATCGATGATGCCCTTGGGGTTCGGCGCGACGAGGGTGCCTGAACTGTCGTTCAATCCCATTCCAGCGCTCCTTTTTTCCATTCATAGGCAAAGCCGATGGTCAGCACCGCCAGGAACACCATCATCGACCAGAAGCCGAGCATGCCGAGCTTCGAGAACGACACCGCCCAGGGGAACAGGAAGGCGACCTCGAGATCGAAGATGATGAACAGGATCGACACCAGGTAGAAGCGGATGTCGAACTTCATGCGGGCGTCGTCGAATGAATTGAACCCGCATTCATAGGCGGAAAGCTTTTCCGGATCGGGATTGCGGTAGGCCACCAGGAACGGCGCGACGATCAGCGCCAGACCGACAACCATCGCCACTGCGATGAAGAGGACGATGGGCAGATACGAACTTAGGAGTGCGCTCATGCGGCGACTTTCCTTCGGCGGCCAGTTCACTTTGATTACAGCAACGGACTCTAAGGCGGAAGCGTGACAGTTTAACCCGCTGAACCGTTTTAGGTGGCCTATGCTGCGACGCGGCGAGGGTTAGCGCAGCGGTTTCGGCGACGCAAGTCAAACCTTGTTCAAAATCCGGCCTTGGACGCCATATCGGAAGAAACTGGTCCGATCCGCTCCTCTTTGATTTCCTTCAAGTTTTACTCCACTTTTCTCTGCTGACATATCTCCCGCCATTTGCCTGCTAGCATGGTCGGAATCACCGACTGGAAATCCCGGCAAAGGATCAGGGCAAAGTAGTTTGATGAAGGAAAAGATCTCGCTCGCCGCAGCAAGGCGCATCGCGCTCGGCGCGCAGGGTTTCACCGATGCGCGGCCGGCCGCCACGCCCGATCGTCGTCATCTCGCCCGCGTGCTTTCCCGAACTGGCCTGCTGCAGATCGATTCCGTCAGCGCGGTGGTGCGCGCCCATTATATGCCGCTCTATTCGCGCCTCGGCCCCTACCCGCTTGCGCTGCTCGACAACGCTGCCGTCACCCGCAAGCGAACTCTCTTCGAATACTGGGCTCATGAGGCTTCCTTACTGCCGGTCGAGACTTACCCGTTGATGCGCTGGCGCATGCAGCGCGCCGAGCAAGGCGACGAAATGTATCTCGGCCTCGCCAAATGGGGCCGCGAGCGCAAGGCGATGATCGACGAGATCTACGGGCAAGTCGCGGAACGCGGGCCGATCGCCGCCTCCGACATCGAAGGCCACAAGGGCAATGGCGGCTGGTGGGGCTGGAGCGAGGCCAAGCACGCTTTCGAATGGCTGTTCTGGGCCGGGCGCATCACCACCGCCTACCGGCGCGGATTCGAACGCTACTACGACCTGCCGGAGCGCGTTCTGCCGCAGACCGTGCTCGACTTGCCGGTGCCCTCGGTCGAGGACGCGCATCGCGAACTGCTGCGCATTTCAGCGCGCGCGCATGGCATCGCCACCTACAGCGACCTGCGCGACTATTTTCGCCTGGCACCCGGCGACACGAAAGACCGCATCGAAGAGCTTGTTGAAATGGGCGAATTGCTGGCGGTGAAGGTCGAAGGCTGGGACAAGCCCGCCTACCTCCACAAGGACGCCCGTTTTCCGCGCCGCATCGACGCGCGCGCCCTGCTCGCGCCGTTCGATCCCGTCGTCTTCGAACGTAAGCGCACGGAAAAGCTCTTCGGGTTCCGCTACCGCATCGAAATCTACACGCCGGCCGAAAAGCGCCAGTACGGCTACTACGTGCTGCCTTTCCTGCTCGGCGACCGGATCGTCGCCCGCGTCGACCTGAAAGCCGACCGCCCTGCGAGTGTGCTGCGCGTCCACGCCGCTTTTGCCGAAGCCGGCGCTCCCGCCGAAACGGCCGCACAGCTCTTCGATGAGCTGAAACAGATGCAGGCATGGCTCGGCCTGGAGAGCATCGAGGTGACACCGGCCGGCGACCTTGGGCCGGCGTTGGCCGACATCTCGGTGTCGTAGCCGCGCGTTGACAGCCGCGTAGCTCTAAGCCTAAATCCGGGCCAGACGGTCTTCTCCCGGCAAAGGGAGGAGCCAAGAGGGAATGCGGTGCGGGAAATCCCAAATCCGCGGCTGTCCCCGCAACTGTGAGCGACGAGCCTCAGCCGAAAACCACTGGGAATGTTCCCGGGAAGGCGGCGCCAGGCGACGACCCGCGAGCCAGGAGACCTGCCGTCTGAGACATGAGAATCCGATCGCTCGGCGGGTTTTCCGGGCAAGGAGCCTGGTTTGGATCGCAACGTCAGTTTTCCGGCTAATACCGCGGACATTTCGTCCGAACCCCGCGACGCGTTGTCGGAAGTGACCGTCATCGTCTGCTCGTCATGCCGCGATGAGACCGGTTCGGACGCGCATCCGCGCGCCGGCGCCCTCCTTGCCGAGGACACGCGCCGCGCCGCGCCGGACGAGAAAATCCGCATTCGCACCGTCGAATGCCTCGGCAATTGCAAACGCCGCCTGAGCGCGGCGCTGCTGCGCGACGGCTGCTGGAGCTATGTCTTCGGTGACCTGGAAACGACCAGCGGCGCCGACCTGGTTACTGGCGCAAAACTCTTCGCCACTTCGACCGACGGCCTCATCCCGTGGCGCGGCCGTCCCGATTCCCTCAAGCGCGGCCTGGTTGCCCGCCTCCCTCCCCTCGATCTCCTGAAGGACTGATCATGGACGCTTCCGTTTCCCGTGTTCCCTGCACCGTCGTCACCGGCTTTCTCGGCGCCGGCAAGACGACGCTGATCCGCAACCTGCTCGAAAACGCCAAGGGCAAGCGACTGGCGATCATTGTCAACGAATTCGGCGATGTCGGCATCGACGGTGAAATTCTGAAAGGCTGCGGCATCGATACCTGCCCGGAGGAAAATATCGTCGAACTCGCCAATGGCTGCATCTGCTGCACCGTCGCCGACGATTTCGTGCCGGCGCTCGACCAGATCCTGTCGCGCACGCCGAAGGTCGACCACATCCTGATCGAAACCTCCGGCCTCGCTTTGCCGAAGCCGCTCGTCCAGGCCTTCCAGTGGCCGACGGTGAAGAGCCGCGTGACGGTCGATGGTGTCATCGCCGTGGTCGACGGTCCGGCGCTGGCCGACGGCCGCGTCGCCTCCGACATGGACGCCCTGCAGGCGCAGCGCGCCGCCGACGATTCGCTCGACCACGATGATCCGGTCGAAGAGGTGTTCGAGGACCAGATCGCCTGCGCCGACCTCATCATCCTCTCGAAGAGCGATCTGATGGATGCCGCCGGCTCGGAGCGCGCCAACGCCGTTATCGGCGAGCATGTGGCGCGCGCTGTTAAAGTCGTGTCGACCGCGCAGGGCAAGGTCGACCCGTCCGTGCTGCTTGGCCTCGGCCTCGCGGTCGAGGACGATATCGAGAACCGCAAGACCCATCACGACGACGAGCTCGACCATGAGCATGACGATTTCGACTCCTTCGTCATCGATATCCCGTCCATCGCCAGTCCGGATGAGCTGGCAAAGCGCGTCGCCCTTGCCGCCGAGCAGGAAAACGTTCTGCGCGTCAAAGGCTTTGTCGAGGTGGGCGGCAAGCCGATGCGGCTTCTGCTCCAGGCCGTCGGCCCGCGCGTCAACCATTATTACGACCGCGCCTGGATGGCCGAGGATGACCGCCGCTCGCGGCTCGTCGTCATTGGCCTTAAGGGGCTAAACCGCCCGGCGATCGAGCATATCCTCGCCGGCTGAGGCCCATAAGAAGCGATGCATATCCTCACCACGACATCCGCCTCGCTCGACGATCTCGCCGAGCCGATCGACCTCAGGCAGACGCCTGCGGATGTCGTGGCCCTGTCCTTCACCGACAGCGACCTCGCCGGCTTGGCCGCTGCGTGGAAAGCGGACGCCGCGCGGCTGCCCTCGATGCGGCTGGCAGCGCTGCGCGATCTGCGCCATCCGCTGTCGGTCGATCTTTGGATCGACAGCGTCGCCCGCCATGCCAGGGTCGTCCTGGTCCGCATTCTCGGCGGCTACGACTGGTGGCGCTACGGCTGCGATCAGCTCGCAGCGGTGGCGCGCGAGCGAAATATCAAACTGGCGCTGCTGCCGGGCGAAAGCCATGACGAAGACCAGCGGCTGATCGAAGCCTCGACCCTGCCGCGCGTCGAGCTCGACGCCTTGCTTGGCTATTTCCGCGAAGGCGGTCCGGCGAACATGAGCGCACTGGTGCAAAGACTGGCAAGGCTTGCCGGATCGGATGCGGCGGTGGCCGAGCCGGTGAGCGTGCCGAAGGCGGGGTACTATCAGCCGGGATGCGGTGTCGTAGACAAGCTGGAGCTCGCAAGCACCGACGCGCCCATCGTCCCCATGCTCTTCTACCGTTCGATGCTGCTCGCCGCCGATGTCGCACCGATCGATGTCCTGGCGGAGGCATTGCGCTCGCAGGGCATGATGCCCGTGCCGATCTTCGTTTCGAGCCTCAAGGACCCGGTATCGCTGGCCTTTGTCGAAACCGCCTTCGCCTCACTGAACCCCGCAGCCATCGTCACCGCCACAGCCTTCGCCTCCGGTGCCGAGCCTGGCGCCGAAACGCTCTTCGACCGTGCCGGCATGCCCGTGTTCCAGGTCATCGTCGCTACGACGCGGCGAGAGGTCTGGGAGAAAAACCAGCGCGGCCTGGCGCCCGCCGATCTCGCTATGCATGCCGTGCTGCCTGAGCTGGACGGCCGCATTCTGGCCGGCGCGATCTCCTTCAAGGGCGAAATCGAAACCGATCCTGCGCTGGCCTTCCGCGCCTTCGCCAATCGGCCGGAGGCGGATCGCGTCGCGCAGGTCGCCAAGCGCATCGCGGCGTTCATTCGCCTGCAGCGGACCGGGCGAGCATGGCGCAAGCTGGCGATCCTGATCCCGGATTATCCGAGCGCGCCCGGACGGACAGGCTATGCCGTCGGCCTCGACGTGCCGTCGAGTGTGCTCGCCATGCTGCATGGCCTCAAGGAACAGGGCTATGCGGTTAATGGGATTCCACAATCGCCACGGGAGTTGCTGGAAGCGCTGGAGGCGGGTGGACATGGTCTTGCCGTCGAGGATTATCTCACCTTTTCGGCCGAACTACCGAGGGCAGCGCGCGATGCAGTAGAGGCCGCGTGGGGCAAGGCAGAAGGGATAGGTTCGCGCGAGGCACCCCCCTCTGTCCTGCCAGACGTGGGCGGCAGGACAGAGGGGGGCGCGACGGAACGCCAGCCTTCGCAGCTAGCGGGCGAAACAACCTTCCCCTTCCGCGCCGCCACCTTCGGCAACGTCACCGTGGCGCTGGCCCCCGACCGCGGCCGCTCCGCAGACCGCCGCGCCGACTACCACGACCCGACCCTTCCCCCGCGCCACGAGCTGATCGCCTTCGGCCTATGGCTGCAAAAGTCCCTTGGCGTCCACGCCATCGTCCATGTCGGCGCGCATGGCACGCTCGAATGGCTTCCCGGCAAGACGGTCGCGCTCTCCGATACCTGCTTTCCCGAGATCGTCACCGGTTCGTTGCCGGTTGTCTATCCCTTCATCGTCTCCAATCCCGGCGAGGCGGCGCAGGCCAAGCGCCGCGTCTCGGCCGTCACGCTTGGCCACCTGCCGCCGCCGCTGACCGGCGCCGGCCTCGATCAGGCTCAACAGAAGCTCGAAAGGTTGGTGGACGAATATGCCCAGGCTGACGGCCTCGACCGCCGCCGCCGCGACCGACTTGCAAAGCTGATCGTCGAAACGGCGCAGGAGACAGGCCTCGCTTCTGAAGCCGGCGTGGCCAAAACCGATGCGCCGGACGAGGCGCTGCGCCGCATCGACGCCTGGCTGTGCGATCTCAAGGATTTCGCCGTCAAGGACGGACTGCATGTCTATGGCCGCACGCCGGAAGACGAAGCCGATCCGCTGCGCCGCCAAAGCGCCGAGACCGAAAAAACCGCCCTGCTCGCCGCCCTCGACGGGCGCCACATCAAGGCCGGACCGGCAGGCGCGCCGGCGCGCGGCCGCTCCGACGTTCTGCCCACCGGCCGCAACCTTTTCACCTCCGATCCGCGCACCATGCCGACGCCGACCGCCTACGATCTTGGGCAGGCGGCGGCGGAAGAAGTTGTGCGCAGCTACATGCAAAGCCATGGCGACTGGCCCCGCTCGCTGGTCATCGACCTTTGGGGCTCCGCCTCGCTGCGCACCGGCGGCGAGGAGATCGGCCAAGGCCTCGCGCTGATGGGCTGCCGGCCGCAATGGGATGCCGCTACGGGTCGCGTCACTGGCATCGAGGTGCTGCCGCCGGCCGCGCTTGGCCGCCCGCGCGTCGACGTCACCTGGCGCATCTCCGGCCTGTTCCGCGACATGTTCCCGACCCAGATCGCGCTTATCGATGCCGCCGCCAGTGCCGTCGCCGGCCGCGATGAGGACGATTCCGAAAATCCCCTTGCAGCCGCGAGTCGCGCCGCAGGCAAGGTCGGACTACGTATTTTCGGCACCTCGCCCGGCACCTATGGCGCCGGCGTCGAGGAATTGCTGTCGCGCGGCGAATGGAGCGCGCGCGAAGAGATCGGCCGCGCTTACCTCGAGGCTACATCGCATGCCTATGGCGGCCCCGAAGGCGAAGCGATCTCCGCCCCCGGCGCCTTCGAAGGCCGCATCGCCGAGGCCGACCTGCTCGTCCATACCGGCGACGATCCGGGGCGCGACATCCTCGAAGGTTCGGCCGACGTCGCCTTCATCGGCGGATTTTCGGCCGCTCTTGCCGCGCTCGGCCGAAATGCCGACGTCATCGTGCTCGACACGACCGATCCCAGCAAGCCGAAGCCACGCTCGGTCGGCGAAGCGGTGGCCAGAGTGGTCCGCGCTCGCGCGGTCAATCCGCGCTTCATTGCCGGGCAGATGCGCCACGGCCCCCGCGGCGCCTCGGAATTCGCCGAGACGGTCGACCGCCTGGTCGGATTCGCCGAGACCACGCATGCCGTTTCAGGCGCTCTGATCGAGGCGGTGCACGACGCCTACATCGGCGATGCGGAAGTCCGTGCCTTCCTGCTGCGCGAAAACCCGGCCGCAGCAAAAGTCATCGCCGAGCGTTTCCTTGCTGCGCGGCGTCGCGGCCTCTGGCACCCGCTCAGGAATTCCATCGATGACGATCTCGCGGCTTTAATCGCCGAGGCCCAGGCATGCGGGTTGGCGGCATGAACGCCTTCTCGCGCCGCGGCGCCTGCCCCGCCTTGTCCGCACCGATGCAGACTGGCGACGGCCTGCTGGTGCGGCTCAATCCGGTTGCTGGAGGACTTGCGCCCAAGTCGCTGATCGGTCTCTGCGAATCCGCCTTGCGCCACGGCAACGGCATCATGGAAGTGACCGCCCGCGGCAGCCTGCAGATCCGCGGACTGAGCCCGGACAGGGCTGGCCTGCTGGCGGCGGAAGTGGATGCGCTGGGCATCGCGGTGCGGACGGGCGTGCCGGTGGAGACCGGACCGCTCGCGGGCATCGACCCGCAGGAGATTGCAGATCCGCGCCCGTTGGCTGAGCAGGCCGGTGCCGCGATTGAAGACGCTGGGCTGACGGCAAGGCTGGGACCGAAGGTGTCGGTGGTTGTCGACGGCGGCGGGCAACTGACGATGGACGCGGTGTCGGCTGACGTGCGGCTGAAGGCGGTGCGGGCTGAGGGCGAAGTTCTCTGGCGCGTATCGGTTGCCGGTGACGCGTTTAGTGCAACGCTGCTCGAGACGGTCGATGCTGATGCCGCCCGCGACATTGCCGTGGCGGCACTCAGAATGGTTGCGGAAAAGGGCCGCGCGGCGCACACCCGCGATTTGTCTGAGCGGCAACTAGCCTCTCTCGCAGGTTGGCATTGCTTCGCGCCCCCCTCTGTCCTGCCGGACATCTCCCCCACAAGGGGGGAGATCGAACACTTCTCTCCGCTTTCGCCAATCGCCAAGGTCGAGCCGACCACCAAGGTGGCAGGTGGAGCGCCATCGGCGGAGCTGCCAATCTCCCCCCTTGTGGGGGAGATGTCCGGCAGGACAGAGGGGGGCGCCGTAGAACGCCCTCGCTCGCCGATTGGCCTTTTCAACCTTGGCGCCGGCCACGCCCTCGGCATCGGCCTGCCGTTCGGCAGCATGGCGGCGCAGCCCCTTCTCGAACTCGCAGGGCAAGCCCTGCAACTCGGCTCGACCGAAATCCGCCTGGCGCCCGGCCGCGCCCTCCTTTTCCTCGGCCTCACCGAGTCCGCCAGCGCCTCGCTCCAAGCCTCCGCATCCGCCCTCGGCTTCGTCACTTCTCCCGTCGACCCGCGCACCCGCATCGCCGCCTGTCCGGGAACGCCGGCCTGCGCCTCTGGCCGCATCGCCACCCGTGCCATCGCCGAGACCATCGCCAGCGAAAGCGCCGACCTCTTCGATGCCTCGCTCACACTCCACATTTCCGGCTGCGCCAAGGGCTGCGCCCATCCGGGCCAGGCGGCGCTCACAATCGTCGGCGACGAAAACGGAGCCGGACTTGTCGTGGACGGGACGGCAAAGGCCCTTCCTGCCGGATACAGGCCGGGCTATGACGCCGCGCGCGGGGTCGCCGGCATTGCGGCGGCGATCCGCAACGCACGGCATCCCGGCGAGACTGCCGCCGCTTGCCTCACAAGGCTCGGCGCGACCGAGATCGCCGAACTCTATCGACGGAACTGAAGAATGGCCGCCTACGACTATATCCATGACGGGATGGCGATCTACGAGCGCTCTTTCGCCATCATCCGCGCCGAGACGGACCTGTCGCGCTTCTCCGAGGCGGAGGCCGATGTCGCGATCCGCATGATCCACGCATGCGGCCAGGTCGAGGCAGCCAGCCATTTCGTTTTCTCCAACGATTTCGCCGCTGCCGGACGGACCGCCCTCGCCGCCGGCGCGCCAATCTTCTGCGATGCCGAGATGGTCGCCCACGGCGTGACCCGAGCCCGCCTGCCGGCCGGCAACGAGGTGATCTGCACGCTGCGCGACCCGCGCACGGCCGAAATCGCCAAGGAAATCGGCAACACGCGCTCGGCCGCCGCGATCGACCTCTGGGGCGAGCGCATGGCCGGTTCCGTCGTCGCTATCGGCAATGCGCCGACCGCGCTGTTCTATCTGCTCGAAAAACTGCGCGACGGCGCGCCGAAGCCGGCCGCCATCATCGGCATGCCGGTTGGTTTCGTCGGCGCCGCCGAATCCAAGGACGCGCTGGCGGAAAACTCCTACGGCGTGCCTTACGCCATCGTGCGCGGCAGGCTGGGCGGCAGCGCCATGACGGCGGCAGCCCTCAACGCATTGGCGAGGCCGGGCCTGTGAACGCTTTCGGCAAAGGCCGGCTCGTCGGCGTCGGCACCGGTCCCGGCGATCCGGAGCTGCTGACGCTGAAGGCAGCGCGCGCGCTGGCCGAGGCTGACGTGGTCGCCTATTTCGCCAAGCGCGGCAACAACAGCAACGCGCGCGCCATCGTCGAGGCGCGCTTCCGCCCGGATATGGTCGAGCTGCCGCTGCTCTATCCGGTGACGACCGAGATTGACAAGGATCACGAGGACTATCGCTCGCAGATCACCGATTTCTACGAACAGTCCGCCGAACAGGTCGCCGAACATCTCGGCGCCGGCAAGACGGTGGCGGTGCTGTCGGAGGGCGATCCGCTTTTCTACGGCTCCTACATGCATCTGCATGTGCGCCTCTCGCACCGATTCCCGACCGAGGTCATTCCCGGTATCACCGCCATGTCCGGCTGTTGGTCGGCGACCGGCCTGCCGATCGTCCAGGGCGACGATGTGCTGACCGTGTTGCCGGGCACGATGAGCGAATTCGAGCTGACGCGACGGCTGGCCGATACCGATGCCGCCGTCATCATGAAAGTCGGCCGCAACCTGCCGAAGATCCGCCGCGCGCTGGAAGCGACCGGCAAGCTGGCGAAGGCCATCTATGTCGAGCGAGGCACCATGCCGGGCAGCGTCTCGATGCGGCTCGCGGAAAAGCAAGACGACAAGGCGCCCTATTTCGCCATTGTGCTGGTCGCTGGCTGGTCCGCCCGTCCCGGAGCCCCCGGAGCAAAGCCATGAGCGGCCGCCTCACCGTGATCGGCCTCGGTCCCGGCAATGCCGATCAGGTCACGCCGCAGGCTGCCAACGCCGTCGCCGAGGCTTCCTTCTTCTATGGCTACAAACCGTATCTCGACCGGCTCGAGCTCCGACAGGACCAGACCCGCATCGCCTCCGACAATCGCGAAGAGCTAGCCCGCTCCAACGACGCGCTGGCCAAGGCAGCCGAAGGCCACAGCGTCGCCGTCGTGTCCGGCGGTGACCCCGGCGTATTCGCCATGGCGGCCGCCGTCTGCGAGGCGATCGAAGCCGGTCCGCAAGAATGGAGGTCGATCGACCTCGCGGTCGTCCCCGGCGTCACCGCCATGCTGGCGGTCGCCGCCCGCATCGGGGCGCCGCTCGGCCATGATTTCTGCGCCATCTCGCTCTCCGACAATCTAAAACCCTGGGAGCTGATCGAGCTGCGCCTGCTGGCGGCAGCCGGCGCCGGTTTCGTCATCGCGCTCTACAATCCGATCAGCAAGGCCCGCCCATGGCAGCTCGGCCGCGCCTTCGAATGCCTGAAGGCTATTCTGCCGGGCACCACACCCGTGATCTTCGGACGCGCCGCCGGCCGGCCCGATGAGCGCATCGAGGTGTTTCTGCTGGCCGACGCCGATGCGGTAAAGGCCGACATGTCGACCTGCATCATCATCGGCTCGCCCGAGACCCGGATCATCAGGCGCGGCGAACAGCCCGCGCTGGTCTACACGCCGCGTTCGGCAACTGGGTCGAAAAAATGATCGACCATCGCAGCCAGCTGATCGACGGTCTCGGCCGACGCAACGTCCGGCAGCGGCGGCCTGCGCACCATGATCACCTCGATGCCGAGCGCGCGCGCCGCGGCGATCTTGCCGTAGGTCGCCTCGCCGCCGCTGTTCTTCGAAACGATGGTATCGATGGCGTATTTTTCAAGCAGCGCGCGCTCGTCCGCTTCGGGGAACGGCCCGCGCGCCAGAAGGTAAACTGCGTCGGGCACAGTGAGCTTCGGCTCGATCGGGTCGACGCTGCGAATGAGATACCGATGCTGCGGAGCGGTCTCGAACGCGCCGGCTTCCTGCCGGCCGATCGCCAGCAAGACACGTCGCGGCGCCGTGCCAAGCGCCTTGGCCGCTTCAGCGACGCTCTCCACCAGAGTCCAGCGATCACCCGCGACAGGCTCCCAGCCGGCACGCCGCAGCGCAACGATCGACACGCCAGTTTGCCTGGCTGCATCGGCCGCGTTGGCCGATATACGGGCGGCGTATGGATGCGTGGCGTCGATCACCAGATCGACCTGTTCCTGATGGAGATAGGCGGCCAATCCCTCCACGCCGCCAAAGCCGCCGGTACGCACGGGCACGCCTTGCGCCATAGGGCTTTCGGTGCGGCCGGCGAGCGACAGCATGATCGAGAGATCCTCCCGGCGAGCCAGCTTGCCCGCCAGCTGCCGGGCCTCCGTGGTTCCGCCGAGAATCAGAATACGGTAGGTCATCATGCCTGCTGAGGGTTCGCGCGCTGCCAAGCCGGTCTCAAGATGGCTGACCATCGTCGGCATCGGCGAGGACGGTGTAGCGGGTCTGGGCGACGAGGCCAAGCGCAGGATCGCCGAGGCCGAAGTCATCTTTGGCGGCAAGCGGCACCTCGCGCTCGTCTCAGGCCTGGCCAAGGGCAAGGCGCGACCGTGGCCGACGCCGTTCGATGCCGAGATGGAAGCCGTGCTGGCGCTCGAAGGCAAAAGCGTCTGCGTGCTGGCTTCCGGCGACCCGTTCTTCCACGGCGTCGGCGTCACGCTGGCGCGCAAGGTGAAACCGGATGAGATGCTCGTCCTGCCGGCGCCGTCATCGCTGTCGCTAGCCGCCTCCCGCCTCGGCTGGGCGCTGCAGGATGTCGAAACCATCTCGTTGCATGGCCACTCGATCGACCTCATCCGCCCCCTGCTCCACCCCGGCGCACGTATCCTTGCGCTCACATCCGACAGCGACGCGCCGGCCGCCATCGCCGCGCTCCTCGACGAACTCGGCTTCGGTCCGTCGCGGTTGACAGTTCTCGAAGCGCTTGGCGGCCAGAACGAAACGCGCCACGCTGTCCGCGCCGACGCCTTCGATCTCAAAATCATCAATCCGCTCAACGTGCTGGCGCTCGAAATAGAATCGACGCCGGATGCGCGCATCCTGCCGTTGACCGTCGGCCTTGCCGATCATCTGTTCGAGCATGACGGCCAGATCACCAAGCGCGAGATCCGCGCCATGACGCTGTCGGCGCTGGCGCCGCGGCGCGGCGAATTGCTGTGGGATATCGGTGCCGGATCCGGCTCGATCGGCATCGAATGGATGCTGGCTCACCCTTCGATGCGGGCGATTGCCATCGAAGCTGATACCGAGCGCGCCGCCCGCATCCATCGCAACGCCGCGCATTGCGGCGTGCCCGGTCTCGTCGTCATCGAAGGCTCGGCGCCGAAAGCGCTGGCAACACTGGAGACACCAGACGCCATTTTCATTGGCGGCGGCGGCAGCGATGCCGGCGTGCTGGAGACGGCGATCGAGGGCCTGCGTGCCGGCGGGCGGTTGGTCGCCAATGCTGTGACGCTGGAAATGGAGGCACTGCTGCTTGACCAGCATACCAGGCGCGGCGGCGACCTTCTGCGCATCGCCCTCTCGCGTGCGGCGCCCGTCGGATCCATGCAAGCCTGGCGTCCGGCCATGCCGGTCATGCAATGGAGCTGGGTAAAGCCATGATGGTCGCGGGCATCGGCAGCCGGAAGGGTGTGACGGCGGGCGACGTCCGAGCCGCGATCGAGACCGCGCTCGAGGCCCATGGGCTGGCGATCACCGCGCTTTCCGTACTGGCGACCGGCGAAATGAAGCGCAACGAGCAAGCGATCTTTCTTGCCGGTCGCGATCTCGACCTGCCGGTGCTCGTCGTCTCCGACGAAGCCTTGCAAGCCGCCTCGTCCGGCACGATCAGCCAATCCGAATGGTCGCAGGCTCATGCGGGCACGCCGTCGGTTTCGGAAGCGTCGGCCCTGGCCGCGGCCGGCAAAGAGGCGAAACTGCTTGGACCGCGTACGGTACTTGGTCCTGTTACCTGCGCCATCGCCCTTGGTGGAGGCACAAAATGACCGTCCATTTCATCGGCGCCGGCCCTGGTGCTGCCGACCTCATCACCTTGCGCGGCAGCCGCCTGCTGGCGTCCTGCCCGGTCTGCCTCTATGCCGGCTCGATCGTCGCGCCGGAACTGCTCGAACACTGCGCGCCCGGCACAAAACTGATCGACACCGCGCCGATGTCGCTCGACGAGATCGAGGCCGAATATCTTGCCGCTCATAAAGCCGGCCAGGACGTCGCGCGCCTGCATTCCGGCGATCTTTCGGTGTGGAGCGCTATCGCGGAGCAGATCCGGCGGCTGGAAAAGCAGAACATTCCCTACACGCTGACGCCCGGCGTGCCTTCCTTCGCGGCGGCGGCGGCGGCGCTGCGCCGCGAGCTTACCATTCCCGAGCTCGCGCAAAGCCTTGTGCTGACCCGCATTTCCGGCCGCGCCTCGAAAATGCCGCCCGGCGAGACGCTTGCCGGCTTCGGCCGCACCGGTGCAACTCTAGCCATCCATCTCGCTATCCATGCCATCGACCGCATCGTTGCCGAACTGACGCCGCTCTACGGCGTAGAATGCCCAGTGGCGGTCGTCTTCCGCGCTTCCTGGCCGGACGAGCGCATTCTGACCGGTACGCTGGGCACGATCGAGGCGCAGCTTGCGGAAAATCCGATGGAGCGCACGGCGATCATCTTCGTCGGCAGCGCCTTGGCCGCGCAGGATTTCGGCGAGAGCTCACTTTACGACGCCCACTACCAGCGGCGTTTTCGCGGACGGGACGGATTGTGAACGCCAGCACCAACAGAAACGGACGGGCAACGGTCGAGCAGGCGCTGGCGCGGCTGAAGTTCAAGCCGCGCGCGCTGGAGCCCGGCCATGTCTGGCTGACCGGCGCCGGCCCCGGCGATCCCGGCTGCCTGACGCTGGAGGTTCTGGCGGCACTCGGGCAATGCGATGCGCTGGTCTATGACGCGCTGGTCTCGCCCGATGTCGTCGCGGTTGCTGCAGGTGCGGAGCTCTTCTACGCCGGGAAACGCGGCGGCCAGCCCTCGATGAAGCAGGACGACATCAACGCCCTGCTCGTGCGGCTGGCGCGCCAGGGCCGCCGCATCGTGCGGCTCAAGGGCGGGGACCCCTATATTTTCGGCCGCGGCGGCGAAGAGGCGTTGTCGCTGGCACGGGAAAACATACCATTTCGGGTGCTCTCCGGCCTCACCTCCGGTCTCAGCGCATTGGCCGCCACCGGCATTCCCGCCACCATGCGCGGCATCAACAAGGCGGTCATCCTTGCCACAGGCCATGCGGCGGGCACCGATGACGACATCGACTGGGCCGCGATCGCGCGCACCGGCCAGCCGGTCGTCATCTATATGGGCATGGCCAATCTGCCCGTTATAGCGGCAAAGCTGCTCAGCGGCGGCCTCGCGCCGTCGACGCCTGCCGCCGTGATCGTCGCCGCGACCACGCCGCAGGAGCGCATCGTTGTCGCCACGCTCGCCACAATCGCCGCGGAGGCCTCTGCTGCCGGGCTCGCATCCCCGGCGCTGATTGTCGTCGGCGGTATCGTCGCGATGCGCGCGGCACTGGCGGGCGAGGCATGACGGCGCGCGCGATCATCATCGGCGCGCCGCGCTCCGGCTCGGGCAAGACCAGCGTCACCATCGGCCTATTGCGCGCGCTTGCCCGGCGCGGGGTGAAGGTGCGCGGCGCGAAGTCCGGACCGGACTATATCGATCCCGGCTTCCACGCCGCCGCCACCGGCCTTTCCGGCGTCAATCTCGACAGCTGGGCAATGCCGCCTTCCCTGCTCAACGCGCTAGCGGACCAAGCAGCGGACGATGCCGAATACGTCATCCTCGAAAGCGCGATGGGTCTGTTCGACGGCATTCCCGCGCCCGAAGGTCGTTCGGGCTCCGCCGCCGATCTCGCTCGCCTCTATCATTTGCCGGTGCTTCTGGTGCTCGACGTTTCCGGACAATCGACCACGGCCGCCGCGGTAGCCAAGGGTTTTGCCACATACAATCCCGATGTGCGCATGGCCGGCGTCGTGCTCAACCGGCTCGGCAGCGAGCGCCATCGCCGGCTGTCGGCTGACGCCATCGAGGCGATCGGCTTGCCGGTGGTCGGCGCCATCATGCGCGATCCGACGCTCAACCTGCCGGAACGGCATCTCGGCCTTGTACAAGCCGGCGAATACGAGAATCTGATGGCGCATCTCGACCGGCTGGCCGACGTGGTCGAGAAGTCCCTCGATATCGACGCCATTCTCGCGCTGGCGTCTCCTCTTGAACCCGCGGCCGGCGACTTCGGCGAGGCATTGCAGCCGCCAGGCCAGCGCATTGCGCTGGCAGAGGACGCCGCCTTCACCTTCCTCTACCCGCATGTGGCCAGACACTGGCGAGACGCCGGCGCCGAGATCGTGCCCTTCTCCCCTCTCGCCGACGAAGCTCCCGCCGAAGACTGCGATGTCTGCTGGCTGCCGGGCGGCTATCCCGAGCTGCATGCCGGCAAGCTTGCGGCCGCTGGCAACTTCCGTGCGGGAACGGCCCGCTTCGCCGCGACGAAGCCCGTCCATGGCGAGTGCGGCGGCTTCATGGTGCTGGGCGAGGCGCTGGAGGATGCGGACGGCGAGAGCCATAAAATGCTCGGCCTGCTTGGCCATTCGACAAGCTTCACCAGGCGCAAGATGAACCTCGGCTATCGCGAGGCGCGGCTGCGCGCCGGATGTCCGCTCGGATGCGAAGGCACGCTCATCCGCGGCCATGAATTCCACTATGCGCAGATGACCGCAACCGGCAATGACGAGCCGCTGGCGGACCTCGCCGACGGCCAAGGCAATCCGCTTGGGGCGTCGGGTTACCGGCGCGGCCATGTCAGCGGCACTTTCTTCCACGCCATAGCGAGGGGCGCATGAGCGGCCTTTCCGAGCCTCGGCAATTGCTGGACGACATAGGCCTCACCCTTGTCTTCTTCACACGGCTGAGGCTGCCGTCGAGCGATTTCGGCCGCCGCAGCCTTGCCGAAGCGATCTGGGCGGCACCCTTTGCCGGTCTCGCTGTCGCCGTCATCGGCGCGCTTGTCTACGCCATCGTTGTCGCCCTGGGCCTCGCCGCCGGTCCGGCTGCGGCGCTCGCGCTTGCAGCGACGATGCTTGTCACCGGCTGCCTGCACGAAGACGGGCTCTCCGATATCGCCGATGGATTCGGCGGCGGCAGGACGCGCGAGAAGAAGCTGGAAATCATGCGCGACAGCCGCATCGGCGCCTATGGCGCCGCGGCGCTCGGCATGTCGCTGCTCATCCGCTGGAGCGCGCTTTCGGAACTGGCCGGCCCTGGCCATATCTTCCTGGCGCTGTTGGCAGCGCACGCCGCCTCGCGCGGCCTGTTCGGCGCCTTCATGCATCTTCTGCCGCCGGCCCGCACTGATGGCCTATCGGCCGACGCAGGCTCGGTCACTGCCGAAACCGGCGTCGTTGGCGCCGCACTCGGAACCGTGGCCCTGCTGGCGCTCGGTCACGGCGGCGCAATTGCCGCTTTCATCCTGCTTGGCCTGCTGTTTGCCGCCTTCCGCGCGCTATGCCTCAGCCAGATCGGCGGCCAGACCGGCGACACGATCGGCGCGCTGCAGCAGCTCGGCGAGATCGCCGTGCTGCTTGTCGCTTCCGTTTGCCTTTCCTGACCCTCTTTCGGAGACCATGCCCTCATGTCCCCTCAAACAACTTCGTTCAAATCGCTCGAAGACCTTCGCGCCGCCTGCCTCGATCTGCCGGCCGGCAGCGATGCGGCCGCCGGCGCCGTCGCACGCCGTCAGGACACGCTGACCAAGCCGCAGGGCAGCCTCGGCCGTCTGGAAACGATCGCCGCCTGGCTGGGCCGCTGGCAGGGCCGCGACATGCCAAAGCTCGACGCGGTCAAAGTCTTCGTCTTTGCCGGCAATCATGGCGTCACCGCGCAGGGCGTGTCGGCCTATCCTTCGGAAGTCACTGTGCAGATGGTGGCGAACTTTGCCGGCGGCGGCGCTGCCATCAACCAGCTGGCCCGCATTGCCGGCGCAAAGCTGGACGTCATCCCGCTCGATCTCGACCACCCGACCGGCGATTTCACGCAAGCGCCGGCGATGGACGAGCAGACGTTCCTCGCTGCGGTCTCGGCCGGCTACGACGCGGTGACCAACGATCTCGATCTCGTCTGCTTCGGCGAGATGGGCATCGGCAACACCACGCCGGCAGCAGCAATCTCGGCCGCCCTCTTCGGCGGCGGCGCGGAAAAATGGACCGGCCGCGGCACCGGGGTCGATGATGCCGGATTGATCCGCAAGATCACCGCCATAGAGGCGGGCCTGAAGCGCCATGCCGATTCGCTCGCCGATCCCCTCAGGATCGCCGCAGCGCTTGGCGGACGCGAGCTTGCGGCGATCTTCGGCGCCACACTGGCCGCGCGCCGCAACAACGTGCCGGTGTTGCTCGACGGCTTCGTCTGCACCGCCGCTGTGGCGCCGCTGGCAAGGCTGCACCCGACCGGGCTGGCGCACACCATCGCCGCCCACGTCTCGGCCGAAGCCGGCCACCGCCGCCTGCTCGAAGCGCTTGGTCTGCCGCCGCTGCTCGATCTCGGCATGCGGCTCGGCGAAGGCTCCGGCGCCTGCCTTGCCGTCAACGTCGTCCGCTCTGCGCTGGAATGCCATGCCAGGATGGCGAGCTTCGCCGAGGCCGGCGTATCGGAAAAATAAGCTTCCTTCAAAATTTCAACGCTGTTGAAATAACGAAATAACGTCATCTTGATTGTTTTCGTGGGACAGAGATGTCTCACGGGAGATCGAATGATGTATTTGAAAGGCATAATAGTTGTTGCGTTTCTTGCTGGGATGGCACTGCCTGCCCTTGGCCAAGACCAATATGTTCGCCCGCTTCGCCCCGGCGAAGACGGATCGACCAGAATCCAATCATCGATTTCGATGACCCTTCCAGTCAAGGACGACGAAGACGCAGCCGCCCAGCAGCAGGCGGCACTTCGCTCTTTCTACAAGGTCGCAGCCGTCAGTTGCGCCATGGTGGTCGAGACTGTCGCCGACACCTGCGAAATCACCGGCATGACAACCAACGTCAATGCCCGGGACCGCAACGCCGGCGGCTATGGCGGATCGCAGGTTACGGTGACCGGCCAGATCACTATGAAGGTCAAGTTCAAGGCCAGCTTGAGCAAGACAGCGCAGTAGGACTGGTGCCCGTCTCGCTTGTCTGCTGCCCGCTTGATGAGATGAATTTGGTGGGTGTGCACAGGATCGAACCGTGGACCCGCTGATTAAGAGAAGACGGTCACGTCAGCAATATCAACTATTTAGCTTGGCGGCGCGTGGGATTTACCCCAAAAATCAGCGGGTTTCCCCACGGTCTCAACCACGGGATCTCGACCGGTCTTCGGACAGTTTTTCCAGCCGCTCGCCGAGCTCGTCGATCGCCTTCACCAGGCGCGCCTCCATGTCGCGCAGCGCGGCATAGCCGGCATAGTGCTTGGCGACGTCGAGCTTGAACTCGGCGAGCTCGTGGGCGCTCTTGGCGCGGACATCCTCGATGCGGTCCTGGATGATCTTCAGGCTGCCCTGCATGGCCGCGATCGCCATGCTGGTGGAGTTGTGCTGCGCCTCGAGCGCTCTCTCGTGGCGGGCATTGATCGCCTCGAGCGCGGCGACGCGCCAGCGCAGAGTGATCCATGCAGCGATGCCGCCGGCGAGCGCGAAAGCGATGGTCAGCAGGTGCGAGAGGTTGATGGTCCAGTCGATCTGCATCTGCACGTCAGGGCTTCCATCCACAAAGTTTCTCGCCCTTGCGATTGTGCGCAAGCAGCGCGCGAGCCTGCGCGTCGGTGAGCTGGTCGACGGCCGCGGCCGAGAGACGGCTCGGCGTCGAGACGGCGCAGAAGCTGCCGGCGGCATGGTTGCAGCCGGCGAGCAAGGCTGCGAGGAAAAGGATCGACGTCACTTTTCCCATTTCTTCAGCTCCTGGCGCACGGCCTCGGCCGGCAGCGCGCCGACGTCGTTGTCGACCTTGGTCGGCGATGTCGCGCGCCTTCGCCTCCTCGGCCGCCTGCGCCGCCTTCTCTTCGGCCCTGCCTTTGGCGCGGGCGCGCAATAGCGCCACGCCGATGGCGCCGATCGCCGCGACGGCGGCGATGAGATAGGGCAGCGCCTTCTCGATGAGCGGCGCAAAGATCGGGACAAGCTCCATGGTCAGAGATCCTTGGCGCGGCGCCGGCGCAGATACTCCGTGAGGATTCCGGAGCCGACGACGTAGAGCGGCAGCCAGCGGTCGGGAATGTACTGGTTGAACAGGCTCGGATCGACAGTGGCGAGCACCGAGAGGATGGCGCCCACCATCATCTGCAGGCGCGCCCAAGCGATGGTTTCCGAGTGCTTGAACCACGCTTTGATTTTGGCCCAGAAGCTCATGCCTTCCTCCCGTGCAGCCAGACGGCGACGACAACGACCAGGACCAGGCCGAGCCCGCCGAACAGGATCCATTCGCCGAAATGCCAGCCGGCGCCGCCGGCGCCGGCGCCAATGCCGATCGCCGCCAGGATCCCGGCCCACTATTTCTTAGGTGCCGGATCCTCGGGCTTGCGTGGAATGGGCGGCGCAGGAACGGGTTTCGCCGGCTCGGCCGGTGCGGAAGTCGTCGGCGCCGGCGTTTGCACGCTGGCGAGCTTCCCTGCCGGCGCGGTGGCCATGAGCAGCGCCTGCTTGCGGACACTGGCGACGCGGGCGCGCCAGCCCTTTCCGAACTTCGACCAGGTCGGCAGGCGCTCGAGAAAGCCGAGCCGGGCATCGCAGAGATCGTCGACCACCACGCCGGCGGGCTTGGCGCGCACGGCCGCCAGCGTCCCCGGGCCAATGCGGCCGTCCTGGCCGACGCCGACAACGGCCTGCAGGAACTTCGCCGCCCTGGTCGGCCCGCTGTTCACCGCGAAGTCGAACACGGCGTAATCGACGCCGGCCGGCAGCTCGGCGCCGGCGATTGCATCCCAATAGAAGCGGCGATAGACCGTCGCCACCTGGTCGTCGGAGATCTTGCGGAGGTCCGCCTTGGTCGCGTCGGCCTTCACGTAGCGACGAAAGTTGGCGAGCGTCACGCCCTTCATCGTCGGGCCGCCGGGATCGGCCGAATTGTCCGACCAGCCGCCCTCGGATCTAAGAACCAGCGCCAGGGCGCGAAAGAAATTGCTGTCCATGCCAGGCCTCCTGTCGCGAGGAAGGTACGGCTGGAGCCGGCGTGTTACGTTTTACTTGCCTGGCAGGCGCGCGAAGAGGCTCTAGCTTAGGCCGATCTCCGAGAGAGCCCTATTCATGATGGTCTGTGATTTGCCTTCGAATTCTTCCCACGTGATGTCTGTGGCAGTCACTTCAGACCAGCCGGGAGTAGCAAAAAGCTTGCCGTCTATCGGGTTGGTGACGTGCCGAAGGTATTTGGAGTTTAGGGAACTCTCTACGTCGGAGCCCACGGTGCCGGGGAGCCGAATTACCTCGGCTCGATCTTCCAACATATCGCCGAGATCGGACATCAGTTGAGCGTCAACCATTGCAAAGCGGGACGAGAGATCGAAGAATTCGCTGCATGCCCTGCGTTCGCCAACAGCTAGAAAAAGTTCATTCTGGCGAAGACCACGGCGCGAGGCCAAAACACCGTTGAGCAGTCTAGAAATTTCGACCGTGCGCCACGCGTCCCGCGCATTGGTCCATGTTTCTTCATCGTTGAGTGCAGACACGAGACTATCATCAAAGTCGAAGGCGCTCAGCAGGGCCGCGAGCACCCCGTCAGTAGCCAGCGCATTGTTGTAGGACACCACCTTCAAGCCACAGTCAGCACTGGTGATCGCATTCCCCAAAACATCGTCGAAATGCAGATCTACGTGCCGGAGAGTAGGGTTCGAAGCCGCTGCTACATAGTCAGCGAATGTTTGGGTATCTCGACGTCGACAGTACTGCGACCATCGGGACGGCATGTAACCGGCCCAGTGGCGCAGGCAAAAGATATAGGTCAGATCATGTCCGCGAAAGGTGTTGCTCAGTTGCCGAAATTGCCCAGCCGATAGGATAGAGACCCCTTCCGCCGAAAGAATAAGCGAGTGGGCACCTGCATCCTCTGCGTTTCGAATTTCGTTTGTGCAAACCTCAGGAGACCACCCCTTGCGCTTCGTACTGAGCAGGCTGTGATGGTGCGGCGCTCCAATATCCGGATAATAAATTCCGCGCTCGATCAACAGCGCTCTCTTTTGGTAGAGAAGCGACTGCAGCGATTTCGTCGCCGTTTTGTGCATCCCGCCATGGATAAAGATTTTCACAACAGCCCGCCCCAGACTGATCTAGCGACTACCCTTCGATGCGGCAGACGGGATCAAAGCCATTGCTATACCCTGCTCGCCGGCGACACTGTAGAGAAGAAATACTTTTCCACCATCCTCAAACAAAGCGGGGTCGCGGAGTGCATTGGCCGGCGCCGCTTCTTTGCCTGGGTGCGACTGCTTGACCTGCAGGTTTGCGCCCTCCCATGTCGTCTCCGGTTTCAAGACGGTTTCGATATTCGTCAGCGTCCAGTCGAGCCATGGCTTGGTCAAGTCGATCGTGCCGCGCATGATCGCCTCCGGCGCGCCCCCCTGCTTGGTGAAATAGACTTCAAGCGTGTCTCCAACGACGCGGACGGCGGTGTGCCGAATGTTGCCGGGTTCGTTGAACCTCTGCGGGTTCGACCCGGGGGCGCTGTAGATGGCCGGGCCGCCGACGAACGACTTGCCGCCGTCTGTGGAACGATAGAGGCGAGCCTTGCCTAGCGCGTAGGTCGCGCCGCCATAGTCGAAGACCCGGAAGTAGTAGATGCCGAGCTCGGCGCCATCTGTTGCGAAGTTCACCCCGTCCTTCGACGTTGCCAGGAAGCTCATCTGCTCATGGCCGGAGAAAGCGGACGGCGAATGAAAATACATGCGGATCGTCTTAGTCGCCTGGTCTACATGCACATCCGGCGATGCGACATGGTTTTCGCAGGGCTTGCACTGCTCGAGGCGAAGCGTGCCGGGCTCGTAGATCTTGTAGGGCCCTTCGATCTTGTCGGCATAGGCTAGCCGGATATAGGTGCCCTTGTGATGTGCGAAGTAGAGATAGTACCTGCCTAGCCTGTTCGGCACCCAGTCGGGCATCTCGACCAGCGACGGGCCGTCGATATTGTCGCCGATCCCAGCGGGGAGCATCGACGGCGTGATGAGCAGGCCGAGGCGTTCGACCTGGCCAGCGTTGGCCGGGAGGGCGAGGAGAATCAGGAGCAATGTCACGAGACGCATGCGCGCCTCATAGCATCACGCCGCCTGCATGATAACCCAGTTGGTGCCGTCCGAAACGAGCGTTGCCCATTTGCGTGCCGTGGCGGCGAGAATAGCCGTGCCTGCTGCCCCGCCCGCCAAGGGAACCACATTCGAAGACGCCGACACCACGGTCTGCGCCTGGATAGTCTTGATCATGATCTCTCGGCGGGGAAAGAAGCCGCCGCCGGCAACGTGACGGTACAGGTTGAGTCTGACTTGTTGTTGATCAGCCAGTTTTCAGTGGTGGCAACGGTGAAGTCGGCGGTCTTGGTGACCGGTGCGCCGCGGCCAAATGAACCGCTCACCAGCGAGTGAAAACCGTTGCTGTCGATCGTTTCCCGAGCCGTCGCCGACGCCGAGCCGGACGGAGTGGTGGAGAACGTCAGCTTGCCCGGCATGCTGCCGGCCCCAGGCGCGCCGTCAACCGTCGCGGCAATAGAGGCCACAGAAGCCGGCGTCGATCCGTCAAGCGCTCGGAATGACAACGTGCCAGCCGTGTCACCGCTTTGGACGATGGTCGTGGCGCCGTTGATCGTCCCTCGGCTCTTGCCGAGAAAGAGCGTTGCGCCGCCAAACGCTAGCCTTGTATAATCCTGCCGAAGAAGCGGGACGAGCAAGACCAGTGGCGAGGTCATGCAGCTTCCTGATGGGACGGGAAGAGAGCGGCAAATTTCGCGTGGTTTTAGATTCATAGCAAGCAGCAACGTCGACCGAGCGAGAGGTGCCGGCGAAGCCAACAGTGCATGAAAGTACGAGGAAAATGGACCACGACGGGAATATCAATGCTATCGACCTAAGTCTCAGCGAGGCCGGTGATATTATTGACCTGCTAATATACATCCACCAGGAGGCGGAGCCGCCCGAGCGGCTGCGCCTCACCAGCGCGATCCTGACCCTGCTTCACGCCGCCGACGCGCGGCTGAAACAGATCGAGCAAAGGCTGCATCCCATGGCCGCCTGAACATCACGAGAACAGCAAAAGCCCACGTGGGGCGTGAGGCGCCTCAAAACGCGCCTCACGTTCGCCTCATGTTCCTCAGAGCATTTCGAGGAACGTCGTGCAAACGATTGATATGTCTAGGGTTCGAATGGTGGGTGTGCACAGGATCGAACTGTGGACCCGCTGATTAAGAGTCAGCTGCTCTACCAACTGAGCTACACACCCACACCGCCGGGAAATCCAGCGTCGGCGGCGCATATAGCCGCCGGTTTGAGCGATGTCCAGCCCTGCCGGATCATTTCCCGACAAATCGGTCTAGCATGATCCCGAAAAGTGGATTCCGGTTTTCGGAAAAGATCATGCTCGCCCGAAAAAGGACTAAATTGCCGCAGGTGTCACACAAAAAGCTGCCCTTCCGCCACTTTGATCGCATGGCCGCCGATGCGTGCGGAGGCGAGTTTTCCGCCCTCGACATTGAGCTCGAGCCGGATGCGCGAGGGCCTCCCCATTTCCAGCCCCTGCTCGATCCAAAGCTGCGAGATCCCGTCCGTTGGCCCGTCGAAATGCATGACGGCGCCGGCAAAGGCCGCCGCCGCAGAGCCGGTCGCCGGGTCCTCGTAGGAGGGATTGCCAGGCACGATCATGCGTACATGGAAGGCGCTGTCGTGATGCACCGTCTCGCGGCAATAGACGTAGGGGCTGGCGAAGGCCCATTCGCTTTTGCGCGGCGCGAGTTCGGACCATGCCTGGTTGTCCAGCCTGACTTTTGCGGCCGCTTCGAGGCCGGCAACCGGAATGGTGACGTAGGGCACCCCGGCCGACCAGAACGAAACGCGGTGATTCTCGAAGCCGAGCTCATGCGGGCCAAGGCCAAGCGCGGCGCCGATCAATTCCGGTTCGGCGGCGAGTTCCAGCCGCTCAGGCAGTTTCGCCAAGTCGAACTCGGCGAAGGTGGCGCCATCATGCTTGCTGACCGCGCAACGCACGGGGCCGATATTTTCCTCCAGCACAAAAATGCCAGTCGCTTCGCCAGCCTGCTCCGCAAGCGCGATAGCCGACCCAACGGTCGGATGGCCCGCGAACGGCATCTCATAGTCGGGCGTGAAGATGCGGATACGGTTGCGGTGCTTGGGATTTTCGGGCGGCAGCACGAACACCGTCTCGGACAGGTTGAATTCGCGCGCGATCGCTTGCATGGCAGCCGTGTCCAGCCCCTCGATGTCGAGCACCACGGCGAGCGGATTCCCGGCCAGCCGCTCGGTCGTAAACACGTCGTAAAGCAAGTAGTCGCGCGTCATTTGGAAAACCTTCCGCCTCGTCCCGAATTTCTGCCTCGATCCCAACATGAGGGAAATTTAATTTGAAATTCGAACCTCAAGGCATGATTTGTTCACGGATAGGGACATCAATTTGTCGTTATAGGGGTCTGTGGTGGACCAGCTTGTCAATCCGCCAAACGCAGAATCCGATACTTCCATCGAAACGGCCCTCGGGCTCGAGCGCAAAGGCGTGAGCCGCAAGCGCCGCCGCGGCTGGCTCTACGCGCTTCTGGCGCTGGCTGTCGTGGCGGCCGCGATCGCCGGCTATCGGTGGAACGCCGTCTCGCCACCCCGGATCGAATACACGACCGCGCTGGCGGCGATTGCCAACCTGACCGTCAAGGTGTCGGCGACCGGAACGCTGCAGCCGCTGACCCAGGTCGACATCTCCAGCGAGCTTTCCGGCATCGTCCGCACCGTCGCGGTCAACGAGAACCAGCAGGTCAAAAAGGGCGACGTTCTGGCGACGCTCGACACCGCCAAGCTCGAGGTCCAGATCGAGCGCGCCACCGCGTCGGCAAAGGCGGCGGCGGCGGCCGTCGAGGATGCCAGGGTCACGTTGCAGGAAAACGAGAACGCGGTGGTCCGCGCGAGCGCCCTCACCAAGCGTGGCATGGCGACGGACCAGTCGCTGGAGGCCGCGACCGCGACGCGCGATCGCTCCAAGGCCGCGCTCGACAGCGCCGAGGCCAATCTCGCCATCGCCCAGGCTGATCTGAAGGCCCAGCACACCGACCTTGCCAAGAGCACCATCTACGCGCCGATCGACGGCATCGTGCTCACGCGCTCGGTCGATCCTGGACAGACGGTCGCTTCTTCGCTGCAGGCGCCGGTGCTGTTCGTCATCGCCGCCGACTTGCGGAACATGGAGCTGCAGGCGGCGGTGGACGAGGCCGATATCGGCCAGGTCAAGCCCGGCCAGCATGCCCGCTTCACGGTCGATGCTTTCCCCGACCGTCCCTTCGACGCCGAGATCCGCGACATCTCCTATGCCTCCCTCACCACCGACGGCGTCGTCACCTACAATGCACGGCTGGAAGTCGACAACGGCGAGCTTCTGCTCAGGCCAGGCATGACCGCCACGGTCGCCGTGGTGACCAGGCAGGCCAAGGGCGTGCTCACCGTGCCGGCCACAGCCTTCCGTTACCGCCCGGCGCAACAGGCGGCCCGCGGTTGGAGCCTGCGCGACCTCTTTACCGGCCGCATGGGGCGCCCCAACCGGCAGCGCGAGGCGACGAAGGCGCCGATCGACGGCTCGCGCACGCTCTTTGTGCTGGACAACGGACGGCCGCATGCTGTCAACGTCAGGATCGGCTCGACCGACGGCGAACTGACCGAGATCACGTCCGGCCTCGAGGAAGGCGCAGAGGTCATCACCGGCTCGCAGCAACGGAGCTGACCGTGTCCGCTCCCCTGCTCATCACCTTCGACAGTGTATGGAAAAGCTATGGCGAGGGCGAAGCGTGCGTGCACGCGATTGCCGGCGTCGATCTTGCCATCCGCAGAAGTGAGTTCGTCGCCATAATGGGACCGTCCGGCTCGGGCAAGTCGACGGCGATGAACATCATTGGCTGTCTCGACACGCCGACGGCTGGAACCTACCGCTTCATGGGCGTCGACGCCGGCCGGCTCGACCGCAACCGCCGCGCCCTGCTGCGCAACCTTTATGTCGGCTTCGTCTTCCAGGGCTACAACCTCCTGCCCCGCACCACGGCGGCGGAAAATGTCGAGCTGCCGCTGATCTATCGTGGCGTTCCCGCGCGCGAGCGCCGGGAGCTGGCCATGCAGACGCTCGCCCAAGTCGGACTTGTCGGGCGCGAGCATCACACGCCGGCCGAGCTTTCGGGCGGCCAGCAACAGCGCGTGGCGATCGCACGTGCCATCGTCACCAAACCGACACTGCTCGTCGCCGACGAGCCCACGGGAAATCTCGACACCGCGCGCACGCACGAAGTCATGGAATTGCTGACCAGGCTGAACGCCGAACTCGGCCTCACCATTGTCATGGTCACGCACGAAGCCGACGTGGCGGCATATGCCGGGCGCACGGTACGCTTCCTCGACGGCCACGTCGCTTCGGATACAGTGAAAGCCGAGGCAGCATGATCTGGGAAACCGTCCGCCTTTCGCTGATTTCCATCCGCCGGAACGTGCTGCGCTCGTTCCTGACCCTGCTCGGCATCGTCATCGGCGTCGCCGCGGTCATCGCCATGCTCACTATCGGCTCCGGCACCACCGAGAAGGTCAAGGCCGACATCTCGAAACTCGGCAGCAACCTGCTCGTCGTCCGCTCCGGGCGTCCGGCAGGGCCTGGCGGCCCGGGCGGGCTCGACCAGGTCACCCGACCGCTGGCCGGTAAGGACCTCGAAGCGCTGGTTGCCCATCTCAGCGGCGCACGCGCCATAGCGCCAGCGTCGCAAAAACAGGTGCGGGTCATCTTCGGCACGGAGAGCCTGACGTCGGGCGTCACCGGCACCGACAGCGCCTATCTCGACGCGCGCGACTGGAAGCTGGTGTCGGGCCGCGCCTTCAGCGATTCCGAGACGCGCTCCGGCGCCGGCGTCTGCCTGATCGGCGAGACGGTGCGGCAGCAGTTCTTCGGCGCCGGCGACCCCGAAGGCGAGACCATCCGCGTCAACCGCACCTCCTGCAGGATCATCGGCTTGCTTGAGCCTCAGGGTTATACCGGCTTCGGCCAGGACCAGGACAATGTCGTCCTGATGCCGCTGGCGGCCTACCAGCGACGCATCGCAGGCAACCGCGACATCGACAATATCTACATCGCCGCCGACGACAGGACGCCGACCACCGAACTGCAGCCGCGCGTCGAAGACATCCTGCGCGACACGCGCCGCATCACGCCGGACCGCGATCCCGATTTCTCGATCCGCGACATGACCCAGATTGCCGACGCTATGGCCAGCGCCACCACCACCATGACCGGCATGCTGGGTGCCGTCGCCGGCGTCAGCCTTCTGGTCGGCGGCATCGGCATCATGAACATCATGCTTGTATCGGTCACCGAGCGCACGCGCGAGATCGGCATCAGGCTGGCGATCGGCGCGCACGAAAAACACATCCTGATCCAGTTCCTGGTCGAGGCGACGGTGCTGTCGCTGCTCGGCGGCATCATCGGCATCCTGATCGGACTGGCACTTGCCGGCCTGGCCTCGGTGACGCTGACGATACCCTTTGCGCCGAGCCCCGCGGTCATCCTGCTCGCCGTCGGTTTTTCGGCGCTGATCGGCATGGTCTTCGGCTTCTTCCCGGCACTGCGCGGCGCGAGGCTGGATCCGATCGAGGCGCTAAGGCACGAGTGAACCGCCGCGTCGTCGGCCGTGACCGTCTCAGGCCAGCTCGTTGGCAAAATGCCATTCGATGAGCGGCCCCATATGGCCCATCAAGCCTTCCGGCAGGTCTGCAGCATGCCGGATGATCACCGGACCTTCGATCTCTGGCTCTCTCTCGGCGGCAACGAAAGCGGCGATGCGCAGCGCAAGCTCTTCCGCCGGCTCGGGAACGTGATAGCGGCGGAAGATCACTGTGCCGCTCGATGTCGATAGCGCATGGTAGCGCTGTCCGCGTGCGGCGCCCGACAGATCGATCCCGGTTTCCTCGCCCACCTCGCGGATCATGTTGAAATCGATATCGACGACGCCGTCGCGGAAATCGATCGGCTCGAAGGAACCGGCGGCGAAATAGACGCGGCCGGCGTTCACTGTGTGCGAGCCCATCCGGATCGCCACCAGCGCATTGTCGCCGGCAACCAGCACGGCGTGCGCATAGGCATGTTCGGCGCCGCTGAGCTCCCGGTTTTTGCGCCACAGCATGAAAGTCGAGTACTTCACCGCATGACAGCGACCGATGAGCCGGCTGTCGCGATAGCTCAGCGCCGAAAGCAGCACCACGGTGCCGTCATATAGCGCCGGCTTCATCTCCATTTCGCGCCGCCAGTTTTCCGCGATCGCTCTCTGATTGTCGCGCTCGAACGGATGCGGGCTTGCGTCGAGCCGTACGTCGACCGCGTCGACCGGCAAAATGACATTGCGCGGCAGGTCGAAGCTCACGGGCTCAGGCCATGTCCAGGCTGATCACCACCGGGCAATGGTCGGAGGCCTTCGGCCTGTCCCACCCGGCACGCGGAAAACGCTCGACTTCCTGGCCAGGCGGAAAGATGGTGCGCCAAGGCTGACCGTTACGGATGATCTCCGGAACCGCGGTGGCGTTCTTGGCCGCCAGGGCCTTCGACAACAGGATGTAGTCCAGTTGGCACAAATGCCGCTCTTGCGGGCCGCGCGTGTGATAAAAACTCCAGCGGTCCATCTCGGGCCGCCGCTCGACGACATTTTCGCAGAAGCCGCCGGCGGTCAGAACGTTGAGAGAGGACTGGGCTTCGTCCACGACCTGAAAGCGGTAGCCGTCGAAGCTGTCGCCTTCGATCTTCACGCGCTGCCGGTAATCGTTCATGTCGCCGCAAATCGCCCAGCGCTTGTCGGCTGCATGGTCCTTGCCGAAACGGTCCTCGATGATGCGGCGCACGGCCTGCGCCTCGGCGATGCGCAGCGGCATCGTCGCCTCGCGGCCATCGAGCCCGTTGCGCGGCGAGCCCATCGACTTGAAATGCACGAGATACAGCGTAAGCGGCACGCCGCCGACCGTCATGTCGATTTCCAGGCAGTCGCGCCGGAAGACGCGTTCGGTGGCCAGGTGCCCGAACGCCGCCAGCTCCGGCGTGAACAGTCCGAACTGCTCGAACGTGACATAGGCATGGCTGGTCATGCGCACGAATTCGATCGGCTGGCCCTGCGCGGTCTCGTTGCGCATCATCACGGCGACGTCGATGCCGCGGGAGTCGTTCCCCGCGGTGGTGTATTTCTGGCGATAGCCCTGCCCGATCATCTTGAAGAGATAGCCATATTCGAAGGCCTTCAGCCCCTCGATATTGTCGACCTCCTGCATGCAGATGACGTCGGCGCGTGTCGCGGCTATGGCGAGCGCCGTAAGCTGGCGGGTGTCGTCGGACTGGGCGATCGTGCGCGCCTGTTCGAGCAGCATGTATTCTGCTTCGCTCTGGATGTCGAACAGCGCCAGCGTTCGGTCCTCGTTGAGCTGGTTGCGATAGCCGGAGAAATCGAACCTGTTCATCAGGTTCTCGACATTGAAGGTGGCGAGGCGCAGCGACATGGCCGAGACCTTTGCCCGCAAGCAATGGCGAACACAAGAGCAGAGGCACGCCCGTTATGGTTGACGGAACCTTTCTGTTCATCTTCCGTTCAGATGGAAAGTTCCAACAATAGGCCTATTCCCGAGCGTTTTGGGCGTGGGGCCTTACTCGTGGAGAGTGAAATGAAACCGCTCTTGTCTTCCCTCGGATCCGGCCTTCTGGCCTTGGGTCTCTTCGCTGGGCTGACGGTGCCGTCGATTGCCGGCCCGGTCCTGCAGCCCGATATGTCAACGGTGACCGGCACGGCCGCATCCACTATCATTCCGGTTCGCGACAGCTGGGCCGGCGGCAACGACCGGCGGCAGATGTATGACTGGCGCTGGCGGCGCGGTGGTGACTGGCGCGGCCGCGATTTCAAATGGCGCGGCGGCGACTTCCGCGCACGTCATTTCTCCCGCAACTGGGATGGAGGTGATCGCAATTGGCGCTGGCGGCATCATCGCCACCATCGCCATCGCCATTTCGACAGCGGGGGCGCGGCGATCCTTGGGCTCGGCCTAGGCCTGGGCCTCGGCAGCCTCGCCTACAACAATTACTACAATCCCTATTATTACGATTCCTATCCGCGCTACTATCAGCCGCGGCGCCTTTACCGGACCGAGCGGCTTTCCAGGGCCCATGTCCAATGGTGCTACGACCGCTACCGGTCCTATCGGGCATGGGACAACACGTTCCAGCCCTACAACGGCCCGCGCCGGCAGTGCATTTCGCCCTATATCTGAGCCCCTCGGCAGGAAGCTGAACGGCGTCCATCGGGCGCCGTTTCTTTTCGACAAAGAGCGCCGGCCTGCGACGCGATAACCTTAAATTTAGCAGAGGCGTCTATCTGTGGTGCGGTGCCCCAAATGACGATCGCCAAGCTGCGATCCGCTAGGACGACTCCGCCATGGCCGAGAACGAGTTGAGAGGCAAGCGCCGGCAACGCGTGCTGAAGGGCGCGGCGATCCTGACCGGCATCAACAATTCCGAGGTCAAGTGCACGGTGCGCAACATGCATCCCGGCGGCGCCGAATTGAAGCTGCCGATCGAAGCGCGTGTGCCCGACGAATTCCTGCTTTACGTGGCGAAGGACGGGATCGGCTACAAGGCGATCGTCCGCTGGCGCCGCGACGGCCGCATCGGCGTAGAATTCGCGGGCACCGAGCCGAAGCCGCATTGGCATTACGGGTGAAGAGCGGGCGGGCATTTCACAGCCAAATGCGACAAAAAAAGCCGGCGGATCGCTCCGCCGGCTTTCGCGAAAGCATGAAGCGAACGAATTAATTCTTCGCCTTGTCGACCAGCTTGTTCTTGGCGATCCACGGCATCATCGCGCGCAGCTTCGCGCCGACTTCCTCGATCTGATGGCTGTCGTTGTTGCGGCGAATGCCCTTGAAGCGCGACAGGCCGGCGCGATATTCCTGCATCCATTCCGAGGTGAATTTGCCGGTCTGGATGTCCTTCAGGATGCGCTTCATCTCGGCCTTGGTGTCGGCCGTGATGATGCGCGGACCGGAGACATATTCGCCCCATTCGGCGGTATTCGAGATCGAGTAGTTCATGTTAGCGATGCCGCCCTCGTAGATGAGGTCGACGATCAGCTTAACCTCGTGCAGACACTCGAAATAGGCCATCTCCGGCGCGTAGCCGGCTTCCACCAGCGTCTCGAAGCCGGCGCGGATCAGTTCGACCAGACCGCCGCACAGCACCACCTGCTCGCCGAACAGATCGGTCTCGCATTCCTCGCGGAAATTGGTCTCGATGATGCCGGAGCGGCCGCCGCCGACGCCGCAGGCATAGGAGAGCGCGAGGTCGAGCGCATTACCCGAGGCGTCCTGGTTGACGGCAACGAGGCACGGCACGCCGCCGCCCTTCTGATACTCACCGCGCACCGTGTGGCCAGGACCCTTCGGCGCGATCATGACCACGTCGACCGAAGCCTTCGGCTCGATCAGGCCGAAATGCACGTTGAGGCCGTGCGCGAAGGCGATCGCGGCGCCGTCGCGGATGTTCGGCGCGATTTCGTTCTTGTAGATGTCGGCCTGCAATTCGTCGGGCGTTGCCATCATCATCAGGTCTGCCCACTTGGCGGCATCCGCCACGCTCATCACTTTCAGCCCGTCGGCCTCGACCTTCTTGGCGGTCGCCGAGCCGGCCTTAAGGCCGATGGCGATCTCCTTGACGCCGGAATCCTTGAGGTTGAGCGCATGCGCCCGCCCCTGGCTGCCATAGCCGATGATGGCGACATTCTTACCCTTGATCAGATTGAGATCGGCGTCACGATCGTAATAGACACGCATTTCGTCTTCCTTCCCGTTTTGAAGATCAGAGGCCTTGCGGCCGGTTGTTTGCTCCCCCGGTCCTTGACCCGTAAAGAGCGAGAAACTGCTGCGTCGCGCGGGCGGCATCGCCGCCGATCGTCGCCTCGGTCAGTTGCAGCCGATCGCCGAGCAGAAGCCGGATCTGCACGTCGCGGCCGACCAGACCGAAAAACGTCCGGAACGCCGTCTCGGCGTCGTCAAAGTCGAGCAGCCCGGCCTGTTGTCCCGCTTCGAGCACAGGCTTCAGCCGCCTGGCCAGCGCGAAACGCCCATTCTGCAGCACGATCGCGCCAAGGTCATCCTTCCCGGAGCCGGCATGGCCGACCGCGACGCGGTTCAGCGCGATGGACGTATCGCTGGAGATCACCCTCAGCCAGTCGGAAGCGAAGCGTTCGAGGCTTGCGGTCAGCGAAGCGAGGTCGAGGCTTTTGCGGTCGACCGGCGCCACGCGCACTTTCGAGGCCTGCCACTGCACCGTCGCCGTCAGCAGCCCGTCGCGGTCGCCGAACCATTTGTAGAGCGTTTCCTTGGAGCAGCTTGCCCGCCGCGCCACCGCGGTCATGGTCAGGTTGTCGCCCTCTTCGACCAGTAGGCGAAGGGCTGCGTCCAGAACGGCCTGCTGCCGCTCGGTGAGCGCTTCGCTGCTGTCGATGTCGGCGGCTGCTTGCAACACCTTTGACCCGTTCCCAGTCGCTCAATAACATCAGTACCGTACGTTACGGTTCGGCTTATCGCGCATTCCGGTTTCCGACGCAAGGGGCTGCGGCGAAAAATGATTTGACCTACGCACAAACAGTCGTGAGCTAGCCGCCGACCAACGGATCGCGCAACCGCCCGAGCAGTGCAGCCAGCGTTTCCAGCTCCTTGGCGGAAAGCTTGTCGCCCATCAGTGCGGCTATGGACGCGCCATAGACCACCCAGATGCGGCGGCGCATCTCCCGGCCGCTTGGCGTGATGCGCACTGTCTGGCCACGGCCGTCATCCGAGACAGGCAGCTTTTCCAGCAGGCCATCCGCTTCCAGCCGGGCCAGCAGTCGCGACACGTTGTACTGCGCCAACAGAACGCGATCGATCAGCTCGAACGGCCGCAAGCCGCCCTCGCCCGCCTCGGCAAGCTCGTGCAGCACGTCGTACCACGCGAGCGGCGGCAAGCCAGCGGCTTTCAGGGCATATTCGGTCTTTTCGACCAGAAGGCGCGACACGCGCATCAGGCGGCCCCAGGCTTTGACGGCCTCGGGCGCAGGAGATCTTCTCGTCATCGAGGAACTTTATCCGATAGATGCAATTGCATCAAGCTTGACGATCGATGCAAATGCATTCATATAGATGCAATTGCATCGATAAGGAGTTCCCGATGAAACATGAGATCTGTAAAGTGGCCGATATCCCGCAGACCGGCAGCCTGATCGCGCCTTTCTTCGGCCGCGAGGTCCACGTCTGGCGCAGCGGCGAGCGCATCCGCGCCGCGGCCAATGCCTGCCTGCATTTCGGCGGACCGCTCGATTGCAAGGACGGCGCGTTCGTCTGCCAGTGGCATGGCGCCCGATTCGACCTGGAAAGCGGCGAGCACCTCGAAGGCCCGGCGCCGACGGGCTCGCGCCTGATGTTCCTGTCGACGCGCGTCGAAGACGGCGCGCTGAACTATGCCTGGGGAATAAGATGACGGCCAAGCTCACCCTCGTCAGCCATCACCTTTGCCCCTACGTCCAGCGTGCGGCAATTGCGCTCGCCGAGAAGGGCGTGCCGTTCGAGCGCGTCAATGTCGACCTCGCCAGCAAGCCGGACTGGTTCAAAACTGTCTCGCCGCTTGGCAAGGTACCGCTGCTCCGCGTTCGAAACGGCAGCAAGGAGCAGATCATTTTCGAATCCGCCGTCATCCTCGAATTCCTCGAGGAGACGGAGGCCAATCCGTTGCACCCGGCCGATCCCCTCATGCGGGCCAGGCACCGCTCCTGGGTCGAATTCGGTTCGGCCATCCTCAACGCCATCGGGCGCTTCTATTCCGCTGCCGATGAGGCCTTCTTCCTCAAGGAAAGCATCGGCTTGTCGGAAATGTTTGAGCGTGTCGAGGCGGAACTGTCGGCAAGGCAGAGCGGTCCATGGTTCGCCGGGGAAGGCTTCTCGCTGGTCGACGCCGTCTACGGGCCGATCTTCCGCTACTTCGACACGTTCGACGAGATCGGCGCTTGCGGCATCCTGGACGGAAAGCCTCTCGTCCAGGCCTGGCGCAAGGCGTTGAGCAACCGGCAATCGGTGAAGGAGGCTGTCAGTCCGGACTATCCGCTGCGGCTGCACGCCTTCCTGCAGGCAAAGGCATCCTATCTGTCGCGGATGATCCGGCTAAAGCCCATTGCGATTCCGCAAGCCCGATCGGCCTGAACGGGTCGATCACCGTTCCCGCGACCATGGCGGCGAGGAACTGCGGCACCGGCGGGATTTTCCCCAGCGCCGCCACCAGCCGGTCGCGCACGAATGGCAACACGACGGAGTCCGACTGGTAGAACGGCGTCAACGACAATGACAGCGCCTGGAACACCCGCACGTGCCAGCGGCGCGCCCTCGCATAGCTCTCCAAGGCTTCGTCGATGTCGCTCGTTCGCGCCAGGGCATGGCTGAGTGCTGCCGCGTCGAGCAGCGCCATGTTCGCGCCTTGCCCGAGCTGCGGGCTGGTCGAATGCGCGGCGTCGCCGATAACCGCCAGCCGCCGGCCGGCCGGCAGCCTCATCGTGTGGTGGCCGTAGCGGGCGAGCGCGAGATGCTCGAAACTGTCGATCTGGCTGGTGAAGGCCTCGCATTCCGGCCAGACCGAAACCACCTTCGCCTTCCAGGCCTCCAGGCCTTCGGCTCTCACCTGTTCCGCTTCGGCCGGCTTGAGGCTCCAGAAGAAGGCAGCCATGGCTCGGGCGCCAGGGTCCGGCCGGCCGATCGGCAGCACGCCGACCATGATGCTTGCCTTGTCGTAGCGCTGCAGCAGCGCCTTTTCGCCAAAACCGTCGCGCCAGCCGAGTGAGGCCCAGAACGCGCCATAGGTAAGCGGACGCGGCACCGCCGTGTCGCCAAGGCAGTGCCGCAGCCTGGAGCGCGCGCCGCTGGCATCGACGACCAGGTCGAAAGGGCCTAGCCGCCTTCCGTTGGCGCAGACCGGCCGCGCACGCTCGCCCGTCTCCAGCGTGTCGATCTCGACATTGGTTTCGATGCGAATGTCCGCGCGCCGGGCAGCGCGATAGAGTACGCCGAAGAGCGCCGCACGGTGCACCGCGAGACCGAAGCGGCGGCCGCGGCGCGCACCGTAGCGGACATCGAGCACTGTTCGCCCGCTTTTGGCATCGGTGCCGTGCAACCGCTCGATACGGCTCCCCAGCGAAAGAATCTCGTCAAGCAAGCCGAGATCGGCGAGCACCGACAGCCCGGTCGGCTGCAGCATCAGCCCCGAACCGACAGGCTTCGGCTCGTCGAAGCGCTCGAAGACGGTGACCTTGTGCCCCGCCCGCTCGAGATAGAGCGCGGCAGCCAGTCCGGCCGGCCCTGCGCCGGCGATCGCGATCTCGTAAGCTTTGTCCATTGCGCCCAAACCCGAACCGGCGGGAAACAATCCCGCACCGAAAGCGGCAGATCAAGCCGGCGCTTTGACGCTTGGCGAGGAAAGGCTCAGGCCTGCGCGGCATCGAACGCGACGCGCGCCTCACGAACGGCATAGTGGTTGAGCTCGGCCCATTGGATCAGCATCTGCAAGGGCGCGAACATCGAGCGGCCGAGATCGGTGAGGCTGTATTCGACACTCGGCGGCTTGGTCGGAAAGACTTCGCGATGCACATAGCCGTCGCGCTGCAGGTCGTAGAGCGTCTGGGTCAGCATACGCTGCGAGATGTCGGGCACCAGGCGGCGCAACTCCCCAAACCGGTAGGGCTTCTCGGCCAAGGCCATGACCAGCAGCGAGCTCCATTTGCCGCTGATGCCCTGGATCACGTCGCGGACAGGGCAGTCGGCGAAATTGCCGCCGCCGGGCATGGCCTTGTAGACCTCGAGCTTCGATTTCAGATTGAAGATCTTGCTGTCCATTGCGACACCCATTGATCGAAGCGGCGACCCGCCGGTGGTTCCCCGGCTGTGCCTACCTCCGAAAAACTGCCTTCTTTACGGCCTCGGGTCAATTCTTATTTTAGTGCTGGTCTCATTTTGAGACTACCACTCAAACCCGCCCTTCACGCAATTTTCAGGAACCTCCCATGACCAAAGTTCTCCTTGTCACCGGCGCTTCCGGCCATCTCGGCCGCGCCGTGATCAACCATCTGCTCGATGCGCAGAAAGTCGCGCCGGCAAATATCATCGCAACCACGCGCAATCCAGAAAATCTCGCCGACCTGACAGCCCTCGGTATTGTCGTCAGGCCGGCCGATTTCGACGATCCGGCCTCGCTGGAGCGCGCATTCAAAGGCGCCGACCGGGTGCTGATCGTCTCGACCGGTGAGCTCGACCTGAAGAGCGATCGGCGCCTCAAGCAGCATCAGGCCGCGGTCGTCGCCGCCAAGGCGGCCTGCGTCTCGCACCTCCTCTACACCTCGATGCCCAATCCCGAGCCGGTCTCGCCGGTGCTGTTTGCCGGCGACCACTACGGCACCGAGCAGGCCATCAAGGCGAGCGGCATTGCCTACACCATCTTCCGCAACGGCTGGTACCAGGAGAACCTGTTCATGGCGCTGCCGCACGCCATTGCGTCGGGCAAGTGGTACACGTCGGCCGGCGACGGGCGCATCGCGCACGCCGCGCGTGACGACATGGCCGCCGCGATTGCCGCGAGCCTCGCTTCCGGCTCGACGGAGAGCCACGTCCACACGCTGACCGGCCCGCATGCCTACACGACGAACGAAATTGCCGCTCTGGTGAGCGAAGTCACCGGCAAGCCGCTGGAGGTCATCCAATTGCCTGACGAGGCTTTGACCGAGGGCGTCAAGGCGGCTGGCCTTCCCGAGGACTTTGCGCGCATCGTTGTTTCCTTCGACGCCAACACACGCTCCGGCCGTATCGGCATGGTGACCGACGCTATCGAGACGTTGTCGGGCCGCAAGCCGAAGACGCTGAAGCAGTTCCTGGAAGGGAACAAAGCCGCCCTGCTCGGCTGAACCCGCTGCGCCTGGGAGATACCCTCCCGGGCGCGTCACCTCGACTTTTTGAGCAATCCGAGCCGGACCAGGCTTTCGCCGGTGGCGACGAGCGCTTCTTCGCGCGATCGCGGCGCCCAGCCGAGCACGCGCATGGCCTTGGCCCCCGTTGCGTTCCTGGCCTTGCCCAATTCCGTCACGATCTGAGCCGCTTGCCCGTCGAACAGTCCGACGGTCCGGACCAGCCAGTCCGGCAGCATTCTCGTCGTAACGCGCGACGCAACGCTGCCCAGCCGCGCCTTCAGGGTCTGTGCGATTTCCAGCGTCGTCATGAAATCGCCGCTGATGGCCAGGAACCGCTCGCCCTTGGCGGCGGGACTGGTCATGGCGCGCAGATGCAGATCCGCCACGTCGCGCACGTCGACAACGCCGAACACCATGCGCGGCAGACCCGGCATCTCGCCGTCCAGCAAGCGCTTGATGAAGTCCGTCGAGGTCGAATGATCCGGCCCCAGGACCGGTCCAAAGATCCCGACCGGATTGACGACTGCCAACTGCAGCGCTCCGCCCTGGCTGGCAATGAAATCCCAGGCCGCACGTTCCGCCAGCGTTTTCGACTTCACATAGGCGCTCACCCTGGCCGCCAGCTTGGTCCAGTTCTCTTCCGTGAACGGACTGCCGGGAACTGGCGTCTGGCCATAGCCGATGGCCGCAAAGGACGAGGTGAGCACCACCCGTTTGATGCCGGCATCGCGCGCGGCCCGCAGGACGCGCAGCGCACCCTCCCGCGCAGGAACGATCAGATCGTCCTCGTGCTTCGGCACGCCCGGCGGGAACGGCGAAGCGACATGAAGAGCGGACTGGCATCCCGCGACCGCTTCCGGCCAGCCGGCGTCGGTCATCAGATCGGCATAGGCGAAGGAAAGCGCATCGCCCGGCTCGGCACCGCCGACCTTCAGCATGGCGAGAACATCGGCTTCGCGCTTGGCGGATCGCACTGTTGTGCGGACGCGGTAGCCTGCCTGCAAAAGGGCTAGAACGCAGTGAGCGCCGAGGAACCCGGAGCCGCCGGTAACGAGCACCAACTCACCGCCCATGCCCGCCTCCCCGCCCCTCTAGGCGTTGCAGCCGCTCAAATGGCGACCTGCGTACCGATCTCGACGACGCGCCCGGTCGGGATCTGGAAGTACTCTGTCGCATCCGCCGCTGTCTTCGCAAGGCCGATGAACAGCCTGTCCTGCCAGATCGGCATGCCGGAATTGGGCGAGGCCTTCAGCGAGCGCCGCGACAGGAAGAAGGACGTCGTCATGATGTCGAACTTCCAACCTTGCTTGCGGCAGATCGCCAGCGCGCGCGGGATGTTCGGCTGCTCCATGTAGCCGAAGGTGAGCGTCACCCGCATGAAGAGCTCGTTGACCGTCTCCATCTTCACCCGCTCGCTGTCCGGCACCATCGGCTGCGGCGCCGTCACCACGGACAGAATGACGTTCTTTTCGTGCAGCACCTTGTAGTGCTTCAGACTGTGCATCAGCGCGGTTGGCGCGCTCAGCGGATCGCTGGTGAGAAATACCGCGGTCCCCGACACCAGCTGCGGCTTCTTCTTCAAAAGGTTCGCTGCCAGGAAGTCGAGCGGGATCTCGTTGCGGCGGGTCTTGTCGAACAGGTAGCGAGTGCCGCGGATCCAGGTCCACATGCCCAGGATGATGGCAAAGGCCACGGCGAGCGACGCCCAGCCGCCCTCGAACACCTTGACGATGTTGGAAGCGAAGAAGCCGACATCGATCAGCGCGAACAATGCCGTCAGCGCGACCGCCGGCCAGATGTTCCATTTCCAGATGCGCGTCATGACGACAAACAGCAGCGTCGTCGTCACCAGCATATTGCCGGTCACCGAGATACCGTAGGCCGAGGCCAGCTTGCTGGATTCGCCGAAGCCCACCACCAGAAGCATCACCACCAATGCCAGCAGCATGTTGACGCGCGGCATGTAAATCTGACCCGACTGTTTCTCCGACGTATGCAGGATTTCCAGCCGCGGCAGCATGTTGAGCTGCACCGCCTGCCGGGTTAGCGAATAAGCGCCGGAGATCACAGCCTGGCTGGCGATGACCGTCGCTGCCGTCGCCAGCACTACCATCGGGATAAGCGCCCAGCCCTCGTTCATCTCGAAGAACGGATGGCCGACCGTGCCGTTCTGGGCAAGCACATAGGCACCCTGCCCGGCATAGTTCAGGAGCAGGCAGGGAAACACGATCGCCAGCCACGCCAGCACAATCGGCTTCCGGCCGAAGTGGCCGAGGTCGGCATAGAGCGCCTCGGCGCCGGTGACAGCCAGAAACACCGCGCCGATGGTTACGAAGGAAACGTCGGGCGAATTGATCAGGAAGGCGACGATGTAATGCGGGCTGATAGCCCACAGGATCTCTGGATCCTCGATGATGTGTTCGAGCCCGGAAAGGCCGATGGCGAGGAACCATATGGCGGTCACCGGACCGAATACGAGGGCGACGCCGCCGGTGCCGAACCGCTGCACCGCAAAAACCAGAGCGAGGATGAGCAACGTCAGCGGCACCACGTAAGGCTGAAAGGCTGGCGTCACCACATTCATGCCTTCGACCGCGGAAAGCACCGAGATGGCTGGCGTGATCACCGCATCGCCGAAGAACAGGGACGCCCCGATAATGCCGATGCCGAGAATGATCGCTGAACGCGTTGGGAAGCTGCCGCGCGCTAGCGCCATCAGCGACAGCACCCCGCCCTCGCCGCGGTTGTCGGCGCGCAGCACGAACATGATGTATTTTACGGTGACCGTGATGGTGAGCGACCAGATAATCAGCGACAGCACCCCGAGAATGTCGGCGCGGTTGGCAACGTCGCCACCGGACGAAGCGTGCAGCGCCTCGCGGAACGCGTAGATCGGGCTGGTGCCGATATCGCCGTAGACGACACCCAGCGCACCCAGCATCAGCACCTTGGTGCTGTGCTGTTCTATTTCCGGATGCCCCGTTTGCTCGACGGGTTCTTCCTCAGCACCATTGGCAAGGGCCATGACGACACTCCGATAAAATGCGCGGTGCTCTACGCTTGCTGCAGTGCAATATCAAGTGCCCTGGCGTTAGGGCTCCCATGCCACCAGTGCAGAGGTCGACCTGCAGAGATCCATTCAAATCTATGGCACAACGTGGATGCTTGAAGGGTCAGATCGCGACCTGAGTGCCGATCTCGACCACGCGCCCGGTGGGGATCTGGAAATACTCCGTCGCATCCGCCGCTGTCTTCGCAAGCCCGATGAACAGCCTGTCCTGCCAGATCGGCATGCCGGAATTGGGTGAGGCCTTCAGCGAGCGCCGCGATAGGAAAAAGGACGTCGTCATGATGTCGAACTTCCAGCCTTGCTTGCGGCAGATCGCCAGCGCGCGCGGGATGTTCGGCTGCTCCATGTAGCCGAAGGTCAGCGTCACCCGCATGAACAGGTCGTTGACCGTCTCCATCTTCACCCGCTCGCTATCCGGCACCACCGGCTGCGGCGCCGTCACCACGGAAAGGATGACGTTCTTTTCGTGTAGCACCTTGTAGTGCTTCAGGCTGTGCATCAGCGCGGTCGGGGCGCTCATCGGATCGCTGGTCAGGAACACGGCGGTGCCGGACACCAGCTGCGGCTTCTTCTTCAGGAGGTTCATCGCCAGGAAGTCGAGAGGGATCTCGTTGCGGCGCGTTTTGTCGAACAGGTAGCGGGTGCCGCGAATCCAGGTCCACATGATCAGCCCCATGATCGAAGCGACAGTGATCGACACCCAGCCGCCTTCGACCATCTTGACGACATTGGCCGAGAAGAAGCCGAGGTCGATGACGCCGAAGAGCAGCGCCAGCGCCAATGCGAGCGCCAGCTGCCATTTCCAGAGCCAGCGCATGACGACAAACAAGAGGAACGTCGTCATCAGCATCTCCCCGGTCACCGAAATGCCATAGGCTGAGGCGAGCGCGCTCGAGCTGCCAAAGCCGACGACCAGAAGCATCACGCCGAGCGCGACCAGCAGATTGACCCTCGGCATATAGATCTGGCCGCTTTGCATCTCGGATGTGTGCTGGACCTCGATGCGCGGCAGAAGGTTGAGCTGCACCGCCTGCCGGGTCAGCGAGAAGGCGCCGGAGATCACCGCCTGGCTGGCGATGACTGTCGCCGCCGTTGCCAGGCCGACCATCGGCATCAGCGCCCATTCGGGAAGCATCTGGAAGAACGGGTTGGTCGGCTTGCCGCCATGCGAGAGCACGAAGGCGCCCTGCCCGAAATAGTTAAGGAGCAGGCAAGGGAAAACGATGGAAAACCAGGCCAGCACGATCGGCTTGCGGCCGAAATGGCCAAGGTCGACATAGAGCGCCTCGGCACCGGTGACCGCCAGGAAAACCGCGCCGACGGTGACGAATGCACCCGTCGGCGTGGTGGCCAGGTAATAGACTGCGTAATAGGGGTTTATCGCCAGCAGGACGGACCAATCGTCAACGATATGATAGAGGCCGGCGACACCGATCGCCACGAACCATGTCGCCGTAATGGGCCCAAACACTGCCGCCACCTTGCCCGTGCCGAAACGCTGCACGGCGAACAGCACCGCCAGGATGACGAGCGTGATCGGAACGACATAGGCATCGAGCGCCGGCGTGACGACTTCCAGGCCTTCAACCGCCGAAAGCACGGAGATCGCCGGCGTGATGATCGAATCGCCGAAGAAGAGGGCCGCGCCGCAGAGACCGATCACCAGGATAAGGCTGGAGCCCTGCGGATAGGCGCTGCGTGCCAGCGCCATCAGCGACAGCGTGCCGCCCTCGCCCTTATTGTCGGCCCTCAGCACAAAGGCGACATATTTGATCGTGACGATTATGGTGAGCGCCCAGACGATCAGCGACAGCACGCCGAGCACATCGTTGCGGGCAACCACTCCCCCTGAAGCATGGAGAGCCTCTCGAAAGGCGTAGATCGGGCTGGTGCCGATATCGCCGTAGACGACGCCGAGCGCGCCAAGCATGAGAACCTTGGTGCTGTGCTGCCGCTCGGCTTCGGCATGGCCCGAACGTTCGAGGGATTCTGTTTCGCTGGCGTTGGCTAGCACCATGAACCCCACTTCATCACATTCGCCACGCTCCGAGACTGCCGCAAAGCGCGGGACACGCCGGAGCTACGCCAAGGCTTCCTCGCCCTACCATCCGCAGGCCTTCAAGAACCGCCCAACCGTGCCGGCCATGCCATACTCCAGCGCATCCGCTGTCAACCCATGTCCGATCGATACTTCGGCCAATGCTGGGATGCGTTTGATCAATGCAGGCAGGTTGTTCACAGTCAAATCGTGGCCGGCATTGACCTGGAGCCCCGCCGCGAGTGCCGCGTCCGCGGTTTTTCCCAGTCTTTCCAATTCCTTGGCCGCCTTGGCGGAATCGGAATGGTAACCGCCATAGGGCCCGGTATAGAGCTCGATCCGGTCGGCGCCGGTATCGCGCGCGGCATTCACGCCGGCCGGATCGGCGTCGGAAAACAAAGACACGCGAAACCCGCCCTTCTTCAGCCGCTTGACGATCGGTGTCAGGAACGCGGCCTGCGCGACGAAGTTCCAGCCGTGGTCCGACGTCGCCTGCGCCGGATCGTCGGGCACCAGTGTCACCTGCTCCGGCTGGTTCTTCTCGACAAGCACCAGGAAATCCTCGGTCGGGTACCCCTCGATGTTGAACTCCGTCTTGGGGAACTCATCGTCGATCAGCGCCCTGATCTCCGGCAGGTCGGAATGTCTCGTATGCCGCTCATCGGGACGTGGATGGACCGTCAACCCATGCGCGCCGGCGGCAAGAGCGATGCGCCCCAGCCCCGTGACGCTCGGCCATGGCAGGTCGCGGCGATTGCGCAGCATGGCGACGGCGTTGAGGTTGACCGAAAGCTTTGCAGGCATGAATTGGCATCCAGCTTGGTTTTGGCGGGCATCTATAGCGCCTTTGCAGGGAACAGATAGTGGGTTTCCGGTGTTCCAGAGACTAGCCGATGGCCAACACAAGGATTTGCCAGTGAATTTCCTAGAAGCCGTGCCGGCGATACGCCGCATTGAAACCAACCGTGACGCGCTTTTTGCCATCGATGTCGTCGGTGATGTCTCGCCGGCGGATGCGGAAAACCTGTTCGGCCTGTTGGAAGCTGCCTATGCCCTGCACCCGAGGATCGACGTGCTGGTGCGGCTGACTGACGAGGAGAGCGTCGATTGGGCCAACATCTCGCAAGAGACACTGCGGCAAGGTGTGGCCGACGCGCTGGAGCATGTCGTCCGTTGCGCAGCTATCGGCGAGCCGCGCTGGGCATCGGTTGTCGGCGACTTCTTTCCGAAGGTTCTGCCGTTCGAATTCCGGCATTTCACCAGTCACGACGGGGCCGCGGCCTGGCAATGGCTCGATGCGAGGCCGGCAGAATAAGCGGACCGGAGCAATTTCCAGGAAAAGTGTGAACGGCTTTCCGGTCGAAATTGCGCCAAAACAAGGAGGTAGAGGGGTTTAGCGTTTTCCTGAACCGGTGAACCGCTCTATCGCACGATCGTCAGCCGCTCGGCCGCACGCGTGATGGCCGTGTAGAGCCAGCGCTGCCGGGTCTCCTTGAAGGCCCAGCTCTCGTCGAACAGCACGACGGCGTTCCACTGCGAGCCCTGCGCCTTGTGCGCGGTCAGCGCATAGCCGTAGTCGAAATCATCGAACCGCTTCTTCTGCTGCCATGGAATCTCGGCATCCGGATCCTCGAACGCCGCCTTCAGCAGCTTGATCTTGGCAACGCCGCGGTCGGGATCGTCCTCCTCCGGCGAGACCAGCAGGTTGATGCCGGGCTTCACCGTCTCGCGCGACGAGGTCATCACTTTCCACAGCGATCCGTTGAGCAGCCCCTTGGCCGGATCGTTGCGCAGGCAAACCAGCTTGTCGCCGGCCTGCGGATAATCGGCGGTAAAGCCCTTCAGTTCGCGCAGGCGCTGGTTGTAGCGCCGCCGCGTGCGGTTGGTGCCGACCAGCACCTGATCGGCTTTCATCACCAGATCCTGCGTGACCCCTTCCCTGCCGATCACCTGCGCCGTGCCGTAGTCGCCGTGCATGAACTCGCGGCCTTCGCGCACGTCGAGCGCCAGCCGGATGATCGGGTTGTCGCGCGCCTGGCGATGAATCTCGGTGAGCAGCACATCCGGCTCGTGCTCGGTGAAGAAGCCGCCGCCGGAGATCGGCGGCAGCTGGGCTGGATCGCCCAGCACCAGGATCGGCGTGCCGAAGCTCATCAGGTCGCGGCCTAGCTGCTCGTCGACCATGGAGCATTCGTCGACGACGACCAGCTTGGCGCGCGCGATCGGGCTTTGCCGGTTGAGCGCAAAGGTCGGCGAGATCGAGGTCTTGCCCGTGACCTCGTCCTCGACCGATTCCTCGCCTCTCGGCCTGTAGATCAGCGAATGAATGGTGCGAGCGTTGATCGCTCCCTTGGAGCGCAGCACCTGCGCAGCCTTGCCGGTGAACGCCGCGAATTGCACCTGCCCGTCGACGTGCTCGGCGAAATAGCGCGCAAGCGTCGTCTTGCCGGTGCCGGCATAGCCGAACAGGCGGAAGATCTGCGGCCGCCCGTCCTTCAGCCAGCGGCCGACCGCCTTCAAAGCCTCGTCCTGTTGAGGAGAGAATTCCATCAGCGCGACAGACCGGATTCGCGAGCGAAATACAAGGTTGGCGTGCCATCACCGGCATCGGTGACGGTCTCGTTCGTTATCAGCTCGGCACGCTATCAGGCGCAACCAAGAACGTAAAGGGAACGCAGCTTGAGTCCGAGCTACCGGAGGGCTCCGGGATCGTTCTCCAGCAGGATCGGCTTGCCGTGCGGCGTGGCGTGCGCGGCACGCTCCCAGGCGGCCGCGAGCGCATCGATCTCGTGCTTGCCGGCAACGCCCTTTGTCGACAGCAGCTTTTCCAGCGCTGCCAGCCAATGTTCGTAATAGTCGTGGCCGTCGCTCGCGGCGTCCGGCTTCTTCACTTCGGCGGACAGGGCGTCCGCCCATTCGCTCCACGAAAACACCCCCTTGTCGTGCAGCGCGATCGTTATGGCGAAGGCTTCCGCCTGCCATGGCTCGGCAAACACCGGATCGTCGAAACCGTCCGGCAGTTCGGCCTCATGCCGGCTCAAGATAGCTCTCCCAGGCATCGATTGAGACCACAAGCGTCGGATCGGCGCCCTCACCCCAGATCTCGGCTCCGTCGAAAACCACCGTATAGACCCATTGCGGGTTCTCGCCCTTGCCATGCGCGTTGCTGTCGGGGAACACGAAGCCGTCGCGCACCGCCTCGATCATGCCGTTCTTGCCGCGCGCGTAGCGCGGCAGGCGCGTGTGGCCGGTGGGACTGAAATTCTTCGTCCGCACGCGGTCGCCCGCCTGGAAGCGCGCCGGCGTAGCCACAGGACGATCGCAAGGCCCGCCCTTGGCGAGCACGGCAGGCACATCGGCAGCCTTCAGCACGCGTTTGGGTGTCGCCGCCGGATCGACCGCCTTGCCGGCCGCGAGATCGCGCTCGCTGACGAAACCATGGCGCTGCAAAAGTGCTTCCAGAGCCTTGATCCAGATCTGATAGTAGCTGGACGCATAGTAGTCGGGCGGATGCAATGATTCCCGCGCATGCCGGCTCTCGTCGATGTTCCAGGCGCCCATGGCGCCGGCCGTCAGTGTCACCCCGAGCGCCCGTCTTTCCCACTCGGCGTGGAAATAGGGCTCATCCTTTTCAGGCGCGACCGGGCCGAAGCCCATCTGCCCGCCGAGATCCTGTGGCCCGTTCATCTGGGCTCCCCCTTCATTCCGGCGCGTTGGCGAGTGCTGTGCCGATCATCGCATCGCGGCTGACCAGGCCGGCGAGTTGCTCCTCGCTCCAGCCTTCGGTGCCATCCGGCCGCATCGGCACCACCAGGTAGCGAAGCTCGGCCGTCGAATCCCAGACGCGGATCTTCCTGCCGGCGGGCAAGGTCAGACCGAACTCCTCAAGCACGCCGCGCGGATCGATAACAGCCCGCGAACGATAGGGCGGCGCCTTGTACCAGACCGGCGGCAGGCCGAGCACGGACCACGGATAGCAGGAGCAGAGCGTGCAGACGACGAGGTTGTGCATCTCTTGCGTGTTGAACACCGCCTGCATGTGCTCGCCCTGGCGGCCGGTATAGCCGAGCGAGGCGATTGCCGCCGTCGCGTCGCGCTTCAGCCATTCGGCATAGGCCGGATCGCTCCAGGCCTTCGCCACCACCCTGGCGCCGTTGCGTGGGCCGATTTTCGTCTCGTAGCTATCGACGATGACGTCGATGGCCGCCGGATCGATCAGCCCCTTTTCGGTAAGGATCGTTTCCAATGCGCGCACGCGCGCCGCAAAGGGATCGAGCTCGTTGTCGTGGTCGTGATGATGGGACATGGCGCAAGATTACGATCGTGCGCACGCCCTCGCAAGCTCGGCGCCTTGTGCCAGGGCCGGCGGCCTATTCGGCCGCCAACTTTTTCGGTTCGGCATTTTCTCCGGGGTCGAAGAGCGAGCGCTGCTCGACCGGCTCGATTGCATGCAGGTCCGGCCGGCTTTTCTTCGAGGTGAAGCTGAGCAGCCACCCGGAGAAATGCTCGAAATAGACATAGATGACCGGTGTGACGAACAGGGTCAGCGCCTGGGATGCGAGCAAGCCGCCGACCACCGCAACGCCGAGCGGCTGGCGCAGCTCGGCGCTGGCGCCGGTGCCGAGCGCGATCGGAAACGTGCCCATCAAGGCCGCCAGCGTCGTCATCATGATCGGCCGGAAACGCATCAGGCAGGCCTTGTGGATGGAGTCCACCGCCGACATGCCGTCGCGCCTCAACTCGAGCGCCACGTCGATCATCATGATGCCGTTTTTCTTGACGATGCCGATCAGCATCAGGATGCCGATCACGGCTATGACCGACAGGTCCATGCCGAAGAGCCGCAATGCAACCACCGCGCCCAGTACCGCCGATGGCAGGCCCGTCAGAATGGTCAGCGGATGGATGAAGCTCTCGTAGAGCATGCCGAGCACAATGTAGATTGTGAGAATTGCGCCCCCGATCAGCAGCCCCTGGTTGGCAAGCGAATCCTGGAACGTCTTGGCCGTGCCGGCGAAGGTGGTGCCGATCGCCTGCGGCATGCCGATCTGGTCCTTGAGCTGGTTGATGCGGGTCACCGTGTCGCCGAGCGAGACGCCCTGCGGCAGGTTGTAGGAGATCGTCACCGCCGGCAACTGGCCAAGCTGGTTGACCGTCAAGGCGCCGGCCGTGCGATCGACCCGGGCGAACGCACCGAGGGGCACGAGGCTGCCGCTCGCCGTTCTCACCTGAATGGCCAGCATGCGCTCCGGTGACCATTCGATCTTCGGATCGAGCTCGGTGATGACCTCGTAACTGTCGGCCGAGCCGAAAATGGTTGAGACCTGATCGGTGCCGAAGCCACCATAGAGCGCCGAGCGCAGCGTGTCTGTGTCGATGCCGAGCTGAGCGGCCTTGTCCCGATCGACGACCAGCGACGCCTGCAGCGCGTTGTTCTGCAGATCACTCGTGACGTCGGTGAAGAATTTATGATCGGCGGCCATGGCGTCATTCAATTTCTGCGCCCAAGCGTCCGTCGCGCCGTTATCGAGGCCTTGGACGACCAGCTGATAGGCACTGGCCGAGGAGCGCGAGCCGAGCCTGAGATTCTGCACCGGTTGCATATAGGTTTCGATGCCGGCGACGCTGGACAGCTGCCGCCTCAAATCGGAAAGCACCTTCTCTATGTCGGGACGCTTGTCCTTGTCCTTCAGTTGCACGAACAACTGTCCCTGATTGAGCGCATTGTTGCCGCTGCCCACCGACCACGCGACGTGATCGACGTAAGGCGAATGCGCGAAGACGTTGGCAACCTGGCCCTGCAGCTTCGTCATCGCGTCGAAGGAGATGTCCTGGCGGGCGATGGTGGTTACCGAGATCTGGCCTATGTCCTCTTGCGGGAAGAAGCCCTTCGGCGAAACCTGGATCAGCCAGACAGAGGCCGCCGCGGTGCCGACGAAGACCAGGAACACCAGGAAGGTGTGGCGGAGGCAGAAGCTCAGGATCCAGTCATAGCCACGCGTGATGAGATCATGTCTGTGACCGTCAGCATGCGCCTCGCGATCAGCCTTGGTCACCGACAAAAGTCGCGAGCATAGCATCGGCGTCAGGGTCAGCGACACGAACATCGACGCCAGGATGGCGACCGTCACCACGACGGCGAATTCGTTGAAGATGCGACCGATGACGCCGCCCATCAGAAGCACGGGGATGAACACCGCCACCAGCGAAATAGAAATCGATATGATGGTGAAGCCGATCTCGCGCGCGCCCTTGAGCGCGGCGTCGAAAGCCGACAGCCCATCCTCTTCCATGTGGCGGAAGATGTTTTCGAGCATGACGATTGCGTCGTCGACGACGAGGCCGACGGCCAGCGTCAGACCCATCAGTGAGATGTTGTCGATCGAGAAGCCGAACAGGAACATCGCGCCGAGGGTCGCGATCAGCGAGATCGGCACGGCCACCGCGGGGATGATCGTTGCCGTGACGCGGCGCAGGAACACGAAGATCACCATCACCACCAACGCGATGGTCAGGAGCAGCGTGAACTGCACGTCGTCGACGGCCTGGCGGATCGAGGTGGAACGGTCGTTGAGCAGCTTGATGCTCGCGGCAGCCGGCATCTGGTCCTGGAAGGACGGCAGCATCGCCTTGACCTTGTCGACGACGTCGACCGTATTGGCGTCGGGCTGGCGCTGCACGGCCATGATGATGGCGCGCGTGCCATCATAAAAACTCGCCGTCGTCGTGGTTTCGACCGAGTCGATAACGCGCGTGACCTCGCCCAGCCGCACCGGATGGCCATTCTTGGTGGCGATGATAATGTTGGAAAAATCGGCGGCATTCATCAGCTGAGTGTTGGCCGTGATCGTCAGCTGCTGCTTGTCGTTCTGCAGCACGCCGAGCGGCGTGTTGCTGTTGGCCGAGGCCACGGCCGTCTGCAACTGATCGATCGAGATGCCGCGCGCGGCGAGCGCGGTCGGATCGATCTGGATGCGCACCGCATATTTTTGCTGTCCGTAGATCGAAACCTGCGCAACGCCATCGATAGTCGATAGCGAGGGCGAGATGACGTTTTCGGCGAATGCGTCGAGGTCGGTGAGTGGTACGGTGTCGCTGACCAGCGACATCAGAAGGATCGGCGCATCGGCCGGATTGACCTTGCGATAGCTCGGCGGCGCCGTCATTTGCGGCGGCAGCGATTTTTGCGTGCGTGCGATGGCTGCCTGAACGTCCGCGGCGGCCGCGTCGATGTCGCGGTTAAGCACGAACTGGATGGCGATCGAGGTCTGGCCCAGCGAGTTGGTTGTCGAAATCGAATCGATGCCGGCAATGGTTGCGAACTGCTTGATCAGCGGCGTCGCGACCGAGGTCGCCATGGTCTCCGGCGAAGCGCCTGCCAGTTGGGCCGAGACATTCACCACCGGGAACTCCGCGCTGGGCAGCGCCGCAACCGGCAGGAACTTGTAAGCGAACAGTCCGCCCAGCACGAGGGCGAACGACATCAGCAGCGTGGCGACGGGCTTTCGTATGCAGAATTCGGAAATCATGGGCGCGCCTCGCCGGCCTTGTCGGCTTCCGCGACCTTAGGCGAATTTTGATCGCCGCTGTTGCTCGCGGTCTTGCCTTCATGCACCGCCGCGCCGTCCTTTAACCTTGTCTGGCCTTCGACCACCACCTTCTCGCCGCGCTTGAGGCCTTGGCTGATGGCGCTGTTATCGCCCTCCGTCAGCGCCACCTGCACCGGCCGCATCTCGACCGTGTTGTCCGGCTTGACCACGTAGACGAAGGGACCTTTCTGGCTCGGCTGCACCGCGACCGTCGGCACCGAGGTCATTTGCGGCATGGTGCCGGCATCAAGGATGACGTTCACATACTGCCCCGGCCAAAGCGAAAGATCCGAGTTCGGTATGCTCGCCCGCGTGGCGATGGTGCCGGAGGCGGTGTCGACGCTGGAATCGACGAAATCGAGTGTGCCCTTGCCGATCGGCGTGGGATCGCCGTCTTTGGTCAGCGTCACGTCCCCTTGCTGTGGGCTCGCCAACGCCTTGTGCAATAAAGCAAGGTTGCTCTCCGGCAGAGTGAAATTCACCTGCAGCGGGTCCATCTGCGTGATGGTCACAAGCGGCGTCGTGGTGCTTGAGCCGTTGCTGGTGGTGACGAGATCGCCGACCGAGACGTTGACCGCTCCCAGCCTGCCTGAGATGGGCGCGCTGATGGTCGCGTAGCTCAACTGGACCGTATCGGCATCGATCGTCGCCTTGTCGGCATCGATGGTAGCGGCCGCGGCCTTCTGCGCCGCCAGTGCCTGGTCGTAAGTCTGCTGCGTGCCAGCCTGCTTGGCGACAAGGTCCTTGGCGCGCTGAAGATCCGCCGTGGCGCTCACCAGCAGGGCCTGGTCCTTGACGAGCGTCGCCTGGTCCTTGGCAAGCTGCGCCTTCAGCGCGCGGTCATCGAGCGAGAAGAGAAGATCGCCGGCCTTGACCATTTGCCCGTCCTTCACCGCGATCGACACGATCTGGCTGGAGACACGGGCATTCACGCTGACCACGGACGGCGAGGAGACGAAGCCGATTGCGTAGCGGCGGATCGGAAAATCGGCTGTCGTCGCGGTTGCCGAAACGATCGAGGCCGAACGCGCGCCGCCCGCGCCGCCCTTCTGGCTGCCCGATGCCTTGGACGTATCGGCGCCGGCTGCGTCGGCCTGCTGGCCGGAGATCAGCTGCTGCACCCTGCCCATCGTGGTGGGCGACAGATAAAGGCCGGCCCCTGCAAGGCAGGCCAGAGCAACGACTGTAAAGGCGATTTTTCCGCGCATCGACAACAGGCCCTCTATCCGACACGCCGAAACCGGTGGTCTATTCTCAGCTCATTTCACGGCCGTTGCCGCGAATTTCGCCGAATAGATAGGACAAGGCTTTGGCGGAAAAGGGCCAAAACGCGGCATTACGAAGATTTAATGTGCACTGCACAATGGTTGTGCAGCCGGCTGACGTGCCGTGGCGGTCAGCCTGAAAGACCCTTAACGCAGCATCGGCCAGAGCGTAGCTGCGAGCAGCAGACCCATTCCGATGTTGAACCATTTCAGGCGCACGGGATCTGAAAGGAAGCCGCGCAGCGCGGTGCCGAACCCGGCCCACACGGAAACGCTGGGCAGGTTGACGATGGTGAAGGCGATCGAAATCAGCGCCACCGAGACGAACGGATGATCCGGATTGGTGTAGACGGCCATGGCGGTAATCGCCATCACCCATGCCTTGGGATTGACCCATTGGAACGCGGCGGCATCGATGAAGCGCATCGGCCGCGCCTCCGCTCCGCCCTTGTCGCTCATCGAGCGCGACATGGCGATCTTCCAGGCGAGATAGAGCAGGTAGGCGGCGCCGGCGATTTTAAGCGCCGTGTGCAGCGCCGGAAACGCTGTCAGCACCGCGCCGAGTCCGAAGCCGACGGCCAGCAGCAGAACCAGAAAGCCGATGCTGATGCCCAGCATGTGCGGAACCGTTCTGACGATCCCGAAATTGACGCCGGAGGCCAGCAGCATGAGATTGTTAGGCCCCGGCGTGATCGACGTCACGAAGGCATAGACCAAGAGTGCAAGGAACGCATTGACGGACATCATATCCTCCCCGGATAGGTCAGTTATATTGTCCTTTTTCGGCAGACGCAAAAGCCACGGACGGGCGACTGCCGGACCAGCGAGAAGAATTCGAAGCAGTCGGAGCGGTGGTGGCGCGCCTACATGCCCTGCGGGCCGCGGTTCATGGCTGCGACACCGGTGCGGCAGATCTCGACCAGGCCGAGCGGCTTCATGATGGCGATGAACTGGTCGAGCTTCGAGCCCTTCCCGGTGATCTCGAAGATGAAATGCTCGGTGTTGGCATCGATGACCGAAGCGCGGAAGGCGTCGGCCAATCGCAGGGCCTCGACGCGGGCGTCGCCGCTGCCGGCGACCTTGACAAGCGCAAGCTCGCGCTCCAGCGGCCGCTCCTGGCCGAGCTCGTGCGAGCGCACGGTGAGATCGACCACGCGGTGCACCGGCACGATGCGCTCGAGCTGGTGCTTGATCTGCTCCAGCACATGCGCCGTGCCACGCGTCACGATGGTGATGCGTGACAGATGCTTCTCGTGCTCGGTCTCGGACACCGTGAGGCTTTCGATGTTGTAGCCGCGCCCCGAGAACAGGCCGATGACGCGGGCAAGCACGCCCGGTTCGTTGTCGACCAGCACGGAAAGCGTGTGCGTTTCCGGCTTCTCGGTTTCCTTGGCGATGAAATAGGCGGAGCCGGTCGGCTGGAGCTGTGCGTTCATGACCTGAATCTCGATTTCAAACTTTGGCGCTAATTTTCTGTTTCCACACGGCTTCCCGCCGCAGACGCTGCCTGCCGCTACACCAGTTCCCTGCCCTTGGCGTCGATTGCGTTGGCCACCGCCTCGTCGGTCGCCTCGTCAGGCAGGAGCATCTCGTTATGCGCCTTGCCCGACGGGATCATCGGAAAGCAGTTGGCCAAAGTCGCCACGCGGCAGTCGAACAGCACCGGCTTCTTCACCGAGATCATCTCGCGGATCGCGTCATCCAGCTCGTCCGGCTTGTCGCAGCGTATGCCGTGGCCGCCATAGGCTTCCGCCAGCTTGACGAAATCCGGCATCGCCTCGGTGTAGGAATGCGACAGCCGGTTGCCGTGCAGCAGCTGCTGCCACTGGCGCACCATGCCCATATACTGGTTGTTCAGGATGAAGATCTTGATCGGCGCTTCGTACTGCACCGCCGAGCTCATCTCCTGCATCGTCATCTGCACCGAAGCGTCGCCGGCGATGTCGACGACCAGCGCGTTCGGATGAGCGATCTGGACGCCGAGCGCCGCCGGCAGGCCATATCCCATCGTGCCCAGGCCGCCCGAGGTCATCCAGCGGTTGGGCTTGTCGAAGTGATAGTGCTGAGCCGCCCACATCTGGTGCTGGCCGACTTCGGTGGTGATGTAGGTGTCCATGTCCTTGGTCAGCGCATAGAGCCGCTGGATCGCATATTGCGGCATGATCACGTCGTTGTTCATCCTATAGGCGAGCGAGTCCCGCGCGCGCCATTTCGCGATCTGCTCCCACCATGGATAGAGCGCCTTCTTGTCGGCCTTGGCGGTCGCCCGCCACAGCCGCACCAGATCTTCCAGCACGCGGCCGACATCGCCCAGGATCGGCACGTCGGCATGGACGTTCTTGTTGATCGAGGACGGATCGATGTCGATATGGATCTTCTTCGAGTTCGGCGAGAACGCGGTCAGCCGGCCGGTGATGCGGTCGTCGAAGCGCGCGCCAATGCAGATCATCACGTCGCAGTCATGCATGGCCATGTTGGCTTCGTAGGTGCCATGCATGCCGAGCATGCCGACCCAGTTCTTGCCCGATGCCGGATAAGCACCGAGGCCCATCAGCGTCGAGGTGATCGGGAAGCCGGTGAGGTCGACCAGCTCGCGCAGCAGATGACTGGCTTCCGGACCGGAATTGATGACGCCGCCGCCCGAATAGATAATCGGCTTTTTGGCACCGACCATCAGCTCGACGGCAGCCTTCACCTTCTCCAGATCGCCCTGCACCTTCGGCTGATAGCTGGTGCGCGGCGCTGTCTGCGGCGGCACGTAAATGCCCTTGGCGAACTGCACGTCCTTGGGAATGTCGACCACAACCGGGCCGGGGCGGCCGGTGGTCGCGACATGGAAGGCCTCATGGATGGTGGCGGCGAGCTCGTTGACGTCCTTCACCAGCCAATTGTGCTTGGTGCAGGGGCGCGTGATGCCGACGGTGTCGCATTCCTGGAAGGCGTCGGAGCCGATCAGCGAAGTCGGCACCTGACCGGTGAGACACACCAGCGGGATGGAATCCATCAGCGCGTCCTGCAGCGGCGTGACGGCATTGGTTGCGCCTGGACCGGACGTGACCAGCAGCACGCCGGCCTTGCCGGTCGAGCGCGCATAGCCTTCCGCCGCATGGCCGGCACCCTGCTCGTGCCTGACCAGAATGTGTTCGACCTCATCCTGCTGGAAGATCTCGTCATAGATCGGAAGGACCGCGCCGCCCGGATAGCCGAAGACGTGCTTGACGCCGTTGTCCTTCAGCGCCTGCACCACCATTTCGGCACCCGTCATTTCGCGCCGCTCGTTCTGTCCGTTGCTCATCGGTCTGGTCCCGTACTGTTCGCCGTCTGGCGATTTGCTGGTCGTTTAGTTGGGTTTTGGGCAATAAAAAAGGCCCCCGAGGGAGCCTGTGGGATGCGCATGGGAGGTTTTCGCCCGGCGGTTACACCGCCTTGCCCACGCGCCAGCCTACGAGAATGAGTGCTGTTTTCATGGGCGCGGACAATAAGGTCGGTTCCGCGCCGCTGTCAACGGCCAATCTGTCGATCTCATTGTTCAGCGGCGCGGATTGTTCATGCCGCCAGCACCACACGCCTCGCCGGGTTGCCGGCAACGCATTTTGCCGCGTATGTCGAGACGCAACGATGTTGCCAAGAAAACATCTCTGGCTTCGGCGGCGCGGCGACACCTCGAGCAGCGCCTGTGATCTGAGATCACATCGCCCTTTGGGCCGCAAATTTTTCCACCACGCGCTCCAGCAAGAACACGTAGTCGCGAAAGGCGCGCGTCTTCATGTTGGCGACCTTGCCACCCTCGTCCCAGATGCGCACCCGCACGGCTTCCTCATGGAACGGATTGCTGCGGAACTCCGCCACCTCCTCTGCGCTCATCGGCCCGCCCTGCAGCGACAGCGTGTGGACCGAGGCCGGCGACAGCTTGCCGAAATAGCTCGGATCGGTGGCGCAGAGATAACGCTTGGCCGCAACATGCAGCCTGACGCATTCGACGATGACCGGCGGAAAGAAGGGCGCCAGCACCTCGCCGCCCGCCTCGTCGTGGTGCTTGTCCTCGATGTCGTCGGGCGAATAGGTGCCGAACTCGCTGGTGTAGTGGCCGATGTCGTGCAGCAGCGCCGCAGCCACAAGCTCCTCCGGCGCGCCATCCTGCTCGGCTAGCCACGCGCCCTGCAGCATATGCTCGGACATGGTGACGGGCTCGCCGAGATAGGATTCCGCGCCGCGGCGCTCGAAGATGTCCGCGATGAACTCGACGATGTTGCCGGTGTTCAGTTCATTCGGATTCATTCGGCAGCCTCTCTGAAATCGTGTTCGATTGCCGCCAGCGTGGACAGCAGGCCGTCCTTGTCGGCGTAGCAGCCCTGCAGCCAGCGCTTGCCGCTGCCGGAAAAGGCCTTGCGCGCATGCATGACGCGCGTGTTGTCGACGATGAAGGACTGGCCCGCCTCGAGCTTGAAGGTCACCTCGAAGGCCGGTTCCTCGATCAGTTCGGCGAACCGGCGATAGGCAGCGTAGTAAGCGTCCATTTCGGCGAACGGCACGTCGACGGTCGGCGCCAGCGTGCGGTTGTTGAAGCGGACGCAGATGAGCTCGCCATCGGGCCCGAGTTCGATCATCGGGCGCTTCGACTGCAGCCGCACACCCGATGAGCCGGCATATTCGAAGCGCGCCGGGAAGGAGGAAAGCAACCGGAAGCCTTCCGAATTCTCCGCCTGCAGCGCGGCCGCCACCGCGAACCCGTCGACGACGCTGGATTCGCCGCCTTCCACCGTATTCTCGATGCAGGCCAGGATCTGCAGCGTCGGCACCGGGTCGCGGTAGGGATTGTCGGTATGCGCCTGCAGGCCGAGATTGGTGTAGGCGAGATTGTTCGGATTGACCTCGGCGCGCACCTCGAACCAGCGCCCGTAATTGGTCTCCCTGATGTATCCGAAGAGGTCGGCCACCTTGCACAATGCCCCGGATTCGGCCGGCAGACCGTCCATGATGGCAAAGCCACAGCTCCGCACCGCCGTTAGCCATTGCCGCAGAACATTCCTGTCGTGCCTGGCCTCAAGATAGGCCGCGCGCGGCACCGAACTCTGCATCGTGGCCTTGGTCCACGGCCGAATGTCGCTGCCCGTCCAGCCGGGCTGCCGATTCTCTTCGCGGTCGTAAGTATGGGCGCGAAGCCAGCTTGCGGGAAAACTGACGGTCTTGTCTTCAGGCAGGAACGTGACCACCAGCGCCTCGCTCTTGATCGAGGCCGCGCCGATTCGTGTCCCGGCCGGAATGTCCAGAATGGTGATCAGCCGCTGGCCGTTGCCGGCGCTGCGCGTCCTGTTGTCCAGTGCGTTGTCGCGCAGCCACACGGCATGGAAGCGGCTGCACGTTCCGTCGTCCCAGCCAAGCGCTATCGTTCGTCCTTCGTCGCCAAGGGTTGCTCTCGTCAGCATGTTTCTGAAACTCCCGTCTTCGGGCCGTCGCCGCGGAATCGATTGCATGCTGTCCTTGCCGAAGGCATAATTCAAATTATTGTTTTTCAGCCAATGCCGCCAAAAACCTAATGACTGGAAAAGCTGCCGATCCCATGCCTCCGCTCGACTGGCTGCGCAGTTTCGAAGCGGCTGCGCGCCTGTCGAATTTCACCGCCGCGGCCGCCGAGCTCGGGCTCACGCAAGCCGCCGTCAGCCAGCACATCCGCTTTCTGGAAGAGCGCCTCAAGACGAGACTGTTCGCGCGGCTGGCCCGCGGTGTGGCGTTATCGCCGGAGGGTGCCGCCTATCTTCCCCACATCCAGTCGGCATTCGCGATCATCGGTAGCAGCACGAGCGAGTTGTTCGAGCCACGCGTCTTGCAAACCGTCACCATTCGCGTTCCGATCTCCTTCGCGCTGCTGGTGCTGGTCCCGGCTCTTTCCGATCTCACAAAGGAGCTGCCGTGGATCAGGCTCGATCTCGTGACAATCCATCGGCCGACGGACTACGACCAGCCGGGCTCGACGCTCGACATCCGCTTCGGCAACGGTTCCTTTCCCGGGCGCGACGCCGATCGGTTGACGGTCGAGCGGCTTGTCCCGGTCGCGGCGCCGACCCTGGCCGGAAATGCCGAATGGACATCCCTGCCGCTGCTGCTGGTGGCGGGCGCGCGCGAGATGTGGGCGGAATGGTTCGCAGCCTCCGGCCTTGCCGGACACTCCCAACGCTCGCATCGCTTCGACAGTTTTGTCGCCGCGATGGAAGCGGCGAAGGCCGGCGCCGGAGCGCTGCTGGGCTCGCGGCCGCTCATCGACACCGCGCTCGACGACAATCTACTTGTCAGGCTTTCCAATTTCGAGCTTTCGAGCCCATCGGGTCACTTCCTGACATGGCCATCGTCGTCGCGGATGTCCGGCGCCGAACAGGATTTTCGCCGCTGGCTTTTATCGCGTCTCGCCAGCATTTCAGGATAGCGCTTGGGCCGGCTCCCTATCCGCTTCCAATAGATGAGCGTGCCGGTGAGCCCACCATGGGGTTTCAGCGCAAAGTCCGGAATCTCGCCGGTCAGCGAGAAGCCGAGTTTTTCGTAAAGGCCGGCGGCCCCCTCTTCGCTTGCTGTGTCCAACACCAGCAGGGTGCGTCCTTTCTCGACCGCAAGGTCCTCGGCGGCCCGCACAAGACGGGTTGCAATACCTTGGCCGCGATAGTCGAGGCGGGTCATCAGCTTGGCGATCTCGGCGCGGTGCGGTTGGTTGGGCGGGCAGTCGAGAAGAAGCGTGACGGTGCCGACAAGCGTCTCGCCAGCCCATGCGCCCAGCACCGCCCGTTCCCCGCGCGTCGCGGCAGCGAGCGATTTGCGCCAGAACTCATGGGCCGCATCGGGAGACAGCGGATGCATGAAGCTCACTGATCCGCCGGCGGCGACTGTCTCGATCAGCAGGTCGGCGAGCATCCCGCTGGTTTTTGCGTCGTCGTTCAACGCCCTGATTTCAAGGGGGTTCATGTCGGTGGTCTCCAGGTGATGAGGTGTCGGGCCGCGGTCATTCGAAATGACTGCTGCGTCTTCGGCGCCGCGCCCTTTGGATTTCCGCGATACGCGCGGTATCGTCCTCGCTGAGGTGCCGCCCGCGCTCCAGGATCTCGAGCGTGTATTCCTCATAGGTGAGCCCAAGCTGCTCGGCCTTTTCCAGCCGCATCAGCATGACGGCGTGGCTCGGCGCCTTCCAGGCTTTGTCGTGGGCGGCGCGCCAGGCGAGAAAGATGTAGGCGTCGCCCTTGCCCCAGGGCGGACCTTCGTAGTCGTCGAGAGGTGGCCCGCCATTGTGGGAGCGTCCAGGCCGGCGTGCCATGCGATCAGCCCCGGACCAGCGCCACCAGATACTCGGCGGCTTCCGGTCCCGGAGCATGGAAGGTGCAGTCCGACGGCGCGCCGAGCGCCAAGCAATCGCCCGGCTCCAGCCTGTGGACGACATCGCCTTCGGTGAAGTCCAGGCGGCCGCCGATCAGCCAGATTTGCTGCTTGATGAAGGTATAGGACGATGCCGGGAAATCGACCTTGGCGCCTGCCGGCAGACTGACCCGGATCAACTCGAGCGGCATTTGCGTTGCCGGCGACAGATGCCGCCTCACATAGCCGGTCGCCGGATCCTGCCACACCGGCTGCTCGTCCTTGCGGGACACACTGCCGCGCTGCATTTCGGCGCGGGCAATCAGCGCAGAGAGCGTCATGCTGAAAGCCGACGCGATGCGCACGAGGAGCGCCGCGGTCGGACTTGTCATGCCGCGCTCCACGGCGCTCAGCATCGCCTTGGAAACGTCGGAACGCTCGGCCAGTTCGGCCAGCGACCATCCCCGCAAATCACGCTCGGAGCGTATTCGTCTGCCGATCGTGGAGGTGATGTCGTTCGATATATCAGTCATTCATCCAATATATCGAAAATTCGCGGTGACGGAAGAGGCTGTTCGATCGAATTTTCGCGAGTGGCTTAACGGGCCCTACACCATCCGACCTCACGCCGCTTTAACCCCGATTGGATAGCTTTGACCTCGACGGGAATGGGACAGGTAACCGATGTTTGTTGAACGCGAAGCGTCCGTTGGGGAGCCGACGTCGCAGGAGCGCCGCGATGCCCAGCAGAGCGACAAGCGCATTCTGGGCAATGTCGTGCAATGCGACGGTGCGCGCGCCACCATCAGCGCCTACGCGGAGGATGCCGAAGGCACGGTCACCGGCCTGTGGACCGTCGGCAAGATGATTTCCATCAACCTTGGCGCGACGCGCACCGTCGGCCTTGTCTATGCGATCGGCAAGTCTGACCGCGCCTGGAGCAATGAGGGCCAGAACGCAATCGAGGTCAGCATCGAATTGATCGGCGAGGTGCGCGACGGTGCCGAGCCCGGCGCCAAACCGGTCTTCGACCGCGGCATCACCACCTATCCGCATATCGGCGCGGTTGCCCACCGTATCCGCAGCCGCGACCTGCAGGCCGTCTACGATCTCGCCGGCCGCCATTCGATGACCGTCGGCACGCTGTCCCAGGACGAGGCGATCGACGCCAACATCGCTGTCGACGACACGCTGGCGCGCCATTTCGCCATTGTCGGGACGACCGGCGTCGGTAAATCCACGGCTGTCTCGCTGCTGTTGCGCAAATCGATCGAGGCGCGGCCCGATCTGCGCGTGCTGATCCTCGACCCGCACAACGAGTTTGCCGCCTCGCTTCCGGAATACTGCGTGAAGGTCGATTCCAAGACGCTCGACCTGCCGTTCTGGATGTTCAGGCTGGAAGAATTGGCTGAAGTTTTGTTTCGCGGTCGCGAGACCGTTCCGGACGAAGTCGACGTCTTGCGCGACCTCATCCCGGCCGCCAAGAACCTCTATCGCAACCCAAGTTCCGGCAGCTACATCAGGCGCGGCAGCGATGCGCTGACGGCGGACACGCCGGTGCCTTACCGCATCGCCGATCTGCTCAAGCAAATCGACGAGCGCATGGGTCTGCTCGAAAGCAAGAATGATCGCCCAACCCTGAAGTCGCTGAGGACGCGCATCGAATCCGCCGCTTCCGACCCGCGCTACCGTTTCATGTTCAATTCGCGGCTGATCGAGGACACCATCCACGAGACGATCGGCAACATCTTCCGCGTGCCGAACCACGGGCGTCCGGTGACCTGCTTCGAGATGGCGGGCATGCCGTCCGAGGTCGTCAATTCGGTCTGCTCGGTGCTGGCGCGTCTCGCCTTCGACCTTGCGCTCTGGAGCGAGGGCCGGCTGCGGCTGCTCCTGCTTTGCGAGGAGGCGCACCGCTACATGCCTGCCGATCCGCGCCTCGGCTTCGCGCCGACCAGGCACGCTTTGTCGCGCATCGCCAAGGAAGGCCGCAAATATGGCTGCTATCTCGGCGTTGTAACTCAGCGTCCAGGCGAGCTCGATCCGACCATCCTGTCGCAATGCTCGACCTTCTTCGCCATGCGGCTCGCCAACGAGCAGGACCAGGCGATCATCCGCTCGGCGATTGCCGATTCCTCGGCCTCGACGCTTGCGTTCCTGTCCTCGATGGGCCAGCGCGAAGCGATCGCATTCGGCGAAGGCGTGGCGACGACCATGCGGCTGAAATTCGAGAAGCTGTCCCAGGAATTCATTCCCGGGACATCGAAGCGGGAGCAGGCCCTGCCCGCAGAGGCCGGCGACGATGTCGATCTCGCCGGAATTGTCGAGCGGCTGCGCAACGTGCCGAAACCGCAGCAGTCGATAGCGTTTGCCGAGGCCGTCGATACCGGGCGCCAGGCTGGCGACCCCGACTACCGCAAGCCATCGGCGCCGCGCGTGCAGCCGGACGACGATTTCGACATGCGCTACGGCCTGAGGCCCTCGACCTTCGGCATGCGCCAGCAGAACGATTGATCGACCGACGGCGGAGGCACTGCCAAATTCCGAAAGGGAATTCATCAGGCCGGATCGAATGGCGTGGCTTTCGAAAAGCCGGAGCGGAGCGGACATTCAGTCCGTGAGCACCGGAAGTTGAGAAAGCCGCGTCAGGCGCCCGGCCTCATGAATTCGTCTTCGGAATTTTAGGCGCAGACTCGGTTGCGGCCCTGCTTCTTCGCCTCGTAGAGCTGCCGGTCCGCCCGGCGATAGAAGTCCTCGGCGCTCTCCTTGCGGTCCCAGACGGCGAGGCCGACGCTGGTGGTGACCTTCAGCCGCACATTGCCCGACAGGATCGACAGGTTCGCGATCGCTTTGCGGATGCGCTCGGCGAACCGCGCGAGCAGTTCCGCATCCATGTTGGGCGTCACCACGGCGAACTCCTCGCCGCCAAGCCTCGCCACCACATCGTGATAGCGCGTCATGCCCCGTACACACTGCGCGACGGACCGAAGAACTTCGTCGCCGACATCATGGCCATGCGTATCGTTGACCTGCTTGAAATGATCGAGGTCGAGGATCATCAGGCCCACCGGCCTGTCGATGCGGCCGAACTCGTCGAGATATTCCCGCAACGCGTCGTCGAAGTAGCGGCGGTTCTGCATTCCGGTCAGGCCGTCGGTGAGCGCTGCTTGCTCGAGCGTTTGCGAACGGGCGCTCAGCGACACCGTCATGGCGCGCAACTTGCCCTCTTCCCTCACCTGGCCGCGGATCAGCGGGTAGATGAAGAAGGTCCCGAAAAACAAGGCAGCCGCCAGCAGCGCACCGGTCACGAACAGCAATTTGTTGAGATAAGCGATTCTGTCGAGACGCGATGCGGTGTCGAGATCGGTCGCGATATCCTGCAATTGGCCATAGGCGTGGAAGGTCACCAGGCCAGCGGCCAGGATCACGAAGATAAAGACGAAAAACGCGGATTCCGCCTTGTGAAAACGCATAACGCCCCGCGGTACTGCGACCGTCGTCGTTATGGCATGCCAGACCTTACGGACGGTTAACCCGACAACCGTCACGGGAAGCTGCACTCACAATTCCAAGCCCCTGATTCAAATCGCATTCCATCAGTCCGGGATTGACCATCTCTCGCCCGGGCGTAACCTTTGCCACTCCGGTCCCAGCTGGTGTCTGAACCAGGTCGTTTGCCGCTTGGCATATTGGCGTGTGGCGATTTTGGCTCGCTCAATCGCTTCGGGAAAGCTCATGTGTCCGGCCATCGCAGCCTGCAGCTCGCGCACCCCGATCGCCTTCATCGCCGGCAGGTTCGGATCGAGGTCGAGCGCCATCAGCTGCCTGACCTCGTCGAGCGCGCCCTTGTCCAGCATCTGATCGAAACGCGCCCCGATACGCGTCACCAGTTCGCCGCGATCCGGCTCGATCACCAGGAAGGTCGCGCTGTCGCGGTCGATGAGGGGCTGGCCGCGAGCCGCCTGCCATTCAAGGATCGACCGGCCCGACGCGTCGAGCACCTCGAGCGCCCGCACAATGCGCTGGCCGTCGGTCGGCCGGAGCTGCATGGCGACAGCCGAATCCTCATGCATCAGTATGCGGTGCAGCCGTTCCGCCCCTTGTTCCTTGAGCTCGTAGCGCCAGCGCTCACGTACCAACGACGGAATGTCGGGCATGTCCGAGATGCCTTCGGCTAAAGCGCGGAAATAAAGCCCCGTGCCGCCGACGAAGACAGCCGGCCGGCCGGACAAAATGCCTTCCGCGATCAGCCCGGTGACGTCGCGCAGCCAGGCGCCGGTCGAGTAGGCTGTCGAAGGATGCACGTGGCCGTAGAGATAATGCGGCACGCGCGCCGTTTCGGCCGCGCTCGGACGCGCCGTCAGGACGTCAAGAACCGAATAGCCCTGCATGGAATCGGTGTTGACGATGACGCCGCCCTTGCGCTCGGCGATGTCCAGCGCCAGCGCCGACTTGCCGCTGGCGGTCGGCCCCGCTATCAGGATCGCGTTTTTCACGCGGCCTTTGCCCGCCTGCCTGCCGGAATTTTCGATGCCGCTGATCGCCACGCTTGTGTCCAATCCCAAAGACCGCCGAGTGTCGGTCCCGCTTGCGAATATCGCCTCGCGAGCGGCCGGCGCAAGCGCCGTTCATTGGCTGGCCGAAGATGTCGCCTGCGATCTGGTTTTGCCGGAGACGCCTGACATCGGCGAATTGACGGCCAATCTGCGCGCGGCATTGGCCTCCGAGCCGGTCGACATCATCGTCCAGCCGGCTGAAGGCAGGAGGAAGAAGATCCTGCTCGCCGATATGGATTCGACGATGATCGACCAGGAATGCATCGACGAGCTTGCAGACGAGATCGGCGTCAAGGAGCACGTCGCTGCGATCACGGCGCGGTCGATGAATGGCGAGATCGCATTCGAGCCGGCCTTGCGCGAGCGCGTCGCCTTGCTCAAGGGCCTCGACACGGCGGTGGTCGACCGCATCATCGCCAACCGGCTGACGCTGGCCGCCGGCGGCCGCACGCTGGTGCTGACCATGCGCGCCAACGGCGCCTGGACGGCGCTCGTCTCAGGCGGCTTCGACGTCTTCACCAGCCGCATCGCCGCAATGCTGGGCTTCCAGGAGAACCGCGCCAACCGGCTGATCGAGGACGGCGGCAAATTCACCGGCACGGTGGCCGAGCCTATCCTCGGCCGCGCCGCCAAGGCCGAGGCGCTGCTCGACATCGCGGCGAGGTTCGGCTTGACGACGGCCGATGCAGTTGCCGTGGGCGACGGCGCCAACGACCTCGACATGATCCGCCTTGCCGGCACCGGCGTCGCCCTCCACGCCAAGCCGGCGGTGGCTGAGCAGGCAAGGATCCGCATCGACCACAGCGATCTGACCGCGCTGCTCTACCTCCAAGGCTATCGCCAGGGCGAATTCGTGCAATGAAGCCGATCCGCACCGAGCGCCTCATCCTGCGCAATTGGGAAGAGCGCGACCGCGCGCTCTTCCATCGCATCAACTCGGACGAGCGCGTAATGGAATTTTTTCCGTTCCGCCGCGACCGCGCCGCGGCGGATGCCAAAATGGACGAGGTCCGGGCCTGGATCGATGCGGACGGCTACGGCTTCGCCGCGGCCGAGATTGCCGCCACCGGCGAATGCATCGGCTTCGTCGGATTGTTCGGAACCGAGGATATCGACGTCCTGGCTGCCGGAACGATCGAGATCGGCTGGCGGCTAGCCCCGGAATTCTGGGGCAAGGGCTATGTCACCGAGGCGGCCGAGGCCTGGCTCGGCTTCGGTTTCGAAACGCTGGAGCTGGACGAAATCGTCTCCTTTGCCGTCGCCGAAAACCATCGCTCGATCGCCGTCATGAAGCGGCTCGGCATGCGCGCCGACCCGGGCGCCCACTTCGACCATCCCGCCGTGCCGGACAGCCACCCTCACCTCAAGCGGCATGTGCTGTACAGGCTGTCGCGCGAGGACTGGCAGGCGCGAAAAAGGGCGGCTCGCTAGCCGCCCTTTATTGCAAAATCAACCTGTTACCGGGCTTTCTGGAGTCAGTCCATCCGGATCGTCACGAAGCGCAACTCGCCGGACTTCGAGGCGAGCATCAGCAGAGCGTTCTTGCGCCCCTGCTCCTTCAACGCGCCGATCCGGTCCATGACGTCCTTCGGCGTGCCGACCGATTCCTGCGCGATCTCGGTGATCACCTCACCGGGCTGGATGCCGCGTTCGGCGGCGGCCGAATCCTTGACGACGTCGGTGATGACCACGCCCGACACATCGGCCGCGATGCCGAATTTCTGTCTGGTCTGGTCGTTGAGCTCGCCAACGGTCATGCCGAGCACAGAAGCCGTCGACACAGGAGCCGCCTTGTCGCCCTTGTCCTCCTCGGTACTGCCGTTCTCGCCGCTGGCCAGCTTCTCGCCGTCCTCGAGTCGGCCGAGCGTCACCTTCACTGTCTGCTCGACGCCCTTGCGCACAATCACGACGTCGACCGCCTTGCCGACAGGGCTTTCGGCGACGACGCGCGGCAGGTCGCGCATTTCGTGGATGTCCTTGCCGTCGAACTTGATGATGACGTCGCCGGCCTGGACCGTGCCGTTGTCAACCGGCCCGCCCTTGATGACGCCGGCCACCAGCGCGCCCTTGGCCGTCGCCATGCCGAGGCTTTCGGCGATGTCGTCCGTCACTGGCTGGATGCGCACGCCAAGCCAGCCGCGCCGTGTCTCGCCGAACTGGCGCAGCTGCTCGACGACGCCCGCCGCGAGCTGCGAGGGAATGGAAAAGCCGATGCCGATCGAGCCGCCCGAAGGTGAGATGATCGCCGTGTTGATGCCGATGACCTCGCCGCTGCTGTTGAACAGCGGACCGCCGGAATTGCCGCGATTGATGGCGGCGTCGGTCTGGATGAAGTCGTCATAGGGGCCGGAATTGATGTCGCGGTTGCGCGCCGAGACGATGCCGACCGTGACCGTGCCGCCAAGACCGAACGGATTGCCGATCGCCATCACCCAGTCACCGACGCGCATCTTGGTCGAATCGCCGAACTTCACCGCCGTCAATTTGTGGCCCTTCGGATCGACCTTCAGCAACGCGACGTCGGTCTTTGTATCGGTGCCGACAAGCGTCGCCTTCAGCGTCACGCCGTCGGAGAAATTGACCTCGATGTCGTCGGCATCGGCGATGACGTGATTGTTGGTAACGACGATGCCCTGCTCGGCATCGATGACGAAGCCGGAGCCAAGCGACTGCACCTTCTGCCCGCCGCCCTTGTCGCCGCCGCGGTTCTTGAAGAAGTCATCGAAAAAGTCCTGGAAGGGCGAGCCTTCCGGAAGTTGCGGCATCGGCACCGCACCGGGGCCTTCCGTGCCTTTGACGGTTTGCGAGGTCGAGATGTTGACCACCGCGCCGAGCAGGCGTTCGGCGAGGTCGGCGACGGAAGGCGGCGCGTCAGAGGCGATCGTCGGCGTGACGAAGGACGGGACGGCAATTATGCCGACGACGAATGCGGTGGCACCGGCGAAAAACGTGCGCCGCGCCGCGCGCAACAGGGTGTCGGATATCATCGTGGCCTCCCGGCGTTTTTGAAAAAGAAAGGCGCTTCCGCAAAGGCGCCCGCCCAATTCATGTTGGCAAGAAATAAGGCACGTTTGCGGCTATAGCTATTGGCGGAAGATAAATCGTCAATCGCCTCGGCACCAAGGAATTTCATCAGCCGCGAACCAGCCAGACGATGGCGACGCCGATGCCGATTGCAGCCAATCCGCCGATCCGCAGCACATTCTCCGGCAACGACAGCACCTCCGCCGCCAGTTTCCTGGCCAGAGCCGGAAACCCGCCATAGACCAGGCCCTCGATGACGAGGACCAGGCCGATAGCCGCGAGGAAGTCCTGCACCGCCCGCTACTGGGCGGTGCCGGGTTGCGTGGCGGGGGCTGCCGGCGCTGCAGGCGCGGACTGCGATGCCCCCGGTTGTCCGGGCTCGGGCTTGCTTTCCGGATCGCGGAAGAAGCGGAAGAACTCGGAGTTGGGCGACAGCACCATGGTGGTTCCGGTGTTGTCCAAGGCCGTGCCGTAAGCATTCATCGAGCGATAGAAATCGAAGAAGCCCGGATCCCGCTTATAGGCTTCAGCAAAGGTGGCGCTGCGCTGCGCCTCGCCCTCACCGCGCAGGATCTCCGATTCCTTCTGCGCCTCGGCGATGATCTCGACGACCTCGCGGTCGGCCCTGGCCTTGATGCGTTGCGCCTGCTCGTTGCCGCGAGCCCTCAGCCGCTCGGCTTCCGCCAGGCGTTCGGCCTTCATCCGGTCGTAGGTCTGTTGCGATACTTCGGCGGTCAGATCCGTCCGGCGGATGCGCACATCCTCGATGTCGAGGCCGAGCGACGTCGCATCCGGGCGCAGCTGGTCGCGCACGTCGCGCATCATGACGCCGCGTTCTTCGGAAAGTGCCGCCTCGAAGTCGCGCAGGCCGTAGACACGGCGCAGGGCCGCATCCAGACGCGTCTTCAGCCGGGCTTCGGCGAGTTCCACCTGCCCCGACACCGCCGCGCGAAACGTGCGCGGATCCGAGATGCGGTAGGCGATGAAGGCGTCGACCTCGTAGAACTTGCCGCCGGAGACCTGGACGCGGATATTGTCGAGGTCGAAGCGCATCACTTTTTTCTCGATCGTCTGAACGCTGTCGGCATCGAAGAAGGCGAATGGCGCCTTGAAGTAGATGCCCGGCTCGGTCTTGACGTCGATGATCTCGCCGAACCTCAGCACGATCGCCTGCTCGCCCGCTTTGACGACGAACACCGAGGAATAGAGCAGAAACAGAAGGACGGCCGCGATGACCGCGATGAGGGGAAGACGGTTGGCCATCACTGGTTACCTCCCAGCCCAGGCGCGGGCGGCACCTTGGGCTGCAGTGCCGGCAGCGGCAGATAGGGAAGCACACCCTGCCCGTTGCCCTGCTCGACGACGACCTTGTTCGAGTCCTTCAGGATCCTCTCCATCGTTTCCAGGTAAAGGCGCTTACGCGTCACGTCGGGCGCCTTGGCGTATTCGTTGTAAACCGAAACGAAGCGCTGCGCCTCACCTTCGGCTTCCTGCACGACCCGGTTCTTGTAGGCGGCGGCATCTTCGCGGATCTGGGCCGCCTCGCCGCGCGCCTGGCCGAGCTTCTGGTTGGAATATTGATTGGCCTGCTCGACGAACTTGTCCTCGTCCTGCTCGGCGCGCTGCACCTCGTCGAAGGCATCGGCGACCTCGCGCGGCGGTGCTGCGTCCTCGATGGAGATTGCGTTGACTTGCAGACCCGTCTTGTAACCGTCGAGCGTGTTTTGGACGATCTCACGCACCGAAGTGGCGATACCCTGGCGATCGTCGCGGAAAATATCCTGCGCCGGGCGCCGGCCAACGACCTCGCGCATGGCGCTTTCGGCCACCTGCGTCAGCATGCCGTCGGGATCGGAGACATCGAAAAGGTAGGCCCCTGGATCGGAAACCTGGTAGGCGACCGAGAACTGCACATTGACGATGTTCTGGTCGCCGGAGAGCATCAGCCCGGAACCGCTGCTCGCCCCGCCGCCGATGCTGACGAGCTGCTCGGAGATCTTTGCCGTTTCGACCGTTTCGATCGGCCACCAGTGGAAATGCAGGCCCGGCTGCGAGAGCTCGGCCTTCGGCTTGCCGAAGCGCAATTCGACCGCGACCTCGTCAGGCTGCACGGTATAGATGGCCTTGAAGGCCCAAAGCACGACGAGCGCGAGCGCGATCAGCCCGAGGACGGCCGGGCTGGCGCCGCCGCCTCCCGGAAGAGCGCGCCGCAGCCTGTCCTGGCCGCGGCGAATAATGTCCTCGAGATCGGGAGGCGAACCGGGCGGGCCGCTCGGGCCTTTCGGTCCCTGCCCCCAGGGTCCCTGATTGCCGCCGCCGCCCCATGGGCCGCCGCCACCGCTCTTGTCGTTCCAGGGCATGAATGTCCTTTCGCTTCGGTTCCCTCAGGCCTTGCGGCGCGATCCTAGCGCATGACCCCGAAAACCGATATCGGTTTTCGGAAAGGAATCATGCGCCAAATCAAAGTTTTACGGCGACCTTCTTGCGCGTCCGGTTGGAAGCGTGGCGCTGTACCCTCGTTCTTCTATAGGGACGCCGTGACGCGCTTTCAACGCGATCCGCTACGCGCGCCTGCGATTTGAGCCGTCAGCGACCCTTTGTCCTCGTCAGTGACCGTCGCCGCGACGCTCGTAAACGGTATAGCGTGTGGCGTGGCTGTCCTTTTCGCCCGCCGGGAAATCCTCGGATCGGACGATCCGCCAGATCGCCGGGTCGATCGGCGGAAAATGGGCGTCGCCATCGACCCGAGCCAGTACATGCGTGACATGGAGACGATCGGCTAGCGGCAGGGCTTGGGCATAGATCTCGCCGCCGCCGACCACGCAGATCTCCTCGGCACCTGCCATGCAGCGGCCGCGCACCTTGGCCAGCGCGATCGCTTCGTCGAGCGAATGGGCGACTTCGGTGCCCTCGGCGCGCCAGTCTCCGGCTCGCGTCACAACAATGTTGAGCCTGCCGGGCAGCGGCCGGCCGATGCCCTCATAGGTCTTGCGGCCCATGATGATCGGCTTGCCCATCGTGTCGGCCTTGAAGCGCTTCAGGTCGCTGGAAAGCCGCCACGGCAGCCCGCCCTGGCGTCCGATGACGCCGTTCTCGGCAATGGCGACGTAGATCGCGATGTCCATCAGCCGCCGTTCCCGCTATTGTCCGACGGCTTGAGCAGCAGGATGCCGATATCGTGCTCGGGATAAAAATCCCTGGCCGTCATCTCGAACGTCGTCGGACCCACCTTGCGGACATTGTCGCCGCAGAAGGAAACCAGGTTCTTTGGGCTGCCCTTGTCGATGGTGAGCTTGAATTTGCCGATACTGCCAGACGCCCAGTTGCCGCCGGTGGTCAGGATATAAGCGATGCGGCTCTCGAAATATTGCGGATAGCCGTCGGGATTTTCCTTCGCTGCCTTGCGCACAGTGTTCTCGAACGCGCCGTCCATGCAGTAGCGGGTCTTGTAAGTGTCGTACTGCCCCTGGAACTTGCCGTCGTAATAGAAGGTGACCGATGACGTGCCGCCGACGCTCGGCTTGTAGCGGTGCGAGACATGGACTTGTTTACTGGCCGGGAAGGTGGAGCGCCACCAATAGGTCGAGCGCAACTGCCAGAACGGCGCGTAGGCGGTTTGCATGCCCGAACCGTTATCGGCGGTATCCTCGATGATGATGCCACGATCTTCCCAATCCTCAGCGACGTCCTTGGGCAGCTTTGCCAGCGCCGCCTTGGCGCCCTCGCCGAACGGATAGAGCGGCACGTTCTGCGCCTGGAGTTCGGCGGTGATGTCGATACCCAGCGCGAACGCCTTTTGTTCGAGCTGCGGCCTGGCGTCGATGCCGTCGATCGTCACCTCGAAGCCGAGGAAATTGTCGCTTTGCGCTTCCGGGATGGCCGGCATCTCGTTCGGGTCGCCTTCGATGTCCGGCATCGGGAAGGCGACGATGGCGCTGACGTCCTTGTCGGTGTTGTTGCGAAAAACGTAGTCGACGGTCACCTTTTCCGGCGAGATGAAGAGATCCTCGCTCTCCATGGCAACCGCATCGCTGCGCGACAGGATCAGCCCGCCGGTACCCAGCTCGGCAACGGAATCGTTGGCGGAGGCGGGTGCAATCGAGAATGCCAGCGCTGCGGTCAGGATAGTGCGTAACATAGCTCCCCTCTCGACGGCATGACCGGGATCATGCGGATGCGCCTCCATCTAGAGCAATTCCGGGAGAAGTAGCTAGAGGCGTTGAGCGTTTCCGCCAAACGAGTGAATTTTGCGTTCCCGCGTGCCTGCCTGCCCCGTCTGGACACCGGCCGCCCGATCGGGCAGGAGAACGCCTATGCGCAAGCTTTTCGTCATCGGCATCGGCGCCGGCAATCCCGACCACATGACCGTACAGGCCATCAACGCCCTGAACCGGGCCGACGTGCTGTTCGTTCCCGACAAAGGCGCCAGGAAGAGCGACCTCGCGGAACTCCGTCGACAGATCTGCGACCGCTTCGTCACCAACCCGAAGTCGCGTCGCGTCGAATTCGACGTCCCGGTTCGGGCCGAGCCGACATCGTCCTATCGCGTGACCGTCGACGACTGGCACGAGGCGATCGCCGAAATCTATGAAGGGCTGATCCGCGACGAGCTTGCCGAGGACGGCTGCGGCGCGTTCCTGATCTGGGGCGACCCCTCGCTCTATGACAGCGCGCTGCGCATTGTGGATCGCGTGCGACGCAGAGGCAATGTCGATTTCGAGCTCGAGGTCATTCCGGGCATAACCGCGATCCAGGCGCTGGCCGCCGCCCACGCGACCGCGCTCAACCGCATCGGCGATTCGATCCTGGTCACCACCGGCCGCCGGCTGACTGAGGAAGGCCTGCCCGCGAATGCCGGAAGCACAGTTGTCATGCTGGACGGCAAGTGCGCCTTCAACACGCTGGCCAACCAGGATGTTTTCATCCAGTGGGGCGCCTATCTCGGCACGCCGGACGAGATCACCCTTTCCGGTCGCCTCGGCGATGTCGGCGCCGAAATCGAGAAGGTCCGTGAGGCAGCCCGGCGGAGAAAGGGCTGGATCATGGACACCTATCTGCTGAGGAAGTTAGGGGAGTAGGGAGTAAGGGTATGGGCGAGATCGTGGCCTGAGACACTTTCCAGAATGTCACATCCTACTCCTTCCCCTACTCCCCTACTGCCTATCCGGCGTCGATCTCGGCCTGCAACGCCTGCATGTGCACGGCCGCCGCTGAAGCCGCCGCGCGCTCTATCGCTCTGAAACGGCTGACGACGGCGAGGCCTACCGCGGTCAATTGCGCGCCGCCGCCTTTGCGGCCGCCGGTCTGCGCCGCCACCAGCGGCTTGCCGAACACCCGGTTCATGTCCTCGACCAGGTCCCAAGCATGCTTGTAGGACATCTCCATGCCGCGCGCCGCGGCCGAGATCGAGCCGAAGGCGGCGATCTGCTCCAGCAATTCGATCTTGCCCGGACCAATTCGTCCGTCGGGGTCGAGATTTATCCGCAGACTCAGCGATGGCATCCCTTGTCCTCTGCGATCATGCCGAGATTAACCTCTCCGCCACCATATCGCTATTCCAAACCAACATAGCGATATTGCTCTTTCGTCAACCATCGGCCTCCACCGGCAGCGCAGCACCTGTCGTCGCGCTGTCAAAGCTCACCGTCTTGATCACCGCGAAGACCTCGCGGCCGGGCGCGAGCCGCAGGCTCTGCTTCGACTGTTCGGTGATGCGCGCCAGCACGGTTGCTCCGTTGCAGTCGATGGCGATCTCCACCGTAGGCCCGACGCCCGGCCTGACCGCGGCGATCGTCCCCGGCAGTATGTTGAGCGCGCTGAAGCCTACCGGCTGCTCGGTCGCGATCATGACATCGCGGGCGCGGATGCGGAGCCGCACCACGGCGCCGGCCGGCCTTGGAAGGCGCGGCACGCGGATCTCGCCGGCCGGCGAGCCGAGCACGGTCATGCCAAAAGCTTCGTCGTGACGCAGCACCCTGGTGTCGAGCACCGCGCCGCCTTCGCCGCGCTCCTCCGCCGGCAAAAGGTCGAGCCGCTGCATGATCACCTCGGTTGGGCCGAAAGCCGCGATCTTGCCTTGTGATAGCACCGCCACGTCGCTCGCCAGTCGCGCCACCTCGGCGACGGAATGGCTGACATAGGCGATCGGGATCTTCGTCTCGTCGCGCAGCCGCTCGATATAGGGCAGGATTTCGGCCTTTCGCGCCTCGTCGAGCGAGGCGAGAGGCTCGTCCATCAAAAGCAGCTTCGGGCTGGCGAGCAAGGCGCGGCCGACCGCCACGCGCTGCTTTTCGCCGCCCGACAGTTTCGCCGGCCGGCGGTCGAGCAGAGGACCGATGCCAAGGAGTTCGACCACCGCATCCATGCTGGCGTAGCGCTCGGCAACCGGCGTGAACCAACGGCCATAGCGCAGATTGCCGGCGACGCTCATATGCGGGAAGAGCCGCGCATCCTGGAACACCATGCCGATCCGTCGCTTGTGCATCGGCACGAAGATACCGGCGGCGGTGTCGACCAGCACGCGACCGTCGACCGCGATGCGTCCCTTTTGCGGCCGGATCAGCCCGGCAATCAGGTTGATCAGCGTGGACTTGCCCGAACCCGAAGGCCCGAACAGCGCCGTCAGCCGGCCGGCGCTTTCGAAATTCGCGTCGATGGCGAAATCGCCGAGGCGATGACTGATGTCCACCGAGAGCGTCATTCGATGTCCATCCTCTGGCCGATCCGCCGCGCCAGAACTTCGGAGGCCACCAGCGCCACCATCGAGATGACGATCGAAATAAGCGTCAGGCGTAGCGCTCCGGGATCGCCGCCCGGCACCTGCGTGAAAGTGTAGATTGCCGAGGGCAGCGTCTGCGTCTCGTTGGGAATGTTGGAGACGAAAGTGATGGTCGCGCCGAACTCGCCCATCGCCTTGGCGAAGGACAGGATCGCGCCGGCGATCAGGCCGGGGAGGATCAGCGGCAGCGTGATTGTGGCGAATACCCAGACCGGATTGGCGCCGAGCGTGCCGGCGGCCGCCTCCATCTTGCGGTCAACCGCCTCGATCGACAACCGGATCGCCCGCACCATCAGCGGAAAACCCATCACCCCGCAGGCAAGTGCTGCGCCCGTCCAGCGGAAGGAAAACACGAGGCCGAAATGCTCGGCGAGGAAGGCGCCCGCCGGCCCGCGCCGGCCGAAGGTGAGCAGCAGCAGATAACCGGTCACCACCGGCGGCAGGATCAGCGGCAAATGCACCAGCCCGTTGAGCAAGGTCTTGCCCCAGAACCGCCCCCGGGCCAGAAGGAGCGCGATCAAGATGCCGGGCGGCAGGCTGGCGATCATCGCCACCGTCGCCACCTTGATCGACAGCCGGACCGCATTCCATTCGTCGGGAGTGAGGTCCAGCAGCCAGTTCATATGCGATGTAAGGTCTTTCTCAGTTGCTCGGCGCGAGCACCGTAAAACCCTGTTCCTTGAAGAGCGCGGCGGCCTTGGCCGACTCGACGCATTTCAGGAAGGCAGCCGTATCCTTGTCCTTCGAATCCGCCGTCTGGGCAATCGGGTAGATGATCGGCGGATGCGAATCCTCGGGGAACGTGCCGACGACCTTCACGCCCTTGTCGGCATGCGCGTCGGTGGCGTAGACGATGCCGAGCGCGGCCTCGCCCGTCGATACGAGCTTGAGCGCGGCGCGGACATTCTCGGCCTGCGCGATCTTGCCTTCGACCGAGGACCAGACGCCCAGCGACTCCAGCGCGGCCTTGCCGTATTTGCCCGCGGGCACCGCCTTGAAATCGCCTATGGCGAGCCGGCCGTCGCCGATGAGCCCGGCGAGGTCGAAGCCCTTCTCGACCTTCGTCTCGACCTTGGAATCCTGCGGCGCCACCAGCACGATCTGGTTGCCGAGCAGCTTCACCTCGGTGTCTGGCCTAGTCAGCTTTTTGTCGGAGAGATACTTCATCCAGTCGAGGTCGGCCGACACGAACACATCGGCCGGCGCGCCGCCTTCGATCTGCTTGGCCAGCGCCGAGCTTGCCGCATAGGAAATGATCGCCGCTTCGCCTACTTCCGGCTCGCAGGCTTTGTTGACCGCATCGAGCGCGTCCTTGAGGCTGGCTGCGGCGAACACGATCACCTTGTCTCTGGCGTGAGCCGCCGGCACAGCCGCCATCAACGCTGCCGTCAGTCCGCCGATGGCGATCGCCTTCAATCCAAAACTCTTGCCCGTCATGAAACCTCTCCCTCTTCTGAAGATCCGTTCGGCTCGAGCCCACTCGATATATCCGGACGAACATAACAAGAAAAGGATTTTTAGGCTCGGCGCCGTTGTACGTCAGGGTCCCACCAGCCCACGATGAAGTCCGTTCGATACAGCGAGGCTGAGGTAGCCGAAGATCAGCGCCCGCGATATCCTCAAGGGCAACGTCGGAAATCGTCAAGGGGAGCGACCACCTCGCATGTCAGGATCGACATCGGTGGCGGCCTCCTCGTCACCGCTTCGATCAGCAAACGAAGCGGCTGCCGATCTGCAACTGGAATGGGGCCAGCTTGCCTGCGCGGTGATCAAGGCCTCCGACGTCATGGTCGGGATTGACCGACGATTTGAGCGCGTTGTGGACCGGGCCTTACACCGCGATCGGCGCCTTGATATTGCCGTCCGCAAAATAGTTCTCGAGCCGGAAATCCTTGAAACGGAAGGCAAAAAGATCTTTCACATCCGGATTGATCCACATCGTCGGCAGCGGCTTCGGCGTGCGCCGCATCTGCTCGCGCGCCTGCTCGAAATGATTCGAGTAAAGATGCGCGTCGCCGAGCGTGTGGACGAAATCGCCAGGCTTCAGGCCCGTGACCTGCGCCACCATCATGGTCAGCAGGGCGTAGGATGCGATGTTGAACGGCACGCCCAGGAAAATGTCGGCCGAGCGCTGGTAGAGCTGGCAGGAGAGCCGGCCTTCCGAAACGTAGAACTGGAACAGGCAGTGGCAGGGCGGCAGCGCCATCGCCTCCACTTCCGCCGGATTCCAGGCTGAGACGATCAGCCGGCGCGAATTGGGATTTCTGCGTATCTCCTTGAGAAGGCCGACGATCTGGTCGATCTCGCCGCCGTGCCCATCCGGCCATGAACGCCACTGCTTGCCGTAGACAGGGCCGAGATCGCCATTCTCGTCAGCCCATTCGTCCCAGATGGTGACGCCGTTGTCATTGAGATACTTGATGTTGGTGTCGCCGGCCAGGAACCACAGCAACTCGTGGATGATCGACTTCAGATGCAGCTTCTTGGTGGTGGTGACCGGGAAGCCGCGCGAAAGGTCGAAGCGCATCTGGTAGCCGAACACCGACCGCGTGCCGGTACCGGTGCGGTCGCCGCGATCGGCGCCGTTCTCCAGCACATGCTTCAACAGGTCGAGATATTGGCGCATCGGCTCGGCCTCGATTCGGATGACAAGCGATCATAGCCGACTGGCCGTCGGTCGAATACCCAAAGCCTACAGAGTCGATCGTGCGCCGGAAAATCCACGGCGCCGGCACGTTGCCATGCCGGCTGCCGATGGCCGCGCCTCAGAGAGAACCCAGTTTGCCCAGGTCCTTCGCGACCAGATAATAGAAGGTCACGCGGCTTTTGGTGTTGTCGGCGGCCATCGCCTTGCAGGCCTTCTCGATCGAGGCGTCGGCCTTCTTGGCGTCGGCAATGCCGAGCTTCTTGGCGACCCAGTTGTCCCGGACGCGCTCGAGCTCCTTCGGGTCTGCGCAGGAGACCAGGGAGGAATCGCGGTTCCTGAGCGCGATGCCCAGATGCTTGACGATCTTCTCGACCGCATCGGCGCTGGCGCCTGCATCGTATTTCTTCACATCCGCAAGATAGTCGGCCATGAAACTTCCCCTCGTCGGCGCCACGGATCCGATCGATGAGGCGTGTGGCGCGCCGCGCAACTTGTGCGCCAGGTCGGATATTCCTCATCGCCGGCGGAGCTTCGATTGAGTGAGTGCGCAAGTCAACCCTCGGCTGTCGAGTTTGCTAAGGGGACAAGCACGACTTGGCTCTTTCATTTTCCGTGATCGCTCCCTATATTCGCTTCGTCGGCTTGACCGACTATGGCGATAAACAGGCGATGCAATAAGCCGTTCGGACCCGGGGGCGGTACCCGGCGCCTCCACCAAAAACCGCTCTTCCAAAGGGAGCGGCTTTTGCTGGGGGCGAAATAGGATCGACGAAGGTGTAAAGATCGTACTTTTGCCCGGCATTGTACCACCGTCATCGGGCTAAACTTATAGTTGCCAACGACAACTATGCGGAAGCTCGTCTCGCTGCTTAATGCGGCGCGAACGCTTCAAATCAAGTCCTAGCGGTTCGCACTTCTAGGCGGGGTTCGGAGGTACCTGGCAACAGAAACCTCCACCTTCCCTCTTCTTCTTCTTTCCAAGTCAACTGAACGGCCAAGGCCTGCTTGGCGCGCATGCGCGCGGTTCCTGCCACGGCTGAAAAAGGCCGGGCAATCCCGGCCTCTACCGATCTATTATCCGCTTCTTACTCCGCCGGCGCTTCCACCGCTTCCCGAGCCCGGCCAAGCGTGACCTTGGCCAGCGTGAACGAGATCACCGCGCAGAGCGTGATGCCGGCCACCATCGGCAACGGCGTGCCGTCGAAGAAGATGCCGGCGACGCCCATCGCCAGCGCACCGATGGCGAAATGCAGCGTGCCCATCAGCGCCGAGGCCGTGCCGGCGATCTCGCCATGCTCCTCCATCGCCAGCACCGAGGTGGTCGGAATGACCAGGCCAAGGAAGCCGTAGCCGACGAAGAGCAGCGCCGCCATCACGTCGAGCCGGTCGACACCGGATGCCATGATCGCGAACAGCGCCACCATCACCGTGGCATAGCCGGTCACCGCCACCCACACGACCCGCTTCAAGCCGAAGCGATCAGCCAGCATCCCGGTCAGCTGCGACATGCCTATGAAGGCGACCGCGTTGATCGAGAAGAACACGCTGTAGACCGACGGCGACAGGCCGTAATGGTCGATCAGGATGAAGGACGAACTCGACAGATAGACGAAGAAGCTCGCAATGCCGAAGCCGGCGATCGCCACAAGGCCGAGGAAGTTGCGGTCGCCCATCAGGTAGCGGTAGCCGGCAAGCGCCGTCCCGAAGGACGAGCCGGCGCGCTCCTCGACCGGCCGCGTCTCTTTCAGCGAGGTCGCGAGCAGGATGGCGGCTAAGGCTGCGGCGCCCGTGACCGTCCAGAACACGGCACGCCAGCCGAAGCTCTCGATGATCTGGCTGCCGGTGAGCGGCGCGAGAATAGGCGACACCGAGAACACCAGCATCAGCAGCGACATCAGCTTGGCGGCCTCGTTGCCGGTGTGCAGGTCGCGCACGATGGCGCGCGGCACTGCCATGCCGGCGCTGGCGCCGAGCCCTTGCAGGAAGCGGAAGGCGATCAGCCACTCGATATTGGGCGCCATAGCCGAGCCGACGCCGCCAACCATGAACAGCGCGAGTCCGACATAGAGCGGCAGCTTGCGCCCGACCATGTCCGAGATCGGTCCGACGACGATCTGGCCGAAGCCCATCGATAGGAAGAAGATCAAAAGGCTCATCTGCACGGCGGCGGTGCCAGCCTTCAAATCCTCACCGATCGAAGGCAGCGCGGGAAGGTACATATCGATGGCGAAGGGGCCGATCGCTGACAACAAGCCGAGCACGACCGCGATGCGGAGGAATTTGGGACTCATGATAGGGCTTCTTTCGGATCTGGTTGCCGCCGTGGTCCGGCGTCTACCCAAGGACGTTCCATCCCGTGGAACCCCGACATCCGGAGTGAACTCATTCGTCGCTTCAAAAAGCGCGAATCTGTCGTTTCCCGGGAGCGGACTTCCCTTTATTGTGTCCACAAATTTAGACAGGCTTGTCCAATTCGTCAATCATCGCTATATAAATTTTTATGAAGGTCGGCGTTTCTCCTGACACTTTCCCGCCACGCAGCCATGAGGCCAAGCGCATATCGGTGGTTGATGCTGCCGCTTCGGTCTTCTGCAGGGAAGGCTATGCCGGCGCCAATATCGACCTGATCGCAGCCGAGGCCGGCGTTTCGCGCCAGACCGTCTACAATCATCATGGCGACAAGGAAAAGCTGTTCATGGCTGTTGTGCGCGACCTGACGGAGCGCTGCAACGCCGGCATCTTCGCCACCATTGCTACCTTTCCCGACCAGCCCGCCGATCTCGAAGCCGATCTTGTCGCCTTCGCGGTGCGCATGAACCGCAACTGTATCTGCAACCGCGACGGCCGCTTCCTGCGCAAGCTGATCCAGGCCGAGGGCGAGCGCTATCCCGAGCTTTTTGCCGAGTGGCGCGAACAGGGACCGGGCCGCACCTGGTCAGCGCTTGCCGCCCGCTTCGCGCGGCTTGCCTATGCCGGGCACCTCTCGATCGGCGATCCGGACGTGGCGGCGCGCCAGTTCCTCGCACTCGTCAACGCCGAGTTGCAGATAACCTTCATGCTCGGCGGCATACCGACGGAGGAAGAAGTGTTGCGGTCAGCGAGCAATGGCGTGCGCACCTTCCTGGCCGCCTTCGGCAGGAAGAAAGCGCCAGCCGCCCGGCAGGCCGCCCTCGCCCACGCCTGAGCGATCAAATCGCCGCCAGCCCTCTTGGCCTTAGCTTTCGGCGCCTATATGCGGTTTACGCCGCGCCCAAGCTTGATTACAGCTATGCGGACGATTCAACGGAACCCGACCGTCACATGGCCGACGACCACATCCGCTACGACATTCTGGCCCAGGAGGCATTGCGCGGCGTCATGCGCAAGGTCCTGGCCGAAGTCGCGCGCACCGGCCTTCCGGGCAACCATCATTTCTTCATCACCTTCCTGACCGGCGCGCCGGGCGTGCGCATCTCCTCGCGGCTGCGCGAGCGTTATCCGGAGCAGATGACCATCGTCATCCAGTTCCAGTACTGGGACCTGAAGGTGACCGACACCGGTTTCGAGGTGGGACTCTCGTTTTCCGACGTGCCCGAAAAGCTCGAAATCCCCTTCTCCGCTGTGCGCGGTTTCTATGACCCTTCGGTGAATTTCGAACTCGAATTCGACGTCAAGGCGGACAATGCCGTGGAAGATGATGATGCCGCGCCGGCCCCGGAACTGCCGATCGCGGTCGTGACCGAAAAGAAACCGGAATCGAAGAAAAAGGCCACCGAGGCCGAGAAGAAGCCGGCTGCCGCCGATACCGGCGGCAAGGGTGCCGAAGTGGTTTCGCTCGACGCCTTTCGCAAAAAGTGAGCCGGGGAAATGGGCGAGGTCGTCAATCTCCGCCAGGCCCGCAAGCACAAAGCGCGCATCGAGAAGGAACGCCTGGCCGGTGAAAACCGGGCCTTGCACGGCCGCTCCAAAGCCGAGCGCAAGCGTGACCGGCTGACGTCCGACAGGACGGAAAAATTCATGGACGGCCATCGCCGCGAAAAGCCCGGCGATCCGGACCGGCGCTGAGCGCCCGATGGCCGCTGTCGAAAAACGCTCGGTGACGATCCGCGGCCACCGCACCAGTTTTTCCCTGGAGCAACCCTTCTACGACGATTTGGTGGCGATCGCGACGCAGCGCTCGCTGTCGCTCGCGGCCCTCGTCGCCGAGATCGACGAAACGCGAACCCGCGACGCCAACCTCTCCTCCGCGCTCAGACTCTACGTGCTCGCCTGGGCAAAGCGCGGCGGCAAGGCATCTTGACCGGCCTCAGACCGGATCGCCGATGCTTTGCTGCGCCTTGCCCTTTTGCCCGAAGCTGAGCAGGGCCGAACGGTCGCGTTCCTCGGCCTGCTTTTTCGACCGCACCCGCATCAGGTCCTTCCAGCCGATATAGCCGACCAGCCGTGCGTCCTCGCGCGAGACGACCGGCAGATGCGAGACGTTGGCCAGGAGCAGCTTGTCGGACAGCCCTTCCAGATATTCGTCGGGATAGGCGAGCGTGACCTTGCTGCCGGCCAATAGTTCGCCGAGCGTCGTCTTGCGGTGCTTGCCGGCGCGGCGCCAGCGCAGGATCGCTGGCGGGTCGATGAGGCCGAGCACACGGCCATTTTCGTCGATTACAGGAAAACTCGGATGGCGCGTGTCCGGCGCGGTCAGGAATGCCGCCGCGCCGTGCAGCGTCATCGTCGCAGGCACGCTCTCGACTTTGGTCGTCATCACTTCGCGCACCCTGGTCAGCGCGAAGGGATCGACGCGATACTCGCGAACGAGGTGATGTCCGCGCCGCGCCAGCTTTTCGGTCAGGATCGATCGCCTCATCAACAGCACGGTGACGGCATGGGCGGTGGCGCAGGCCGCGATCAGCGGCACCAGCATATGGGTGTTGCCGGTGAGCTCGACCGCGAAGAAGGTCGCGGTCAGCGGCGCGCGCATGGTCCCGCCCATGGTCGCGGCCATCGCCAGCAGCGGCCAGAAGCCGGGCGTCGCCTCGGGCAGGATGCCGGCAAGCACCGCGCCCATCGCGCCGCCCATGATCAAGAGCGGCGCCAGCACGCCGCCCGACGTTCCCGAACCCAGCGCCACCGACCAGATTATGGCCTTGACCACCAAAAGCGTTAGCGCGGCCGCCGCCAGCACATGGCCATCCAACATATTGGCGATGTTATCGTAGCCGACACCGAGCGCCTGCGGCTCGATCAATCCGCCGATACCGACCACCAGACCGCCGATCATCGGCCACCACATCCAGTGTATCGGCAGCTTCTGGAAGGCGTCCTCGGAGGCATAGACCATCTGCGTCAGCAAGCCGGAGAGCAGGCCCGCGGCAATGCCGACAAGCACCCAGCCGCCCAATCCAGCAACCGACGCTTCCATGCTGCCCGAGAACGGGAAGATCGGCCCCGGCAGGTGCAGCAAGGTGCGTTCGACTTCGGCGACGACGGCGGCAACGGCGACGGGGATGAAGCTGCGCGGCGTCCATTCGAACAGCAGCAGCTCGACGGCGAGCATGATTGCCGCGATCGGCGTGCCGAACACGGTCGTCATGCCGGCCGCCGCGCCCGCCACCAGCAATGTCTTGCGTTCATTGTCGCTGACCGGCAGCATCTGCGCGATCAGCGAGCCGATCGCGCCGCCGGTCATGATGATCGGCCCCTCGGCACCGAACGGTCCGCCGGACCCGATCGAGATCGCCGACGACAATGGCTTCAATACCGCCACTTTGGCGTCGAGCCGCGAGCGGCCGAGCAGGATTGCTTCGATGGCTTCCGGAATGCCGTGGCCGCGGATCTTTTCACTGCCGAAGCGCGCCATCAGCCCGATGATCAGGGCGCCGATCACTGGAACCAGCACAGCGGCATAGCCGAGCGGCGTGTCCTCGAGCCTGAGCTCGGCCAGGGTGAACTGGCCGAGATAGGCGACGTTGGTGGCGAGCCTTATCAGCTTCAACAGCGCGATGCCGGCAAACAGCCCCGCGGTCGCGACAACGACCGCGATGGCGGCGATAATGAGCACCCGCGGATCGGTGGTGAAGTCGCGGAGATGGCCGTTTCCGGCATGAGCGGATTTCATTGGGGAGCCTGAGCTTTCTGGCGGCGCGGTACCGTCCGGTTGTCGGGCGGCTACATATCGTAACACGATATAATATTTCAAGGCCGTTTTTGGCGGTTGCTCCGCGTCATTTTGGTCATGGATGCGCCAGGCCCCGAGCTTTCATAAGAGTTGAGCTTTGGCCGGAAAGGGCGATAAGTCGTGGCATGACGCATCCGAAGAAACCACGTCCCGCCATCAGCCAGGCCGACTATCAGCGGCTTTCGGAGTTCCGCTATCTGATCCGCCGCTTCCTTGAATTCAGCCAGTTGCAGGCGAATGAGGCGGGCTTGACCCCGCGCCAGCACCAGGCGCTGCTGGCGATCAAGGGTTATCCCGGCGGCGGGCCGGTGGCAGTGGGCGATCTGGCGGAGCGGTTGCGCATCCGCCACCACAGCGCAGTCGAACTGGTGAATCGGCTGAGCGAGGCCGGATTGGTCGCGCGGGATCAAGACAAGGCCGACCACCGCCGCGTCCTGCTGCAACTCACCCCTCTCGCCGACGACCGTCTCGCCGAATTGTCGGCCGCCCATCTCGACGAGCTTGCGCGCATCGAGCCGATGCTCAAGCGCCTGCTTTCGCGGCAGGAGCCGGTTTGAGCGCTGACGCATAACGCCGTGCTCGCGGCGTCCTGGGTGCCTTGTCCAGGATTCCGCTCGGAAAGGCTATGCAGTTTTCCTGGAATACTGCGTTTCAACCACCGTCCAGGGACTTCAAGAGGTTGTCGATCGTAAACGGATTGGTCTTGGGCTTCGGCGGCTCTGGAACCGAACCGTCGTTGACGCCGGGAAGCGACTGGTCGACTTTTGGCGCCTGCTCAGCCGCCCTGCGTTCGGCTTCCAGCCTCGCCTGCTCGGCACGTTTGCGATCGGCCTCGGCCTGGGCTTTAGCGGCAGCAGCCCGTTGCTCGGCCTTTGCCTTGGCGTCGGCCTCCGCCTCTGCTTTCGCATCAGCCTCAGCCTTGGCGAGCGCCTCGGCCTCTGCCTGAGCCTTGGCGTCGGCTTCCGCTCTTGCCCTTGCCTCTTCTTCCGCTTTGGCTTGCGCCTCGGCTTCTGCCTTAGCTTGCGCCTCCGCTTCGGCTTTCGCCCTGGCTTCAGCCTCGGCTTTCTGCCGCGCCTCTTCCTCTTGCCGGCGCAGTTCCTCGGCCGCACGGTCGCGCTCCGCCTGCAGCGCAGCGTAGTAGCGCACCTCGCGGCGCAGCCTCTGCTTCTCGAGCAGCGCCGCCTGCATCGCCTCGACGCGCTGCTGCTCCTTCTCCAGCGCGCGCTGGGTCAGGAACTGCGCCAGCGGCGCACTGTCGAACTGAAGCGACGTCGCCCCGATCTGGCCGGCAAGGTTGAAGTTCACAGCCGGTTCGGAGCCAACCAGCGCCTCGTCGCCCGGTCGATAGGTGATCGCCCCCTTGGCGGCCACCGCGCTCGCAGTGAGGTCGGCGGTGACGTCCGCCGACAGCGTCGCCGCCGGATTGTCGAGGCTGATCGGCGGCGCCCGCAGCGTGCCGTTGGCAACGGTGAAGGCTATATCGGTATTGCCGGCCGCGAAACTTCCCTGTCCGACGATCTCAGGCGCGAAGCTGGCGGTCTTGGCGGCATCAATGTCGCGTCCGCTTGCATCGGCCTTGGCGATGATGCGGGCAAAAGCATCGGGATTGATGCCGGCGACGGTCAATCCCTTCAGCGCCGCCGTGCCGGACCCTGACAGGGCGGCGATCATCGCATCAACAGACTTGCCGCTGGTCGACAGCGCGGCCGAAATGTCGCCGCTGCCGCCGATTCCGGCGCCAGGCAGCACTGCGGTAAGATCACTGCCCGCCAGCTTCAATTGACCCGATAACAGGCCGGTGCCGTCCGTGTTCTTGAGTTCGAACAGGCCGGTCAGCATGCCGCCATAGAGCTTGGCATTGAGGTCCGAGACATGGACGCCTTCCCGGTCGAGCTTCAGCGACAGCGTCGCGTCATGCGCGGTCGCGAACGGTCCGGCTGCAAGGGCCGCCGTGTTGAGGTCGAGATCGGCGCTGAACGGCAGGGTCGATTTCTGGCTGAACGGCGTCGTCGGCCAGCCAACGTCCTTCCCGGCCAGGAACGACTGGTCGCCGAACAGCGACACCGCCAGCGGATCGAGGTCGAGCTCATCGAGCGCCAGCGCGCCGGCAAGATGCGGCAGTCCGTCTTTCATGTCGGCGTTGACGTCGCCGGACACAGCCGCCTTGTTGATGGCGCCGCTGAGCCCGCTCAGCACCAGAAGCCCATTGCCGAAGTCGGCATCGCCGGCGAGCGAAGCCGACGTGCCGGTGCCCATCCCGGGCAGCCCGACACCTGTCGTCATCAGCCATGGCTCGATATCGGCGGCGTCGAGATTGACCTTGCCCTTGGCGGTCGCGCCTTGCTGTGTCTCGGCGACTGTCCCGTCAAAGCTCGCCCTGAAGTCGTCCGCGGTCAGGTTGAAGCTGGTCGCCAGACCGCCGCCCAGCGAGCCTTTCGCCGTGATATCGGTGGTTGCCTGCCCAAGCATGCCGAGCGGCAGCGCCGGCAGGCCGTAGAGTGCAAGCAGCGTGGCGGCGTTCTCATTCCTCGCATTGAAGGTGATCGATACCGGCGCATCGAGAAGCCGATCCGGCGTTCCCCTGCCCGAAAGCGAAGCCGAGAAGGCGGAACCGCCGGCCTTGCCTTGCGCGGAGAGCGCGACCCCGGTGGTGCCGTCGCCATTGTCGGCGGCACTTGTCACCAGGTCGATCCGGGCGTCCTGGAACAGCTCCGGATAGGCAGCAACACGGTCAGCCAGGCCTTTCAGAATCTGATTGTCCGGATAATGCTGTGCTGCGACATCGATGAGCGGCTTGAGATCGACGGCCACCACGGATGCGTCGAGCTTGCCCGTTGGGCTTTCCGGAAAATCCTTGATGCGCCCTGTGGCGCTGATCGAGGCGCCGGCGAGCCCGCCGACCGAGAGCCGGTCGATCTCGAGCAGGCCCTCACGCAGCCTCAACGCCGTATCCACCGTGTCGGCCGTCAGCCCTGCCGCGCTGACTGGGCCTGCCTTGATCTGGAAATCGAGGTCGCGATCGGAGAAGCGATTGGCGCCCTTATCGCTGACGAAGATCGAGGCGAAGGCCGCCAGCCCGTCGACGTCGAGCTCGCCGCCCTCCAGCTGCATCAGCACCGAGGGCCTGGCGCCGTCGGGCTGGCTCGAATCGATGCGGCCGGAGAATTTCGCCTTGCCGAGGATCAGCTCGAGGTCGCTGAACGACTGCCGGTTCTCGCTGAGATCGACCTTGGCCTTGAAGCCCGCCGCCGGCAGACGGCGGATCGCATCGTCGACATCCTTCGACAGCCAGGCAGCGAAACCGGACGGCTGTCCGACAGCAAGCAGCAGGGAGCCGGTGAAGCCGAAATGGTCCTCGACGCTCAGCATGCCGTCGGCTTCGAGCGTGGCCCGACCCGGCAGCGTCGCGGCAAGCGACTTGACCGACCAGCCGCCTTTGACCGGCTCCGCCGAGAGCCGCACGTCGCGGACCGTCGTGTCGCCCGCCACTACCGCCGGCAGCCTGACCTCGACCGTGCCCGGTATAGTCGGCTTCGGCATGTGCTGAAGCGTCTGCTCGAAAGCCGCGATGCGCTGGTCGAGCGTCAATCCGGCACCCGCGGATGAGCCCACCGCCTCGTCGAACTGCACCTGCGCGCCGCTCGCTTCGATGGAGAAATGCGGCTTTAGGCCGAGATCGACCGAAGCCTTGCCGTCGGCGGTGTAGGGATTGTCAAGCGGCCCGGTCTCGAAGCGGAATTCGTCGACCCCGAGCTTCTGATGGTCGAGCGCGAATTTGCCGTTCAGCCGGAAGCCGGGATCGGGCTTGCCGGTGCGGACCTTCACAGTCTCGCCGTCAGTGCCGCGCAATTCGGCCGAGCTCCTGTCGGCCCCATTCTTGTCAGAGGCCGAAACCTTGAACTGACCGGAATAGACCGCCGCGCCCTTGACGATGCCGGCATTGCCGTCTGTCTCGATGACGAGCGGATAGGCATCCGGGTTGGCTCTCAGCCTTACTCGCATCTGGCCGTCGGCTTCCACCCTGCCGGTGGAGGCCGAGACCTCCGTCCGCAGGCCGTCGAAGCGCAGCGAGCCGTCCATTCGCCATGGGCCGGCGAGCGACTTGGCCGAAACGGTCGAGTCGATTTCGGAGATAAGATGGCTGCGTCCGCCGGCGGCATGGCGCAGTTCGATCTGCCCTTCGGTGACCGTCAGCTTCTCGATTGCGATCTGCCCGGGATCGAAGGGCGTCGAAGGCCGGATGGCCCAGTCGACCGTGCCGTCTCCGGCGACATCGATCGTCGCCCTCGGGTGCACCAGCCGCATGTCGAAAATCAGCAGCTCGCCGCGCAGGAAAGGGGCAAGCTCAGCATCCATGGAGAAGGTCTCGACCGTCATCGCCGGCTGGCCGCCCGGGCCGCCGGCGACCTCGACATTGGAGAAGGTCACCGATGGGAATGGCAAGAGCCGCGCCGTCGCGTCGCCTTTCACGGTCACCTTGCGGCCGAGGATGGTGCTCGCCTCGCGCTCGAAATCGGCGCGGTAGCCGGTCCAGTCGATGAAATACGGCACCACCAGCGCCGCGCACAGCACCAGCACGAACAGGCCACCGAAGATCACGAACAGGCGAGCGAGCATCGGCTCCCGAGCCAGGATTGAAGTCAGCCGCACTCTACCCGCATCCGCGCGGCGATAAAGAGGCAATTCGGCTGCAACCGCCGGCTTCTAGGCTCGCGGCAAGATCTTGCCGGGGTTCATGATGTTCAGCGGATCGAGCGCCTGCTTGATCGTGCGCATGACGTCCACGCCGTGGCCGAGCTCGTGGCGCAGGAAGCCCACCTTGCCCTGGCCGATGCCGTGCTCGCCGGTGCAGGTGCCTTCCATGGCGATCGCCCGCATGTTGAGCCGCGCGACGAATCTTTCGGCGAGCGCGATCTCCTGCGGGCTGTCGACATCCATCAGCACCAGCACGTGGAAATTGCCGTCGCCGGCGTGGCCGACGATGGGCGCGATCAGGCCCATTTCGGCAATGTCGGCTTCGGTCTCCGTGACGCATTCGGCAAGCCGCGAGATCGGCACGCAGACATCGGTCGAAAGCCCCTTGGCGCCGGGGCGCAGCGTCAGCGACGACCAGTAGGCGTCGTGCCGCGCCTTCCAGAGCTTCGTCCGCTCCTCGGTGACGCTGGTCCACAGGAACGGCCCGCCACCATTTTCCTCGGCAATCATGCCGAAAGTCTCTGCCTGTTCGGCGACCCCGGCGTCGCTGCCATGGAACTCCACGAACAGGCAAGGGCTCTCGGGATAGTCGAGCTTGGAATAATTCTTCATTGCCCGCATCTGCAGCGCGTTGACCAGTTCGATGCGCGCCACCGGGATGCCCATCTGGATGGTCGCTATCACTGCGTTGCATGCGGCCTCCAAGGTCGGGAACGGGCAGACGCCACCGGAGATCGCCTGCGGAATGCCCTGCAGCCTGAGCGTCAGTGATGTGATGATGCCGAGCGTGCCTTCCGAGCCGACCAAAAGCCGCGTCAGGTCGTAGCCGGCCGAGCTTTTCTTCGCCCGCTTGCCGGTCGTCACCGCCTCGCCGTCCGCCATCACCGCGGTTAGCGACAGCACGTTCTCGCGCATCGTGCCGTAGCGCACGGCATTGGTGCCCGACGCCCGTGTCGCCGCCATGCCGCCCAGCGAGGCATTGGCGCCGGGATCGATCGGGAAGAACAGGCCGGTGTCGCGCAAATGCCGGTTGAGGTCCTCGCGTGTCACTCCGGGCTCGACCGTGCAGTCGAGATCCTGCGGATTAACCGAGAGGATGCGGTTCATGCGAGAGGTGTCGATCGAGATGCCGCCGCCCGGCGCATTGGTGTGGCCTTCGAGCGAGGAGCCCACGCCGAAGGCGATGACCGGGACGCGGTGCGCGGCGCAGGTGCGCACGATCTCCTGCACTTCCGGCGTGGTTTCGGCGAACACGACGCCGTCCGGCGCCTGGGTCGGGATGTAGGTCGTTGTGTGCGCATGCTGGTCGCGGATCGCCTCGCCGGTCTGAAAGCGCTCGCCGAACCGCTGCTTGAGGATGCCGAGCGCGGCGGCGATGCCTTGCTCGTTGCGCTCGACGGGGTTGAGGTCGCTCAAAGCCATGAATTCCTCCGCGAATGGACCAGCGGCCACTCTTGTAATGCAGCTATGGATGATGCCTAAAGCAATTCCAGGAAAAGAGTGAAGCTCCGGATTTGCGCCAGAGCGAAGAGAACCTCACCAGCCACGCCCTGTCCAGCGACGATCAAGGAAAGCCAGATGACGATGCCCGCGCCGATCATTTCCAGCCCGATGGCGATCGAGAAGAACTGGATCGACTATAACGGCCATCTCAACATGGCCTATTACAACGTGCTGTTCGACCGCTGCTCGGACGAGGCGTTCGAGCTGATGGGCATGGGGCCGAACTATGCCAAGGAGCGCCGCCTCACCATCTACACGGCCGAGGTCCATGTCTGCTACGTGCAGGAGCTTCACCTCGACCACAAGGTGAAGGTCTCCTTCCAGCTCATCGACCATGACGAGAAGCGGCTGAGGGCCTATCAGGAGATTCGCCACGTCGACGGATGGCTGGCCGCGACGTCCGAGCAGCTTGCGCTGCATGTCGACATGGCCGGGCCGAAGGTCGCTCCCTTCCCGGCCGATGTGATGGCACAGGTTGAAGCCATGCGCGCCGCCCACGCCGCGCTGCCGATGCCGGAGCGTGCCGGCCGTTCGATCGGCATCAAACGCAAGAGCGCTTGAAAACCCGGACACCCGCGTTAACCTTACCAAGGTTTTAACGTGAACAAGCCGATTGAGTCTGTTGAACGACTCAGTGGCGCGTTCGAAAACCGCCGCACCGGGTTTACGCGCGGGGCGGCAGGCGGAATGCGGTGCGAGGACAGTGCATGAAAACCGACATCAAGGTCGAAGTGGAGCGGTTGGCGGCCGATCCGCGCATCACCGACTATGATTTCTGGCGATCGTTGAAGAACGTCAACAACGAGATCTTCCACATCGCCAACAACAACGAGCCCATCCCCTTCGACATGATCCGCTGGCGCGCGATACTCAAGCAGGCGCGCATGAGACGCGGTCACACTGAGCCTTCAGCGCTCCCTTAAATTGCCAAGCGGCGAGCGCGGCTCGACCGGCGACGACTGTATGATGGCGGTGTTGGTCATCGCATAGGGGATGATTTTGTCGATCACCCGCTCCAATTCGGCCACCGAGCCGACATGCGCGAGCGCGATGAAGCAATCCTCGCCGGTCACCCGGTCACACTGCGCGATTTCCGTCAGGTCGCGGATGATCTCGGCCACCACGGCGAGTTGCCCGGGCACGGGCCGGATCCTGAGCCATGCCGACAGCTTCATGCCGAGCGCCGCCGGATTGATCTTCACCGTATAGGCTTCGATCACGCCATTCTCCTGCAGCTTGCGAATGCGTTCGGCTACGCTCGGCGCCGAGAGCCCGACGGCGCGCGCCAACTCCGCCGTGCTGGTGCGCGCATCCTTTTCCAGGAGTCGCAGAATCTTCAGGTCCGCCGCATCCAGATCGCCATTTTCATTTCGAAGGCGTTTCAAAGAATTCTCTTTTCTTCAGAAGGTGAGCGGCGATCAGAATCGCTCATCATCCATATAAGTCGCGAAGTTCGCCTGCGATAATGACCTTATGAATACTGAAGCGCAAGTTCGTCCGACAAACCGGGCCCGCAGCGACATCGACGCTGCGCGCCCCGCCCTCGCTGGACCGGCCGATGCACTGCCGCCACATGTCTGGTTCTGCGTCAGCGCGATCTTCCACTATCTCGGGCCGGCCTTCGCCGTGCTGCTGTTCGCTCAGGTTGGCGTGCTCGGCATGGCCTGGCTGCGCATCGCCACGGCCGCGCTCGTCTTCGCGCCGCTTACCAGGCCATGGACGGTTTTCACGCACGCCGACCGCTCGGCCCGCCTGCTGCTGTTGGCCTTCGGCGCCTGCCTGGCGGTGATGAACTGCTCCTTCTATCTGGCTCTCGACCGCCTGCCGATCTCGCTGGTCGCCGCGATCGAATTCGTCGGCACCATTGGCGTCGCGCTGGTCGGCCTCAGAAGCCCGGGCAATTTCGCGGCGCTCGCCATCGCCGCCGCCGGTACGTTGCTGCTGATTGGTGTCAAATGGTCCAGCGATCCCGTCGGCCTGTTCTGGGCCTTTCTCAACGGCGCGCTGTTCATCGGCTATATCGTTTTGGGCCACCGCATCGCCCGAACCGGCCTCGGCATCGCCGGCCTCGGTACCGCCATGGCGATCGCCTTCCTCGTCGTGCTGCCGGTCGGCTTCAGCGAGGCGCTGCCAGCCTTCTCGGCCCCGCAACTGCTGATCGCCGGCATCGGCGTCGGCATCTGCTCCTCGGTCATCCCCTATATCTGCGACCAGCTCGCCATGGCGCGGCTGCCGCGCGCGAGCTTCGCGCTCATGCTATCGCTCTTGCCGCTCAGCGCAACGCTCATCGGCGTCGTCGTGCTCAGGCAGGTTCCGAGCCTCACCGATTGCCTCGGCATCGCGCTGGTTGTAACTGGCGTCGCGACGCACAAGCCAGCGACCGATGCCTAGGTCATCGTGTTATCCCAGCTTCTGCTTAAGGAAGGCGACCGTCCTCCCCCAGGCCAGATCGGCCGCCTTCTTGTCGTAGCGCGCGGCCGAGGTGTCGTTGTTGAAGGCGTGGTTGACGCCGTCATAGACATAGACGGTGTATTCGACATGCGCGGCATCGAGGGCCTTCCTGTAGGCGTCGATGCCGGCGTCGATGCGCTCGTCCAGCCCGGCATAATGCAACAGCAGCGCCGCCTTGATCTTCGGCACATCCTCGGCCTTCGGCTGCATGCCGTAATAGGCCACACCGGCGCTGAGGTCCGGCGCGCTGACGGCAAGCGTGTTCACGGTGCCGCCGCCCCAGCAGAAGCCGACCGCGCCGACTTTGCCGTTGCTGTCTTGGTAAGCCTTGAGATAGGCGACCGTCGCGACGCCGTCGGCCGCGACTTGAGCGGCATCGAGCTTGCCGAACATGTCGCGCGCCTTGTCCTCGTCGGCGGGCGTGCCGCCTAGCGGCGACAGGAAGTCCGGCGCCAGCGCGACGAAGCCTTCCAGCGCCACGCGCCGGGCGACGTCGCGAATATGCGGATTGAGCCCTCGGTTCTCATGGATCACGATCACTGTGCCGAGTTTGCCAGACTGGTTCGCCGGCTTGACCAGATAGCCCTTCATCTCGCCGCTGCTGCCGGGATAGGTGATGTCTTCGCCCTTCACCCTTGGATCCTCCTCGGCGACGATCGCCGCCTGGGCCGAATTCGCCGCCAGCATCGGCGCGATCGCGGCAGCCGCGGCACCCGATCCGGCGAGCCTGGTCAATTGCTCCATGAAGCGCCGCCGGTCGAGCGTCAGATGCGTGTATTCGTCATAGGCGTCGATCATCGCCTGAGTGATGATGGGCTGCGTGATGACGGGCTTGGCAACAGGTTGGGTCATGGCTCTCCTCGACGGCTGTTTGACGCGCAAGATAGGGTTGGAACTCGCGCGGTCCAGTCATATACCGGCGACGACACCGCCGGCCCGGACCTCACCAATCAGGTGCTGGGTCAGGTGCCTAGCCTGAGGCGCCATCTCGGCCTCTGAAGTCCGGATACCTTTGTCTACTTGGCCAGCGTGTAAGCCATCACATAATCGCCCGGCTTGGTGCCGACCGAGCCGTGGCCGCCGGCGACGATGACCACGAACTGGCGGCCGTCGGCGACCGTGTAGGTCATCGGTGTCGACTGGCCACCGGCCGGCAGCCTCGCGCGCCAGAGCTGCTTGCCTGTCGTAAGGTCATATGCGCGCACATAGTCGTCGACCGCGGCCCCGAGGAAGGCGACGCCACCGGCCGTGATCATCGGCCCGCCGATGCCTGGAACGCCGACCTTGAGCGGCAGCGGCAGCGGCGTCATGTCGTAGACGGTGCCGTTGCGATGCTTGTAGGCGATCTGGCCGGTCCTCAGGTCGACGCCGGCGACATAGCCCCAGGGCGGCGCCTGACAGGGAATGCCGAGCGGCGACAGAAATGGTCCCATCACCACCGCGTAAGGCGCGCCCTCGTTGCGGTTGAGCCCCTGCTCGCTGCCCTTGGTGTCGCCTGGCGGCGGCACGTCCGCGCGCGGAATGAGCTTCGACGTGAAAGCGAGATAAGTCGGCATGCCGAACATCACCTGCCGCACCGGGTCGACCGCGACGCCGCCCCAGTTGAACACGCCGAAATTGCCGGGATAGACCAGGGTGCCCTGCAGCGAGGGCGGCGTGTAGCGTCCCTCATAACGCAGTCTCTTCAGTTCGATCCGGCACGCCAGCTGATCGAACATGGTGATGCCCCACATGTCCGCGCCGGTCAGCGGCTTCGGGTTGAACGACAGGTCGGACGACGGCTGCGTCGGCGAGGTATGGTCGCCTTCGATCGCTCCGCCCGGTGCCGGCACTTCCTTCACCGGAATGATCGGTTTCCCAGTGCGCCGGTCGAGCACATAGAGATCGCCCTGCTTGGTCGGCCCTACCAGTGCCGGCACCACGCCGCTACCCGTCGTGATGTCGACCAGCGTCGGTTGCGCCGGCACGTCCATGTCCCACAGGTCGTGATGCACGGTCTGGCGCACCCAGCGCAACTGTCCGGTGTTGAGGTCGAGCGCGGTAATCGAGGAGGAGAATTTTTCGACACTGGCGCTGCGGCCCATGCCGAGCTGGTCGGGCGTCTGGTTGCCGAGCGGCACGTAGAGCAAGCCAAGCTTCTCGTCGGCGCTTGCCGTTGACCACATGTTGGGCGAGTTATTGGTGTATTTCTGCCCCGCCGGCAGCGGCGTCGTCTGATCCGGTTTGCCGGAATCCCAATTCCACAACAGCGCGCCGGTGCCGGCGTCATAGGCGCGGATGACGCCGGACGGCTCCTCGGTCGAATAATTGTCGTTGACCGCGCCGCCGACGATGATTTTGCCGGCGAGGATCAGCGGCGCCGAGGTCGAGTAATAATAGCCCGACTTCGGATAGGGCATGTTGGCCATCAGGTTCAGCGTGCCGCCTTCCGCGAAGGACGGACAAACTTGCCCGTTCGCGGCATCGAGGGCGATCAGCCGGGCGTCCGAAGTCGGCAGATAGATGCGTTCCGCGCAGGGCTGGCCCGCTGCGATCTTGGCATCGGCATAATAGGAAACACCGCGGCAGGTCTGGTGCTGGCGGTTGGGATCGAGCTTGATCTTTGGATCGTAGCGCCACCTTTCCTTGCCGGTCGCGGCATCGATGGCGATGGCGAAATTGTGCGGCGTGCAGATGTAGAGCGCATCACCGACCTTGAGTGGCGTCACCTGGTAGGTCGTCTCGCCGATGTCGTCAGGACCTTTCACGTCGCCGGTGCGGTAGGTCCAGGCCGGCTGTAGCTTGGCGACATTATCCGCCGTGATCTGATCGAGCGGCGAGTAACGCTGGCCGAACGGCGTACGGCCGTAGAAATGCCATTCGCCCGCCGGCATGTCGCCGCCGAGATTGGCCGTCGGCGTCACCTTTTCGGTGTTGAGCGTGCCGCCGATGTCCTTCGGATCGGCGGTCATCGAATAGCCGGCCACCGCAAGCGAGGCGAGCACCGCCAGAATGAGCGGCGCGCGTCCGTCGGGACCGGTGAATCCCCGCCTGGCCCATGGCGTCAGCAGCCAGAGCGCGATGAGAACGATGATGCCGCCGCGCGGGCCGAGCTGCCACCAGTCAAAGCCGGTCTCCCATACCGCCCAGCACAGCGAGGCGAGCACGATCGCCGCATAGAGCCAGAGCCCCGTCGATTTGCGGCGCGAAATGAGCCAGGCGGTGATCAGGAATGCCAGTCCGGCAATCAGGTAGTACCAGCTGCCGCCTAAGGTTACCAGCCAGATGCCGCCGCCGCCGAGGACCAGGCCGATAAGCAAAAGGACGAGGGAGGTTATGGTGACAGCCAAGACGAGACTCCTTCGACTGTTGCGCGGTTCCGGCGCCTCTCAGGCAACGGTGCCGTCCCTGCCCTGTTGGCAGCTTTCTCTCGCAAGTTGCGCCTGTCAAGGCGGCCCCGAACAGGAACAACTAGAACAAAACGGAGACACTTCTGGCCTTTCGCTGCCGAATCACTACATTCGGGGGCGATGTCCGGCTTTTCGGAAGACATGCCCTTTTTTTTTGACGAACCGAATGCGCGGTCCGCCGCCCCATCCGGCCTTGCCGCGCGCGCCATGGCTGCCCGCAGCGCGCAGAACCGTGCGCCCGATTATCTCAACGGCCTCAATCCCGAACAGCGGCTGGCCGTCGAAACGACGGAGGGTCCGGTTCTGGTGCTGGCCGGCGCCGGCACCGGCAAGACGCGGGTGCTCACCACGCGCATCGCCCACATCCTGGCCACCGGCAGGGCCTTCCCCTCGCAGATTCTCGCGGTCACCTTCACCAACAAGGCCGCGCGGGAGATGAAGCAGCGCATCGGCTTGCTGATCGGCGAGCAGAATGTCGAGGGCATGCCCTGGCTCGGCACCTTCCACTCGATCGGCGTCAAGCTCTTGCGCCGTCACGCCGAGCTTGCCGGATTGAAATCCGATTTCACCATCCTCGACACCGATGACGTGGTGCGGCTGATCAAGCAGCTGATCCAGGCCGAAAATCTGGACGACAAGCGCTGGCCGGCCAAGACCTTCGCGCAGATGATCGACAACTGGAAGAACAAGGGCCTTGGCCCCGACGAGATTCCGGAAGGCGACGCGCGCAGCTTCGGCAACGGCAAGGGGCGCCAGCTCTACAAGGCCTATCAGGAGCGGCTCCAGACGCTGAATTCCTGCGACTTCGGCGATCTACTGTATCACCCGATCCGCATCTTCCGCGCCTATCCGGATGTGCTGAAGGACTATCATCGCAAGTTCAAATACATCCTGGTCGACGAGTACCAGGACACCAACACCGCGCAGTACATGTGGCTGCGGCTGCTGGCGCAGCGGCCCAGTGGTGGGCGCAAAGGCGCTGACGCCGGCGGCAGGCCAATCTCCCCCCTTGTGGGGGAGATGTCCGGCAGGACAGAGGGGGGCGCGAAGGATCGCGGCGCCTCCAATCTTTCTGGCGGAAAGGCCGGCGGGACAGCGCCCCCCTCTGTCGCCTCCGGCGACATCTCCCCCACAAGGGGGGAGATTGGCGCCAGCACCGTCAACATCTGCTGCGTCGGCGACGACGACCAGTCGATCTATGGCTGGCGCGGCGCCGAGGTCGACAACATCCTGCGCTTCGACAAGGATTTTCCCGGCGCCACCATCATCAGGCTGGAGCGCAACTACCGTTCCACCGCGCATATACTGGGCGCGGCCTCCCATCTCATCGCCCACAATGAGGGCCGCTTCGGCAAGACGCTGTTCACCGACCGCGACGACCCCGAGGACGACAAGGTGCATGTCCATGCCGCCTGGGATTCGGAGGAAGAGGCGCGCGCCATCGGCGAGGCGATCGAGGCCTACCAGCGGCAGAAGCACAACCTCAACGATATGGCGATCCTGGTGCGCGCGTCCTTCCAGATGCGCGCCTTCGAAGACCGCTTCATCACGCTTGGCTTGAGCTACCGTGTCATCGGCGGCCCGCGCTTCTACGAACGGTTGGAAATCCGCGACGCGCTGGCCTTCTTCCGCGTCGTCGTCAACAGCGGCGACGACCTCGCCTTCGAGCGTATCGTCAACGTGCCGAAGCGTGGGCTCGGCGAAGCCACCATCCGCCAGATCCACGACACGGCGCGCGCCTTGCAAATCCCGATGCTCGAGGCCGCTGCGACACTTGCCGAAAGCGACGAGCTGAAGCCGAAGCCGCGCGCCGCGCTCCGCGAGGTCGCGGCCAATTTCGAGCGCTGGCAAAAGGCGCTGGAGACCACCCCGCACACCGAGCTCGCCGAGACCATCCTCGAGGAGAGCGGCTACACCGACATGTGGAAGAACGACCGTTCGGCGGAAGCGCCCGGCCGGCTGGAGAACCTCAAGGAACTGATCCGCTCCATGGAGGAGTATGAATCGCTGCGTTCCTTCCTCGAACATGTCGCGCTGGTCATGGAAGCCGAGCAAGGCGAATCGCTCGATGCGGTCTCGATCATGACACTGCATTCGGCGAAAGGCCTTGAATTCGAGACCGTCTTCCTGCCCGGCTGGGAGGAAGGCCTGTTCCCGCATCAGCGCGCGCTGGACGAGGGCGGCCGTTCGGGCCTCGAGGAAGAACGCCGCCTCGCCTATGTCGGACTGACGCGCGCGAAAAAGAACCTGCACGTCTGGTTCGTCTCAAACCGCCTCATCCACGGCCTGTGGCAATCGACCATCCCGTCGCGTTTCGTCAATGAATTGCCGGAAGCCCATGTCGATGTCGCCGACGGCGGCAATTCCTATGGCGGCTACGGCAATCCTTACGGCGGCGGCTCCTTCGCCTCGGGTCGCGGCGGCGGCCGGCAGAACCCCTACGGCGCCTCGCGCTTCGACAATATCGGCGCGGAAAAATCCGGCAGCTTCTCCAACACCTATGCGACACCCGGCTGGCAACGCGCGCAGGCCAACCGCACCGAGGCGACGGACCGCAACTGGGGCACCCGCTCCGGCCACCAGGTCGAGCGCATCGGCTATGGCGAAACCGATAGCGGCTACGGCGCCGGCCGCACCAGCGTGAAAGGCCGCACCATCGAGGGCGAGCTGGTCGCCAAATCGGTCGCCGACACGCCATCCGCCTTCAACGTCGGCGACCGCGTCTTCCACCAGAAATTCGGCAACGGCAACATCGCGGCCATCGACGGCAACAAGCTCACCATCGACTTCGACAAGGCGGGCCAGAAACGCGTGCTCGACGGGTTCGTCACCAGCGTCTGAGCGGTCGCCGCCCGGATTGCCGCCCGAAAACCGCAGCCGCTCAGCGATACCGCGCCTGGTTCCATTTGTGGCCGAGCAGCGACAGGATGATGATCAGCCCGTTGAAGAACTGGACGTAGAAGCCGCTCAAACCCGCCGCGACGACGCCGGTCTGGATGAACGACACGGTGACCGCGCCGATCGCGCCGCCGGCCACGGTACCGATGCCGCCCCAGGTCGGCGTGCCGCCGACGAACACCGACGCCAGCACCGGTAAGAGATAGCCGTCGCCTGCCGTCGGCCACCAGGTGAAGTTGATCATCACCGAGAAGGTGCCGGCGATCGCCGCCCCGATGCCGGTGAAGACGAACACCTTGACCCTGACGCGCTGGACGTCGATGCCCATCTGCTTGGCGCTGTCCGGGTTGTCGCCGACCACCTTCACCTGGGCGCCGAAGCGGTGGCGGTTGTAGAGCAGCGCCGAAAACACGACGAAGGCGATCGCCCAGAAGATTTGCACTGGGATGCCCCAGAGCTGGCTGGAGAAGATCGCGTAAGCCGAGCTGTCGGCCAGATTGGTCAGCGCCGTCGACTTGCCCTCGTTGATGATCTGGATCAGCCCGCGCAGCAGGAAGTTCATGCCGAGCGTGGCAATCAGCGACGACAGGCCGCCATAGACCACCAGCGATCCGACCAGGAAGCCAAGCAGCGTGCCCGTGAGAAGCGCGGCCGCAATGCCGAGGAAGGGATCGTAGCCGGCCTGCACAACGATCGCGAAGACCCATGAGGCGAACCCCATGGTCGCGGGAAACGACAGGTCGATCTCGCCGCAGGTGACGACGAAGACCAGCGGCACGACCACGAACAGCGCCACGGGAAGCGTCGTCAGCACCGAACTGTAAAGATACCAGGTGGTGAAGACGGTCGGGTTGGCGATCATGAAGATCGCCATCATGACGATGAACACGGCAAGTGTGCCGAGCGATGCGCGGTTGTCGAGGACGAAGCCGCGCAGCCAGTGATCGGAAGGATGGCTCCACTCCTTGCCTGATTCCTTGGCTGTCGGGCCGCTTGCCCTTCCCAGAGGCGTTTGCAGATCGGGTTCCATGGCTTTGCTCATCGCGCTCTCTGCTCCGCTCCGCCCGCCTCGTGCAGCCCCGGCAGGCCGCCGGGATGCGCGATCTCTTCCATGAAGTTGATGAGATCATCGGCCGACTTGATCTCGGTGCGGTCCGCCGTCAGCGCCACCTTGCCGCGGTCGAGCACCACGAAGCGGTCGGCGATGTCGAAGACATGATGGATGTTGTGGCCGATGAACAGGATCGACCGGCCGCTCGCCCGCACCTGGCGCACGAAATGGAACACCTTGGCGGTTTCGGTCAGCGACAGCGCCGTCGTCGGCTCGTCGAGGATGATCAGCTCCGCCTGCTTGTAGATGGCGCGCGCAATCGCCACGCCCTGACGCTCGCCGCCCGAAAGCTGGCCGACGATGGAGTGCGGCGTGAACACTTTCGAGGTGAAGCCGATCTCGCGCATCAGCCGGCTTGCTTCCTCGATCTCCTTGCCGACCTTCAGCCAGCCGAGAAAGCCGGTCAGCTCGCGGCCCATGAAGATGTTGCGCACGATCGTCTGCTGCACGGCGAGAGCCCGGTCCTGGAACACCGTCTCGATGCCGGCGTCGCGCGAGCGGGCCGCGCTCCATCCGGTGACCGGCTTGCCGCGCACGAGGATGTCGCCGCTGGTCGGCTTGACCACGCCGGACAGGATCTTGATCAGCGTCGACTTGCCGGCGCCGTTGTCGCCGATCAAGCCGACCACCTCGCCGCGATCGACGCTGAGGTTGACGCCGCCCAGCGCATAAACCTGGCCGTAGGATTTCTTGATGTCGCGCAGTTCGATGATGCGTTCGCCCATGCGATCCTCGCTTCCAACTGTGTATCTGCCGCTGCCGGCGATCCGGCCGGCCGGGCCCAACCCCGGCCGACCACCTGGGAGGTCAACGCAGCGCCTGCTTGGCCAGCTCGGCGACGATCTCGTAATTCTGCGGCGTGACGAAGCCGGCGCCGGTGTCGACATTCATCGGCGCAAGACCCAGCACAACTTGCTGGCACAGGCTCAAGATCGGCAGATAGCCCTGGAGGAAAGGCTGCTGGTCGGCCGTCAGCTGCACCCAGCCGCCCTTGAAAGCCTCGACGATCTGCGGGCTGGTATCGAAGCCGAAGTTGAAGATGTCGCCGGGCTTGCGCCCTGCCGCCTGCATGTAGGTGGCGACATTGCCGAGCATCTGTCCGCCGGGATAGCCGACCGCCTTGACGTCGGGGTGGTTGAGCAGCGCCGCCGTGATCACCGGAATGGCAAGGTTCGGATCGGACGCCCATTCGCCGCTCGGCGGCGAGGAGAGCTGGATCACCTCGACACCCGCCTCCTTCAGCGCCGCGACCGTGCCGCGCTCGCGCGCGCCGCGATTCTCGTTCTCGAACGGGCCGATCATGATCGCCTTGTCGCCGGCCTTGAGCTTGGCGAGCTTGAACGCCTCGGCGCCGAGCGCGCGGCCCTGCTCTTCCTGCTGCGCGCCGACATAGCCGCCGCCGAACGCCGCCACCACTTTCGGCACCGGCACGTTCTGGTACATCATCTTGATGCCATCCTTATGCGCCTGTTCGGCTAAAGGCATGATCGCGGCGTCGCCGGGATGGCCCATCATGGCAATGCCTTTGGGCTTGACCGCCACCGCTTCGCGCAGTTGCTGCACCATCTTTTCGACGTCCCAGCCGGAGAAGATGTAGTCGACCTTCGGTCCGAGATCGGCGGCCGCCTGCTTGGCGCCATTGTAGACGATGGTGCCGAAGGCGTCGCCCTCGGCGCCGCCGACGAAGAAGCGGATATGGACATCCTTGCACCATTGGGCATCAAGCGCCTGCGCCGGCAAGGTGGAGATCGAGGCGCAGAGCGCCGCGGCAGCCGCCACGACGGTCGAGCGCAGAACAGTCCTTCTCGTCATGATGCTCATGCACGTTCCTCCCTTTTGTCCCTCCCGACGGAGGGTTTCGACGATTGCTTCGGCCGTAGTCTTGGTGGCCGGCTCCTCCCGCCGGCCGGTCCTCACACCGGATTGGGCAGGTAGCTGGCTCCTCCCCTGCACTGCTTCAGATATTCGAGCGCCCGCACCTGACCGGTCATCTCGAGGTCGCCGCGATAGACCGGGTCGTGCCAGCCTTCGATGTCGATGGTGCCCTTGTAGCCCGCCAGCCGCAATTCGCTGATCACCCGCGTCCAGTCGCTGTCGCCGAAGCCGGGGCTGCGCATCTGCACGAATGGCAGCCGGCCGAACACGCCGTGCTCGCGGATCACGTCCCAGCGCACGGTCGCGTCCTTGCCGTGAACATGGAAGATGCGCGGCGCCCATTTGCGGATCTGCGGGATCGGGTCGATCAGATAGACGAGCTGGTGGCAGGGCTCCCATTCGAGGCCGAGATTGTCGTTTGGCAACTCGTTGAACATCAGCTCCCAGGCATCGGGATTGTGGGCGATGTTCCAATCGCCGCTCGCCCAGTTGCCGTCCATGGCGCAATTCTCGAAGGCGATGCGCACGCCCTTGTCGGCGGCGCGCCTGGCCAGCGACCCCCAGACCTCGCGGAAACCCGGCAGGCTGTCGGTCAGCGGTTTGCCGCGGATGCGGCCGGTGAACCCGCTAACCGTCGACGTGCCGAACAGATGCGCATTGTCGATGACGGTCTCCCAGGCGGCGAGCACGCCACGATCGACATCGCCGTTCTCCAGCGGATTGCCGAACACGCCGATCGACGACACGGTGACGTCGGCGTCACCGATCGCCTCGCTTATTTGACCGGCGAGCCGCGGCAGGTCCTTGCCGCCGAGCGTCTGCCAGAAGAAGGGCTGGATGCTCTCGAAGCCGAGCGGCAGGATCTGCTTTATGTAGGCGGCCGGATCGTCGAGATTGGCCCGCACCATGGTGCCGATCCTGATGTCGAGAAGCGGGTTGGGCATCATTGGGTTTCCTGTGCGATCGTCACGCGGCGGCCCGTCTCGGCGCTCTCGATCGCGGCGAAAACCATGGCCAGGCTCTTGATGTTGTCGCTGCCGCGCGTCTCCGGCTCGGTGCCGGTCTCGATCGCGCGCATGAAATCCTTGATGATGCCGAGATGACCGTCGACGCGGTCGGTGGGATCGAGGGCCGGCACTTCGATGGGCGCGGTCTTGTCGAACAGGCCCTCGCGGCCCGACACAACCACCTCCGCCTTCAGCGCATCGTGGCCGTCCCATGTGATGCTGCCGCGCTCGGCGACGATGCGCCATGCGCTTTCCCAGCTGGTGCGGAAGCCGTCGGCGCACCAGGAGCCGGCATAGGTGAACACCTTGCCGCCCAGATCGAACACGGCGCTGGCCGAAGATCCTTGCCGGTACCAGGAATTGGCCGGCTCCCATTCCTGGCAATAGACGCTGGCCGGCTCGCCGCCGACCATATAACGGGCGGCATCGAAAGTATGGATCGCCATGTCGAGCAGCAGCACATGGGCCATCTCTTCACGAAAGCCGCCGAAATGCGGCGCGACGAAGAAATCGGCATGGATGCTGGTCGGCCGACCGATCGCGCCGGATTCCAGGAAGCGCCTGATCCGCCGGACATTGGCGACATAGCGCCGATTTTGCACGACGGCATGGACGCGTCCTGCCCGGCGCGCCGCTTCGATGATGGCGCGCGCATTTTCTGGGCTGTCGGCGAGCGGCTTTTCGGTGAGCAGATGGCAATTATAGGCAAAGGCCGAAAGCGCGACCTCGCGCCGGGCGGCGGGGACCACCACATCGAACACGGCATCGGGCCGGGTCTGGTCGAGAACGGCATCGAGGCTGGTGCCGATGACGGCGCTTGAGAGCTCGTACTCAAGCGCCTTCGCCTTCGCCCGCTCGGCATCGAGGTCGACAAGGCCGACAATGGCAAGCCCGTCGATCCGCGTCGCGGCGTCGAGCCAGTGCCTGCTCATGGCTCCGCATCCGACCAGGACGACATTCATCATCCAGCGCTCCTCCCGACCGGTCCCTCCAGACCGGTCCCTCCAGACCGATCGCCACGGCATCCACGGCGTGACCGTAAACGTTTTCCCGTAAACGTTTACGACAACACACCCGATGCGATAGAATGTCAACCGGCTGCCTGCGAAAATCGTCCCGAAGCCTTGGCCTCAGCGGCAGCCGGTGCTAGCCAAGGCGGGGGAGAACTGTCTTTGGCGTCCAGCATCCACGACCTTGCACGTCACCTGAATATTTCGATCGGCACCGTCTCACGCGCATTGAACGGCCGCGCCGACGTCAATGCCGAGACACGCCAGCGCGTGCTCGACGCGGCCAGGAAGCTGAATTATTCGCCCAATCAGTCCGGCCGGAGCCTCAGGCAGGGCGCCACCCGTTCGATCGCCTTCATGCTTCAGCCGCATCCCGGCGACCAGCAATATGGCGAACCGTTCTTCATTCCGTTCCTGAGCGGCTTGCAGGAGAGGCTCGCGGAAAGCGATCTCGACCTGATCGTGGTCATGGGCGCGCCCGGCGACTATCAGCAGGAACGCCTGCGCCGCGTTGTCGAGACGCGCCGGGCCGACGCGGTCGTGCTGGCCTGGACGCGACGCGACGACGAGCGCATCGATTACCTGACCGAGAGAGGCTTTCCTTTCGCCACGCTCGGCCGCAGCCGCTCGGGCGGCAAGGCCTACCCCTCGCTTGACCTCGATTTCGAGAAAGCAGGCAGCGACGCCGTCGACCGGCTGGTCGCGCGCGGTCACCGCCGCATCGCCGCCATCCGGCCGTCGCTCAACCTCAATTTCGGCTATCTGTTCCTCGACGGATACCGCAAGGCCTTGCGGCGGCACGGCATCGAGGTGGATCCCGGACTAATTGCCGATGGCTTCATCAACGAGGCCGGCGGCTACCAGGTGACGCCGCGCGTGATGCTCTCCAAGGACCGGCCGACCGCGATCATCTTCAATAACGACGCCATGGCCCTCGGCGGCTGCAAGGCGCTGGCCGAAATGGGCATCAGGCCCGGTCACGACATGGCGGTGATCGTCATCGTCGACACCCCGCTCTGCCGCTATTTCTCGCCGGCGCTGACCGGCTTCCGCCCGGCGCTCGGTCCGATGGGCCGGCGTTTGGCCGAGATGCTGCTGGCCTCGCTTCCCGCCCATGCCGGTCCGGAGGGGCCACGCACCATCCGCGAAGTCTGGCCGCTGGAGCTCGTCGCGCGCGAGAGCGATTGAGGCACACCCCTTCCTTGCGTGTGGGAGACGGCAAGTACGCCACCCTGTCACGCAAGTATCATGTTCGCGCCCTAGACCCGATGTGACGCCATTCCGGCTCTGCTCGTCACGAGGGGAATATCCATGAAGCGCCTCAACCAAACCGTCGCGATTGGCGCGGCACTCGCCCTGTTCACCGTTTTCAGCCCTGCGCTCGCCGAGGGCGTCACCTATGCCAACAAGGGGCTTGTCGGGGTCGGCCGCATCCCCGCCAGCCAGAAGGACAAGTTCGGCGAGACCTTCGGTTCGGGCTCCGGCATGGCGATCGACACCAAGAGCTGGGCGCGTGACGGCGTCGGCTACAAAGGCTCGCTTTGGCTGCTGCCGGACCGCGGCTACAACGTCGCCGGCACCACCGACTACCGGCCTCGCTTGAACACCATTGCAATCGAGCTGACCCCGACCGCTCCGGGCGCCGCGCCCGCCGCCGGCCAGGAACAGTCGGGCGTCAAGGCGACGCTCGCCGACACCATGCTCTTGACCGACGACAAGAGCGCCGACGCAACCGGCCTCGACCCGCTCAACGGCGTGCGCCCCGCTGCCGGCGACATGCCGATCCTGCCGCAGGCCGACAATGGCAAGCTTTCGCTGGATGACGAGGCCATCGTGCGCCTGCCCGACGGCACAATGTTCATTTCCGACGAATATGGTCCCAACATCTATCGCTTTTCGTCCGATGGCCGCCTGATGTCGGCGACCCAGCCGCCGGCGGCTCTGGTGCCGATGCGCCATGGCAAGCCGAACTTCGCTTCCGACAATCCCGGCCCGGGTGCGGCCGAGCCCGATCCGAAGGATCCCGAGACCGGTCGCCAGAACAATCAGGGCCTCGAAGGCATGTCGATGACGCCGGACGGCAAGTTCCTGATCGCCGTGCTGCAGTCGGCGCCGCGCCAGGATGGCGGCGATTCCGGGTCGACCCGCATGAACACCCGCGCGCTGGTCTATGACGCCTCCGACCTCGCCCACCTCAAGCTGGCGCACGAATATGTCGTGCCGCTGCCGGTGTTCAAGGACGCCAAGGGCAAGACCAAGGTGGCCGCGCAGAGCGAGATCGTGGCGCTGTCGGACAAGAACTTTCTGATGCTGGCACGCGACAGCGGCAACGGCCAGGGGCTGAAGGACGCCGAGTCGGTCTACCGCAAGATCGAGATTGTCGACCTTTCCGCCGCCACCGATATCGCCAACGGCCCGTTCGACGCCGCCGACAAGCCGGTCGCGCCGAAGGGCGTGCTCGATCCGTCGGTGACGCCGGCCAAGCTCACCGCCTTCATCGACATCAACGACAAGGGCGAACTCGGCCGCTTCGGCCTGCACAACGGCGCGCCGAACGACAGGAACAACCTCTCGGAGAAGTGGGAGGCGATGTCGCTGGTGAGCGTGCTGGACCCGAAGCTGCCCGACGACTATTTCCTGTTCGTCGCCAACGACAACGATTTTCTCACCCAGGACGGCTTCCAGGTCGGTGCGCCGTACAAGGCCGAGGACGGCGCCGATGTCGACACCACCTTTCTGGTCTATCAGGTTACCCTGCCCGGCCTGTCGGGGAACAGTCTCGCCGCAAACTAGTTGCGCCTTGGGCGGATGCCCAGGCCTCCGGCGCAGCCCGAACGGACGCATAAAGCATCAGGCCTGCGATCGCGGGCCTGATTTATCTTCGGTGCCCGCCATGGAAGACAACACGCTCGCCGGCGGCGGACGGGCGACACCGTCCGGCTGCAGGCGAGCCGCCGGACACCGGCCTCGGCGTGCCGCGCCGGCGCACCAATCTTGCCGTCGAGACACCGAACGGGTGAATTTATCGCGCGTATTTGGCGCCGAACCCCAGCGCCACCAGCGAGAAGATCGTGATCATGCCGGCGAAGGCCAGGCTTGCCACGGCCGCGCTCGTCCAACTGGACAGCACGCCGATGCCGATGACCGGCAGCGCATTGCCGCAGAAGCAGCAGATGAAGAAGGCCGAGACCACTTCGGCGCGTCGGTCGCCCGGCGCGATCTGGTTCACCACCTGCAGGCCGCCGCGATAGCCGAGCGCCGCCGCCACGCCGCAGAACGCCGTGGCAACAATCATCATCGTCATGGAGGCGAAGGCCTGCGCCGCGACGATCAGCGCCACGGTCGGGATCATCAGAACTAGCGCGGCAAGCATCGTGAAGCGACTGGACAGGCGCGCCGTCGCCAGGATCGCCGCCGCTGCCACGATCGCCAGCTCGAAGAACAGCGCGCCGGCCTCGGCGTGGTTCGTCGCATGGAGCTCCTGTGCCAGAATGCTTGGCGCAAGCGCGGCATAGAAACCGACCAGTGCCATGGCGCCGAAGCCGGTAACCGCCGGCGCCACGAATTGCGGGCGAATTTTGTCGGGGACCGAAAGCCGCGGCCGCATCGAGACATCCGAAAGTCGTCCAGGCCTGGAAACTGTTTCTTGTGTACGCCAGATCAGCAGAGTGATCAGCGCAAGCAGGACCAGATAGACGGCGAATGTCAGCCTGAGCGGCCAAGGCGCGTATTGGGCGAGCAATCCCGATATCAGTGCGCCGACCCCGAGACCGACGAAATTGGTGCTGGTGGCGATGACAGCGGCGCGTGACTTGTCCTCGCCTTCGATCAGCTCAGCGAGCCAAGCGGTCCCGGTTCCCGCGCCGATCCCGATGCCGAGCCCGCTGAGGATGCGGGCGATGTCGAGCCACGCCAGGTTTTCAGCCAAGAGGAAAAGCAGCGCGCTGACCACGGCGACGCCCATCGCCGCCATGGCTGCCGGACGGCGACCGATGACATCCGACAATCGGCCGAAAAACAGAAGTGCGGCCAAATTTCCCACCACATAGACGGCATAGACCAATGTCAGGGTGATCTGCGAAAACCCGAAGGCCTGTTTGTAGATCACATAGAGTGGCGTCAGAGCCGTGCTGCCGGCAAACAGTGCAGCGATCATGGCGGCAACCGTGGCCCTTGCGACACCGCCGCCAAGTTCGTTGTCGCGCGTGATAGTTTGAGTGTAGCTGGCCATCGCGACCTCCGCTGGTTGCAAGCCCAACGTCCACGTAATTGCGGCTGTTCCGAATGCCGAACGCTCTCCTGACAATTATGGCAGTATGGCCTCGCGCGAAATCCTCCCGTAACGTTCGTCAAACGACGAGGGAAGAACCATGGGCAAGGGCCGGGTCGAAGCCTTCACCGATGGCGTTGTCGCCATCATCATCACGATCATGGTGCTGGAGTTGAAAGTGCCGCACGGCGAGGACCTTGCAGCGCTGGCTCCGCTATGGCCGATCTTCTTCTGCTATGTGTTGTCCTTCATCAATGTCGGCATCTACTGGAACAATCTGCACAACATGTTCCATACCGTGCAGCGCGTCGATGGCCGGGTGCTGTGGGCCAACCTCAACCTCCTGTTCTGGCTGTCGCTGATGCCGGTGACGACCGCCTTCATGGGCGAGAACCACTTCGCCCCGGTGCCGGTCGCCGTCTACGGCATCGACCTGGCGCTTTGCGCCATTGCCTATACCATCCTGGTCTTCAAGCTTCGCCACCTGCACGGTTCCGACACCACCTTCGCCAGAGCCGTGGGCCATGACCGCAAGGGCAAGATTTCGCTGGCGCTCTATATTGCCGCCGTGCTGCTGACCTTGCTCAGCCAGTGGATCAGCGTGGCGATCTACGTCCTGGTGGCGATCATCTGGTTTACGCCGGACAAGCGGTTCGAGCGGCTCGTGGAAAAATAGCGGGTTTTTACTGCCGCATCGCCTTCAGTTTTTCGGCCGCCGAGGCGGCAAGGTCGGCATAGCGCTCTTCCAGCCGCTCCGCGGCCTTGATGACGGGAAAGTCATGGCCGAACTTCTCCAGCGCCAGGCGCAGCTTCTCTGCGAAATCCGCCTGTTGCTCCAGTGCCGAGAACAGTGTCTTGACCTGCGTCTCGCTGATATCGGGGTTGGCGAGCATCTTCGGCACATCCCGGCCCATCTGCTCGCCGGTGGCGGTCTGCTCCTTCAGGATTCCGATCCAGTCGGTCAATGCCGAACTCCTTTTTTTGGCAGCATGCGCGGGGCAAGCTGCTGCGGTCAACCCATTGCCGCTATCGCGGTCAATCCATTGCCGCTATCGCGGTCAATCATTGCGGCGATCAAGGCTTGTCTCGGCCCTGACCGGCGTTAAGTTCGGCTCGACCCGGAACAAGGACATCAACCATGACCAGCGACGCCGAAATTCAGACCGCCCTGCCCGCTTTCACCTCCGGCAATGTCGCCGTCATCACCGGCGCCGCCAGCGGCATAGGCCTTGCCGCGGCGAAGCGCTTCGCGGCCATGGGCATGAAGACCGTGCTTGCAGACATAGGCGGCGTGCGCCTCGACCAGGCCCGGCAGGCGGTTGCCGCCATTGCCGGGGATGATGCCGTTCTCCCTATCACCACTGATGTCTCCAAAGCCGAGGAAGTCGACCGGCTCGCGGAACTCACCGACGGTGCATTCGGTGCGGTTTCGGTGCTGATGAACAATGCCGGCGTCGGCAACAATCCCGGCAAGCCGTGGGAAAACCGTGATGCCTGGAAGCGGCTTCTGGACATCAACTTCTGGGGCGTCGTGCATGGCGTCGAGGCCTTCGCGCCGCGCATGCTGGCAGCGGACAAGCCCGGCCTGATCATCAACACCGGATCCAAGCAAGGCATCACCACGCCGCCCGGCAATCTCGCCTACAACGTCTCCAAGGCGGGCGTGAAGACCTTCACCGAGGGCCTGGCGCATACGCTGCGCAACGAGCCTGGAGCAAAGGTTTCCGCGCATTTGCTGATCCCCGGCTTCACCTATACCGGCCTGACCGAGGGCGCGACGGAAAAGCCGGCCGGCGCCTGGACGGGCGAGCAGGTGATCGACTTCATGCTGGCATCGCTCAAGCAGGACGACTTCTACATCCTTTGCCCGGACAACGAGGTCGCTCGTCCCATGGATGAAAAGCGCATGGCTTGGGCGATCGGCGACATCATCGAAAACCGCCCCGCTTTGTCGCGCTGGCATCCGGATCACAAGGACGCTTTCGCCGCCTTTATGAACCGCTGACAGGCCGTTCAGGCGGCGCCTTCTTCTTGGTACCTGCCTTCCCTGGCACGGTTTTCTTTGCGGCCGCCTCAGCGATCTTGCGGTGGCGCCCGGAACCGTTTTTCATCGTCACAGCCTTTTTGACCGCTGTTTCGGCGATCTTGCGGTCGTGCCGTTTTGCCGCCGCTTCGCATTTGGCGCGGATCTCCTCGACCTCCGATTCCGTCAGATGCTCGATGCCGATGAAGTGGTTGTGGGCCTCGCTGACGCGAATCAACTCGTCGAGCTTGGTCTGGATTGCGGCGCCATCGCGGTTCTGCGTGTTCTGGATCAGGAACACCATCAGGAAGGTGATGATGGTGGTCCCCGTGTTGATCACCAGTTGCCAGGTATCCGAGAAGCCGAAAAACGGCCCGGTCGCCGCCCAGACCACTACGATCAGAACGCAGATGGCAAAAGTCAACGGCATACCGGCCAGGTGAGCCACCCAATTGGCAACCTTGGTGAAAAGCTTTTCGATCATCCAATCCTCACAAAGCGCAAGAGCGCGGCATTTCGAGAGAAACAAGGCGCCGGCTCTCCGGTTCCCGCCGGTCCAATTTTCCGCTTGCACGCGTCTGCAATCGCATACACGCGAAAGGCGCATGACGACGGAAAACCATACTATGTGTTGTTTTCTATAGTGCGGTGCAGGTCGAAAGCCTGCTCGTCCCGCCTCACGGCGGTTTACCTCCGGCCCCTTCCGCTGCGCCACCCCCGCATCGCGGAAGGGCGCCACTTCACGGGCGCTCAGGTCGCGGCGTTTTCCCAACGATCGAGGAAGACCTCGATGGGCAACGACTGCATGTCCGGGATCGCCTTGGCGAGCTTTTCCGGCGTCCAGTCCCACCAGGCGAGGTCTTCAATGCGCGCCGCGACGTCGGCGGCAAAGCGCTGACGCAAGGGTTTGGCCGGAACGCCGGCGACGATAGTGTAAGGCGGCACGTCGCGCGTCACCACCGCGTTGGCACCGATGACGGCACCATTGCCGATCGTGATGCCTGGCATGATGACGGCGCCATGGCCGATCCAGACATCGTGCCCGATGCTGACCGGCTCTGCCTGCCGCCGCTCTCGAAATGCCGCGTCGACGCCAAGCCAGCGGAAATATTCGTTTGGCCGGTAGCTCACCTTGTGCTGCGTCAACCGCTCGATCGGATGCTCGAGCGCGTTGATGCGGCTGTTGGCGGCGATGGAGCAGAACTTGCCGATCGTCGTGTAGATCGCTTCCGAATGACGCTCGAAATAGGAAAAATCGCCGACCGTCACGTCGCGGAGGATCACCCGCTCGCCGATCGATGCATAGCGGCCAAGCTTGCACCCCTTCAGCTCCGCGGTCGGATGAATGCGCGGCTCGGAATCCTTCGCGACGAGATGTTCAGGACGGTCCATAGCGCGGCTTTACGCCCGAGCGATTAGCCCCGCAAGCGGGACCAATCGTCCGCTTGGCCGATCGGAGCCTATTGCGGCTTGCCCTTGGTCCACACGACGTTCTGGCCATAGAGCGGCACGGTCGTCACCGACATCTTCGCCGAGCCGTTCTGCACCTGGCGCGAATGCGAGAGATAGATCAGCGTCTCGTTCTTCTTGTCGTAGATGCGGTTCACCACCTGTTTCTTCCAGATCAGGCTGAGGCCCTGCTTGAACACCTCTTCGCCGCCCTCGCTCATGTCGATGTCGCCGATGCTGATCGGCCCGGTCTGGCGGCATGAGATCGACGAGTCCGACGGGTCCTCGAACCAGTTGCCCTTGTGCAGGCGGTCGATGACGCTGCGATCGAAATAGGCGACGTGGCAGGTGACGCCGTCGACCTTCGGATCCTTGATCGCGTCGATCATGATGTCGTTGCCGACCCAGTCGACGCCGACCTTGCCGACCTCGTCCGCCACCGCGTTGCCGGCGCTGAGGGCCAGGCACGCGGCAATCAAGCCGATCAGTTTTCGCAAGGGAGCCTCCTCGGGGTTTGCTTTTAGCCGATGTCAGGTGGGATACGACCATGGCATTTGCAAGCCGTTCGGTGTTGCTAGCGGCGCCAGGCCTGGTGCAGGTCGCAGAGAGGCGGCAGGTCTCATGGTTGCGGCAACGCGACCTCTTTGCGCGCGCGCCGCCAAACCGTTAAGACTGTCGCCGAAACAGGCTCGCGCGGGATCCGCCGGGCCGCGACGATCACGACGGATTGTTTCTGATGATGCGCTCAATTCTGGTCGGCATTCTCGTCCTGATGGCGGCGGGCATCGGCTGGCTCACTTTCGACTGGTATCGCGGCCATTATGGCGGCCAGCCCTACGGCGCCCCGTTCACACTGATCGACCAGAAGAACGCGCCGATCACCGAGGCCGCGTTCCGGGGTCACCCAAGCGTCGTCTTCTTCGGCTTCACCCATTGTCCGGAAGTCTGCCCGACAACGCTGTTCGAAATGGCCGGCTGGCTGAAGACGATGGGCGACAGCGGCAAGAACCTCAACGCCTACTTCGTCACGGTCGACCCGGAGCGGGACACGCCGCAGATCATCAATTCCTACGTCGGCAACTTTTCCGACCGCATCACCGGCATCACCGGCGATCCGGACAAGGTGCATGCCATGGCCAAGGCCTTCGGCATCTATTGGAAGAAGGTCGACACCGGCGACGGCGATTACACGATGGACCACACGGCCTCCGTGCTGCTCCTCAACGCCAAGGGCGAGTTCGCCGGCACCATCGCCTATGGCGAAAGCGCCGACACGGCTGTTGCGAAGCTGAAGCGGCTCGCAGCAGGCGGCCAGGCGTGATCACGAACCGAAGGTTTGCGTAGCAAGAAGTGGAACCGGTTTCTCGGAAATGATCACGCTCAAACATGAGTCGCCCTGATGGGGCAGACCAGGTTCCATTTCACCGCGGGCAAGGCCGACGCCGACCGCATCTTCGCGGCTCTTGATGCCGCCTTCGAGGACGAAGGCCTGCCGCTTGCCGTGCTGGAGGTCGACGAGGCCAATGATATCCACGAATTGTCGCTCTATGCCGATGGCGATGTCGATGCCGTCGAAGCCCGGATCAACGGCATACTCGCGGACCTCGCCCTGCCGAAGCAGGTCGAGCGCGAGGCGCTCCCCGACATCGACTGGGTTGCGCGCTCGCTCGAAGGATTGAAGCCGGTCCGCGCCGGGCGTTTCTTTGTCCACGGCGCGCATGATCGCGACAAGCGCCGCAGCGGTGACCTCGCCATTGAGATCGAGGCGGGTCTTGCCTTCGGCACTGGCCATCACGGCACCACGGCCGGCTGCCTCGAAATACTGGAACAGGTGGTGCTGCGCGAACGCCCCGGCAACGCGCTCGACCTCGGCACCGGCAGTGCCGTGCTGGCGATAGCGCTGGCCAAGCTCGCGCACATCCCGGTGCTGGCAACCGACATCGATCCGGTGGCGGTCAGGGTTGCCGCGGCCAATGCGCGACTGAACCACGTGAAGGCACTTGTCGAGACGGTGACGGCGCCCGGCTTCCACCATCCGATCTTCGCCAGGCGCGCGCCCTTCGACCTGATCGTCGCCAATATACTGGCTCGGCCGCTGATGCGGTTGGCGCCCGAGATGGCCAGGCACATCAGGCTCGGCGGCTCGCTGGTGCTCTCCGGCATCCTCGACCGGCAGCGCGATGCGGTGATCTCGGCCTATGTCGGCCAGAGCTTCCGCCACGTCCGCACCTTGCACCGCGAGGGCTGGGTGACTATCCACCTCAAGCGCTGAAAATCGGACCGCTCAAAACTGGCCCTGTCGAAATCGATTCCGGTTTCGAAGACCTTGCGCTACGGTCGCCACTACAGCGCCGCGCGTCCCCTTGGGATGCGCAAAGGACGCTGTAGCACTTTGATTTCGCGCATGATCCTTTCCGAAAATCGATTCCGATTTTCGGGGTCATGCGCCGCCATTCGAGGAGATGCGGCACAATGTTCCAGACCTTTGATTCCGCCGGCGATCCGGCTGTCGGCAAGCCGCGCGTGGCGATGCTGCGCCAATGGCTGGCCGAGAACGGGCTGGACGGCTTCATGGTGCCGCGCGCCGACGAGCACCAGGGCGAATATGTCGCCGACCGCTCGGCCCGGCTGAAATGGCTGACCGGCTTTTCCGGCTCAGCCGGCATCGCCATCATCCTGCGCGACCGTGCCTTCATCTTCGTTGACGGCCGCTACATGCTTCAGGTGCGGGGCGAGGTCGATCTTTCGATCTTCACCGTCGAGAGCCTCATCGACAATCCGCCAGCCTCATGGATCAAGGACAATCTCGGCAGGGGAGCCAGCCTCGGCTTCGACCCGTGGCTGCACACGCTCAGTGAGATCAAGGCGTTGAAAGCGTCGGCCGAGCAGTCCGGCGCGACACTGGTGCCGCTCGACAAGAACCCGATCGATATCATCTGGGAAGATCAGCCCGAGCCGCCGCGGGCACCAGTGGAGCTCCACCCGATCGCCTTCGCCGGCGAGCTTGCCAAGGACAAGCTGGCGCGGCTGGCGGGCGCGATCGAAAAGGAGGGCGCGACGCACGCCGTGCTCACCGACCCCTCTTCAATAGCCTGGGCCTTCAACATTCGTGGCGGCGACGTGGCGCATACGCCGCTGGCGCTCGGCTTCGCCATTCTTGCTGCCGACGGCAATCACCAGCTCTTCATGGACGAGCGCAAATTTTCGCGCCAGGTCGCGGCCTATCTGACGCAGCTTGCCGATCTGCACGATCCGGGCGCGTTCGAGGCGGCCGTCGCGGAGCTTGCCAAGGGCGGCGCCAAAATCGCGCTTGATCCTGTGCTGGCGGCGGAAAAGCTCAAGATGCTGGTCGAGGGCAATGGCGGCACCGTTGTCTCTGCGCCAGATCCCGCCCGCATTCCGCGCGCCACCAAGAACCAGGCCGAGGTCGCCGGCAGCCGCGCCGCGCACCGCCGCGACGGCGCCGCGGTTGCGAAGCTGCTCTGCTGGCTGGATCGGCAGCAGCCGGACACGCTCGACGAAATCGACGTCGTGACCAAACTCGAAGAGGTGCGCCGGCAGACCGGCGAGGAAACGCAGATGCCGCTGCGCGACGTCGCCTTCGACACGATTTCCGGCGCCGGCCCGAACGGCGCCATCATGCATTACCGCGTCTCCCGCGCCACCAGCCGCAAGCTCCAAAGCGGCGAACTGTTCCTGCTCGATTCCGGCGGACAATACCAGGACGGCACCACCGACATCACCCGCACCGTGCCGATCGGCCAGCCGACCGCGGAGATGCGGGAGCGCTTCACGCTGGTGCTGAAGGGCATGATCGGCATCTCGACGCTGCGCTTTCCGGCCGGCACGCGCGGTTCGGAAATCGATGCCGTCGCCCGCGTGGCGCTGTGGAAGCATGGCTGCGACTTCGCCCACGGCACCGGCCATGGCGTCGGCTCTTACCTCGCCGTGCATGAGGGGCCGCAACGCATCGCCCGCACCGGCACCGAAAAACTGCTTGCCGGCATGATGCTGTCCAACGAGCCAGGCTACTACAAGGAAGGCTCCTACGGCATCCGCATCGAGAACCTGATCCTGGTCACGCCTGCCGAACAGGTCGACGGCGGCGACATCGCCATGCACGGCTTCGAGACGCTGACGCTGGCGCCGATCGACAAGCGCCTGATCCGCAGCGACCTGCTGACCCGCGACGAGCTGCACTGGCTCGACCAGTATCACGCGCGCGTTCTGGCCGAGATCGGTCCGATGGTGGACGGTGAGACGCTGGCCTGGCTGGAGAAAGCCACGGCGCCGCTGCCTCACGACGCCAAGATCTGATTTCTACCCGACGAACTGCCTGGCCAGAATCAGCACCGCGGCACCGGCCAGAAACATCGCCATCAGGCCGCCGCGCAGCGACATCAGCGCGGTGACGATCAGCGCTGCCCATTCGGCCGGTCCGGCGCCGAGCGCGGCAGGTGCCACAAGCGTCGTCAGCACAGCGGCCGGCACGGCGTTGAGGCCGGCCTCGACGCGCGGGTGGACGGTCTGGAAGCGCGAGATGACGAGATGGCCGCCGACGCGGGTGAGATAGGTGGCGACGGCGCCGGCGAGGATGATCCAGAAGGTCGTGCTCATGTGCGCTTCCCCACGCCGCTGTGATGCGGCGGCAGGATGACCGCCAGAAGCACGCCGGCAATGGCGCCGATCGAGACATGCCAGGGCGAGCCGACGGTCTGATAGGCGACGATCGAGGCGAACGCGCTGGCGACGACCACCGGCAGCCACAGCGGCCGCTTGCGGAAGCCGAGAACCAGGCCGAGGAAATAGATCGGCAGCAGGAAATCGATGCCAAGCGCATGGGTGTTCGGGATCATCTTGCCGAACACAGCGCCGAGCGCGCTTTCGGCCACCCAGAACACATAGACCGGCAGGCCGAGCCCCAGATACCAGACGAACCTGACCGATTGGCCGGAGGCCGCGCGCGCCTCGGCCACGGCATATTGCGGATCGGTCAGGATGAAATAGCCGAGCGCCTGCTGCAGCACCGGCCAATGCGCGATGCGCCGGCCGATGCCGGCGGAATAGAGCACGTGACGGAAATTCACCGCGAAGATCGAGAGCACGACCAGCCAGGGCGCGACGTGCTGGCCGAACAATTCGATGCCGACCATCTGGCTGGCGCCGCCGAAGATCAGCGCGCTCATGAGGAATGCTTCCAGAACCGAAAAGCCGTTGTCGACGGCTATCGCGCCGAACAGGATCGCGAACGGCGCGGAGGCGACGACGACCGGCATCGACAGCCGCACGCCGTCCCAGAAATCGCTCCTCGCACGGCTTTCGGAGATTGCTTCCGCCGTCATCCAACTGCTCCCTTGAGCGGCTTGATGTAGGGAGCGTCGCCCCGCTTGTCACACCAATTCGCTTGAGCCGACGATCAGCGGAACTGATTGCCGGGCGCTCGAGCGGCTCAGGCAGCCGTGCCTTGGATTGCCCTGCCCCAATCGAGCAGCGGCTTGGCGCGCAAGCTGAAGCCGACGAGATCGTCAACCAGCGCCGCCACGTGGATGGTTTCGGGATCAATATGATGCCGCACCACGAAATGGCGGTTGCGGACGGCTTGCGCGAGATCGGGTTCGCTGACGTCCTCGAAACCGCGCGGGGCGCGCTTCAGGCAATCTTCCCTGTCCAGCTCCAGTCCTGTTTGTTTCAGCGCTGAAACCATGGCGCGGAAGGCGGCCGGCTTCGTCACGATCGCCTTGCGCATCGCCTGCAGCAGTTCCGGTCCCGGTTGCCACCAGGCGACGCCGGCAAAGCAGCGCTCAAGCCCGATATGCACATAGAATACGCCCTGCTCCATCTTGGTGCCGTCGGGCGACAGGATTGCCGACAGATGCCGGTTGTAGGGGCGCTTGTCCTTGGAGAAGCGCACGTCGCGATTGATGCGGAACAGCGACTTCTTGCGGTCGCCGCGCAGGCCAAGCCCCGCCGCCGCGAAATGCTCGCTGAGCGACTCGACGAGATCGCAGAACGGCTCGTGCAGCTCACTCTCGTAGAGGCCGCGGTTTTCCTGGAACCATTCGCGGCTCTGGTGGAAGTCGAGCGCCTTGAGGAACGGAATGGCCTTCTCGCCAAAACCCTTGAACGCTCCGGCCATCAGCCGCCCCTGCCGATGCGCTGCAGCCAGGTGTCCTCGTCGATCACCTCGATGCCGAGATCGCTCGCAGCCTTGAGCTTGGAGCCGGCGCCCGGACCCGCCACCACCAGATCGGTCTTGGCCGAAACCGAGCCGGCGACCTTCGCCCCCAGGCGCTCTGCCATCGCCTTGGCCTCGGAGCGCGTCATCTTTTCCAGCGTGCCGGTGAACACCACCGTCTTGCCGGAAACTTCGCTGCCGGCCGAGATCTCGACCACATAGGGCTTGGGATGGACTTGCGCGAGCAGCGCATCGAGCACGTCGTCATTGCGCTCATTGCCGAAGAAGTCGCGCAAGGCGTTGATCACGGTGTCGCCGATGCCGTTGATCGACGGGAACACGTCATGCGGATCCTCCGCCTTCGCCGTCTCCTTGCCGACGCGGATCAGTTCCTCGATGGTCGAGAACTGGCGGGCAAGCACCGCCGCCGTCGTCTCGCCGATATGGCGGATGCCAAGCGCGAAGATGAAGCGGTCGAGCTCCGGCTCGCGGCGCGCGTCGATGGCCGCAAACAGCTTGTCGAGGCCTTCGTAGTTGCGCTCTTCGACGCTGCGCACATTCTTGCGCGTCCTGCCCGATGCGGCCTCGCGCAGTCTCGCCTGCTCCTCGCGCCGCCCCGCCAGCGCCTTGGTGACGGCCGGCCGGCGGTCCTTCAGCGTGAAGATGTCGGCGGCGGTCTTGACCAGCCCGGCATTGAAGAAGAGGTCGATGTTTTCGGCGCCGAGGCCCTCGATATCGAGCGCACCGCGCGACACGAAGTGGCGCAGCCCCTCCACCGCCTGCGCTGCGCAGATCAGCTCGCCGGTGCAGCGGCGCCGCGAATCCTCCTTGCCGGTCTTCTCATTGATCTCGCGCGTCGCCGGCGAGCCGCAGACCGGGCAGATGTGCGGGAACTCATATGGCACCGCATCGGCCGGCCGCTTGTCAATGACGACCCTGACGATCTGCGGGATGACGTCCCCTGCCCGCTGGATCACCACCGTGTCGCCGATGCGAACGTCGATGCCGTCGCGGATCGGCTGCCCGTTGCTGTCAAAACCCTTGATGTAATCTTCATTGTGCAGCGTGACGTTTTCCACCACCACGCCGCCGACCGTCACCGGCGCCAGCCGTGCCACAGGCGCCAGCGTGCCGGTGCGGCCGACCTGGATGTCGATCTTCTCGACCGTCGTCATCGCCTGTTCGGCCGGGAATTTGTGGGCGACTGCCCAGCGCGGCTCGCCGGTCACAAAACCCCAGCGGCGCTGCAGCTCGAGCTGGTCGACCTTGTAGACAACGCCGTCGATGTCGTAGCCGAGCGAAGAACGCTGCTCCTCTATCCGATGGTAGTGCGCGATGAGTTCGTCGATCGACTTCGCCCGCACCATCAGCGGACTGACCTTGAACCCCCATTCCTTGAATTTTTGCACGGAATCGTACTGGGTCGGAGCGGGATCCGCCGTCGTGTAGCCCCAGGCATAGGCGAAGAATTTCAGATTGCGGCTGGCGGTGACGGCTGGATCCTTCTGGCGCAGCGACCCGGCGGCCGTGTTGCGCGGATTGACATAATCCTGTCCGCCGATCGCCGCCGAGCGCCGCTTCAACGCCTCGAACTCCGCGTAGGTCATGTAGACCTCGCCGCGGATTTCGATGACCTCCGGCCAGCCCGAGCCCTGCAACTTCTTCGGGATGTCGGCGATGGTCTTGAGATTGGCGGTGATGTCCTCGCCGACCGCGCCGTCGCCGCGTGTCGCGCCCTGCACGAAGATGCCGTTCTCATAGCGCAGCGATGCCGACAGCCCGTCGATCTTCGGCTCCGCCGTGAAGGCGATGCCGAGGTCCTTGTCGCGGTCGAAGAAGCGCCGCCCACGCTCGATGAAATCGGCGACGTCCTGGTCGGTATAGGCCTTGGCGAGGCTCAGCATCGGCACAGCGTGGCGCACCTTGGCAAAGCCTTCCGCCGGCGGCGCGCCGACCCGGCGCGACGGCGAGTCCTCGCGAACGAGATCGGGAAAGCGCCCCTCGATGGCAAGGTTGCGCAGTGCCAATGCGTCGTATTCGGCGTCCGAGATCGTCGGCGCATCCTCGGTATGGTAGCGCCGGTCGTGCTCGGCGATCTCTGCCGCCAGCCGCTTCAGCTCCTCCGCGGCCTCGCTTTGGCTCAGCGAATCGACTGGTTTTTCCGACATGAAGCGCGGTCCTCGAATTGTGGCGGGCCACTATAAATCAGGATTCGCCGGCAGGGAGTCGGCTTGCGCAAAAATCATTGCTGAACAGCAGCATGCAGCCATCTGCTGACTCAGGGTTCTAGCCGGAGAAATCAAGAAGCCTAGGCGGCCGCCGTGTTCTCGCGCAGCAACCGTTCAGCGGCGGCGCGCGCTTCATCGGTGATCGTGGCGCCGGCCAGCATGCGCGCGATCTCTTCCTGGCGCGCTGCGCGGTCCATTTCGGCAATGCCGGTGGCGACACGGTCCTTGCCGCCGGACTTCGAGATCAGGAAATGCGTGGCGGCGCGCGCCGCCACTTGCGGCGCATGCGTGACCGAGAGCACCTGCACCCGCTTCGACAGCCTCGCCAGCCGCTGGCCGATGGCGTCGGCCACCGCGCCGCCGACGCCGGTGTCGATCTCGTCGAAGACCAGGGTCGGCGCCGAGCCGCGGTCGGCAAGCGCCACCTTCAGCGCCAGAAGGAAGCGCGACAGCTCGCCGCCGGACGCAACCTTCATCATCGGCCCGGGCCGTGTGCCCGGATTGGTGCGCACCCAGAACCCGACCTGGTCGATGCCCTCTTCCATGCGGCTCTCGGCATCGCTCACCATCTCGACGATGAACTCCGCCCGCTCGAGCTTGAGGGCCGGCAGTTCGGCCATCACCGCCTTGGTGAGGCCCGCCGCCGCCGCATGGCGCAGCGAAGAGAGCTGCGCCGCGGCGATGTCGTAAGCTTCGCGCGCGGCGGCGGCCTGTTTCTCCAGCCCGTGCAGCCGTTCCTCGCCCGCATCGAGATCGGCAAGGTCGGCCGCCGCCGTGTCGCGCAGTTGCGCCAGATCGTCGACCGCAACATTGTGCTTGCGCGAGGCCGCCCGCAGCGAGAACAGCCGCTCTTCCGCCTTCTCCAGGCGCTGCGGATCGTATTCGGTGGCGCGTAGGGCTGTCTGGACCCCGGACTGCGCCGCGTCGAGCGAGATCATTGCCTCGTCCAGCGATTTCACCACATCGTCGAGCAGGCCAGGCACCTCACCCGATTTGCGCTGCAGTCGCCTGAGCAGGCTGGCGAGCTGCGGCAGGGGCGAAGACGGCCCCGACAGCACGTCCTGCGCATCGTGGATCTCGGACGCGATCTTTTCGGCGCGCATCATCTGCGCGCGCAATTCGGCAAGCTCGGTCTCTTCGCCCGGCTGCGGATCGAGCTTTGCCAGCTCGGCGACGGAGGCCCTGAGATAATCGGCCTCGCGCGCCGCCGCCTCGACCTTGGCGCGGTGCCGCGAAAGCTCCTGCTCGCAGTTCCGCCAATAGCGCCAGGCTTCGCCCGTGCCGCGCACGGCGCCGAGATGGCCGCCGAAACTGTCCAGCAATTCGCGGTGGGCGCCGGGATCAACGAGCGCGCGCTCGTCATGCTGGCCGTGGATCTCGACCAGCGCACGGCCGACGTCGCGCATCAAAGTAACGCTGGATGGCTGATCATTGACGAAAACGCGGGTACGTCCGTCGGCAGTCTGCACGCGGCGCAGGATGATGTCGCCATCATGCTCGATGTCGTTGCCGGCAAGCAGCGCGCGCGCCGGGTGGTTGCGCGGCACGTCGAACACGGCGATGACCTGGCCCTGCGCCGCGCCATGGCGGACAAGCGAAGCGTCGCCGCGCGCGCCAAGCGCCAGCGACAACGCGTCGAGCAGGATGGATTTGCCGGCGCCGGTCTCGCCGGTCAGCACCGAAAGTCCAGGCAAGAAGTCGATGTCCAGCTTCTCGATCAGGACGATATCGCGGATCGACAGTCTGGACAGCATCAGAAGTGTCAGGCGCCGGTGATCAGCTTCCCAGCCTTGGAAATCCACGACCCGGCATTCTCGCGCGGTTCAAGCCCGTTGCTCTGCAGGAGCTTGTAGGAATCCTTGTACCACTGGCTGTCCGGATAGTTGTGGCCAAGCACCGCTGCTGCTGTCTGCGCTTCCGAAGTCAGGCCCATCGCGTAGTAGGCTTCGGTCAGTCGCGCGAGCGCTTCCTCGACATGGCGCGTGTTGGAGTAGTTCTCGACCACGGTGCGGAAGCGCTTGACGGCAGCGATATATTCGCGGCGTTCGAGATAGTAGCGGCCGATCTGCATCTCCTTGCCGGCGAGCTGGTCGGTGGCGAAGCGGATCTTGTCCTTGGCGTCGTCGACATATTCGGAATTCGGCCAGCGGGTCACCAGGTCCTGCATGGTCTGCACCGTCTGGCGCGCCTCCTTCTGGTCCTGGGTGACGTCCTTGATCTGCCGGTAGTAGCTCAAGCCGATGATGTACTGCGCATAGGCGGCATCGTCGGTCGACGGATAGAGGGTCAGGTAACGTTTGGCGGAACCGATCGCCTCGTCATAGTTGCCGGCGCGATAGTCGGCGAAGGCGCCCATCACCATCGATTTGCGGGCGAATTCCGAGTAGGGATGCTGGCGGTCGACGGCATCGAACTTCTTGCTCGCCTCATCGAGGCGGCCGGCATTCAGATTGGCGAGGCCCTGGTTGTAGAGAACGTCTGCGGGTTCGGTGTGGTCGACATAAGTCGCCAGATTGACGTCCTTCTCGGACGACATGCAGGCCGACAGCAGCAGCGACGGGGCGACCAACGAAAACGCCAGGAAAACAGCCCGATACGGCGCCTTCGATTGACCAACTCGCGAAAAGAACATGTTTGGATTCCGCCCTTTCGGCGTCGTTTCGGTCCGGGCCGCAGCCATAAACCATTATCCCCTTGCCCGGCAACGCTATGTCCGGCCAATCGCACATTTTTGTGGCGGTTTGGGACCGTGCCCAAAGCCGCACGATTTCACGGGTTTGTGATGCATTTGCGCAACACCGGCTTCGCTACAAAGCCAGAAAATCGTTAAGAATCAGATCACCCAGGGCGCGTAGACCGGTCCGCTGACGGCGATCATTTCGGCGACGCGGCCGCGCTCGCGGCGCCGCGTCTCGACGATCTCGAAGGCGGTTCGGTCCGAAAGCAGGCGGCGCAGCGCCGCCGCGTTCATCCGATGGCCGCCACGATAGGAGCGGAAGCAGCCGATGAAGCGCGCGCCGGCTAGCGCCAGATCGCCCATGGCGTCGAGCGTCTTGTGGCGGGCGAATTCGTTCGGATAGCGCAGTCCCCCGACATTGATGACGCGGTTGTCGTCACCGATGACCAGCGAGTTTTCCAGCGACGAACCGAGCGCGTAGCCGGCGGCCCACAGCCGCTCGACATCCTTCATGAAGCCGAAGGTGCGGGCCCGCGCAATGTCGCGGCGGAAGATGTCGGGGTTGATGTCGGAGGCAAAGAGCTGGCGGCCGATCGCCGGGCTCTCGAAGTCGATCTCGACCTCGAATCGCGTGCCGTCATAAGGGCGGAACTCGGCCCAGGATGCACCGGCTTCGATGCGGACCGGCTTGACCACGCGGATATAGCGGCGCTTGACCGAAAGCGTCTCGATTCCCGCCTGGTCGAAGGCTTCGACAAAGGCCACCGCGCTGCCGTCGAGAATGGGAACTTCCGGACCGTCGATCTCGATGATGAGATTGTCGATGCCAAGTCCGAACACCGTCGCCATGAGATGCTCGACGGTTCCGATATGCTCGCCGGCCGGATCGCCGAGCATGGTGCAGAGGTCGGTGGCACCGACCTCGGAGACCAGCGCGCGGAACTCGCGGAACTCGCCGCCATTCGCAAGGTGGAACACGATGCCGGTATCGGCGTCGGCCGGGAGGAAGTGAACGGTGACGGGCTTGCCGCTGTGGACGCCCGTGCCGGTCAGCGTCACGCGCGCTTTAACTGTGGTCTGATAGTCGTGCAAGACAAACCCCATAAGCCCAAACCGCCTGCGTCCGCTTTGTCAGCCTTAGGCATTTTCGGCCCGAATGGATCATCTGGCCTGCGCGCGAAAGCGGCGAATGAGCAAGGCAGCGGCTCTGATATGTCGGCAGGCAGGGCCAACTCCCCGAATCCCGGCAAACCGACTTTAGTCCGAGCGGAAGATAATGGCCCGTCCGGGAGACTCCAAATCACGGTTTCTTACCCCATGTAACCGCGACCCAGAACGAAAAAACAATCCTAACCCTTTGTTTTAGCGTGATATTAAAAGGCAAAAGGAAGACGATCTCTCGTCCGCCTGTTAACAGCTGTTATATATCGTTAGTGCATGTCCCCAAAAGATGCGCAGCGATTTTTGGGGAAACGGCATGCATCAAACAACGGCTTAAAGCGCGCCGCCTCTGCGGCGCGCTTTAACGATTAGTTCGCTTGGCGACGCAGGAACGCCGGGATCTCCAACTGGTCGTCTTCCTGCACCGTGCGGCTCTGCGGCGTGAGGCGCCCCTGGTCGTCGAGCTGGCCGCGGCGCGGCGCGTAGAGCTGCGGGTCCTGGCTGGCGAGGCGGCGCATTTCCGGTGCCGCTTGGCGCAGTTTCGGCTCGCGCGGCTGCGCCGGCTGCAGCCGGGCCGGCTCCTCCTCGCGGCGGGTCAGGCCGTTGGTCAGCCGCTTGATCAGCCCCATCGGTCCGCTGTTCTCATGATCCGCAGGGCGGCTCTTGGCTTCCACTTCGGCCCTCACGACAGGTGGAAAGTCCTCGACGCGCGGCATGCGCTGCGGCGCTGCGGCCACCGGCTGCGGCATCTCGCGCTGCGGCGCGGGCTGCATGATCGGTTGCTGGGCGATGGGCTGCGGCTGAAGCTGGGCCGGCGGAGCCTGGAAGATCTTGCTCTGCGGGCGGAAGTCGTCGACCGGCGCGGGGCGCGGCTGCGCCATCGCGGCGGCGTTGGCCTCGGCAAGCTGGATCGCCTCGGCGACCGGATCGACGGCGCGCGGCTCGTAGGCTTGCTGCTGAACCGGTGCGGGACGGCTTTCCTGAACAGGGGCCGCGGGACGGGCGACCGGCTTCTGCGGCGCGCGTATCGAGATCGGCGCCGCGGCGATTTCGGCCGCCGACTTGTCGATGCCGGTGGCGACCACCGAGACGCGGATCACGCCCTCCAACTCCTCGTCGAACGTGGCGCCGAGGATAATGTTGGCGTCCTGGTCCACTTCCTCGCGGATGCGGGTCGCGGCTTCGTCGACCTCGAACAGGGTGAGGTCGCGGCCGCCGGTGATCGAGATCAGCAGGCCCTTGGCGCCCTTCATCGAGGTCTCGTCGAGCAATGGGTTGGCGATCGCCGCCTCGGCGGCAGCCATCGCGCGGCCTTCGCCCGAAGCCTCGCCCGTGCCCATCATCGCCTTGCCCATCTCGCGCATCACCGAACGGACGTCGGCGAAGTCGAGATTGATCAGGCCTTCCTTGACCATCAGGTCGGTGATGCAGGCAACGCCGGAGTAGAGCACCTGGTCGGCCATGGCGAAGGCATCGGCGAAGGTGGTCTTGTCATTGGCCAGCCGGAACAGGTTCTGGTTGGGGATGACGATGAGCGTATCGACGCATTTCTGCAGTTCCTCGATGCCCATGTCGGCCGTCTTCATGCGGCGCTGGCCTTCGAAATGGAACGGCTTGGTGACGACGCCGACGGTGAGGATGCCCTTTTCGCGCGCCGCGCGGGCAACGACCGGAGCAGCGCCCGTGCCGGTGCCGCCGCCCATGCCGGCCGTGACGAAGCACATATGCGTGTTGGACAGATGATCGATGATCTCGTCGATGCATTCTTCCGCCGCCGCACGCCCGACTTCCGGCTGCGAGCCGGCGCCGAGGCCTTCCGTGACATGCGCGCCGAGCTGGATCAGCCGCTCAGCCTTCGACATCGTCAGCGCCTGCGCGTCGGTGTTGGCGACCACGAACTCGACGCCGCGCAAGCCGGCTGTGATCATGTTGTTGACCGCATTGCCGCCGCCGCCGCCGACACCGAACACGGTGATGCGTGGCTTAAGCTCGGTGATGTCCGGCTTCTTGAGATTGATGGTCATAGTCTCCGTCCTTTGCCTTTCCCGCCGCCTCGCCGCTGCGGCCGCCTATGGGGCTGTCCCCGTCAAATTAAAAACTGTCTCTCAACCACTGACTCATGCGATGCAGTTTTCCGCCCGTTCCGGTCATCCTGAAACCGGAAAGTCCTTTCGCCGAATGGCTCTCGAAGCTCGCCATCTGCGGATAAATCAGAAGCCCGACCGGGGTCGAAAACGCCGGCCCCTTGGCCGCTTCCGGCAGCCCCGCCACACCGAGCGGCCGGCCGACGCGCACATTGCGTCCAAGAATGCGGCGCGCCGCCTCCGGCAGGCCCGCCAGTTGGCTGGCGCCGCCGGTGAGAACAACCCGCTTGCCGACGGCGTTGCCGTAGCCCGACTTGTTCAGCCGGTCGCGCAAAAGCTCCAGCGTCTCGTCGATGCGCGCGCGGATGATGCGCGTCATCACCGAGCGCGGGATTTGCAGCGGCAGTTCGCCCTCCTCGCCGATCGGCTGGATGGAAACCAGGTCGCGGTCGTCCGCGCTGCCCGGCAGCGCAGAACCGTGCATCACCTTCAACCGCTCGGCGGCGTCGAGTGAGGTCGACAGACCCTTGGCCATGTCGAGCGTCACATGATTGCCGCCGATGGCGATGGCATCGCCATGCACGAACTTGCCTTCCGAGAATACCGAGATCGTGGTGGTGCCGCCGCCCATATCGATGCAGGCCGCGCCCATTTCGAGCTCGTCGTCGACCAAAGCCGCGAGACCGCTGGCATAGGGCGTCGCCACCATGCGCTCGACCGACAGATGCGAGCGATTGATGCAAAGCTCGAGATTGCGCATCGGAGCGGCATCGCCGGTCAGCACATGCATATCGACGCCCAGCGTCTCCCCGACCATACCGCGGGGATCCCGCACGCCGCGCTCGGCATCGAGCGAGAAGCCGACGGGAAGCGAATGAACCACCTCTCGCTCGGCCCGCAGCGCCTGCTTGGCGCCGGCAGCGAGCACGCGCTTGATGTCGGCTTCCTCGACCTGATGGCCGCCGAGATTGATGGTTGCCGAAAAGCCCTCGCTCTTCAGCCGGCCGGCCGTCATGTTGACGATAAGGGAATCGACGGTGAGCCCCGCCATGCGCTCGGCGGCGTCGACGGCGAGACGAATGGCATGCTCGGCGCGGTCGAGATCGACCACGACGCCCGACTTCACCCCCTGCGACTTCTGATGGCCGATGCCGATCACCTGGATGCGATGCGAGCGTCCGCGCAACAGCTTGCCGTCCTCGCGCGGCTTCAGCTTCGCCACCACACAGCAAACCTTGCTCGAGCCGACATCGAGCACCGTCAGCGTGCCCGACCGGCGCGAAGAGGCATCACCGCTGCCGCCAAGCCAGCTCATATCTTCGTCTCCGGCTTGCGTTTGGTCAGGCTCTTCGGCTTGTCGCTGAGCGCGGCTTCGCGCTGCGTCGCCGCTTCCGGCGAGAGCTCGACGACCAGGCGATCGGACAACCGCATGTCGACGGCAGCGATGTCGCGCATCAACAGTCCGTTGTCATGATCAAGCTTGACGAGCTTAGCGATCGCCCGATCCTCGCCGTCTTCCGGCAACTTCACGGTGATGCCGTTCTCCAGCTTGAGATCCCAGCGCCGCTCACCGACACGGATATAGCCTTTGACCCGCGCCGCCAGCTCGGGATAGCGCTTGATCCTCTCCAGGAAATCCGGCGCCTTGGCCGGCGCGCCCGTGCCGATGATCAGCGGCAGCAAAGCCTGCTTGCCGCCCGAGAACGGCGCGATCACCTCGCCCGACCGCTCGATGACCGAAAGCGAATTGCCCTGCTGCCAGAGCGCGAAGGGCTCACGCTCCTCGACACGGACCTCCAGCGTATGAGGATAGATCTTGCGCACCGCCGCGACCTCGACCCAAGGCAACGTCGCGATGCGCTCGCGCGCGGCCTCGGCATCGAAGCCGATCAGCGACGTCCAGCCGTCGAGGCCGAGCCGGTCCAGTATGTCGATCTCGGAAGTCTGGCGATTGCCGACGACCTTGATCTGGTCGACGGCAAACCCGGTTCGGGCCGTCACGCCCTGCACGATGCTGTCGGCGTAGCCGCCGAGATAGGCGCCGTAGGCTCCGGCGGAAGCCAACAACGCAGCCGAGAGGATGGCGGCGGAAAAGCGCGGCGCCTCGTACTCGCCACCGCAGAGACGGGCAAGCAAACGCACCGGCCGCCGAAGCTGACGCGGCAACACGAAATGGTCGAACGACAGCGGCACGCCGAACAGCGCAGGCCCAGCGCCGCCGCCTTTGCCCTGGCCCCACCTCAACGCAGACACGAAGCGTCCTCCACCATCCAACTCAACAATTCGCCGAACGAATGCCCCGCTTGCGCGGCGATTTCAGGCACCAGAGACGTCGGCGTCATGCCCGGCTGGGTGTTGATCTCGAGCCAGACAACCTCGCCGTTTTCGGAGTGACGGTCGTCGTAACGGAAGTCCGACCGGGAAACGCCCCGGCAACCGATAGCAAGATGAGCCTTGAGGGCCAGTGTCTGTATTTTTTGGTAAATATTCGGTGAAATTTTTGCAGGGGTTTCGTGTTTTGATCCACCGGGGACGTACTTTGAATCGTAGTCGTAGAAGGAATGCCCGGTCGGGATGATTTCGCAGACCCCGAGCGCCACGTCGCCCATCACGGCGCAAGTCAATTCCCGCCCATGGATGTAGCGCTCGACCATGACGATCTCGCCGTACTTCCATTCGGACGAGCCGATAACTTGCGGCGGGTGCGACTGGCCCTCATGCACGATGACGACGCCGAAGCTTGAGCCCTCATTGACCGGCTTCACCACGTAAGGCGGCCTCATCGGATGCTTGTTCTGGACGGCGAAGCGGTTGATCACCTTCGATTCCGCGACCGGAATGCCGGATGCCTTGGCGACCTTCTTGGCCTGCTCCTTGTTCATGGCCAGCGCCGAAGCGAGCACACCCGAATGGGTGTAGGGAATTCCGAGATATTCGAGAATTCCCTGAATGGTGCCGTCCTCGCCGAACGGGCCATGGAGCGCATTGAAGGCGACATCGGGCCTGAGCTCGGCAAGCACAGACCCGACATCGCGCGAAACATCGACGCGGGTGACCTGATAGCCTTCATTCTCGAGCGCATCCGCACATGCCTTCCCCGACGACAGAGACACGGGCCGCTCCGAGGAAAATCCCCCCAGGAGAACAGCCACATGCTTCTTCTTCATCCCGCCTTCCCCTCTCACGCCGGGCCTGCAACCAATATTTCCGCACGCAACATTTCCGCACATTGAGTCCGAGTCTTCCGGCAGGTTGCCCCCAGACGGAAAACGCGGGTAACGCGTCAAACGACTCAAATCAGGAAACGCTTTAGAGCAGAGAATCAGAGAGTTGATTCCCTGGCAAGTGCCTATGATTCCGAGAGATTCACTTTCCGCGAAAACGGGCGAGAAAAGTGTGTTGTTGAGTCTTTGCGGTAACGCTTGACGGCGTCGCCGACGACGCAAGTTCAAGCACTACTTGAACCATCGCAGCGAGCTAAAGAAGCTGGCCCAGGAACTCCTGCACCGCGTGACCCGGCCGGAAGTTGCCCAGCCGCTTGATCTCCCAATGCAGGCGGATGCCCGAATTTTCCAGCACCCGCGCGCGCACCGTCTCGCCGAGATATTCGAGATCGTAGCCGGTCGCCGTGCCGGTGTTGATCATGAAGTTGCAGTGCATGGGAGACATCTGCGCGCCGCCGATCATCAGCCCGCGGCAGCCGGCCTTGTCGATCTCTTTCCACGCCGACGAGCCTTCCGGGTTCTTGAAGGTCGAACCGCCGGTCTTCTCGCGGATCGGCTGCACCGTCTCGCGATGGTTCTGCACGGCATCCATCGCCGCCTTGATCGCAGCCTTGTCTTCCGGGATGCCCTCGAAGATGGCGGAGGTAAAAATCAATCCGCCAGGCGCCGAGGAATGGCGGTAGGCATAGCCCATATTCGCATTGCTCAGCGTATGGACATTGCCTGCGCGATCGAGCGCCCTCACCTCGATCACGCGCTCGCGCGTCTCGACGCCATTGGCGCCAGCATTCATCCTCAGCGCCCCGCCGACAGCGCCCGGAATGCCGTGATAGAAATGGAACCCGCCGATGCCGGCTTCATAAGCCACGGCGGCGAGACGCTTGTCCGGCGTTGCTGCGCCAGCCTTGATGGTGGTCGATCCGGTGACTTCGGCCTCGCCAAACCCCTTGGCGGAGAGCCTCACCACAAAACCGGAAATGCCGCCGTCGCGCACCAAAAGGTTTGAGCCGACGCCGACGACCGTGATCGGGATTTCCTCCGGCACCGCGCGCAGGAAGGCCGCGAGATCCTCCTCGTCGGCCGGCTGGAACAGCACTTCCGCCAACCCGCCGGCACGGAACCAAGTGATCTTGTCCATCTCGGCATTGGGCGTGACGCGACCGCGCAGGCCGGCAAGCTTATCGCCGAGCTTATCGATCAGGTCCTGGCCGCGCATCATGAGGGTGCCCCACCGAGTTCCTTGGGCAGCGCATAGGCCCATTGCGTGATGTTGCCGGCGCCAAGGAAGATGACGAAGTCGCCGGGCTTGGCAAGTTCGCGGACGGCCGGCGCGACCGCCGCCGGGCCTTCGATATAGCGCGCGTCGCGATGGCCGCCGGCACGGATGCGCGACACCAGCGCGTCCGAGGTCACGCCCTCGATCGGTTCCTCGCCGGCCGCATAAACCGGCGCCACCATGACCGTGTCGGCATCGTTGAAGCAGACGGAAAACTCGTTGAACAGGTCGTGCAGCCGGGTGAAGCGGTGCGGTTGCGCAATCGCGATGACGCGGCCCTTTGTGGCCCCGCGCGCGGCCTTGAGCACCGCCGCGATCTCCACCGGGTGGTGGCCGTAATCGTCGAAGACCTCGACGCCGTTCCAGGAGCCGGTGTGCGTGAAGCGCCGCTTGACACCGGCGAAGGATGACAGGCCTTTCTTGATGGCTTCGGCGGACAGACCGAGCTCGTGCGCTACCGCGATCGCCGCCGTCGCGTTGGACACGTTGTGGCGGCCGGGCATGGGCAGTCGCAGACCCATGATCGTCGTCGTGCCCCGCCCCTTGCGGTCGCGGATCACCACGTCGAACTCGGATGTAGCTCCGTCCATGCGATGATTGGCGAAGCGCACGTCGGCCTGGGCGTTCTCGCCATAGGTGATGACGCGCCGGTCCTCGATGCTGCCGACCAGCGCCTGCACCTCCGGATGGTCGGTGCACATCACGCCGAAACCGTAGAACGGCACGTTCTCGACGAACTGGCGGAAAGCCTCGCGCACCTTGTCGAAGCTGCCATAGTGGTCCAGATGCTCGGGATCGATGTTGGTGACGACGGCGATGTCGGCCGGCAGTTTCAGGAACGTGCCGTCGCTCTCGTCGGCCTCGACCACCATCCACTCGCCGTCACCCATGCGGGCATTGGTGCCATACGCGTTGATGATGCCGCCATTGATGACGGTCGGATCGAGCCCGCCGGCTTCGAGCAGCGTCGCCACCATGGAGGTGGTCGTCGTCTTGCCATGCGTGCCGCCGATGGCGACCGCCTGGCGGAAGCGCATCAGCTCGGCCAGCATCTCGGCGCGGCGCACGACCGGCAGCAGTTTCTCGCGCGCCGCCTTGAGCTCGGGGTTGGATTTCTTGATCGCGGTCGACACCACGACCACCTCGGCGTCGCCGATGTTCTCGGCCTTGTGGCCGACGAAGCATTCGATGCCCTTGTCGCGGAGCCGCTGCACATTGGCGCCGTCCGCCTGATCCGAGCCCTGCACCTTGTAGCCGAGATTGTGCAGCACCTCGGCAATGCCGCTCATGCCGATGCCGCCGATGCCGATGAAATGCACGAGGCCGATCGTCTGCGGCATCTTCATGCGCGCGTCCTCCTGTAGTCCGAAACCGTTTTGCCGGACGCAATAGCCTCTGTCAGATCGGCGAGCAACCGCGCCGCGTCCGGTTTTCCGGCCGAGCGGGCAGCCGCGGCCATTGCGGCCAGCCGGCCGGGATCCTCCATCAGCCCGCCGACCAGCACGGCGATCCGCTCGGCCGAGAGCGTCGATTGCTGATGCACCTCGGCCCCACCGGCGGCGGCAAGTGCTGCGGCATTCGCCGCCTGGTCGTGATCGAGCGCATGCGGGTAAGGCACCAGCAGCGCCGGGCGGCCGATGACCGCGATCTCCGATACGGTCGAGGCACCGGAGCGCGACATCACCAGATGCGCGGCCGCCATGCGCGCCGCCATATCGGTAAAGAAGGGCGAGACCTGCGCGTCGACGCCGAGATCGGCATAGGCGGCCTTCACCCGCGCCACGTCTTCTGCGCGCGCCTGCTGGGTGATCGCCAGCCGCTTGCGCTTCGCTTCGGGCAAAAGCGCGATCGCCGCCGGCACAGCATCGGAAAAGAACTGCGCACCCTGGCTGCCGCCGAAGACCAGGAAGCGAAACGGCTCGCTGGCGTCCGACGCCACATAGGGCAATTTCGCCGCTTCAAGTATCTGCGGCCTCACAGGATTGCCCGTGGTCACCGTCTTGGCGCCGGCCGCACTTTCCCCTTCCGGCAAGAAACCGCCGGCAATAGCATCGACCCGGCTCGACAGCGCCTTGTTGGCCCGGCCCATGACGGCGTTCTGCTCATGGATCAACGTCGGCACCTTGCGCCGTGTCGCCGCATAGAGCGGCGGCAATGTCGGATAGCCGCCGAAGCCGACGACGGCGTCGGGCTTGATCCTGGCGATGACACGCCCTGCTTGCCGCACGCCTTGCCAGATCGTCCAGAAGGCCGCGAGCACGGCGAAGGGATTCTTCGAACCCAAAGTCGCCGAGCGGATGGAGTGGATCGCGGCGGCGGGAAAGTGGCCGGAGTAGCGCTCGGCGCGGTGGTCGGTGGCAAGATGCACCTCCCAGCCCCGCTCGATCAGCTCATGCGCAAGCGCCTCGGCCGGAAACAGATGTCCGCCCGTTCCGCCGGCCGCCAGCAGGATGACACCCTTCGACATTCCGCCTCATTCCGCCGGCATGGCGCGCTGCGAGAAGGCGTAGCCTATCTGCTTGCGCTTTTCCGGATGCCTGCGCGTCAGCGCCAGCACCATGCCCATCGAGACGGCAATCGCGATCTGCGAGGAGCCGCCATAGGAGATGAAGGGCAGCGTCATGCCCTTGGCCGGCATCAACTGTAGATTCACGCACATGTTGATGGCCGACTGCAGGCCGAAAACGGTGACGAGCCCGCCGACGGCGTAACGGGTGAAATCGTCATGCTCCTTGAGCGCGATGCTCAATCCGCGCAGCACGATGAAGGCGAAAATCGACATGATGAAGAAGCACATGATCAGCCCGAACTCCTCGCCCGCGACCGAAAACACGAAGTCGGCATGGCTGTCGGGGATGACCCGCTTCACCGTGCCCTCGCCTGGGCCGACGCCGAACCAGCCGCCATTGATCAGCGCCTCGCGGCCCATGTCGACCTGGAAGGTGTCGCCTTCGCCGGTGAGGAATTTGTCGATGCGGGCGGCCACATGCGGAAACACCGTATAGGCCGCGAACACGCCGCCGACGCCGGCAGCCCCCAGCGCGACGATCCAGAACCACGGCAGGCCGGCCATGAAGAACATCACGCCCCAGGTGCCCAGCACCAGCATGGTCTGGCCAAGATCCGGCTGCGCGATCAGCAGCGAGATCACCAAGGCCAGCAGCAGCATGGCGAACAGATTGCCGGGAATGTCGGGCTGGCGCTTGTGCTCGGCAAACAGCCAGGCGCAAATGATGACAAAGGCCGGCTTCAGGAACTCGGACGGCTGGATGGAGAGCCCGGCGAGCGAAACCCAGCGCCGCGCGCCCTTCACCTCGACGCCGATATAGAGAACCGCCACCATCAGCACCAGCATGATGCAGATCATCGCCAGCGACATGCGCCTTATTTGCCGGGCCTCAAGGAAGGATACCGCCAGCATCACGACGAGCGCCGGGATGGTGAAGATGATCTGCCTTGTGGCGAAGTGGAAGCTATCGAGACCGATGCGCTCGGCGACCGCCGGGCTTGCGGCGAAGGACAAAACGATGCCGAGCCCCATCAGCGACAGGAATGCCGCCAGGAACCAGCGATCGATCGTCCACCACCAGGTTGCGACCGGACTTTTGTCGAGACGGCTTTGCATCAACGTGGCCCTCCGATGGGTTTCACTCCATCAATAGCAGTCGCAGCTTGCCTGAAGGCTTCGCCGCGAACTTCGAAATTCTTGAACTGGTCGAAACTGGCGCAGGCCGGCGAAAGCAGCACCACCGCTTCGCCGCCGGTGTCGCTCGCGGCTTCGTGGGCGGCGTGCTCGACCGCGGCAGCCAGCGTTCCGGAAATTTCGTAAGGCACGGCCTCGCCGAGCGTGGCGGAAAAAGCGGGAGCGGCCTCGCCGATCAGATAGGCCTTGGCGATGCGCGGGAAAAAGCCGCGCAGCGGCTCGATCCCGCCTTCCTTGGGCAGGCCACCGGCGATCCAATAGATGCGGTTGAAGCTCGACAGCGCGGGAGCGGCCGCATCGGCATTGGTCGCCTTGGAATCGTTGATGAACAGCACATGGCCCTTGCGGCCGACCTGCTCCATGCGGTGCGCCAGCCCCGGGAAGCTTTCCAGCCCCGTCTGGATCTCGCCGAGCTCGAGCCCGACCCTGAGGCAGGCGGCCACGGCGGCCAGCGCGTTCTGCGCATTGTGCTGGCCGCGCAGCGAGCCGATGCCTTCCAGGAATGCGATGCGGCTGTAGCGGCCGTGCACGGCTTCCATCAGATTGGTGCCATCGGCGAAATAGCCGTCGGTCAGCGGCAGGCGCTTGGAGATGCGGATCACTTGCCGGCCTGCCCGCTCCAGCCGGTCGGCGATCTGGGCACACCAGGAATCGTCGATGCCGATGATAGCGGTGTCGCTGCCGGCGACCAGCCTTTCCTTGATCGAGGCGTAATGGGCCATGGTGCCGTGGCGGTCGAGATGGTCGGGCGTGAGATTGAGCAGCACGCCGGCGGTCGGATTGATCGAGGGCGCGAGATCGATCTGGTAGGAGGAGCACTCCACCACATAGTGCCGTTCGGGCTCGGGCGGATCGAGCGTCATGATGGCGCGGCCGATGTTGCCGCCCATCTGAGTGTCGCGCCTGGCCGACTTCAGGATATGCGCCGTCAGTGCCGTGGTCGTCGATTTGCCGTTGGTGCCGGTGATCGCGACGAAGGGTGCGGCCGGCGCGCGCTGGATGCGCTCGCGGCAGAACAGCTCGATGTCGCCGATCACCTCGACGCCGGCGCCGCGCGCCAACTCCACCGTCCAGTGCGGCTTCGGATGCGTGAGCGGCACCCCGGGCGACAGGACGAAGGCGGCAAAGCGCGACCAGTCGGCGCCGCGCAGGTCGCCGGTCGCGATCCCGGCGGCTGCTGCCTTGGCGACGCTGTCTGGATTGTCGTCCCATGCGAGGATATCGGCGCCGCCGGCGATCAGCGCATGCGCGGTGGCAATCCCCGAACCGCCGAGCCCGAAGAGCGAAACGCGTTTGCCTGCAAAGGAAGCGGCGGGGATCAAGCGGGCCTCCTATCTGAGCTTGAGGGTGGAGAGGCCGACCAGCGCCAGGATGACGGCGATTATCCAGAAGCGGATCACCACCTGGCTCTCGGTCCAGCCGAGTTTTTCGAAATGGTGATGGATCGGCGCCATCAGGAAGACGCGCTTGCCGGTCATCTTGAAGTAGCCGACCTGGATGATGACCGACAGGATCTCCACCACGAACAGGCCGCCGACGATGACCAGCACGATCTCGTGCTTGGTGGCGACGGCGATGGTGCCGATCAGGCCGCCCATCGCCAGCGAGCCGGTGTCGCCCATGAAGATCGCGGCCGGCGGCGCGTTGAACCAGAGGAAGCCGAGGCCGGCGCCGATGACGGCGCCAAGCACGACCGCAAGTTCGCCGGTGCCGGGGACGAAGTGTATCTGCAGATATTCGGCGAAGACGGCGTTGCCGGAAAGATAGGCGATGACGCCGAAGGACGCCGCCGCGATCATGATCGGCACGATCGCCAGGCCGTCCAGACCGTCGGTCAGGTTCACCGCATTGCCGGCGCCGACGATGACGAAGCAGGAGAACGGCACGAAGAACCAGCCGAGATTGATCAGGAATTCCTTGGCGAACGGGAAGGTCAGCGAGGACGAGAACGGCGCCTGGCCGTTATGCATGATCACCCAGGCCGCGATGCCGGCGACGACGAACTCGATCGCCAGCCGCGCCTTTCCGGAGAAGCCCAGATGCGACTGTTTCGTCACCTTGAGATAGTCGTCGTAGAAACCGATCGAGCCGAAGCCGAGCGTCACCAGCATCACAACCCACACATAGATGCTGGAGAGGTTCGCCCATAAAAGCGATGAGCCGATGATGCCGCAAAGGATCATCAGGCCGCCCATGGTCGGCGTGCCCGCTTTCTTGAAGTGCGTCTGCGGCCCGTCGGCGCGGATCGGCTGGCCCTTGCCCTGACGAAGCCGCAGCGAATTGATGATGGTCGGTCCGAATATGAAGACGATCAGCGCCGAAGTGATCAGCGCGCCGCCGGTGCGAAAGGTGATGTAGCGGAAGACATTGAAGGCCGAGATCTTGTCCGCGAAATCAACGAGTAAAGTGAGCATCGGTCCCCCGGATCCCGACCTCAGGTCGGTTCAATGGTTGCGGCTTCCGCCGGAAATTTGCCGAGCAATGCCTCGACCAGCTTTGAAAATCCGATGCCTTTCGACGACTTGACCATCACCACGTCGCCCGGCCTGATCGCCGACATGACGACGGGCTTCAGCTCTTCCGCTCCTGGCCGGTACTCGGTTTCGACATCCGAAGGCAAAACCTCGGCCAGTGCCCGCATCTCCGGGCCGCCGAGAAAGACGTTGCGCGTTTCTGTGCCGACAATAAGTTCGGCAAGCGCCGCGTGGAGCTTCGCCGAATGGCTGCCGAGTTCCAGCATGTCGCCAAGCACGGCGATGCGCCTGCCCTCGCCCGATACCGGCGTGGCGTTGAGCAGCGCCATGGCTGCCGCCATCGACGCCGGGTTGGCATTGTAGCTCTCGTCGATCAGCGTGATGGGGCCGTTCGGATGGCGCAAAATGTGGCGCCGGCCGCGCCCGCGCTCGGCCGAAAGATCGGTGAGCGCCGCCGCGACCTTGTCGAGATCGGCGCCGACCAGTTGCGCTGCGCCCAGCACCGCCAGCACATTCTGCACGATGTGCCGGCCGGGCGCTCCGACACGGGCCGTCACGTCCCTCTTGCCGATCTTGACCGCGATATCGGAGTGATCGGCATAAAGGTCGCAGCCAACAAGACGGAAGGCCGAGCGGGCGTTTTCGCCGAAGCCGAAGACATGCTCGACACCTGCCTCCTTCGCCATTTTCCCGAGCAGCTTCCAGCGCGGATCGTCGCGATTGAGCAGCGCGGCGCCGCCGCGCTCTATGCCCTCGAAAATCTCGGCCTTGGCCATGGCGATCTCATCGAGATTCTTGAAGAAGCCGAGATGGGCGGCCGCGATCAGCGTGACGATCGCGACATGCGGCCTCACCATCTTGACCAGCGGCCTGATCTCGCCCGGATGGTTCATGCCGATCTCGAAGATCGCGTAGTCGCAGTCTTCGGGCATGCGCGCCAAGGTCAGCGGCACGCCCCAGTGATTGTTGAACGACTGCGCCGAGGCATGCACTTTGCCGACCGCCGACAGCACATGGCGCAGCGCTTCCTTGGTGGTCGTCTTGCCCGCAGAGCCGGTCACCGCGATGATCTTGGCCCGTGAGCGAGCCCGCGCCGCAATGCCGAGCTTTTCCAGCGCCGCAAGCACATCCTGCACGACGATCATCGGCGCCGTCAGCCGGCCGAGCGACGGCAGCTTGCCCTCGGCGACAACCAGCACGGCAGCGCCCGCCTTCACTGCAGCGGTCGCGAAATCGTGGCCGTCCATCGTCTCGCCCTTGATGGCGAAGAAGACGTTGCCCGGTTCCAGGCTGCGGCTGTCGATCGAAATGCCGGTGATGCCTTCCGGCAGCGAGCCGATCGGCCTGCCGCCCATGGCCTCGACAAGCGCTTGCGACGTCCAGAGCAAGCTCATGCGGCGCGCTCCTGGAGCGCCTCGCGCACTTCCTCATGATCGGAAAAGTGGAAGGTTTCGGTGCCGATCGTCTGGCCTTCCTCATGCCCCTTGCCGGCGACGATCAGCGTATCGCCGGCATGGAGCATGGCGACGGCTTCGTGAATGGCTTTGCGGCGGTCGCCGATCTCCATGGCGCCGGGCGCCGCGGCAAGGATTGCCGCGCGGATGGTTTCGGGGATTTCCGTGCGCGGATTATCGTCGGTGACGATGACGACATCGGCGAGCCGGGTCGCGATCTCGCCCATGATCGGCCGCTTGCCGCGATCGCGGTCGCCGCCGCAGCCGAAAACGACAACGACCCGGCCCGTGGTGAACGGACGAACCGAGGTCAGGACATTTTCCAACGCGTCGGGCTTGTGCGCGTAGTCGACATAGACCGGAGCGCCGGCGGACGTCGTGCCGACAAGCTCGAGGCGGCCCGGCGCACCTTTGAGTTTCTCCAATGCGGCCAAGGCCTTATCGACGGATGTTCCAGTCGAGATGGCGAGGCCGGCCGAAACCAGTGCGTTGGCGATCTGGAAATCACCTGCCAACGGCAGGTCGATCTCGTGGAGCACACCATCGGCCTCCACCTCGGCACGCTGGCGCCGCCGCTCATGCTCGACGCGCTTCAGCGTCAGGAATTCGCCGTGGCGGCCGACCGTGAGCACATTCAGGCCCGCAGCCCGCGCGGCAAGAATCGTCGGCCCCGACCAGGGATCGTCGGCGAAGATCACGGCCGGCGCCCCCTTCGGCAGCAGCGTCTCGAACAGGCGCAGCTTGGCGCGATGATAATCCTCGACCGTCGGATGATAATCCATGTGGTCGCGGCCGAGATTGGTAAAACCGCCGGCCGCCAGTTTGACGCCGTCGAGCCGACGCTGGTCGAGACCATGGCTGGAAGCCTCCATCGAGGCGTGCGTTACCCCTGCCTCCGCCAGTTCCTTGAGCAACTGGTGCAGCGCGACGGGATCTGGCGTGGTTAGCGAGCCATATTCGTTGCGGCCAGGCGCCACAATGCCTGTCGTACCGATCGAAGCGGCGGCAAGACCTCCCTGCTCCCAGATCTGGCGGGTGAACGCGGCAACCGATGTCTTGCCGCTGGTACCGGTGACGGCGACCATCGTCTGAGGCTGCTTGCCGAAGAAGCGCGCCGCGCTCAGCGCCAATGCCAGACGGGGATCATCGACGGCAAGGACCGGGATCGACAGACCGGAGATTGTATTGCCTTTGGCCGCCACGATTGCGGCAGCGCCGCGGCCGGCGGCATCGGCGACATAGGTCGAGCCATCGGCCTTGCTGCCGGCGAGCGCGAAAAAAACGACGCCCGGTCTTACCTGGCGGGAATCGGAGGAGAGACCGGTAACCTCCAGATCGGGGGAAGCTGTTCCCTCGACAGGCAGGATACCGGCTAGATTTTTCAGATACATTGAGTCCCATTCACCGCAACAAAATAGCGCGCAGTTGCCGGCGCGCCCCAAGAATCACTGATAGGAAACCAGCGTTGCACCATTTTCATGGCTGAAATCTGGCTTGACGCCAAGCATGGAAGCCGCACGCCTGATGATGTTGCCTGCCATGATGCCGGCATTCGAGGCGGCGGTGGCGCCCATGCCGGGCTTTTCCGGCTTCGGCTCATCGGCGATGGTCAGCACGATATATTGTGGATCGTCCATCGGAAAGGCGGCGACGAAGGCATTGAAATTCTTCTCTTTCGAATAACGGCCGTTGACCACCTTTTCCGCCGTGCCGGTCTTGCCGCCGACGCGGTAACCCGGAACCCTGGCGCTCTTGCCCGAGCCCTTCTCGGCGTTGAGCGCATAGAGATAGCGCATCCCTTCCACGGTCTTGTCCTTGACCACCCTTTTGGCCACCTCCATCGCCTGCTCGGCCGTGCGCGGCAGAAATGTCGGCTCGATCAGATAGCCACTCATCAATGCGGCGCAACCGACGGCAGTCTGCAGGGGCGTCGTCGAGACGCCATGGCCGAAGGCGATGGTGATCGAGTTGACCTGCTTCCATACTTTCGGTTCGGTCGGGCGCGCCACTTCCGGTAATTCCGTCTGCATCTTTTCGAGCACGCCAAGTCGATGCAGGAACTCGCGATGCCCTTCGATGCCGACGGCCTCGGCTTCTTTGGCCGAGCCGATATTGGACGAATAGATGAACACTTCCGGCACCGAAAGCACACGGCCTTTGCTGTGGAAGTCATGGATAGTCTGGCGGCCGATCTTGATCGGGCGCGACGCATCGAAGCGACTCTCCAGCGTCACCTTGCCGGAATCGAGCGCCATGCCGGTGGTGAAGCTCTTGAAGGTCGAGCCCATCTCGTAGAGGCCGGCCGACATACGGTTCAGCCGGTCCTTTTCCTGAGCATTGTAGGGATTGTTGGGGTCGAAATCCGGCACCGAGGCCATGGCCAGCACTTCGCCGGTCTTGATATTGAGGACCACCGCGCCGGCCGCGATCGCGTGGAACCGCTCCATGCCGGTCGCCACCTCGTCGCGCACCACGTGCTGGACGCGCAGGTCGATCGACAGCTTCACCGGCTTCAGGTCCCTGGCCACCGCCAGTCCCGACGCCTGCAGGTCGGTCAGGCCCTGGTCGTCGATGTATTTCTCCATCCCGGAGATGCCCTGATTGTCGATGTTGGTGAGCCCGACAATGTAGGAGGACGTTTCGCCGCTCGGATAGAAGCGGCGCTTTTCGGTGCGGAAACCAAGACCCGGGACGCCGAGCGCCATGATGTCGGCCTGCTGCTTCGGCGTCAGCTGCCGCTGCAGCCAGACGAAGCCGGCGCCGCTCTTCAGCTTATGGTAGGTCTGCTCGTAATCAATCTCGGGAAGCACGGTCGAGAGCTTCTCGATTGCCTCGTCGGCGTCGACGATACGGCGCGGCTCGGCGAACAGCGACGCCGTCTTGATGTCAGTCGCGAGCACCTCGCCGTTGCGGTCGACAATGTCCGGCCGCGATGCAGTGACGCGGCTCTGCGGACCACCCGAATTGTCCGGATTCTGCAGGCCGAGATAGACCAGCCGGCCGGCAATCGTCGAATAGATGGTGAAGAACACCGCCATCGTCATGACGATGCGGGTCTTGGCCTTGCCGCCGGTTGCCTTGCGGGCGGCGTCGACGACGATCGAGCCGTCCTCAGCTGCCCTCCTTCGGCGCTTCAGCAGGTTGCCGATCCTTGGAAGCCTGCTGATCATTGCACGGTGCTCCCGGTCACCACCGGATCCTTGCCGTCCGACGGCCCTTTGCCCGAATTGTCGGCCATGCCGCCGAGCCGCTGCGACGACAGGTCCTCGATATTGACCGGCTTCATCGGCACGTCGTCGAGGCCGCCGATTTGGTGGGCGTTGAGCGGCTCGAGCCCGAGCTGCGACTTGTAGATTTCGGCAAGCTTCTGCAGCCGCGCCGGCTGGGTGAGCAGGCTCCAGTCCGCCTTCAGAAGATCGATTGTGTCTTCCTCGTAGCGGATCTGCGCCTGCAGCCTCTGAACCGCCGCCAGCTGGTCCTCGGCCTCGCGCTTGGTCTTGTAGGTCAATGCCGCCGCCGAGACCATGACGGCGATCAGGACTATGTCGCTGGTACGAAACACGTGCTTACCTCTCCCCCGGCCGCTCGACGGCGGGAAGCTTTGGAAGGCCCAAAATCGAAAAGTCGCCGGCGCGGGCAGGCGCGTCGGTGCGGATTGCCGCGCGCAGCCTCGCCGAGCGCGCCCGCGGATTGCCGGCGATTTCGGCCTCTCCCGGCGTCACCCCGCCGCCGGATTTGCGGAAGGTCGCCAACCGCGCAGGCGCGTCCGGCATATGACGCGATCCGCTGGCCGCATCGGCGCGATCGGCGATGAAGCGCTTGACGATGCGATCCTCCAGCGAATGAAAACTCACGACGGCGAGCCTGCCGCCCGGCTTCAGCACCCGCTCGGCGGCAAACAGCGCGTTTGCCAGTTCGCCGAGCTCGTCATTGACGAAGATGCGCAGCGCCTGGAACACGCGGGTGGCGGGATGGATCTTGTCCTTCGGCGCGCGGCCGATATGGGTGGCGATGGCGTCGGCAAGATCGAGCGTGCGCTCGAAGGGCCGCTTCTCGCGCCGGGCCTCGATCATGCGGGCGATGCGGCCGGCATGCCGCTCTTCGCCGAGAAAGCCGAAGATGCGGGCAAGGTCGCCCGCCTTGAAGCTGTTCACGACGTCGGCGGCGCTAAGGCCAGCCTGCGCCATGCGCATGTCGAGCGGTCCGTCGGCGCGAAAGGAAAAGCCGCGCTCGGCCTGGTCGAGCTGCATGGACGAGACGCCGATGTCGAGCACGACGCCGTCGGCGCTTTCGACATGCTCGTCCAGGGTCGAGAACGGCGCCTGAACGAGCTTCAGCCTGCCGCCGGCGTGCTGTTCCAGAGCCTTGCCCGCGGCGATCGCATCCGGATCGCGGTCGATGGCCACGACCGAGGCGCCGCGCTCGAGGATGGCGCTGGTGTAGCCGCCGGCGCCGAACGTGCCGTCGACGATCGTCTCGCCCGCCTTGGGTTCAAGCGCCTCCAGCACTTCGGCGAGGAGGACCGGAATGTGACGGACCAGTCCGCCAACGGCGTGAGGATCATCGCCGTGGCCAGTCATCATTCCGGTCGCTCCCCAGGCTTCGTCCCCTGCCGAAGCTGCAAAAGCCTGGCTCGAGCCTGCGCCCCATAGGCGGCAAGTCGGCCCGGCTCCCAGATCTGGAAGAAATTGCCGCGGCCGACAAATGCCACCTCGTTCGAGATGCCCGTGTGCTCGCGGATGAAATCGGTCATCGTGATGCGGCCGTCCTGGTCGAGTTTCAGGAACGTCCCGTCGCCATGGCAGAAGAAGGACATGTCGTCCGCCGTCTGCAGGAAGGGATCTTCCAGCGCGATCCGCTGCTCGTAGCGGTCGAGCAGATCGAGCCCGCCGACGTCCATCGCCGGAAGGTCGAGGCAGCGTAGCGCATAGAGTTCCGCATAGCCACGTTTCTGAACGACCGCGCGGAAATGCGCCGGAACCGATACCCGTCCCTTCGCATCGATTCTGTTCACTGCGCTTGACAGAAATCGGTCCACTACGCCCTACAGCCGCTGTCGCCGCCGCACCCCTGCCCATGTTTTTCTCCGCGCCGCCGCCGCGCATCGCCTCGCGACAAATCGCTTCATTCACCAAGGCGAAAACCGGCAAACGCGCAGCCGCCGCGACTGCCCGATTGGCGTACGCTTCACCCTGACGCGGAACGAAAGCTTGATGATGCGAATGGGATATCATGGGGTATTTTGGGCGTCAACGGGAAGAGGCATCACAAACGCGCGTGCCACAACCTGAAAGAGCAGGCTGACGGCACGTCTCGTCTTTATCGTCTATTAAGCCTAACGAAGCGTTTAGAAGGCTCTGGCCCAAAAAGACGCGGCTTGCTGCGAACGGCCGGCACGCCTAGCGTCGGAGCTCAGTCAGTGAAGGAATGAGCCCAATGTCACAAACCGCGAAGTCACGCGCCGCGACACTTGCCCATCTGCGCAGCGGCGATTTCGCCAAGGGCGATCCTATTCCTTTGCCGCTGACCATGGCCTCGATCTTTCATTCGCCGGGCGACGCGACGGGCTTCGATCAATACGGCCGCTTCAGCAATCCGACATGGCACGCGGTCGAGCATGCGCTTGGTCATCTGGAAGAGGCGCAATGCGTCGCCTTTCCGTCGGGCATGGCGGCGATTTCGGCAGCGTTCTTTGCGTTGGTCAAATCGGGCGACCGCATCCTCTTGCCTTCGGACGGCTATCACACGACGCGTGCGCTGGCGGAGCGTTTCCTGAAGCCGCTCGGCGTCGCCTATGACGTGAGGCCGACATCGAGCATGCTCGACGGCGGCTTCGCCGGCTACCGGCTGGTCTTCGTCGAAACCCCCTCGAACCCAAGGCTGGATATCTGCGACATCGCCGCCGTCGCCAAGACCGCCCACGAACAAGGCGCGCGCCTCATCGTCGACAACACGACGATGACGCCCTTCGGCCAGCGCCCGCTCGATCTTGGCGCCGACATCGTGGTGTCGGCCGATACCAAGGCGATCAACGGTCACTCGGATGTGCTGTTCGGCCATGTCGCCAGTCGCGACCCGGATATTGTCGCCAAGGTCACGGACTGGCGAGAAACCGCCGGCGGCATTCCCGGACCGTTCGAGGCCTGGCTCGTGCATCGAGGCCTTGAAACACTTGAGGTGCGCTTCGATCGCATGTGCTCCTCGGCGGAAACGATCGCCCGCCGGCTCAAGGCGCACCGCGCCGTAAGCGGCTTGCGCTTTCCAGGCCTTGAGGGCGACCCCTCGCACAATCTGGCGCGTGCCCAGATGGAGCGCTTCGGCTTCCTCATCTCGTTCGAACTGGCTTCAGAAGAGAAGGCCGAGGATTTCATCGACGATTGCGCGCTGATTGAATCGGCGACCTCGTTTGGCAGCGTGCATACATCCGCCGAGCGGCGATCGAAGCGCGGCGATGCCGTGCCGCCCGGCTTCGTGCGGCTGGCCGTCGGCTGCGAACCGGTGGAGGAGCTCTGGCAGGCGATCCAGGAGTCTTTGGACCGGCTTGGCGGCTGAGCGGCTCGGAACGCTGTGGAAGAAATGCCAGCTGGCCTGTAAGCCGGGTTCTGTATGGCCCCCACGCCTTGCGGCGCGGGAACGTGGCGGCCATTCATCTTGGGCGCATGTCGCCATGCGCCTCACGCAACCTACCCGGGCGGTGGGCCGGAAACAGCCCTCGAAGGTTTCCCTTCGCACCGCCCCTATTCGGTCTTGCTCCCGGTGGGGTTTGCCGTGCCGCTTCTGTTGCCAGTCGCGCGGTGGGCTCTTACCCCACCCTTTCACCCTTGCCGCAGCAAATGCCGCGGCGGTTTGCTTTCTGTGGCACTTTCCCTGGGGTCTCCCCCGCCGGCCGTTAGCCGGCACCGTGTCTCCATGGAGCCCGGACTTTCCTCGCCCGCAGCCTTTCGGCTCTTGCGGGCGCGGCCGCCCGGCCAGCTGGCAAGGGCGTATAAAGGGGTTCGCGCCTGAAAACGCAACAAAAAAGGCAACTGTCCTGCTTAGACAGGCGAACCGAGCGCCGCCATCTGCACCTTCACCTTGCTGCAATAGGCGGCCGAAATCGGATTCATCCGCGTCGCCCCATGGCCGGCATTGTATTTGAGGATGGTGCCGCAGGTGGTGCCGCCGCCTAGGCCCTGCGCCATGGCGAGGTACTTCATGCCGTATTTGATGTTGGTGTCGGGGTCGAACAGTCCCTTGACCGAACCGGTATAGCCCATCATCCGGGCCGTCGCCGGCTTGATCTGCATCAGGCCGATCTCGCCGGCGCCGCCGACCATGTTGGGCCGGAAGTTGCTCTCGATCGTGATGACGGCCTTGGCCAGCGACACCGGCACGCCGTTGCTTGCCGCATAGCGGGCGATGATCGCCGAATATTGGCCGTCGCCAGTTGCCGAAGACGACAAGGCGGGCTTTTCAGGACGGATGGAAGCTGTCGCGGTCAGGTCGATGGTTTGCCTGCTGCGCTTTGCGTAGCGTTTGACTCTTGATTTCGCGGACCGCGCTGCGGCGGCTTTCTGCACCTTTGGAGGGGCAGCTCTCTTGGTCGTCGAAGTCTTGGCGCTTGGCGCAGCCTTGGGCGTTGAGGGGGTCGCAGCAAACCCATTGTCCGCCGCCCGGAGGCTCAGGGGGGCGCTGTTCGCTGGGCTGAAGGCAAAAGTCATCACTCCGGCAGCAACGGCTGCCGCTACAACGGTCAATCTTTGCATGTATTCCTGTTCTGTTAGAACCGCGCGAAGAATTTCACGCGGCGAGGCCAATTCAACACCGGAGCATCTTGGAGGGATAGATGCCCGACAACTTGCGGGAGATGCGTTTGGAGAGTGAATTGGCGCCAATAAAGGCGAGGCAATTCACTTTGTATGACAAATTGTAATTTAGGCAGCTTGGCCGGCTATTTGGAAGAGGCTGCCTTTACCGCAGCCAGCAGCCTCTGGAGCGTGCTGATCGTCGAACCGTCTGCCACGCCGTCGACGAGCCGGCGTCGGAAATGCCGCTGAAAAGCCGCCACCACGATTTCCGTTTGGCGATCGAAGACACCCGATATCTCGGCGCTGTAACCGTAAAGCGCCAGCATCGATTGCAGGGCTTCCACGTCGGCACCTGCGTCACCCGCCTTCAGCGCCGCGCCCGTCCTGATCGGAGCCGCGGGAACGAGATGACCGACACCGGCCGCAAAAAGAACCTTCCAGGGAAACTTCTCGCCCGGGTCGACCTTGCGTCCCGGCGCGACATCGGAATGCGCAAGCACCCTTTGCGGTGCAATGGAGTGCCGGCCGGTGATTCCCGCGCACAAACCGATCACGGCCTCGATCTGCCGCTTCGGGAAGGCTTTGTAGCCCAGCGAATGCCCGGGATTGACGATCTCGATGCCGACAGAGCAGGAGTTGATGTCGGTGCGCCCGAACCATGAACTCTTGCCGGCATGCCAGGCGCGGTCGCTTTCGCGCACCATTTGCACGATGCGGCCGTCCTCATGGACAAGATAATGCGAAGATACCTCGCTTGCTGGATCGCACAACCAGGACTCGGCGCCGGCCCCCGTCGGCATGCCGGTATAGTGCAGCACGATCATGTCGGGCCTGAGCGTCTCGCGTCGCGGGCCGAAATTCGGCGATAGCCTGACCTCTGCACCCGGCTGGTCGGGCAAAAAACCGCTCATACGTGCCTGAGGCCCCGTTCGATCATCTCATAGGCGGCATTGATCGCGGCGACTCTCGTCGTGGCGATCTTGATGAATTCCTGCGGCAGGCCGCGCGCGATCAGCCGGTCGGGGTGGTTGTCGGAAATCAGCTTGCGATAACGCTTCCTGACCTCCTCGAACGGCTTCCCGCGTTCGACGCCGAGAACCACATAGGGATCGGCGGCACCGAGATTGACGTGGCGCGCCAGGATCGCCTGGTAATGCGCCTCATCGATCTGAAAAATCTCGGCGATGCGATGCAGGAATTGCCCTTCCCTCTCGTGAACCAGGCCGTCTGCCTTGGCGATGTGGAACAGCCCGTCGAGTATGTCTTCCAGCATCTTGCAATTCGCATGACCGGAACCGCAAAGCTGCGCCATGCGCTGGGCGTAGATTTCAAATCCGGCAACATCGCGCTTGGCGAGCTCATAGAGGCGCGCCACATTGCGCGTTTCGCTCGGCGGCACTTCAAAGATTTCCTGGAAGGCGCGCACCTCGTCCTGGGTGACGATGCCGTCGGCCTTCGCCATCTTGGCCGAAAGCGCGATCATCGCCACCGAGAAGGCCACGCGCCGGCGCAGATCAGGGTCGCCCGAGAACACGGTCCGCACGGCCTCGACGACATCGCCGACGCCCGAGGACGCCGACGACGAAACACGAGCGATGAAGTCGCCGAGGCGGTCCCAAATCGACATGCCGGCTTCTTAGTGCGAACCGGGCACCGCTATCAAGCCGGGACGTTGCCGCAGGTCGAACGACGTTGCGGACAGTCCCGCCAAAAGGAAGGCCGGCACAGGGCCGGCCTTCCTTCCTGATTTCAGTGGATGAACTTCTACTGCGCGGGTGCAGCAGGAGGTGTTGCCGGAGCCGGTTCAGCGGGCTTCGAAGCGTCAGGGGTAGCCGGCTTCATCGGCTGTTCGTTGGCCGGCGGGTTGGTGCTCTGAGTGGTCGTTTGGTCGGTGCCGCTGTCGCTGCAAGCCGCGACCCCCAGCAGGGCGAGCGCCGAAACAGACGCCAGAATAAGCTTCTTCATGGTATCTCTCCTTCAGCAAACGCTCACGTTTCGGTGAACGTCGCAAGGGAAATGCAGGAATCACGCGCGGGTTTCGTAACGTTGCGTTTCCATGTGTAACACCCAGCGCACGGTTGCCGGGGTCGGAACGGCGAACTAACAGAACGGGTTGTCGGAGATAACGGATAAGCAGAATGCAGGACGCCGCAGCCAACAAATGGGATTTCTGGATCGACCGGGGCGGCACCTTCACCGACATCATCGGCCGCGATCCGCAAGGCCGACTGCATCCCCGTAAGCTTTTGTCGGAGAACCCCGAGGCCTATGCCGATGCCGCTATCCAGGGCATCCGCGATCTGCTTGGACTGAAAACCGGCGCCGCCATTCCCGCAAAGCGGATCGGCGACATAAAGATGGGCACCACTGTCGCTACCAATGCGCTGCTCGAGCGCAAGGGCGACCGCGTGCTGCTGCTCATCACCAAGGGTTTTCGCGACGCGCTGCGCATCGCCTATCAGGCGCGGCCGGATATTTTCGCCAAGGAGATCATCCTGCCCGAACAGCTCTTTGAGCGGGTGATAGAGATCGACGAGCGCGTGCGCGCGGACGGTTGGGTCGAGCGCCTGCTCGACATCGCCGCGTGCCGCCCGGCGATCGAGCAGGCCAAGGCCGACGGCATCGACGCGGTCGCCATCGTCTTCATGCATGCCTGGAAATATCCCGACCATGAAAAGGCAGTCGCGAAAGTCTGCCGCAAGATCGGCTTCAGCCAGATATCGGTCAGCCACGAGGTCTCGCCGCTCATCAAGCTGGTCGGTCGTGGCGACACCACGGTGGTCGACGCCTATCTGTCGCCGATCCTGTCGCGCTACGTGCAAAGGGTGGCGGGAGAATTGGGCGCCGGCCCGCGGCTGATGTTCATGATGTCATCGGGCGGGTTGACCGCCGCCGACATGTTCCAGGGCAAGGACGCGCTGCTGTCCGGCCCGGCCGGCGGCGTCGTCGGCATGGTCGAGACGGCGAAGCTCGCCGGCTTCGACAAGGTCATCGGCTTTGACATGGGCGGCACCTCGACCGACGTCGCCCATTATGACGGCGAATACGAGCGCGCCTTCGACACCGAAGTCGCCGGTGTGCGCATCCGCGCACCGATGATGCGCATTCATACCGTCGCGGCCGGCGGTGGCTCGATCCTGCATTACGAGGCCGGCCGCTTCCGCGTCGGCCCGGACTCCGCCGGCGCCAATCCTGGCCCGTCCGCTTACCGGCGGAGCGGCCCGCTCGCCGTCACCGACGCCAATGTCATGCTCGGCAAGCTGCAGCCTGATGTCTTCCCGGCGATCTTCGGCCCCGGTCAAGACCAGCCGCTCGACGTCGCCACCGTGCGCGAAAAATTCGCGGCTTTAGCCGCCGAGATCGGCGATGGACGCTCGCCGGAAGCTGTGGCCGAGGGTTTCGTCACCATCGCCGTCGAGAACATGGCCAACGCCATCAAGAAAATTTCGGTGCAGCGCGGCTACGATGTCACCGAATATCTGTTGAACTGTTTCGGCGGCGCCGGCGGCCAGCATGCCTGCCTTGTCGCCGATGCGCTCGGCATGGAAGCGGTGCTCATCCACCCCTTCTCCGGCTTGCTTTCGGCTTACGGCATCGGGCTGTCGACGGTATTCGCCTCGCGCCAGCAGGCGTTGCTGAAGCCGCTCGCCGAGGAGGCTCGCTCCTCGATCGAGGAACTGATTGCGACTTTGCACCAAGGCGTCATCGCCGAGCTTGCAGTGCAAGGCATTGCGCAAGACGCCATCGCCTCCAAACCGGTCCTGCAGATCCGCTATGACGGCACCGACACGGCTTTGCCGGTCAATTTCGAGCACGGCTCGATTTTCCGCGCCAGGAGCGATTTCGAGGCCGCCCATAAGGCGCAATTCGGCTTCGTCTACGAAGACAAGCCGATGATCGTCGAGGCGGTTGGCGTCGAAGGCAGCGATGTCGGGACTGCCGGCCGCGACGAAAGTGAATCAAGGCTCGAAGACGAGGTGGCAAGCCCCTGGCAGTCCCGGCAATTCTTCGCCGACGGCGCCTGGCGCGATGCCGGTATCTTCCGGCGCGAGGCTCTAAAGCCCGGTCACAAGGTAGCCGGCCCCGCGCTCGTCATCGAGCCGAACCAGACCATCGTCGTCGAGCCGGGTTGGCAGGCCGAGATCACGGCCAGGAACCATGTGCTGCTGCGCCGGATCGAAAAGAAGCGCCGCCAGGCGGCGCTCGGCACCGAAGCCGATCCGGTGATGCTCGAGGTCTTCAACAACCTTTTCATGTCGATCGCCGAGCAGATGGGCGTGACGCTGCAGAACACCGCCTATTCGGTCAACATCAAGGAGCGGCTGGACTTTTCCTGCGCCGTGTTCGACCGCCATGGCGCGCTGGTCGCCAACGCGCCGCATATGCCGGTGCATCTGGGGTCCATGGACCGCTCGGTCGAAACCGTTATCCGCCTGAATTCGGGCGATATCCATCCCGGCGACGTTTTTGCGCTCAACGCGCCCTACAATGGCGGCACGCATCTGCCCGACATCACCGTGGTGACGCCGGTGTTCGATGACGCACGCAAGGAAATCCTGTTCTGGGCGGCCTCGCGGGGCCACCACGCCGATGTCGGCGGCACGGCGCCCGGCTCGATGACGCCTTTAGCCACCACCGTCGACGAGGAAGGCGTGCTGTTCGACAATTTCCGCATCGTCGACCGCGGCCGCTTCCGCGAGAAGGAGCTCGAGGCGCTCCTCACCGACCATCCCTACCCTGCCCGCAACCCCGCGCAGAACATCGCCGACCTCAAGGCGCAGATCGCCGCCAACGAAAAAGGCGTGGCGGAGCTTCGCAAGATGGTCGGGCATTTCGGCCTCGATGTCGTCGAAGCCTATATGGGCCATGTTCAGGACAATGCCGCCGAGAGCGTGCGCCGCGTGCTGGAACGGCTGCCCGACAGTTCCGACTACGAATATGCCACCGACACCGGCCAGGTGATCAAAGTGACGATCACCGTCGATCGGCAAAAGCGAGAAGCGACGGTCGATTTTACCGGCACCTCGATGGTCATGAGGAACAATTTCAACGCGCCGGAGCCGGTGGCGCGAGCCGCCGTGCTCTACGCCTTCCGCGTCATGGTCGAGGACATGATCCCGATGAACGCCGGATGTCTGAGGCCGATCAACATCGTCATCCCCGACGGCTGCATGCTGAAGCCGGCCTATCCCGCCGCCGTCGTCGCCGGCAATGTCGAGACCTCGCAGCACGTCACCAACGCGCTGTTCGGCGCCATGGGCGCGATGGCCAACGCGCAAGGCACGATGAACAACCTCACCTTCGGCAACAAGCAATACCAGTATTACGAAACGATTTGCTCCGGCTCGCCGGCCGGCCAAATGAATTCGGGCCGCGGCTTTGCCGGCACCTCCGGCGTCCACACGCATATGACCAATTCGCGGCTTACCGATCCCGAAGTGCTGGAACTGCGCTTCCCGGTCGTGCTGGAAGACTTCCACATCCGCGATGGTTCCGGCGGCAAGGGCAAATGGAACGCCGGCAACGGCACCAAACGCACCATCCGCTTCCTCGAAAAAATGGAATGCGCCATCCTTTCCTCGCACCGCAACCGCCCGCCCCAGGGTCTGAACGACGGCGGCAACGGCGAGGCCGGCTCGACCAAGGTCAGGCGCAACGACGGCTCGATCGACGTGCTGAAGGCCTGCGACCAGACCACGCTCGATGCCGGCGAGGCCGTCATCGTCGTGACGCCGACGCCAGGCGGGTTCGGCAAGGCGTAGACTTAACGTCGACAGCCTGTCACCCGCCTGTCACAACGCTGCGCTACCCGCTTGCGCCAACGCAAACGGGGAATCACCTTGCCATGTCAGATGTATCGGGAGAACTCGTTTTCAGGCGCGGCAAGGAGGTTGGAAAGGCCGTCTACCAGAACCGCATTTTGTCGAAGGACGGCATTTCCGAGCGGCTTTTCGCCTTCCTGTTTTCCGGCCTCGTCTATCCACAGATCTGGGAAGACCCTGACATTGACATGGACGCCATGGAGCTTGGCGCCGGCCATCGCGTCGTCACAATCGCGTCGGGTGGCTGCAACATTCTGGCTTACCTCACCCGCTCGCCGGCCCGGATCGACGCCGTCGACCTCAACGCCGCGCACATCGCGCTGAACCGCATGAAGCTGGAGGCGGTTCGCCATCTGCCGTCGCAGGGCGATCTGTTCCGCTTCTTCGGCGTAGCCGACACCAGCCACAACTCGGAAGCTTACGACCGCTTCATCGCGCCGCATCTTGACCCGGTCAGCCGTCACTACTGGGAGCGCAGGAACTGGCGCGGCCGCCGCCGCATCGCTGTCTTCGACCGCAACTTCTACCAGACCGGCCTGCTTGGCCTCTTCATCGCCATGGGCCATCGCGTGGCAAAACTGTTCGGCGTCGATCCGGCCGCCATCATGAAGGCCGAGAACATCGGCGAGCAGCGCCGATTTTTCAACGAGGAGCTGGCGCCGATCTTCGACAAGAAGCTCCTGCGCTGGGCGACATCGCGCAAGGCCTCTCTTTTCGGTCTGGGTATCCCGCCGGCACAGTACGACTCGCTGATCACGTCCGGCGACGGCTCGATGGCGAGCGTCTTGAAGGCGCGGCTGGAGAAGCTCGCCTGCGATTTCCCGCTGAAGAACAACTATTTCGCCTGGCAGGCCTTTGCCCGCCGCTATCCGCAGCCCGGCGAGGCAGCTCTGCCCGCCTATCTGGAACAGCGCAACTACAAGACGGTCCGCGCCAACATCGATCGCGTCGCCATCCATCATGCCAACCTGATCAAATTCCTCGCCGGCAAGGATGCGGGCTCGGTCGATCGCTTCGTCCTGCTCGATGCCCAGGACTGGATGACCGACGATCTGCTCAACGATCTGTGGACCGAGATCACCCGCACAGCCTCGGTTGGTGCGCGCGTGATCTTCCGCACTGCGGCGGAGCCCAGCCTGCTGCCGGGCCGCGTCTCCAACTCGCTGCTCGCCCAATGGCGCTACGAAGCCGAGGCCTCGCGCGAATTCTCGGCCAGGGATCGCTCCGCGATCTATGGCGGCTTCCATCTCTATGTGAAGCGCGCCGCATGAGCACGACGGAGCTGCCGGCCCGCCATGCCGAACTGATGGATGGCGTCTATCGCTGGCAGCGCCATATCTACGACATCACCCGCAAATACTACCTGCTCGGCCGCGACCGGCTGATTGCGGGGCTCGATGTGCCGCAAGGCGGCACCGTGCTCGAGCTCGGCTGCGGTACCGGCCGCAACATCATTCTTGCCGCCCGCCGTTATCCGGACGCCCGCTTCTTCGGCCTCGACATCTCGGCCGAGATGCTGGAGACCGCCAACGCCGCGATTGCCCGCGAGGAACTTGCGGCAAGGGTCAGCCTGGCGTGCGGCGACGCCACGGATTTCGATGCCGTGGCGCTCTTTGGCGCCCGGCATTTCGACCGTGTCTTCGTATCCTATTCGCTGTCGATGATCCCTGGCTGGGAAAAGACGGTTTCGGCCGCGCTCGCCGCGCTCGCACCCGGCGGTTCGCTGCATGTCGTCGATTTCGGCCAGCAGGAGGGCCTGCCGCGCTGGTTCAAGACCTTGCTGCGCGGCTGGCTGCGGAAATTCCATGTCGAGCCGCGTGCCTCGCTGCGCGACGTCCTTGAATCGGAGTCCGACCGGACCGGCGCAACCTTTCGTTTCAGAACGCTTTATCGCGGCTATGCCTGGCTCGGCGTGATCGGAGCTCGAAAGTCGACAAGCCCCTACTGACGCAGGGCCTTGACCAGCGCGGCCACCATCGTCTGCGGCCGGTAGCCGAGCTTGGCAGGTGTCAGCCCGAGACGCACCACCACCAATTGCTCCGACGGAATGATGGCCACCGTCTGGCCGTCATGGCCCTCCATCCAGTACGTGTCCTTGGGCAGGCCAGCGGCAGCGCCCGCGCCCGGATTTTCCTCATCGCCCGGACCTTCGATCCATACTTGGCCCTTGCCGTAGACCTTCGAGGCCGGCGCCGGCTGCCGCATCCAGTCGACGAAGCCGGCGGGCAGGATCTGCGCGCCGTTCCACACACCGCCCTGCAGCAGGAACTGGCCGAAGCGGGCCCAGTCACGCGCCGTTGCATAAAGATACGACGAGCCGACGAAAGTGCCCCGCTCGTCGGTTTCGAGCACCGCGCTGTGCATGCCGAGCGGCTCGAACAGCGCCGTCCGTGGCCAGTTCAGCGCCTTCGCCTTATCGCCGATCGCCTCCTGCCACAGCCGCGACAGCATGACAGCCGTGCCGCTCGAATAGGAAAATGCCTTGCCTACCGTCCCGCCGAGCGGCTTGGCCTCGGCGAAGGTCGCCATGTCCGGCTCGAGATAGAGCATGCGCGTCACGTCGGCGACGTCGCCATAATCCTCGTTGAACTCCAGCCCGCTTGACATCGCCATCATGTCGGCAAGGCTGATCGCCGCCCGACCGTCGGCCTTCCAAGGCGGGAACAGGCCCTTGTTGTCGAGCGCCATCTTGCCGTCCTTGACCAGCGTGCCGACGATCGCGGCATTCACCGTCTTGGTCATCGACCAGCCGAGCAGCGGCGTCTTGGCCGAAAAACCCTCGCCATAGCGTTCCGCGACGATGCGGCCGTTCTTCACCACCACGACCGCGCGCATGCCGATCCCGAGCATCGCGGCATCGGCGACGATCTTCGTCACCGCGGGGCTTTGCGAGGCGTCCACTCTTTCGCCCTCCGGCCAGAGCGCATCCTGCGAGGCCACCACCAGAGGCTCGATATGCACGGAGGTCTGGCGTGCCTTGCCGGTGTCGCCATCCGGAACCGACGCGCAGCCGACCCCGTCTCGCTCTACGGCGACGCTCTTGCCCAGAACCCAAAGCAGGCCCGCCGAAACAAGTCCCCTTTCCTTGTCGACGGATACCTTCATCAGCTTGAGCAGCGGATGGCCCGGCGCCTGCACGTCGACGGCCAGCACTTCATTCGGATCGCGACCGGCGATGAACACGTTGGAGCAGACGATCTTGGCCGAATAACCCGAGCCGACACGGATCAGTTCGGGCGGCGCAAGATAGAGCCAGGCGAAGAGCGCGGCCACCGCCAGAACAACCAGGCCCAGCAGCCATTTGATGAACTTAACGACAGCCCGCATCTTTTCCCGCCCCTTGGATCTTCCGGCTCGCTTTATGTCATCGATTTGCCGCCATTGCTTCTGCAAAATCATGACCGATGTCGAGCGCCGTCAATGGATTATCAACCATGTTCGGCGATGAACGGAGAGACTGGGCGGTCCTGTGGGGCGACCGTCCGGAGGGGGCCCGCGTAAGCGACCGCCATCAGTGAAGGACCCATCAGCGGCCGGCTGATCCCGGCTGGGGGAATATCATGCGCCGTCTTGCGGCCATCCTGATGCTTGCGCTGTTGAGCGCCTGCTCGACCGTGGACGACCTATCGCCGCTGGCGCCGTCATCGCAGACAATCGCCCTGCGCGCGCCCCGTTTCGAAGATTCCAAGCCGCATGAATGGGACAGCGGCGCGCCATGGAACTATGCGGTCCACGGCACCGACGTCTCAAAATACCAGACCTCGGTCGACTGGCCGACGGCCAAGGCCAGCGGCATCTCCTTCGCCTTCATCAAGGCGACCGAGGGCGGCGATCGCTTCGACAACTATTTCAATGAGCACTGGGCACGCACCAAGGCCGTCGGAATCCCGCGCGCCGCCTATCATTTCTTCTATTTCTGCACCCCGGCCGCCACCCAGGCGCGCTGGTTCATCGCCAATGTTCCGAAAGACCCGTCGGCGATGCCGCCGGTGCTCGACATGGAATGGAACCCGAAGTCGCCGACCTGCCGACTGCGCCCCGATCCCGCGACCGTCCGCGCCGAGATGACCACCTTCCTCGAGATCGTCGAGCGCCATTACGGCAAGAAGCCGATCATCTATACGTCGCTCGACTTCTTCGACGACAATAACCTGGCGACGTTCCGCGGCTATCCTTACTGGCTCCGCTCGGTCGCCGGCCATCCGCGTCAGAAGTATGGCAGCCACCCTTTCACCTTCTGGCAATACACCGGCACCGGCATCGTGCCCGGCATGACCGGCAAGTCCGACATCAATGTTTTCAACGGCTCGGAAGCCGCCTGGAGCAAGTGGCTGCGGCAGAACACCCGTTGACATCGGCCCCCTCGCCTGCTTTTCGACATGGCGGGCGGCGATAGTTGCAACCGCTGGCGATGCGGAGCGGCGCACCCCACCGGGGTGCCGCACGGGCGCTCCTGGAATTTTTGAAATCTACGCATGATCCGTCCACACCCGGCCGTGATCGTGCGCCGGTCTCGTAAGGGAAGCGATGCGATTGCGCGTTGAAATCCTGGCGGCGCTGCTGGTTGGCGCTTTCGCTTGGCCTGCGGCGGCGCAGGAATGCGGCAGCGATTTCGAAGCCTGGAAACAAGGCGTGACAGCGGAAGCCAAGGCAGCCGGCGTCGGGGTCGTGGGCCTGGACGCGCTCGAAAACGCCGCGATCGACGAGAAGGTGCTGGCGCGCGACCGCGCTCAAGGAGTGTTCGCCCAGACCTTCATTCAATTCTCGAACCGCATGATCTCGGCCTATCGCCTGAAGCAGGGCGCGGCCAACCTCAAGAAATATGCCGACGTCTTCGCGCGCGCCGACAAGGAATTCGGCGTGCAGCCGGCCGTCATCACCGCATTCTGGGGACTGGAGACGGATTTCGGCGCCGTGCAGGGCGATTTCCACACGCTGGACGCGCTGGTCACCCTCGCGCATGACTGCCGCCGCCCTCAGCTGTTCCGGCCGCAGTTGGTACCGCTGCTGACCTTGATCGACCGCGGCGTGCTGCCGGTCGACGTCAAGGGCGCCTGGGCCGGCGAGATCGGCCAGACGCAGATTCTGCCGACCGACTATCTCGCCCGCGGCGTCGACGGCGACGGCGACGGCAAGGTCGATCTCCGGAACAGTGTGGCGGACGTGATCATGACCACGGCCGACAAAATCCTGTCGCGCGGCTGGAAGCGCGACCAGCCCTGGGTCGAGGAGGTGCGCGTTCCCGACGACATGCCCTGGGACCAGACCGGCCGCACCAACAAGCTGGCGCTGTCGCAATGGGCCCAATGGGGCGTGACCAATCCGAACGGCACGCCGCTCGTCGACAACGGCCTGAAGGCGGGGCTCGCCCTACCGATGGGTCGCAAGGGTCCAGCCTTCCTGACCTACGACAATTTCGACGTTTATCTGGAATGGAACCAGTCCTTCACCTACGCGCTCACCGCTGCGGTGCTGGCGACCCGTCTGGCCGGGGCGCCGCAATTCGACCCGCGCACGCCCGAGCCCGGGCTCAACAGTGACCAGATGAAGGCACTCCAGACCAAGCTCGAGGCCAAGGGCTACGACGTCGGCACCGTCGACGGTATCCTCGGCACCAACACCCGCGAAGCGATCCGCAAGGAGCAGATGCGGCTCGGGCTGCCCGTGGATGGGTGGCCGACGCCGGAATTGCTGGCGAAGCTATAGTGAATGGTGAATGGTGAATGGTGAATGGGTTGATTAGGCCACTTCGTGAATGGTCAATATAAATACCGACTCTGAATAACGATTCACCATTCACCATTCACCATTCACCATTCACTTTCACTATCATCACTCCCCTAATCCGCCATCGTCTCCAAGCTCGCGAAACCTTGCGGCGCGTCGCCCTCGTCGAACGGCGTCGTCACCTCCACGAATGTGTCGGGATAGAAACCGTTGAAGCGGGTCCTCAGCGACAGCGAATAGGCGCCGATATGGCCGATTTCGATCCAGTCGCCAGTGTCCACCGTTTCGGGGAGCCAGAACGGCCTCGACAATATGTCGACGGAATCGCATGTCGCGCCGCAGACCTTGAATGGCACGACCGACTTGTCGCTGCCATTGCGCGTGCGAATCGCCGGATCGGGGATGAAGCGCGCCGGCAGGGTGATCTTGCCGGTCCACGAATCCGAGAGCGACGCCCAGATGCCGTCATTGATGTAGAGCCTTTTGCCTTTGCGCAAGAGCACGCGCACGATCAGCGACAGGCAGCGCGCCACGATCACGCGGCCGGGTTCGGCGACCAGCGGCATCGCGTCGAACTGGTATTCCTTGAGGTCGCCGGCGAGCCGCGACATGAGTTGGCCGAGTGACGGCATCTCGATGTGCTTGCGGTTGGGATCGTGGCCGTACTCGGCCGGAAAGCCGCCGCCCACGTCGAGCCCGGCAATGTCGAAGGTCAGCCGGTTGCGCACCCAGTCGGCCGAGGCCAACGCGCGCTCGTAGGTGTCGGGGTCCTCGATCTGGCTGCCGACATGGAAGCACAGCCCGACCTTGTAGCCGGTACGGTTGAGCCGCTCGGCAAGTTCGACCGCGTTGGCGGGCCCGGCGCCGAACTTCTTCGACAGCTCATAGGCCGCGTGGCCTTTGGTCTGGATGCGCACGAAGACGCTGAGAGCGCCCGGATCGATGTCGAGCGCGCGCACCACGCGCGTCAGCTTGGTGATCTCATCCTCGTGGTCGACCGAGATCACCCGGATGCCGTATTTCTCCAGCGCCAGCTTGATGTCCGACTGCGCCTTGACCGGATGCATGTAAAGCATCTCGGCATGCGGCGAGACGGCGCGTACGGCGGCGAACTCGCCGGGCGAGGCCACATCGAAGGCGCTGACGCCGGCCTCGACCAGCGTCTTCAGCACGATCTGCTCGCCATTGGTCTTGACCGCATAGGCGGTCTTGCCGGGGAACATGCCCATGAACTGCAAGGCATCGGCCCTCAGCACCTGCGGGCGGAAGCAGTAGACCGGATCGTCCGGACGAAGCGCCAGTGCCGCTTCGCGGGCATTTTCGAATCGCTGCATGGACGAATCCTTGATCGGGGCGCGCACAATTAATCCTAGCTAGCCGCCAAAGAAAACAGTTCTGTGTCTCACCTTCGGGTGCGAGCGGCCGCACCTTTTCCGCCACGCTAAACCACTGGTCAGGTTTCGGGTGGCCCTTGCCACCGAACCGTATATCGGGACTGTTCGGCGGACTGAGGGAGCGATCGGCGTGGGAGGGTTGACGACATGACGATGACGGCAGGCGTCGCACCAACAGGCGGACCGATGACGCTCAGGGATTGGGCGCAGCTCCTGCTGCTCGGCGCGATCTGGGGCGGCTCCTTCTTCTTTGCCCGCATTGCGGTCTCGGAGATCCATCCGCTGGCGCTGGTGCTGTTTCGTGTCGCCATCGCGGCGGTCGCGCTTCAGCTCTATCTGGCGATCCGCGGCCCGTCCTTCCGCCTCGCCTTTCCCCACGCCGGCCTGTTCTTCTTGCTGGCGTTGGCCAACAACCTCATTCCGTTTTCGCTGATCTTCGCCGGCCAGACCGAGCTCGGCGCCGGTATCGCCTCCGTGCTCAACTCCACGACGCCATTTTGGACGCTGCTCCTCGCCAATGCGCTCACCGCAGACGAAAAACTCACCTGGAACAAGCTGGCCGGCATCGCGCTCGGCGTTGCAGGAACAGCTGTCATGATCGGTCCTGGTTTGGCTGCCGGCCTCGGCGGGCCGGTCTGGGCCAAGTTCGCGCTGATCGGCGCCTCGGTGTCCTACGCGGTTGCCCTGATGATCGCGCGCCGCTTCAAGGGGGTGCCTTCGCCGGTCATCGCCACGGGGCAACTGACCGCGTCGACCATCATCATGACCCCCGTCGTGCTGATTGCCTACGGCCCGGCCGGACTGTCTTCGGTCTCGCCGCCGGTCTGGGCCGCTGTGCTGGGGCTGGCGCTGCTCTCCACAGCTTTTGCCTACATCCTCTATTTCAACGTCGTTGCCTCGGCCGGCGCTACCAACGCCTCGCTGGTCACTTTGATCGTACCGGTGAGTGCCGTGCTGCTCGGATTCCTGTTTCTCGGCGAGCGGCTGCAGCTCTTCGAAGTGGGCGGCATGGCGCTGATCGGAATCGGCCTCATCACCATCGACGGGCGCCTGTTCGGCCGATGGTAGCGGTGCCATGCCACGGCTTCGCCATAATTTATTCACAAACGTTTGAATCGATTTTTGCTGAAGAGTTTCAACGGCTAACGGCAAATTCGAGGTCGCAAATTCCACAATCGCGTCGCAATGCAGCACATTTTCCGCTTGCCTGTGACCCAAATGACTCTAGATTCCGGCCATAGCTTTTTAAGAGGAGGCTATGACATGGGACTGACGAGGCCAATCAACGCATTGATGATTTGCGCTGCGTTTGCATTCATCGGCGCCCTTATCATGGGCGTTCTTCCCTGATCCGCCGAAGCCGGGAAGACCAGCACCGAGGATAGTCCAACCAATTCGAAAGGCCGGGTTCCGCCCGGCCTTTTCCGTTTCAATCTTTGTTTTGATGAATCGTTTCCCACAACCGCTGCACACTTTTGGCGGGATGTATCAGGCCGCGGCCGACCCGGCCGCCTCCGCCTCATGCGAACGGATGCCGATCATGTGGCAGACGGCAAAGACCAGATCGGCACGGTTCATCGTGTAGAAATGGAAATCGCCGACGCCGCGCTCGACCAGATCATGGACCTGCTCGGCCGCGACCGCTGAGGCCACCAGCGCATGCGTTTGCGGATCGTTCTCCAGCCCTTCGAAGCGCTCGGCCAGCCACGCCGGCAACAGCGCGCCGCATCGGGAGGAAAAATTGGCGACCTGGGTGAAGTTGTGCACCGGCAGGATACCCGGCACGATCGGGATGTAGATGCCGGCGCGGCGCGCGCGCTCGACATAGCGCTCGTAGAGGTCGTTGTCGAAGAAGAACTGGGTGATCGCCCGCGTCGCCCCATTGTCGACCTTGCGCTTCAGCATATCGATGTCGGTGGCGAAGTCCGGGCTTTCCGGATGCTTTTCCGGATAGGCCGAGACCGAGATGTCGAAATCGCCGGCGCTCTTCAGCGCTCCGACCAATTCGGCGCCGTTGGCATAGCCGTCGGGGTGCGGACGATAGGCGGTCCCCACGCCTGCGGCCGGATCGCCGCGCAAGGCGACGAAGCGGGTTACGCCCATGCCGGCGAATTCCTGGATGACGGCGTCGACCTGATGACGGGCCGCATCGACGCAGGTCATATGCGCGGCCGGCGTCAGCGTCGTCTCGTGCAGAATGCGCTTCACCGTGCGCGCCGTGCGCTCCCGGGTCGAGCCGCCGGCGCCGTAGGTCACGGAGACGAATCGCGGCTTGAGCGGCTCGAGCCTTGTGACGGTGTCCCAGAGCCTTGCTTCCATCTCATCCGTTTTCGGCGGGAAGAACTCGAACGAAACCCGGACCTTGTCGCCAATATCGGGGCGGCGGGAAAAGCGGAACTGGTTCATCAGGCTGTTTCCCTTGCTGGGAGTGCGTCGTTGGACGGATCGGCGATCAGCAGGCGGCGATCGCGCCCCAGCCAGAGCTTGACGGTGAGTCTCGCTTCGGCCTGGCCGCGCGGCTCGAACTCCTGGCTCTCTTCGAGGTCAAGCCCTGCCTCCTCGAACCAGTCGCCGATCTGCCGGTCGGAAAAGCCGAGCCGCATATGCGCGTGCTGGTCGCGCAGGAACTCCAGATTGTGAGGCGCGAAATCGACGATCACCAGCCTGCCGGACGGACGCAGCAGCCTCGCCGCCTCGCCGATGGCGCGGGCCGGATCGTCGAGATAGTGCAGCACCTGGTGGATGGTGACGAGATCGAAGGCGTTGCGCTCGACGGGCGGCGAGAAGATGTCGCCCTGGCGCACCTGCGCATTGGCGACGCCGGCCTTGTCGAGATTGGCGCGCGCCACGGTCAGCATCTCGCGCGACATGTCGATGCCGACGCCGCGCCGGTAGAGCGGCGCGAAGATCTCCAGCAGCCTGCCGGTGCCGGTGCCGAGGTCGAGCATCGACTGGAACGGCCGTTTGCCGACAAGCTTGAGCAGTGCCGCCTCCACCGCGCGGTCCGGCACATGCAGCGAGCGGATGCGATCCCAGCTCGCGGCGTTCTCCGAGAAATACTCTGCGGCACGGTCCTGCCGCTTGCGCTTGACAGCGGCGAGCCGCTCCAGGTCGCGCACCACTTGCGGATCGGCTTCGCGCACGCCCGAGACCAGGCGCTGCACGAAATCGCGCGAGCTGTCTGTGTCCGACAGCCTGAAAAAGGCCCAGGACCCTTCCTGGTAGCGACCGATCAGCCCGGCATCGAGCAGCAGCTTCAGATGCCGCGAGACGCGCGGCTGCGACTGGCCAAGGATTTCGGTAAGGTCGGAGACCGTGAGATCCCCGCGCGACAGCAGCACCAGGATCCGCAGGCGGCTGGATTCGGCAGCCGCCTTCAATGTATCTACCATCGTGTCGAGTGTGGCATGCATGAACGGTTCTCGCTAAAAGATATAAAGATATGTTTATGTCGAATTTGAAACCCTGGCAAGCGCTATGTCGCAGCCGGACAAGAAAATGGCGCAGCCATGATCCGCGCATTGTAGGCCCTGCGTCCGCAGATTGATTGGAACGATGTTCGAGAGACGCGAGGGCGAGACGCTCCTGGAAAAAGATCCGGCTGATCTGCCGCCGGACGGCCATGTCGTCTTCATCGGCCGGATCGCCTCGCCTTGGACGAGCCGCGAGGATTGCCCCAAGAACATGCGCGCCGCCCGCGAGACTAGCCGGACTGCGGCCATCCTGATCGACAAGCCCTACCGCCGCGGGCTGCAGAACCTCGATCGCGCCAGCCACATCGTCATCCTGTCCTGGCTCGATCACGCGCCACGGAATCTGATTGTGCAGAAACCCCGCCATGCGGCTGAACCGAAAGGGGTTTTCTCGCTGCGCTCCCCTGCCCGACCGAACCCCATCGGCCTGCATGTCGCGAAGCTCGTCGCGCTCGATATCGAGGCTGGCCGGATCGAGATCGACGCCATCGACGTGCTCGACGGCACGCCGGTTATCGACATCAAGCCCTACTATGCTTCGACCGATGCCTTCCCCGAAGCGGCCATTGCCGGACGCGAGGAGAAATGAGCGCGCCGACCGGCCGCCGCCGCGCGATTGCCAAGGCGCTGACCGCGCTCTTGCCGCTCGCGCCCTATTCCGACATGGAAAAAATCCGTGCTGATGCCGGAGCCGTGCATATGAAGACCTTGCCGCCCACGATCGCGGTGTGGCTGGCAACCATCGCTCATGTTCGCCACGCACACACCGACTACGACAAATTGCTGGCCGAAGGCTATGACCGGGACTCCGCACGCTTCTTTGTCATCGACCAAACCAATGAGATGCTGACCCGCTGGCGCGCGACGCGCTTGCTGGAAGAGGATGACGAGGACGAGTGAAGCACAGACTAGACTAGGCAGCGACGCTGGCCTGGCTCTACTTCATTCGAAGCTGGACGCTAGCCTGCCTTTCTACAACGACGAAGAAGGAGCGAAATGAGCCAAGCCGCCTCCGCGCCTGCCGCGCCTCTACCCGTTCTATCAGAGCGTCATCTCGATCCGCATGCCTATCCGCGCGGCGTCGCTTACCTGGATGGACAATATCTGCCGATGTCGCAGGCCAAGGTCTCGGTGCTGGACTGGGGCTTTCTGCATTCCGACGCCACTTACGACACGGTCCATGTCTGGGACGGCCGCTTTTTCCGTCTCGACCTGCATCTCGAGCGCTTCTTTGGCGGGCTGGAAAAGCTTCGCATGACCATCCCGTTCGACCGCGACGGCGTTGCCGAAATCCTGCACAATTGCGTCGCGCTGTCGGGCCATCGCGCCGCCTATGTCGAGATGCTGTGCACGCGCGGCGCCTCGCCGACCTTCAGCCGCGACCCGCGTCAGGCGATCAACCGGTTCATGGCTTTCGCCGTCCCGTTCGGCTCGGTCGCCGATGCCGAACAGTTGCGAAGCGGCCTGCATGTCTCGATCAGCGACAAGGTCCGCATCCCACCTGCCTCGATCGATCCCTCGATCAAGAACTACCATTGGCTGGACTTGGTGCGCGGGCTCTACGATGCCTATGACCGTGGCGCCGACACCGCGCTGATCCTCGACTTCAATGGCAACGTCGCCGAAGGTCCGGGCTTCAACGTGTTTCGTGTCAAGGCAGGCAAATTGACTACGCCCGCCGTCGGCGTGCTGCCCGGCATAACGCGCCGCACCGTGTTTGACCTGTGCGCCGAGGCGGGACTTTCCGCGGTTGCAGCGGATGTCAGCATGGCCGCGCTCAGGACAGCCGACGAGGTCTTCATCACCTCGACGGCCGGCGGCATCATGCCCGTCACGATGATCGACGGTGCTCCGGTTGCCGACGGCAAGGTCGGCGCGATCACTGAGCGTCTGATGCGCCTCTACTGGCAAAAGCACGAGGATCCGGCCTGGTCGAGCGCAGTGAGCTACGGATGACGACCAAACGCCTCCAACAGTTCACTCAGAGCGAGACTTGAACCGGTGATATGAAAGCCGAAGCCGGATCAGGCGCGATAGATCCACTGCTCCGGCACCCGCACCGAAATCTCTTCGCCGGTCCTGATGATGCCGGGTTTTTCGAGCCAGGCGACCACGCCGCGCAGCCTCTTTGCCGCCTTCGGAAACAGCAAGGCGGTTGCGTCGCGATCCGCCGCGTCGACATGTTCGGCGATCGATTGCCCGGCGACCCGGCAGGGCTTGTTCTGGCCGTCGATTTTGATCGTCACGCCGCCCTTGAAGAACACCAGCGACCCCGCCGGCAGCATCGAAAGATGCGGCAGGCCTTCGATCAGCAGGTTGGCGCCGATCCATTCCGGCTTGATCTCCTCGAGGCCCATGCGGTGGGCGACGATGGCGAGCTCATCCGCGGCGACCAGGGACAATTGCCGCTCGTTGCGCATCTCGGTGCCGCGCGGATACCAGGGCTCGCGCCCGCCGGAGCGCCGCGTTGCGCCGGCGTGGAAATCGCCCTCGATCCCGTCGAAGCCTAGCCGCAATTCCTCCACGGGCCTTGTCTCGAAATGATCGAACGGCGCGAGATAGAGTGCCGCTGCCCGTGCTGTCAGCTTGCGGCCGGGGACGATGTCGACCGTCGGCTCCGCCGATGAGAAAAGCTCTAGGTTCGTTTCCTGCATAGCGCTGGTCTAGAGACGCTCGGCTACTCGGTCCAGTCGAAAGCGCTGATGATCCGATCACGACGCTTGATGGTGATCACGACTTTCTTACCTGAGAATGCCGCTCGCTTTCACGTTTGGCCGCATTGCCGCCGCGCCGGCGACATAACGATCGCGCGAATTTGGGAGGGTTCAGATGATGCAGGTTCAACATGCGATCGCCGCGCTCTGGCTGACCTGGGTGGTGTCCTGGGTGTTGGCCGCTGCGTGGGCCGATCCAGCGCAAAAGCGCGCGGACTTCAAGGCTGAGGCCCGTTACCGGGTGCTGTGGCTTGCCGGCACAGTGCTGCTGTTCGTGCCGGCGCACGGTTATGTCGGCCGGCTGCGGCTGTGGACGCCGACTCTTGCCGAGGCCTGGATCTGCGTCGCGCTGATCGCCATCGGCATCGCTTTCGCCTGGTGGGCGCGCCTGCATCTCGGCCGGCTGTGGTCGGGCACCGTCACTGCCAAAGCCGATCACCGCGTGGTCGACACCGGTCCCTATCGGCTGGTCCGCCACCCGATCTACACCGGCCTGCTGGTGTCGATCATCGCCACCACGGCGGCCAAGGGCACCGTCGGGGGTGTTGCCGGCGCTGCCCTGCTGCTTGTCGGCATCGTCGTCAAGGCCAGGCTGGAAGAGAGCTTCCTGCGCGGCGAGCTCGGCCCCGCCTATGACGACTATGCCAGGCGCGTGCCGATGTTGGTGCCGTTCGTCCCCGCCTGAGCCGGTTACAACATCCTCAGCAGCGCGCCACCGATCGAATAGCCGGCGCCGAAGGCGCAGAGCAGACCGAAATCGCCGGCCTTCATGTCGGCATGGTTTTCCGACAGCGCCACGATCGCGCCGGCGCCCGCCGTGTTGCCGAGCCGCTCCAGCACCATCGGCGCGCGGTCATGGTCGACATCATGGCCGAAGGCCAGTTTCAGGATCATCGCATTCATGCGCGCATTGGCCTGATGCAGCCAGAAGCGGCGGATGCCTTGCGGCGTCAGCCCATGCTCGGCCAGGAACTCGACGATGAATTTGTGGCCTGCGACCGTGACTTCCTTGAACACCTTGTTGCCGACCTGCTTGATCAGGTTGCCCTCGAGTTTGATCTGGTAGGGATCGTCCTGGGCAGTGCGGGTGTGGTAGCCGAGATTGGTGCGGATATTGTTCGACATTTGCGTCCAGGTGCGCGTGTCGAGCACCTCGAAGCGTCCCGGCCGCTTCTCGCCCTGGTCGAGCCCTTCGACGATCATGGCGACCGAGGCGTCGCCGAAGATGAAATGCGTCTGGCGGTCGCGGAAGTTGAGATGGCCGGTGATGATTTCGGGCGTCGACACCAGGATGCGCTTGTGCGCCCCTGCCCTGACCAGATTGACCGCGATGTGCAGCGCCGCCGCGGCGGAAGAGCAGCCGAGCCCCATGTCGAAGCCCGCGCCCTTGGTGCCCAGCGCCTGCTGCATCTCGATGGCGATCGCCGGATAAGGCCGCTGATGATGCGAGGCCGAGCAGATCACCAGGTCGATATCGCACGCCTCCACGCCGGCATGGGCGATCGCCTTTTTGGCCGAAGCGATGCCGAACTCCGCCTGCAGCGACAGCACGTCGTCCGGCCGAGCCTGAATCCGCGGCGCCATGCGGGTCGGATCGAGGATGCCTTCGCGTTCGATCACATGGCGGGTCTGCACGCCCGACGCATGGACGATGAAGTCGCTGTCCGACTTCTGCAGCAGCGTCTCGCCGGTGACGGCGCGGCGCGCATTCTCGGTGTCGACCCAGCTGTTGAAGCTTTCGACCAGCTCTTCATTGGTGATGACAGGCTCGGGGATTTCGGCGCCGATGCCGCTGATGATGACGCGATGCATGTCCAATCCGTCCGAGGCACGGCCTTGTGCCGGAGCGCGCTACCCTTGGAGCATTTGGCCGGTTTATGCCAGCTTAAATCTCTGTTGCGCGCGGCGTTCCCAATGAGTTGACCAGAGACAGTCAGGCCCGCTTGGCGATGATGAAGATGCGCGGGAAGCGCAGCAGCACCTTGCCGTTCGCCGTCTTCGGATAGGCCATTGCGATCTTTGCGGTGTAGCTTTCGAGGAATGTCTTCCTCTCGTCCGCGTCGAGCGGATCGAGGAAGGGTTTGAGCCCCGTCGCCTTGACCCATTCGACAATCGCTTCGGCATCGGCCAGGGGATGGTTATAGATCGTGTGCCAGATATCCACGCGATCGGCGAGCGGCGACAGAAGATCGTAGTAGAAGGAAACCGGGGGCAGCGGCGCGCGGGCGGCGCTCTTGAGCTTGGCCAAGAACGGCATCTCGGCCGCGGTGTCGCGCATCAACCGATGCGAGGGTTCGCCAAGATTATCGGGCATCTGGACAGCCAAGGCGCCGCCCGGTGCGAGCAGCCCCATCAGCCGCTGGAACACCGCCGGATGCTCCGGCAGCCATTGAAAGACAGCGTTTGCGAAGATCACGTCGACCGGCTGTTCCGGCTGCCATGCCGCAGCATCGTCTAGCGCGAAATTCACGTTGGGCAGCCGCGCCTTCGCCTTCTCGATCATGTCGGGTGAGGTGTCGAAGCCGCTGACCTCGGCATCCGGCCAGCGCTCGACCAGCAGCTCCGTCGAATTGCCCGGACCGCAGCCGATATCGACGACGCGGCGCGGGAAATCGACCGGAACCTGTGTCGCCAAGTCCCGCGCGGGCCGCGTGCGCTCGTCCTCGAACTTCAGATATTGGGCGGCGGACCAGTCAGCCATTTCAGAGCCTCATATCTGTTCGCCGCCCGTGGACTTTGTTACCGCGTCAGCCGCTTGTGCGTCATACGGTGCGGGGTTGCCGCTTCCGCACCCAGGCGGCGCAGCTTGTCCTTCTCATATTCCTCGAAGTTGCCTTCGAACCATTCGACATGCGCATCGCCCTCGAAGGCGAGCATGTGGGTCGCCATGCGGTCGAGGAACATGCGATCGTGGCTGATGATCACCGCGCAGCCGGCATAGGCTTCGAGCGCATCTTCCAGCGCGCCAAGCGTTTCGGTGTCGAGATCGTTGGTCGGTTCGTCGAGCAGCAGCACATTGCCGCCGCCCTTCAGCATCTTGGCCAGATGCACGCGGTTGCGCTGGCCGCCCGAAAGATTGCCGACCTTCTGCTGCTGGTCGCCGCCCCGGAAGTTGAAGGACGAGCAGTAAGCGCGGCTGTTGACCTCGTGCTTGCCGAGCTTGATGACCTCGGCGCCGCCCGAGATCTCTTCCCAAACGGTCTTGTTCGGGTCGAGCGCGTCGCGGCTCTGGTCGACATAGCCGAGCTTCACAGTCTCGCCCTTGCGGATCGAGCCGGCATCCGGTGTTTCCTGGCCGGTGATCATCTTGAACAGCGTCGTCTTGCCGGCGCCGTTCGGGCCGATGACGCCGACGATGCCGCCCGGCGGCAGCTTGAAGGACAGGTCCTCGATCAAAAGCTCGTCGGCGAAACCCTTGTTGAGGCCCTCGACCTCGATGACGACGTTGCCGAGGCGCTCGCTCGACGGGATGACGATCTGCGTGTCCGTCGGCTTGCGGTTCTGCGACTGCTCGACCAATTCCTCATAGGCCTTGATGCGCGCCTTGGACTTGGTCTGGCGCGCCTTCGGCGAGGACTGGATCCATTCGCGCTCGCGCCAGATCGCCTTCTGGCGGGCGTCGTCCTCGCGGCCTTCCTGGATCAGGCGCTTGGCCTTGGCGTCGAGATATTTGGTGTAGTTGCCCTCGTACGGAATGCCGCGGCCGCGGTCGAGCTCGAGGATCCAGCCGGTGACGTTGTCGAGGAAGTAGCGGTCGTGGGTGATGATCAGCACCGAGCCCGGATAGTCGCGCAGGTGCTTTTCCAGCCACTGCGTGGTCTCGGCGTCGAGATGGTTGGTCGGCTCGTCGAGCAGCAACAGGTCGGGCTGCTCGAGCAGCAGCCGGCAGAGCGCCACGCGGCGCCGCTCGCCGCCCGACAGGTTGGTCACTTCGGAATCGGCCGGCGGGCACTGCAGCGCGTCCATGGCCATCTCGACCTGCTGCTCGAGATCCCACAGGTTCAGCCGGTCCATCTCGTCCTGCAGCTTGGCCGACTCGTCCGCCGTCTCGTCGGAATAGTTCATCATCAGCTCGTTATAGCGCTCGATGATGGCCGTCTTCCTGGCGACGCCGTCCATGACGTTTTCAAGCACGGTCTTGCTGTTGTCGAGCTGCGGCTCCTGCGCGAGGTAGCCCACGGTCGCGCCCTCGGCCAGCCACGCCTCGCCCTGAAACTCCTTGTCGAGCCCAGCCATGATGCGCAGGATGGTCGATTTGCCCGAACCGTTGGGGCCGAGAATGCCGATCTTGGCGTCCGGATAGAAGGACAGGTGGATGTTGTCGAGCACCTTCTTGGTGCCGTAGGCCTTCGACAGGCCGGACATGTGATAGATGAACTGGCGAGCCACGCGCGCTTTCCCTGAAACTGAACTGTCGAATTGGGTGGAGTTGCGCGCTATGTAGGCGATGAAGCGCCGAACGGCAATCGCTTTCGGCACGTCGCGATCTTCACCAGCCGGGGATCATGCTCGGTTCGGCGGCAAAATCTGGGCGTGGCACGCCCTATTGGAACCCTATTGCGTCGACCGTGCCCTTCGGGCAACCCGCCTTGCTGGTCGGCGCCGAGGCGATCAGCAGGTTGGCGAGCTTGCTGTCGGGGCGGATCGGACCGGAAAGACCGAGCGTCAGCTCGCCGATCAGCCGCCTTCCGCTCGACGGATCGACAAGGCAGGAGACGCGCACGCGGTCGCCGGCACCCTTGCCCAAGGCCTGGTCGAAGGCATTGCGGATCTGCTCCGATGTCAGCTGCTTGCCGATGTTCTTGATGAAGAGATCGCGCACCGGCGAAGCGTTCACCGCGCGCATCAGATTGAGCGCGTCGGAGAAATACTCTTGCTGGCTCTTGCCGTAGCAGGTGCCGTGCTTGATCCATTCATGGCGCTCCAGCTTGGACGCCGTGCCCGGCATCACCTGGTCGAGCTCGGCGCGCGTGTTGGCGTCGAGTTCGACCGGCGGCAAGTCCCCCCAATGCGCGGGATTGTCGTTGGCCTTGTCGCCCGCCGACACCTGGCAATAGAAATTGCCGTTCGGCTGCGGCCACAGCCCATGCAGCGTGAAGTGGGAGGCGTCGAATTCGTTGGGATTCTGCGCCTTGCATTCGGGCTTGCTGGCCTTGGTCTCGCAGAAGGCGGGCTGCCAGCTCAGCGCCAACACATATTCAGGCTTGCCGGAACCAGGTTGCGCCGGCTTCATCGGATCGGCCGGCGAGGGCGTGGCGGACGCGCTGCCGCCGGTGACATGACCGCAGTTGATCTTCACCCAGCGTCGCTCCGGATCGGCGCCCGGAACCTGGATGAGATAATGGGTGGGCTCGTCCTTGTTGCCGGCCAGAAGCTGATAGCTTTGTCCCGCTTCGGTAGACACGTTGCCGGGGTTCTTGCCGCTCTTGATGGCTTGCGTTGCCGGACAGGCGCTGTCGGCCACGAAGGTGCCGCTCATCTTCATATCGGCCTTCGCCGTGCCGGCGCCAACCAGGGCCAGAACAACCGAACCCCATACTGTCCAAACCCGCATTCCCGCTCTCCCGGCGATCATCGAACCGTATTGGATTCGCCACATTAGAACAGGCGAGGTGTCAGAATTGCGATCTTTTTCGCCGCGCGAAAATAATCCCCAGGAGAGCGATAAGCGCACTCGATAGGCGCGAAAGGATCGCGCTCTCTTGACGCAGCCGAAGCCCTCGCCCATCAGTCGCCAAGGGAGGACACATGGCATTCGACCAGCAGACCAGGCTGGCCTCACCGACCGGGGCCGACCTCAACCTCTATGTGAGACATGCGCAGGCATCCCCGCGCGCCGTCATTCAGATCAATCACGGGCTGGCCGAACACGCGGCGCGTTACGCCCGCTTTGCCGACTTCCTCGGCGCGCGCGGTTTCCATGTCTACGCCCACGACCATCGCGGCCATGGCGCGACAAAGGCGTCCGATGCGCCGCTCGGCCGGTTCGCCGATACCGACGGCATCGCCAAGGTGATCGCCGATGTCGGCGCGGTCCACGACCTGATCGCCGTCGAACATCCGGGATTGCCCGTCATCATCTTTGGACATTCGCTCGGTGCCTCGATCGCGCTGAATTTCGTCTTGCGGTATTCCAAACGCGTCCATGCCGCAGCGATCTGGAACGGCAATTTCTCGCAAGGCCTGCTCGGCCAGCTGGCCCTGGGCATTCTCGGCTGGGAAAGGATGCGGCTGGGCTCCGATGTACCCTCGCGCTTGCTGGCCAAGCTGACCTTCCAGGCCTGGGGCAAGGCCGTGCCCAATCACCGGACCTTGTTCGACTGGCTGTCGCGCGATCCGGTCGAGGTCGACAAATACATCGCCGACCCGCTCTGCGGCTGGGACGCCTCCATCTCCATGTGGCGCGATGTGGTCAAGATGGCGCTCTACGCCGGCAGGGATTCGAGCTTCGCCGGCGTGCGCCGCGACCTCTTCGTCAATCTGATCGGCGGCGAGAAGGATCCAGCATCGAACTATGGCAAAGCGGTTCACCACCTTGCCCGGCGTATGGACAAAATGGGCTTTTCGAATCTGGTCTCAAAGGTTTGCGCCGACACCCGCCACGAAAGCCTGAACGAGGTCAACCGCGACATCATCATGAATGATTTCGCCGCCTGGGCGGATCATACGCTGAAACGCTAGAGCATGCTGCCGAAAAGTGTGGAGCGGTTTTCGGACGACATCATGCTCTATGTATTTGACTTAGAGCCGGATTCAGATTTCAGGTCGACTTGACCTGAAATCATCCGGCTCTAGCGGCATTGGCCCATTGCATGGGTCGTGACAGGGGCGACCTCTGTTGGTAGACGCTGCGCTTTCGACCACTCACGGTGATCCATGGCTGAACCCCCGCTGAAAGGCATCCGCGTTATCGAACTCGCCCGCATCCTGGCAGGCCCCTGGGCCGGGCAGCTGCTCGCCGATCTCGGCGCCGATGTCATCAAGGTCGAGAGCCCGGACGGCGGCGACGACACCCGCAAATGGGGCCCGCCCTTCGTCATGAGCCATGACGGCGAGAACCTTTCGGCGGCTTATTATCACTCCTGCAATCGCGGCAAGCGCTCGATCGCCATCGATTTCTCCAAGCCCGAGGGCGCCGAAACGCTCCGCCGCCTCGTCGCCACGGCCGACGTGCTGATCGAGAACTTCAAGCTCGGCGGTCTCAAGAAATACGGGCTCGACTATGACAGCCTGAAGAAGATCAACCCGCGCCTGGTCTATTGCTCGATCACCGGCTTTGGCCAGGACGGGCCCTACGCGCCCCGCGCCGGTTACGATTTCATCATCCAGGCGATGGCCGGCATGATGTCGATCACCGGGGAGGCCGGCCGCGAGCCGCAAAAGGCGGGCGTCGCCATCTCCGACCTGTTCACCGGCCTTTATTCGGTGATCGCCATCCAGGCGGCGCTTCGCCATGCCGAAAAGACCGGCGAAGGCCAGCATATCGACATGGCGCTCTTCGACAGCCAGATCTCGGCGCTCGGCAACCAGAACCTCAACTATCTGGTTTCGGGCAAGTCGCCGGTGCAGATGGGCAACGCGCATATGAACATCGCGCCTTACGAGGTGCTGCCGGTCAAGGACGGTCATATCATCCTCGCGATCGGCAATGACGGACAGTTCACCAAGTTCTGCTCAGTGGTCGGGCTGACCGAGTTGCCCGCCGATTCCGATTTCGTCACCAACCCCGCCCGCGTCGCCAATCGCGCCAGGCTGCGTGAGCGGATCATCGAGACGCTGACCACGTGGGATCGCGATCCGCTGCTGGCGAAGCTCGAGGCGGCCGGCGTGCCGGCAAGCCCGATCAACACGATCGGCCAGATGTTCGCCGACCCGCAGACGATCGCGCGCGGCATGAAGCTCGACCTCGACGACGGTCATGGCAATTTGCTGCCTTCGGTACGCGCTCCGATGGTGATGTCGGGCACGCCGCTGGTCTATGAGCGCCCCTCGCCGCGTCTCGGCGAGCACACTGAGGAAATCCTTGCCGAACTGGAGAGATCAGGAAAATGAAGACCGGCGGACAATTGATCGTCGAGGCGCTCGAAGCGAACGACACCGACCGCATCTTCTGCGTTCCCGGCGAATCCTATCTGGCGGTGCTCGACGCGCTGCATGACTCGCCGATCCGCACCATCGTCTGCCGTCAGGAAGGCGGCGCGGCGATGATGGCCGACTGCCAGGGGCGCCTGACCGGCAAGCCCGGCATCTGCTTTGTCACCCGCGGCCCCGGCGCCACCAACGCTTCGGCCGGCATTCATATCGCCATGCAGGATTCGGTGCCGCTGATCCTGTTCATCGGTCAGGTCGCCAGTCACGCCAAGGAACGCGAGGCTTTTCAGGAGGTCGACTACAAGCGCTTCTTCGGCGACATCGCCAAATGGGTGGTCGAGATCGACGATGCCTCGCGGATCCCGGAATTCGTCACCCGCGCCTTCGCGGTGGCGACGTCAGGCCGCCCTGGCCCGGTCGTCATCTCGCTGCCCGAGGACATGCTGACCAGCGAGGTCGAGGCCCCAACGGCGCTGGCTCATACGCCGGTCGAAACAAGCCCTGGTGAAGCCGAACTCGACCGGCTTGAGGCCCTGCTCAATGCCGCCAAACGGCCAATTGCCATCCTGGGCGGCACGCGCTGGGATTTTCAAGCGGTTCAAGACGTCACCCGTATCGCAGAGGCGTGGTCACTGCCTATCGGTTGCTCCTTCCGCCGCCAGATGCTGTTCGACCACTTGCATCCGAACTATGCCGGCGATGTCGGCATCGGCATCAATCCGAAGCTCGCTGCAGCGATCAAGCAGGCAGACCTGGTGCTGCTCATCGGCGGCCGCATGGGCGAGATGCCGTCCTCGGACTACACGCTGTTGAAAAGCCCTTACCCGGACCAGACGCTGGTGCATGTCCACGCCGACGCCGGCGAACTTGGCCGCGTCTATCGGCCGACCCTGGCGATCAACGCCTCCCCGGCCGCCTTTGTGCGGGCTTTCGCCAGACGCAGAGGTCCGGCCGCGCCAGGTTGGGCGGTGGAGACGGCAAAGCTGCATGCCGCCTATCTCGAATGGTCGACGCCGCCTCAGACCGGCCCCGGCGCCGTCCAGATGGGGCTGATCATGACCTATCTGGAAAAGGCGCTGCCGGAAGACGCCATCCTCACCAACGGCGCCGGCAACTACGCCACCTGGGTGCATCGCTTCCACCGCTTCCGCCGCTTCGCCACGCAGGCGGCGCCGACTTCCGGCTCGATGGGCTACGGCACGCCGGCCGCGGTCGCGGCCAAAGCCCTGTACCCGGATCGCGAGGTCATCGCTTTTGCCGGCGACGGCTGTTTTCTGATGAACGGGCAGGAGTTCGCGACCGCCGTGCAATACGACCTGCCGATCATCGTGGTCGTCGTCAACAACGGCATTTACGGCACGATCCGCATGCATCAGGAGCGGGAATATCCGAGCCGCGTCGTGGCGACCGACCTCAAAAACCCGGATTTCGCCACCCTCGCCCGCGCCTATGGCGGCCATGGCGAGACCGTCGAGAAAACCGAAGATTTCGCTCCAGCCTTCGAGCGCGCACGCGCCAGCGGCAAGCCGGCGATCGTCGAGATCAGGCTCGATCCCGAAGCGATCACGCCGACCCGCACGCTGACACAGATACGCGACAAGTCCTGATCGGGCAGAAGAAACGAGGTGGTCGCCCCCCTCGTTCCTGCCTGAGGAAACTCCGCTACATCGATCCGCCGGCCTTCTCGATCTGGCCGCGGATCTCGCCGTCCGGATTCGCCTTGGTGTGGACGTTGACGTAGTACTTGCCGGCCTCGAGGTCGGCCGCCTGCGCGTCGGTCAGCGTCGCCGATCCCTTGATCGGGCTCTTGAGCTTCTTGAATGGGATCACCGGAGGTGCGTTCTCACCCGATGCGGCCGGCCCGTGAATGTGAGCAGCCGTCGCAGTTCCGCTGAGGCCGGAATATTTGACGTTCCAGCTGAGCTTCTTCTTGGCGGTGTCGAAGGTGAATGTGGCGGTTCCCTTGCCTTTGGTGGTGACGGGCGGGCTCTGCTGGCTACCGTCGAGCGTCGCATTGTACTTCACAGTTTCGGCCAAGGCCGGAGATGCGAGCAGGAAAGCGGTCGAGACAGCAAGGGCCGAAAGCATCGGCCATGATTGGATGCGCATTGGAGAACCTCCTTGGCTGGCGCGCATCCGCCCCGCCGCGACTCCCCGGGCGCGCGGATGCCCCACTGCAACGGTTGGCAGGCCGCTTGTATCCCCGCACACGGATATTTTACCGCAGCCAAGCAAAAGGGGCGGTAACCCGCCCCCCTTAAGTCTCGACTGGCGAGGTCAAACCTTACTTGATCGCCTTGTCGGTGATCGCGGTCGTGTAGGCGCCCGATGGCTCCTTGGCGATGATCTTCTGGTCGAGCAGCGCCTTGGCGGTGCGCTCATAGGTGGCGGGATCAAGCTTGCCGTCGGCATTGTCGATCAGCTTGGCGACTTCGCCCATCATGCGCTTCTGATGGTTCTCGTCCTGGCCGCCATTGTCCATGACGATCTCGGCCGCCTCATCCGAATTGTCGACGGCGTATTTCCAGCCCTTCATCGAGGCGCGCACGAAGCGCACCATCTTGTCCTCGAAGGCCGGATCCTTGAGTTTGTTCTCCAGCGCGTAGAGCCCGTCCTCGAGCAGGTCGTTGCCCATGGCCGAATAGTTGAAGACGGTGAGCTGCTCCGGCTTGTAGCCGGCGTCGATCAGCTGCCAATATTCGTTATAGGTCATGACCGAGATGCAGTCGGCCTGCTTCTGGATAAGCGGCTGCACGTCAAAGCTTTGCTTCAGCACGGTGACGCCGTCCTTGCCGCCATCGGTCTTGAGGCCGAGCTTGTTCATCCAGGCATAGAACGGGTACTCGTTGCCGAAGAACCAGACGCCGAGGGTGTGGCCCTTGAAGTCGGCTTCGGTCTTGATCGGGCCGTCCTTCGGGCAGACCAGCTCCATGCCGGCCTTCTTGAACGGCTGGGCGATATTGACCAGCGGCACGCCTTTTTCACGGGCGGCCAGCGCGCCGCCCATCCAGTCGACGATCACATCGGCGCCGCCGCCGGCGATCACCTGCTCGGGCGCGATATCCGGCCCGCCCGGCTTGATGTCGACGTCGAGCCCTTCGGCCTCGTAGAAGCCCTTGGCCTTGGCGACGTAGTAGCCGGCGAACTGGGCCTGCGTGACCCATTTCAGCTGCAGGGTCACCTTGTCGGCCGCCATCGCTTGGAAAGCGGCCAGCGACATCGCTCCGGCCAGAGCAGAAATTACCAGTCTTTTCATGTTTTTACCCTCTGAAGTTAGCACCCAAACCCACCGCCCCTATCCACCACGGACAGAGGGATGCCAAAACGTGACGGCTCTCTCGACAAGAGCGACCACGCCATAAAAGACCGAACCCGCCAGTGCTGCAACTGCGATTTCGGCCCAGACCATGTCGATGTTCATCCGCCCGACTTCCGTCGAAATGCGGAATCCCATGCCGACCACGGGCGTGCCGAAGAACTCCGCGACGATGGCGCCGATCAGCGCCAGCGTCGAATTGATCTTCAGCGCATTGAAGATGAACGGCATTGCCGCCGGCAGCCTCAGCTTCAGCAAGGTCGGCCAGTAGCCCGACGCATAAGTGCGCATCAAATCGCGCTGCATGTGGCCGGAGGCCGCAAGTCCGGCGACGGTGTTCACCAGCATCGGGAAGAAGGTCATGATGATGACCACCGCCGCCTTGGACGGCCAGTCGAAGCCGAACCACATGACCATGATCGGTGCGACGCCGATGATCGGCAGCGCCGACACCATGTTGCCGATCGGCAGCAGCCCGCGCCTGAGGAACGGCACACGGTCGGCAAGGATGGCGACGACGAAGCCGGCGAGATTGCCGACGATGTAGCCGATCAGCACCGCCTTGAAGATCGTCTGCCGCACATCCGACCCCAGGATCGGCAGCGAGTTGGCGATGCGCGCGCCGATGGCGCTCGGCGGCGGCAAAAGGATGAACGGGATGCCGGCGCCGCGCGTCACCGCTTCCCAGATGATCAGGATCCAGGCGCCGAAGATCGCCGGAATGATCAGGCGCAGCGCCGTCTTGGCGCCGCTGGAAGCAGGCCGTAGCGAGGACAACAGCGCGACGCAGCGCCAGGCAAGCAGCCAGGCGGCAGCGAGAACCAGAAAGTACGGCGCCAGTGCCGTGCCCTCGAAGCCGCCGATGCCCTTGACCAAAAGCCACGCGGCGACATGGGCGCCGACGAACAGGACAACCGCTTCGACAAGTGGCGCGAGTCTCAGCGTCGAAACCAGCGCCGCGATCAGCAGCAATCCGAGGATGAGACCTTTGGTGCCCATGTACGGGAAGGCAACCGTCGCGGCAGGCTCGGCGAGCGCAGCCGCTTCCGGTGTCGACATCGCGCCGAGCGCGAAGGCGACGATGCAAAAAAGGATCGCCAGCACCGCTTGCCAGGACGATTTCGGCCAGGTCATGCCGGCCTCCCGCCCATGGCGCGGTCGGCCAGGCGGCCGGCGATACCCACCACCATCACTAGCAGCGCCGCGACGATGGAGCCTGCGACCAAAGCCGACCAGATATCGATGGTCTGGCTGTAATAGGCGCCGGAGAGCAGCTTGGCGCCGATGCCGGCGACAGCACCCGTCGGCAATTCGCCGACGATGGCGCCGACGAGGCTTGCCGCCACCGCCACCTTCATCGAGGTGAACAGGAACGGCACCGATGCGGGTACCCTCAGCTTCCAAAAGGTCTGCGAGGCGCTGGCGTTATAGGTGTGCATCAGGTCGAGATGCATGAGCTCGGGCGAGCGCAATCCCTTCACCATGCCGACCGCGACCGGAAAGAACGACAGATAGGTCGAGATCAGCGCCTTCGGGATCAGCCCGGTGATGCCGACCGCCGCCAGCACCACGATGATCATCGGCGCCACCGCCAGGATCGGAATCGTCTGCGAGGCGATGATCCACGGCATCAGGCTTCGGTCGAGCGTCGTCACATGCACGATGCCGACCGCGATGACGATGCCGAGCGCCGTGCCGAAGGCAAAGCCGAGCAGCGTCGAGGACAGCGTCACCCAGGCATTGTAGACCAGGCTGCGATTCGAGGTGATGCTGCGCAAAAAGGTGTTCTCGAAGAAGTTCACCGCCACCTGGTGCGGCGCCGGCAGCGTCGGCTTCGGCTGCGACAATGTCTTGCCGATGAATTCGACCGTGCCGGGGGTCTCGTTGGCCCGCTGGTCGAGGTCGCGCTGGAACGGCGCGTTGAGGATGACGGCGAAGACATACCAGAGGACTACCACGCCAGCGAGGATGGAGGTGACCGGGATGATCTTGGAACGGAGGGGGTCCATCAGCGCCGACTCCCTCCTCTCCCCACCGGGGAGAGGGTGGCCGGATCGAAGCGAAGGCCGTGCGCCTCCTTCGTCATCCTAGGGCGAAGCAAGGAGCGAAGCGACGCGGCGCAGACCCTAGGATCCATGCCGTTACCTCTCCGCTCCGCAGCGGTGCAGAACACACCTTCCAGTACCGAGCCCCGATCGAATATTCTGCGCCGTTCTAACCATTCGGCCAACGGCACGGCATGGATCCTAGGGTCTGCGCTCCGCTTCGCGTCGCTCCGCCCTAGGATGACGAAGGCACGGTTACCCCCGCGCTCGTTCGTGACCCCCTCAATCATCATAGCTGTGCCCCGCCCTCAAGCCGTCGCGCACGCGCGCGGCGATCGCCAGGAATTCCGGCGTCTCGCGGATGTCGAGCGGCCGCTTGCGGGGCAGCGTCGATTCGATGATGTCGGTGACGCGGCCCGGCCGCGGCGACATGACGACGATGCGTGTCGACAGATAGACTGCCTCGGGGATCGAGTGGGTGACGAAGCAGATCGTCTTGTTGGTCCGGTCCCAAAGGTCAAGGAGCTGTTCGTTCAGATGGTCGCGCACGATCTCGTCGAGCGCGCCGAACGGCTCGTCCATCAGAAGCAGGTCGGCGTCGAAGGCGAGCGCGCGCGCGATCGAGGCGCGCTGCTGCATGCCGCCGGACAGCTGCCAAGGAAACTTCTTCTCGAAGCCGGAGAGGTTGACGAGTTCGAGCGTGCGCTTGATGCGTTCCGCCTGCTCGGCCTGACTGAGGCCAATGACTTCCAGCGGCAGCGCCACATTGCGCTCGATCGTGCGCCAAGGAAACAGCGCCGCCGCCTGGAAGACATAGCCGTAAGCGCGCTTCTCGCGCGCCTGCTCCGGCGAAATCCCATTGACCGAGATCGTTCCCGAGGTCGGCTTCTCCAGATCGGCGATGACGCGCAGCAAGGTTGTCTTGCCGCAGCCGGAGGGGCCGATGAAGGAGACGAACTCACCCTTGCCGATGGTGAGATCGACATTGGACAGCGCCTGCACCGGACCGTCATTGGTCTGGAAGGTGAGGCCGAGCTTGCTTGCCGAAACGACGGCTGGCGATTGTCCGCTCATCGGCAGAAACCCGTCTTTCGCAGCCGCTGCCGCACCGGCCGGAATCCGATTGATTTTGCGATTGCCTTGCTTTCCACTCGTCCAGTCCCACTTGATCGACGCCCGGAGCCCTGCCGATGTCGCCTAAACCCACATGTCATCTTATTCGCCCTGAAAGCACCTATGAAGGCAAGCAAGGCTTGAGCTATTTCGCCGGTATTGCCGCCGAAACCGTCGGCTCCTCCGGTATTTGTATGCATCTTCTCACCATGCCGCCCGGCGCCCGCGCCAAGGCGCATATGCATGAGAATCACGAGACCGCGATCTATGTGCTCTCCGGCGAGGTCCACACCTGGTATGGCGACCGGCTCGAGCATCACATCGTCGTCAAGGCCGGCGACCTGTTCTACATTCCGGCCGGGGTGCCGCATCTGCCCGCCAATTTGAGCGGCGCGCCCTCTTCCGCGGTCATTGCCCGCACCGATCCCAACGAGCAGGAAAGCGTGGTGCTGCTGCCGGAACTGGATGCGTTTGTTGCCTGAGATCGACGGGACTGCCGTCATTTGCACCGGGAGACTTCTCCCATCGCATTGCCGTCCTTGTCGGCGATCACCAGTCTCTTGGCGTTCTTGGCGCTGCGCTTGATGATGAACTGGGCCGGCGTCTGCCCCTCCTCGCCTTCCGCCTCGCACTGCGCCGTCACCATGAGGGAGCCATCCGCCTGGGGTTTCTTGTCGGTGAAGGTGCAGGCGCTGGCGACCGTGACGAACGCCTCGCTGGTCAACAGCAGCATGTCCTCGGCATATACCTCCTGGCCATTCTTGTTGATGCAGCCGGATTTGTTGCCGTAAGGCTTGGAAAGATCGATGCCGGCGGCGAAAGCCTGGCCGGCGGCCAGCAGCACGGCTGCCCCGATGAGAAGGTGAGTTGCGCCCACGCTCAAACTCCGGTCGCCGGAATGCCCGTGCGCTCCACCTTGCGCGGCGCGCTAATCTCCTTCCAGGTCGACAGCGCGCGGTTGACAGCGGCGTTCGGTTCGCGCGCCACGAACTCGCCGTGCCCGACCTTGGCCTTGACGTCCGCTTCTTCGATCGACAGTTCGCCGCGCGAAAAGACGAAGCGCGGCAGCCCCGTCACCTCGAAGCCCTCGAAGACATTGTAGTCGATCACCGACTGCTGGTTCTTGGCCGTGATCGTCTTCTTGCGTTTCGGGTCCCAGACCACGATGTCGGCATCGGCACCTTCGACGATCGCGCCCTTCTTCGGATACATGTTGAGGATCTTGGCGATATTGGTCGAGGTCACCGCGACGAACTCATTCATCGTCAGCCGACCGGTGTTGACGCCCGTAGTCCAAAGGACGGGCAAACGATCCTCGAGGCCGCCGGTGCCGTTCGGGATCTTGGTGAAGTCGCCGACGCCGTTGCGCTTCTGCTTGGTGGTGAAGGAGCAGTGGTCGGTCGCCACCACCTGCAGCGATCCGGCCTGCAGGCCCGCCCATAGCGAATCCTGGTGCCACTTGCTGCGGAAAGGCGGGCTCATTACGCGCCGCGCCGCATGGTCCCAATCCTTGTTGAAATATTCGCTCTCGTCGAGCGTCAGATGCTGGATCAGCGGCTCGCCATAGACCCGCATGCCCTTCTGGCGTGCCCGGCGGATGGCTTCATGGCTCTGCTCGCAGGAGACATGCACGACATAGAGCGGCACGCCGGCCATGTCGGCGATCATGATGGCGCGGTTCGTCGCCTCGCCTTCCACCTCCGGCGGACGCGAATAGGCATGCCCCTCGGGGCCGTTGTTGCCGGCGGCAAGCAGTTTTTGCGAAAGGGCGGCAACCACGTCACCGTTCTCGGCATGGACCAGCGGCAGCGCGCCGAGATCGGCGCAGCGCTGGAACGAGGAATACATCTCGTCGTCGTCGACCATCAGCGCGCCCTTATAGGCCATGAAGTGCTTGAACGAGGTGATGCCCCTGTCGACGACGGTCGCCATCTCGTCGAACACCTGCTTGCCCCACCAGGTGATCGCCATGTGGAAGGAATAGTCGCAGGCAGCCTTCGAGGTCTTGTTGTCCCACATCTGCAGCGCTTCGAGCAGCGACTGCTGCGGTGCCGGCAGGCAGAAATCGACCACCATTGTCGTGCCGCCGGAGAGCGCCGCGCGCGTGCCGGATTCGAAATCGTCGGCCGAATAGGTGCCCATGAAGGGCATTTCGAGATGGGTGTGCGGATCGATGCCGCCCGGCATGACATAGCAGCCGGTGGCATCGAACTCGTGATCGCCATGCAGGTTCGAGCCGATGGCGATGATCTTGCCGTGCTGCATCAGCACGTCGGCTTTCCAGGTGCGGTCGGCGGTGACGATGGTGCCGTTCTTGATGACTTTGGTCATATCTGTTCCCCTGATCTTTTCGCGCTTCTTTGCGAGCGGCTTTTCGAGGTGACGTCTATCTATCCGGTCATTCGACGATTCCCGCCGTCTCGACCACCGCGTGGAACAGCACGTCGGCGCCCGCCGCCGCCCATTCCTTGGAGATGTCCTCGGCCTCGTTGTGGCTGAGCCCGCCGACGCAGGGACACATGACCATGGTCGCCGGCGCGACCTTGGCCGCCCAACAGGCGTCGTGGCCGGCGCCGGAAATGAGGTTCATGTGGCTGTAGCCCAGCTTCTCGGCGGCCGTGCGCACGCGCCCGACCAGAGTGGGATCGAAGGTCACCGGATCGAAATGGCCGACCGCCTCGACGGAGCATTTCACGCCGAGCGGCTCGCAGATCTTCGGCGCTTCCTTCTCGATGCGGGCGCGCATGCTGTCGAGCTTCGCCTGGTCCGGCGAGCGGATGTCGACGGTGAAGATCACGGTACCCGGCAGCACATTGCGGGAATTCGGCGAGAACTTCACCTGGCCGACGCCGCCGACGGCGCCGGGCTGGTTCTCCATGGCGACCGTCTGCACCATCTCCAGGATGCGCGCCATTGCAAGACCGGCATTGACGCGCATGTTCATCGGCGTCGAGCCGGTATGCGCCTCCCTGCCTGTCAGCGTGAATTCGAGCCACCACAGACCCTGGCAGTGGGTCACCACGCCGATCTGCTTGTTCTCGGCCTCGAGGATGGGCCCCTGCTCGATATGGTACTCGAAATAGGCGTGCATCTTGCGCGCGCCGACCTTCTCGTCGCCGACCCAGCCGATCCGCTTCAGCTCGTCGCCGAAGGTCACGCCGTCGAGATCCTTGCGGGCATAGGCGTATTCCTGAGTGTGAACGCCCGCGAACACGCCGGAGGCGAGCATGGCCGGCGCGAAACGGGCGCCCTCCTCATTCGTCCAGTTGGTGACGACGATCGGATGTTTGGTCTTGATGCCGAGATCGTTGAGCGAGCGAACGACCTCCAGGCCAGAGAGCACGCCGAGCACGCCGTCATATTTGCCGCCGGTCGGCTGGGTATCGAGGTGGGAGCCGACATAGACCGGCAGCGCGTCCGGATCGGTGCCGGGCCGCGTCATGAACATGGTGCCCATCTGGTCCACGCCCATCGTGAGCCCGGCCTCGTCGCACCAGGACTTGAACAGTTCGCGGCCCTGCTTGTCGGAATCGGTCAGCGTTTGGCGATTGTTGCCCCCGGCAATGCCGGGGCCGATCTTCGCCATCTCCATGATGGAATCCCACAAACGGTCTGAATTGATTCGCAGATTCTCGCCGGGGGCGGCCATTCCAAGTCCTCTCATTTCAGGTCTCCGGTCGGGCGGCGGTTCCCGTCGCCGCCCGACCGGTTTGAGCAGTTTAGTCTATCGAGCGCAGAACGTCCCTGACATGGTCGATCAGTTCGTTGATCTGGCCCTTGGTGATGATCAGCGGCGGCGACAGCGCGATAATGTCGCCGGTTGTTCGGATCAGTGCGCCGCGTTCGAACGCCTTGACGAAGGCCGAGAAGGCCCGCTTGGTCGGGCTACCGGCGATCGGCGCCAGCTCGATCGCGCCGATCAGGCCGATATTGCGGATGTCGATGACATGCGGCTCGTCCTTCAGCGAGTGCAGCGCGTCTTCCCAGTAAGGTGCCAGTTCCTCGCCGCGCGTGAGCAAGCCTTCTTCCTTGTAGGTATCCAGCGTCCCTAGGGCCGCGGCGCAGGCGATCGGATTGCCCGAATAGGTGTAGCCGTGGAAGAACTCGATCATGTGCTCAGGGCCGTTCATGAAGGCGTCGTGGATTTCCTTCTTCACGAAAACTGCGCCCATCGGGATGACGCCGTTGGAGACGCCCTTGGCCGTTGTCATGATATCCGGCGTGACGCCGAAATAATCCGCCGCGAACGGTGCGCCGAGACGGCCGAAGCCAGTGATCACTTCATCGAAAATCAACAATATGCCATGCTTGGTGCAGATTTCTCGAAGCTTCTGCAGGTAGCCTTTCGGCGGCAGGATGACGCCCGTCGAGCCTGCGACCGGCTCGACGATGACCGCCGCGATGGTCGAGGCGTCATGCAGGGTGACGAGACGCTCCAGCTCGTTCGCCAGTTCGGCGCCGTGCTCAGGCACGCCCTTCGAGAAGGCGTTCTTCTCCGGCAGATGCGTGTGCGGCAGATGGTCGACGCCGCCGAGCAGCGTGCCGAACATCTTGCGGTTGGCGACGATGCCGCCGACCGAAATGCCGCCGAAATTGACGCCGTGATAGCCGCGCTCGCGGCCGATCAGCCGGGTGCGCGAGCCCTCGCCGCGGATACGGTGATAGGCGATCGCCATCTTCAACGCGGTCTCGACCGATTCCGAACCCGAATTGGTGAAGAACACATGGTCCATGCCCTTCGGCGCGATATCGACAAGGCGGTTCGCCAGCTCGAAGACGATCGGGTGGCCCATCTGGAAGGCCGGCGCATAGTCGAGTTCGGCGGCCTGCTGCTGAATGGCCTCGGTGATCTTCGGCCGGCAGTGGCCGGCGTTGACGCACCAGAGGCCTGCAGTGCCGTCGAGCACCTTGCGGCCATCGCTCGTCGTGTAGTGCATGTCCTTGGCGGACACGAACATGCGCGGCGCCTGCTTGAACTGCCGGTTTGCCGTAAACGGCATCCAGAATGCGCTGAGATCGTTCGGCGTGACTTTCAGCCGGTTGGACATGACCAAGATTTCCCCTTGTAACCTGTTTCGGTGCGCTAACGCTTGGTCTTCCCAAGGCTTGGTCTTCGTTGCGTTTTCGTGCTACGCAAAATTTTGACCGGTTGGACAAACGTTAGCACCGCCCTGTCGGCGGTCAAGGGGACTACTAACGGAAATGCGGCATCGAAAGCGCGCTCCACGGCTCGGAGAAAAACTGGTCCAGAGAATTGGTCCAGGGAGCCCGCACGGCGCCAGCCGGCAAGGATGACGGACACGATGGAAGGCTCAGCTCCACGCCGCACCCGCATCCAGCAGGAAAAGCGCGAGCTCATCCTGGAAGCCGCGCTGGAAGTCTTCTCCGCCAACGGTTTTCGCGGCTCGACCATCGACCAGATCGCCGAAGCCGCCGGCATGTCGAAGCCGAACCTCCTCTATTACTTCCGCCGCAAGGAGGACATTCACGAGACGTTGATGCAGCGGCTCCTGGACACCTGGCTGGCGCCGCTCCGCGAGCTCGACGATATCGGGGATCCGATGACCGAGCTCAGAAGCTACATCCGCCGCAAGCTCGAAATGGCGCGCGATTTTCCGCGCGAAAGCCGGCTCTTCGCCAACGAGATCCTGCAGGGCGCGCCGCGCATCATGCCGATGCTGGAAGGCGAGCTGAAAACGCTGGTCGAGGAGAAGGCCGCCGTCATCAAGGGCTGGATGCGCGCCGGCAAGATCGCCCGCACCGACCCCTGGCATCTGATCTTCTCGATCTGGGCGACGACGCAGCATTACGCCGATTTCGACGTCCAGGTGCGCGCCGTGCTCGGTCCCGACCGCGGCGGCGACGGCCGCTTCGAGGATGCCGCCCGGTTCCTCGAGCAACTGTTCCTCGACGGCCTGAAGCCGAAAGCTTAGCGTCGTCATAACAGCTCAACGGGCTGGCACAACTGGCCAGCCGTTCGATTGTTGCTGACCGTGGCGTCCGCTTCGCTCCCGCTCCGCCCGTGGATGACGAAGTTGAGGGGCTGCTGCCACCTAACCTTACGCGCTACGCTTCTGAACGGGCTGGGCGTCGAGCAGCATCTTGAGCTTGGCGATCGTATTCTGCTCGGCCAACGGCGTGTAGACGATCAGCCGCATGTCCGAGCCGTCGTCGATCGACAGGCTCATATGCTCGAAAGCCATCGGGCCGACAATGGGATGGCGGACATGTTTCACTCCCGTCAGCCTTCTCGCCACGTCCCGCCGCGGCCACCAATCACGGAACTCCGGGCTTGTGCGCGTCATCAGCGCGATCAGCCGCTCGAAATCCGGATCGCCGACATATTTGGCGCTCTCCGCGCGAAACGAAGCGAGCACCACGCGGGCAAGCTCTTCCCAGTCGACCAGCAGCCGGCGGTGATGCGGGCTGGTGAACACCAGATGGACGATGTTGCGGGCATCGCCCTCCAGCAGGCCATAGTCGCCGAACACGGCGACCGCCGCCGGATTCCAGGCGAGCACGTCCCAACGCCGGCCAACCACATAAGCCGGCTGCAGGACGAGGCTCTCCAGCATGTGGAGCAGTGTGGCGTCGACCTTTTCAGACGTCGCCGCGCGCCGCTCCGGCTGCTGGCGGCCGGCAAGGATGAACAGATGCCGCTTCTCGACGGCGTCCAGGCGCAGCGCCTCGCAGAGCGCGCTCAGCACCTCGAGCGAAGGCCGCACGTCCCGCCCCTGCTCCAGCCAGGTATACCAGGTGGTGCCGACGCCGGCGATCATCGCCACTTCCTCGCGCCTCAGCCCAGGCGTGCGCCGTCTGGCGCCGCTCGCAATCCCAATGTCGGCAGGCGAGAGCCGCTCCCGGCGCGAGCGCAGGAAAGCGCCGAGCTCGCGGCGGCGGCTGTCCTCAGGGGAATGGGGCACGGCATCCATGCAGCTATTATAGCAGTATCGATACCAGGATAAAGTTTGAACTGTTTGGCCTGCGCGCCGCGCCCCATCTTGCGTTCAGAGCAGCATAAGGAGGCTCTGAACATGGATCTTAAGAGCAAGACCGTTCTCGTCACCGGCTCGACCAACGGGGTTGGCCGCGTGGTCGCCGAAAGGCTCGGCGCTGCCGGCGCCCGCGTGCTGGTGCATGGCCGCGACCAAACTCGCGCCAAGGCGACAGTCGCCGCCATCGAGGCCGAGGGCGGCAACGCCGAATTTCTCCTTGCGGATCTTTCGTCGCTCGCCGAAGTGCGCCGCCTTGCCGACGCCGTGCGGGCAGGGACCGACCGGCTCGACATATTGATCAGCAATGCCGGCGTCGGCACGGGCGGCGAAGGCGCAAAACGGCAAGTAAGCGCCGACGGCTACGAAATGCGCTTCGCCGTCAACTATCTCGCAGGCTTCCTGCTGTCGTCGGAGCTTTTGCCCCTGCTGAAGGCAAGCGCGCCGGCGCGCATCGTCAATGTCGCCTCGGCCGGCCAGCAGGCGATCGATTTCGACGATGTCAATCTGGCCCGCGGCTACAGCGGCGTGCGCGCCTATTGCCAGAGCAAGCTGGCGCAGCTCTTGTTCACCATCGATCTGGCGGAGCAGCTCGACGGCAGCGGCGTCACCGTCAATGCGCTCCATCCGGCAAGCTACATGGATACCACCATGGTCCGGCAGGCCGGCATCACACCGTGGAGCTCGGTCGAGACCGGCGCCGACGCGATCCTCAACCTGGCAATCTCTCCGGCGCTCGAAGGGCGCAGCGGCCTCTATTTCGATGGCCAGCGGGAATCGCGCGCCGATGCCCAGGCCTATGACGAGAAAGCCCGCAGCCGGTTGCGGGCGCTCAGTCTCGAACTGACCCGCCATCCATCCTCCACATCCAGGGAACAGCATCCATGAGCATCGAACATTGCGTCATCATCGGCGGCTCCTCCGGCATTGGCCTTGCCACAGCCAAACGGCTGCTCAGCCCCCCGATGAAGGTGACGATCACCGGCCGCCACGAGGACAAGCTGAAGAACGCCTCGAAGAGCCTCCGCGGCGCCGTCGGCAAGGCCGCTTTCGACGCGACCAAGCCCGACGAGGTCCAGCACTTCTTCGATGGTCTCGGCCCATTCGATCATCTCGTTCTCGCCGCAAGCGGCGGCAAGGGCCTTGGGCCGTTCGCGACCCTCGACCTTGCCGACATCGGCAGCGGCGTCGACGAGAAGATCAAGCCGCAGCTAGCCTGCTTGCAAGCTGCCCTGCCAACCTTGAACAAAGCCGGATCGGTCACTTTCATTTCGGCCGTCTCGGCGCAGATCGCAGCACCCGGCATTGCCGGCATCGGCGCCATCAACGGCATGCTTTTGACCGTGGTCCCGATCCTGGCCGTCGAACTGAAGCCGCTGCGCGTCAACGTCGTGGCGCCCGGCGTGATCGATACGCCCTGGTGGGATTTTCTGCCTGGCGAGCAGCGGCAGGCGGTCTTTGCCGAGTACGCCGGCAAGACGCCGGTCGGTCGCATCGGCCGCGCAGAAGACGTCGCCGACGCGATCGCCTTCCTGGTTTCCAACGGCTTCATGACCGGCCAGGTGCTGACTTGCGACGGCGGCCTGCGCTTTGCCGCGTGATCCGTCGGCCGGTCAGTCGGAAATAAATCCGGGCCAGAAGGCGAGCGCCATCAGCCCGGCGACGACCGCATACCAGACAACCAGGTGGATCGCCTTCATCAGCGGGCGACCCACTTCGCGTGCCCGCTTCGGGTGAAGCGGATCGTACATCACGTCGACCGGTGCGCCGACATTCCTGGTCGTTCCGTTGACCGGCAAATGCGACTCGAAACGCCAGGTTGTGCCCAGCCGGTCGGCGAATTCGATGACCGGCGTATCCGGACCGTCACCCGACTTGTCGATGCCGACCACCTTGCCGGTGGCAAGGACGCCGCGTCGCTTGAGCATGATGTCGCCGTAGCTCTGCACGCCGACGAGCGCCAGGAAGAAGACGCCGCACAGAAAACACCATATCTGAATATCGCTCGGATGCCCGCCAAGGGCTTCGGCGACTGCACGGAACGGAAACAGCGCCTGGTGGAAGCCATCCGAAACGCGTGCCCAGAATGCAGTCCAGCTCTGCTCCATGAACGCTCCGACGGACGAACCTGTATTTGCTAATACAGGACAATCGCGACGAAGCGATTAACGCCGCGCCATCGATTGCGCGGAATGCGGCAGGCACACGGCAAACAGAATCTCGTTCTGAAGATTGTCAGTGATGTCATTGATCTCGCAAATGAAAGCCGCGCGGAACGTTTTGCGGATCCGCGCGGCTTTGGATCGTCAGGCAGCCTTGGCGGCCGGCATCGGATGAATGGCGTGGAAGGATACGCAGAGCCGGTTCCAGGTGTTGATCATGCCGATCACGACTGTCAGCTTGACCAGCTCCTCCTCGGAGAACTGCTCCAGCGTCCTGGCGTAGAGATCGTCGGGAACGCCGTTGTCGGAGATGTTCGTCACCTTCTCGGTCCAGGCAAGCGCGGCGCGCTCGCGCTCGGAAAACAGCGGCGACTCTTTCCAGGCGGCGACCAGATAAAGCCGCTGCTCTGTTTCGCCATCGCGCCTTGCCTCGCGGCTGTGCATCTCGACACAATAGGAACAGCCATTGATCTGCGAGGCCCTGAGCTTGACCAGGTGCATCAGGCTTTCTTCCAGCCCGCACTCCTCGACAGCTTTGTTGAGCGCCATCACCGCCTTCATGATCTCCGGCGCCTTGGCGAAGAACTGCAGCCTCTGTTTCATTCTCTTTACCTTTCACGTTTGCTTGGTTGTTGAACTTTCTGCGGCCGCTGATGGCGCTCGACGAAGGCGCAGCTTGCGGCGACCGTGCGGGGATCGGCGTGGTTCATGAAATCGGCGACGATGTCGGAGAGCTTTGCCTCGGCAAGCGCGGCGCGATAGGCGCGCTCGGCCTTCAGCATCGCGGCATTGATGCCGCACGGTTTCACATAGGCCTTGGCGTCGAGCTTGACCGGGCCGCGCTGGCGGATCTCGCCGCAGCGAAAGGCAGGCTCCCTGCCCTCGACCGCAAGCACGATGTCGAGCAGCGTGATCCGCTCGGCCGGCCGCGCAAGCCTGTAGCCGCCGGCCGGCCCCGACACCGATTCCAGGATACCCGCCGTTGTCAGCTGATTGAGGTGTTTCAGCAGATAGCTGGGCGATAGGCCGAACGCCTCGGCCATGGCCGCGCCCGACATGGTGCTGTTGCCCTCGACGCCGGCAAGCATGGCGGCGCAGTGGATCGCCGCTTCGACGCCCTCTCCCAGCTTCACGGTCCTTCGCTCCAATTCATGGATAATACTTATCATGGATAATTTTTATCTGCAATAGAGGGAACGAAAACGGCGCCCGAAGGCGCCGCATTCGTTCAAACGCCTGTTCCCTACTCCGCGGCCACCTTGGCCATCGGATTGTTCGGATGCGTCGTCCAGTTCGCGTAGACCGGCGACACCGGCATGCCCGTGCGCTGGTCCAGCACGCCGGCCGCCAGCGGCTCCATGGTGATGCAGCCCTCGACCGGGCAGACATTGACGCAAAGATTGCACCCCACGCATTCGGCCTCGATCACCTCGAAATGCCTGACACCGTCGACCATGCTGGTGATCGCCTGGTGCGAGGTGTCCTCGCAGGCGATGTGGCAGCGCCCGCATTTGATGCAGGCGTCCTGGTCGATATGCGCCTTCGCGACAAAGTTGAGGTTGAGATACTGCCAGTCGGTCACGTTGGGCGTGGCGCGGCCGATGATGTCGGAGAGCGAGGCGTGGCCCTTCTCGTCCATCCAGTTCTCCAGCCCCGCGATCATCTCCTGCACGATCTTGAAGCCATAAGTCATTGCCGCCGTGCAGACCTGCACGTTGCCGGCGCCGAGCGCCATGAATTCGGCAGCATCCCGCCAGGTGGTGATGCCGCCGATGCCCGAGATCGGCAGGCCGTGCGTTTCCGGATCGCGCGCGATCTCAGCCACCATGTTCATCGCGATCGGCTTCACTGCGGGGCCGCAATAGCCGCCATGCGAGCCCTTGCCGTCGATGGTCGGCTGCGGCGCGAAACTGTCGAGGTCGACCCCGGTGATCGAGTTGATCGTGTTGATCAGCGACACCGCGTCGGTGCCGCCGGCTTTGGCAGCCCGCGCCGGCTTGCGGATGTCGGTGATGTTCGGCGTCAGCTTGGTGATGACCGGCATGCGTGTGTACTGCTTGCACCAGCGCACCACCATCTCGATATATTCCGGCACTTGGCCCACCGCCGAGCCCATGCCGCGTTCGCTCATGCCGTGCGGGCAGCCGAAGTTGAGCTCGATGCCGTCGGCGCCGGTCTCTTCGACCAAGGGCAGGATCGCCTTCCAGCTTTCCTCTTCGCACGGCACCATGATCGAGGCGACGAGCGCCCGATCCGGCCAGTTCATCTTTACCTGCTTCATCTCGCGCAGATTGGTCTGCAGGTCGCGGTCGGTGATCAACTCGATATTGTTCAGGCCGAGCAGCCGGCGGTCGGCGCCCCAGATCGCGCCGTAGCGCGGGCCGTTGACGTTGACGACCGGCGGGCCCTCTTCGCCAAGCGTCTTCCAGACCACGCCGCCCCACCCGGCTTTGAAGGCGCGCTCGACATTGTAGGCCTTGTCGGTCGGCGGCGCCGAAGCCAGCCAGAACGGATTTGGCGACTTGATGCCGACGAAAGTGTTGCGGATGTCTGCCATGCTCATGCCCTCCCGTTAGAGGTCAGTGCCCGGTGGATGGATTCGGCGGCGTCGCGGCCCTGCGCCACGGCCGAGACCGTCAGGTCGTCGCCGCCGAAGATGCAGTCGCCGCCGGCCCAGACTTTCGCCAGCGAGGTGCGGCCTTCGGCATCGACCTTGATGCGGCCGCCTTCGAGCTCGATGGAGGCAACGCTGCCGTTGAGATGAGCCGGCACAAAGCTCTGGCCGATCGCCTTGAACACCTGGTCGGCGCTGAGCGTCAGCGTCTCGCCGGTACCGGCGAGCTCGTCGCCATTCATCGCGGTGTATTCGAGCTCGATGGCCGACACATTGCCGTTTTCGGCAATGACGCGCTTCGGCTGCAGCCAGTGGCGGATTGTGACGCCGTTCGCGGCGGCCAGATCCTGCTCGAAGCCGGAGGCATTCATATGCTCCTGGCCGCGCCGGTAGCAGATCGTCACCTCCTCGGCGCCGAGCAGCTTCGACTGCACCGCGGCGTCGATCGCCGTCATGCCGCCGCCGACGACGACGACGCGGCGGCCGACCGGCAGGCTGGAAAGGTCGCTTGCCTGCCTGAGTTCGGCGATGAACTCGACCGCGTTGGCGACGCCATCCGTATCCTCGCCTTCGGCGCGCAGCGCATTGACGCCGCCAAGCCCGAGGGCAAGGAAAACCGCATCATAGTTGCGGATAAGGTCGGCCAGATGGAAATCGCGGCCGAGCGCCTTGCCGTTCTGGATGTCGATGCCGCCGATCGCAGTGACGTAGTCGACTTCGGCCTGAGCGAAATCGTCGACGCTCTTATAGGCCGCGATGCCGTATTCGTTGAGGCCGCCGGCCTTCGGCCGCGCTTCGAGGATCGTCACGTCATGGCCGTGGCGGGCAAGGCGATGCGCCGCCGCCAGCCCCGCCGGCCCGGCGCCGACCACGGCGACCGTCTTTCCGCTGGCTTCGGCGCGCTTATAGAACTGCTTGCCCTCATCCATCGCCACGTCGGTCGCGTAGCGCTGGAGCCGGCCGATCTGCACCGGCTTGCCTTCCGCCACCTCGCGCACGCACACCTCTTCGCACAGCGTCTCGGTCGGGCAGACGCGGGCGCACATGCCGCCAAGGATGTTCTGGTCGAAGATGGTCTTGGCCGAACCGAGCGGATTGCCGGTCGCGATCTGCCGGATGAACAGCGGGATGTCGATCGAGGTCGGACACGCATTCATGCACGGCGCGTCGTAGCAGAAATAGCAGCGGTCGGCTTCGACCAGCGCCTCATGATGGTCCAGCGCCGGATGCAGGTCGGAAAAATTGTCGGCGTATTGCTCGGCAGACAGCCGACCGCCGGCTATGCCTTCGATGAAATGACCAGTCGCCATTCCAGTTCCCCTTGTTTTGTTTCGAGGAAGGCTAGCACGTTTTATTTTTTTATCAATTGGTCAATTTTCGGCCAAGCTGCTGTATTGCTTGCACAAAACATGATAGTGGTAGTCATGTTATCGCCATCACGGCGTTGTTCGCCGGTTCAGGGCTTTCAATCCTGGAATGATGGATCGACCTGATCTCGTCGGCAACGAGCTCCTGCAGGCGCCACAGATTGCGGTCATGGATGCCGAATGTCTCGAGGTGGCTGACGGTGTTGTAAAGATATTCGGCGCCGGAACCGATATGGCCGCACGCGCGCGCCAGTATCTTTGCCACCCTTTCGAGCGGCTGCCTGAGCGACGTGCCCCTGCCCGTCACACCGACCCAGAAACCCAGCGCCCGCAGCGATCCTTGCGCCGTGCGTACCGGAACCCAGCGGACCGAGCTGACGCTTTCATGGTCGTCGATTTCTCGCCGCAGCAATCTCTCGATCTGGCCGAGCTTCTCGCCATCCGGCAGGCGATAGATGACGCCGTCGCAACGGCCGCCGCGCTCGAGCGCCATCATCAGGCCCGGCTGCGCGGCGCTGCCTCGCCAGCGCACCATGTCGAGGCAGAAGGAGCGATGCCAGCCATAGGCGGAGGCGCGGCGTTGCTCGACGGATTCAAACGCCGGCTTCCAGATCAGCGAGCCATACGCGAACACCCAGAGCGGCCCCTCGTCGGCCTCGTCTGACAGGCGCAAGGCGAGCGCGCCGAAATCGTCGTCGTTGAGTTGCGTCCAGTCCCCGCTCGGACCAGGGTCGAGCTCCTCGCGATGGCACAAAGCGACAAGCTCGGGCGTAAGCGACATTCGACGCATGAAAGACAGCCCCTCTTTGACGCCAGCAAAGTCGAAAACCGCGGAGCGCGCAAGATCGCGGGTCCTAAGACGCGTTGCGCAGAAACGGATTCGGGCGACGCGCTTTTAAGCTTTGTTTTGATGCGTGCCGTTCCCCTAAAACCTCGGCGCATTTTTGGGTGACATGCATGAGCGCCTTGCCGTTCTCGATTTCTGGTCCAGATGTCGGATTTCTGTCGCCGAGATCGTCCTAGGATGGATCGTAACCGCGATCGCTGCCCGAACCGGTGAGGAGACCGACCATGCCGAATGCCGCAAAACCCTTCTTCTGGTATGAACTGATGACCACCGACCTCGACGCCGCCGAGGCCTTTTACACTGCCGTCGTCGGCTGGCGGGCCGAGCCCTTCGACAAGGCGCCGGGCATGCCGCGCTACATCGTGATGAATTCCAGCGTACGCGGCGTCGGCGGATTGATGACGATCCCGGAGGATGCCGCCAAGATGGGCATGCCGCCGGCCTGGCTCGGCTACATCTACACCAAAGACGTCGATGCCTCGACGAAGGCTCTCAAGGACGCTGGCGGTGCCGTTCATCGCGCGCCGGATGATATTCCCGGCGTCGGTCGCTTCGCCGTCGTCGCCGACCCGCAGGGCGCGACCTTCATGTTCCTGCAGCCCAACCAGCCCGAGCAGCCGCCGGTAGCCGCGACCACGGCCGGCCATGTCGGCTGGCACGAGCTCTACACCTCGGACTGGAAAGCCGCTTTCGACTTCTATTCCAACCAGTTCGGCTGGGAGAGCGCCGGTCAGTTCGACATGGGCGAAATGGGCATCTACCAGACCTTCGGCGCCGGCCCCGAATCCGGCGGCGGTATGATGAACAAACCGCCGCAGATCCCGGTGCCGGTCTGGCAGTTCTATTTCAACGTCGATGCGATCGACGCCGCCGCCAAGCGCGTCACCGACAATGGCGGCAAGGTATTGATGGGGCCGATGGAGGTGCCGAGCGCGCAGTGGATCATCCAATGCCAGGACCCGCAAGGCGCGCATTTCGCGCTGCTGGCGCCTGGGCGGTAGAAACTGCCGCCCCTTGTGGGGCAGATCTCCGGCTACCCTGCGCAGCCGCAGCGCAGGTGCTGCGGAGGTCGGGCCGGACAAAGGGGGCGCTGGCCCGGCGCCAGCGTCGCCCTCTTGGCCGTCACTCCGGGGTCAGCACCGCCACTTTGAGATCGGCCTTCTTGGCGCCGCTGAGCTGCACGGTGGCCGGGCCAGCGGACAGCTTGAAGCGCACGCTCTTGCGAATGCCCGGGCAGGTCTTTGCGCGGCTGAAGCCCGCCGACTTCACGGCGTGGCCGTCTTGGACGACATCGATCCAGACCTCGTCGGACAGGCTGAACTGGAGCTCGCCTTCAGCCGGTACGGTGACGCTTGCCATCGCGCCGAACGTGCCGGCTGCCGGTGCACGTCCCGGCGGAACTTCAAAACCGATCGTGTCGACCGCTGCAAGTGCGAAATCCGCCGCTTGCCCGACTGTCAGGGCGGCGCCGGACTGGGCGGCTGACGCTGACGGAAACAGGGCCTGCTCGCGTGTCACCGGCCATTTGAAGGCATCACAACCGGCATCGGCAGCTATGGCGAAGCTCGTGCCTGCAAGGATTGCGAAGAGGCTGATGGCGACTTTTTTCATGCCGAAGGGATTCCCGGAAAGGTTGGTGCATCCGCGCTCAATACAACTTTTGAGAGATAAATGCAACTAAGGCGAGAAGGGGACCGGAAGAGATGAAACCATGCCCAATCACCGATTGTTGACGGCTGGCCGTAGGAAGTGAATGGTCCATTTCCGGGCGATAATTTATGGCGGGTCCGGAAGGGCAAGATGGAGTTTAGATGAAGCTTTTTGAAGGTCTCTCCCGCTATCAGCCGCAGGCGCTGGGCGTGCTTCGCATCATGACCGCCTTGCAGTTCACCGAGCACGGCACGCAGAAGTTGTTCAATTTTCCTCCCGGCGCCCATGCCGGAGCGCTGACAGGGCTCGCGCTGACGTCCGCAATCCTCGAATTCGCCGGCGGTATCCTGTTGGCCCTCGGACTGCTGACGCGTCCCGTGGCCTTTCTACTCTGCGGCGAGATGGCCATCGCCTATTTCATGGCGCATTTCCCGCGCGACTTCTTCCCCGTCAACAATGGCGGCGACGCAGCGATCTCGTTCTGCTTCATCTTCCTCTATCTGGTCTTCGCCGGTCCCGGCGCTTTCGCGCTGGACAATCGCCGCAGCGCCTGATGCCCTGTGCGGATGCGCGCCTGTTTTTCAAGCACGCATCCGCTCGAAATTGGCGTCGAACAGCGGCGTTGACTGAATGCGCGCGGCGTGGCGCTTGCCGAGGATCTCGATCTCGAAACCGTCCGCCCTGTCGGCGATCTCCTTCGGCACATAACCCATGGCAACCGATTTCCTCGAATTGTGCGCATAGCCGCCGGACGTGACCCAGCCGCGCACGGCGCCCTCATGCCAGATTGCCTCGTCGCCGATGACGTCGGCGTCGGTGGCCTCGACGATGAAGGCGCGCAGCCGGAGCTTCCCGCCTTGCTTACGCTCGGCTAGTGCTGCTTCCTTGCCGATGAAATCGGCGTCCTTGCCGTAGGCGACGAACCGGTCGAGCCCGGCCTCGAGCGGCCCATAGATCGGCCGGTATTCCCGCGCCCATGAGCCGTAATTCTTTTCGAGTCTGAGCGCATTGAGTGCGCGCGAGCCGAACAGGCCAATGCCGAATTCCTCGCCGGCCTTGACCAGCGCCTGGTATGCGGCGCGCTGATATTCCGGCGCCACCCAGATCTCGTAGCCGAGATCGCCGGTGTAGCTCACGCGGCCGACGAGGCAAGGCGCCATGCCGATATCCATCCTGGCGACGGCCATGAACGGGAACGCCGCGTTGGAGACGTCGGCGTGGGTGACCTTGGCGAGCACCTCCCTCGCCTTCGGCCCGGCGATGGCAAGTCCGGTGAGCCTCTGCCCCAGCGCCTCGATACGCACCGTGCCGTCCTCCGGAAGATGCGCCTCGAACCAGCGCATATGGTACTGCTCGGCGACGCCGGAGCCGGCGATGAACCATTCGCTGTCGTCAATATTGGCGAGTGTGAAATCGCCTATCAGCTTGCCGTCTTCCTTCAGCATCGGCGCCAGCGTCATGCGGCCGGGTTTCGGCAGCCTGCAGGCAAGCAGACGGTCGAGCCAGGCTGCCGCCCCCTCGCCCGTCGCCTTGTACTTGGCGAAGCTCGAGATCTCCGAGAGGCCGACGCCGTTGCGAACGGCGGCCACTTCATTTGCGACATGGTCGAAATCAGTCGAGCGCCGCCAGGAGAACTCGTCCTTGACGCCTTCGGGCGCATACCAGAGCGGCACTTCCAGCCCAAAGGCGACGCCCCATTGCGCACCCTTGGCCGACAACATGTCGTAGACCGGCGTTGTCTTCAGCGGACGCCCGGCCGGCAGTTCCTCGTTCGGGAAGCGGATCGAGAAGCGGCGCGAATAGTTCTCGCGCACCTTGGCATTGGTGTAGGCCATCGTCGCCCAGTCGCCGTAGCGCGCGACGTCCATCGCCCAGATGTCGGCGCCGGGGTCGCCCTCGATCATCCAGTTTGAGAGCGCGAGGCCAACACCGCCGCCTTGAGAAAAACCCGCCATGACACCGCAGGCGACCCAGAAGCCCGGCAGGCCGCGCACCGGACCGACCAGCGGGTTGCCGTCCGGCGCGAAGGTGAAGGGGCCGTTGATGATCTGCTTGATGCCGGTGTTCTGGAAGGCGGGGAAGTGACGGAAGCCGACTTCGAGCGAGGGCGCGATGCGATCGATATCCGGCTCCAAGAGCTCGTGGCCGAAATTCCACGGTGTGGAGAATTCGGACCAGACCTTGTTGGCTTTCTCGTAGGTGCCCATCAGCATGCCGCCGCGCTCCTGGCGCAGATAGAGCTCGCCGTCGAAGTCGACCGCATGGATGATTTCCGTGCCGGTCTTCTTGTTCCAGTCGGCGACCTCCGGCATGTCCTCGGTGATCAGGTACATGTGCTCCATGGCGAGGACCGGCAGCTCCAGCCCGACCATGCGGCCGACCTCGCGCGCCCAGAGCCCGCCGGCGTTGACGACATGCTCGGTGATCACATCGCCCTTGTTGGTGATGACGCGCCACAGGCCGTCGGGGCGGCGCACGATGTCCTCGACCTTGGTGAAGCGCTCCACTTCCGCGCCCAGCTTCCGCGCGGCCTTGGCATAGGCATGGGTGACGCCGGAGGGATCGAGATGGCCGTCCTCCTTGTTGCGCACCGCGCCGACGAATTGCTTCGGGTCGAGCAGCGGCATCAACTCTGCCGCCTCCTTCGGCGAGATCTCTTCGAGGTCGATGCCGAGATAGCGGCCCTTGGAGACGACGCCACGCAGCCAGTCGAGCCGCGCCTCGGTCGCCGCCAGAAGAACGCCGCCGGTCAGATGCACGCCCGTCGCCTGACCGGAAAGCTCCTCGATCTCCTTGTAGAGCGAGATCGTGTATTTCTGCAGCTTGGCGACGTTGGGATCGCCGTTGATGGTGTGCATGCCGCCGGCCGCATGCCAGGTCGAGCCCGAGGTCAGCTCATCGCGCTCCAGAAGCACGACGTCGGTCCAGCCGTGGCGGGCAAGATGGAACAGCACGGAGCATCCGACGACACCGCCGCCGATGACCACGACCTTTGCATGCGACTTCATGGGTTCTTCCGGTGAGTTGGGGCCGTAGGATGAATCGGAAAAGGAAGTGCCAAGCCAGCCCTCCTCTGGCCTGCCGGCCATCTCCCGCTGGGGGAGATCAGCAACGGCGGCCTTGCCGCCCATCTTTCAGCGTTGGCGACCGGCGAAAGAGATGACAGCCAATCTCCCGCCTTGAGGGGACGATGTCCGGCAGGACAGAGCGAGGTGCCACACGCCGACGCCAAGGAAATCACGGCTCGCCCTGCCCGATCGCTTCCTTGCGGCGCGCCATATAGGCTTCAAGCGCCTCGCGCACGGCTGGGTCCATTGCCGGCTGAATGTACTCCTCCAGCGCCTTTTTCCACAGACGCGTCGCGCGCGCCGTCGTGTCGAGCGCGCCGGCCTCCTGCCAGGCCTCGTAATTCTGCCAGTTGGAGAGCATCGGCTGATAGAAGGCGGTGGCATAGCGCTCAAGCGTATGCGGCTCGCCGAAGAAATGGCCGCCGGTCGGCACGGCTCCCAATGCCTCCACCGCCAATTCGCCCTCGTCGACCACGATCGGCCGCAGGAATTCCATCATGTGCTGCATCATCTCGACATCGATGATGAGTTTTTCGAATGACGCCGTCAGTCCGCCCTCCTGCCAGCCGGCGGCATGATAGACGAGGTTGCCGTGGCCAAGCACGGCGCCCCACAGCGCCATCAGCGTCTCGTAGGCGCCTTGCGCATCGGCGGCATTGGACGCCGAGCCCGGCGTCGTGCGGTACGGCAGATTGTAGCGCCGCGCCAATTGCCCGGAGGCGATGTTGGCCTTGGTGTTTTCCGGCGTGCCGAAGGCCGGCGCGCCGGACTTCATGTCGACATTGGAGGTGAAGGCGCCATACATCACCGGCGCCCCGGGCCGCACCAATTGGGTCAGCACGATGCCGAACAGTGCCTCGGCATTCTGCTGCGCCAGCGCGCCGGCAAGCGTCACCGGGCTCATCGCGCCCATCAGCGTGAACGGCGTCACCGCCACCGACTGTCCGAACTCGGCCATGGTCATCAGCCCTTCGGCCATCATCTCGTCGAAGCGGCGCGGCGAATTGACGGAAATGATGGTGCTGACGCCGGGATCCTGGACGATCTGGTCGAGAGTCAGACCACGCGCAATCGCCATCATCTCGATGCCGTCCAGCGCCCTGCCCCGGCCGATCGCCGAGACATGGAAGCATTTGTCGGTCAGCGTCAGATTGGCGAAGTAGGTGTCGAGGTGCCGCGAATTCGCCGGCAGCTCGATCGGCGCGCAGACCTGGTTGCCCAGCATGTGGATGCAGTTGAAATGCTGCGCCAGCCGGACAAGATCCCAATAGTCGGCGAGATTGCCGGCGCGGCGGCCGCGCTCCATGTCGTGCACGTTGGGCGGCCCAGCCACCAGCGTGAAGTTGATCGTATTGCCGCCGAGATGAATGGCGCGAGCCGGGTTGCGCGGCGTGAGTGTGTAGCTGGCCTGTGTCGTCTTCAGCGCTTCGTCGACCATGCCGCGATCGAGGCGCACATTCATCGAGCCGTGATCGACCTTGGCGCCGGCGCCCTCGAACAGCGCGAGCGCTCGCGGGCTCATCACCTCGATGCCAAAATTTTCGAGAATATGCATCGAGGCCTGATGAATGGCCTCGATCTGGTCGGCCGAAAGCACCGCCATCGGCGGGTAAGGGTTTGCCACGCGCCGCGGCGGCAGCTGGGGAATGGCGGCGGGCCCGCGATTGCTGGTCCGTTCGGCGCCGCGTTTTCGTCTTGGTTCGGTCATGCGCTTATCAGAGCGCCGACCTGAGGCGCGAGCTGTCAGGAATACGCCATTTGCCGGCGTGATTTTAGCCAAGGCGGCATTTTTTCATTCTGATGAAGACAAATACGACGAGCGAAGTCGAAATATCGATAGAGTCAAGGTCGACGCGCCTCGGCCGACGTTAAGGAAGCTCGAAAGATTCCTTTTATGATTTCGGCCTATTCGTCTTCCGATGCGTAGGTCGAGTTTTAGTAAAATTGTCGCTGTCTCTCTGCTGCTGGCGCTTGCGGCCTGCGCGACGGCGCCCAGCCACATCAACAATGTCTGCGCCGTCTTCGACCAGAATGACGGCTGGTTCGACAACTGGCAGTCCGCCGCCGAGCGCACCGAACAAAAATACGGCATTCCCGTTCCGGTGCTGATGGCGACGGTGCGCAAGGAATCCGGCTTCAAGAGCAACGCCCGGCCACCGCGCACCAAGCTGCTCGGCTTCATTCCCTGGAAACATGTCTCGACTGCCGCGGGCTATTCGCAGGCGTTAGACGGCACCTGGTCGCAATATCAGATGGAGACCGGCAACTGGGCGGCGCGCCGCAGCCGTTTCGCCGACGCCATCGACTTCGTCGGCTGGTATCATTCCAAGACCGTCGACACCTTGGGCGTCGCCCGCAACGACACCTACAATCTCTATCTCGCCTACTATCTCGGCTGGTCGGCCTACGGCCGCGGCAATCGCGGTGATGCCGGCGTCCAGAACTACGCCCGCGCCACCGATCAGATGGCCCGCGACTACGCCGCCCAGCTGCAGCAATGTGGTAGCTGACGCCGGGAACGCGCGGATCCTTAGTTCGGCTTCGGCCTCTTGCCCCTCGGGCGCTTGGGCGGGGTGCCGGCAAAGCCCGGCCCCGTGCCGTGCGGCGCGTCGTCCGGCACGCCTTCATGTGCCGCATGCTCCTTGTCGAACTTGATGACCGGCTCCATCTTGGCCAGCACCTCGTCCGACAGCCAGCACAGGCTCATATGGCCGTTGCCGAGATTCTTCACCGGCGGCACCGTCGTCTCGCACAGATTGTCCGGCACCAGCCTCTTGTAGCCGCAGCGCGTCTGGAAGGGACAGCCGGTCGGCGGGTTCATTGCCGACGGGATGTCGCCTTCGAGCACGATGTGCTTCTTGACCACGCTGGTGTCGGCGATCGGGATCGCCGAGAGCAGCGCCTCGGTGTAGGGATGGTAAGGCGGCGAAAAGATCTGGTCCGTCGTGCCCTGCTCGACGATATAGCCGAGATACATGACGACGACGCGGTCGGCGATGTAGCGCACCACCGACAGATCGTGGCTGATGAACAGCATGGTCGTCTTGTTCTTGCGCTGGATGTCCATCAAGAGCTCGGTCACCGCCGCCTGCACCGAGACGTCGAGCGCCGAGACCGGCTCGTCGGCCACCACCACCTTGGCGTCGCCGGCAAAGGCGCGCGCCACGCCGATGCGCTGCTTCTGGCCGCCTGAGAGCTGGCGCGGCTTGCGGGCTTCGAAGGCCCGCGGCAGCTTAACCAGGTCGAGCAGCTCCAGCATGCGCTTGCGCCGCTCGGCGACCGTCTTGCCGACATTGAACTTCTCCAGCGTCCGGATGATCTGCGAGCCGACCGAATGGCTGGGGTTCAGCGTGTCGAACGGGTTCTGGAACACCATCTGGATCGACGACACCGTCTCGACATTGCGGCTTTCGATGCCGGTCGACTGGATCTCCTTGTTGCCCAGCGTGACGGTCCCCGAGCTTGCGGTCTCAAGCCCCAGAAGCACCTTGGCGAGCGTCGATTTCCCGCAGCCGGACTCGCCGACGATCGCCACCGTTTCGGACTCGCGCGCGGTGAACGAAATCGTCTCATTGGCCTTGACCACGCGGCCCTCGCTGGAGCCGAACACCTCGCTGCCGCCGACCTTGTAGTACTTCTTGAGATTGTCGATCTTGAGCACCGGCGCGCCGGGCTCGACCTTTTCGTTGACCTTCTTGGCACCGGGGGGCAGCGCTTCCCAGTCGATCTCGTTGAAGCGTACGCAGCGCGAGAAATGGCCCTCGTGCCCCTCGACGGCAACCATCGGAATTTCGGCGGCATTGCAGACGCCCTCGACGAAATGGTGACAGCGGGGTCCGAAATTGCATCCCTTCGGCCGCTCATGCGGCAGCGGCAATTGGCCGGGAATGGAGATCAACGGCCGCGAATTCTTGTCGGCGCCGGGCAGCGGAATCGAGCGGAACAGCCCTTGCGTGTAGGGGTGCCGCATCCGGTCGAACACGTCCTCGATCTTGCCGGTCTCGACCGCCTCGCCGGAATACATCACCGTGATCTTGTCGCAGGTCTCCAGAATGAGGCCGAGATTGTGCGACACGAAGATCATCGAGGTGCCGAACTTCTGGCCCAGCCCCTTGACCAGTTCGACGATGCCGGCCTCGACGGTGACGTCGAGCGCCGTCGTCGGCTCGTCGAGGAGCAGCAGCGCCGGTTTCGACAGCAGCGCCATGGCGATGACGATGCGCTGCTGCTGGCCGCCGGAAAGCTGGTGCGGATAGGAGCGCATCATGCGCTCCGGATCGGGCAGCTTGACCGCGCGCACCATCTCCAGTGCACGGTTATGGGCCTCTTCCTTGGAGACCTTGTCGTGGATCAGCGGCACTTCCATCAATTGCTGGCCGACCTTCATCGCCGGATTGAGGCTCGCCATCGGCTCCTGGTAGATCATGGCGATCTTGTTGCCGCGGATCGCCCGAAGCTCCTCCTCGGACATCTCGCCCATGTCCCTTCCCTGGAACTTGATGCGGCCGCCGACGATCTTTCCGATGTTTGAGAGGTCGCGCATGATGCCGAGCGACACGGTCGACTTGCCGCAGCCGGATTCGCCGACGATGCCCATCGCCTCGCCGGGCATGACCGTGCAGGAAAAGTCCATCACCGCCGGGATCTCGCCCTTGCGCGTGAAGAAGGAGATCGAGAGGTTCTCGATCTCGATGATCGGCCCATTGCTCGCCTTGGCTGGATCTCGAACTGCCTCGTTCATGGGTCGCTCCAATCCTTGATTCCTGGAACATGGGGCCCGAAGCCCGCCATCAATCCTTCATCGACTGTTCGCGCAGCGAATCCGCCAAAAGGTTCAGGCCCAGCACGAACGACATCAGCGCGATCGTCGGCGGCAGCGCCGGGTGGATGAAGGAGCGCAAGAGCCGGCTGGCATCCTTGATCGCGGTGCCCCAGTCCGGACTTTCCGGCGCCAGCCCCAGGCCGAAATAGCCGAGCGTGCCGAGCAGGATCGTCGTATAGCCGATGCGGAGGCAGGCGTCGACGATCAGCGGTCCGCGTGCATTGGGCAGGATTTCCCACAGCATGATGTACCAGGGCGATTCACCGCGTGTCTGCGCCGCCGCCACGTAGTCGCGCGTCTTGATATCCATGGTCAGCCCGCGCACGATGCGGAACACGCCGGGGCTGGAAGCGAACACCACCGCCACGAAGATGTTGAGCTGGTTGGGATCGATGTGGACGATCCTCAGCGGATCCTTGTCGAAGACGAGGCCCGTATAGATCCAGCCGCCGATGACGAGCGTCAGGCCGAGCAGGATATAGAGCCGGTCCGGCCGGTTCTTGTAGCGGGTCCAGAACAGCACGCAGAAGAAGATGATCGGGAACAGGAAGAACAGCCCCGCCAGGGCGTACGGGATAGGCGTATCCATGATGCCTGGCGTCACCAGCAGGTAGAACAAAAGGATCACCGGGAAGGCCAGCACCAGATTGGCGAGGAAGGACAGCACCGTGTCGATCTTGCCGCCGTAGTAACCGGCCGGCAGGCCGAGCGTGATGCCGACCATCAGCGCAAAACCGGTCGCCGCCGGAGCGATGATCAGCACGATCTGGCTGCCATAGACCATGCGCGAGAACACGTCGCGGGCGAGCTTGTCGCCGCCGAAATAGTAGACGAGCTTCGATGTCGGCTCGATCGCGCCGGGCAGCGTATCCTTCATGATCGACACCTGCGCCAGCGGATCGAAAGGCGAGATGGTCGAGGCGAAGATCGCCGTGAACAGCCAGAACAGGCAGATGCCGACGCCGGCAATGCCGACGCCGCTGTCAAAGAGCTGGCCGTAGAGCCCGAGCTTCTTCTTGTAGGCAAAGCTAAGGCCCATCACCAGGACAAGCGCGACCCATACCGGCCAGAAGCGCCAAAGCACGCCGACCACGACATCGAAGGCACCGATATATTCGATCTGCATCCGCCCTGCCCCCTATTGAACTCTGATGCGCGGATTGAGAAACGCGTAGCCGACATCCGAGATGAGCTGGGTGATCAGCACGATGAACACCGAGACCAGCGAGCAGCCGAGCAGAAGGTCGATGTCGTTGTTGCCGGCGGCCTCGACCAGCGTGTAGCCGAAGCCCTGGTAGCGGAACATCACCTCGACGATGACGACGCCGGTGAGCAGCCACGGGAACTGCAGCATGATGACGGTGAAAGGCGCGATCAGCGCGTTGCGCAGCGCATGCTTGATCACCACACTGCTGAAGGAGAGGCCCTTGAGGCGGGCGGTGCGGATATATTGCTGCGTCATCACCTCGACCATCGAGGCGCGTGTCATGCGCGCGATATAGCCGGTGCCGTAGATCGCCAGCGTGATCACCGGCAGGGTGAAATTGTAGAAGGTGATGCCCTGGCTGGCGGATGCCGCCGAGCCGTTCAGCCAGCCGAGCCACGAGGCGAAGATGACGGTGAAGATGACGCCCGACACATATTCGGGCGTCGCCGTCGAGGCGATCGAGGCCACCGACAGGGTCCGGTCCGTTCGCGAGCCTTCGCGCATGCCGGCAAGGATGCCGACGAGCAGCGAGATCGGCACCATGACCGCCAGCACCCAGAACATCAATATGCCGGTGGCGCCGAGCGCCGGAAACAGCTTGGCCGCGACCGTCGTCTTGAACTTGGTCGAACAGCCGAAATCGCCCTGCAGCACGCCGGAGAATTTCGGCTCGACCGGGTCGTTGCAGAAGGAGAAGCGCTGCGTCACCTTGCCGGTGGCCGGATCGGTGATCGGCTGCTTGGGCAGCACGCCCAGCCACTGGCCGTAGCGCGCAAAGAAATTCTGCCGGTAGCCGTGATTGACCAGCCAGCTTTCGAGCTGCTCGGCCGACGTGTGCATCTCGGTCTGGCTGATCGCCAGCTTCTTCAGGTTGGGCTCGAGATTGACGAGAAAGAAGACGACCAGCGTCAGGCATAGCATCGTGAGCAGAATCGTGCCGATGCGTCTGGCAATGAATGAGAACATGCGCGCTCCCCTGCCGGCCGGGTTGGGGTCAGATACGTTCAACCCTGTGTCGGATACCTTGTGAGGCTCCGCCACCGCTGCACAATACGCAACGGCGACGAAGCTGCAAATAGGAGGGGCTGACGCCCCTCGTATTTATCGCAAAAGGATCACGCCTGATCGAGCCAGACCTTGCCGAAGTCGTGCTCATAGGTCGGGTGCATCGAGTGGTTCTTCACCTCGGGCTTGATGTTGATGTAGAGCTTGCGCCAGTAAGGCTGGATGATGATGCCGGAATCCTGCAGGGTCTGCTCGATGTCCTTCATCACAACCTTGCGCTTCTCCGCATCGGCGATGCCGAGCGCCTCGTTGACCTTCTTGTCGAAGTCGGGATTGGCGTAGGCCGTCTCGTTCCACGCTTCGCCGGAGCGATAGGCGATGGCGATGACCTGGATGCCCAGAGGGCGCATGTTCCAGTTGGTTTGCGAGAACGGATACTTCGTCCAGTCGTTCCAGAAAGTCGAGCTCGGCAGCACGGTGCGCTTCACCTTGATGCCTGCTTCGCGCAGCTGGGCCGCGATCGCGTCCGTGGTGTTCTTGTGATAGTCCTCGTCGTTGCTGATCAGTTCGTGCTCGAAATCCATCACGCCGGCTTCCGTCAGCATCTGCTTGGCCTTGGCCATGTCGCGCTTGACCTCCGGCAGCTTGACATATTCCGGATGGATCGGCGCAACATGGTGGTTTTCAGCCGGGGTGCCGGCGTTGCCGTAGCCGAGCTGCAGCACGGTAGCGTTGTCGACGGCAAGCAACATCGCCTGACGAACCTTCTGGTTGTCATAGGGCTTGTGGGTGATGTTGAAGCGCGACACCACGGTGGCGGCCGTGACGACCTCCGAAACCGGAGCGCCGACATCAGCGATGATCTTGATGTAGTCGGCGGTCGTTTCGTGGTTGGTCTGGACTTCGCCGGATTCGAAAGCCGAAACCGTCGCCGCCGGATCGGTGCCGTAATCGATGAACTCGACACCGTCGAGGAAAGCTTCGCCCTGCCACCACTTGCCGGTCTCGCGGCGCTTGTAGACCACCTTCTGGCCGACATCGTAGGAGACAAGCTCGAACGGTCCGGTGCCGATCGGGCAGTTCTTGAAGTTGGCGCCCTTCTCGTCGAAGGTCTTGTGCACGACGAGCGCCGGATAATCGCACAGGTTCGGGATGATTGCGATGTCGGGCTTGCTGAGCTTGAGCTTGACCGTCATGTCGTCGACCTTGACGACGGAGCCTTCGCGCAGCTTCTTGGTGCTGTCGTCGACCAGGCTGCCGAGGCGGCCAGGCATCGAGTTGCCTTCCGCTGCCTTGTCGGCCCAGCGGGTGAAATTGTAGATCACGTCGTCGGCGGTGAACTTGTCGCCGTTATTCCATTCGACGCCCGGCCGCACATGCAGCGTGTATTCGGTAGCGTCGTCGTTGATGTCCCAGCTTGCCAGCAGGTAAGGCGAGAAGGTGTACTCCTTCGTGTACTTCACCATCGGCTCGAGCGCCTGGCGCTCGGCGTTGGCAATCTCCGACCAGTCGGCGGTGCGTGGATCCTTGGGATCCTTGATCGACATGGCGACCTTCAGCACGCCGCCCTTCTTGCCCTGCACGTCCTCGGCCCTGGCTGGCGTCGGCGCGGCCAGGCCGAGCATGCCGTAAGCCATTGCCGTCGATGCACCGAAAACGCTGGCCAAAGCCAGGAATTCACGGCGGTCCACCGTGCCCGACTTGGCCGCTTCGGCCATTGCCAGGATGTGGTCCGGAACGCGGTCACCGTTACTTTTGTAGATTGCCATGACTGACTCCCATTGTTTGGCTTTCTGCCTTTTAACATTCCGCATCCAGACCGTGATGTCAAAAGCCGGTGTGGAATTGGAACATGGTGGGGAATGTGCAACTTTGGAATGGGGCCGGTTGGCGTGATAGCGACAGCCTTGACGCAAATTTGTTAGTCCACCGCACATTTCCCGAAAAATTAACACGGCAATCAAATCAAGACATTGTCGGCGGACAGGGCCTCGTGCGCGCTAAAAGTCCTCGTCAGCCCGTCGGGGCGAGCAACACCGTCAATATTCGCGTTCGTAAAAGACGCCGCCCTTGGCTTCGCCCGCGTCGTTGGCCTCGCCGCGCAGCTTCACGCCCCTCCCGACATTGAGATCGATCGTCGCCTTGCCGGAGCCCGGTTTGTCGCCCTTCTGGATTGTCACGTAGGTACGGTCGTTGAGGTACTTGCCGGCCGAAACCGCGGTGCCGCCCTTCTCGTCGGTCGTCACATCGAGATCGTCGATGCCGATCGCGCTGCGTAGATTGTCGAGCAGCGAGGTCGTGCCGCCGGCGCCGGCCAATTGCGCGGCCGCGTCGGCAAGCTGGGCGATCTGCAGCGGCGAGAGATTGGACATCGAGCGGCCGAAGATCAGTTGCGCCAGCACCTCGTCCTCAGGCAGCGCCGGTGCGGAGGAGAAGTTGAACTTCGGGTTGGTCGCCTCGCCCGAAACGACGATGGTGACGGTGGCGCTGCTGGTCGTGGTGGTCGCGGTCAGGTTGAGGTAAGGCACAAGCGAACCCTGGAACCCGACCGTGCCCTCGGTGAAGGTCAGCCGCTTGGCGAGGATCGTCAGCCGGCCGCGCTGCAAGGTGAAGGTTCCGACGGCCTGCGGCGAGGATGCCGGGCCGGTCAGCTTCAGCGAGCCGCCGAGCTCGGCGTCGACGCCCCTGCCCTGGATGAAGATCTGATTCGGTGCGTTGACCGTCACGTCGAGGACAAGGCCGCTGCCGCTGCTGCCTCCGCTGCTCGATGTCGGCGGGTTCAGCGCCCTGTCCTGCGCGCGCACTGCGCGCGGCGGGTTCTTATGCTTCACATCCAACTCCGAGAGCGAACCCGGCAGCTTGTCCGGCACGGTGATGACCGTCCGCGCCAGGTTTATGGTGCCGGCGATCACCGGCGCCGACACGAGCGGCCCCTTGATGGTCAGGTCGCCGCCGAGATTGGCGGTCACCACCCTGCCGTCGGTGTAGCGGCCGTCGGTGAGTTTTATCGACAGGTCGGCCGGAAAACCTTGCGCCGGCGTGATGCCGACGGTGCCGCTCGCCGAAAGGCTGCCGCGCGTCGACAACGTGCCCGTCAGGCGATTGATCCTGGCGACGCCGCCGCCGATCGAGACGTCGGCCCCGATGTCGTTGACCGCCAGCCCGGACCGCGCGTCGATGAGACGCGCGCCCGACGTCGTGACTTTGCCGCTGATCACCGGCGCGGACACCGGACCGCGCACCTGCAAGTCGACATCGGCGCTTCCGTTGAGCGCCAGGCCTTGCGCGGCGAGTTTCGAGGCAAGGAAGGAAAACGGCACCTTGCCTTTGAAATCGAGCGCCAAGGTCGGCCCGCCTGCCGTCGTCACCGTGCCGCCGCCCTTGAGACCAAGGCCGGCGCCGTCGCTGATGTCGGCGTCGAAGGCAAGCTTGTTGCCGGCAAAGGTTCCCGACGAGGATACGTTCATGCCGCCGAGCCCTGCGCCCCGCGTCTGCGAAGTCTGCACGCCGGAAGCAGCTACATTGAAGGCGACCGTCGGAGTGGCCGGCGCGCCGGAGACCTTGACCGTGCCCGAGATCGAGCCTGCCGCATCGAGGCCGGGCGAGAAACTGTTTGCGAGCGAGACCGGCACCCTGGCCAGATTGGCGTTGATGTCGAGCGTCTGCGCGACCTTGCCCGTCACCGTCGCCGTACCGCCGCCGAGATTGAGCACCAGCCGGTCGAGCGTCGTCGCGCCGTTGGCGATGGTCACGGTCGAGGCCTGCGCGATCGCCGCCTTGATGCCTTGCACCGTCGCCTGGCCTGACGCGAGCTCGACGGTCGTCGTGCCGTTGGCCACTTTCACCCGGCCGGCCGCCTTCGCCGGAATGTTCTTGACCGTGGCGCCGCCGGAAAAGCCGGTCCAGTCGCCGTCGCGCTTCAGGTCGACATCGATGCCGGTAACGGCAGTGCCGCTGGAGGTCACGCTGTCGGCGCGGATCTTGCCGGAGATGACAGGTGCTGCAAGGTAGTTGGCGATCTGTGCGTCGATGGCGACTTTTTTGGCCGAGATGTCGCCGCGCCTGATCGCCGCCGTGGTCGCCTTGACGGCGACGTTCGGCCCGTTGCCGGCCTTCGAGAAGGCGATAGTGCCGCGAACATCGCCTTCCGCCTTTTCCAGTGCAAGCGCCGCCAGCGGACCGATGTCAGGCAGATCGAGCGACACGGTGCCCACCGGCACGAAGGCTTCGTCGAGCGCGAGGTCGCCGGAGATCTTGTTCGGACCCAGCGACAGCAGAAGCCCGTTGATCGCGCGCTTGCCGTTGGCGGTGGCCAGCACGGCGCTGCCTTGCAGCGCCTGTCTGGCGACATTGCCGGTCAGTTGCACATCGGCCGCCGGATTGGCGGCATCGGCCTTGCCTGTCGCGGTGAGCTTCAGTCCGGTGATCTCGCGCGCCGCCACGGACAGCCTGTCGCTGTTCACCGTCAGCGAGAGGTCGGGGCCCATAATCGGACCTTGCGCATTCAGGCCAAAAGCGATGGCGCCCTTGGCGTCTTTCGAGAGCAGCGAAACGTCGCTCAACGCCCCCCTGATGTCGGCGGCAAGCTTGTTGTCGGCAAGGCTCGCCTGCCCGTCGGCGCTCAGCGCGCCCGAGTTGAGCTTCAAGCCGGCGACATTGACGTTGCCGTTGGCGTCGCGTTTCAGGGCGGCGCTCAATTGCGCGCTCTCGCCCAGCATGCCGCGCACCGCCGCCGGCAAGGCGGAAGAAGCGACATTGGCGTTCACATTGAGGTCGACGGCGCCGTCGCGCAGCGATATGCGGCCGGCGACCTGGCTGTTGAGCGCATCGCTCTTGAGCGAGCCGCTGTTGACGGCAACGGCCTCGCTCGTCAAACGGCCATTGACCTCGGCCGTGACCTTGCCGGCAACCAACGGCGCGATCATGGGATTGTCCAGGCCGATCCTGTCGATCGACACCGTCCCGGAGACCGGGCCTGCCCGCCCCTTGAGATCGAACGCATCCGAATGCAGCGCAACGGCAAGACCGTCCACATTCACCTGGCTGGCGGCAACCGAGGGCAGGATCGCGGAAGCCTCGAGACGGGCTTGCGTGCTTTCGCCGGCTATCTTTGCCGACAACGACTGGACCTCGATCTTGACCGGGCTCGCGGCGCTGCCGATCGTCAACGGCAGGCTGGGTCCGGATGATGTGAGATCGAGCGAAAAATCGCTGTCGCCGTTCGGGTTTAATGTGCCGGCGGCGTTGCCGGAAATCCTGTCGCCCGAAAGCGTTGCATGGTCGAGGGCCAGGCCGCTCGCCAGACCATAGCTGCCGGCGGCATCTAGATTGAGCGGCCCAAGTCCCGCCTGGCGGGTCTGGCTGGTCTCGGCGCCGGCGAGCTTGGCGTCGAACTGAATATCGGGACTGGCCGACGGACCCGTGAGATGTGCCGTGCCTTCCAGCGTTCCGGCAGCGTCGAGGCCCGGCACGAAATCATTGGCGAGCGCCGCAGGCAGGCCGGCGAAATCGGCCGTCAGATCGAGGCTCTGGCCGGCGCTGCCGGAAACGGTCGCCGAGCCGCCGCCGAGATTGAGCGCAAGCTTCTCGACGCTGGCGACACCGTTCGCGATTGCGAGGCGCGACGGCTCGGCGATCGCCGCCTTGATGCCGCGCAGGGTTGCTTCGCCGGACGCGATCTCGACGCTGGTCTTGCCGTCGGCGATCTTCACGCGCCCGGTCGCGGTGGCCGGAATGCCGGATGCCGTCGCGCCGCCGGAAAAATTGGTCCAGTCGCCGTCGCGCTTCAGGTCGATGCCGATACCGCTGACCACCGTCTTGCCGGAAGTGACGCTGTCGGCCTTGATCGTGCCCGAGATGGCCGGTCCCTTGAGATAGTTGGCGATCAGCGCATCGACGGTAATCGCCTTCGCCGCCAGTTCGCCGCGCGCGATCGATGTGCTGGCCGCATTGATGGTGACGTTGGGAGTCGCGCCATCCTTGGCGAAGGCGATCGTGCCGTTGATATCGCCGCTCGCCGTCTGGCCGCCAAGCGCCGCCAGCGGCCCGACATCGGGAACGGCCAGCGTCAGCGTGCCGAGCGGCAGGAACTGATCGTCGAGCGCGAGGTCGCCCGAAACCTTGTTGTCGCCGAGTGCAAGGCTGAGCCCCCTGATCGCCCGCTTGCCGGCCGCGGTCACCAGCGACGCCTCGATGTCGAGCGGCTGCTTCTCGACGTTGCCGGTCAGCGAAATATCGGCCGAGGGGTTGGCGATGTCGGCCTTGCCCTTCGCCGAGAGCTTGATGTCCTTCACCGTGCGGCCGGCCGCCGTCAGGCTGGCGCTGTCGGCCGACACCGAGAAATCCGGCGCCCAGCGCGGACCGCTGGCGGTTAGCGCGAAATTGACCCCGCCGGCAAGCGGCGTGCCCGCCAGCGACGACAGCGCCGATACATCGCCCAGCGTTCCCTTGACGTTGGCCTGGATGTCCGAGCCTTGCGCGCTGGCGGTGCCGCTGGCGCTGAGCGAGCCGGAGGTGAGCTCCAGCTCGTTGGCCGCGAAAGCGCCTTCCGGATCGCGGGTCGCGGTAGCCGAGAATTTCACCCGTTCGCCAAGCAGCGAGCTGATCTGCGGCGGCAGCGCCTTCGATACGGCGTCGGCGTTCATCTTCAGCGTCATCGACAGATCGGCGAGCGAGACGCCGGCGGTCAGCGCGGCGTTGAGCGCATCGCTGCGCAGAGTGCCCTGGTCGACCGTGACGGCGTCACGGCTGATCGAACCGGCGAGATCGGCGGCGAGCTTGCCCGTCACCAGCGGCGCCAGGGTCGCCACGTCGGTCTTCAGGCCGGCGGCGGCGAGCTTGACATTGACGGGCCCGGTGCGGGTCGCGACGTCGAAGCCGTCGGAATGGACCTGTCCCGTCACATTGTTGAGCTGCGTGCCGCCGACAGCGATCGAGGCCAACGAGGTGCCGATGTCGACTATTGGCGCCTTGCCGTCGCCAAAGGCGCGTGCGGTCGCCTTCTCAACCGCGACCAGGATTGGCACCGCGCTGGTGCCGACGTCGATGGTCACGGGCTTGTCCTTGGCGGAGAGCTCGACGGCAAGGTCGCTGGCGCCCTTCGGGTCGACATTGCCGGTGGCCGTGCCATGCACGGCACCGCTCTCTACGATCGCGCGCTCGATATCGATCCCGCCTGTCGTGGTCGCCGTCCCGGCCACGTCGAAATCCGTCTTGCCGGCAAACAGCGACTTGAACTTCTCCGGCAGGAAGCGCTCGAATTCGCCGTCGCCTTTGGCCTCGATATAGTGGCCCCTGTCGCTCAACTGATGGCGGCCGGTGAGCTGAGCGACGATCTGACGGTCGACGACGAAGGTGCCGATGCCGTTCCAGTTGGCGAGCGGCCCCGTGCCGGAGACGACTATATCGACGGGCGGCGCATCGGGGAGCTTGAGCAAATTGGCGATGATGCCGCCGGCCGGCTCCGATGCCTTGAGATCGAGGTCGAGCTTGTTGTCGGCCGGCGCGAAATGGACCTTGGCGTCGACATTGCCTTGCTTGCCGTCGTGGCGGGCGACTTTGAGCACCGTGTCGATCGCCAGCGGCGATGGATCAGCCTTGAGCGAACCCTTGGCGGCAAGTTCGGCAATGCCGCTGCCGGCGAGCTCTTGCCCGAGCGCGATCTCCGGCAGCTCGATCTCTTTGACGTCGATCGAAACTGGCAGGCTGGTCGATGCGCCTTGCGACGGCTGTTGGCCCGCTTGTGGCAGCCGCGCCAGCTCGATGCGCTCGGCTCCGATGCGGTCGGCGTTGAAATTGCGCGACAAGAGCGCCGTCGGCGACCAGTCGAGCGCCACCTTGCGCGCCACCAGCCAGGGTCCGGTGCGATCCTCCAGCACGACATGATCGAGCCTGAGCTGACCGGACCAGATGCCTTCGATACCGCTGACGGTGACCTTGCGGTCCTCGGTCGAGGCCAGCTTCGAGATCAGGCCGGCGAGATTCTGGCGGCCGCCTTCGGTGCCGGTCAGCACGGCGAGCGCGCCGATCGCCACCACCAGCAGCAGGAGCAGCGTGTAAAGGCAGATACGAAGGATGCGCCAGAATATCCTCATCATCAGAACGCCTGACCGATGCCGGCATAGAGGCCGAAATGCGGATCGCCCGGATCGCGGTTGAGCGGCACGGCGGCGTCGACTCGCAGCGGCCCGAATGGCGTAAGATAGCGCAGACCGACGCCGGCGCCGACCTTGACGTCGGAGAAATCGGGGAAGGATTTGGTCGAGACCGTGCCGGCATCCACGAAAGGCACGATGCCGATCGTGTCGGTGACGGCAATGCGCATCTCGATCGACGTCTCGAACAGGGACAGGCCGCCGATCGGCTGGCCGTCGATATCCTTCGGGCCGATACCCTGGTAGGCATAGCCGCGCACCGAGCCGCCGCCGCCGGAATAGAAGCGCCGATCGGCCGGAACATTCTGCAGCCCGGTGCCAACGATCGAGCCGAGCGTGGCGCGTTCGGCGAGGACGAATTTGCTCGCCGTATCGAGCGACTGATAGGCGGAGCCTTCGCCCTTCAGCTTGAGGAAAGTCGCGCCGTTCAGAATGTCGTAGCTCGGCTCGGCATAAGCAAGCGCCCGGAAACCCCTGGTCGGGTTGAGCTTGTTGTCGCGGCTGTCATAGACATATTGCAGCGGGACGCTGGCGATCAGATAGGTGTGCTTGCCGAAGGCGTCGGTGATCTTCGAGTAATCGAGGTCGAATTCGGCCGAGACCCGCTGCCTCTTGTCGAGGTCGTAGGAGACTCCCACGTCGCCCTTGACCGAGAAATGGTCGTAGGCGTCGGGGTGCTCCAACACGGTCTTGATGCCGGTGAAGAACTTCGATGTCGGCCCGAGCACGCCCGGCTTCTCGAACATAATGCCGGCATTGTAGTTGAGCGCGGAAATGCTGTTGCTGCCGATGCCGCTGATGGAGCCGTCGATGCGCAGCTTCTCTGCCTGGCCGAACAGATTGCGGTGGCCCCAATAACCTTCGAGCCCCAGTCCTTCCGTGTTCGAAAACGTGCCGCCGACGCCGAAAAAGCGCGGCTTGCGCTCGCTCACCTGGACGTCGATCGGAATGTTGCCTTGGGCGTCGAGGCTCTCGCCCTCCTTGAGGGTCACGCTGTTGAAGACTTCGAGCCCGAGCAAGCGATCGCGGGCATCGTCAATCTCTTGCGGCGAAAATTGCTGGCCCCGCTTTAAGCCCGTCATGTATTCGGTGAAGTCGCGATCAACCTTTTCGGTACCCTCGACGGTGGTGTCGCCATAGCCGGCGACCGGGCCGGCCGCGACCGTCAGTGTCACGTCGAGCGTCGAAGTGTCATGGTCTGCGACGATCGAGCGATCCGTCACCTTGGCAAGCGGCCTACCCTCTTCCTTGAGCGCTCGCACGATCGCCGCTTCGGCCTTGAGCACGGCACCCGAACTGGCGTCGCCGCCCGCGATCAGGCCGAAATCGGCGCTCGACAGGCCCGCCGCGTCGCCTTTCAGCCTGATGTCGCCGAGGGTGAATTTCGGCCCGGCGGCAATGCTGACGACCACCGGAATGGGCTGTGGCCCCTTGAATTCGGCGTCCGGCGGCAGTTCGTCAAGGGACTCGCCCTCTATGGTGATGGTGACCACGCCTTCGTAGCGGGCGTCGGCATAAAGAGCGGCAACGAGTTGCTCGCGATCGCTGCGCGCCTTGGCCATCAGGCCGAGCGACCCCGATACCGGATGCTCCTCGTCATTTTTGAGCGCCGAGGCATCTTCCAGCTTCTTGACCAGATCCTTGTCGGCATCCGGCGCGTCGATGGTCACGGAATAGCGCAGCGGATCGACGATGTCGGCATCCTCGTCCTTGGACGAGCCCCAAAGCTTGATGCCGAAAATCTCGAAAGCGGCCGCCGGCCGCGCTTCGCCGGCGAGCATGGCCGCGCAGACAAGCGCCAAAAATAGGGCGCGCGGAAGCCCGCGCCCTGGCGCGATCCCTCCCGACATCTGCGTTTCATACGCCGACATTACGCTAACCTAGACGACAAAACTAAAATTGGAATGAAGTTCTGAAACGCTCGTAAAGGGGCCACAATCCAATTGTCTGAAATAGACCGGGCTTGGAATTCACACCTTTTGCGCCTTCGCAAGAAAGCGTGAACCCTTGTCCCGTGGAGGTTCTGTCGAAATACCGGCCTATGGCCGGCATGGAAACCGTTGGCGGGTTGAAAACCTGCCGCGTTCGGCGTTGACAAGCCTGCTTGATGCTTGATCATGCCCGGACGCTGCAATGTCGGGAGGGTGATATGGCAATGCGCGCGGCTCGTGGTCTCTCTTTCCTCGTTCTTCTGTTCTTTGCCTTGAGCGGAGCCGCGCAGGCGGCCGAAGCCCGGCGAATCGTGACGACTGACAATTCCGACTATTTCGGTTTCGACCTCAGGTCCGACCAGAATGTCAGCATCGAGCAATGCAAGACCACATGCCTCGGCGACGCCGCCTGCCGCGCCTTCACCTACAACACGAAGGCCAAATGGTGCTTTCTCAAATCCGACTACAATCAGCTGAAACCCTTCAGCGGCGCCGTCGCCGGCAAAGTCGCAAACGTCGATGGCGACCCCGATATCGGCGCGCCGCCTCCACTTGCCTTCTTCCCCAACTGGATGGCCGATCAGGCCCAGCAGTTCCGCAACAAGCTGACCGATCCGGCCTATGACAAGCCGACCGAGGGACTGGCAGCAATTCAGGCCACGGCCGAGCAGGCAGCGCTGACCGGCGACCATCGCCTGGCCATGCAGAAATACCAGGCGGCGCTATCCGTCCTGCCCGACGACGGCGCGCTCTGGCTGGCGCTGGCGCGCGAGACGCTCGGCGTGCAGCCGGCCTCCAACACCTCCGAACCCTCGACCCTGCCGGCAAACGTCACCTCGGCGGCCTTCAACGCTTATAAGCTGGTGCGGACGGCAAAGACCCGCGCCGAGGCTCTGGCGCTGCTTGCCGCCGGCCTCGACAAGCGCGACCTTTTCCGGCCGGCCATTCAGGCCTATGAGGCGAGCCTTGCGCTGGTGAACTCGCCCGCCGTACAGGCCGATTACGCCGACCTCAAGGCACGCAAGGGTTTCCGGGTCATCGACCATTCCGTCGATGCCGATTCCTCTTCGCCGCGCATCTGCGCCCAGTTTTCCGAGGACTTGGTGAAGACCGGCGTCGACTATTCGCAGTTCGTCACCGTCGACAATGCCGCTCCCAAGGCTGTCGAAGCCAAGGACAAGCAGATCTGCGTCGAAGGGCTTGAACATGGCCAACACTATGACGTGACCTTCCGCGCCGGCCTGCCGGCCGCGATCGGCGAGACGATTGCCGCTCCGGTCGTGCTGTCGATCTATGTCCAGGATCGCGCCCCATCGGCCCGCTTCACCGGCGACAGCTTCGTGCTGCCGGCCGGCGCCCGCCGCGGCATTCCGGTCGTCACCGTCAACATGAGCGCCGCCAAGATGAAGCTCTACCGCATCGGCGACCGTTCGCTGGCGCAGCTTCTGTCCGGCTACCAGTTTCTGCATCAGCTCGACGGCTACGACATTTCCACCATTTCCGACCAGATGGGCGCGCCGGTCTGGGAAGGCACGCTCGACATCGCCAACGACCTCAACAAGGAGGTCACCACCTCCTTTCCGGTCGACGAGGCGATCCCGCAGCGCAAGCCCGGGGTCTATGTGTTGACCGCGCAGCCGGTCGACGACAAGAGCGACGAGTATGGTTCGCGCGCCACCCAATGGTTCGTCGTTTCCGACATCGGCCTCTCCACCTATACCGGCCAGGACGGTCTCAACGTCTTTGCCCGTTCGCTGGGCTCTGCCAAGCCGATTGCGGGCGCTGAACTGACGCTGCTTGCCAAGAACAATGAAATCCTCGGCATGGCGACATCCGACGCCGAGGGCCATGCCGTGTTCAACCCTGGCCTGACGCGCGGCGAAGGCGGCATGGTGCCGGCGGTGCTGATGGCCAAGCAGGGCGACAACGACTTCGTCTTCCTCGACATGGGCCGCGCCGGCTTCGATCTGTCGGACCGCGGCGTTGCCGGGCGCGCCGCGCCCGGCGCGCTCGATGTCTATGCCTGGACCGAGCGCGGCATCTACCGCGCCGGCGAAGACGTCCATGTCGCCGCCCTTGCGCGCGACGGCGCCGCCAAGGCGGTCGAGAACCTGCCGCTGACCTTCATCTTCACCCGGCCCGACGGCGTCGAGAACCGCCGCATCGTCAGCGACGGTGCTTCCGCTGGCGGCCATGCCGTCGATCTGCCGCTCGAGCCTAACGCCATGCGCGGCACCTGGTCGGTGTCGATCTACACCGATCCCAAGCAGGCGCCGGTCGCCAGCCAGATGTTCCTCGTTGAAGACTTCGTGCCGGATCGCATCGAGTTCGATCTGACCGCCGACAAGAAGGAGATCGCACAGGGTGAGACAGCCAATGTCAGCGTTGACGGCCGCTTCCTCTATGGCGCGCCAGCCGCCGGCCTCGCGCTCGAAGGCGAGATGACGCTCTCGACCACGGACAGCTGGGATCGGTTCAAGGACTTCACCTTCGGCCTCGCCGACGAGCAGTCGGCCGAGCCTTCGGTGACGCCTTTGGCCAACCTTCCTGTCGTCGGCGATGACGGCAAGGCGACCTTCCCGGTCTCGATCGACCAGCTGCCCTCCACCACCAAGCTGATCAACGCCAAGGTCACAGTCCGCATGCGTGAAGCCGGCGGCCGTGCCGTCGAGCGCTCGCTCGACATCGCCATCCATCCGGAAAAGGAGATGATCGGCATCCGCCCGGATTTCGAAGGCGGTGAGGTGCCGCAAGGCGGAACAGCGAAATTCAGCATCATCGCCGTCGATCCGAACGGCAAACGCGAGGAGCTGAAAGGCGCGCAGTGGTCGCTGTTCAAGGTCGAGCGCAACTACCAATGGTACCGTTCGAACAATTCCTGGAACTATGAAGCGGTGAACCTCACCAAGGCCGTCGCCAACGGCCAGATCGACCTGAACCCCGACGGCGAGGCGACCGTGTCGCTTCCTGTCGACTGGGGCCGCTACCGGCTTGAGGTCGAGAGTGCCGACCCCGATGGCCCGGCGACCAGCTATGAGTTCGACGCCGGCTGGTACGTCGCCTCGACAACCACCGAAACACCGGACGGCCTGGAGATCGCGCTCGACAAGGACACTTACGCCGCCGGCGAGGTGGCCAAGCTCAAGGTCTCACCGCATTTTGCCGGCGAGCTTCTGGTCACCATCGGCGCCGAGAAGCTCTTGAAGACCGTCACCGCTTCGGTGCCGGCCGGCGGCAACACCGTCGACATCCCCGTCGGCGACGACTGGGGCGCCGGCGCCTACGTCACGGCGACTTTGTTCCGGCCGGGCGATGCGCAAGAATCGCGCATGCCGGCCCGCGCCATCGGCGTCAAATGGCTGACCGTGGATCCGGGTTCGAAGAAGCTAACTGTTGCGCTTACGCCGCCTGAAAAGACGGCCCCGCGCCAGCAGCTGTCGATCCCGGTCGCCGTCAACGGCGCGCAAGCCGGCAGCAACGCCTATGTGGTGGTCGCGGCCGTCGATGTCGGCATCCTCAACCTCACCAACTACAAGGCGCCCGATCCGGAGGACTGGTTCTTCGGCCAGCGCATGCTGGGTCTTGAAATCCGCGACCTTTATGGCCGCCTGATCGACGGTTCGCTCGGCACCACCGGCAAATTGCGGACCGGCGGCGACGGCGCCAACATGCAGTCGCAAGGCAGTCCGCCGACCGAGAAGCTGGTCGCCTTCTTCTCCGGCCCGGTCGAGCTCGATGCCAATGGCAAGGCGCGGGTGGATTTCGATATCCCGCAGTTCAACGGCACCGTGCGCGTCATGGCCGTCGCCTGGACCAAAGAGGCCGTCGGCCATGCTCAAACCGACGTCATCGTGCGCGATCCGGTGGTGATCACCGCCGGCTTGCCGCGCTTCCTGGCGCCTGGCGATGCCGCGACCATGCGTCTCGACATCGCTGACACCGACGGCCCTGCCGGCGACTACAAGCTGTCGGTCACCACGACCGGCGATCTCTCGACCGGCGACAAGCCCCTGCCCGAGAAGCTGACGCTTAGCCAGGGCAATCGGCAATCGCTCTCGTTCCCGCTGATCGCGCAGACGGCGGGCGACGCTTCGATCACCGTCAAGCTCGCGCATGACAGCGGAACCGAGGTCGAGCAGACGCTCTACCTGCCGGTGCGCCCGGCGCAGCTCCCGGTCACCAACCGCATGGTGGTCGACCTGAAACCCAATGGCGGCGCCTTGCGCGTCGACAAGCAGCTGCTCGCCGCAAGCGTGCTCGACGGTGCTTCGGTCAGCGTCGGCGTCTCGCAGGCAGCCGCCTTCGACGTGCCTTCCCTCTTGATGACGCTCGATCGCTACCCCTATGGCTGCGCCGAGCAGACAACCAGCCGCGCCTTGCCGCTGCTCTATGTCAACGACATGGCCAAAAGCATCGGCATGGAGAGCGATCCGGACCTGCATGGTCGCATCCAAGATGCCGTCTACAAGGTGCTGAGCTACCAGGCATCAAGCGGCAGCTTCGGCCTCTGGGGTCCGGGATCCGGCGACCTCTGGCTCGATGCCTATGTCACGGAGTTCCTGACCCGGGCGCGCGAGCAGAAATACGACGTGCCGGCGCAGGCGATGAACCAGGCGCTGAACAACCTGCAGAACTCGCTGGGTTATGACCAGGACGTCCAGGATCGCGGCAGCGAGATCGCCTACGCGCTCTATGTGCTCGCCCGCAACAAGAAGGCCTCGATCGGCGATCTGCGCTACTATGCAGATACGCAGCTCGAGTCCTTCTCGAGCCCGATGGCAGTCGCGCAACTGGCGGCAAGCCTCGCACTTTACGGCGATACGCAGCGTTCCGAAGCCACTTTCCAGACGGCCTTGCGGCTGGCGCAGGCAAGCACCGAGTACGACTATTATCGCTCCGACTACGGCTCGCCGCTGCGTGATGGCGCCGCGATGCTGGCGCTGGCCGCGGAATCGAAGCCAGTACCGAGCATCGTGCCGCAACTGATCAGGCTGGTGGCGCGGGAACGCGCCGACGCCCGCTGGACGAGCACGCAGGATGAATCCTGGATGCTTCTTGCGGCAAGGGCGTTGAAGGAAGGCAATAATTCAATCGCGCTTTCCGTCAACGGCGCGCCGCATGCCGGCGGCTATTCCGATCGGGTCGCCGGCAGCGACCTTGTCGATAGCCCGCTCACCATCGCCAACACCGGCACGACGCCGCTGCAGGCGGTGGTCACGGCGGTGGCCGCACCCGTCGAGCCGCTGCCGGCCGGCGGCGACGGCTTCACCATCGATCGCACCTACTACAGGCTCGACGGCACCGAGGCCAACATCACCGAGGCCAGGCAGAACGAACGCTATGTGGTCGTGCTCAAGGTCTATGAGCAGAACAAATGGCCCTCGCGCCTGCTGATCACGGATCTGTTGCCGGCCGGCTTCGAGATCGACAATCCGAGCCTGGTGTCCAGCGCTCAGCTGTCGAACTTCTCCTGGTTGGCGCAGACCGACGCCGCGCATCTGGAGTTCCGCGACGACCGCTTCGTCGCCGCCTTCAATCCGAATGAAGGCGACGGCGACCGCAACATCGCGCTGGCCTATGTCGTGCGCGCCGTGACGCCGGGCACCTATGCCCATCCGGCGGCGACGGTGGAGGACATGTATCGCCCGCAATATTCGGCCCGCACCGCCTCCGGCATGATGGAGGTCAAGGCGGAGTAAGTATTCCGACGCTGGCGATCACAAAAATGGCGATAGCGCTGCCCCTCATCCGCCTGCCGGCACCTTCTCCCCGTCTAGAGACGGGGAGAAGGGGACTATCGCGATCGTCGGCGCCTTTTCTGCAGCGTTGGAAATTGGCGAAAGCCTCTGCGCAGGCCCCTTTCTCCCCGTCTCTATACGGGGAGAAATGCCCGTGTCCGAACCGGATAGATAGGTAACAGAATGGACCGATTAGATGGGTGACAGTTTTCTCGCCAGCCGGGAGGACCGG
>NZ_NSGF01000008.1 GCF_002294995.1 Mesorhizobium sp. WSM3860 | reverse complement strand
CCTTCGATCCGCAGGGGCGGTCGGCCGGCAATGTCGCCGCCATCGACCAGGTCGACGCCAAGTACAACGTCCGCTGATTGAGACGAGGTCGGTGCAGCCCACGCCGAATGCTATGGCATTTGCGAGGCCGGAAGCTGCAGTCTGCAGTCGGCCCCATCCTAAGTGGGGAGGTCGCGGATTCTTCATCCGGTATGGTGGCTGAGGATGTTGGAAACACAGGGGACAGGTCTGGCGAGAGGCGTCGCAAATCTGGTTGTCAAGCTGATCGAGAACGACGGCACGTCGTATAATTGTCCCTTCCCGCCCAACCGGCATTCTCCATCTCGGATCGGCTGAGTCCGGTCTGCGCTCACGCGCTCCAATCCACGGCCGCGGAAAGCTGGGGGCGAACTCCAGTCTGAGCCATCCGAAAGCTCTCTGCTCACCCAATGCCCGTCATTCGGACAGATGGAAGCTCCCTTCTTCCGCGTCAAAGGAAGCCGGGCGCCCGGGTGATCGACTCGCTTCGTCAAGCCGCGCGATTGAAGCGATTTATCCTAAAATCGTCGAGGGGCGTTTCGCAGTCGCCAGTCGTGATGAGCTCGGCCATGGCATCGCCGACACCCGGACCGAGCTGGAAACCGTGCCCGCTGAAGCCGAAGGCGTGGAACAGGCCCGGCGTTGTCGCCGAGCCTCCCATGACCGGGAGCATGTCCCGCACATAGCCTTCGCAGCCCGACCAGGTGCGGATGACCGCGACCTGCGCGATCGCCGGCAGCAGCCGCGCGACGGCGCGCAATTGCGCCGGCAGGCGCGATGGGTCGGCGGCCGCATGGCCTGGATCGAGGTCGACCGATACCCTTTCGGCCGCGCCGCCGAAGACGATGTTGCCACGCTCGACCTGACGCAGATAGGCGCCATAATCCTTGTCCCGCGTCCAGATGCCGACCACCGGCAGGATCCGATGCGGCAGTGGCTCGGTTACGCCCATTTGCGGGCCGCGGGCATCGAGCGGCACCTCTTCGCCGAACAGCGCGGCGATGCGCGCGCCCCAGGCGCCGGCGGTGTTGAGCAGGCATTCGGCGGCGAAAGCGCCTTTTGAACTGGTGACAAGGAAACCGGAGTCGGTCCGCTCGATCTTTTCGACCCGAGCTTCCTCGATGATTCCGGCGCCCAGCTTGCGGGCGGCCTCGGCGAAGGCCGGCGCGATCAGCCGCGGATTGCCGCTGCCGTCATGCGGAGAGAACGACGCCGCCATCGCGTCGGGACCGAGGCCGGGAAAACGCGCGCGGATCTCGCGCGGGTTGAGCTCCTGCAGCTCGAGTCCCCAGGGCCGCGCCGCCTCGGCATAGCTGCGCATGTCGGCGAGACCGCCTTCATCGAAGATCAGCCGGATGTGACCGGTGGCGCGGAATTCGACATCGCGGCCTAGCATTTTTTTGGCCTCGCCCCACAGCCGGAGCGAGCGGTGGGCCAGCGGAAGCTGCGACAGATGACGCCCCGTGCGCCTGATGTTGCCGAAGGAGGCGACGGTAGCCCCGCTGCCGATCCGGCTGCGCTCGATCAGAGTCACGCGGGCGCCGCGCCTGGCGAGGAAATAGGCCGAAGCCGTCCCCATCAGGCCGCCGCCCAGCACGATCACATCCATAGTCATTCCCTAGCGCAGAGCGGCTGATCCTTAGATGCATCCATCTTGTCGACGCCGCGGCAATGCGTCAAAGATGGCTTTGGATAAAAGCCATAAGTTTTACCTATGGAGTAGGAATGCGGGCCCGGCAGCTCGAAGTGTTCATCGCCGTCATGCGCGCGGGCACCGTGACCGCCGCGGCGCGGATGCTGAACATCTCCCAGCCCGCGCTCAGCCAGATACTGCTCCACACCGAGGACGAACTCGGCTTCACGCTGTTCGAGCGGATCAAGGGCAGGCTGCGGCCGACGCCTGAGGCGCTCGAGATCTTTCCCGATGCCGAGAGGCTGTCGGCGGGGCTCGACGGCCTGCGCCGCAAGACCACCGATCTGCGTCTCGGTCGTACCGGGCTGGTGCGGGTCGCTGCCTCGCCGCCGCCGGCCATGGCGATATTGCCGCGCGCCTTCACCGCATTTCGGGCGCAGCATCCCGACATGCTGCTGCGTTCCCATAGCGCGCCGATCGCCGCGATCGTCGAGATGCTGCGCGCCGGCGATGCCAGTCTCGGCGTAGCCATGGACGATCGCCTGCCTCCCGATATCGAGGCCGAGGTGATCGGGAGTGTCGGCTTCGCCTGCCTGCTGCCGCGCGGACACGCGCTGCAGAAGAAGCCCGAGCTGACGCTCGCTGATCTCGTCGGAGAGGAACTGATATCCTATCGCGGCAACACGCGTCCCGCCGACGAACTGGCCCACGCGGCCCGCGCGCAAGGCGTGGCGCTTTCGCCGTCGCTGGAGATCGACATTTCGATCTCCGCGGTTGGCTTCGTCCAGGCCGGTCTGGGCATCGCCCTCGTCGACGCGCTGCTGCCATGGCACCAGTTTTCCGGCCTCGCCGTCAGGCCGCTGGCGGGCGGCCCGGAATTCCCGATCGCGCTGCTCACGTCGCGCGTACGAGCCATTTCGAGGGCCGACGAAATGATGCGCGATGAAATCCGTGCGGCCTGCTCCGCCGTTCTCGGCGAGCCTAGCGTCAAGGTATAAGCAGGACTTATATTCTTGCCCATCATCCATCTTGGACCGTGACTGTCCGCTCGTGCGAGTTTTTCGAGCAGACAGAAAGGGATGCATCATGGAGGGAGCCATTACGGCCAATGAGGCGCGGAAGGACGCCGACTGGAAGGTCGGCGTCGACATCGGCGGGACATTCATCGACTTCTGCGCGCTCGAAGCAAGCTCCGGACGCGTCGCTTCGCTGAAGGTGCTGACGACGCCGGAAGATCCGGGTGCCGAGCTGATGACGGGGCTCACCTTGCTGGCCGAACGCGAAGGCTTCGACCCGACCCATATGACGCGCTTCGTGCATGGCACGACCGTCGGCATCAACACAATCATCCAGCGCAAGGGCGCGCCGCTGGCCCTGTTCACCAATGCCGGCTTCGAGGACGTGATCGAGCTCGCGCGGCTTCGCATGCCGGACATGTATTCGCTGTTCTGCGCGCGGCCGGATCCGCTGATCTCGCGCGACATGGTGTTCGGCATTCCGGCCCGCATGCGCGCCGATGGCAATGAATCCCAGGCGCCCGACATGGCGGCGGTGGAGAGCGCGGTCGCGGCGGCTAAAGCGAACGGGGCGCAGGGGATCGTCGTGTCCTTCCTTCATTCCTGGCGCAACGCCGCGCAGGAAACCTCGGTAAAGGCGGCGATCGCGCGCCTGGCGCCCGACCTCTTCGTCTTCACCTCCGCCGAGGTGTGGCCGGTCATCCGCGAATACGAGCGCAGCTCGACCGCCATTCTCAACGGCTATGTCCATCCGCGCGTCTCTGGCTATCTGACCGCGCTGGAAGAGCGGCTGAAGGATCGCGGAGTGCCGGCCCGGCCGATGCTGACGAAGTCGAACGGCGGACTGATGAACGCCGCCGAAGGCAAGCGCGCCTGCGTGAATATGCTGCTGTCGGGAACGGCTTCCGGCGTCATCGGCGCCTCGTGGCTGGCGCGTCAGGCAGGCGAAGACAAGGTTCTTACCCTCGATATCGGCGGAACCTCGGCCGATTTCGCGCTCATCATAAACGGGGAGCCGCAGTTCGGCACCGGCGAGCTGATCGGCGAATTTCCGCTCCATATCCCTTCCGTGTCGGTGAGCTCGATCGGCGTCGGCGGCGGCTCGATCGCCAGCGTCGACGCGCAAGGGGTGCTGCGGGTCGGGCCGGAATCGGCCGGTTCGACGCCGGGACCTGCATGCTATGGCCGCGGCGGCGAGCAGGCGACGGTGACCGACGCCATGGTAGTGTGCGGATGGCTCGGCCATAGCGAGATGGCCTATGGCCAGCTCAGCATCGACACCGGACTGGCGCATCGCGCGGTCGGCGAGCTTGCCGCCCGGCTCGGCCGCCCGGTCGAGCAGACCGCGCAGGCGATCCTCGACATCGCGGTTTCGGAAATGTTCGTCGAGGTCGAGAAGCTCGCCTCGCGCGGCGGCGTCGACCTGCGCGATTTCACGCTGATGCCATTCGGCGGCGGCGGTCCGATGCTTGGCGCCTTCCTGGCCCGCGAGCTCGGCATCAAGCGCGTCATGGCGCCCCGCCGCCCCGGCGTGGTATCGGCGCTGGGTGGGCTGGTGGCGGACCTGCGCGGCGACTTCATCCGCACCATCTTCGCGCCGCTATCGGCCGCCTCGCTCCCCGCGATCCGCGAAGCCTTCGAGGCGCTTGCGCAAGAAGGTCGCGACTGGCTTGCGGCGCAGGGGCACGATGCGGCCGCCCAACTCACACTCTCCTGCGACATGCGCTACTTCGGGCAGAGCTATGAGATCGAGGTTGTCCTTTCGCCCCAATGGCTGGCGGACGGCGACGCGGCCGCGATCGAGCAGGCATTCCACCGCACCCATGAGCAGCTCTACGACTTCCACGATCCGGAGGGCGCGATCGAGCTTGTGAATATTCGGCTGTCCGCGATAGGCGCAGGGCCGGCGCTCTCCTTCCCCGAGATCGAGGAGATCGACGTCCCGACCGCTCCGGCGCGCCGGGTGCCGGTCTACACCGGTCTGATCGTCGAGACCGTCGACCTCCACGACCGGCAGACCCTGGTGCCGGGCAGCACGTTCCGCGGACCCGCCGTGGTAGTGCAGGAAGATACCACCTTCGCCATCCCCGCCGGAACGCAGGCGCGGGTCGATTGCCACCTCAATCTCGTTCTGACTTTCGCGGAGTGACGCCTTGTTCGACCGCACAAATCTTCAGGTTCTGGCAAACCATGCCCGCGCGGCGGCCGAGAACATGGCCCACACGCTGCACCGCACCGCGCACTCTGCCTTCGTCAAAGAGACGCAGGATTTTACCGTGATGCTGATGGACCGCTCGGGCGCGACCTTCGCCGTCCCGATGGAGCTCGGCGCCACCTGGTATCCCGGGCTTTCGTATCACCGCGCGATCGCCATGGTGAACGACTATCGGCCGGGAGACGTCGCCTTCACCAACGATCCCTATTCCGGCCACGTCGCCACGCACGCGCCCGATACGCACCTGTGGAAGCCGGTCTTTGTCGACGGCGAGATCGTCGCCTGGACGGGAGGGCACATCCACAACACCGACATGGGTGGCGCGGTGCCGGCTTCGCTCAGCCGCGCGCTCACCGAAATCCATCAGGAAGGCATCCGTTTTCCGCCGATGAAGCTGGTGAGGGAAGGCGCCTTCGACGAGACGATCCTCAGGATCATGAGCACCAATGTGCGCAAGCCCGATCTCAACATCGGCGACATCAAGGCGCTGGTCGGCGCGCTCAACACCGGCGAGCGCAAGATCCAGGCGATGGTGAAGAAGTTCGGCAAGGCCGGCTTCGTCGAAGGCGTTGCAGCTCTTCTCGACCATGCCGAAGCGCAGGCGCGCGACGTGCTGCGTTCCATGCCCGACGGAAGCTGGGAGTTCGCTGACTACGCCGACGAGGATTCGGTCGAGGCCAACCCGTGCCGGCTCAAGCTGACGCTTACGATCAAAGGCGACGAGGCGGTGCTAGACTTCACCGGCTCCGATCCGCAGCTCGGGTCGTCGCTCAATGTGCCTTCGGGCGGCGACCCGCGCCACACGATGCTACTCGTCGGCGTCTACTACGTGCTCTACACGCTCAACCCGAAGATCCTGCTCAACACGGGCCTCACCCGGCCGTTCACCTGCGTCACGCCGCAAGGTTCGGTGCTGAACCCCATCCATCCCGCCGCCGTCGGCATGCGCTCGCTCACCTGCGCCCGGTTGCGCTCGGTCATCTTCGGCGCCTTCTCGCAAGCGCTGCCCGGACGCCTGCCGGCGGCGCCGGCCGGCAACAACTGCATCGTCAACGTCATGACTATCGATGAGCGCACCAGCCGGAGCGTCATCGCGGCGGTGAACCCCGTGGTGGGCGGTGGTGGCGCGATGCCGCATCGCGACGGCACCAACGGTTCGGGCGCCGATGCCGCCTATCTCAAGAACACGCCGATCGAGATCACCGAGACCGAGACGCCGGTCGAGTTCGTGAAATATGGGCTTGCCAAGGACAGCGGCGGCGCGGGCCGTTGGCGCGGCGGGCTGGCGACCGAAATGGCCTTCCGTGTCTTTGCCCCCGACTCCCGGATCACGGCGCGCAATCGCGACCGCAGCTTTTTCCGCCCCTGGGGCGTGCTGGGCGGCAAGGCGGCCGGCCTGTCGGACATGGTCGTCAATCCGGGCACCGACCGCGAGCGGCGGCTGGGCAACATCGACACGGTGGTGCTGCAGCCTGGCGACGTGCTGGAGATCCGCTCCGCCGGAGGCGGCGGACGCGGCGATCCGTTTCAGCGGGAGCCCTGGCGGGTGGGGCAGGATGTGCGGCGCGGCTATCTCTCGCAGGCAGCGGCCGAGCGCGACTATGGCGTCGTTCTCCGCGACGGCGCGGTCGACCAGCAGGCGACGGAGCAATTGCGTGCGCGGCATAGCGCGTCCGCCTGCCATTTCCATTTCGGTCCCGAGCGCGATGGCTACGAGGCACAGTGGACACCGGCCGCCTATGGCCGGCTTCACGCCGTGCTGGACGCCTTGCCGATCCACTGGCGGTTCTTTGCCAAGACCGAGATCTTCCGCCGCATGAAAGGTCGCGCCGGGCCGGAAGGCGTGCAAGCAGCTTTCGATGCGGTCTGCGAACGCTTCCCCGAACTGCCTCGTCCGAGACCGGTGCAAGAGGCCGCCGAATGATCACGGCCGGCCGCATCGTCCGGCTGGCCGAGCGCGATCGGGAGGAGGTGCAGTTCCTTCTCGACGGTGAGACGCGCAATGCGCTGGACGGCGACACCGTGCTGACCGCAATGCTGGCTTCAGGACATGCGCTGCGGAGTTCCGAGTTCGGTCCCGAGCCGCGCGCAGGTTTCTGCCTGATGGGAGCCTGTCAGGACTGCTGGGTGTGGCAAGAAGCGGGACCGCGCCTGCGTGCGTGCACAACTCTCGTCGTCGAAGGCATGCGGCTGCGTACGACGCCGCCGGAGAACTGGCCGTGAGCGAGCCGTCATCGCCGCGCATCGTGATCGTAGGTGCGGGCCCCGCCGGCATAAGGGCCGCGGCGACGCTGGTCGAGGCGGGGCTCCATCCGGTGGTGATCGATGAAGGGCACCGCGCGGGTGGGCAGATCTATCGCCGCCCGCCTGCCGGGTTCGTCCGAACTCCGGAGCAGCTGTACGGGTCTGAGGCGGATAAGGCGCGCGCACTGCATTTGCTCTTCGACCGGATGGCCGAAGAAGCGCGGCTCACCTATTGCGCGCGCAGCTCCGTCATCGCCGTGCATGAGGGGCGGCTGCACGTGCTGGGGGAGGGCGGCGCGGAGGTGATCTTCTACGACCGCCTGATCCTCGCCACCGGCGCAGCAGACCGCGTCGCCCCGATCCCCGGCTGGCAGAACGCCGGCGTCTACAGCCTTGGCGCGGCGCAGATCGCGCTCAAGGCGCAGGGCGTCGCGCTCGGACGGCGCATCGTCCTGATCGGGTCGGGCCCCTTGCTGACGCTGGTCGGCGCTCAGCTCCTCAAGGCCGGAGCGGATGTGGCGGCGGTGCTCGACACCTCCTCCTGGCGCCAGCAGATGCGTGGGTTCTGGGGACTTGCCGCCCGTCCAATCGTGGCGTTGCGCGGGCTGGTGCTGCGGGCGAGGCTTGGCCGCCGCTACCACGCGGGCGTGACGCTTGAGCGCATTGAGGCCGATGCCTCGGGTGTCGCAGCGCTGCGCTGGCGCGACGCCGGCGGCGGGGAGCGGCACACTCCATGCGACATGGTCGGCATGGGCTGGCACCTGCGCGCGGAGACGCATCTGGCAGACCTAGCGGGCTGCGCCTTCACCTATGACGAGCAGTTGCGGCAATGGCTGCCGAAGGCCGACCGGATGGGACGGGCCGGCAATGGAATCTACCTGGCCGGTGATGGGACCCGTCTCCTCGGGGCGGACGGCGCGGAGATCGCTGGACGCCTTGCCGCGGCGGCGTGCCTTGCCGATCTTGGACGCCCGGTGCCCTCCGTCGGCGCCGACCTGCGCAGGCTCGCCCTGCTCGACCGCTTTGCCCGTGGTCTGGCCCAGGCCTTTCCCTGGCCGGGCGCGTTGGTGAGGGCGCTTCCCGACGATACGATCGTCTGCCGCTGCGAGAACGTCACTGCCGGGGCCGTGCGCCAGGGCACGACTCTCGGCGGCGGCGAGGCCAACAGGGTGAAATCGCTCTCGCGCGTCGGCATGGGGCGCTGCCAGGGGCGTTATTGCCAGTTGGCTGCCGCTGAACTCATCGCGGCCCAAGCCGGCTGTAGGCCCGAGGATGTGGGCCGATTTCGCGGGCAGGCCCCCGTTCGGCCGGCGCCGATCGGTGCCTTGCTTCGGGAGAGCTGATGCAATCCGGAGGGTTTACCTGCCAAGCAATGTCGGAATGTCGGGCTTGAAACTAGAAGTCCGCGACCTTGCCCCAGGCCGAAGCATCGAAGCGCCGCGGGTCGTAGGATTTCGGATCGACGATCGGCTCCAACCCGGTGACAAGATCGGCGACGAGGTGCCCGGCACCGGGTCCGATGCCGAAACCATGACCCGAAAATCCGGCAGCCAGGAAGAAGCCTGGAACGGCGTCTATCTCGCCGATGGCGGGCACGCCGTCCGGCGTGCTGTCGATGTAGCCCGCCCAGGCTGCGCTGATCTTCGTCTGGCGCAGCGCAGGCAGCAGTTCGAGCGCGCGGGCATGGGTCAGGCGGATGGTCGCCTGATCCGGGACCGGATCGAGGATGCGCATCCGCTCCATCGGCGTCGGCCGGTCGAGCCGCCAGCGTTGCAGCGTTTCGTGGCCTGAGCGCACCCCCTGCAAGCCGCCGGGCGCGAGGCTGCGCCAGCGCTTCAGGAACATGGGGACGAACTGCGAAGCGAAGCGCAGCTGCTGCGGCGTCACGTCGACGCGCCCGCGCCCGCTTATGGCGAGCGTGTAGCCGCCGTCACCGCGCCGCGTCGCCGAGATTTTTGCCGTGTGCAGCGCATCCGGCAGGCCCTCCGCGCCGGGCGAGACGGACAGGATGGAGGAGCGGATCGACGCCTGCGGAAAGCGGAAACCGAACTGACGGCAAAAGGAGGACGCCCAGGCACCACCGGCCAAAACCGCCGCTTTCGTCCGGATCGCGCCGCTTTCGGTGACCACGCCGCTCAGGCGTCCGCCCTCGGTCTCGATGCCGCGCGCGGCGCAATTCTGATGCACCGTGCCGCCAAGCTGGAGGATGGCGCGGGCGACCGCTGGCGCGGCCTGCGACGGATCGGCGGTGCCGTCGGTCGGCGAGAAGACGCCGCCTTTCCAGGTCCGGCCGGTGGCGTGGGCCCGCTCGCTGGCCTCGGCGCTGTCGAGCATGTGCGTGGTGACGCCGGCCGTTTTGGCGAAGTCACGCCAGCGCGCCCAGCCCGCCAGCTCCGCCTCGTCATTGCTGAGATAGAGCAGGCCGCAGCGGCGAAAGCCGGTGTCCTGGCCGCTTTCGGCCGCAAAGCGCTCCCACAGGTCGAGGCTTCGGGTCGCCATCGGCAGCTCGCGGGCGTCGCGGTTCTGCTGGCGGCACCATCCCCAGTTCCTGCTGGATTGCTCGGCGCCGATGCGTCCTTTTTCGACAAGCGCGACCTTCAAGCCGCGCCTAGCCAGGTAGTAGGCCGCGAAGACACCGACGATGCCGGCGCCGATCACCACCGCATCCGCGGATTGCGGCAGTTCGCCGGATGTCTCGATCTGTTGCAACGGCGCGCGCATGGTCCTCTCTCTGCCTTGAGGCTCGAATCTAGCGCGTTGCGCAGGCAGCCGCTGCCGCAGTTATGCTTCAAGCAGAATTTTATTCCGTAGCGCGCGATGAAATCGAGAGTCCCTGCGTGTCAGAGCGGGCCCATCGGATGGACAGGCCTGCGGGCTGTGGTAGTGTCAGCGGCTAGAGAAGTGGCAGCATTTTGTGCTGTGGGTTGCGTTCTTCGGAGATGGACGTGAAACTGGATAGGATCGACATCAAGATTCTGCATGAATTGCAGAAGAACGGCCGCATCACCAACGTGGAATTGGCCGAACTGGTGCACCTGTCGCCGAGCCCGTGCCTGATGCGGGTCAAGAAGCTCCAGTCGGAAGGTTATATCGAAGGCTATTCCGCGCAGGTGAACATCGGCAAGCTCGGCCAGACACTGACCGTGTTCACCGAAATCACCCTGAAGAACCACCGCCAGGTGGACTTCGCCCGCTTTCTCGCCGTCGTCGAGAAGATCGATCAGGTCATTGAATGCCATCTCGTGTCGGGCGGTTACGACTATCTGATGAAGTTCGTGACGGCCGGCATTGGCGAGTACCAGACGATCATGGAGCGGCTGACCGATATGGATATCGGCATCGACAAATATTTCAGCTTCGTCGTGCTGAAGTCGCCGATCGTCAAATCGCACATGCCGCTGCCCAGCCTGTTTCCGATGTAGTCAGCGGGTAGCTGTGCCGTGCGCTGCAGTTCTCTGTTGCGGTCCGGGCTACAGGACCCCTGGCTGCAATAGTGCGTGCAACGCTTTCAACTCGGCTTGCATCTCGGCGACCATCCAGGCGCGGATATCGGAGACGATCGGCCGCACCGGCCGTGAGCGAGGTGCAATCAATTCATGGATCCGTCCAGTGTTGATCTGCCTGTCCGAGGCCGGAACGAGCGTTGCCTGAAGCAACGCCCTTGAAACATTGCTGAGCCAGCCGAGCGCCACGCCTTCCCCGTTCATCGCGGCCTGAAGCACGACCGCATAGTCCGAGAATTCGAGCCACTTTGCCCTGCTGGTCTTGCGGTGGGCTACGCTGCCCCAGGCGTCCAGCCACTGCTCCTTGGCGTCGGTGAGTTGAAGCAGGGTATGACCCTCGCCGTCCGAGTCATGGTTCAGCCGGCCGTGGTTCGACAGGTAGGATGGACTGCACACCGGAACGATGACTTCCGGCGAGAACGCCCAGTGGTGATAGTGCGTATCGTCGTCGGCCAGGATTCTGGTGGCAAGATCGACATTCTCGGCAGGTCCTCGCAGGACGCCGGCGATCAGTTCGAACCTCAGGTCCACATCGGGAAATCGCGTGTTGAACGCCCCTAACCTCGGAACGAACCAGTACGTAGCGAGAGAGCTCGAGAGCGAAAGGGTAACCACCGGCTTTGCGGCGCTTGTCCGCTTGATTGTGCCGATCACCTCCTCGATGCCGTCAAATCCCTCCCGTACAGCCGAATAGAGGGCGCGCCCCTCCGGGGTCGGGGACAACCCCGTTGGACCCCGGGTGAAGAGAGCGACGCCGAGATCCGCCTCCAGCTGAGCGATGCTGCGGCTGATGGATGGTTGGGTGACATTGAACTCGCGGGCGGCGGCCGTAAAACTGCCCGAGCGGGCGGCAGCCTCGAAGACCAGCAGCCCGCGTGCGGATGGAACGAGTTTAGCAAAACCAGCCATACGCCAAGCGTATAACCACCCCAACAATTTTCAAGCTTTCTGCAGCCCTGCAAATCGCGAACTATAACCGTCATGAATGGTGCGGAGCGGCACGTGACTGCAGGGGCATTCCAAGCGGGGAGCACATCCGGCGATCCTCTGCTTCAGCCGTTTCGGCTCAAAGGTCTGACGCTGCGCAATCGCGTCGTCAGCACCAGTCACGCCTCGATGCTGGACGAGGGCGGCCTGCCGCTCGAGCGCTATCAGCGCTACCACGAAGAAAAAGCGCGCGGCGGCCTGGCGATGACCATGGTCGGCGGCTCGGCGATGACGTCGCCCGATTCGAGCTGGGGCGGCGGTCAGCTGGATCTTTCCAGAGACCGCATCATCCCTCATCTCCAATCGCTGTCGCAGCGTATCCATCGCCACGGCGCGGCGGTCATGTGTCAGGTCTCGCATCTTGGCCGGCGCGCCACCGCCTATGCCGGTAACTGGCTGCCGCCGGTCGCGCCGTCACGCGTCCGAGAGACGCGAAACCGGAATTTCCCGAAGGAAATGGACGCCGCGGACATCGACAGGATCGTCAAGGATTATGCAGGTGCCGCCAGGCGCTGCGTTGACGGCGACCTTGACGGGATCGAGACCGTCACCGGCGGCCATCTGATTGGCCAATTCCTGTCGCGCAGAACCAACAGACGCACGGACGCATTTGGCGGCCCGCTGGAAAACCGCGCGCGGTTCGGCCTGATGGTGCACGAGGCGATTCGCCGCGCGGTGGGCGACAACTTCGCCGTCGGCATCCGCTTCGTGATCGACGAGGCAGCCGACGACGGATCGGATTTCGAGGAATGCCTTGCCTTCGCCCGGCTGTTCGAGCGGGAAGGCCATATCGATTTCTTCAACTGCATCTTCGGCCGCATGGACACCGACTTGTCGCTGGCCGAGCAGAATATGCCCGGCATGTTTACCAAGAGCGCGCCATTTCTGCCGCTGGTTGGGCAGTTCAAGCGAGAAACCAGGCTGCCCGTCATCCACGCCGCAGCCATCAGGGACGTAGCCACGGCGCGGCACGCGATCCGCGAGAACCTTGTCGACTTGGTCGGCATGACTCGGGCGCATATTGCCGATCCCCATATCGTCAACAAGGTGATGCGGGGAGAAGAAGAACGCATCCGCCCATGCGTCGGCGCGTCCTACTGCCTCTACAAGAAGGTCCATTGCATTCACAACCCCGCCAGCGGCCACGAAACGATCCTCAGCCACATCATTGACCGGGCCGAAACGCCGAGACGGGTGGTCGTGGTCGGCGGTGGTCCGGGCGGGATGGAGGCGGCAAGGGTCGCCGCCGAGCGCGGGCACAAGGTGACCCTGCTTGAAGCCGGCGCGCGGCTTGGCGGTCAGGTGCTTGTCGCCGCCTCCGCCTATGACCGCAAGGATCTGATCGGCATAGTGAACTGGCGCATCGACGAGCTCGCCCGCCTTGGCGTGGAAGTCCGTCTCAACACCTATGCGGACGCAGATGTAATTCTTGGCGAGAAACCGGACGCAATCATCGTCGCCACCGGCGGCATCCCGGACATGGAATGGCTGGATGGCGCCGAACATTGCGACAGCGTCTGGGACGTCTTGACGGGGGTCGTGCCGACGAAAGACGATGTGCTCATCTACGATGAGACCGGACGCCAGGCCGCCATATCCTGCGCCCTGCATCTTGCCCGCCTGGGCCTTGTGGTCAGCCTGGCCATGGCGGACGACACCGTGGCCTTCGAGACACCCTATCCGGACCGGGTTAGTTTTCGCAAACTTGCGTCCGAACTCGGCATTCGGGTCGTCGGCGATCTGCGGCTCATCAAGGCAGCGCGCCAAGGCAACGGCATTGCCGCCCGGTTCCGGCATGAGCTCACCGGTGCAGAAACGGAAATGACCGCGGCCCAACTCATTGTCGAGCGCGGCACGGCACCCATGCAAGACATCTATCTGGAATTGCGCGCCCGCTCCGCCAATAACGGCGTCACCGACATCGCGCTCATGACGGGAGAGGCGACAATAGGGGAGGATAGGCCCCAAGCTCCAGGATCGTTCGTCCTGCACCGCATTGGAGACGCGGTCGCCAGCAGGGACATCTACTCGTCGATCTATGAGGCCTACCGGCTCTGCTCACAATTGTAGGCGGGCGAAAACTACATGCCTTTCCTGGAATTCCTCTGGCGATGATCGTACTGGCTGACGAGTTCAGGGTTGCGGATAAGGCCGTCGCGAAGTCCAAGTCATAGCGCAATGCATGTCGGGCAGAAGGTCCCGTTGCGAATCTATCATGATCGCGGAGTATCCTTGACCCCATGCGCGCTACCATTGAAAAAGATCATCATCGTTTCTCGCTTTTATTCTTGCGGCGCATTGCGCGCTTGTCCCTCCTCTCGTAGAGCGAATAGACGAATGGGATAAACCAAGGCTTGCCGCGGTAGAACGGTACTGCCTTCGGCGGCGGATCGAAGTCGAAGTCCGACCGGGCCTTCTCTGTCTGGCCAAGAAGTTTGAAGGCAGCCTTCTTGCCCAGCCAGCGCGCCCAAACCACGCCGGATCCGCAGAACCCGGTGGCATAGACCGTATCCCCAACCGTAAACATCCGCGGAATCATGTCACGGTTCATTGCGACTTGGCCGAACCAGCTATGCGTCAGGCCAATACCTGCCAGTTCGGGAAATATGCGTCCGAGTTCGGAGCGCAGGTGCGTGGTTGGAGAAAGCGGATCCCCTTCCGTCGTGCCGTCGCGCCCGCCAAATAGAATACGCAAGCCGTCTGGCGATGGACGGTAGTAGTAACTGAGCTGCCTTGTGTCGCCATACATCATGCGCTTCGGCATCAGGCGCTCCATGACGCCGTTGCCCAGAGGCTCGGTGGCGACGATACGGCTCCGCACCGGCACGAGACGACGGCGAAGCCAGGGATCGAAGTCGTCAGTATAGGCATTGGTGCACACCAGCACCTTCTTGGCGAAGACCTCGCCGCGCGACGTGGCGACACGCACGCCGCCGGCTTCGGCGACCATCCCCAGCACCGCCGTATTCTCGTGAATGACGGCATCGGTCGCCCGGGCGACCCGCAATATGCCCGAAAGCAGTTTGGCGGGGTGCAGCCCACCGATATCCATGCGTACGAAGCCACCAGCATAGAAGTCCGTTCCGATATAACGCGGCACCTCGGCGCGCGCGACTGAGAACGCCTTGATGCCCAGAAATCGATGCAACAACTCGGCGTGGCGACTCAATTCGTCGCATTCGCGTTCGTTTATGGCCCCGTCGAAGAGGCCCGAAAGGAAAAAGTCACACTCCACCTTCTCCGCTTCAAGAAAGGCCACAAGATCCTCTCGCGCAGCCTTCCCCTCTAGCAGGATGCCATTGGCGCGAGCTTCCCCAAACCTACGAATCAATTGTTTGCGGCTTGGCCTTATGCTGCCGCTCGCCATGCCGCCGTTTCGGCTGGATGCGGCTTGCCCTATCGATTGCCGGTCGAAAAGCTGAACGCTGCGGCCGGCCCTCGCGAGCTCGATGGCAGCCGACAGGCCCGCATAGCCACCACCGACGATGGCGACGTCGCATCTGGGGATCACCGGCCACACCGGCAGAGCAGAAAACGCGCAGTCGTCCCACCAGTACGGCGTGGACTTAAAGGGACGCGCGGAGATGGTATCCATGGCGTGCATCTCTGGTTCAATCCACTCGCTCAATCGCGCGAGACCCAGAGCTTCCGGGTGGGCTCGATCACCCGCCAGACCCCCGTGAATCCTAGGTGCATGACGAAGGCATCGCCCGCTGCGATTCGGCGCGGCTCGAACCCATCCTCGATGAGTTCCGAAACCCCCGAAAGGATGTAGCAAAATTCGAAGGTCCCGCCTTTGATGGAGCGATAAGCGCCAGGCGTGACCTCCCATACGCCAGCCTGTACTTGGCCATCAGCGGATTGCGCGATATCCCAAGTTAGAAAACGGGGATCGCCATCCACGCGCCGCTCCGGCAGCGGTTCGCCTCTCCTGGGTTCGGGGAGATTGTTCTGATCAAAAAAGGTAAGCTTGGACATAGGGGACCCTTTCAGCGTGCGGAATGCCGCTCGAAAGACAGACGCCTTTCGATGGCATGCAGGGCAGTCAGACAGACGACGTTGATTGCAAGATAGAAGGCAGCGGTGACGACGAAGATTTCCATGATGGCGAATGTCTCGCTCATCAACCGTTTCGCGTAGCCGGTGATTTCAAGGACCGTTATGGTGGAGGCAAGGCTCGATTCCTTGACGATAACGGCAACTTCGGTGCTGTAGGAAGGCAAGGCCTGACGCAGCGCCAGGGGAAACTTGATACGGTGGAAGACCACCCATGGGGACATGCCGCAGGCTTCCGCCGCCTCGATCAGCCCGCGCGGCAGCGAGAGGAGGGCAGTACGGAAGATCTCCGCCGTATAGGCACCGGTGTTGAGAATGACGGCAAGAATGGCAGCGTGCAAACTGTCGCCGATCAGCCACCACAAAACCGCGTTGTGGCGTACGAAACCTATCTGCGCGAGGCCGTAGTAGATCACAAAGATCTGTACGAGCATCGGTGTGCCCCTGAAGACGGCGCAGTAGAAATCGGCGCATTTGCGAACCGGACCGGTCTGGGAAATGCGGGCCGTTGCCAGCAGAATGCCGAACGGCAATCCCAGACCGACGCCGAAAGCTGCAATCAGCATGGTCGTCTTCGCGCCGACGAGGAGAAATGGAACCGCATATGCGACGATGCTGAAATCCATTCTAACCTCTACTGAAGCCGCGATTGAAATGTTTTTCGGCGCGGTTGAACAGAACTTGGCTCACCGCGGTCATGGCGAAAAACATCGCGGCTGCCAGGCAATAGAATAGAAGCGGCGAGCGCGTGATTCCTGCGGCGACTGCTGCCGCACGCATCAATTCCTGCATGCCGACGACGGATACGAGCGAGGTATCCTTGATCGTCATCTGCCATACGTTGTTGATCCCACCCAGAGCCAGCCTGAGGGCGAGCGGCAGGGTCACGCGAGAGAAGGTCACGCGCGGCGACAACGAAAGCGATCGAGCCGCCTCCAGGAGGCCAATGGGAACCGCCTGCAGCGCGCCTCGTATGACTTCTATCGAGTACGCGCATGAGATGGCGGCGATCGCTATAATGCCGATAAGGAATGGATAGGCGTTCTCGGCGCTATCCGCGTAGCCGAATGCCGAGGCAATTCTCTGCACCCAGTCGACGGAGCCGAAGAACAGGAGATAAATGACCAATAGCCCCGGAACGCCGCGGATGACGATGCTGTAGGCATCGACAAGCTGTGACAGAATAGGGACCTGACGCCAACGAAGGATGGCAAGCGGTATCGCCGCCGCCAATCCTACAACCACGCCAAGAAAGCCGATCAGAAGCGTGATACCGGCGCCGCGCAGCAGCGCAAGGAGCCAGCCCTTCTCGACCATCAGCACCCAGATACCGTGCAACATGAAATACATTCCATCAGACCGTCGCGGGATTGCCGCGACGGCCTGTTTGCCTATCGGATGATTACTTGCACTGGATAGTGTAGTCGTCCTTGAACCAGTTTTCCGATGCCGCCTTTACCTTACTGTTGTTGATCATGTTACAGAGCGCGCTGTCCAGCTTCGCCTTGAGTTCGGCGTTTCCCTTGCGCAGGCCGACACCCATGCCATAACCCAGCGCTTCGTGATCATCCGCTCCGGTGACCTTGACGTCGATGCGGGCAAAGTTGGCTCCTTCTGGCGAACTGAGGAAGTCGACCCACGTCGGGGAATCGCCAAAGGCAGCGTCGAGCCGGCCTGCCGCAAGATCGGAATTCTGCTGGGTCGTGGCGTCGTAGGTCTTCAGGTCCGCGGTCGGAATATGTTTCTTGATGAACTGCGCGTAGGTGGTGCCGTTCACCACACCTACGGTTTTGCCGGCCAACGCCTTCTCGATTTCCGCAAGACTCTTCAGCCCGACGAACGGAGAATCCTTCGAAACCACGAAATACTGGGGTGTGGTTGCGTAGGGGATGGAGTAGTCTATCTTCTTCATTCTCTCGTCGGTGATGCCGAGACCCGAGATGATGACATCAAAGCGATCGCTGTCCATCGACGGAACCAAGGAACTGAACGTCTGGACCACGAATTTGCATTTGACTTTGAGCTCGGCGCAAATGCCGTTGGCGATATCGGCGTCGAACCCGGTAACGTTGCCGTTGGCGTCGGCCATGCTGAACTGCGGCGCATCGCCTTCGGTGCCCACGCGCAAGACACCATCCTCGGCTGATGCGGCGCCTATTGCCGCCGCCATCATGAGGCCGGATGCGCAGAATGAGCGAAGTGCGTTCTTTGTGAGCATGCTGAGTTACCCCTCTTTGCTTTCTGTTTGATGGCCGCCGTCAGGCGGCGGTTGAAATGACGCTGGATAGGAACCGCTTCACCGCTTCGGATGCGGGATTTCGAAACAATTCTTCCGGCCCGGCATCCTGCTCAACGACACCCTTGTGCAGGAATATCATTCGGTTCGACACCTCTCGTGCGAACCTCATTTCATGCGTGACGAGGAGAATGGTCGCCCCTTCGTCGGCAAGCGTTCTGATGACCTTCAAGACCTCACCGACCAACTCGGGATCAAGCGCGGAGGTTGGTTCATCAAAAAGCATCAGTTTAGGCTGCATCGCCAAAACGCGCGCGATTGCCACACGCTGCTGCTGCCCGCCCGAAAGCTGGCTTGGATACCGGTGGCCAAAGTCGGCCATGCCCACCTTGGATAACGCCGAAAGCGCTGTTTCATCCGCCTCCCGCTTGCCCTTCCGCAGTACGTAGATCAGCGCCTCGGTTACGTTCTCAAGCACGGTTCGATGCGGCCACAGGTTGAAGCTCTGAAACACCATTCCGATGCGGCGACGGAAAACTCTGATATTGGTCGCGTTGACGATTTTCGTTTCGTGGCTTTCGTTCTGCGACGCGGAAATCGCATCGCCCATCACCTCGATCTCACCCGAACTCGGGGTCTCCAGAAAATTGATGCATCGTAGCGCGGTGCTCTTTCCCGAGCCGGAAGAGCCGACCAGCGAAACAACCTCGCCCTGCCGCATCTGGAAGCTCAGCCCGTTCAGAACGCGGGCCGCGCCGAACGCCTTGCGAAGTTCGTGAACTTTCAGAACGGGAGCCATGCCGAAGCACCTCCTGTCCGTGCCGGCGGTGAAGGGATGTAGAACCGATCGACGATCCATTTCGGCGACATCTTCGCTGGTCGTCATTCTCGGATCCCTAAAGGGGCCAAATCGCAGAAACAGACGAATTTCAGTTCAACGAAATCCGGCGACGGATGATGTCGCGACCCCTCCCGTTCAAGGCCGACTGCTTCCAGCTGCATTCCACCCTCAAAGATTACAAAACGTGACCTCAGCTTATGTCCGTCGGGGCACGCAATTCCGTCTTATTCCATCGAATTTCCGCAGAATTCCTGCCAATTCTAGGTTTGTAAGAGGAAACGCTCCGGACGCGTCAGACTCTGACCGCGGTCGGGTAAATCAGTTCTTCGCATCGGCGCTCACTCGCACCCATTCTCTCGGCACGTTCTTGCAGAGGTTCAGATCACGGGCTGCCTGCGTCGCGTCACGCCGCTGACAGGCCGAGACGCAATATCAATCAAGAAAATGCTCGACATCGATTGGCATGGAAAACCCAACCTTCACTCGATCCATGACAACCATTGTCTTGAACCCCTTGATGTCGTGATTCTCATAGAAAAATCTCCGAGTAAAAGCTTCATAATCTTCCATGCTGCGGGATGTAACAATGAGAACGAAATCTGATTCTCCCGTAACGTAGTAGCCGTTCATCACTTCCGGAGTCTGGCGGATCGAGTGTTTGAAGCGGTCGACGATATCAGCCCGTTCGCGCTCGAGAGAAACCAGCACGAGCATCGCAATAGGCCGGCCGACCGTCGTGGGTTTCACGATCGAAACGTCAGCTTCGATTGCTCCCCCTTCCCGAAGTCTTTTGAGGCGACGCTGGACCGCCGTTGCCGACAGGCCGACCATTTGGCCAAGCTCTTCCGTTCCGTGGCGATTGTTGGTCTGCAGAATATTAAGCAAGCGAGAATCCAGTCGATCAAGCTTCATTCTGTCTGCCTGGGCGTTGATCTGGTGACACTATCGTGGCTGAAAAACTTGCCGTGACCCTTCAGTCTTCCGGCCTGCTTCCGATCTAGTTTAGCGGTGGCCGTACTGGCGGACGAGCTCGGGGTCGCGGACGAGGCCGTCGAGCCAGGTCGGGTCGAGCTTCGGCACCGAGGAGAACAGAAGCTTCGAATAGGGGTGCGTCGGCGCCTTCACCTTGTCGGGCGTGATCTGCTCCACGCGCTCACCATTGTACATGACCATGATCTCGTCGCAGATGGCCTCGACGACGGAGAGGTCGTGGCTGATGAAGATGTAGGAGAGCTCCAGCTCGCGCTGCAGCTCCTTGAGCAGCTCGATCACGGCGGACGCCACGACGGTGTCGAGCGCTGAGGTGATTTCGTCGCAGATGATGAGCTTCGGGTCGGCCGCCAGCGCGCGCGCGAAGTTCACGCGCTGCTTCTGGCCGCCCGAGAGTTCCGAGGGATGACGGTAGCGCAGCGACCGCGGCAGGCGCACCATGTCGAGCAGTTCGTCGACGCGCTTCGAGCGCGCCTGCCTGTCCAGCCCATGATAGAAGGCTAGCGGGCGGGAGATGATATCCTCCACCGGCTTGGCCGGATTGAGCGCGGTATCTGCATACTGGAACACGATCTGCATCTCGCGCAGCTGGTCGCGAGTGCGTTTCCGGGCGGCGCGCTCCAGTGCCTTGCCGTCGAAGACGATCTCGCCGGTTGCCGCCGGATGAATGCCGGCGATGGCGCGCGCCAGCGTCGATTTTCCGCAACCGGACTCGCCGATCACGCCGAGATTGCGTCCCTTCTCCACGACCAGGCTGACGGAATCGACCGCGCGGATAACCGGCTGCCCGTCACGTTTCACCGGGCCGTATCCGGCTACCAGATTGTCGATACGAAGCAGCGACTTTGGTCTGGAGTCTTCATCCGCCCGTATTTGCCTCGACTTCGGCTCGAAGGCGGCTAGCAATTCCCGTGTATAGGGATGCTGGGCAGCCGAAAGGATTTCAGCCGTCGTGCCTGTCTCCTGCACCTCGCCGCCCTTCAGCACCACGATGCGATCTGCGATCTGGGCGACGACCGCGAGGTCGTGGGAAACATAGACACCTGCTATGCCGCCCGCCTTCATGACCGACTTGAATGCTTTGAGCACGTCGATCTGGGTCGTCACGTCGAGTGCCGTCGTCGGCTCGTCGAAGATGACCAGTTTGGGATCGCCGATCAGCGCCATGGCCGCTGCCAGCCGCTGCAATTGCCCGCCTGAAACCTGGTGCGGATAACGGGCGCCGATACCCTCCGGATCAGGCAGCGACAAGGCCCGGAACAGCTCGACCGCACGCTTTCGCGCCTGCTCGGGGGGCATCAGGCCGTGGATACGCGTGACCTCGATCACCTGCTCCATGATCGTCGATGAGGGGTTGAAGGCGGCGGCGGCGCTTTGCGGAACATAGGCGATGTCGGTGCCGCGCAACCTGGCGCGTTCCCTCTCGGTAAGCGCAGCCATGTTCTTGCCGTCCACATTGATCTCGCCGCCGGTGATGCGGCAGCCGGGCCGCGCATGGCCCATGAGCGAGAGCGCCACCGTCGTCTTGCCCGAGCCGCTCTCGCCGATCAGGGCGACGATCTCGCCATCGGCGATGTCGAGGCTGACGCCCTTGATGATTTCGACGAGGCGTCCGGCGTCTGTCGTCGCCTCGATCCTCAGGTTCCTGACCTCGACGAGATTGGTCATGCGTCCCGGTCCCTGATCTTCTGCGGCAGGTTGTCGATTAAGAGGTTGACGCTGATGGTCAGGCTGGCGATCGCCAGCGAGGGCACGATGACGGCCGGGGCCGCGAAGGGCAGGCCGCCGATGTTCTCGCGCACCAGCGCGCCCCAGTCGGCCAAAGGCGGCTGCAGGCCAAGCCCGAGGAAGGACAGGCCGGAGAGCAAAAGCACGATGAAGACGAAGCGCAGGCCGAAGTCGGCAAGCACCGGCCGAATGATGTTGGGCAGGATCTCGGAGCCGATGAGATAGATAGTGCTCTCGCCGCGCACGCGGGCGACGGTCATGAAATCCATGGTGTTGATGTTGACGGCAAGCGCCCGCGCGAAGCGGTAGGCGCCCGGGATGTAGATGACGGCGAGCGTCAGGATCAGCACCGGGATCGATGAGCCAACCGCAGCGACGACAACGAGGCCGAACAGCTTGCTGGGGATGGAGTTCATGGCGTCGAGGAAGCGGCTGAGGCAGGTATCGAACCAGCCACCGGTGACGGCCGCAATCATCCCCAGCACGACCCCCGAAAAGCAGGCGATGGAAACGGCGGCAAGCGATATGCCGACGGTGTAGCGTGCACCCATCAGAACCCTGGAGAGCATGTCGCGGCCCAGATAGTCCGAGCCGAGCCACAGCCCCTGGCGCATCGGGCCGAAATAGTCGTCGTCGACGATGTCGCCGATCGGATGGGGAATGATGTAGGGCGCGAAGATCGCGACCAGTGTCCACGCCAGAATGACCAGCGAGGCCACGACGCCCACGAGGTTGTAGCTGTGGCCCAGGAAGGACCGTCGGGAGGATGCCGCGCGCGCCACTGTCATCTGAGCCTCGGGTTTGACATGATGGCGACGATGTCGGCGGCCGTGATGAGCAGGAGATAGCCGAGGCAGAAGATCATCGCGCAGCTCTGGATCAGCGGCAGGTCGCGGGTCGCGACCGCATCGACCATCAGCTTGGCGATGCCGGGATAGTTGAAGATCGTCTCGACGATGATGACGCCGCCGACAAGATAGGACAGCGAGAGCGCGACCGCGTTGACGATCGGTCCAAGCGCGTTGGGAAGGGCGTGCTTGAGCACCATGCGGCTGCGCGAGGCGCCTTTGAGAAGCGCCATCTCGACATAAGGCGTCGAGAGCGTTTCGATCACCGCGGCGCGGGTCATGCGGATCATCTGGGCGGAGATGACGAAAGTGAGGGTGATCACCGGCATCGAATAGATGCGCACGAGGTCGGCAAGCGAGTGCGCCTCGTTGACCGAAGACAACGCCGGCAGCCATTTCAGATAGACGGCAAAGAGCAGGACAGCGAGGGTCGCGACCATGAATTCCGGCACCGAGATCACGCCGATCGAAAGCACGGTGACGGTGCGGTCATAGACGGAACCGCGCAACATCGCGGCGGTAATGCCGAGCGTCAGCGCCAGCGGCACCGAGATCAGCGTAGTGATGCCGGCGAGCTTCATGGTGTTGACGAAACGCCCGCCGATCAGGGCCGCGACCGGCATTTCGTTGGCGTAGGAGGTGCCGAGATCGCCGTGGAGCAGACCGACAAGCCAACGCAGGAAGCGCAGGATCGCCGGATCGTTGAGATGCATGGCCTCGCGCAGGCCGGCGACCGCCTCGGGCGTCGCCGCCTGGCCAAGCAGGATCGACGCCGTGTCGCCGGGCAGCATGCTGGTGGCGAAAAACACGGCGAACAGGACGATCAGAAGGGTGACGATCGCGACCGCCAGCCGCTTCAGCACGAGGTTTAGAACCCCAGACTTCATGGAAGCTCCCTGCGGTTGCGTTCGGCCAAACAATCTTGCGCAATGCAGTGCAGGGGACCGGCTGACCGGTCCCCTGCAGGCGCCTCTTAGGCTTCGAGCCAGAGGTACTCCGCCATTGCGTAGCCCATCATGCCACCGAGCGGGTTCGCCTCCAAACCCTTCACCTTGCTGGAGAGGGCATCGACGTTGGAGATGTAGGCCGGGATGATGGTGCCTGCTTCCTCGGAGATCATGGTCTGCATCTGGCCGTAGATCTCCTTGCGCTTGGCCTGGTCTAGCAGGCCGCGCGCCTCGACGAGCAGCTTGTCGAACTTCTCGGACTTGTACTGGCTTTCGTTCCAGGGCGCGTTGGAGGCGTAAAGCAGCGAGAACAGGATGTCCGGCGTCGGGCGCGGATTGATGTTGCCGAAATGGACAGGCGCCTTGAGCCAGTAGTTGTCCCAGTAGCCGTCGGACGGGACCCGCTGAACGTCGAGCTTCATGCCGATGTCGGCGCCGGCGGCCTGGATGATGACCGCCATGTCGATCGACGAGGTCGCGGCGTCCGAGGCGACCACCGGAATGGACTGGCCGAGCAGGCCCGCCTTGTTGAAGTGGAACTTTGCCTTGTCCGGGTCGAACGCCTTCGGCTTGAGGTCCGCGTTGTGGAAGATGTTCGCCGGCGAGACGGGCTGGTCGTTGCCGATTTCGCCGAGGCCGCGCAATGCCGATTTGACGATCTGCTCGCGGTTGACGAGGTACTTCATGCCGGTCACGAAATCGGCCTTGCTGCCCGGATCCATGTCGAGCCGGATGTTGAGGTCCGTATAGTTGCCCGAGGTCGTCTTCGACAGTTCGAAGCCTTGCTGGCTCTGCAGCAGCTTCATCGCGCGCGGATTGATCGCGGCAGCAAAATTGATATCGCCGGAAAGCAGCGCGTTGACGCGGGCGCTGTCGTCGCTGATGGCGATGAATTCGAAGGAGTCGAGATAGGGCTTGCCCGACTTCCAGTAGTTCTTGTTCTTGGTGACGACCGAACGGACGCCGGGTTCGAACGTCTGCAGCACGAAGGCGCCTGTGCCGTTGCCCTTGGAGAAGTCGGTGGTGCCGTCCGCCACGATCATGAAATGGTGCAGCGCTAGGATGGTCGGGAGGTCGGCATTCGGGTCGGCGAGCGTGATTTCGACGGTCGACTTGTCGACCGCCTTGAAGCCGGTCATCTGCGCGGCGATCTTGGCGACCTTGGAGCCGACCGACTTGTCGAGATGGCGCTTCAGCGAGAAGACGACGTCGTCGGCCGTGAGGTCCTTACCGTCGTGGAAGGTGACGCCCTTGCGCAGCTTCACCGTCCAGGTCTTTGCGTCCTTGCTGTCGAAGCTTTCGGCCAGCTCCATCTGCGTCTTGCCATCCTTGTCGAGGAAGGTCAGACGGTTATAGAGCGAGCAGCACCGGACATAGTCGGTGGAGAGCGATGCCTTTGCCGGATCGAGCGTATCGGCGGTCGAGGACGACCAGCCGGCCGCCTTGAAATGTCCGCCGGAGACCGGCGTGGCGGCGACGGCCTGCGTGGCACGGCCAAGCCCAACGCCGCCCGCGGCAACCGCGGCGCCGCCGGCCAGCAGCATCTTGAGGAGTTCGCGGCGGCTCGCGCCTCGCCTGATGGCGTTTTCGACCATCGCATCGTCGGCTCCGGTGCAGTTCGTGATCTTGTCGGTCATGTCATTCCCCTTTCTGTTGGTTGGTCAGGACGCGCGTCTTGCTGCGGCTTTTCCGGGCTTGGGTTCAGGTTCGTTCTTTCAGGCTCTCCCGCACGGCCGCCGCAAACGCGGCCATCGAGGTGAAGTGGTAGTCCGGCACGGTGAAGCGCTCGGGCTCTATCGTGCCACCATAGCCCTTCTGGGCATGACGGCGCTCGATCCAGCAGTTGGTCATGCCGAGCGCCCGGGATATGCCGATGTCGTGATACTGGCTTTGCGCGACGTGCAGGATGTCGTCCTTGCTGTCGCCGCGGGACGCCACGAAATCGAAGACCTTCTGGAAAAAGGCCGGATCCGGTTTCTCCGTGCCGGTATCGTCGGCCGTGAAGGTGGCAAAAAAGGGCGATCCGAGCTGCTTCTCGAAATGGTCGAGAGCCCAACGCCGGGCATTGGTCATGGCAATCAGCTTATGGGACGTCGCAAGGTCGGCCAGCGCCGCCCTGCTGTCGGAGAAGCCTTGCCAGACGCTGGCTGAATCCCGCAGGCGCGCGCCGTATTTCTCCTCGGCCGGCAGGCCGAGCCGCGGTGCGATGACCATGTAGACACGCGCGAGATCGTCGGGAAACAGGTTCGCTTCGGGCATGTAGCGGGCCTGCCGGTAAAGGGCCAGCGCTTTTTCGCCGTCGATGGAAACACCGGCCTCCGCGGCGATCTCGGCCAGGCAGGTCGTGATGCCGCCTTCGAAGTCGATCAGCGTGCCGACCACATCGAAGGTCATGTATTTGAATTCGTTGAAGCCCCTGGCCAAGACTGGCTCTCCTCTGCGCGGGCCGAACTACTCATGCTGAACAGAACAAAATTCCGTGCTGTCCGGGGCCTCGGCCTTTTCAAAAGCCCGGAAATCTGGGCTTTCTGGCCTTGTCTTAAAAAGCAGTCTGGCACTTCCCCCGCGCTGGATTCGCCGAAAAGGCGCGAGGTGGCGGCACAAAATTGCGAAATCGTCTGCCGCGGCGATATTTCGAGATGCGAAAAATGCGTCGCCCTTCATGCAAGGGCCTGGCGGACATCGGCGTCATCCAGCGTCTGGTCCAGCGTCCGGCGCGTGCGCTCGATGATCGCATCGATGTCGCTGTCGGTGCAGCAGAGCGGCGGGGCGTAGCCGAGAACCCCATGGGCGAAGGCGCGGATGATCAGGCCATTGTCCCACGCCCTGTCGAAGACGCGCCGCGCCGGCATGGCCGAGGCTGGAAGCGGCGTTTTCTTCTTTTTGTCGACCACCAGCTCGATCGCGGCAAGCATGCCGCGACCCCGCACATCGCCGACCAATGGATGGTCGCTTAAGGCAGACAGGCCCGCCATCAAGCGGGCGCCGGCCCTGGCGCCGTTCTCCAGAAGGCCTTCCTCATAGAGCTTCAACACCTCGAGCGCGACGGCGGCGCTGACCGGATGGGCGGAATAGGTGTAGCCGTGGCCGACCGCCGAGGCGCCTGCGCCATCGGCGATGACGTTATAGACATGATCAGCCATGAACACGGCGCCCATTGGGACATAGCCCGAGGTCAGGCCCTTCGCGGTCGTCATGAAGTCGGGAACGATATCCTCCTCCGTGCAGGCAAACAGGGGGCCGGTGCGGCCGAAACCGGTGATCACCTCGTCGGCGATGAACAGGATGCCGTACTCACGGCAGAGCTCGCGCATCGCCTTGATCCAGCCTTTCGGCGGGACGATAACGCCGCCCGAGCCCTGGATCGGCTCGGCATAGAAGGCGGCGACCCGTTCCGGCCCGATCTCCTCGATCTTGGCCTTCAGCGCGGCAAGCGATGCGGCGATGATGGCGTTCGGGTCATTGCCAACCGGATTGCGATAGGGATAGGGCGAGGGGATCTTGTGCTGCCATTCGAAAGGTATTCCGAAGCCGGCATGAAAGGCGGGCAGGGCGGTCAGCCCCGCGCCGACCACCGACGATCCGTGATAACCCTGCTCGATGGAAATGAACTGGTCGCGTTTAGGCTCGCCTCTGGCATTCCAGTAGAAGCGGACGAACCGGATCGTGCTGTCGACCGCGTCCGATCCGCCGAGCGTGAAATAGACATGATTGAGATCCCCCGGCGCGCGGTCGGCCAGCTCCGAGGCGAGCCGGATGGCGGGCTCCGAGCCGAGATCGAAATAGGCGGTGGCGTAGGGCAACTCGCGCATCTGCCGGGCCGCCGCCTCGACGATGCTGTCGTGACCATAGCCGGCATTGACGCACCACAGCCCGGCGAAACCGTCGAGGAGTTGCCGGCCGGACGCATCGGTCACGGTGGCGCCCTTCGCCGATTTCAGCACCCGCACGCCGAGCGCCTCATGGCCGCGATATGAGGCGACCGGATGGATGAGATGGGCGCGGTCGAGTTCAATCAGGGAATTGGCGAGCATTGTTGTCCTCCGGACTATCCGAGCGCCTGGTTGGCGAGGGCGTAAACTTTTGGCCTGGCCTGTTCGGGCCCATTTTTGGCCGGACGGTCCATGGCGACGCCGCCGCCGACATGGGCGAGGCCGATTTCTGCGAGCCAGCCGGCGATGCCGGTCCTGCTTTCGGTATCCACGCGCAGGAAGGCGCCAGGGCGAGAGGCGGCGAAGAAGCTGATCAGGGCCTTGGCGTCGTCTGCATTTCCCGCGATGACGGGGCCAATCACCTCGCCGCGTCCGAACGGGCGGATTGCGGCATAGGCCGCGATGACGCCACTGCGGCGGATGACTGCGAATTCACCCCGCTCGGCCAGCGCATCGATCAAAGCTTCACGGTCGGCGCCGTAGGCGACACGGTCCAGGGCCTTGATTTCCGGCAGATCGCGGGTGCCCGCGGCCTCGACGCCCTTTGGCGCGCCAAGCGCAGCGACGTTGCCCTGATGCTGAAGAATCGTGCCCGAGGGCACGAAGCCCAGCTTCTCATAAAGGGGCATGCCGTCGGTCGTGGCGACGAGCCGCAGCGGACGGTCGCCGGCAAGGGCGAAGGCCTGCTCCATGAGCCGTCGCCCAAGCCCTTTGCCTCGCGCGTTCCTGTCGACGATCACCATGTTGATCATGGCGCAATCGGCGCCGTAGGGCGTTACCAGGATTGTCCCGGCGACCCGGCCCTGGTCGTCGAGCGCAACCGCGCCGCTCGAAAGCTGCAGCGCCATCTGCCAGTCTTGCGGGCGATGCGGCCAATTCTCCTGGCGAGAAAGCGCGACTGCGCCCTCGATATGGTCCGGCCCGAAGTCCCGGAGTTCGATCTCGCCTTGCTGCATGAGGCACCTTTCCGTCTGACCGCAAGTCTCGGTCATCGGTGCGCCGTAGATCGTCTGAAGGTTTCGACTTCGACAGTATCATTCGCCGTTGCGCAGGGGGTGTGCCGCATCTTGTGCTGGCGCCTATCGAACTGGATGCATTTCGCGCCTCGACCGGCGGCATCCATCGACGCTCACGATGCTACAGCATGCCAAACCGGATGGCGGATACGGAACTTTCTGCTTTCGGGAAGCGCTTTTCGGTCAGGTGGGTCGCTGCCTGCGGGCCTATGATGAAAGACGTCCCAACGCGGATGTGCTTCCACCGGAGATCGACGGATATGGCATCTTTCAGGCCCAAATACATCACCTTCGACTGCTACGGCACGTTGACCAATTTCCAGATGGCGGAGGCGGCGCGTGACCTCTATGGCCGCCGGCTCGACGAGCCGCGCATGCAGGAGTTCATCAAGAACTTCGCGGCTTACCGGCTCGACGAGATCCTGGGCGACTGGAAGCCCTATGCCGACGTTGTCCACAACGCGCTTGAGAGCGCCTGCAAGCGCAACGGCGTCTCCTTCAGCCCGGACGACGCCAGGATGGTCTATGAGCGTGTTCCGACCTGGGGGCCCCATGCGGACGTTCCAGCCGGCCTGGCGAAGGTTGCCAAGGAAATTCCGCTGGTCATCCTCTCCAATGCCATGAACGCGCAGATCATGTCCAATGTCGAGAAGCTCGGCGCGCCATTCCATGCCGTCTACACGGCCGAACAGGCGCAGGCCTACAAGCCACGCCTCAAGGCCTTCGAATACATGTTCGATAGGCTGGGCTGTGGCCCAGAGGATGTTCTTCACTGCTCATCCTCGTTCCGCTACGACCTGATGTCGGCGCACGATCTCGGCATCAAGAACAAGGTCTGGGTCAATCGCGGTCACGAGCCCGCCAACCCCTATTACGGCTATGTCGAGATCGCCGACATTTCCGGTCTTCCAGGCGTGGTCGGGCTTTAAAGCTGACGGGATGCAAATGAAGCTGGTCTCCTACTGGCACGACACCGCCCCTGTTTTTTCCGGCGGGGCGCAAGGCCCGGTCGAGGGACACTACGACGCCGCCATCATCGGCGGCGGCTTCACCGGTCTCGCCGCCGCGCGCCAACTGGCGAAGGCCGGCGTCAAGGTGGCGGTGCTGGAGGCGGAGCGGGTCGGCTGGGGCGCCTCCGGACGCAATGGCGGGCACCTGAACAACGGTCTCGCCCACAGCTACCTTTCGGCCAAGGCGGAGCTCGGCAAGGAGCGCGCGATCGCGCTCTACCGGGTGCTGGACGATTCCGTCGATACGATCGAGGCGCTGGTCGCCGAGGAGGGCATCGACTGCAACTTCCGCCGCGCCGGCAAGCTGAAGCTCGCCTCCAAGCCTCAGCATTTCGAAGCGATCGCCCGCAACTTCGAGGCCGTTCATGCCGAGGTCGATCCGGATACGGCGCTGCTGTCGCCGACCGATCTCAGATCCGAGATCGGCTCGCCCTTCCATGGCGCAATGCTGTCGAAGAAGAGTGCCATGATGCATATGGGCCGCTATGTGGCTGGACTGGCGACAGCCGCGGTTCGCCATGGCGCCGTCATCCAGGAGAATGCGGCGGTGACGGATCACAGGCAGTCCGGCACGAGGCATGAGTTGACCACCTCTCGCGGCCGGATCAGCGCCAACAATGTGCTGGTGGCGACCGGCGCCTACACGACGCCGAATTTCGGCTATTTCCGCCGCAGGATCATTTCCGTCGGCAGCTTCATCATCGCCACGCGGCCGCTGAGCGATGCGGAGATCGCCGCGACCATGCCCGGCAATCGGACATGCGTGACTTCGATGAACATCGGCAACTACTTCCGGCTTTCGCCGGACAAGCGCCTGATCTTCGGCGGCCGCGCACGCTTCTCGGCGACATCGGACCAGCGCTCCGATGCCAAGAGCGGACAGATATTGCGGGCAAGCCTCGCGGCGATTTTCCCGCAGCTCGCCAAGGTCGAGATCGATTATTGCTGGGGCGGGCTGGTCGACATGACCAAGGACCGCTTCCCGCGGGCCGGCTACCATGACGGGGTCTGGTACGCGATGGGCTATTCCGGCCACGGCGCGCAGCTTTCCACCCATCTCGGCATGATCATGGCCGATGCCATGCTTGGTCGCGCGGACCGCAATCCGTTGAAGGGGCTCGAGTGGCCTGCCATTCCCGGCTATTCCGGCAAGCCCTGGTTCCTGCCGGTGGTCGGTCTCTACTACAAGGCGCTCGACCGGATCCAGTGATCGGGGCTGGGGTTTAGCCCAGCCCGCCCATGTGGAAGCTCTTCATTTCCAGATATTCCTCGATGCCGGCCTGCGCGCCCTCGCGCCCGAGGCCGGACTGCTTGACGCCGCCGAAGGGGGCTATCTCCATCGAAACCGAGCCGGTGTTGAGCCCCACCATGCCGAACTCCAGCGCCTCGCCGACGCGCCAGGCGCGCTTCAGGTTCTCGGTGTAGAAGTAGGAGGCAAGCCCGTAAGGCGTGCCGTTGGCCAGCGCGACCGCTTCCTCTTCCGTCTCGAAACGGAAAAGCGGTGCGACCGGACCGAAAGTTTCCTCGCCGGCGAGTTCCATTTCATTTGTCGCACCGGCCAGCACCAGCGGCGCGACATATTGAGGACCCTCCGGCAGCACCGGCGTCTCGGTGACGATCGTCGCGCCTTTGGCAAGCGCGTCCTCAACGTGCCGATTGATTTTCTCGACCGCCGCCATGTTGATCATCGGCCCGATGGCGACGCCGGCCTGCGTGCCCGGTCCCACCGTCAACGCATTGACGCGGGCGCTGAGCTTGGCGGCGAAGGCGCCATAGACTGCGGCCTGAACGAGGATGCGGTTGGCGCACACACAGGTCTGGCCGCCATTGCGGAACTTCGACGCGAGCGCGCCTTCGACGGCGAGGTCGAGATCGGCGTCCTCGAAGACGATGAAGGGCGCGTTGCCTCCGAGTTCGAGGCTGAGCCTTTTCACGCTGTCGGCCGCTCCGCGCATCAGCAGCGAGCCGACCCTGGTCGAACCGGTGAAGGAGATCTTGCGCACGGTCTCGTTCGCCATGATCTCGTTGCCGATCTCGGCCGGCATGCCGGTGACAATGTTGATGACGCCGGCCGGAATACCCGCCCGTTCGGCGAGCGCGCCGAGCGCCAACGCCGAATAGGGCGTGAACTCGGACGGCTTGATGACCACGGTGCAGCCGGCGGCCAGCGCCGGCGCGACCTTGCGGGTGATCATCGCATTGGGAAAGTTCCACGGCGTGATGATGCCGCACACGCCGACGGGTTCCTTCAGGACGATGATGCGGCGGTCTGATGTAGGCGAGGGAATGGTGTGGCCGTTGATCCGGCGCGCCTCCTCGGCGAACCATTTGACGAACGACGCGCCGTAGCGGATCTCGCCTTTGGCCTCGTCCAGCGGCTTGCCCTGTTCCGTGGTCAGGATCAGCGCGAGATCGTCCAGATGCTTAAGCATCAGACCATGCCAGGCCTCCAGCAAGGCGGCGCGTTCGGCATGGGTCTTCTTTTTCCAATCCCGATAGGCGGAAGCCGCGGCCTCGATGGCCGCGCGGGCCTCCGGACCAGCCATGTCGGGCACTGTGCCGATCGATGTCTGTGTTGCCGGATCGATCACATCGACCGTTCTGCCGGAACCTGCCGCGACCCATTTGCCGCCGATCAGGCCGGCCTCGCGGAAGAGACTTTTGTCTTTCAGGCTTTTCATCGAAAACGACCTCGCAAATCAGGTGAGCGCCGCGACAACGGCTGATGTGATGGCGTCCGTACGATCATTGCCGGCCGTGGTTCCCACCCCTCGTGCCGTTGTCGCTTCGATCGCGTTCATGACGCGGCCGGCTGCGTCCTTTTCGCCCAGATGATCGAGCATCATTGCGCCGGACCATATGGCGGCGATCGGGTTGGCGATGCCGAGGTGGGCGATGTCGGGCGCGGAGCCGTGCACCGGCTCGAACATCGACGGCGCCGAGCGGTCGGGGTTGATGTTGGCGGAAGCTGCGTAGCCGAGCCCGCCCTGGATCGCGGCGCCGATATCCGTCAGTATGTCGCCGAAGAGATTGGAAGCGACGACCACGTCGAGGCTCTGCGGATCCATGATCATCCGCGCGGCGAGCGCATCGACGTGATAGCTGGTTACGTCGACGTCCGGATAGTCGGCGGCCAGCTTGCGCGTGATCTCGTCCCAGAACACCATCGAGTATTTCTGCGCGTTGGACTTGGTGACGGAAGCCAGCTTGCCGCGCCGCGCCCGTGCCTGCTCGAAGCCGAAGCGCAGGATGCGCTCGACCCCGGCCCGGGTGAAGATCGAGGTTTCCACCGCGACCTCGTCCAGAGTGCCTTGATGCACGCGGCCCCCGGCGCCCGAATATTCGCCTTCGGTGTTTTCGCGGATGCACAATATGTCGAAGCTCTCGGCTCGCAGCGGGCCCGTGACGCCCGGCAGCAGGCGGTGCGGCCGGATGTTGGCGTATTGCACAAATGCCTTGCGGATCGGCAGCAGCAGCCCGTGAAGCGAGACGGAGTCCGGCACCTCCGTCGGCCAGCCGACCGCCCCGAGCAGGATGGCGTCGAAGCGGCGCAAGGTCTCTATGCCGTCCTCCGGCATCATGCGGCCGGTTTCCTTGAAGAATCGGCAGGACCATGGAAACTCGGTTCCGGTCAGGGCAAAGCCGGAGTGCTTGGCCACCGCTTCCAGCACCGTCCAGGCGGCGGCGGTCACATCGCGGCCGATGCCGTCACCGGGGATCAGGGCGATCGAGTAGGTCTTCATCGGCATTCTCTTCACAGGCTGATCAGGACGCTTTTGGTCCTGCGGTTGGCGAGATAGGCCTCGCGGCCAAGGTCCTTGCCGATGCCGGAGCGCTTGTAGCCGCCGGTCGGCAGGATGTGGTCGCGCGAGCGGCTGTAGCGGTTGACCCACACGGTGCCCGCTTCGAGCTTGCGCGCGACACGGATCGTGCGAGACAGATCGGCGGTGAACAGGCCGGAAGCCAGTCCGTAGGTCGGATGGCTGGACAGCGCCAGCGCCTCTTCCTCGGTCTCGAAGGTCTGAACCGTCAGGACCGGGCCGAAGATTTCCTCGACGATCGCAGGATTGGCCTGGCCGACATTGGCGATCAGCGTCGGTTCGTAGAAATAACCGGGGCTGTCCATGGAGGTGCCGCCGGTCAGGCATTCGCCGCCGGCCTCGACCGCGGCCCGGACGATGCCGTCGGCGCGCGCACGCTGCCGTTCCGAGATGATCGGCGAATACTGCGTCGTCTCGTCCCAGGTCGGGCCGGGCCGGGCCGCCTTCATCTTCTCTATGATCGCAGTCGTCAGCCTGTCGGCCACGCTCTTCTCGACAATCAGGCGCGTGCCGGCCACACAGGCCTGGCCGGCATTGAAGGTGACGCTGCCGGCGATTGCTGCTGCCGCCTTGTCGAGATCGGCGTCGGCAAAGACGAGCTGCGGGCTCTTGCCGCCGAGCTCCAGCGTCATCGGCTTAACGCCGGTGCGGGCGACGTTCTCCATGATCGCCGAGCCGGCGCGGGTCGAACCGGTGAAGCTGACCTTGGCGATCTCCGCGTGGCCGGTCAGCGCTGTTCCGGTTGTCGGCCCGTCGCCGAGCACCACGTTGATAAGTCCTGCCGGGAGACCGGCTCTGACGGCGAGCTGCGCCATATAGAGGGTCGAGAAAGGCGTCATTTCCGACGGCTTCAGCACGACTGCATTGCCCGCGGCCAACGCCGGGCCGAGTTTCCAGCCGGCCATCGAGATCGGAAAATTCCAGGGTGTGATCGCGGCGACCACGCCATAGGGTTCGCTCATGATCATGCCGAGACTGGCGTCGTCGGTCGGCGCGAGTTCGCTGCCTTCCTTATCGGCGAACTCGGCGAAGAAGCGGATCTGTTCGGCGGTCACGGCGATGTCGCCGGGGACGAGCTGGCCAACCGGCCGCGTAGAGCACAGCGCCTCGATCCTGGCGAGCGTTTCGGCCTCCGCTTCCATCAGATCGGCCCAGGCGTGGAGCGCCCTGGTGCGCTCGCGCGGCCGGACGCCGCCCCAGTTGCTCGCTTTCAGCGCCGCCTTGGCGCTTTCCACCGCCCGGTCCACCAAGTCCGCACCGGCCACGGGACAAGCGACATAGGATTTGCCATCGGACGGACGGCGCATCTCGACCGCACCCTCGGCCGAAATCAGCTCCCCATCGATGAAGTGGCCGACGGGAAGGGAGACTGTATCGGGATCGAAGCTCAGGCTCATGGGCAAACCACTCGGCAGCATCGGCCTGAGCCTAGCCCGTGCCGACACGCAGCATGCGCTGTTCGGTGATCCGCTGCCGACGAATGTTGCGTGCTTGGGACAAGAGACGGCAAAATCTTCGGCGGAGGTCATGGCCTGCGCAGACGGGTCGCTAGCCCACCGTGACGTAGATTTTGCGCACGGTCTCGATGGTCCTCCAAACACCCGTGAAGCCCGGCTTCATGACGAAGCTGTCGCCGGCCCGGTAGGTCACCGTTTCGCCGGCGTCGGGCGTGATTTCGACCACGCCGGCGAGGATATGGCAGAACTCGAAGGTCTCCCCCTTGATGGAGCGCGTTTCGCCGGGCGTGGCCTCCCAGACGCCGGTATGGACAAGGTCGTCCTTGGCGACGTCCTGCGCCCAGGTCTTGAAGGCGGGATTGCCGGCAATCAGCCGCTCTGGCAACGCGTTCGATTCGCGGGGCGAAAAGCTTGGGTTGATATCGATGGACTTGAGCAGGGACAAAGGATGGGCCTTTCCAGTTGAGTTTCAATAACCGCGCGACCGGTCGACGAGCCCGATGGGATCGAGCCCGGCGCGGTGACGCTTTATGTTGACGATGACGGCCTGCGCAGCGGTCGCGGGTTGGGTGACGCTGGCTATGTGCGGAGTCAGGATGATCTTCGGATGCGACCAGAACGGATGTCCCGCGGGCAGCGGTTCGGGATCGGTCACGTCGATCATCGCCGACGACAGATGGCCGCTATCGAGCGCGGCGACAAGCGCGTCGTGGTCGAGCTGCGGGCCTCGACCCGTATGAACGAGCGCCGACCCGTCAGGCAGTTTAGCGAACAGGCCGGCGTTCAGAAATCCGCGCGTATCCTCGGTTAGCGGCAGCAGGCAGATCAGTATGTCACTGGCCGCCAGCATCTGCTCCAGCCCAAGCTCGCCATGATGACAGGTCACGCCCTCGAGCCGCCGCGGGGAGCGGCTCCATCCGGAAAGCTGGAAGCCGAAGGGTTTCAGCCGATCGAGGACCGCTTGGCCGAGCTGTCCGAGGCCGAGAACGCCGATCCGGCGCGACGCAGCCTGAGGCTGGGGGATGTCGCGCCATTCTCCGGCGCGCTGCTGCGCCAGATAGGCCGGCAGGTTGCGGTGAAGCGCAAGCACGGCGAGCGACACATACTCCTGCATCATGCGCACGATGCCTTCCTCGATCATGCGCACGATCTTCACCTGCGCGGGCACCGCATCGATGCGGAATTGATCGACGCCGGCACCGATGGAGAACAGGATTTCCAGGTTCCTGTAACGGGCCAGGTTCTCCGGCACCGTCCAGGTGATCAGATAGCGCACCGAGTCGGGATCGACCGTCGCGGCATCGATCGCGAAGGGGAGGTCCGGCAACTCCTTCGCGAAGGCCTCGGCGAAGATCGCGCCACGCCGTGCGTCGGAATTGAACAGGAATGTCATTCCGGCTGCTCCTTCAGGCCGCGCATCGCGCGCCCAGCGCCTCGATCATCTGCTGGCAGGCGGCGAGCTCCCGGGCGAGAACATATTCGTCCGGCTTGTGAGCGCGACCGATATCGCCGGGGCCGCAGATGATCGCATCGAGCCCGGAGCCTTGGTAAAGTCCGGCCTCCGTCCCGTAGCTGACGGCGGCTAAGGGCGCTCCGCCGGTCAGCTCCCCCAGCAGCGCCGCCAGAGCCGAGTCTTGCGGCAGCGACAGCGCCGGATAGGCGCTGACCAGCTTCCATTCAACAACATAGCCTTGCTCGGCAAGGGCTTCAGCCCGCGCCTTGACCGGGGTGAGCAAGCCAGCCGGGTCGATGCCCGGTATTGCGCGCGCCTCAAGGTCGAGCGTGCAGCTGTCGGGGATGATGTTGACCGATTGGCCGCCTGCGATCACACCGGCCTGCAGCGAGCAATAGGCCGGCTCGAAGGTTGGGTCGGACGGGCCGTGCGTGAGCCGCTCCGCTTCACTCACCGCGGCGCTCAGCACATCGGACATCGCATGGATGGCGTTAAGCCCAAGATCCGGCCGCGAGGAATGCCCGGAGCGGCCGTTGATGACTACGCGGGCGGCCGCCTTGCCTTTGTGGCCGCGCACGGCGCGCATGCCGCTCGGCTCGCCGACGATGACGCCGAGCGGCTTGGCGCAAAGCTCGGGCAGGCGGGCGATCAAGTGGGGCACGCCCCGGCACCCGATCTCCTCATCGTAGGAGAAGGCCAGGTGGATCGGTCTGGCGAGGCGCAGCCGCACAAGCGCAGGCACAGCGGCGAGCGCGGCGGCAAGAAACCCCTTCATGTCGGTGGTGCCGCGTCCGTAAAGCCGTTCGCCGTCCCGGCGCAGCGCGAAGGGGGCCGAACTCCATTGCGGCTCGCTGGCGGGGACGACGTCCATATGGCCGGATAGGATGTAGCCCGGGACATCGGCGGGCCCGATGGTGGCGAAAAGATTGCAACGGTCGCCCTCCGGTCCTGGCAGGAGGGTGACCTTCGCTCCTTGTTCGGCGAGATGAGCCTCGATCCAGCCGGCAATGTCGCCGTTCGGCTTGCCGGCGACCGACGGAAAGGCGACGAGACGGTCGAGGATGTCGAAGACGTCCATTCCAGCCCTCAAGGCATTTAGGTTCGCTGGCATCGATGCCGCATGCTGGTGAATTTCCGGAGAGGATGTGTGCGTTCCGACGCGATTGCATGCCGAAAGCGGAAGTGTTTCAGTTGAATCTTGCGTTGGTGCACGGCTTTCGAGCAAATCCTGTGGGGTTTGCTTGTCTAGCGTTGGCGGGCAAGGGGGCAGCGGTCTGCTCGCCCGTTGATTTTTGAGGGTTCTTTCAGGGCCATGGAAGTGAAGCCGTCCGAAAGCTTGAAAATCGATGCCTTCTCGATGCGTATCGGCGATGTCCAAGATGTCGACTTGGAGAGGTTGCACGCGCTCTCGCTGTCGGTTGGCTGGCCGCATCGCGCCGAGGACTGGCAATTCCTGCGTGAATCGGGACAAGGCTTCGTGGCGCTCGATGAGATCGGCCGGGCTCTCGGTTCGGCCATGTGGTTCCCGCATGGCGCCAATTTCGCCACGGTGGGGATGGTCATCACCTCGCCGCGGCTTCAGACGCAGGGGGCGGCGCAATGGCTAATGAAAAGGATCCTCGACAAGATCCCCGGGCGCGATCTGCGCCTCAATGCAACCCGTGCTGCGCGGCGGCTTTATCTCTCTCTCGACTTCCAGCCGGAGAAGACCGTCTATCAATGCCAGGGCATCGCCCGCGTGCCGACAGCGGCCAGCCCGGCGGAGGCGCGCGGTAACGTCCGGACCTTGGACGCAGGCGATATTCCGGCGGCGATCGCGCTGGACGCGGCGGGATTTGGCGTGAGGCGGACAACGCTCATTGAAAAGCTTTTCGAGCATTCGGCTGGCTATGGGCTTTTCGACGGGAACAAGCTGACCGCTTTTGCGCTCTGCCGACCGTTCGGGCGGGGCCATGTCATAGGGCCGGTCGTGGCGGGAAGCGACGCCGACGCCCTAGCGGTCGTCCGGCCGCACGTGGCCGACCATTCGGGATATTTCCTCAGGATCGACACGCACATGGACAATGGTGAGTTCGCCGCCTTCCTGTCGCACAGCGGAATGCCGGTCTTCGACACGGTGCTGACCATGTCGAAGGGCAAATGCCTGGCCGATTTTTCCGACGGCGGCCCGGCTGCGCCGAAGACCTACGCCTTAGCAAGTCAAACGCTTGGTTAGTTGTCTTCGGATTGCTTGCCTCCCCCGAAATGGAGCGGGAGTAGGGAAACGGCGGCATGGCTGAGACGGCATGATGAAGGCAACGATAATGGCGGCTGGGGCGAGTCGGTCATCATCATGGCTGCCGAGCCATCAGCCTAAACGGTTTCCACGTGGGCGTTGGCTCGGTCCATGATCCAGCCCCTGACGGTCCTCACCACGCTGCCTTTCGAAAGCTGGCTCTCCGAAAGATAGTAGGTCCATGGACTGGCGGCACGTACGGGGAAAGGCTCCACCAGAAGCCCGCGGCTGATGTAGGTTCTGGCCAGCGAATATTGCGTGGCGACGCAGCCCGCGCCCATCGCCGCCAGTTCCAGCGCGATGTTCGATGCGTTCGTGGTGATGCCTTTCTCATAATCCGAAATGTCGATCTGCAGCGCGTCACCCATGCACTGCCAATATTCTTGGCGGCCATGGACGAAGATCCAGTCGACGTTGAGGATATCGCGCGGCGAGCGCAGCCCTTTCGGGCCGGACAGCAGGCCGGGTGCGCAGAGGATGGCGAGCTGATCGTTCCACAACGGAACGCCACTCGGCGGGCGGTCGTCGAAGCGGCGGGTCGAGATGGTGATGTCGGCGATCTGCTCGCTGAGGTCTTCCCAGATCGTGCCGTGCAGAACGACCTCGATCTCCGGATGGATTTGCCGGAACGCAGCCATGCAGCCGGCCAGCCAGTTTTCGGCCAGGCTCATCGGGCAGGAGATGACGACCGTCCTGTTGCGCGAGGAGGCGACGATCGCCTCCGTGGCGTGATCGATCTGGTCGAGCGCCTGCCGCAGCGTAGGCAGGAAAGCCTCGCCCATTTCGGTCAGCTTCAGGCTGCGCGGATAACGCACGAAAAGCTGGCGGCCAAGATAGTGCTCCAGCGCCCGCACGTGATTGCTGACGGCCGCCTGGGTGTAGCCGAGCTCGCTCGCAGCGAGGGTGAAGCTGAGATGTCGTGCCGAACACTCGAACGAGCGGATATAGTTCAGCGGGGGTGGCGGCTTCATGCGATCCCTCCTTGGCAGAGCGAAAACTAGACCGGCTTCGTCGCCCTCCGCAATCGCCTTGACCCCGATTTTTTTGTGCGATGGCGCCAAACTAATTACGTGCCTGGCCCATGAGACCAAATTATTCGTAGGTATCTTGGAGCGATCGGGACGCGAAAGGTGGCGCCATGGACCAGCGGACGGCGGAAGGTGAGTCTGCTTCCACCGTATTTGCCCATGTCGCCGACTTCGTGCTGGGCAAATCGGCCAGCGCGTTCCCGCGCGACGTTCTGAAATCGGCGGCGCTGCAGTTCCTCGACACGATGGGCATTGCCATCGCCGCTGGCCCAATGCAGGCGGGACAAATTGCGCGCGATGCCGCGGTTATGCTCTACGGTTCCGGCGCGGACCGGCACGCGGCGAGGATGATCTTCGACGGCAGGCGCGCCAGCATGGCCGGCGCGGCCTTCGCGGCGGCGACCCAGACCGACAATCTCGACGGTCATGACGGTTACCCGCCGACCAAGGGGCACATCGGCGTGGCGGTTATCCCGGCGCTGCTTGCGCTCGCAGAGGAAAAGCCCGAGTTGACCGGCCCTGAGGCGCTGGCCGCGATCGTCGTCGGCTATGAGATCGCAGGCCGGGCCGGCATTGCGCTGCACGCAACCGTCTCCGATTATCACACCTCCGGAGCGTGGAATTCTCTTGGCGTGGCGGCGGTTGCTGCCCGCCTGCTTTCGCTTGACGACGATCAACTGCGCCACGCTTTCGGCATCGCCGAATATCACGGACCGCGCAGCCAGATGATGCGCGAGATCGCAACACCGACCATGCTTCATGACGGCTCAGGCATGGGAGCGCTGGTCGGGCTGTCGGCCGCCGTGCTTGCCGAAGCGGGTTTCGCCGGCGCGCCGGCGGTCACGGTCGAGGCGCCGGAGGTGGCTCGTCACTGGGACGATCTCGGCCGGTTTTGGCAGATGACCCGGCAATACATAAAACCCTATCCGGTCTGCCGCTGGGCCCATGCGGCGATCGATGCGACGCGCGCCCTTTGCCTGCAGCATGGGCTTCGGCCGGACGACATAAGCAGAGTCCACGTCAACAGCTTCCACTATGCGGCGACGCTGTTTGCCGGCATGCCGGACACGACATCAAAGGCGCAGTACAGCCTGCCCTTCGCCGTGGCCACGATGATCCTCTATGGCCGGATCGGCGTGGAGCACATTTCGGGCTCGGGTCTGGGCGATGCCGCCGTCGCGGACATGTTGAAGCGTGTCGAGGTGAGCGAGGCGGCGAAGCACAGCGACCGTTTCCCCGCCGGGCGCTGGGCCGACGTGCAGATCGAGACGGTTGACGGACGGCTGCTGGACTCCGGTGATGTCCATGCACGCGGCGGCCCCGAAGCTCCTTTCAGCGAAGCCGATATCGTCGCCAAGTACATGGAGTTTGCGTCGCCCGTTCTCGGCTCGACCAGGGCCGCCGCGATCCGGGACGGGATTCTCGGCCTGACCGACGCCGACAGCCGGTTTTCCGAGCTGACCGCTCTCGTCTACGATCCTCCCGGCGGCCAGGGCAGCCATGCCGCTTAGGCTTCTCAAATACGGGCTTAGCCGCGACTATCCGGTGACGGGCGACATTCCTGCGACGCCTGAGCTGAAGCCGTCCTATGACGTGGTGATCGTCGGTGGCGGCGGGCATGGTTTGGCCTGCGCGCATTATCTGTCGAAATACCATGGCATCGCCAGCATCGCGGTGCTCGAAAAAGGCTATCTGGCCGGCGGCAATACGGCGCGCAACACCACGACGATCCGCTCCAATTACATCACCCAGGAAGGCGTCGCGTTCTACAAGGAAGGCGTTTCGCTTTTCGAGACGCTGTCGCAGGAACTCGACTTCAACGTCATGTTCTCGCAGCGCGGCCAGCTGACGCTCGCCCACACGGAAGCGACGCTGCGGGCCTTCCATCTGCGCGCCGAGATGGGCAAGCATATGGGCACGCGAACCGAGGTGATCGACGCAAAAGAGGTCGAGAAGCTTGTGCCCGAACTCAACATGGATCGCGGGGGCGCGCTCGAGATCCTCGGCGGCCTGTGGCATGCCGATGGCGGCACGGCCCGCCACGATGCGGTTGCCTGGGGCTTCGCGGCGCAGGCCTCGCGCCGCGGCGCCGAAATCCACCAGCGCACTGAAGTTCAAGGTTTTGAGGTCGGGAACGGTCAGGTGCGCGCTGTGGTGACGAACCGCGGACGGGTCGCCTGCGGCTCCGTGCTCATCGCCGCCGGCGGCATGAACTACGATGTCGCAATGATGGCCGGCGTGGAACTGCCGATCCGCTGCTATCCCCTGCAGGCAATGGTGACGCAGCCGCTGAAGCCCTGGCTGCACACGCTGGTCTCGTCCGTGTCGCTGCACACCTATCTGGTGCAGTCCTCGCGCGGCGAGATCGTCATCGGCGGCGGCTCGGATCCGTACCAGCTCTATTCGACCCGCTCGACGCTGGACATGAAGGAGCATCTGGCGGAAGGCGCCGTGCATCTCTTTCCCTTCCTGCAAGGGGTGCGGCTGCTGCGGCAATGGGCCGGCATCACCGACATGACGCCGGACTACAGCCCGATCATGGGCGCCAGCCCGCTCGCCAATCTGTGGCTCGATTGCGGCTGGGGCACCTGGGGCTTCAAGGCGACTGCGGTCGCCGGCAAGCGCCTGGCGGAAACCATCGCCAAGGGCCGGGTTCCCGACCTGCTGAAGCCGTTTGCGCTGGAGCGCTTCGAGAAGTTCCGGCTGCTCAACGAAATGGGCGCCACGGCGGCGAGCCACTGACCATGAAGCTGCTTGACTGTCCCATGAACGGCCCACGCAACATCGACGAATTCCAGTCCTTCGGCCCGCTGCGGCAGGCGCCCGATGCCGACGCCGCTGCCGACGCTGAATGGGCAAGGCATCTCTTCCGCGCGGACAACCGCAAGGGCGTCGTGGTCGAGTGGTGGCGGCACGTGCCGAGCAACTTCTTCTTCCTCGCCCAGCGCGACGTCGTCACCAACGAGATCATCCGCACCTACGCCCCTGGGAGCCGGCCATGACGCGGCTTGGCACGCCATACGGCTCGCGCCTCGACCGGACGCGGCCTGTCCGCTTCACCTTCGAAGGCAAGGCTTATCATGGCTTTGCCGGCGACTGCATCGCCAGCGCGCTGGCGGCCTCGGACCAGTGGATCCTGTCGCGCTCGTTCAAATACCACCGGCCGCGTGGCATCATGACCATGGCCGGCTCGGAAGCGAACACGCTGGTGCAATTGCCGTCGGAGCCGAATGTTCCCGCCGACCTGACGCCGCTCCAGGACGGCATGATGGTGACGGCGCAGAACGTCAACGGCTCCCTGGAAAACGACCGCGATGCGGTGATCGACCGCTTTGGACGTTTCCTGCCAGTCGGCTTCTACTACCGCACTTTCATGGGTCCGAGACAGGACAGCTGGCTCCGCTTCTGGGAGCCGATGATCCGTCGCAAGGCGGGCCTCGGCATCGTCGACGTCAAGGCGCAGCATTTGAGTTTCGACAAGGCCCATCTTCACTGCGACCTGCTGGTCGTCGGGGCGGGGCCGGCGGGTTTGTCAGCCGCGATCTCGGCAGCACAAGCCGGCGCCGGTGTGCTGTTGTGCGACGACAATCCCGAAATTGGCGGTTCGCTGACCTATCGCCGCTGCGATCCGGGCATATTGTTGAGTCTGGCTGCTGAAGCGGCCAAGCTCCCCAATCTGCGCATCATGACCGGCACCGTCTGCAACGGCTGGTATGAGGACAATTGGCTGCCGTTGATCCGCGGCAACCAACTCTATCGAACCCGCGCCCGCGAGGTTATCCTGGCGACAGGCGCCATCGAGCAGCCGGCGGTGTTCCGCAACAACGATCTGCCTGGCATCATGACCGGCGGCGCCGTGCAACGACTGATCCGCCATTACGCCGTGCAGCCTGGCCGGCGCGCTGTCGTGCTGGCCGCCAATGACGATGGCTATGACGCCGTGCTCGACCTGGTCGAGGCCGGTGTCGAACTCGCAGCGATCGTCGATCCGCGGCCCAATGCCAGCGCCCGCGGCGGAGAGTTTCGGGCCAGGGGGATAGAGGTCCTCGCAGGCGCCCGGATCGAGGAAGCTTCCGGGACGCGCGCTAACAAACATGTCGCGCGTGTCCGCGCTGGCAGCCGCTGGATCGACTGCGATCTCGTGGTGGCCTCCGTCGGCTCGGTGCCTGCGTGGCAGTTGTCCTGCCACGCGGGAGCCAAGGTCGGCTATGACGAGGCAAGGGCGCGGATGACGCTCGGCATGCCGGAGGGCGCGGCCGTTCGGCTGGCCGGCGTCGTTGCCGGCAAATCGCCGTTGCAGTCTGCGATGGCCGATGGCCGGCGCGCCGCGCGCGAGGCACTGGAGCGGCTCGGCCACGGCGATCTACCTGACGTGCCGAACGAATGCAAGCCCGAACCCGCTGCCTGGGAACAACCGCTGGTCGGCGACGCCAAGGGTCGCGACTTCGTCGATTTCGATGAGGATCTGCAGGTCAAGGACCTGCGCAATGCTGTCAAGGAAGGCTATCGCGAACTCGAACTGGTGAAGCGCTTTTCCACCGTCGGCATGGGGCCGAGCCAGGGCCGCCACTCGGCACTCGCTACGGCGCGGATCGTCGCCGAGGCGACAGGCCGCGGGGTTGGCGAGGTGGGCGTCACCACGGCGCGGCCGCCGGCCGGACCGGAGAAGCTCGGCGTGCTGGCCGGCCATCACGAGCCGTTGGAGCGGCGCACCGGGCTGCATGCGCGCCATCTCGCACTCGGCGCTCGCATGAAGCCGATCGGTGCTTGGTGGCGGCCGTATTTCTACGGGCCGGAAGACCGGAGCGACCGCCTCGTCCGGGAAGAGATCGCCGCGGTCCGCAACGGCGTCGGCATGCTCGACGTGTCGACTTTGGGCAAGCTGGAGATCCGCGGCCCGGATGCCGGCTCCTTCCTCGATCGCATGTACACGATGGCGCATGCCAACCAGCCGGTCGGCCGCGTCCGCTACTGCCTGATGCTCAACGAGATGGGCACGGTGATCGATGACGGCGTGGCCTACCGTCTCGCCGATGACCTGTTCTACGTGACCGCGACGACCGGCGCCGTCGCCCGCGTGCAGGCCGACATGCTGTTCTGGAATGCGCAGTGGCGGCTGAAGGTGGACGTGCTCAACGTCACAGCGGCATTTTCCGGCATCAACGTCACCGGCCCCAAGGCGCGTGAGGTCTTGCAGGCGCTCGATTGCGACATCGATTTCTCGCGCGATGCCTTCCCCTATCTCCACGGGCGCGAAGGCATGCTGGCCGGCGTGCCGGTGCGTGTGATGCGGATCGGCTTCACGGGGGAGGTGAGCTACGAGCTGCACTGTCCTTCGAGCTACGCGCTCGCGCTGTGGGACGCTTTGTTTAAGGCCGGCAAGCCGCATGGCTTGCGCCCCTATGGACTCGAGGCCTCGCGCATGCTGCGGCTTGAAAAGGGGCATATCCTGATCGGCCAGGATACCGATGCGCTGACCACGCCCGATGAGCTCGGTTTCGGCTGGGCGGTTTCGAAGAGGAAGCCCTTCTTCGTCGGCAAGCGGTCGATCGAGATGCGGACGAGGCTTGGCGAAACGCGGCGGCTCGTCGGCCTCTCCTTCGAGGGTGCAAACAATATTCCCGGCGAGTCCTGCCTGGTGCTGCGCGGCGGCAACCCGGTGGGACAGATCACTTCGATTGGCTTCTCGCCAACGCTTGGCCACCCAATCGCGCTGGCCTACGTCCATATCGACGACGCCGCTCCCGGCAGCAAGGTCACGGTGAAGTGCCGCAGCGGCGAATTGGTGCAGGCGCCGGTGGTCGGTCACGCCTTCTTCGATCCGCAGAACGTCCGGCAGGAGATGTAACGATGGCCGGTCTTGTCATGCGGACATTTCCCCTGTCGCCGAACGGCTCGGCCGCCGGATCCGTTCTGCCAAAGGGGCAACTGATAGTGACCGATCTGACGGCCCGGCCGCGCTTTGGCATCAAGGGCCCCGGCAGTTCAGCCTGGCTGGAAGCGCAACGCCTCTCCTTGCCGCCCGTCAATCGGATCGCCATGCAGGTCGGCGTCAGGCTGCTGCGACTTGGCAGCGACGATTTCCTGGCCGTCGACGAGGCCTCCGGCGAGGCGGTCGCAAACCTTGTCGCAGCCTGGCAGGCCGAGAAGGGCCGGCGCGGCTACTGGTCGTGGCGCGAGGAAGGCTGGAGCTGGATGCGGCTTTCCGGTCCGCTGGTCGAAGCGTCAATGTCGAGGCTTTGCGCACTGGACCTCAGGCCCGGCCGCTTTGCCGAGGACGCGGTTGCGCAGACGCGCGTCGCCCATCTCGAAGCCGTGCTGGTGCGCAGCGAGGAAGGTTTCGACGTCTTTTTCGACATCGCGTCGACAGCATTCTTCATCAGAACAGTCACCGCGGCAGCGAAGCTCGCTGACGGCGACACGACGACCCGGGAGAACCATCGATGAACAGCGTGCAAGGCGTCATAGCGCCCATCCTGACGCCCTTCGACAAGGACGGCAGCGTCGCCCGCGATCTGTGGGTCAACCATGCGAAATGGGTGCTTGCCCAGGGCGCGCATTACCTTTCGCCGTTCGGGACGACCGGCGAGGCGCTGTCGCTGTCGCCGCGCGAACGCATGCAAGCCCTGGAGTGGCTGGCCGAGGCCGGCATCCCGGCCGACAAGATGATGCCGGGCACAGGCGTTACCGCACTGCCCGAGACGCTCGAACTCAGCCGGCATGCCTTGGAACTCGGCTGCGCCGGCGTCATGGTGCTGCCCTCGTTCTTCTACACCGCGGCGGGCGATAACGGGCAGGCGCGCTATTATTCGGAACTGGTCGAGAAAGTCGCCAGCCCGAAGCTCAAGCTGATCCTCTATCACATCCCGCAGAATTCCGGCGTGCCGGTGTCGCCGGCGCTGACGGCGCGGCTCAACGCGGCATTTCCCGAGACCGTTGTCGCCTACAAGGACAGCGCCGGAAGCTGGGACAACACCGCAGCCGTGATCGCGGCGGCGCCCAACGTCTCGGTTTTTCCGAGTTCCGAAGGCCAACTCACCCAGGGGCTGGCCGCCGGCGCGGCGGGCTGCATTTCCGCTTCCGTCAACCTCAACGCCAAGGCGATCCGCGCCGTGTATGACGGCGCGCGCGCTGGCCGCGACGTCTCGGCCGCCGATGCCGCCATCAAGACGTTTCGCAAGGCGGTGCAGGATGCCGGGCTGATCGGCGGCATGAAGGCGGCACTTGCCGTGCGCTCCGGCGACCAGCGCTGGCTCAATCTGCGCGCGCCGCATGAGAACACCACCACACAGGCGGGCAAGGCTTTGCTCGAGGCGCTGGGTGCTCTTGCCGATCACATTCCCGGTCCGAGACGGGGCTGAAATGTCGGCGCGGCCAACAATCATCGTCAGCAGCGACGCGCCGGACGGGCCGATGGCGGTGCTGGCGGAAACCCATCCCGATCTCAGGGTGCTCGGCTGCGACATCTACGAGGCGCTTCCCGATCTGATTGCGGACACCGGCGCCGAGGTGGTGTTCACCATCAAGTTCGACCGGGGATCGCGCTATCCGCGCGGGGCGCTGGTCGAGAGTCCGACCGTGCGCTGGGTTTCGGTCGGCGGTTCCGGCACGGATCACCTGCGCCCATGGGATCCGACAAAGGTGACGATAACCAATTCGGCCGGCGTCGCCGCCGACATGATGGCCGAATATGTCTTCGGCGCGATGCTTTCCTTCTCGCTCGGCCTGCGCGGCTTTGCACGCGAGCAGGCGGCCAGGAACTGGACGGCCGGCAAGGTCGAGCCGATCCAGGGCAAGACGCTGCTGGTCCTTGGGCTCGGCAAGACGGGGCAGGCGGTCGCCGCCCGGGCCAAGGCCTTCGGCATGAGGACGCTGGGCGTGCGCGCGAGCCCGAAACCGACCGACGACATCGATGAGGTCCACGGCATGGCCGACCTGCCCAGGCTGTGGGGCCGTGCCGATTTCATCTTGTGCGCCGTGCCGCTGCTCGAAAGCACCCGTGGCATTGTGGGCAGCGAGGCCTTCGCGGCGATGAAGCCCTCGGCGGTGCTGATCGACGTGTCCCGCGGCGGCGTCGTCGACGAGGCGTCGCTCCTTGCGGCGCTGGATGGCGGCCGGATCAAGGGCGCTGCGCTCGATGTCTTCGCCACCGAGCCGCTGCCACCGGCGCATCCGCTGTGGGGCTACGAGAACGTGATCGTCACGCCGCATTGCTCCTCAGTCTACGACGGCTGGGACGTGAAGTCGGCACGCATGTTTGCCGAGAATCTCACCCGCTACCGGCGCGGCGAGCCTTTGGCAAATGTCGTCGATCCGGGACGCGGCTATTAAGGAGGACAGGCCGATGACAGCGCATGACAGGCGAAGCGGCGGACGGCGCACCAGAGCGGCCGGGCGCAGTGGCGGCGGCATTGCGCAACTGCCCTGGCAGCGCGTGACAAACCCCTACGCGCCGATGCAGATCCTCGACGAGGAGCAGATGGACAAGCTCCACAGCACCTCGATGCGCATCCTGTCCGAACTCGGCATCCGCGTCATGGGCGAGAAGGTGATGGGCATCTTCGAGGCCGCGGGCGCCATCGTTGATCGGGCCGAGAAAACGGTGCGGATCGACGAGAGCATCGTCAGGGAAGCGCTAAGGAACGCGCCATCGTCCTTCTCGATAACCTCGCGCAATCCGGACAAGCAGATCCGCATCGGCGGCAATTCGCTGGTGTTCGGGCTGGTGGCCGGGCCGCCCAATGTGCATGACCGCATCAACGGCCGCCGGCAAGGCAATCTGGCCGACTATGAGAACTTCATCCGCCTCGCGCATCATTTCAACGCCATCCATATCATCGGCAACCAGGTGGTGGCGCCTATGGAGCTGCCGGCGAATTCGCGCCATCTCGACACCTATCGCGCCAATCTGACGCTGTCGGATCTGAGCTTCCATTGCTCGGCAATCGGCCGCGGCCGCGCCATGGACAGCATCGCCATGACGGCGATCGCGCGCGGAACGAGCGTGGAGGCACTGCGCGAATCGCCGGGGGTGACGACGATCATTTCCGTCAACTCGCCGCGCCTGTTCGACGAGGCGATGGCCGAAGGCCTGATCGCAATGGCCGAGCACGGCCAGCCGGTGACGATCACGCCTTTTACCCTCATGGGCGCGATGACCCCCGTGACGCTGGCCGCGGCACTTGCGCAGCAGAATGCCGAAGCCCTGTTCGGCGTGACGCTGACGCAGCTGGTCAATCCCGGCACGCCGGTGATGTATGGCGCCTTCACGTCCAATGTCGACATGCGTTCCGGCGCGCCTGCCTTCGGCACGCCGGAGAACGCCAAGGCCAACATCGTCGCCGGACAGCTGGCGCGGCGCTACAACCTTCCCTACCGCACCTCCAACGCCAATGCCTCCAATGTGGTCGACCTGCAGGCGGCCTACGAGACCGAGATGGCGACCTGGGGCGCGGTGCTCGGCGGCGCGAACCTGATCTATCACGCCGCCGGCTGGCTGGAGGGCGGGCTCACCGCCTCCTACGAGAAGCTCGTCCTCGACGTCGAGATCCTGCAGAACATGATGGAGTTCCTGCGGCCGATGCCGTTCGAGGAGGACGATCTCGGCTTCGAGGCGATCAAGGCGGTGCCGACCGGCGGACACTTCTTCGGCTCCGAACACACCATGGCGCGCTACGAAACCGCCTTTTACCGGCCGATGCTGTCCAATTGGCAGAATTACGGCAGCTGGCAGGAAGCGGGCGGCCATGATGCGCTGGAGCGGGCGACGCAGCTCTGGCAGCAGGCGCTCAGCGACTACGCGGAACCGGTTATGGATCCAGCCATCCGCGAGGAGCTGGACGCCTATGTCGCGCGCCGCAAGGAGGAGATCGGCGCCGGCGAGCCGTAAGCGCCTGGAGTTCAACGAAAGACAGGGGAAGCGCATGACAAGACAGCATTTGCTGGGCACAGTGTTAGCCCTCGCTATGACCGCATCGGCACACGCCGCGAACGTCAAGGTGATCAATGACGACGCCTGGTTCGCCGAGGGCCCGATCTGGTATCAGGACAAGCTCTTCTACGTCGAATACGGCCGCGGCACTGTGGACGTCTGGGACGGCAAGAAGAACGCGATCTTCTGGAAGATGGATGGCTGCGGCCCGTCGGCCGTGCTGCCGACCGCGACGGGCGAATTCGTCGTCACCTGCTATGACAACAACACGATCGGCCGTATCTCGGCCGACGGCAAGACACTGCCGGCCTACGACAAGGACACGGACGGCAAGCCGTTCAGCGGCCCCAACGATTTCGCGCCGGACAAGGATGGCGGCATCTACTTCACCGGCTCCGGCAAGGGCGGTGCGCTGATCGACGCGTCGGCCTACTACATCGGCAAGGACGGCAGTGTGAGGAAGGTGGCTGGCGACCTGCACAATGCCAATGGCCTAGTCATGTCGAACGACGGCAAGATCCTCTACCTGGTCGAAACCGAGGACAACCGCATCGTCGAGTTCGATGTCGGGGCCGACCACACCTTGAGCAACCGTCGCGTCTTCCTTCGGCTCGACGATCTGTTCCCGAACCAGCCGCATATCTGGCCGGACGGCATCAAGATGGACAAGGCCGGCGAGATGTATATCGGCCAGAGCCCGCGCTCGCTCGACGCGCCGGGCAAGATCATAGTGGTGGACAAGGACGCCAAGCTCTTGCGCACGCTTTCGTTGCCGTCGCCGTCCATGCCGAACTTCGCCTTCGGGCCCGATGAAAAGGAGCTTTACGTGATGGCGCTCGACCAGATCGATGCAGCACCTTGGCACGGCAAGGTCTACGAAGTGCCGAATAAGTAGCTGCGATCGTCGTGATCGTCGGATAGGAAAGGAGGCCGGCCGCTTTGCAGCCGGCCTTTGCATTCGCGGGATGACCGCTCAGCCGGCCATCCAGCCGCCGTCCACCATCAGGTTGATCCCGGTGACGTATGTCGCAAGGTCGCTGGCCAGGAAAAGCGCCGCGCCGGCGACGTCGTTCGGCTCGCCGAGCCGCGGCCATGGCGTGCGGCGGCGCGAATAGTCGAGCGCATCAGGGTCGTTGGCGATGCCCGGCTTGCCCGTGATGATCTTGCCCGGCGCTATCGCATTGCAGACGATCAGGTCGTCGGCGTGATCGATCGCGATCTGGCGCGTCATCTGCACGATCGCGCCCTTGCTGACCGAATAGGGGAAATCGCCCGGGCAGGCGACCATACCGTGCTGCGAGGCGATATTGATGATGCGCCCGCGTACGCCGTTGACCGGCTCCTGCTTGAGCATCTGCAGCGCCGCCTGTTGCGAGCAGTAGAAGAAGCCGGTGACGTTGACGCCGATCACCTTCGCCCATTGCTCCGGCGTGGTCTCGAGCAGATTGGTCGAGGTGTAGGTCGCGGCGTTGTTGACCATGATATCGAGCCGCCCGAACTGGTCCACCGCCTGCCGCATCATGGTTATGACGGCCTGCTGATCGGCGATGTCCGTGGAGATGAAGATTGCCTGACCGCCGGCCACTTCGATCAGCCGGATCGTTGTCTCGCCGCCTTCGATCGGCTCCTCGCGCGTGTCGGCGACCACGACCTTCGCGCCGTCTTGCGCGTAGCGTTGCGCGATGGCGCGACCGATGCCGGAGCTCGCGCCGGTGACGATGGCAACCTTGCCCTCCAGAAGACCCATCTTGCCTGCCTCAGCTTTCCCGCCGCACCACTTGGCCTTGTCCCGTGTTCACCAGCACGCCGTCACGCGTGATTTCCTCGCCGCGCAGGAACACCTGGCGCAAGGTGGCTGAAATGCTCCAGCCGTCGAAAGGCGTGTAGCCGGCCTTGGATTTCTGGTCGGCATCGCGGATGGCAAAGGTTTGCGTCGGGTCGATGACGAGGATGTCGGCATCGTGGCCGACGGCCAGCCTGCCCTTGCGCCGGTCAAGCCCGAACCGATCGGCCGGATTGGCCGCGCACATGCGCGCGATGTCGCGCAGCCCGATCAGGCCTTCGTCGACAAGCTTGAGCATGACGGACAGCAGGGTCTGCAGTCCGGGCATGCCGCCCGGGATGTCCGCGAAAGCCGGATAGTTGGCGGCCTTCTCGGCAGGGCTGTGTGGCGCATGATCGGTGGCGATGATGTCGATCAGCCCGGCTGCTACAGCCTCGCGCAGGTGCTGCACATCTTGCCTCGTCCGGAACGGCGGTGATCCCTTCAGCCGCGCGCCTTGCCTTTCGTAATCGTCGGCATAGAAGAACAGGTTCTGGGGTGTCGTCTCAACGCTGGCGTCGGCAAGGTCGCGCACACGGCGCCAGGTCTCGACGCCGAGCGCCGAGTTGATCTGGCGGACATGAACGCGCGCGCCGGTCTCGGCCGCCGCCAGCAGCGCCCGCGCGATGCCATTGGCCTCGGCCAGTGGTGGCCGGCTTTCGCGGAACGCTGCAATGTCGCCGGCATGAACGCGCGCGGCGCTGCCCACGAGCAGCGATTGATCGCCGGGCGAGATGCCGACGATCGTCTTGAGCGGGCTCATCCGCTTCAACGCGTGAAGAACGGTGTCCACCGTCGGAAAAAGAAACTGCTGTGGGACATCCGCCGTGAAAAGCTCGAACGATACCGGGGCAAGCGCCGAGAGCCCTTCGAGACTGTCCAGCGTCTCGCTGACAACAACCTGAAAGCCGACATCGACGTTAAGCCGGCCTGCCGCCATCGACATCTTCTCGGTGAGCTGGTCTGCCGTCGCCGTCCAGGGCTCGTCGGTCGGCATGTCGAGCACCGTCGTCACGCCGCCGAGCGCAGCCGCATGCGTGCCGGACGAGAAGTCTTCCTTGTGGATCAGTCCCGGTTCGCGCAGATGCGCGTGCGCATCGACGAGACCGGGCAGCAGCATACAGCCGCTTGCGTCGATCACCTTCCGCGCTTCGGCCGGGTCTCCTGGCTGGATCAGGGCCGCGATCCTGCCGGCGTTGATGGCAATGTCGCGGCGGGCTTCGCCATCTGCGTTGACGATCGTCGCGCCGGTGATGAGGGCTTCGAACATCCCGCTGTTCAATCGGCACGCTTGCTGGCAAACGTCCGGTCATTGTCGAGCCAGTACCGCGCGATGTCGTCGCGGCGCATGAAGATCGCGCCCGGCGTCTTTTGCACGTGTTCGATCACCTCGCGCAGGCCGGACGCCCGGTTCGGCTGGCCCATCCAGCGCGCGTGCACGCAGATGTTGAGCATGCGTCCGCCGGTCTCTTCCGCCTCCCATAGCATGTAATCGATGGCCGAGCGGCAATCCTCGGCGAAGTCGCGCGGATTGCTGTAGCCCGGCGCGATGAGGAAGCGGCTGTCGTTGAGCGTCTTTGAATAAGGCACGACCAGAATTCTCTCCCCACCATGCTCGACGAAATAGGGCAGCTCGTCGTTGCAGGGATCTGAGTGGTAGAGAAAGCCGCCCTCGCGCACGAGCAGATCGCGCGTGTTGACGCTTGGAAACGAGCGGCAATTCCAGCCGAGCGGTCGCCGACCAAGCACCTTCTCGTAAAGCGCGATCGCTTCGTGCAACTGCCGCTCCTCTTCCTCGCGCGGCATGCCGGGATAATCGGTCCAGCGCAGCCCATGTCCGAGCAGGTCGTGTCCGCGCGCATTCATCCACTCGGCGACGGCGGGATTCTTCTCCAGCGCCACCGCGCAGGCCGACACCGTGATCGGCACATCGTAGCGGTCGAACAGCCGGGCCAACCGCCAGACGCCGGCCCGGCTGCCATATTCGAAATGCGTTTCGGTGCCGAGGTCGCGATGCGGTGAAAGGCCGGGGTTGTTGTATTCGCCCCAATTGTCGTTGCGGCCGTCATCCAGCCAGTTGTACTCCGACCCTTCCTCGTAATTCAGCACGAGATTGATCGCGACTTTCGCGCCGCCCGGCCAGGTGACATAGGGCGGGGTCGGTCCATAGCCGACGAAGTCGCGCAGCTGGGCCGGTTGTGAGGCAGCGCTTGTCATGGCAATCCCTCTCACTTCGTCTCGTTGGCCGAAATCCAGTCCATATAGGCGTGGAACGCCTCCTTGCCCGGGCGCGGCCGCCATGCCGTATCACGCATGATCCGCGCGATGTCGTAGGCGCCCCACATGCCGCCTTTCAGCGACACGTCCTGTACGATATTGGCGTCTTCTTCGGGCGTCACCTCAACCTTGAGCGCCGGAGCGCGCTCCTTTGCCCAGGCGATGATCTCGCCGATGGTCTGGCTGGAGCCGGAGCCGATATTGTAGTGGCGATAATGAAGGCGCGGCGCATCGAGCAGCGCGAGGATCGCGGCAGCGACGTCGGTCGAGGCAAGATAGTCGCCCACCGGCTCCAGACTGTTCGGCCGGATCGTTTCGCCGGCCAGGGCCATGTGCGCGACACGGTTGGGGACATGGCGGAAGTTCCGGCTCTCGGTCGCGCGATCCATCGGGCCGTAGACGGAAGCAAGCCGCACCGAAACCGCCGACAGGCCGAACAGGTCGGCATAGCGGTTGGTCACCATCTCGGAGGCGAATTTGGAGATGCCGTAGAGTGTTAGCGGCGCGACGTAGCCGTCCTCCGGCAGCGGCTCGCCGCTCCAGTCGGGGCCATTGTGCCGATAGATGGCTCCCGAGCTGACATAGACGAAGCGCTTCACGCTCGCCCGCTCGCGTGCCCATTCGAGCATGCGCACGGTGCCCATGAGATTGACGTCGACGATGCGGGCCGGGTCCTCGGCCTCCGGCAGGCGCTTCGCCTCCGCGGCGCTGCCGCGCGAAATCGGCGTGATGGTCGCGCCATGCACGATCGCGGTGATGTGCTCGTTGTCGAGCGCGGCGGACCACCCCGTCGGGTCGAGGATATCCGCGCTGATCACCGTGAGCCGGTCGCGCACCGGAGCGAAATGCCTTTCGGCCGCGGCGTCGAGGCCGGCGCGATCCAGGATGACGGCGCGCGCGGCCGGGTCGCGGTCGAGCCAGGCACGCGCCACCACGCTCATGACGAAGCCAGTGCCGCCTGTGACGAGAAGGGTCATGTCTTGGAGCCTCCTATGCTGGAAATTGGTTCAACGCACCGCATAGCCGCCATCCACCAGGAGGTCCGTGCCGGTGACGAACGAAGCGTCGGACGAAAGCAGAAAGGCGCAGGCGGCCGCGATCTCTTCGGGCTCGGCAATTCGTCCGAGCAGATGCGCAGGCCCTAGACCCTTGTCGGCCGCCTCCAGACTGGGCCAGCGCTGCAGCAGGCGCGCGGTCGCGACCGCTCCCGGCGACAGGCTGTTCACCCGGATGTTCTGAGCCGCATGGTCAATCGCCATCGCCTTTGCCAAATGCACAAGCCCCGCCTTCGCCGCACAATAGGCCACCGCCTTGCCGACGGCGACGCGCGCGAATTGCGAGCCGATGAAGACGATCGACCCGCCGCCGCTCGATGCCATCAGCGGCACGGCGCATTTGGAGATCAGGAAGGCGCCGGTCAGGCTCACGTCGACTTCCAGCCGCCACTTGTCGACTGCAAGGTCGGCGACGGTGCCGTCGGTCGAGGGAGCCGCGGCGTTGTGGACCAGACCGTCCAGCCGGCCGAATGCCTGAGCAGTCGCGTGGACAGCATCTTGGACCGAGTCCGGATCGGTGACGTCACAGTCGACAGCCAGAGCACTCGGCCCAAGGCTGGCGGCAAGCGCCTTCGTCGCTGCGGCGTCCCGATCCGCGCAGGCGATACAGGCTCCCTCCTCGGCGCAGCGGCGCGCGATGGCGCCGCCGATGCCGCTCGCGGCGCCCGTGATCAGAACGAACTTGCCATCCAAACGGTGGGCAAGGGCGCTGTTCACGGCTCGCCTCCGCACGGCTGCGCAACCGCGACACCGACCGGCCGCCGGCGCAGATTGATGCAAGCCGCAAGCGCCACCAGAATGCCGCCGGTGCCGAGCACGAACAGCATGGCCTGCGGCGCGGTACGCTCCATCAGCCCCGCCGCCAGACCCGGCGTCAGGATGTTGCCGATCGAATAGAGCAGAAGCAGCGTGCCCGAAGCCGCCACCATGTGCCGGCTGTGCATTCGCGAATTGGCGAAGGCGATGGCCACAGGATAGACCGTGAGCGCGGTTGCTCCATAGAGGAAGAACAGCAGGAACAGCAGCGGCAGCGGTCCGCTGCCCAGCCAGGCGATCGACGCGCATAGCGACACGGAAAGCAGGCCCTGGACAAGCAGCATGATGCGCCTGTCGAACCGGTCGGATAGCCATCCGATAGGCGTCTGCGCCAGCATGCCGGCAACGCTGACGGTCGTCACCAGGCCGACAGTGGCGGTGGCGGACAGTCCGATCTTGGCGCCGTAGATCGGCGTCAGCACGAAGATGTTCATGTTGGTGATGCCGGCCTGGAAGATGCTGACCACCGTTACCGGAGCGAGACGCAGCAACTGGACGACGCCATAGCGTTCGTCCTTCGCCGGGATATCGGCCAGGGACGGCTCGGTTTGCTCGGCGGGCAGGGCAGGCCAAGGTCTGGAGACAAACCGTGCAAGCGCCGACAAGAGCACGGTCGCCGCGCTGACGCCGAACAGATGCGGCGAATGCGCGCCGACGGTCTCCAGCAGCAGCTGTCCGAACAGCACGGCGACCGCGGTCGTCAGCATGTAGATGGAGAACAGCCTGCCGCGATTGTGTTGGTCTGCATAAAGGTTGATCCAGCTTTCGCAGACAACGAACATCGCCGCCATGGCAAGCCCGCCGAGCAGCCGGAAGCAAAGCCATGCCGGCATGAAATCGGTGAGCGCGAACCCCGAGGCGGCGAGGCTTGCAAGCACGGTTATGGCGAAGAAGGCGCGCTCATGGCCGACGCGCGACACCAGCGGACGCGCAACGAGGCAGCCGATGAGAAATCCGACCGGATAGGCGGTCAGCACCAATTGCACTTCGGAAGGGTCGATGCCCGGCGCGCTCAATGCCAGCGAGACGGCCGTCGTCAGCATCGCGCTGCCCGTGCCGGCCAGGCAGATGCGCGCCATGATCGGCAGGATGGCGCGCGACCGTTCGGCTTGTCGCCAGAGGCGGCCCAGTGAAGCTGGCGTCGTCATGAACGGTCGCGCGCCTCGTCCTGATGCCTGGGAGTCTCCAGCGCTTCCACCGGGATGTGGCAGGCGATCTCGTGCGTGGCGGACATCCTGCGGATCGGTGGCGGCTCTCTGTCGCAGATCGAACCCAGCTTGCGATGGCAGCGGCTGGCAAAGCGGCAGCCGCGCGGGACATCGACGGGGCTCGGCGTGTCGCCGGTCAGCGTGACGCGCTTGCGCTCTGCCCCTTCCGGTTTCGTGCTGCGGATCGCCGAGATCAGCGCCTCGGTGTAGGGATGGGTCGCGCCGCCGAAGATCTCCTCGACCGTGCCTTTTTCCATCACTTTGCCGAGATACATCACCACGACCTTGTCGGCGACGTGGCGCACAAGCGCCAGGTCATGGCTGATGAACAGCATCGTCGCATGCCGGGTCTTCTGGATGTCGAGCAGCAGCGTCACCACGGCCGCCTGCACGGAGACATCCAGCGCCGACACAGGCTCGTCGGCGACGATCAGCGACGGGTCGGAGGCGAAGGCGCGGGCAATGGCGATGCGCTGCTTCTGTCCGCCGGACAATTGGCTCGGCCGGCGGGCGGCGAAGTCCGGCGAAAGCCGGACCATCTCCAGCAGCTCGCGCATGCGCTGGTCAATGGCCGCCTTGCCCTTGCGGATGCCGAATTTCTTCAGCGAGCGGCGGATCGAGAAGCCGGCGCTGTGCGACGGGTTGAGCGTCGAATCCGGATTTTGGAACACCATCTGGATCGATTGCAGCAGGGGCTTCGGCCGCGCGCTCGCCTCGATCGCGGCGATGTTTTCGCCAGCCATGCGGATTTCGCCCGAAGTGGCGCGGTCGAGGCCGGTGACGATACGCGCCAGGGTCGACTTGCCGCAGCCGGATTCGCCGACCAGCGCGACGATCTCGGCCTTGCCGGCCTCGAAGGATACGGCCTCATTGGCCTTCAGCGTCTTCTGGTAACCGAGGTGATAGAACTTGGTGATGTCGGAAACAGTGATCGCGGCTGCCGGTGCCGCGCTCTCGCCGGATAGCGGCGGCAGCTCCCGACGAGCCACCTCGAGTTCGGGCCAGCGCACGCAGCGCACAACATGCCGTTCGCCGACCGGTTCCAGCGACATGCCGGGCCGGTCGCACAGGCCGGCGCGGAAACCGGCGCAGCGCGGACCAAAAAGGCAGCCGCGCGGCCGCTCCGACGGCAGCGGGATATGGCCCGGAATGGCGGCAAGCGTGCGGCTGTGCTTGCCCTGCCCGATATCGGGAATGCAGTCGATCAGCCCTTGCGTGTAGGGATGGCGTGGCCGGCCGAAGAGCTCGCGCGTCGGCGCCTCCTCGACCAACTCGCCGGAATACATGATGCCGACCCGGTCGCAGCTTTCGGCGATCAGGCCGAGATTGTGCGAGATGAACAGCAGGCTGGTTCCATAGCGACGGCGCAGTTCGCCGATCAGATCGATCACCGCCGACTCCACCGTCACGTCGAGGCCGGTGGTCGGCTCGTCGAGCAAGAGCAGCGACGGCCGTCCGAGCAGCGCCATAGCGATGACGACGCGCTGCTGCTGGCCGCCTGAAAGCTGGTGCGGATAGCGCTTCAGCATGTCGCCGGCGTCGGGCAGGCGCACGTCCTTCAGCATGGCGGCCGCCCTGTCGAGCGCCTCGACGCGACTTGCGCCGAGATGGAGCATCGGCACCTCGGCAAGCTGCGCGCCGATCGTCTTGACCGGATTGAGCGCGCTCATCGGGTCCTGGTAGACCATGGCGATGCGCCGCCCGCGAATGGCGCGCAACTTATGCGCCGGTGCGTTGACCAGTTCCTCGCCTTCGAAGCGGATGCTGCCGCCGGCGACGACGCCTGTCGCACCGAGATAGCCCATGATCGCCATCGCCGTGGTGCTCTTGCCGCAGCCGGATTCGCCGACCAGCCCGAAGCTTTCGCCGGGCTTCACCTCGAAAGACAGCTTCGGCACCGCAACGATCGTCTCGGCCTTCCCGCGAAACTCGATGCGCAGGTCTTGGACAGCGAGGAGCGGCGTCTCGGACGCGCGTTCGCCATTCGTCGAAATTGTCTCGGCGACCATCGTCATGGCTTCCAGGCCTCCCGCAGGCCGTCGGCCAAGAGGTTGAAACCAAGAACCAGGCTGACGATGGCGATTGAGGGCAGCACCGACATCAACGGCCAAACGTTGAGCACCGTCGTGCTTTCCTTGACCATGCCGCCCCAGTCCGGATTGGGCGGCGGCAGGCCAAGGCCAAGGAAGCCGAGAATGCCGATGGTGATGATGGTGTAGCCGATGCGCAGGCAGGCATCGACGATCAGCATGCCGCGGCAGTTGGGCAACAGCTCGACCAGCATGATGTATAAAGTACTTTCGGCGCGCAGCCTGGCGGCGGCGATGTATTCCTGCTCCTTCAGGCCGAGCACCAGCCCGCGCGTTATTCGCCCGATTCCTGGCGCCGAGGCGATCGTCGTGGCGATGACGATGTTGATTATCGATGGCCCGATATTGGCGATCAGGATGACGTAGAGGACCAGCACCGGGAAGGCGAGGATGATGTCGGACAGGCGGCTGATCACGGCATCGATCCAGCCGCCGTAACAGCCGGCGATCATGCCGAGCGTGATGCCGACGATCATGGCGACCGCGACCGAAAGCGGCGCGACGACCAGCACGGTGCGGGCGCCGAAGATCAGGCGCGACAGCTCATCGCGGCCGAGAATGTCGACGCCAAGCCAATGCGCCGCCGACGGTGTCGGATCGGCCAGCGCCATGACATCCTGCTCGGTCGGTGAATAGAGCGGCAGCACCGGCGCGAGGATCGCCGCAACCACCCAGAAGCCGACCAGGAACAGCCCGACCATGGCTGTGGGCGAACGCAGGATGCGCGCCCATTTCAGGCGTGCCCTGCCCGTTGCCTTGACGGCTGTCGCCTCCATCGCTCTCTGCTCGACCAGTGCGCTCATCGCAATCTTATGCGTGGATCGAGCAGCATGTAACCGAGATCGCCGACGAATTGCGTCGTGACCGCGATGGCGACGGTGATCAGCGTGGCCGCCTCGATGGTCGCGATGTCGCCGAACAGGCTGGCATCGAGCAGCAGCCGACCGAAGCCCGGATAGGCGAAGACGAGTTCGGTCACCACCACGCCGCTGATCAGGAAATTGATCTGCAGGAGCAGCACCGTGAACGGGGCGATCATGGCGTTGCGCAGGGCATGGCCGATGACGACCTGGCGCGTGCTCATTCCCTTCAGCACCGCGGTGCGGATATAGGGCTTTTCCATCACCCCGATCATCGACACGCGGATCATGCGCGCGACATAGCCGAAATCATAGATGACGAGCACCGCGACCGGCAGCACGAGCTGTGACGGAACCGACCATCCGCCTTCCGAGTCGAGCGGGCTGGTGCCCGGCAGCACCGGCCACAGAATGACGAACAGCGTAACCAGGAAAACCCCCGACGCGAATTCCGGGATCGAGGTGAAGGTGATGCAGATCACCGACAAGAGCCGGTCGAGCACGCCGCCTTCCTTCAGGCCGGACAGGATGCCGAAGACGATCGACAGCGGCACGATCAGCAGAAAGGCCAGCCCAGCCAGGATCGCCGTATTGCCGAGCCGGCTCCAGATCACGTCGTTGACGGGCAGCTTGTTCAGCGTCGAATAGCCGAAATTGCCGAAATACTGCGCGCCGCGCGGATCCTTGAAATTGAGCCCGGTGCTCGGGTCCTGGAGCGGGTCCGGAATGATGCCGAGCAGCACGCCCGCCCAGCGCCCGTAACGCACCAGCAGCGGATCGTCGGCCTTCAGCTTCTTGGTCAGGAAGTCGACCTGCTCTTGCGTCGCGAACGGCCCGAGCGATTTGCGCGCGACGCTGCCCGGGGTGAACTCACAGACGGCGAACACCAGAAACGACGCTGCGACCATGGTGAGCATCATCATCGCCAGCCGTTTCGCCACGAATATTGCCATCAGCCGGACGTTTCCGTTCTGGGTGCGAGTGGAAAGGAACGCCCGGCCGTCTGGTCGCCGACAGGGCGCAACGTGGTCTAGGCGGAGGCGACCGCATAATCCTTGGCGAAGATGTACTGCGATGGATGCAGTTCGAAGCCCTGCACCTTCTTGTCCATGACGGTCGAGAAGATCCGCCAGAACGGCTGCACGATCGGGCCCTCGTCCTGCATGATCAGCTCGATCTTCTCCATCACCTTGCTGCGCTCCTTCGGGTCGAGAATGCCCTCGGCCTGGGTGAGCAGCTTGTCGAATTCGGCATTCGAGAAATGCGACTCGTTCCAGGCGGCATTGGAGCGGTAGGCGAGGCCGAGCGTCATGATGGCGAGCGGGCGGTGGCCCCAGGCGGTGAGGCTGAAGGGCGCGCTGGTCCACACTTCCCAGTATTGCGCGCTCGGCAGCGACTTGATGTTGGCCTTGATGCCGATGTCCTTCAGCTGTTCGGCCATCGCCTGTGTCGTGTTGAGCTCCCAGATCGGGTCCGGTCGTGTCACCAAATCCAACTCGAAGCCGTCGGCATGGCCGGCGTCGGCCATCAGCTTCTTCGCCTTCTCGACGTCGCGCGGCCATTTGGGCAGTGCGGCATATTCGGGGTGCGACGGCGCCACATGATGGTCCTCGGCCGGCGTGCCGGCGCCGAGCAGGACGGTCTGGATGATCTTGTCGCGGTCGAGCGCATGGCGCATGGCCTGGCGCACGCGCTTGTCCTTGAACTGCTCGACGTCGGGATGCATGCGCATGACGATGGTCTGCGTCGTTTCGACCTTGTGGACCGCGACATGCGGGAAGGCCTTCATTGAATTGATCTGCACGGCGTCGGCTTCCGACAGGCCGTCGACCTGCTTGGACGCCATCGCCGCGATGCCGGCGCCCGGATTGTCGCCGAGGTCGACGAATTCGAAGGTGTCGAGATGCGCAGCACCGCCCCAGTAATCAGTCCGCGCCTTGTACTTCGCGCCCTTGCCGACGGTGTATTCGACCATCTCGAACGGACCGGTGCCGTTGGCGCTCGGGCCGAAGGCGCCGTTGTCCTTCGGATCGAGGATGAACATCGGATAGTGGAAGAGATGTTCGGCGACCGCGATTTGCGGCGAGAAGAGGTTCAGCCGCACCGTGCTGTCGTCAACCTTCTCGATCGCCTTGTCGGACCACAGCCGGCTCGACTTCTTCGGATTGCCCTTATCGTCCTTCTCGCCGGTATCGTACTCCTCGACCAGATAGCCGGTGAACAGGCCGAACACCGAGGAACCGACTTTGGGATCGCTGACACGCTTCAGGTTCCAGATCACGTCGTCGGCGTTGAGCGCCCGCCCGTCACGCCATTTCACATCCTTGCGGATGTGCAGCGTCCAGGTCTTCAGGTCGTCGCTGACGTCCCACTTCTCCAAGAGATAGGGGTGAGTGATGTTGTTGCGGTCGGTAAAGGTCAAATATTCGCAGACTTGGCGGATGACGTTGGATTTTTCGGCAAAGTCGGCCAGATGCGGATCCTTGATCTCCATGCAGCGCATGCCGATGCGCAAATTGCCGCCTTTCGGCAGGTCGCCGGCACGCGCTTGCGTCGCCGGGTCGATGATGCCGGCCATGGCATAGGCCGCGCCGGCCGAAAGCCCGAGCAGCGTCGACTTGCGCAGGAAGTCCCTGCGGCTGATCTCGCCCTCGTTAAGTTGATCGAGCAGTGTCGGAATATAGGGATGCGATGTCTTGTCCAAGGTCTTAACCTCCGAGTTGTCGCGATGCGCGTGCCGGACAGGGCGCTTCGGCGCTGTCTTTTCGACTGGTGCGGAACCGGTTTTGAAGGCCGCAGCGCGACCGCGCCGCCGGACCGTCAAGACGCATGGACGGCGGGAGGCATGCCGGTTTGGCCGGTCTATCTCCGCGCTCGGAATGCAAGTCCATGGCGGGTGGCTCCCATTGGTGGCGCCGCTGGTCGCGGCTGCTCAATTCCCCGCCAAAAGCTACACCCGGCCTCTATGCCTACAAACGAAGATTGATGTGGCTATGACCTCGTTTTTTTTGCTCTTAACTGCCTCGAAAACCAGCAGCCAGCCCCAATAGCAGGCTTTACAGTCGTTTCCCGAGCTTTCTACATTGCCGGCGTTCGAAAAAGTGGGGTCATTTTGTCGGCACAAGAGCCAGCACAAACCCCTGTTGTTATCCGGCCCGTCGCCCGGCCGTCCGGCTCCGGCACACAGCCACAAGGAACACGTAAATGCGGACCCATGCCCAGGCTGTTGTGATCGGCGGCGGCTTGATCGGGTGCTCGATCCTCTACCACCTGACCAAGCACGGCTGGAGCGACGTCGTGCTTTTCGAGCGCGACGAGCTGACGTCCGGCTCGACTTGGCATGCCGCGGCCAACATCCACGGCCTGCACGACTCGACCAACATCAGCCGCCTGCAACACTACACGATGGCGCTCTACAAGGAGCTCGAGAAGGAGACGGGCCAGGGCTGCGGCATCTTCCAGCCGGGATCGCTCTATCTCGCCCAGACCGAGGCGCGCGAACACCAGCTTCGGCTGCAGGAGGCCAAGGCGCGCCGCTACAAGATGAACTTCTACGAGGTCGACCGGGCCGAGGCCGAGCGATTGCACCCGCTCGTCGACTTCGACGGCATACGCTGCATCATGTATGAACCTGAAGGCGGCAATGTCGATCCCTCGGGCGTGACGGCCGCCTACGCGGCCGGCGCGCGTCAGCGCGGCGCCGAGATCCATCGGTTCACGGCGGTGACCGGAACCGAGCAGCAGCCGGACGGAAGCTGGATCGTGCGCACCACCAAGGGCGACGTCCATGCGCAATGGGTGGTGAACGCCGCCGGCCTGTGGGCGCGTGAGGTCGGCGCTCTCGCCGGGCTGTCGCTGCCGCTCATTCCGACCGAGCACCAATATTTCGTCACCGAGACGATCCCCGAGATCGCCTCGATGGGCCGGCGCCTGCCTTCGGTCGCCGACCGCGACGGCGAATATTATCTGCGCCAGGAAGGCCTCGGCCTGCTGATCGGCGCCTATGAGCGGGCAATGAAATTCTGGGCCGAGGACGGCACGCCCCAGGATTTCGGCCACGAGCTGTTCCCGGACGATCTGGAACGCATCGAGGAGAACATGATGCGCGCCATCGCCCGCGTGCCTGCGGTCGGCACGGCCGGCGTCAGGCGGGTGATCAACGGCCCGATGATCTGGTCGCCGGACAGCGCCGCGCTGTTCGGCCCCGTTCCGGAACTCCGCAACTACTTCTGCTGTGCCGGCATCATCCCGGGCTTCTCGCAGTCCGGCGGTCTCGGGCGCCTGGCGGCGGAGTGGATGATCGAGGGCGAGCCGACGCTCGACATGTTCGGCTGGGATCTCGCCCGCTTCGGCCAGTGGGCAGGCAAGGACTTCGTCAAGGCGCGCGTGCAGGACCAGTACAGCCATCGCTTCAAGATCCATTTCCCGAACGAGGAGCGCGCGGCGGGCCGGCCGGTGCGCACACGGCCGGCCTATTCCATGCAGAAGGAAAACGGCGCGGTGTTCGGCTTGAACTTCGGCTGGGAGCATCCGCTGTGGTTTTCCATCGACGGCGAGCAGCGCGAGGAGACGATCGGCTTCACCAGGCAGAACTGGTGGCATCCGGTCGGCCGCGAGGCGCGCATGCTGCGCGACCATGTCGGCATCATCGACATCTCCAACTTCGCCAAATACGAGGTGAAGGGGCCGGGCGCCGAGGCCTGGCTGAACGCGCTCTTCGCCAACAAGATCCCCTCGCAGGCCGGACGATCTTGTCTGACGCCGCTGATCGGCAAGCGCGGCGGCATCGCCGGCGACTTCACCGTCACCAAGCTGGCGGAGGACGAGTATCGCGTCTTCGGCTCCGGCATGGCCGAGCGCTATCACCAGCGTTTCTTCCAGATGGTGCCGTTGCCTGAGGGCACGACGTTCCGCTCCCGCACCGAGGATATGTGCGGCTTCAACGTCGCCGGGCCGAAATCGCGCGCGGTTCTGCAGCGCCTGACCAATGACGACCTGACGACGACGTCGTTTCCTTTCATGGCGTCGCGCCGCATCGCCGTTGCCGGCCTCGATGTCATTGCGCTGCGTGTCTCTTTCACCGGGGACCTCGGCTGGGAGCTCTATTGCGAGGAGAAGGACCAGACCGCGCTCTACAACGCACTGCTCGACGCCGCTCGGCAGGAAGGCGGCGGCCCGGTCGGCTCGCGCGCGCTGATGTCGCTCAGGGTGGAGAAAGGCTATGGCAGCTGGGGCCGCGAATACTCGCCCGAATACTGGCCGCAGGAGGTCAAGTTCGACCGCCTGATCAAGATGGACAAGGGCGACTTCCTCAACCGCGACGCCTATGCCGCGCTGGCGTCGAAGCCGGCCCGCGACGAGCTGATCATGATCTCGATCGAGGCGAAGGACGCCGACGCCACCGGCGGCGAGCCGATTTTCCTCCCCGATGGCACGCCGGTCGGCCAGGTCACGTCCGGCGCCTATGGCTACCATGTCGGCATGTCGCTCGCGCTCGGCTATGTGAAGGCCGGGTCGGTGAAATCGGGAGACGCGGTGACGGTTGCGATCCTCGGCCAGCCGCACAAGGCTGTGTTGCTTGAGCGGCCGCCTTTCGACCCCGATGGCAAACGGCTGAGGGCCTGAGCGTGCCGCGCCAAAGCCCTGGTGTGGATATCGCCGTAGCCTCAATGGCGATGTGGTGAGCATCCATGGCGTCGCCTTTGCATGAATTGGTGATCAGGGGCGGACACGTCGCCCTCGATGACGGTTGGCGAGATTGCGACATCGGCATCGATGACGGCCGCATCGCCGCGATAGATAGAGGCCTGCGAGGCGCGCAAACCATCGACGCCGCGGGGCTGTGGGTGATGCCGGGCGGCATCGATGCCCACTGCCACCTCGATCAGCCGGTCTGGGGCGCCGCCGGCAACGCGGACGACTTCGAATCGGGCTCCATATCCGCCGCGTTCGGCGGCACGACCTGCATCGTGCCCTTCGGCATGCCCGGCCCGGACATGACGACCGTGGGCGCGCTCGAGCGGGCGATGGGCTGCGCGGCGGGGCGTTCCATCATCGACTACGGCCTCCATGCGGTGGTGACGACGGCAACCGGTGAGAACGTCGAGGCACAGCTCAGCCAACTGGCCGGGCAAGGCATCGCTTCGGTCAAGCTTTTCATGACCTACCAGGGCTTCGCGGTCGACGACGACCTGTTCTTGACCGTGCTCGATACGGCGAGGACGCTCGGCTGGATCGTCATGGTTCATGCCGAGAATGATGCCGCCATTCGGCGCACGCGGCAGCGGCTGATGGAGCTTGGCCGCACCGAGATGCGCTACCACGCCGTGGCGCACAGCGAGATCATGGAGCGCGAGGCCACCCATCGGGCTCTGGCGCTGGCGGAGATGACCGGCGCCCGCATAACTATCGTCCACGTGTCGTCGCAGCAGTCCGCCGAGGAGGTCGCGCGGGCACGTCATCGCGGCGTCGACGTCGCGGCCGAAACCTGCCCGCAATACATCTTCCTCGGCGCTGCAGACCTCGACCGCCCAGGCAGGGACGCCGCCCGCTTCGTCTTTTCGCCGCCGCCGCGTACGCCGCATAGCCGCGAGCTTCTCTGGCGGTTGCTGGCGGACGGCGGCATCGACCTCTGGTCGTCCGATCATTCACCCTATTATTTCGCCGACAAGATCGGCAAGGCGGCGGAGCCAGGTTTCACCACGACATTGAGCGGTATTCCCGGCCTGGAAACCAGGCTGCCGCTGCTGTTTTCCGAAGGGCTGCTGACCGGTCGGCTGACGCTGCAGCGATATCTCGATCTGACCTCGCGCAATGCCGCCGCGATCTACGGTCTCGAACACTGCAAGGGTCGCATCGCCGTTGGCCTGGACGCGGATCTCGCGCTCTGGGACCCTGCACACAAGTGGACCATCAGCCACGAAATGCTGCATTCGCGCGTCGACTTTTCGCCTTACGAAGGCAAGGTGGTGACGGGCAAGCCGGTCACCGTGCTGCTGCGCGGTGAGCCGCTGATCGCGGGCGGAAAGCTGCAGGCGCAAGCTGGTTTCGGCCGCTTCGTTGCGCGCCGTCCGTCCGATCCGGCAAATGCCGGCACGGCTGTAGAGGACACCACGCCATGGCTCGACCCGTGATGAAGGCGGCTTGGCAATATCGGGCTCTGGCATAACGCCGGCCGAGCAGAAACTGTCGGCTGGCTGCTGATTTGCGAAGAGGCCACTCAATACCGTGCTTTATGAGCGACGGTCCTGAAAAACGGTTCCAGGCATGCATGCGATCGGCGACCTGCCCCGCGACCGCAGGCGTATCGGAAATCGGCTCCGGGCTCGCAGAGGCGCGCCACTTACAGCTTGGGCCGCAACGTCCGAAATGTGACGGAGTAGCGGTGCTCCGCGAGTGGCGGAATGCTGTGCTCCCATTCGTTGCGCGCCGGACCGGCCATGAGATAGGCGGATCTCGGCTCGACCTCGATCGTCTGCCGGTCCCATGTCGCACCGTTCCTGCGGCGCAGCCGAAAACTGCAGGATGCCAGCAGGGAGACGCCTGCGACGAGGTCGAAATGGGGCTTGTCGCGATGCCAGCCGATGCCGGCGCCACGCCGGTACTCGTTGATCAGCACTTGCGAGAACTCCGATGCGGGCCGACCGGCGAAGTCGGCGACCTTGTCGCGAAGCGGCAGCAGGAAGTCGGGTATGGCCGGTGCTTCCACGACCTCGCGGCGATCGTAGTCGTAACGCAGCCCGAAGCCGACAACCTGCCTGTTGGCAAGATGGCCGTGAAAGTCGAAGGGCTTGAACGGCAGACCTTCGATGTGGCGGACCAACTCTCTTTCTTCGGCGCGCGTGATCAGCTCCGGCCGGTAGCGGAATCCTGCCGGCAGGCTGTTTGGGACACCGAAAAGATCCACTTGGCGGACTTGCGCCGCGGCCCTCGATTTCGTTGACGGCATGAACCCTCAGATAGGCAATTCGGCGGGTCTCGCAAGGCCCTGGTCCGTCGGCACCCGGTGCGACGGAACCCATGACAGCTCCAGGAATTACGCGTTGGCCAACAGGGCGTTCGTCATGCCTTTCACTGCCATCCGGAACACCTATTACGACCCGGCGCCGAAGATCCTTTCGGTATGGTTCGTCCCGAGCGGCGACCGCTATGACTATCAGCAGGTTGAGCCCGAGACCTACGCGGCATTCAAGGCTGCTCGGTCCAAGGGCCGGTTCTTCAACGAGTTCGTGCGCGACCGATACAGCTTCCATCTGGTGGAGCACGGACCGCGGCATTGAACCAAAGCCCCCACCCCCATGCCCTGCTCGAAACCTCCCCTCCTGTCGTTGGGCAGGGCCTGGTAGCCTTGGTTGCAAACTCGCAATCAGCTACGGTTCGGCAACTGGAGCACCGGTGTGACTTCGATCGGTTGGTGGGAGCTTGCGCCGCGCCGCTGCGCACCGCCAGGTTGAAGTCAACCTCGCTGACGCGAAACGTTCCTCTGCTGTCCCGGCGTGCTCTGCCGCCAGCTTCCATCGGCGCCGTCACAGTCTCGTGAGATCGCCTCGGAACGTCTTGGCATTCCGATCGACAAGGTGACTGTCGACATGGGCGACAGCAGCCTGGCGGTTGACTAGCCATTGGAGAAGAAAATGTCCCTCGTTCCGTGGCTCGATCGCGCGTCTGCGTCGCTTTGACAAGGCGCTAAGGTTGCGAGCGCGCGGTCCGGCAGGTATGTCGGACCGGACATCCCCGGCGAGAAGGCAGAACCGATGAACGTCCTTTCCACGTCCAAGTCGCATGGCGGCATCCAAGGCGTCTATTCGCACGCGTCGGAAGTCTGCGCTTGCGACATGACCTTTGCCGTCTTCGTGCCGCCCAAGGCCAAGGACGGGCCGTTGCCGGTTCTGTGGTATCTGTCGGGGCTCACCTGCACCCATGCCAATGTCATGGATAAGGGCGAATACCGCCGCCTGGCGGCCGAGCTTGGGCTCGTCCTCGTCTGCCCAGACACGAGCCCGCGCGGCCCGGATGTTCCCGATGAGAAAGACAATTGGCAGTTCGGCTGCGGCGCCGGCTTCTACGTCGACGCGACGCAAGCGCCCTATGCAAAAAACTATCGCATGTACTCCTACGTCACCGAGGAATTGCCGGCGCTTATTGCCGCGAATTTCTCGGTCGACATGTCGCGCCAGTCGATCTTCGGCCATTCGATGGGCGGGCACGGGGCGCTGATCATCGCACTGAAGAACCCGGAGCGCTTCCGCAGCTGCTCGGCTTTCGCGCCGATCGTGCAGCCGACGACGGCGGGCTGGTCGCGGCCGGCGCTCGAGAAATATCTCGGGCCGGACGAGAAGAGCTGGCGCGCCTATGACGCCACGCTGCTGATCGAGGACGGCCATCGTTACGGCGAACTGCTCGTCGACCAGGGCAGCGCCGACGGCTTCCTCCATGATGGCCTGCGCCCGTGGCTGCTCGAAGAAGCGTGCAAAAAGGCCGGCATCGCGCTGACGCTGCGCATGCAGGAAGGCTACGATCACTCCTACAATTTCATCTCGACCTTCATGGACGACCATTTGAAGTGGCATGCGGCGCGGCTGGCATAAGCAGCGCAAACGCCGGCAGCCCTTAAGCTGAAGTTGGATGGCCGCGACGCAATCCGGCGATCCAGCGCGTCTTCTCATTGCGGTGTATATGTGTCTGGGGTATTTTAGCACCTGATTGGATGAGACGCATGCCCGCTGTCGTTATGCATGCGGTCTGCTCTGGTCCCGGCAGATTGTGAACTCTTTAACAGACCTCGGCGCCGCAAGCTGCGTTCCTGTGGCCGACAGGTCATAGCAGTTAAGGATTTGCCATGCTGCGATGCTGCGCGTTCCTTGCAGCCCTGGTTCTCGTGAGCTTCACGGCGTTCGAAGCTCATGCGGAGCGCCGGGTTGCCTTTGTCATCGGCAATTCCGAATACCGCGACATCCCGGCACTTAAGAATCCGGACAAGGATGCCGAGGATGTGTCGAGCACATTCCGACTGGCCGGCTTCGACGTGTTCGTCGCCAAGGATCTCACCAAGCTTCAGTTCGAGGAGCAGTTCCGCAACTATCTCGCCGCGGCGGACGGTGCGGATCTCGCCGTCGTATATTATTCCGGCCATGGCTTTCAGATCGGCGGCGAGAATTTCCTCATCCCGGTGGATGCGTCGCTGAAAGGTGCGGCCGACATCGAGGTCCAGGCGATCAAGCTCGACGACGTGCTGGAGCAGCTGCGGGCGAAATCGAAGATCCAGGTGATCATTCTCGATGCCTGCCGCAACAATCCATTCCCGCGCAAGGATTACTGGTTGCGAGACCAGCTGATTGCCGCGGGCGGCACTGGGCTTGCGCAGGTGAAGAGCTCGCTGAACACGCTGATTGCCTTCGCCACCGAGCCCGGAGCCGTCGCCTATGACGGCAGCGGTGCCCTCAGCCCGTTCTCGTCCGCCTTTTCCCGCCGCGCGCTGGCGCCCAACCAGGAGATCCGCACGGTGATGGCGGCCGTTCGCCGCGACGTAGTCAAAGCCACCGACGGCAAGCAGGTCCCTTGGGAGAATTCCTCGCTGATTGACGAGGTGGTGCTGATGCGCCGCGCCAGTCGACCGGCGTTGCCGCCGGTGCTGGAAAAGGTCGTGCCGTCGGGCGTCGGACCGGTGGCGCTGGACCTGCCGGAGCCGGTCGATGTCGATGGCGGCGCTGTCACCGTCAGCATCGAAAGGCCGCCGGCGCTTGGACGCCTGACGCTGGACGGCAAGCCTGTGGCAATTGGCCAGCCGATAGCGGGCAAGGATCTGCCGCGCCTTAAGATGGACGTGCCGAAAGGATCCGGCGCGCAGGAAGAGGTCGACATGCTGGCCTATGCCGCGCATGACAATTGGGGCGGTCAATCCCAGGGTATCCTGGTGTTTCGGGTCAAGAATGGGAACGCCGCCGAAGGGCAGCAGCTGATGGCTTCGCTCGAGGCCGAGCAGAAGCAGCAGGTGCTGGAGCGCGGCATTCACATCACCGGCGCCGCCGAGGCGATCGAGAACCGCGACATAAACGTCCCGGTCGGTGTCGGCCCGGTGCCGCTGAAGCTCGAGTTCCCGACCAATGATCCCGCCGTCAGCCTGAAGCTCGCGAGCTATCCGGCAACGGGAACGCTGTCGCTGCCGGACCGCACCTTGTCTCCCGATTCAAGTCTGATGGCCGATGAGGTCGACCATTTGCGCTACGAACCCCAGATCGGCGCCGTCAAGCCGCTGAGCGTCGGCTTCGAAATCAGGGCCGACAATGCGTCGTCAAAGCCGGCGACGATGAAGCTGTCGCCAAGCGTCGACCCCTGCGACAGGGAGGCCGGCGAGCCTCTCGACCTGCAGGGCGTTGTCCCGGGCCTGCTGCCGAACGAAATCAGCAGCAACGCCGTGGATGTCTGCCGGGCAGCGGTGAAAGCCTATCCCGACGTCGCCCGCTTCCGCTACCAGCTCGGGCGTGCGCTGCTTGTTGTCGGCAAGGTCGAGGAGGCCAAGAAGGCGATCCAGGAAGCTGCCGACAGGGGGCATGTCCGGGCGGTGTTCGAGCTTGGCTATCTGAATGCAACGGGAACGGGGATGCCCACCAACCGCAAGCAGGCCAACGCCTTCTATGCAGCGGCATCCGACAAGGGCGACCCCTACGGGATGACGTCATGGGGCCGCGCCCTGTTCAATGGCTATGGTGTCGAGCGTGACACCGGCAAAGGGCTCGACCTCCTGCTCAAGGCGGCGGCAATGGGCCATACCTACGCGATGAACGACCTCGCCGCGATTTTTACGGAAGGTCGTAACGGCGTGCCTGCCGATCCGGCTCGCGCCGTGGCCTTCCTGAAAGCGGGCGTCGAACGGCAGGACATGTATTCGATGAACCTGCTCGGCCGAAACTATCTCGCCGGCACTGGGGTTGAGAAGGATCCCAAGAGCGCGCTCGAACTCTTCCAGAAATCCATGGATCTCGGCCAACCCTTCGCTCCGGGCAGCTTGGCGCGCATGTACAGGGACGGTGTCGGTGTGCAGCAGGACCTTGCTGAGGCGCAACGCCTGTTCGAGCTGGCGACCGACCGCGGTGATCAGTCGGCCGCATATGATCGCGCGGCTCTGGAACTGCAGCGGGGCGAGAAGGCGGACCAGTCTCTCGCCGTACGTTACCTTGCTTTCGCGGCCGCGCTCGATGTTCGCAACGAAATTCCAGATGCCAAGGCCACGCTGGCGAAGTTCGGAGCCAAAGCGAAAACGGCGGCCCTGAAACAGTTGCGTGGGGAACTCAAGTCAAAGATTTCGGCGGACGGCTCGTTGGACGTTCAACTGGTCAAGACGGCCAGGGCGGTCTGGGAACAAGCCAATCCGCGTCGGGACTTGTTCTGATCAACAAGGAGGCAATGGTGGGCAGGGCATCGAAACTGGCAATTATCGCAACATTCCTAACCGGAGTTCTGGCTGTCGCGGGGTGCACCGCCGTGATGCCCAAGGTCGAACCGGAGCCGACGACGAAGCAAAAAGTCGTTCGCACAACGACCACGCCAAAGGTGATCAAGCAGAAGAAGGTCACCGCGAAGACACCGATCGAACCGGCGGAGGTAACAACTGAAGCTCCGCCTCCTGTCATTCCAGCGATGGGCGGAGGCAGTGGCGGCAACAGTGGTGGTGGCGGCGGCTGGGGAGGTTGACCCAAAGAGGCGCAAGGCGGCTGCAAGTGATCGCCGACATTTGAGCAGGCTTGGCTAGGTCGTAGACTCATAAGCGCGTAGCCATAGCCGCACTGAGGCGAGTTGGACCATCGCGAGGAAGTTGGCCGCGAGCTTATCGTAGCGGGTGGCGACGCGGCGGAAGTGCTTCAGCTTGGAGAAGAAGCGTTCAATCAGGTTGCGCTCACGGTAGAGCCGCTTGCTGAAGCAGGGTTTCCATCGCCGGTTGCTCTTGGGTGAAATGTTTGGTGTTGCGCCCTGATCCTCAATAAGCTCCCGGATGCGGTCGGCGTCGTATGCCTTGTCTGCCAGCACTATGGTGCGCGAGCCAAGATGGTCGAGGAGAAAGTCGGCGATCTTCCCATCGTGCGCTTGGCCTGCCGTCAGCCCAAGCCGGATCGGGAGTCCTCGCGCGTCGACGACGACATGGATCTTGGTCGTGAGCCCGCCGCGCGATCGACCCAGACAATGATCTCGATCCCCGGTTTTCGCGGTTGCGGCTTGTTGGTGGGCGCGAACGGAAGTGCTGTCGATCATCTGGATATTGCCATCGTACGAGCTTTTGATGGCGTCTATCAGCCGCTCCCACACCGCCTGCCCTTCGCCATCGCGTAAAGCGATTGTAGCAGGTGGTGCCTGGGCCATAGCGCTCGGGCAGGTCACACCAAGGCGCGCCGGATCGCAACACCCAGAAAATGCCATTCAGCACGCGACGATCATCCACACGAGGCACGCCCCTAGGCTTGTTCGGGAGGAGCGGCTCGATGATGCGCCATTCGAATTCAGTCAGGTCATACCGGCTCATGCCAAAATCATGAATCAGGGCGTGGGCGAATGTGGAAGCCTTAGGTCGGTTCTCGACCCGTTGACGACCTTGGGCGTTGCAGACTTGAACCTCCAAATCGAGGTCGGGAACCTGACCTTCAGCGCAAGAGCGTTCGGGAGTGCGCTCGCGTGAGGTCATTCACCACATTTGGCGGCGACCGCAGATGCTTTTTCGTGTTATGATGGGCTTGCAACGCGCGTAATCTCGACCTCGCAATATGGCAGAGGTCGAAAGCTATTGCCTTGGCACAGGAAGCTTTCGCCCCAGCACTTGATCGCCTCCGAAACGCTGGGTGTGCTGCTTTCCCTGACTCACCCGGGGCGAGGAGGTCGTCCATGTCCACGAGTAGTGTTGACCGCCCGCTGCAGCCGGGCGACCGGGCACCGAATGTTGTGCTCAATGCGATCTCACGCGAAGGCAAGATCGCGCTCGATGATTTTCAAGGCCGTAGCCCGTTGTTGATCGGTTTGTTCCGAGGCCTGCACTGTCCGTTCTGCCGGCGCCATGTCGCGGCGATGGCGCAACTCAAGCCGGCCCTGCGTGAGAAAGGCGTCGAATGCCTGGCGGTGGTCAATACGCCGGTCGAGCGGGCGCGGCTCTATTTCCGTTACCACCCGGCACCCGATCTTCTCGCCGCATCCGACCCGGAGCGGGCCTCGCACCGTGCTTTCGGCTTGCGCGAGGTCGGGATGGATACGGTCATGGCGATACGGATCCATCTCCCGGGCGAGTTGCCCAAGCCTATGGACGTCATGGCAATGGACGAGTTTCTTAATAAGAAGGAAGGATATGAGATGACGGAAGCCGATCAGCAGGCGATGGCTTCCGGCTCGGGGCAGCTTGTCGGTCAGTTCCTAATCGACCGGGCGGGCATCGTACGCTGGAACTTCACTGAAGTTCTGGAGGATGGCCTCAACACCTTCAGAGCGCCGAATCCCGAAGAATTGATGTCGGCAGCTTCCCAAGTTGCACATTAATAGGCTGCGGAAATGGGCTGCTGAAAACTCGCTCGACGGCCACCGTCTTTGGATTTAACAATCATCGAAATGCTCAGCGCGGGAGGCTAAGAGTCTGCCCGTGGGCTTCGTAGCGATTTCGATTCAACGGTCTGCGGACCGCCCCGATGCTAGAGTGAGCAAGCCGCATAGGCGGCGCGACGTCCGCTCCTTCCCGCAATCACGTCGTTCCGACAGGGGCGCGCGTACGGCAAGTTTCCACCCATTCGAGACGTTGTCCGTTTACGGGTTCACGACCTAGTAAGCGTCGGCCGAGTGCTGCTGCGTCTCCATTTCCGCCATCTCGATGCCCATTTCGACGAAGGCTGAAAGCACGGCAAACCGGTCCGCCAGCGACACCCGGGCAAGGCCTGCCAGAATGCCCGCGCTGACGGCATGGGCCGTCGGAAACCCGGCTGTCGCCTGGTCGATGGCCGAGCCGCCGTCGCGCCAGCCTGCTGCCAAAGCGATCCAGGAGACAGGCGTCGCGGGCGGCACCTCCACGGCCTGGGCAACCGCCTCGCGATGGTCGGGATTGCCGGGTTCGCCGACCCAGTCGCCGACGAGCGCCAGCAATTCGAGGTCCCGGTCGCCGAGGAGTTCGGCAAGGTTGCTCAGGCACTCATGCGCCCACCAGATCGCGGCCCGCTCGGGCAGCAGATAGGCGCAGAAGGTGAGTGCCTCCTCCGGGACACGCCCGGCGAGCAGCGCGCGGCAAAACTCGATCGACGGCTGGTCGGTCGGGACCGCTTTCATATCCCGGGCGATGGCGGGACAAGCGCTGAAGAGATCCCGCGCCGTCCTGAACCGGAGCCCGTTGGCCATGGCTGCCACGCCCTTACTTGGAATAGAGATACTGAAGCCCCCGCGGAGGCGCTGGTCAAGCGTTAGCGTAGCAAATGGCAGCGGCTTCCAGCGTGTGTTTGTTCACAGACAATCGGCGCGAGATTTGCTATTGTCGGCCGCAGCGAGATCCGCTCAAACAGGGAGTAATGGTCATGCGGTGGGCCAGTTCAGCCTTTGCATTGGCGGCCGTGCTTTTTTCGACGCACGTTTCCGCTGATCCGCTTCAGAAATCCGAAGACATCGTGAAGTTCTTCACCGGCGCGGGCAATCTCGGGGCGACGCGCGGCATCTGCGTCGGCACCGAAGAAGAGTGCAAGAGCAAGAACGACAAGAACGCGGCCCCCACAAAAACCGGCCTCGATATGATGATCAATTTTGCGCTGGATTCCGCCCAGCTCGACCAGACCGCGCGCACCGAGCTCGACGAGTTCGCCAAGGCACTGAAAGACAACCGGCTGAGTTCGTTCAGCTTCGTTGTCGAAGGCCACACCGATGCTTCGGGTTCGGATCGCTACAACCAGGACCTGTCGCAGCGCAGGGCGAAATCGGTTGCCGCATTCCTGACCGCGAACGGCGTACAGTCCACCCGGCTCGAAGCGATTGGTCTGGGCAAGTCGCACCCGCGCGTCGCCAATCCCTACGATCCGGTCAACCGCCGGGTCGAGATGCGGATCAGGACGGAATAGAGGCGCCGGGCGGCGTCGGTCGCCCACCGTACACGGCAAACAACGGGAGACCGGTCCCAATGGGACAGGTCTCCCGTTTTTGCGTGAAACGGCTAATTTTTGTGAAGCGCACCGCCCACCGCGATGCCGGTGCCGAAGATCAGCGCCTTGGTCAGGAAGTCGTTGTCGTCGTTCGGCGGCGGGGCATCGTCGCGAACCACGGTCTCGCTCTCGCGCCGCCTCTGGACGACCTGCTGCTTCTTGCGCGGCTTTTGCGCTACCGGCTTCAACGTGCGGGTCTGCTGCACCGCCTGCTTCTTGGGCTGCCCGGCGCGGGCCTGGTCGGCGGCATGCTTGGCGCGGACCGCATCCATCATCGGGTCGGTCTGGATCAGCAGGAACGCCAACTGCTCGCGTGTCAGATAGGTGGTCTGCGGCAGGCCGTTCTTGCCCTGCCAGACGCTGATCGCTTGGCGCGTCTTCGGGCCGATGTTGCCGTCGACCTGGCCAAGCTCGTTGCCCAGCGCCTCGATGCGCAGCTGCAGGTCGATGCGGCCGTCATGATCGAGCCCGATCGCGCCTTCCGTCAGCTCCGTGCCTGGCGTCTGCTTCATCTCGTCGGTGATGCCGACCGAGGTGCGCACGGCCGAGCCGGGATTGGCGTTCGCCGCGTTCGTATCGAGGGCCGCGACCTGCTTGCTGGCATTCGGATCCTTCAGCTGATCGATGTTGAGCTTGGCCACCGTCGCGAAGCGGCCATTCGGGAACTGATCGAGATAGGCCTCGTAGAACGGAATGGCGTTCTTTTTCGAGGCCTCGTCCCACAGGCGCTGCTCGACTTCCCAGGCAGGCGGTTCGCTGGCCACCAGAGCAGGCGCCGCCGTCGTCTTGGCTGCAGGCGCGGCTGGTTGCGCCGCGGGCTTACCGAGGAAGACCTCGCGTCCCAGCGATGCATTGTGCCAGGGACGCTGACGGCCTTGCGTGGCCTCAGTCACCTCGCCGCGCACACGCGTCAGCGCGCTCTGGATCTCGACGCCGGGCTCGGTCAGGTGCTTGGCCAAAGCCAGCGAGTAGGGGCTGTCGAAGCCGTTGCCGTCGAAGGCGATGGCGCCGGGGTCTGTCGCATAGGCGATGAGCACGCCGCCGGTGCCTACGCCGTCCGCTTTCGCTTCGACTGGCGCAAGGCCGGCGCCGAGCGAGCGGCTCTTGGGCAGCGAAGCGGCTAGCGTCCTTGCCAGCGGATTGTCGCGGCAGGCATCTAGGATGATGACGCCGACGGCGGGATCGGGCGGCAGCGCCGCCATGAATTCGTCGATCTGCACGGTGCGGGTCTTGAGATAGGCCGGCGACGTCAGCTCGGCGTCGACGGGGATGAGGTAGTTCTTGCCGTCGACCTGCATGCCGTGGCCGGCATAGAAGATCACGGCGAGCTCGGCATTGTAGGATTCCTCTGTGAAGCGGCTGATCAGGCTGTGCATGCCTTGATTGTCCTGGTCGACGCCTTCGATTACGTCGAAGCCGGCATTGCGCAGCGTCGATGCGATGAGCTGCGCGTCGTTGGCTGGATTGGGCAAAGGCACGGCGTTGACATATTTGCTGTTGCCGATGACCAGCGCGACGCGCTTGGCGGCGTCTGGCGGGGCAGCCTGCGCGCTGAACGCGGCAAGGACAAACAGGATAAATCCACTCACAAGGACGGCGAACGCTTTCATGGATCAGCCCTCCGCCCCATCGGGGCGCGTTATCGGTGTCTGCGCATGCTAAATTCCGCTCGCGACAAAGTCGCTTCTGCCAAAAATGGCTTCTGGACGTATGTGATCCCGGCCACAGTTTTGGTTCACAAAAAACTTTGCAACCACGCGCTAATATACCATTCACAGGTAGGGAAACCAAACAGCTTGGCCCGTCGAGCGCGATATGTGGTGGGGTTGAAACCGGGGGTTAACCAGGCCCGAGCGTAGTTTGAATCGAATTGACCAGAGCCGTTATCGCCTGCTTGTATTTCTCGAACTCCGGCGATGTCTGCCGGACCTGGGTCGTGGTCGTCTGCTGGTTCTGATCGGACGCCAAGCGGGTCACCTTCTGACCCATTTTCCGTTCCGCCCAGTCGATGACGTAGCTGGTGGTCTTGCCGGTAAGGAAAGGGTTCGCCTGGATCACGGCGGACCCGAGCACTGCGCTCAATTGCGCCGAGCCGGGCGCCGCCAGCACCTGGGCGGCGCCTTCCATGCCCAGGAAATGGCAGAGATAGAGCCGTCCGGCGGTAATCTGATGGCCGCGTGCGCGAAGATAGGCTTCGCCCTCACGCGCCAGGTTGCGCACCATCTCGCGCGACAGCGTCGCGTCGTAACGGAGTGCGAGCAGGTCGGCGGTCGATAGCGACCGGGCGAGATCCGGCCGGTAGGTGTTCATCATCCGGATCCAGGTCTTGGTGATGAACTGGCCGGCGCCGGTCGCCGAGGAAAGCGGATTCTTGGCTCGCGCGCTGCCGCCGCTTTCGACATGGACGATGCGGTCGGTTAGCGTCTCGACGGCAGGATCGCCCGAGCCGCCGCCGGAGCCACCGGAAGCATAGGTGGCGACTGTGGTGACCGTACCCAGCGGATCGATCGCCTGGCCGCTCTGGTAGAGCTCGAAATGCAGATGCGGGCCGGTCGAAAGTCCGGTGGTGCCGATATAGCCGATGACGTCGCCGGCGTTCACCTTGGTGCCGACGCCGATTGCGATGGCGAATTTCTGCATATGCGCGTAGCGCGTCTCGCGCCCGTTGGCATGCGTAATCTTCACCAGATTGCCGTAGCTGCCGCCATCGCCCTGGAAAGTGATTTCGCCGTCGAAGGCGGCCATGATCGGCGTGCCGACCGGAGCGGCCCAGTCGACGCCCTTATGGATGCGAACGGTGCCCAGGATCGGGTGCTTGCGCGGGCCGAAGGTCGAGGTCATCACCCCGCTCACCGGCGTGACCATGCCGTTGGTGACGTTGAGAGAACGAACCTCGTCATTGCCCGTCACGCACGCATACTGGCCGTCGCTCTGCTGGAAGACGAAACAGTCGAGTGTCTTCTCCGTGCCCTGAACGCCGACATAGAGGACCCGTCCGGAGATCTCGCCCTGGCCGCGCGGCGTCTGCGAGTAGATCAGCACCAGCCGCTGGTCCTCGCTGGCGAAGGCGTCGAGATCCTGCCCCCGCGACAGATACATGATCGCCTCCCCGATCACGCTGGTCGGAACTTTGTTGCGCGCGGCCGTTGAATAGATCGCATCGAGCAGGCGATATTGGCGCTTGGGGCCGCCTTCGTCGGATGCGCCTGAATAGTTGAACAGGTCCTCCCGCACCCACGGATCGACACCCGACACGAACGCGCCCGCAGCATTGCGCGTCAGCGTGCCGACATAGACGTTCCTGGCGTAGATCGAGACCTGCATGAGCGACATGGTGGTGGTCTCGCGGTTCGGCCTGAACCCGCGCATGGCCACGACAAAGCCCGCCCCCAGCCCATCGCGGTTGAACAGCGTCTTCAGCGCTTCGCCCGCCAGCTTCGCGTCATCGGCAGAGAAATGCGCATCGGCGACGACGCTGTCCAGGCTGCGGTCGTTGAGGATTTTTACGAAGGTGTCCTCGGTCGCGTCGAAGCGCTGGTATTCGCTGGTGACGGTCGCAACGGTCGTGTTGTTCTCGATTTGGGTCTTCTTGAAAGCGGGAAGGGCGGCCTCGCCCTGGTCGACGGTCTCGCCCCAGCCCGCCTCTGGATCATCGGCGTCCGCCTTGGGCGCTGAACTGGCAGGGGCTTCGCTTTCGTCGGGTGCCGCCTGAAGGTCGTTCTCAAGATCGCCTTGCTGGTCGTCGGCTGCAACCGGTGCGGGCGGGGCAGCTTGCTGATCGGTTCCCCTCGCTGGAGGTTTGGTCACGGTCTGCCGCTGCGCCTGGAAGAAGGCGAAATCCTCTTGCGTCGAGGGGATCGTCGTCATGAATTTTTCGCTGGCGCTCAGCATCACGTCGGACAGGATTTCGATCTGCGGCGAGGCGCCGGAACTGTCGAGCTCGGCCGGGCGCGCGACAGTCTTGCCCTTCGTTGCCGTGTCGGCGTCGGGCGCCAGCGTGATCCACATCGGATCTCCGGCGAGGTCGATGATCGCCGGCACATAGACCGAAGCATCGGGCGGCACGTCTTCCATTCCCTCGACCGGATGCAGTTCCTCGTCCTCGTCGCCGAAGGACCAGTAATCGCGTGTGAGGTAGAAACCCGTGGCTGCCGAGACGAAGACGAGTGCCGCGACGCCGGAAAAAACCCAGCGCAAGAGCTGGCGTCGCCGCTCGGCCAGGCGCGCCTCCTTTTTCAACTTGAAGCTCGTGTCGATGCTGTGCGTCACGGGCTGTTCCCGGTCAGGAAATAGGTCCAGCGCACCTGCTCCTGCGTGTCGACCTCGACGAAGCGCGCGGCGATATGGCCGCGCTGCCAGCATTCGTCGATGCCGCGGATCGAGAAGCGGCGCCGGTCGATGCACATATCGATCGATCCGGTGAGGATCGCATGGCCGAAGACGTCCGTGGCGTAGATGTAGATGTAGCGGTTGGTCAGCTCCTCGCGGATGACGTTGACGCATTGGTTGGCGCCGATCGTCCACCAACCGTCGGTCTGGTCGGCATCGTCGACCTTCTGTCCGACGGCGAGATTGATGACGTCGAGCGTCTGGTTGCAGACGGTGAATTCGGCGTGTGCCTTGTTGACGGACAGGACGGAGAGCAACGCGGTGCCGGCAAGCGCAGCAAGCTTCATGCGGCCCATGCGATCGGCAACAGACCGGATCGGTCCGCGCTCCTTGCGTGACTGGGACAGGGTGGAAGAGAGCAGGCGGCAGAGAACCATCGGCGTCCGCGCTATCCGCCAAGCCGGAAATACTTGGCGGTGGCCGAAAATCCGGAATCGTCCGCCTGGATCTCCTTAAGGATCTTGGGCAGCACTTCCGAGGCGGGCGTCGGGCCGGCGAACATCGCGGCCTGGACGTCCCGTGGCCCGGTGATCACCAGGATGACCTGCGGCAAAGCCTTGCCGGTCGCCTTGTCGTCAGCGGCGAGATCGATGGCGATTTTGAAGGTCGCCCTGTCCGGCTGCGCGACCATGCGGCTGTCGAGGTTGAAGGCGGTGCCATTGTGGTTGACCAGCAACACGCTAGAGATGAGCCCCCCGCGCGTCACTAGGGTGCCGCTGATTGGTGATCCGTCGGGCACCGATGTCCGGTCGAGCACGAGCTGCGGTCGTTCAGCCTCGCTACCGTCGAGAATGTGCAGGAAGGTGGGTACGCCGCATTGTGATGGGGTAATCAGGCGCACGCTGATGTCCGGCTCGACGTTGAACCTGGACTGGAACGCACCGAGCAGTTGCTCGAAAGGCTGCACGGCCGTTCCGAATCCCTCGATCGCTGCGGATGTGCCCGTTGCCGATGTCAGGGTCGCGTAGAAGCAATTGCCGCCGCTGAAGTCGCGCACCCAGGAGGCGCGCTGAGCCAACTCGTCGGTTTTGTTTGCCGGCGGCGGAACCTGGGGCTTTGGCAGATTGATTGCGACGTCGGTATTTTGAGATGGCTTGTTGGCCAGCGGTGGCTGCGGCAGTGGTGCCGGTTGTGTGGTCGAGACTTTCGGCCTTGCCGGCTGAGCGGCCGCGTCGGGCGCTGTCGGCTGGCGCGGAGTCGAAGCCGGTGCCTGGTTTTGGTTTTGCGTAACCTGGGGCGCCGGCGTCTTCGACTTCGACAACTTGGACAGAGCGTCGACGAGGTCGGATGCGCTGGGTTTCGTCGCAGGCGGCTTTGCTTCCGGCGCAGGAGTGGCTTCCGCTGTCGGGCTCGACGGCGTTTGGTTTTCCGCTGCCTTCGGCAGGGGTGCCGGCGATTTCTCGACCGACGACTGGGCCGGTTCGGCCTCCGCTGGCTGCGAGGCTTGCGCCTGGTTGTTTTTGGCCGGGCTCTCCGAAAGGGCAGGCGGTGTCGGCTGGGTTTCCTGCTCGGTCTCTACCTCCGCCTTTTTCTGGACGGTTTTGTCCTGCGATTGCGGCAGAGCCGGAGCGGCAGGCTTCGCCGGCTCCACGCTGGCAGAGTTGTCGGCCTTCGGTGCTTCCGGCTGCGGTTCGGCCGGCGCTTGCGGCCGAGGTTGCGGTGCCTCTGGCTGGGGCTTCGATGCCTCCGGTGCCGGCTTGGGCGTTTGCGCTACGGGTTTTGCCGCCGGCTTCGGCGTAAGAGGCTCAGGCTTTTCCACGGCGGGCGGAGGCGCCAACGCGCCGCCGAAATAGACGCCGGCCGCCGCCAGGATTGCCAGTACCGCGACGCCGCCTGCTAAGGCCGGAATCCGCGAAGGCTTTCGCTCGGCAGGTCGGTTTGACGCACTGGCCGGAGCGGCCGCCGGTGCAGGCCTCGGTTGCGACAGGTGCGCAGGCCGTACATGCGGAACGAAACGCGGTTCGTCGGGGACAGCAGAAGCCGGGGGACTGGTGTTTGGCAACGCCGTCCAGCCGGCGCGCGGCAAGCCCGATCTTTCGCGCGGAGCAAACGATCCGGGCGGCGGCAAGGTCGCGTCGAGATCGTCGTCGCGCGTTGCCCTGGCGATCTCGGCCATGCTGGCGGGCCGGTCTTGAGGATCCGGCTGCAACATCGCTTCAAGGAGGTCGCGGAAATCGGGATCGATGTCCGACAGGTCCGGCACCGTGCGGCGCTTCTCGACGACCTCATATTGCGAACCGCTCATGTCGAGCGGCTTTCCGCGCAGCGCGGCGGCCAGCACCAGTCCGAGGCTGTAGATATCGGATTGCTCGCTGACCTCGCCACCATAGAGGCCAAGCTGTTCGGGAGACACGTAATTGTATTTGCCGGCGAATTTTCCGCCGATCAGCGTCTCGCCGCCGACATTCGCCGAGCGCGCGATGCCGAAGTCGATGATCTTGGCGCGCTCGACCCGGCCGCCCGGCAGGATGATGTTGTCGGGCGAGAGGTCGCGGTGGACCGCGCCGGCCTGATGCACAGCGCTCAGGCCCGAGGCGAGGCGATGGCAAAGCCGGCGCACGTCCGGCGGCGCCATCGGGCCGCGCCGCATGACATCGAACAGCGACTGGCCGTCGACGAACTCCATCGCCAGGTAGGGGCGGCCGATGCCCGGATCGATGGTGAAGACGTGGTATCGCACCACCGCGTCATGCGACAAATGGTTGAGGATCGAGGCTTCCTTGCGGAACAGGGAGAGTATCGTCTGGTCGCGCGCGAACTCGGGCAGCACGATCTTGATCGCGACATGGTCGCCGGTCTGGATATTGTGGCCGCGATAGACCTCGCCCATGCCGCCGGACGCGATGCGCTCGTCGAGCTCGTAAATGCCGCTGAGCTGCGTCCCGACGCCGGTATATGCAAGGTTCGGCGAAATCCGGGTCCTGTCGTCGTCGCTCATCTGTCTCAGCCCCTGGACCGATCTGCATGGAGCGGTCCGTTGCCCCCGTCGCCGATCCTGACCAGCACGATGGTGACATTGTCCGTTCCGCCGCGCGCCAGCACCGTCTCCAGCAGCTTCTCGCACGCTGCTTGCGGCGCCACGGATTTGACCGCGGCTTCGATCTCCGCGTCGCTGACATGCGCGGTCAGCCCGTCGGTACTCAATACGAAGATATCCCCCGGCATCAGCTCGCCTTGCTGGAAATCGATCTCGAGCTCGTCGCTGACCCCAACGGCGTGGGTGATCACGTTGCGGCGCGGCCAGGTGAGCGCTTCCTCCGCGCTGATCATGCCGCGGTCTAGCAGCTCCTGGACTTCGGTATGATCCCTGGAAATCTGCGAGATCGTGCCGCCGCGCACCAGATAGATGCGGCTGTCGCCGGCCCACAGGCCCGCGAACCGTCCGTCCATGGCGAGCAAGGCGGCGAAGGTCGATCCGATGGTGATCCCGCGCGAACGCGATATGTTGCGGATCTCGGCATTGGCGCGGCTCAGCCTATCCTCGAAGCGCGCGCGCAGGTCCGGCGCCGAGCTGGCAATGCCGATCGTCGCCAGATGGTCGACGATGCTGGCGGAGGCGACTTCGCCGGCCTCATGACCGCCCATTCCGTCGGCCACCACCCAAAGGCCGGCTTGCTGCTCGACCAGATAGTTGTCCTCGTTGTGGTCGCGCACACAGCCTTTGTGGCTGACGCCGAAGCTCTCAATGGGAAGGGCGACAGTGCTCAATTTGCCACCAAGCGCTTCGCGAGCGTCCTCTGTGACGAACCATGGGCCGCGTGCCCAGGCCAGTTTGCCACAAGCGCATACATTAGAGTATCGAAATGAAGGCGAGAGACGGTGCTGCTCGGGAACGATCCGATCGACCATGACGGCGCCATCTCAAAACGCCTTCGGACAGTTGAACCCGGACAGTGCCGGCAGCAGCAAGGGATTGGCTCCAGAGCCGGTCTCCATCTTGTAAGCGACGTCGCGTCCGCCGATCACGAAGCGGGCTTCGGCGCCGCTGCCGTTGCTGGTGACGCTCGCCTTGTCCAGCAGGCGCTTCAGGGCCCATGACCCTTCGAATTCGAGGGCGGACACGCGGCCGGGCATTTCCGGCGCCAGGCTGAGGCTCGCGGATCCGGAAGCGCCGCCGCCCGGCCATGTCACCGTGCTCGGCGCATTGCCGGCCTGCGTGCTTTGCACCGTCTGCCCATCTATGTTGAGCACCGCGCTATCGACCTCGCTGTTCAGCGAGGAGGGCGTAAAGGTGATCGAGACCGACGGCGCCGAACCGCCGGAGGGGAAGAAGGCGCTGCGGATTTCCGCGGCCGACTGGAACGCCTTCAAGGTCGATTTGGCGAGGTCGCGGCCGGAGCGGGCTTCCTGCTTCCAGGTCCAGTCCTGGCCTGTCATGTCGATCAGAGGCGCCAGGTTCTGCGCAAAGAACCGGTCCATCAGGCCGCCCGGTGCGAACAGCTTGGCGAAATCGGCAAGAGAGATTTCCTCGCTGCCGTCGCCGGCAAAGGGATAACGGCCGTTGACGGCTTCCTCGCAGGGGCGCGTGACCGTCTCGTCGAGCATCTGGTTGAGGTTGGCTACGGAAGTCTCGGCGACATTACCCTCGAACTCGTCTGCCGCCGCGTCGACCATGCGCGCGAGCTGCTTGGGCAGGCGCGAGGCATTGGCGCGCATCGTCGAAATCTGCAGCTTCAGGTTCGCGTTGACGCGCTCCGTCTGCGCGGGGGCATCTGCTGCCAGCTTCACGCTCTGATAGATGTCGTGGAAGTTTTGCGTCAGCGCGTCGAGCGGGCGGCGACCGCTGGAGCCGCTCACCAGCGCTTGGAACGGCCTGAACTGCGCCTCCACGGTGGCGCCGGCATTCTGCGTGGCGGACGAGCTTGCCCCGGCGCGGCTCTGCGACTTACCGCCGGCGATCTGCAGACCGATGCGGGCGAGACCCTTGGCCATAACAGCCGGGTCCTGCTGCGCCGCTCCGGTGTCGCCTGCAGAGGCGGCGCTGTCTTTTGTCAGCGCGGTTTCCTCGGCGATCGCCGTGAATAGCCGGTCCAGCGGCGAGTCCGGCGAGGCGGCGGCGGAGAGCGCGATATATTGCGGCTTATCCTTCAGCATCGCCTTGAATTTCAGTTGGCCGAGCGCGCCGTTCCAGGCGGAAGCGAACTCCTTGCCGTAGCTGTCGATGAGCTCGGGGCCGAGCCTGGGCAGGTCCTGATCGATGCTGCCCTGCTCGCCGCCGCCGCCGAGAACCCATTGGTCATCGACCAGCATTTGCGCGATGCGCGAGAGCTGCGGCAGGTAAAAGCCGTTGAAACCCGCCTTGGTGTAGAGGCCGGGAACGCCAAGGTCGGCGAGCTCGCCGCCGTCCATGCGTTCGAACAGCAGCTGCGCTTCCGGACCGGCTTTGGCGGCAACGAAAAAGTCCTGGAGCCTTGCCGCGTATACCGCCGACCTGATCAGCGCCGACGCGCGATCGGCAAGGCTCATGCGTCCGAGCGAGCGTTGCGCTGCCTCGACCAGCGGCTGGTTCAGCTCGAAGACCGGGTCGTAGGCATCGTCGAGCGCCAGCATGGCGCGCAGATGCTTTTCGAGCTGCGCGCGGCCTTCGCGATTGTTCTCGCCGGGGTAGCGGTTTCCCTCCCAATCCTGCTTCATCCAGGAGACGATCAGCTCGTCGTCGACCTTGGGCGCCTTGCCGCCCAGCATCAGATAGATCTTCAATGGTTCGTAGAGCGCGATCGGGTCGGCCATCTTGGCCTGGATCGTGCGCTCCGCCTGAACCAGCAGACGGGAGCGGAAGCTTCGCTCGAGCGCCTGCCGATAGGCGGTTTTGGACGCCGACAGAAGTCTCTCCCGCTGGCTGAGCCCGAAACTCTCCTCGATCGGCTTGGTTTGGCCAGCGGTCTCATATCCCGCCGGCAGGTTGCGCAGTTGATCGAGCGGGCCGATGACGTTCTCGAGGTCGACATCGGTAACGGTCGTGCTCCTGAGCAGCGAATCCGCGCTGTCGCGATACTGCGCCATCGCCTGTCTCGTGGAGCCGATCAGCGACTTGTTGGCTAAGTAGCTGAGGCCCAGCACTCCGAGCGCTGCAAAAGCCGCCAATGCGATCGCGGCGAGGCTGCCAAATCTGGCGAGCCTGGCGCGCCGCTCCGCTGTCCTGTCGAACGAGACCCAGCCGGCTTCGGGGAAGATCACCTTCGCCAGAAGGTCGTGCAGAAAGAAGCTCTTGCCGGTGCCGGAAAGATGCGCCTGCGAAGCGCTGCCGAAATTGCGGCCGATCGCGCCCAGAACCTGATCGATCGGTGTTCCTTCCTGCGTGCCCGACGAGAAATAGAGGCCGCGCAGGCTGACATTCACCTGGACCCGCGAGGCATCGAACAGGCTGGTGACGAACCGCACGACGCGGGTTCGCAGCGCGGCGAACTGGGCCGGGAAGCCGAAGATCGCGATGCGCGCCACCGGATCGGCCTCGTCCTGCAGACGGTCGGCGATCTCGTCCGCCAGTTGCCTGGCCAGCGCGTCGAACTCGGCCTGGGTTTCACCGACCATGTTCCTGTTGCGGTCGGTGGTCTGGAACGTCGCGCCCCAGACCTTGCGCCGCCGGGCCTCGTCGAAATCGCCGAAATAGTCCATGAAGCCGGCAACGAGGTCCGCTTTGGTGAAGAGCAGGTAGACCGGGAACTGGATCTTCAGCGTCTCGTGCAGCTCCCGCAGCCGGCTTCTTATCTCGGTGACATGCGCATCGAGCTGCTGGTCGTCGAATCCGATCAGATCGGCGACGCTGATGGCGAGGATCACGCCGTTGATCGGCTGCCGCGGTCGGTACTTCTTGAGCAGTCCAAGGAAGGCGAGCCAGCTCGCCTTGTCGCGCTCGGCATCCGAATCCTGCGTCGTGTAGCGGCCGGCCGTATCGATCAGCACGGCATCCTCGGTGAACCACCAGTCACAGGACCGCGTGCCGCCGACCCCGGCCAGCGGCTGGGCATTGCCGGAGCCGGCAAGCGGAAATTTCAGCCCCGAATTGACCAACGCCGTCGTCTTGCCGGCGCCCGGCGGGCCGATGATGATGTACCAGGGGATCTCATAGAGGAAGTTGCGCCTGCCGCTCGACTGCTTGAGGGTCGCGATGGCTTCGCTCATGCGCGCTTCGAGCACTTGTGAATCGTCGTTGCGGTCGTCGCTGCGTACGATGCCCGTTTCAAGCGCCTTCTGCGCCTTGCGCGCTTGCCAGAAGCGGATGCCGTAGAAGAGCGCAAGCAGCGCGACGGCCACGCCGATGATGGTTGCCCGGAGCCAGACCGGTGCGAGCGGACGTGTATCGGCATACCGGATCAGCGGCCCGGCATACCAAATTGCCGCCGAGAAACCGGCAAGCGCGAGCAGGCTGAACAGCCGCAGCACCCAGCGCATCAGTGCCGCTCCCCGCCGCGCGCGCTCACAACGTCTCCTCCTTCGGGATCATCACGTCGACGCGGCGGTTCTTGGCGCGGCCGTCAGCTGTCGCATTGTCGGCGATCGGTTCGTCCTCGCCCTTGCCGTCGACCGCGACCCGCGACGGGTCCTTGAGCTCGTTCGCCACCATTGCCTGGACGGCTTTGGCGCGCGCTACGGAAAGATCGAAGTTCGATTTGAACTGGCTCGACTTCTTCGGCTTCACATTGTCGGTGTGACCGACGATCCAGATTGGTCCAGGCTCGGCATTGAGAGCCGTGGCGATGTCCGCCGCAATGGGCTGGAACTCCGGCTTCAACTCGGCTTGCCCGGGCGCGAACAAGACCTGGTTGCTGATTTCGACCACGACGAAGTTGCCCTTGGTGCCGACCGTCAGTCCGCCGCCGGCGATTTCGTTGGCGAGCGCGGCACGGATGCGGTCGATCTGCGTGATGGTGGGAACGGCAGGCGGCGGGCTGGCTTCCGGCGGGGTGGCTTCCGGCCGGGCGGCTTCCGCCGGCTCGGCAAGCGGGGCCACGCTCGCGCGATCGATGGTGACCGGCGACGAGGGATTGAGCGCCAGCAATTCGCCGGCTGTTGCGTCGCCCTCGTCGGTGATCAGGATCCGTAGCCCGAAGAAGGCCGCCGTCACCAGCGTCGCGGCGGCGGCCGCGACCGCCCATAGCGGCAATCGCGCGCGGGGCTTTGACAGCGCCGCCGCCATGCCTTGCCAATGGGGCGAGATGTCCCCGGCGCGTGGTTGAAAATAGCGGATCGTGTCGTAGACGTCGCGCCGGACGCGTTCGAGAGCGTCCCGTTCGCCCACCCTCCCACGATATTGGCCCTCGAACCCGAGCGACAGGCAGGCATGCAGCAGTTCGAGCAGGTCGTGATGACCCTCCGGCCGGCCCAGGATCTTGTTCAGCGCCTCGTAGAAACCGGCCCCGGTCGGCTTGGTGTGGAAGAACCGCTGCACCAGGCTGTGCGCGCTCCAGCCGTCGTCCTTCGGCCAGGGCAGGTTGCCGACCAGATCGTCGGCGGTCTCGCATAGGGCAAATTTAGCGAGCCGTGCGTCCTCCTCGGCGATGCCGGCCTTCGCCAGCTCACGCTCGAATGTCTCGATCGCTTCGGCGATGTGCTCCGCCAAAGGGGCCGCTTGCCGCTCGACCGGCATCAGCCGCAACTGGCCGAACAGCATCAGCAAAGGCGCCGCCGCAGCGAGAATCTGATTAGCTGCGGCGTATTTCACGCCATCCGCGGCGTTAAGCAGGATTTCCTGTTGCAACGCGGGCGCCGACGCCGCAGCGGCAGCCGCTGGAACCGCGTTTTGAACGACCACGGTTCCGGACGACCAGCCGGTCGGCATCCGCCGGCCGACGCCGGGGTCGAAAACCGTCGATTCCCTGGCGGGTGTCGCAGCGGGCTCAGCGCCAGCCGAAGAGGAACTCGCGGGAGCCGCGGGCGAGCGTTGTCTTGGCCGTGGCGCTCGGATGACGGTCTTGTCCGCCGGCCGGGATGGATCGTCCTTCGAACTCATCGGCGATCCACCGTCGCGGCGGGGCGAACATTTGTCTGACTTGAAATGAGGCCGGTTTCTGGCTTTTCATGCCGAGCTTTGGCGGCGGGCCGGATGGAAAGGCTCATCTCGCCGAAACATGACATTGCTGCACACGCCCCAAGCCACGCCGCTTTGCCCGCCAGGCAAGCTTCCGTACGTTATCCTAACCGTACAAGCAGCTGATTGAAATCGGAAAGCAGGATGCTCGAAGCAACGCTTTCTTCTGTGAGACCCGTCACATAGCCCGGGTCCCCACCTACTTCTGCTTGCTGGCCTTGGCATAGGCTTCGCTGAAATAGGCCAGGAAGACGTCGAGCATGCCGTTTTCATGCTTCTCCTCCATCGCCCGCCACGTGGCGACGAGGGCATCCCACGCCTGGCTCTTCTTGGATGAGAAGGAGGCCGGCGGCAGCTTCCTGGCGATGGCCTCCGGCGACAGGTCGTCGAGCAGCCTGGAAAGCGCGGCCTGCATGGCGGCGTAAGTGGCCAATTCGTGCGTCTTGAGGTCCCGGAAAGCGTCCTCGACGCTGTGCGCGGCGTCGAGATAGCCGGTCCGGCGTTTGGCGAACATGATCTCCAGTATGTCGTCGGTGCCGGGAACGAATTTCAGCGGGTTGTTGTTTTCGGCGCCGATCATCGTGCGGTTGGCGCTCTTGGCCAGCACCTTGGCCGCCGCGCGCGCCTTGAGCAGCAGCGACAACTGCTCGACCGTGGTCCTGAGCACGGTACCGATCTCGGCGGCCACCTCATGCAGATCGCGCGATTGAAGCAGGGCAGGCGAAATGCCGGCCGCCTTCGCGATATCCTGCAGCAGCGTATCGGTTCCCGCGGGCTGGCCACCCGGCTTTGCCGGGGTTGCGGGCGGCCCCAGCGCCGAAGAAGTCGATGCCGCTCCCTGCCCGGGCCGCTGTTCCGTCCGACTGAAGAACGGCTCTTTGCCGAGCTCCAGCTGTCTGCCCGTAGATGTCGGCAACTCGCGTTGCGTCGACCCGGGCCGGGTTCGCGGATGGCCGGCGGCGGCGCCTTCCTCGTCAATTGATACCGCAACGACATAGCGGCCGATCAGCATCCGGTCGCCATGCGACAGCCGGTGCGGACCGGCCATGCGTTGGCTGGAGCCGTTGACGAAGGTGCCGTTGCGCGAGATGTCGTAGAGCCAGAAGCCGCCCGCCTGGAAGCGGACTTCGCAATGCCGGCCCGAGATGATCTTATCCGGGTCGGAAAGCGTCCAGTCGCAATTCTCGCGCCCGATCTCGAAGCTGCGGTCGCGGGCGGCATAGCTCGCGGCGGCGCCGGACGGCAGCCTGTCGACATTGCTGATCTGGAGCGAGATGAACATCCGGAAGCGTCGCCGAACTTGGTCAACAAATGCTTATTTTCACGCAACTCCGAACGGAAAACCGCCATGCGCTGTTCCGGGAATTGCTCTGGCATTCTAGCAGCTTGCGCGCGCGGCGGGAGAGGAGCGTTTCACACCGGCGCCTGGCGCGGTTTAGCCGCAGCTTTTATTTGGCCGACACCAAACATGTGCTAGGCTGAAAACGGTCCGGTGCGGTGGGTGCGAAAAGTTCCCGAACGTGATGCGGTTAACATAGCGGGGGCTTCAATCCATCATACTGGCGGCCGCGTCCAGGAGGGGCACGACCATGCCGAACGAACGCGCCACGGTTGTGCAGACGCCGGCTGGCGGCGATGTGCTGACCTTCACCCATCTCGTCGGGCGCGACGAGATCAGCCGCTGTTTCGCCTATACGGTCGGCTTCGTCTCGAAGAGCCATGACGTCGATCCGCTGAAGATGCTGGGCGGCGTCGTTTCGGTCGAGGGCGAATCCGATCCGAAGCGCTGGTTCAGCGGCCTTGTGTCGGAATTCAAGCTCATCCGCATCGAGGACAGGCTGGCCTTTTATGAGGCGATGGTCAGGCCGTGGCTCTGGTTCCTCGGCAACACCACCGATTGCCGCATCTTTCAGAATATGACGGCGGTCGAGATCGTCGAGAAAATCTTCTCGAAATACGGCATCGCGAAATTCGAAAAGCGGCTGCAGGGGTCTTATCCGCAGCGCGAATATTGCGTCCAGTATGACGAGAGCGATCTCGATTTCGTGCAGCGGCTGCTCGAGCACGAAGGCATCTTCTATTTCTTCGAGCATGACGAGGGCAAGCATACGCTGGTGCTCTGCGACGCGATGAGCAAGCTGAAGGCAGCACCCGGCTATGAGAAAGTGCTTTATAATTTCGAGGGCCAGGGCTCGCGGCGCGACATCGAATACATCACCGAATGGATTCCGGGCAGCGCGGTGCGGCCGGGGGCCTATGCCCACACCGACTATGATTTCGAGAAACCGGGCGCCGACCTGATGGCGAAGTCCGCCCAGCCTTTCAGCCACAAGGAGGCCGCGGGCGAGAACTACCGCCAGCCCGGCGCGCATCTCGATGTCGGACGAGGCGACACGATTGCGGGAATTCGCCGCGAGGAACTTCAGGCGGTGCACCAGCGCAGCACGGCGGTGGGCACCGTGCGCGGCCTCTTTTCCGGTTGCAAGTTCAAGCTGGAAAGCTTTCCGCGCGACGACCAGAACCAGGACTATCTGGTGATCAGCGCCGAATACCGGCTGTTCGACCCGGGCTACCGGACGCAGAACGAGGCCCATAGCGAGAATTTCAAGGTGGTGCTCGGCGTGGCGCCCACCAAATTGCCCCACCGCCCGCCGCGCATCACCCCGCGGCCGATCATGCGCGGCCCACAGACGGCGACGGTGGTCGGCCCCTCCGGCGAGGAGATATTCACCGACAAATATGCGCGCGTGAAGGTGCAGTTCCACTGGGACCGCCTAGGCAAGAAGGACCAGAACTCTTCCTGCTTTGTGCGCGTGTCGCAGACCTGGGCCGGCAGCGGCTGGGGTTTTATCCAGATCCCGCGCATCGGCCAGGAGGTGATCGTCGACTTCATCGAAGGCGACCCGGACCTGCCGATCATCACCGGCCGGGTCTACAACGCCTCGCAGATGCCGCCCTACGGGCTGCCGGGCAATGCGACGCAATCGGGCTGGAAGTCCAATTCCTCAAAGGGCGGCGGCGGTTACAACGAGCTGATGTTCGAGGACAAGGCCGGCTCCGAGCTGGTCAATTTCCAGGCGCAGAAGGACCACCACCTGCTGATCAAGCACGATCGCAACAAGCTGGTCCAGCACGACCAGTCCGACCGCATCGACCACGACGCCAAGCACTCCGTCGGCCACAACCTCGACGAGGACGTCGGCAACAACAAGACGGTCAAGATCGGCGTCGACCAGACCACCAACATCGGCAGCAACGACACCGAAACGGTGGGCAAAGACCGGTCGCTGACGGTTATGGCCAACGAGACCATTCACGTCGTCGCCAATTCGACGGAAAACATCGACGCCAACCACTCGCAGACGGTTGGGTTGGTGCAGACGGTGACGGTCGGTGCCGCGCGTGTCGATACGGTGGGGGCCTCGGAGACGCGGACGGTGGGCGCGGCACAGATGAACACCATTGGCGCAACGCGGTCGGTCAGCGTAGGGATCAGCCAAAGTCACAGTATTGGCGCGGCAGACAGCTGGGACATCGGTGCCGGGCAGACCGTCAACGTCGGCGCGGATCAAAGCGTGACCATTGGAAGCGCTCAATCATTCAACGTCGGTGCGGCGCGCAGCGCCAGCGTTGGGGCCGATGATTCCACGACGGTCGGAGGGGCTCATTCGCTGGGAATCGCGAAGGGCAGTTCGATCAGCGTCGGCGAGGACAGTACAATTAAGGTCGGGAAGAAATTGGTAATCGATGCTGGAGACGAGATATTGATCCAGACCGGATCGGCCAAGATCATGATGAAGAAGGATGGTTCGATCGGAATTGAGGGCAAGGACATCTCGGTCAAGGGATCGGGCAAGATCACCATCAAGGCATCGAGCGACATAGTCATGAAGGGCTCGAAGATCAGCGAGAATTGAGGGGCGGCTATGAGCGACGTTCGCGAACGCATCGATGGTGTGGTGATCGGGATTTTCCTCGGCTTCGACGATGACGCTTCGCCGCTGGTGGTGTTTCCCGGCAACCCGGAGGAAGCCGCCTTGCCTGCGCGCAGCCTGACCGAACTGACTGCCGACATGATCGGCCAAGAGGTTGCCTTGCTGTTTCAGGAAGGCGACGCGATGAAGCCATTGATCGTCGGCCGCATCGTCGAGCCGGCGCGCAAGACCGCCGCGCCGCAAATCCTGCGTGACGGCGAGCGTGTTCGCATTGTCGGCGATGAGCGTATTGAGCTACGCTGCGGCAAGGCTGCGATCCTCATGGAAAAGGATGGCCGCATCACCATTCGCGGCACATACGTCACCAGCCATGCAAGTGCCGCCAACCGGATCCGTGGCGGCTCGATCGACCTCAATTGACGATGGCCGCAACTCGTAACCAGACTGCTAAAGGCGAGCCCAAACGGCCGATCGTTGGCGACGTCGTCAGGCAGCACGCCGAACAGGCCGCGTTCTTCTGGGCGCAGCGCGACACGTTGATGCTTGCCGATCCGCCGGATCTTGCCGTCGTCGCGGGCGTCGACAACCGTCTGGAAACCAACCTCGATGGTCTGCGCATCGCCGGTCCGGCTGCCTGGCCGCTGATCGTCGCCACCTATGAGGACTTCCCTGAAAAAGGCGAGCTGTTTCTCTACGCCTGGATGGCGATCGAGCAGAATGACAGTCGCCGCTTGGCCGAGACCCTCGAGCTCGGCCGTCAAAGCGAGGACAACGCATGCGGGCTTATCGGCGCGCTGGCCTGGCACAAACCGCAGACAATCGCCGCCGAGGTGCGCGACTGGATCGGCGCGCAGGACGCTTTCAAGCGCTTCCTCGGCGTGTCGGCCTGCCTCCGGCACGGCGTCGACCCCAGGCAGATGCTGTCACGGCTCGTGCGTGATCCCGATGCGCGCGTCCGCGCTGCCAGCCTGCGCCTTGCCGGCAAGCTGCGGCGAACGGACCTCGTCAATGAATTGCGAACTGCTTTGCAGGATCGCGAAGAGCTGCCCCGGTTCTGGGCCGCCTGGGGCTTGACGGAATTTGGTTCTGGCGACCTGGCCAGTCCCGAACTGCGGAAGGTGGCGGTTGGAGGCGGCCCTGACGCGATGACGGCGCTGCGCGCCGCGGTCAAGGCAGCGCCCGACAAGGATGTGCGGGCCTGGATGGGCGGGCTGCTCAAATCACCCGAGACGGCGCCCCTGGCGGTGCGTGGCGCCGGCATGCTGGGAGACCGCGCCTTGCTGCATTGGCTGATCCACCAGATGCGCGCGCCGGCTCTGGCCGTGTCGGCGGGGGCCGCATTTCTGGAACTGTTTCCGCAAGCGCGGTCTGAGGACAAGCTGTTCTCTCTCGAGCCGGAAGTGCTGGGCGAGGCATTTGCAACGCATTTCGACGACAGTCCGCCCTATCTGCCGGTGGCGGAGCGGGTGAAGGAATGGGCAAAGGGGTTGTAGCGCGATGCCGTCACACATCTCCGTCAACAATCTCGGCCTGACCTACAAGGGCACTGTTGGCCTGTCGATGGCGACGATCCCAGACGTCTGCAAGACGCCGAGCCCGGGCGGGCCGGTTCCGCTTCCTTACCCCAATATCGCCGAACAGTCGTCGCTCTCCGACGGCACGACGACGGTCTTTGCCAAGGGCAAGATGATTGCCATCAAGGGCTCCCACTACAGCCGCAGCAATGGCGACGAACCCGGCACCGTTGGCGGCGTGAAGTCCAACGTCAACATGAAGGCGACGGACTGGATCACCTATTCCTTCGATGTGAAGATGGACGGCCAGAATGCCTGCCGTCATACTGACAAGAAGTTCCACAACGACAAGAACACGGTCGATCTCGGCGGCAATGTCGATCCGCGCAGCAAGACCGAAGGCACGGTACTGGTCATCCTGTGCGATGGCGCGCCGAAAGGAAAAACGAAATCCGGACGGCCCCGCAAGGAATACGACAAGTGCGAGCTTGAAGAGATTTGCGCCAAGATCAAGTCATACAATGACGCGTTGAAAGGCAGAAAAAGTTCGGAGTTCACCGAGGTCAAGCAGGCCGGCAAGAGATATGGGCCCGATGGCGCCGGCACCAGAAACTCAGGCAACAACGTCTGCAAGTCGATCAAGCGCTACGCCAGGATGGGTAAGGGGCCGGGCGGCGAGGGCAAGCCTGAGGATATGGGATTCCACGACGTTTCGCCCGGCTGCAAGAAGAAGCTGAAGGAGAAGGCCGAAAGCACCCGGCCGAAATACAAGCTGTTCAGTCCGGACCACGTCCAGGAAATCCAGCACAACGGCCATCCGACCCGCGGTTCCAATCTGCGCTGGATGTCGCGCCGGCCGAACAAATGGATCGGCGGCGCGATGAGCGATTTGAAAACAAGCGGCCCCAACCAGCATACCGGAGTGCGAGGAGACTGCTGCTGATGGAGCCATCATGCTGAACGAGAAAAAGCGCTCGGAACTTGTGGCCGCGCTTCTGGAGGCCAAGCGCGAGCTCGACGGGCTGACGTTGGATGAGGACATGACCGATCCGCCGGCAAAGCCGGCGACGGAAAACGACTTAGCGCGCTTCGAGAAGAAGTGCGGTTTTCCCATCGAGCCCTCCTATCGCGCTTTCCTGTTGATGCACAACGGCTGGGCCGACTTCGACGGCGATGCCGCTATTTTGGGGACCAGGGGAAGCCGTGAGGAATGGTTCGAGGAAACGCTCGAAATGGTCTGGGAGGTCTTTGAGGACTTTGGCGACGAGAATCCGGCGGAAGACGCAGTCGCTGTCGTGCTGGGCGAGGACACCAACAACTATCTCTTCATGTGGCCGCCGGCACCAGGGGGGCAAGCGACGTTCAAGGAATATGAGGATGGCAAGTTGACGCGCGAATACCGCGATTTCGACGAATACCTCACTGAATTCCTGAAATCGCTGAGGCACTCCATCGATGTCGAGCGCGAAGGGGCGGATACCGGCGATGAAGACGGTCAGTGAACGTTCGCCGGGGTTCCCCGACGCGCTTCTGACATCGAGAATGGTCGACGATGCGCCGCTCAACAAGATCCTGCTTGAGGTGGTGGTCTATCCAAAACGACTGACAGTCGACGATTTCGACTGGATTCTCGATCTCTACGAGACCGTGTGTCCCAGGGACCGCTTCAAGCTGTTCAAGATCACTGAATTGCCGTTCTGGTCGCAGGTGGCGGATCCGGTCCTGACGCAATCGGCGCGCGCTGTCAGGCGCTCGCCCTACAGCTTCTTCGAAGCGGCGCGCAAGCGCATAAGCGAGGGCCGCGCCCTTGAGGCACAGCTCTGGGACGGTTGCGAGATTGACGATCCGCGCGGAACATTCAACCTGAATATCGAGGCGCTCAAGCGAAGGAAGCAGGGGCTGGCCTGGTACGTCCGCTTTCTCTTTCCCCTCGATTTCGCGACCGCGCAATTGTCCGGGCTTCTGCGGACACTGGTGGATCGGCTAGATGTCTTTTCCGGGCATGGCGGGCCGGTCTTCGCCTTCGCAAGAGACAAGAAGGACGAGGCTTTCACCGAAATCTATGCCAAGGCGCGGCGCTTCTGGGGCATCGATATCGACATGCTTGATCTGACGCCCTTCAGGATGCGAAGCGAGTTGAAATCGCCATGCTGGTTGAATGCGCTGGGCTCGCCCTTCAGGGACGATCCCGGTGTTGCAGCACGCACGGAAGACCTGCGCGCAGATCCCGATATAACAGTGTTCGACCAGCGGCACGCCACGGTATTCGTGCTTGGCGCTGAACCGGATGCGCTCGACCGCAACCGGCTCGTCAAAAAGGTGCTCGTCTATCAGCGTATGGCCGAGGTGATCGACGGATTCATTCTGGACGCTGTCGGTCCGCTGGCTGGCGACGGGTTCATATCCAATGCGGACGCCACTGATGCATGGCTTCACCGCTTTTCGCTGGGATCGAACTGGATGGCCGCACCTGACGTCCAGTAGGCGCCGCTGCCCATGGTCAGGGCGGACGCCGGGGCGAGCCGAGCAGGATCGCTGAACGGGCACCGTTTTCCGAACTTGCCCAGATCAGCGACAAAGGGCCCTTCTGATAGTTGCGAGCTTGCGCCTCGGTGACAAGGCTCACGAAGAGCGGCCCTGAGGCCGCGCCGACATCGCCCCAGCAGTCGGCCGGGGTTTCGAAATCGGCGGCGTTCCTGAAGCGGCCCGGATTTCGGATGACGGCAAAACCGTATTCGTTTCCGCGATAGCGCTCGCCGTTCATGTCGCAGATGATGCGGTCGACCGGGTCGGCCGGCGCATCCTCGAACAGAGTCTTGAACGCCGCACCCAGGCCTTCTCCAAGCACCACCGTTTCGGTCTTGATCCGGTTGCCTTCGCTGGCGGTCGATGTAGCGATGATCTCTAGCAGCGGCTGCAAACCAAGGGCGCGGGCTGTGGCCAATGTGGTCAACAGGCAGAAGCCCGCCGCCTCGCCGGGGCAGAAGCCATAGATATTGCCTTCGGAATGCAGCTGTTCGGTCTCATCCAGCCATTCGAGGGTCTCCGGTTCCAGATAGGTGTCGACCCCTCCTGCGAGACAAAACCTGGCCTTGCCGTCGCGCAGCAGCTTGCAGCCGTGATAGATCGCGAGCAGGCCGCCGGCATGTCCGCCCGCGGTCGAGCCGCCGCCCTCCAGGGTCACATGCTGCGAAAGCCGCGTGCGCAGCTTGGAATTGACCTGGACGGCGAAGCCTTCCGGTTGGCCGCGGCGCGATTCTCCGGTCGAGAGGATCAACGAGACTTCCGTCGACGACGCCATTGCCAGCAATGGGCGCAGCGCATCCATCGCCGGCGCGAGCGCGATTTCAACGGCGCGCTCCGGTCCGTTGAGCATTATGTCGATGCCCCTGTCTCTCGTCACCTTCATCAATTCGCCGAACCGGTCGACCATGTAGGGATGGTCCTGGATCGCCGAAAGGCCGGCCCGCACAGCCGCCGCGCTTGATGCCGCATCGAAGCCGAGCGGCGTGCGCGCGCCGACGCCCACCACCACGATGGTTTCCCCCTTCGCCATCAGAAATCGTCCACCAGCCACACACCGGTGGCGGCGACAGTCGGCGATACACCGCTCCGCCGCCTGATCCGCACCGTCGTGTTTTTCAAACGCTCTTCGTCAAAGGGAACGGGCAACGTCGACATCCAGGTGATCGAAAACTGCCTGAGATCGGGGTTGATGCGCAAAGTGTGGATCGCCACCTCGTCATGCCTTCGATCCGGCCGGCCGTAGAATTCGGTAGTGATGACGAAGGTTACGCGCGGCAGCAGGAACCGCCAGAAGCCGTCCTTCGTGAAGTTGCCGAGACGCACGTCTTCGTAACCGATGAGCGGCGCTTTCGTTTGCTGGTCTTCGGGCGCGCACTGGTAGTAGCGACGGTCGAAGTCGAGCGGCAAGAGCGGGTCTCTCGTCTTCGCCCACGCATCGCCATAGGTGCCCGCGTGTTTCGCCCGCGGCTGCCAGTGCCGTGCCACCGGGCCGAAGGCAGCCGGCTTGCCGCTGCGATGATCGCGATAGGGCGCATCCGGGTATTCGAAGTTCGGCGCTGTCTTGCCGACCAGCCTTTGCGGATTGACGCAAAAGCCGGTGCCGAGGGGATTGCGCTGATCCCAATCCGGCGTCGACTCCTCCATATCCGTGCCGCCATATGTCCGACGCCAACTGATCGGCATTTCGAAGAAGGGCTGCGGCCGGCTCATGCGAACCGAAACCGGACCAGGCAGAAAAACACGGTCACCGATGATCCTGACGGCCTTGTCGAGGTCGCCGATCTTGATACGCGCGATCGCTTCCAGGCTCGGCTGGCCGCCCGGCGTGCGAACATGCCCCTCGATGAGCACGTCGGTATGTTTCTTCTCAATGTTGAAATCGCTTTCGTCCAGCAACTCGTTGGCATCCGCGCCAAAGAGCGGAGCCTTGGTGACCGGCGTCTGGTCTTTCAGCAATGTCTGCTTGCCGTCCGGATCGATCTCGAACGAACCCTTGATCGCCACCAGCCACACCTCATGACCGTGTTCGTCGCGGGTCCAGTTGCGCTCTACGGCGAACGGCGTGTGGTTCGACAAAAGCCACATCGATTCCCCTCCTCATCCGAGAGGGGCTGAGGGCAGGATAGGCGTGGTCTCCCAACTCGCCGCGAAGATCTGCTCCACCGTCTTTTGCGGCGCCTGCGGGTCGACATCGAAAATGTCGGTGCGCGCGGTCCACATGACGAGGTCGTCGATGACATCGCCATGCTCATCGACTGCCGGGGCGGGGAGTGCGCCCAGCGCGGCATCCAGTTCGTCGGGCGTCAGCTCGCCCCGTTGCGCGGCGAAGGCCGCTTCCTCGATGCGGTCGAACCAGGCATCCGAATAGGCCAGCCGGAGAGGCGCCTCGGCAAGCTGTGCGACGACGCTGAGCGGGAACTGTCGGCCGACCTTGTCGGCGCTCTGCACGATGACGCCGGCCGAGGCGCCGAACGAGGCGGGGCCGGCGAGGAAGCGCAAGGCAGTGTCCGTCTGCCACGCATCGTGGCCAAACAGCGGGACGATCTGCTGCGCCAGCCAGCGGTCCCAGACTCGCACGAAATCTCCCGCCAGCCGCCGCGTCACGAAATCGCCGGTGGCGGGCATCTTGCCGTAGAAGCCGGGCACGTTCAGATCTGTGGCGGACATGTGAACTTCTTGAACATTTCGAGGGTGTAGGGGTTCTCGACGCTCGCCGCCTTGAGCTCGAAATCGGCATACATGCCTTTCGTGCCGAGCCGCAGGCTGTAGACATCGGAAAGCTTGGTTCCGGCGAACTTGCCGCCGCGCAGCATCCTCAGCCACGCCCAGCTGCCGGTCTCGTTGAGCATCACCTCGGGCGAGCCGTCGACCGGCTGGAAGGCGAGCGAGATCACGCCGGTGCCGTCCTTGCCGGGCCACGTCATCGGCTGCGGCCGGGTCGCGTTGTTGTAGTAGACGAGGTTCTGGCCATCGAGGTTGAGCGTCACGCGCGCCACGTTGGGCGACAGGTCCTTCGGCTCCAGCGTGAAGTTCATCACCGGGCCGGTGCCGCCGGGGAACAGGTCGTCGCGGATGTGCCGCGCCTGCTCGAACGCTGCCAGCGCCGAAGCGTCGAGGCCGAAATCGGCGCGCCACTTCCATGGCTGGCTGGCGGTGTCGACATAGTTAATCAGATGGTCGTTGATGAAGGCGTCGATCAGGCCCGCCGGGCCGAACAGGCGCTGGAAATCACGCACGTTGACGTCCACCGCGCTTTCCGGGCTGAACGGATAACGGTTGTTGAGCGCGGCCTGGCAGAAGGGCAGGATATCGGCGCGCCAGATGGCGTTGAGCTCGTTGGTGACCGCCTTCTGCGTCAGCCCGCTGGTGTCGCCGGCAATGCCGCCCAGCCAGTCGTCGATCGGGTCAGGCAGGATCTGCGCCTGCCTGGCGACCGCGCCGGTCAGCTCGGCGAGGCCGCCCTGCTTCTTGATGGCGTCCTGCGGGTCGGGATTAGCGGTCACCGTCTGCAGCACATTGGACAGCGCCGTCAGCGCCACCACGGCGGCATCGAGCGCCGGCGGCTGGCCGTCGACCTCGGCAATCGCGCCCTTCAGCCGCTTGAAATGTTCGGCCACCAGGCTGCCGGTCATATCGACCTGCTCGGCCGAGCCCGCGCGCGGCAGCAATTTCGCTCCCGTCTTCACCACCTTGCCGAGTTTGCCGAGCTTGGAGAGCAGCTTCGAGCCGCTCTTGGCGGCGCCGCCGTTCTTGTCATCAGCCGGCGCTTCGTCGGAACGGGTGAGATCGAGTTCCTGCACGACTGCGGTGAGCAGCCGTTTCAGCGCGGAATCGGCGCTCGAAAGGTCCTTGAGGTTTTCGCTGGCGACGTTGAGGTCTCTCAGCGGCGCCAGCCGCATGTCGCGCAGGAAGCTGTCCCACTGCGAAATGTAGTCGTCGTAGTAGAGCTTCAGAATGTCCTCGGACAGCGCCGACACCGAGGTCTCGGAATTCTCCGAGCAGCCGCCGGCAAACACCGCGCGATCGAGCGCTGCCTGCGCCGCCACATCCTCGACGCGATCGAGAACGGCGTCGTGGAAGCCGGCATAGGTGTAGGCGCCGGGAACGCCGACGCGCAGCGTCTTGTCGGAGCGGCGCGCGAACACTTTGGCGCCGTTCGGACCGGCGAAATTGGCGGGCACCCATTCCTTGACCGCGGCCACTTCCGGGTCGGCCAGAAGCTGTTTGTAGGCGCGCTCCGGCAGCGAGATCGTGCACACCGTCTTCAGCGCCTCGGCCACCAGCTCCTTGTCCGGGGCGATGTAGCTGTCGTCGACCGCCATGCGGCGGATCGCGGCAAGCTGATGCTCTTCGGCGTCGGCGGTCGGGAAGGGCGGGGCGGGCGCGAACTCCGGCAGGCTGTTCACCCACCAGTTCTGCACGAAGTCGGTGTCCATCTGCGACAGGCCAGTCATCATGCGATAGGTCTTCAGCGCGCCGAGCATGAAATCCGGATCGCGGATCTGCCGCCACATCGTGGCTTCGAGCAGCGCCACCATATGCGGCTCGAGCACGTTGCGCAGCGCGTGGTCGTAAGTGTCGGTCTGGGCGCGCACGAGCTCGGCCGAAGCGGTCGGGCCGAGCACATTGTGGACAGCGTCCGGCGGTGCGGTGCGCGCCGTCGCCACCGCATCCATCGCGGCCAGCACCCCGTCCATCGTCGGCTGCTCCACCGAAGCCGGCGTGGCGGAGACGTCGGTCAGCGGCGTCTGCAGCGCCTCGAACTGGCCGGCCTGCTCGGTGATCGCGTTGCGGTTGTCGAGATAGGACCAGGTGAACAGGCCGCCCGCCAGCAGGGCCGCAAGCGCGCAAGCCGCGGCCGCGCCGCGCCAGATCCAGGCGCGGCGGCGCTGCGCCAGCGGATCGAAGGTGCCGAGACCCGCTTCCTTGAAGATGACTTCGGTCAGGAGATTCCGCAGGAAGAAGCTGCGCTTCTCGACGCGCGGCGCCAGCATCGCGCGGCGCGGCGGCAGCCCGAAGGAGGAGGACAGCGCCGCCGTCAGCCGGTCGATCGGCGCGCCTTCCTGTGTCGCCGAGGTCAGATAGAGGCCGCGCAGCCAGGCGGCTTCCTCGTAGCGGCTTTCGCCGAACATCGCCTCGATCAGCACCTGGATCGGCTCGGAGAGGCTGGCGAGCTGGGCCGGGAAACGGAAGATTTCCGCGCGCGAGCCGAGCTTGTCCTCGTCTTCCAGGCGCGGCACCAGCCGCCGCTCCAGCTCCGTGGCAAGCACGGCGAGCTCTCTTTCGATAGTCTTGGCGTCGATGCGGGCGTCGAGCGGAAAGGTCGTTCCCCATACCTGCTCGCGGGCGGCGGTCGAGAGACCGCCGAAGAAGGCCTCGAACCCCTTGATCAGGTCGGCCTTGGTGAGCATCAGGTAGACGGGAAGGCGGATTTCGAGGCGGTCGTTCAGCTCCGCCAGCCGGCGGCGGATCTTGCGGCCATGCGCCTTGATGGCTTCGTCGCCTTCCGAAAGCACATCGATCGACAGCGCGACGATGACGCCGTTGAGCGCACGGCGGCCACGATGCTTCTTGAGAAGATCGAGGAAGCCCAGCCATTCCGTCGCGTCGACGTCGGGCTGGCTTTCCTGCTGGACGTAACGGCCGGCGGTATCGATCAGCACCGCGTTCTCCGAGAAGAACCAGTCGCAATTGCGCGTGCCGCCGACGCCCTGCAGGTCGTCGGTGAGATCGATCGGGAAGTTGAGGCCGGACTGTCGCAGCGCGGTGGTCTTGCCGGTGGCCGGCGGCCCGACAATGACATACCAAGGCATCTCGCGCAGGAATTTGCGGCCGCCGAGCTTGCGCCGCTTGAGCTCAGCCATCACCTCGCCGAACTTGGCGCCGACCGCGGCTACGCTCTCCTCGCCGGGAGTGAGCTGCTTTTCCGCCACGGGCGCGGCGATCTCGGCGACGAACATGCGGTTGGCGCGGATCGCGCGGCGCTGCGCGATGATCAGCCAGATCAGCCACAGGATGATCAGCCCGGCGATGATGGCAATGCGCACATTGTCGGAATCGAACGGCGCATACGGGCCGACTTGGACGATCGGGCCGAATACCCAGATCAGCAGCGAAAGCAGCGCAATGCCGATCAGCGTCCAAAGAAAGCGCGAGGTGAGAACCGCCCAGAGGAAGCGCAGGATGAACATCAGAGCCTCTTCTCGACCAGGACCTCGACACGGCGGTTGAGCGCGCGGCCCTCGCGCGTCGAGTTGTCGGCCACCGGGTCCGTCTCGGCGCGGCCTTCGGCATGGATGCGCTCCTGCGGCACGCCGGCCTGCACCAGAAGGTTGGCTATGGTCTCGGCGCGCGCCTCCGACAGCCGCTGGTTGGACGAAAGCGGGTTGGATTTCTGCAGGCGCACATTGTCGGTGTGGCCGACCACCGTGACGTTCCCGATCAGCTCCTGATTGGCGAGGATCACCTTGGCGATCGACTCCACCAGCGGCTCATAGCCCTGTGTAAGCGTCGGCCGCGACGACTGGAACAGCTCGGGGTTGGAAGACTGGATGACGAGCTTGGCCAGCGACACGCTCTCGGTGCCGCTCAGCGCCTCCTTGAGACCATCCGGCGCCTCGGCCTTGAATTCAGGCAGCAGCGCAAAATCGACCGGTTCCGGCTGCGGCGCCTCGGGTTCGGGCGCGTCGACCTTGGGCGCGGCGCGGGTGACGTCGCCCCGCGAGGGCGGCGGCAAAGCGCGGACCAGGGCGGAGAGCTCGACCGCCTGACTGCGCAGCCCCATCGAAAGGCCAACATAAGCGGCGGCGGCGATGACCACGGCCGCCAGCGCCATCACCCAGATCGGCACGATGAAGCGCTGCGGCTCGTCCGAGGCGATCACGCCCTTCCAGTTCGGCGACAGCGGCGCGTCTTCGGCGTCGGCATTGCGCAGGAAGCGCGCCGCCGCCACGCGAACGGCGTTGAGCGAGCGGTCGCCGGCGCGGCCAGGCACGCGATATTTGCCGCGGAAGCCGAGCGCCAGGCAATAATACTGCAGCTCCAGCATTTCGCGGTCGCGGTTCGGATGCCGCTCCAGTTCGTCGAGCCGCGAGAAAAACTGCGTGCCGGCATCGACGTCGCCGCGCAGCATCACCACCAGCGGCTGGCGCGGCCAGGCGCTGGCGCCGCCCCAGGGCGTGTTGAGCGCGAGGTCGTCGAGCAAGGCCGCCACCGCCCAGGCGGCCTGATCGGCCCGCTCCAGCGACGAGCCCGCGGCCATCGCGGCATCGCGTGCGCGCACGAGCTCGTCGAGCAGGCGCGTGCGCAGCACTTCCGGGTTCTCGGGCGCCAGCGCGCTTTCCAGCTCCGGCGCGAATTCGAGCAGCGGCGCGAAGGTATTGATCAGCACATTGGGATGGGCGCGCGCGCGCTTGACCGGCGCGCCCGGCGCCAGCGGCGCCATCGGCCGGGGCGAAGCGCCCGTCAGCCTGATGCGCGTGCGTTCGCGATCCTCCGACAGTCCGAAAGGATCATCCCGGCTCATGGCCTCACCTGTTCACCGAATAGCAGTCGACCTGCGGCTCGCTCGGCAGCACACCGGAAACGCCAATGACGAAACCGGGCGCGTCGAGCAGCGAAGCCCAATGCTCGCTCTTCTGGTCCAGTTCCAGGCACAGCCGGTCGCCGTCATAGGGGATTTCGCGCGGCTGCGAATGCAGCGGCTTCAGCGGAATGCCTGGCAGGCGCGACTTCCACAGCCCCTCGAACTGGTCCGCCGAGCCGACGGTCGCCTGGTTGACGAAGATCTTGCGTAGCGCGTCTTCCGACAGTTCGGAGCCGACGCGGATGACGATGCGGCTGGCCACCAAAAGCTTCGGATTGTCGATGCGCACCTTCCAGACGTTGGTCGCATGCCGCATGACCGGCAGCGCGCGCGATTTCGGCTCGATATAGCGCAGGCTGAGGATCAGCGACCGCAAGGCGTCCGCCAGCGCCATGTAGGCCGGGCCGGGCGCCATGTGGTCATAGGCCGGCAGCTCGCCGAGCCGGCGCGAGCTGGAGCCATAGGTCGCCATTTCGCCGGCGAGGCCGGCGAGCTCGAGGTAGAGCTCGGCCGGATGGAAGACATCCTGCGCCAGCATGTGGGCGAGCCGCGGCTTGGCCGCATTGGCAAGGTGGAGCATCAGCAGGTCCTCGACGCTGCGGCCGGGCCCGCCCATCACCATCTTGCCGTGCGCTTCGGCGATCTGGTCGAGACCGGTGACGACCTCCTGCAGCAATTGCCGATACCAGGCGACGGCGCCGGTGATCAGCGTCGGCGGCAGGAAGCTCTCGTCGAGCGAGACGCCACCGTCGGCCCGCACGCCCTTGATGTCGGCGACCGGCAGCGCGGTGTAGCCGCCGACCGATTTGCCCGGCGCAAGCAGCACCGCCTGCGGCCGGGCGATCTCGATTTCTTCCGGGTCGGCGCCGCCCTGCACCGAATCGCGCACCGACACGATCCTGCCGTGATAGCGCGCTCCGGTCGACGCGGCATGCGCCGGGTCGAAACCGACGCCGCCGGGCGGCTCGAGCGGCAGCGCGACCAGCACCGGCCCGGCGCCGGTGTCGGCCGTGACCGGCAGCGGTTTCGGCGCATCCATCATTTCCGGGATGGAGAAGGGCGTGCCGTCGGGGAAAATACCCCGGGCAGACACGATGGAAACCTGGCCTGCATCGAGCAGCGATTGATCGAGCGTCAGCTGCTGGAAGCCGAACGTATGGAGCTGGCCGGCCTGCAGCGCGCCGCGCACCATCGCCTCGAAGAACCGATCCTGCTGCTGGAAATGCTGGGTTCTCAGGAAGAGCCCCTCGGACCATAGCACCCTGTTTGCGTCGCTCATGCCGCTGCTCTCTGCACTGCCAACTGCTGCCTCGCCGTCAGGCGGAAATACCGCCGCCGCCTAGCGTGACGTTGATGGTGAATTTCGATCCCGCCGACACCGACTTGGTCGTGCGCCAGTTCCTGCCGCCGGGTTCGCGGATGAGCGCGACGAAGCCAAGCGCCGTCGCGTTCGGTTCGACCGTGATGGTCTTGGCCGCCGTCTTGCCCGGCGCGACCGAGATCGAGTCGGATCCGATGAGGTCGGCCCCAAGTGCGGACCCGGCATCGCCCTGCAGCGCGAAATAATCGGCCGAATTGAACTTGCCGGTGCTGGCAAGCCGCATCACCAGGACAGTCACCGGCCGATCGCCGCCGCCGGGTCCCGGATTCATGCCGGCGCCACCGGTCACGTTGACCGAGATAACCGATGGTTTCGGCGGGCCGCTCTGGCAAGCCGCAAGCAGCCCCGTCGCGCCGAGGGCAACGATGAATTCGCGTCGATCGATCATGTCCTACTCCTCTTCGTATGCATCCCTGAAGTCTGCCCCGATCTCGCCCAGGAAACTCGATTCCGCGCTTTGGGCGATGTCGCGATGGCGTTTCTGGTAAAGCTCCCACAGCTTGGCGTTGCGGCCGCCCGCAAGCAGGTTGCCGATCGCGGAATTGGATTTCAGCTCTTCCTCGATCGCCGCCGGATCGAACCGGTCGATCATGCGCCGCAGCGCTGCCTGAACGCCGCGCCAGGCGCGCACGTGGTGCTGCGCCAGATCCTTCACCGCATCGCCGATCGCCGCCTCGCCGGAGAGGAAGCCGGGGCTGCGTTCCGAGATTATGGTGACGATGACATCCTCGACCGTCGGCAGGAATTTGAGCGGGTTGACCTCGGAGGCGCCGACCACCGTCTGGGCAACGCGCGCGCTGCCCTTTTCCTCGGCGCGCTTGCGCAGAAGCTGCATCAGGCCGTCCAGCATCAGCCGGTACTCGCGCCCGAATTTCTCCATTTCGGCAATCGCGTCGCGCCCGAGAAAATCGGCCTCCTCGACCCCCATGCCGCGCAGGAAGGCGGCGCGCAGCGCCATATCGCCGGGCGCAGGCTGAGCTGCGCGGGACGGCCTGGGCGCGGGAACCGGCCGCGGCGGAGGCGGCGGCTCGGCCGTGCGCGCCGGCATGTCCCACGCAGGAGCGACCCGCGGCTTTTCGCCCGGCTGCTCGCCGCGACCGGCCGGATGGGCGCCGTTGGCGGAGGCCGGCGTCGCGGCTGGGCCGAAGCCGAAGTCGTCGAGGCCGGTCGGTTTCGGCGCCGGCTGCGCCGTATCGCTGCGCGACGGCATGTCGCCGAAGCCAAACGGATCGGACTGGCCAATTGCCGAGTCGTCATCCGAGGCCGGTGTCGCCACGGGGTCGAGGCTGAATGGGTCGTCGAAGGCGGGCGAACTGCGCTGGTTCGAGGCGCGGTCATACGCGCCGGGCACAGGCTGCTCGAACGGGTCCGGCAGATCGGCCGGCCGCGGCCGCCGCGGCTCCTCCTCGACCTTGGCCGAAAAGAAATCGTCGCCGCCGATGCTGGGCGAAGATCGCGGCTGAGGCGCCGACCAGGCGGCGGCAGAATGGTTGGCAACCTGACCGACCGATGTCTGGCTCGCGCTTGGCTGGACCTCGACATAGAGCACGTAGTCGCCAAGTCTCAAACGCATGCCGCTTTGCAGCCGTGCCGACCTGCCGGTGCCGAGCGGGCTGTCGGAATCGTCGATGAACAGCCCGCTGCTCGACGTGTCGGTGACGAAGTAGCCGTCGCGGCCGCCGCTGATCTTGCAATGGGCGCGCGACACGAACATGTCCGGATCCTCGATCTGCCAGCCGGCATCGGCGCTGCGCCCGATCACCAGCTCGCCTTCGTCCAGCCGGGTCTGCCTGACCACCTGGGAGCGCGGGCCTTGTTCCAGCGTCAGCAGCAGGCTCATGCAGCCGCCTCCGCCATTTCCGGCCGCCAGCCGACGATAGTGCGCAGCTTGAGATCGTCGGCGTCTCCCTTCTCGGCGAGGCGCGCAAGCCAGGAGGTTCGGCCGAGCTGGACGGTTCCGATACGGGGCGGCGGCACGGCGTCGCGCGCAAGCACGATGCGCAAATCGACATCCAGCGCTTCGCCGATCATATCGCGCACCGCTTTCTTGAAGAGGCTAAGGCGCCGCTCTCCGGGCAAGAACGACTTGAAGTCGTCGAGATCGAGCGGGCCGACGCGCAACTCGATCCGGCTCTGGCGGCTGAAGACGCGCGGACCGATCGTGGCCCCGCGCCCGAGCGCCGCATAGGCCTTGCCGACGCGGCTCTGCAGTGCCGCCGGTATGGTGATCCAGGAAGCGACGAATTCCTTGATCTCGACCGGCACCTTGAAGGCGGTGGCAAGAAACAAGGTCAGCCGTTCCGGACCGTCGACCTGGCTGGCCAGCGATCCGGCCTGGCGCAGCCGCACCGTGTCGAGTTCGGGATCCTGGGTGCCGGGAAGACCGATCCCGGACATTGCTTCCAGCATGGCGCGGACGCGTCCGCCGACCGAGCGCTCGACCTGCACCGCCGGATGTGCGTCGGCCCAGGCGCGGTAGTAAAGCGCGATCATCCGGTGCTGCAGGATGTTGACGAAGTCGACGAAGGTTGTGTCGCTGGTTTGCTCCGCTTGCGTGCCGGTGAACCAGCGCTGCGACAGCCGGTCAAGCACCCAGCGCGTCAGATGCAGCGGCATCGGCCCTTCGGGCCCGAGCAGTCCGAGATTGGCGACGGTCACCCGCGCCGGAGCCTTTTCGCCCGCCTCCTGGAATTTCATCACGTCCCTGGCCGAGAAGCTCAGGCGCACATGCTGGCCGAGCCGCGCCGGCTCGCGATTGGCCTGACCGGAATAGCCGAACAGCCCGCCCCGCTGCTCCAGCCGGCGCAGCAGCTCGAAGAAGTCGAAGCTTTCCGACAACGCCCCGATTCCGTCCGGGGCGGCTTCGCTCGGGGCGGGCCGCGCTAGATCAGGTAGCGATTGCCGGGCGTCATCGGCCATGGCACATCCTCCTGCTTCTGCAGCAGCCGCGTGCGTGTCCGCACGAAACCGTTTATCCCGGCATGGCGGGCAAACAGGCGCGCCAGCAGGGCCGAAAGCAAAAGCGTGCTTTGCCCCGCCAGCACCGACTGGTCGACATGCAGCGTCACTTCAGTGCCGCGCCCGAAGCACATCGGCCCGTCGATCTTGAGCCGCTCGATCACCGGGCGCGAGTCGATGCGGGTGATCGAATGCACGTTGCGGGCGAGGCTCGGGTCGCCGCGGTCGGCATAAAGATCGAGCAGCGCATGCAACGGATCGACGCCGCGGCCTTCCTTGGCGAGACTCAGGAAGTTGAGCGAAAGCTGCGCCACCAGCCGCCAAGCGAGATTGTCGGCGCGGGATTCGCCTTCGGCGCCCGCCGGCAGCGACGCCGGGATCGACGGCTGAGGCGGCCGCAACGCGCCGAGCAGCCTGACGGCCTCCACCGGGTCCGCCGTCTCCAGCGTCAGGGTCGGCGTGTCGTCGAGGATCGGCAGGTCGCGATTGGTGCAAAGCGCCATGATGTCGAGGCGCTTGAGCGGCCGGTTGGCCGGGTTGCCGGCCGGGCGCGACACCGAGAGGAAAACGTCGTCGCCCGTGTAGGAGGTGCGGGTCAGGCCGTCGCGCCGTTCATCTTCGGTGGCCCTGCGAGGGCGCCGCTCGGTCGAATAGACCCAGCCGCTGCCGCGGTTCTGCCCCAGGCTGAAAAGCTCGGGAATCTCGGCCTCGATGCCCTCCGCGTCGGCATCCTCCACTCGGGTGACGCGGAAGATCTCGAAGTCGCGCGCCCGGGTTCGGTCGGCATGCAGCACTTGCCGTGTCCTGCGCGGGTCGATCTCGATGACGTTGCATTCCCGTTCGAAGAGATTGATCAGCGGCGTCACGAAGAGCTCGAAATCGGCCGGCGTCACATCGGCGAGCTCGGGCACCGGGCGCCGGAACAGGAAGATGATCTCTATTCCCGCCTCGCTTTTGCGCACTACCGGCTGGAGGCCGGCGACCCGCACATAGTGGAAGCGTTCGGGGATCATGAAATACTCGCGCAGCAGCCGGTAGCCCTCGAAGGTCGGGCGGGTGCGCGGCATCAGCGCCTCGTCGTCGCGGATGCCGACCATTTCGGGCTCGGGCAGCGCCGATAGCAGATTGGTCTTTCCTTCCACCCGCGCGCCGACGGCCAAGCAGGCCCCGAAGATCGCGTCGAACAGGAGCGGCGCCTTGGCGCGCCCGGCGAAATAGAGATCGAGGCGGTCGAGCGACAGCTCGCTGAGCTTGCCCTTTCCGGTGCGCGCAAGCGCGACGCGCAGCGCTGCCTCGCCGCGCGCGCCGCCGACCGGGCCGATGCCGGCGGCAGCCAGCGCGCTGCGATCCTGGAAATAGCTGACAGAGGTGATCGCGATCGGCCACAGCGTGATCTCTTGCGCGGTGGTGAAGGTTGACCGCGTCGACAGCCCCGGATGCAGGCTGGAGACCAGTCGTGTGCCGCGCGCGACGGTATGGCCGGCGATCATCGACTGCACCTGCTGGCCGGGTTTCAGCACCGCCATCGCCGTTGCCGGCGCCGGGGTGACAAGGTCCGGATAAAGCACATCGAGCACGGCGCGCGAGAAGCGCGAGCGCTCGGCGTCGACCTTCAGCCGCGTGCGCGCGGCAAGGAAGGCCACGCCGTCGAGCAGCCGTTCGACATAGGGGTCCGGACAGGGGACGGTGTCGAGGGAAAGGTTGCGGGCGACCGCCGGATGCATGTCGGCGAATTCCGCGGCAAGCGCCCGGATATGGGTCAGTTCTTCTTCGTAATATTCGACGAAGACCCGATCCATCTCAGGTCTCCCGGAATTCGGTTCGCGCCAAGCCGTTGTCGAGATTGATCGTGGTGCGCAGCCGCATGCGTTCCGGCGTCGGCGTCATGATCAGCACGGCGTCGATCTCGATCTTCAGGCCGACGCTTTTGTCGCCGAGGGTGACATTGACCGTCGTGGCGCTTTCCTTGAGCCGCGGCTCGAAGGTGGCGAGCACCGCGCGGATCTCGCGCGCCAGGGTATCGCGGTCGAAGTCCCGCGACGAGCGGCCGGAGAAGGACGGCACGCCGTAGTTCACGACGCTGCGGCGCACCTCCGGAAAGTCTGCGAGCGACGGCAGCTCGTCCAGGGGCTGTTCGTGCTCGGCATCGGAAAGCATCGGAACGGACTCGAAGCGCTCGGTGTTGAACAAGGCTTCGATGTCGCGCCGGACGGCTTCCCTGAGCACCCGCGCCGACACCACCACGCCGCGGCTTTCGATCTCGGCGCGATGTTCGGCTTGGAACACCAGACGGTGCAGGCGCCGCTTCTGGTCGGGGGTGAGTTCCGCATCGGCATCGATGGCGCGTGCGCTGCCGGCAAGAAGAGCCTCGACGCGCTCGGCGCCGAGTTCTTCTTCCAGCAGGCGACGCAGCCCTTCGATCTCCGACGTCAGCCCGGGCAGGTCGTTGATGAGGCGGTCCCAGAGGGAGGGCTGGACCGCCTCGCGCTTTGCTCGCGAACTGCCGGCGAGCTGCGCCCTTGCGCCGGGCCGTTTGGCCTCACTTGCCGACATAGACATCCATTTCGATCTCGTCGTCCTTGTCGTAGACGAATTTGATCTTCTTGTAGGCGAAGCTCACTTCTTCCTGGATCAGGTCGGCCTCGTCATCGGCCTGCTTCATGTCGTATTCCATGATCGAGGCGTCGCTGAGCGTCACCACCAGATAATCGCTGGTCTCGCCATCGATGGTGCGGCGCGCCGAAAACACCACCTCGTCGAGCGCCTTGTTGTCGAACAGCGCCTTCTTCAGGTAAGGCGACGACTTGTCGTAATGCTTGGTGAACTTGATCATCCCCAAGGATACGCGCCCGCGGCGCGAGAGCGAATTGGGATCGTAGGGCGCGATCATCTTGTAGTCGACGCCATGGACTTCGATCTCGTCTTCGTGGCCATCGCGCACGCTGGGACCCTTGATGTCCGGAACTTTCAGAAAACCATCGATCTTCATTGAAGGCATTGTCTTTCTCCACCGCTCTCAACCAAACAAGATGACTATGCTTGCGATTTCACCCCTTCACTGACGGCAGTTCGGACACCAGCCGGAGCGAGGCATTGATGCCTTCCAGCTGGTAGTGCGGACGCAGATAGAAACGGGCATTGTAGTAACCGGGCCGGCCTTCGACGCTGTCGACCTGGACCTCGGCCGCGGCGAGCGGGCGCTTGGCGCGCGCCTTGTCGTCGGCAAAGGCTGGATTGGCCAGCACGTACCGGTTGATCCATTCGGTCAACCAGATCTGCATGTCGGTGCGTTCCTTGAACGAGCCGATCTTGTCGCGCGCGATCGCCTTGAGGTAGTGGGCGAAGCGCGAGACCGGGAATAGGTAGGGCAGGTTGGCGCTGAGCCGCTCGTTGGCCTGCGCGTCGGGATCGACCAGACGCCCGGCTCGCGTCTCGTCATCCTGCAGCGAATGGGCGCCGATGAAGGCCGCAAGGTCGGTGTTCTTCCGGTGCAGGATCGGCATCAGGCCGAGCTTGGCAAGCTCCGCTTCGCGCCGGTCGTCGATGGCGACCTCCGTCGGGCATTTCATCGCGATCGAGCCGTCGTCGGTCGGAAAAGCGTGCACCGGCAGGTTGAGCACCGTGCCGCCGTTTTCGACGCCGCGGATCTGCGTGCCCCAGCCATAAAGCTTGTGGCTGCGGTTGATGTTGACGCCCATCGGGAAGGCGGCGTTCATCCAGACATATTTGTTGTGGTCGCCTCCCACCTCTTCCTCGAAGGTGAAACCCTTCACCGGAACGGTCTCCGAGCCGTAGGGCAGCCGCGCCAGCACCCGCGGCATGGTGAGGCCGATATAGCGGGCGTCCTCGCTCTCGCGCAGCGATTGCCACGAGGCATAGGCCGGGTTGTTCACGATCATCTGCAGGTCCTGCGGGTTCGGCAGTTCCTGCCAGCTGTCCATGCGGAACAGGCGCGGCGAGGCGGCGGCGATGAAGGGCGTGTGCGCCGAGGCGCAGACGCCGGAGATGTTGCGCAGCAGGCCGACGTCGCGCGGATGGTTCGAAAATTCGTAGGCGCCGATGATGCAGCCGATCGGCTCGCCGCCCAGCATCGAATACTCGTCCGTATAGACCTTCTTGAAGACCGGGCTCTGGTCCCACATCTGGCCTTCATAGTCTTCCAGCGTGTCGGCCAGCTGTTCCTTGGAGATGTTCATCACCCGGATCTTGAGCTTCGTATCCGTCTCGGTGTTGTTGACGAGATACCAGAGGCCGCGCCAGGTGCCTTCCATCTCACGCACTTCCGGCGCGTGCAGGATCTCGTTGACCTGCGTCGTCAGCATCTTGTCGATGCCGGCAATCAGCGACTTGATCGACTTGATCGCATTGGACGAGATCGTGGTGGTTTCGGAGCGCGACTGCGCCGCCAGCGCCAGGTTGCGCACCAGCTGCTGCAGCTTCTCGCTGTCGTCCTTCTTGACCTTGAAATCCTTTTCCAGGAGACCGCTGAATTCGCCGAGGTCAATCGCTTCCGCCTCGGCGGTGGCGGCTGCGGTTTTTTGCTGTTCAGCCATGACTTACTCCTCGCCCTTGCCCTCAGACATCGCCTGGTCGGCGATCTTGCTCAGCAGCGGTTCGTTGTTCAGAAGCTGCGCGATGCGCTTTTCGGCGTCGACGCGGCCATCCATGAAGCCGAGCAGCTCTTCGAGCTGCCGGCGCATCTTGAGGATCTCGGCCAGCTGCGGCACCTGCTCGGCGATCTTGTCCGGCGCGAAATCGCCCATCTTGGAGAAGGTGAGATCGATCGCGAGCTCTTCGTCCCGCTCCGCGCCTTCGGCTTGCGGGAGCGTGTTCTTCACCCGCGCCTTCACCCGCGGCCCCATGGCCTCCATGAACTTCGGGAAGCGGTTGGCGTCGGTTTCGACGAAGTTGCGGTCGAGCACCGACTTCACCGCTTCCTTGGTCTGTGAAGCGCCGGAAAGATCGGCCATCACGGCCATGACGAACGGCAATTCGATCGTCGTCGGGCTGCCATAGGTCTCGACGTCGTAGGCGATCTGAACGCGCGGGGCGCGGTTTCTTTCGATGACCTTCGCTTTGCTCTCTGCTGGCATGCTTGTTACCTTTCATCCTTCTGGGCCGGCTTCTTCGGATCGGGGACACCGGCAAGCAGCCGGAATTCCTTCAGCCCCGACGGGGCGAGATCTTCCATCAGTTCCACGAAATCCATGTGCACCATGCGGCGCACGCGGCGGGCGAGATGCGGGATCGGGCTCGACGGCTCGGTGCGGTCATAAAAGGCGACGACGAGGTCGAGGCATTTGACGACGTCGTCGCGCGAGGTGATCCGGTCGGGCAGCCCGGCGCCCGGTTCCGCAAAGCTTACGACACTTGCCATCGTTTCGGCTCCCCTCGCTTCGGCGCCCATCCTTTCGGCACCATGGCCGTTTGGGCCGGGCGCTGCCGGTTCCGCCGGCTGCGGGATTGGCTTTGCGGCCCCGTTCGCCCCGGCACCGGCGGCGGAATTCCGCTCCAGCGTCGTCAGCAAACGCTGCAGGAAGCGTCTCAATTCCGGAATGGCGGGGCCGTTGCCGTCGATGCGCCTGTTTAGGGCGGCGTCGACCTCGTCGAGAGCGGCGATCACCGCGCGGGCATCGGCGAGCAGCGCGGTCATCGCCTCGCCGGCCTGGTCGAGCTGCGCCACGCAGCCGCTGCGCACCCGGTTCAGGAGCTGGCTGTGGGCGCTCGCCAGCGCGGCTTTTTCGGAAACGCCCAGCCCCGAAGCCGCTTCCTGCAGCATGACACGTTCGTCGAGGGCGCCCCGTTCCAGGTCGCGTCCGCTGATCGGCCCAACCTGGCGCGGTGAAAAGAAGATCATCTCGCGCAGGTCCGCCAACAGGCCTTCCTGACCGTTCTGGAGATCGAGGAGCGCATTGATCCGGCGCAAGGCGGCGTCCCGCGGCGGCGCGTTGGCCCGCAATGCCGGATGCATAGTGTCCCAGTACTGGTCGAACGTCCTGGCGATCAGCGTCAGGCCTTGCGCAAGGCCGGCCAGCCTTTCCTCGTTGGCTAAAGCGCGCGCGACGACGACCAGCAGGCGCACATCGCGGCCACGGGAGCGAAGTTCTTCCGCCTTGTCGAGCACGGCGGCCCAGTCGACGGGGGAGGATTGCGTGACAGCCTTGTTGTTGCCGTCGTGAACGACCTTGATCTGGGGCTCGGTCAGGCGCTCCAGCTCGTGAAAGGCCGGGTCGTTACGCAAGTCCTCTCCCGACGGATTTTCACCGTTCAGAGGATTCAGCCAGAGTGCGAGATCTATCACACCTAACCCCCAGCCAGCGGCCCTGAGACCCTATGTGACGCAACGTTACCACTGGCCTCGCGTCACGACAATTGAGCAGCTGCTCAAAAACTAACGGAAGCTAAACGCGACCGTTCTCTTTCGGCAAAACCCATTGCGCGATTGCCGGGCCGGGTATGTGAAATGGCTCGCATAGCCCGGACCGCAATCCGGTGTTTCTTGCACGACATTGCAGAGCTTGTGTAACCGGGCAGTGCCGCCCGGATGGATCCAAAACGCCTTATCCGTCACACGGCTTTGTCAAGCCGCCGCTTATATGGCAGGGTACGGGCGGCAGATTGCGGGAGCAGGTTCGATGGAACAGCGCCGGTCATCGCAGAGCTTCAAGCGTAAGGAACTTGTCGCCAAGCTCAACGCCACGGGGGTGCGCGCCTTCAAGGCCGCGGCCGACACGGCCAAGCTGCGCGGCAACCCTTATGTCGAGCTCGTCCACTTCATCCAGCAACTGGTGCTGTCCGAGCGCTCGGACGTGCAGATGATCATTGCCGATGCCGGGCTGGACGTCAGCCGGCTGACAGCTGACATGACCCGGGCCATCGACAAGCTGCCTTACGGCGCGACCTCGGTCGAGGAGTTCTCCGATCACATCTTCCACGCCATCCAGGAAGGCTGGAACCTGGCGACGCTGGAGTTCGGCGTGGAGGAGGTGCGCAGCGCCCACATCCTGCTGGCCTGTCTGAAGACGCCGGTGCTCGAGGGCCTGGTGTCGAAAATCAGCGCCGAATTCGACAAGATCGATGCCGACGGCGTCATTTCCCGTTTCGCCGATGTCACCGAAGGCTCGCTCGAAGCCGGCTCACCTCCCGCCGCTCAGGCCGACGAACAGCCGATGAAGCGCGGTCCGGGTGGAGATTCGGCGCTGGCGAAATACGCGACCGACCTCACCCAGCGCGCCCGCGACGGCAAGATCGATCCGGTCGTCGGCCGCGATCCGGAAATCCGGCAGATCGTCGACATCCTGATGCGACGCCGGCAAAACAACCCGATCCTGACCGGCGAGGCCGGCGTCGGCAAGACGGCGGTGGTCGAAGGATTTGCGCTCCGCATCGCCCAGGGCGACGTGCCGCCGACGCTTGAGAATGTCAGCGTGCGCATGCTCGATGTCGGGCTGATGCAGGCGGGCGCCAGCGTCAAGGGCGAGTTCGAGAAGCGGCTGAAGGCGGTCATCGACGAGGTTCAGGCCTCCGAGGTGCCGGTCATCCTGTTCATCGACGAAGCGCATACGCTGATCGGCGCCGGCGGTGCCGCGGGAACCGGCGATGCTGCCAATCTTCTGAAGCCGGCGCTGGCGCGTGGCGAGTTGCGCACCGTAGCCGCCACGACCTGGGCCGAATACAAGCAGCATATCGAGAAGGACCCGGCGCTGACGCGCCGTTTCCAGGTGGTCAAGATCGAGGAGCCGTCGGAAGCGGTGGCGGTGCTGATGCTGCGCGGCGTCGCCGGCGTCCTGGAGCAGCACCACAAGGTGCAGATCCTGGACGAGGCGATCGAGGCGGCGGTCGCGCTCTCGCACCGCTACATTCCGGCCAGGCAACTGCCGGACAAGGCCGTCAGCCTGCTCGACACGGCCTGCGCCCGCGTCGCGATCTCGCAGCATGCGACGCCGGCCGAGGTGGAGGACATTCTGCGCCGCCGCCAGGCGCTGGAAGTCGAGGGCGGCATCATCGGCCGCGAGGCGGCGATCGGCATCGAGGTCGCCGACCGGCAGGCTCGCGTCGACGCCGGGCTGGCGGAAACCGAGACCACCTTAGCCGCCGCCCAGGCGCGCTGGGATCGCGAGAAAGCACTGGTCGCCGAGATACTTGACCTGCGCGCCAAACTGCGCGGTGAAGGCGTGCCGCTCGATGCGGCCGGGGAGGCCGGTGAGGATACCGTAGCGGCTGAGCCGGCTGCGTCCGAAACTCCCGAAGCAAAGGCGACTGAGAGCAAGGCGGCTGAAACCAAGCCCGCGAAATCCAAGGGCTCGAAAGCCAAGGCGGCGAACGGCGGGGCGGTCGAACCCGAGGCGGCCGTTGCAGAGACGATCGCCGAGGGATCGGCCGGTTCGTCTGCCGATCTCGCGCGGCTGCGCGAGCTGATGGCGGAGCTTGCCGCGGCGCAGGGCGAGACGCCGCTGATCCTGCCTTCGGTCGATCGCAATGCGGTCGCCGCCGTGGTGCAGGACTGGACCGGCATCCCGACCGGACGGATGCTGTCCAGCCAGACCGAAAAGGCGCTCAGGCTCGCCGCGACCCTGTCCGAGCGCGTGGTCGGCCAGGATCATGCGATGGAGATGGTCGCCAAACGCGTGCAGACCAGCCGCGCCGGCCTTGGCGCGCCGGAAAAGCCGGTCGGCGTGTTTCTGCTCTGCGGCCCGTCCGGCGTCGGCAAGACCGAGACCGCTTTGGCGCTTGCCGAGACGCTCTATGGCGGCGAGCAGAACCTGATCTCGATCAATATGTCCGAGTTCCAGGAAGCGCATACCGTCTCGACGCTGAAGGGCGCGCCGCCCGGCTATGTCGGCTACGGCAAGGGCGGCATCCTGACCGAGGCGGTGCGCAGAAAACCCTATTCGGTGATCCTGCTCGACGAGGTCGAGAAGGCGCACCCCGACGTTCACGAGATCTTCTTCCAGGTCTTCGACAAGGGCATGATGGACGACAGCGAGGGCCGGCGCATCGATTTCAAGAACACGCTGATCCTGCTCACCTCGAATGTCGGCTCCGACGTCATCATGGACCGCACCAAGAACGGCACCGTGCGGACCGGCATCGACGACCTGGACGCGGCCCTGCGCGCGCCGCTGCTGAAGGTTTTCCCGGCCGCCTTCCTCGGCCGGGTCGTCACCATCCCCTATTATCCGCTGTCGGATGCGATGATCGAGGCGATCGCCCGCCATCAGTTCGGCAAGATCGCGCGGCGGCTTAAAGCGACCAACGATGCCGAACTGGTCATCGGCGACGGCGTCATGGACCTGGTCAAGGCGCGCTGCACCGAGATCGAGTCCGGCGGCCGCATGATCGACGCCATCCTCACCAATACGCTGCTGCCGGAGCTCAGCCGCGGCGTGCTCAACCGCTCGCTCGAGGGCGCAAAGCTGACGAAGGTCACCGTCGGCGCGTCCAAGGAAGGCTTTACCTACTCCTTCGAGTAACCGCAGCAAAGGGAAGCAGCAAAGGGAACGTGTGTGGCGTCCAACCAGGCCGAGCTATTTTGCAGACAGATTCCGGGAACTTTTGTTCCCTTGGCGATTTTGGATATGCTGGTGATCCGAATGGCCGGAAGGGTTCCGCCGATGACGAAAAACCTTGCGATCTCCGTTCTCGTTCTGGCCACGGCCATTGGCGGGTCCGGCGCGGCATACGCCGGCGATCGGCACCTCAAGCACCCCATCGAGCAGGAGCGCTACGTTCCGGCCGAAGGCGACCTCATCGACATCCTGTTCGGCGGGCCGCGCTACTATGACGCCATGCTGGTCACCACGGCGGCGGGCGCGTGTTCGTACCACCGGACGGGGCCGGACGCGAACGCGCTGAACAAGATCAACGACCATCACTGCGGAAAATAGGGTCTGCCCCGCGGCATTCGTACGGGCCAGCCGCCGGTAAGCCGCGAGAGCCTCTGGTCATCATGCCGCAGACTGATCGATTCGCCGTTGCCATTCAGGCGGCCGGCCTCCCTCGGGGTCCGCCCAACGTTAGCGCATCAGCCGTCGCACACATTCAGCCCAAAGATTGTATACAATACTAAAGAAATGTGTTGACAATCAGTCGCAGGCGGCTTCCCATAGGCTATCCGCGCAGCCCATGAGCAAAAACAAAAGCGCGATAACCAGAAGGGAACCGATATGATCGACCGACGCTCGACTTTGAAATCGATGGTGCTTGGCGCCGTTTCGACCCTGGCCATTGCCGCCATTGCCATCCCGTCCGCGCAGGCTGAAAACAAGGAACTGAAGATCGGCTTCGTTGGTGTCACCAGCGGTCCCGCCGCCGCCTGGGGCACGTCCAATGTGCGCTCGATGCAAACGCGCGCCGCATGGCTCAACGAAAAAGGCGGCGTCAAGATCGGCGACGACACCTACAACATCAAAATCGTTACCTTCGACGACCAGAAGGATCCCAAGCGCGCCATCGCCGGCATGGAGAAGATGGCGCAGGAGGGCATCCACTATGTCGTCGGACCCAATGTCGATGACGGCGCTGCCGCGGTGCGGCCTGTCGCTGAGGCCAACGGCATCATCTATTTCCCCTACGCCTTCCCGAAGGCGCTCTACCAGAAGCCGGCCTCGAACGCCGTGCTCGGCATGATCGCCAATTATCAGTCGGGCCCGGCGATCTATAAATACCTTAAGGAAAACAAGGGCGTGAAGACGATCGCCTTTGTCGCCGCGAACGAATCTGACCCGCTCAGCCAGCGTGACAGCGGCGTCGAGGCGGCCAAGGCGCTCGGGCTCGACGTCGTCGCGCAGAACGACACCTACCAGAACGACACCCGCGACTTCACGCCGGTGCTGACCCCGATCGTCGCGCTGAAGCCCGATCTGCTGGTGCTGTCCGGCGTGGCGCCGGCCAACGCGCCGCTGCTCATCCGCGCCGCCCGCGAACTCGGCTTCGAGGGCTTGATCTCGACCGAGACGGCGCAGGACGCCAAGGTTCTGGAGGAGGGCGCCGGCGAATACGCCAACGGCTTCATCTCCGTCGGCGGTGCCTCGACGCCGGAGATCGCTTCGGATGAGATGAAGGAGTTCGTCGCCCGCTACACCAAGATGTTCGGCGAGTATAACGACGAGTCCAACACCAAGGTCTACGCGTTGGAGTACATTATCGACACGCTGAAGGCCAATCCCGCCGCCATCAACAATGTCGACGAATTCAAGAAGACCATGGACACCTTCTCGGCGCCCAATCCCTTCCTGAAGGGCGACGCCAAGCTGAGCTATGTCGGCGCCACCTCCTTCGGCCAGAAGCGCCAGCTCGCCGTGCCGATGGTGGTCAACGAATACAAGGACGGCGCTTTCCAGACCCTGTTCGTCGGCTCCGTCGACTAGGTTTGGGTTCCTAAGGTTACTTCCTCCCGAATGCCGGGGGTCCGAGCGATGCTCGGACCCCGCGGAAGATCGAAGGGATCCATGGAACAGGTCATTGCCAACGGACTATATCTCGGCGCTCAGTACGCGCTGATCGCGCTCGGGCTAACCCTGATCTTCGCCCTGATGAACGTGCTGAATTTCGCCCACGGGCAGATGTACGTTCTGGGCGGGTTCATCACCTACACCGTCTACGGCCAGCTGGGCCTGCCCTTCGTGGTGGCCCTGCTGGCCTCCGGTGTGACGCTCGCCGTCATCGGCGCGCTGATGGAGAAATTTCTCTTTCGAACCGTCATCCGGCGCAGCCACCGCGAGGAGAGCACCATGCTGCTCGCCGCCGCGACGGCCTTCTTCTTCGACGCCGTCATCCTGCTCATGTTCGGTGAGAAGCAGCGCGGCGTTCCCAAGATCGTCAAAGGCGTCTTCAACGAGGCCGGCATCATCATGCCTTATGACCGCCTGGTTGTCGGCGCTCTGGCCATCGTCTTCATCGCCGCCTTTGTCCTTTATATGCAATACAGCCGGGTCGGCCGCGCCATGCGCGCGCTCGCCCAGGACCGTGTCGCGGCCCAGCTGATGGGTGTCAGGGTCGACCGCTATTCGATGATCGGTTTTGCCATGGGGGCGATGCTCGCCGGCATTGTCGGCAGCCTGCTGGTCACCATTACCGGCGTCAATTCCGGTATTGGCGGCCCGATCTCGATCAAGGCCTTCCTGATGGTGATGATCGGCGGCGCCGGCGTCGTCGGCGGGGCGATCGCCGGCGGCTTCATTCTCGGCATGATGGAATCGGTCGGCCTCACCGCGCTGCGCGAATATGGCGACGTCACCTACCTCGCCATCTTCGCCGCCCTGATGGTGTTTCTGTCGATCCGCCCCAACGGGCTGATGGGCAAGCCGTGGGGTTGATCGCGCCATGACTCAAAATCGCAACATGAAGATCGCTTCGGTCGCAGCCTTCCTGGCGATCGTCTTCATCGCCGTGCCGGCCGCGATCTCGGCAAGCGGCCGCATCGACCTTTACTACACGCTGACCTCGGTGGCGCTGCTCAGCATCGCCAGCGCCGGCGTCTGGCTCACCTTCTACATCGGCCGCATCAATATCGGCCAGGGCGCCTACGCGCTGATGGGCGGCTATGTCTCGGCCATACTGGTGATGAACCACGGCTGGTCGTTCTGGCTGACGCTGCCTGTCGCCGGTCTCTTCTGCGCCGCCGCGAGCGTGCTGATCGGTCTGCCGATCCTGCGGCTGCGCGGCGTCTATTTCGCCATGGTGACGCTGGTTCTGACCGAGGTCGTGCGGCTCTTGGCGCTGGCGCTGCCGATCACCAACGGCGCCAAGGGCATCGTCAGCATCCCACTGCCCGGCGCGCTCTCGGTCTTCGGGCTGACCATCATTCCGGACTTCGCCACGCTGCAGAATTCGCGGCTCGCTTTCTACCTGCTGGCAGTCACGCTGATGGTGGTCTGCTTCGCGGTGATGTATCGGCTGGTCAACTCGCGCATCGGCAAGCTCTGCCAGTCGCTGCAGCAGAACGAGGAACTCGCCTCCTCGATCGGTGTCAACATCGCCTATCTGCGCGTCATCGCCTATGCGGTGTCATCCTTCTTCGGCGGTCTCGCCGGCGCCATCTTCGCCGCCATCTCGCAGTCGATCTACCCCTCGAGCTTCACGGTCACCGATTCCGTCAACTTCATGCTGAACTGCTTCCTCGGCGGCCTCGGCTACGTGTTCGGGCCGATGCTCGGCACGCTGGTGCTCTATTTCGGCTGGGACCTCTTGTTCCAGACCGGTCAGTTCCAGCTCCTGATCTATTCCGGCCTGATGATCGTTTTGATGCTGGTGCTGCCCAACGGCCTGCTCAGCCTCACGGTTCCGACCCGGAAGAAGGCTTGAGCCATGGCCGAAATGCTCGAAGTTTCCGGCATCACCAAGCGCTTCGGCGGTCTCGTCGCGGTCAACAACGTCTCCTTCTCGGTGCGCGAGAAGGAGATTCTCTCGGTTATCGGTCCGAACGGCGCCGGCAAGTCGACGCTGTTCAAGCTGATCTCGTCGTTCCTGCGGCCAACGTCCGGCGAGGTCCGCCTGAAGGGCGAGCGCATCTCCGGCATGGCGCCGCATATCGCCGCCCGCAAGGGCGTGGTGCGTACTTTCCAGGAAACGACGATCTTCAAGAACATGAGCGTGCGCGACAACGTCATCATCGCGCATCATCTGCGCTCCAAGGCGAGCCTCGTCGGCTTCTTCCTCGGCACCGGCACGGCCAAGGCCGACGAAGCGGCTTTCGGCCAGTCCGCCGACGAGATCCTGGCGCTGCTCGGCCTGGCTTCGCTTGCCGGTGAGATCGCCCGCAATCTGCCACATGGCCATTTGCGCGCGCTGGGCATCGCCATCGGCCTTGCTACGGATCCCTCCATCCTGTTGCTCGACGAGCCCTTCGCCGGCATGAATCACGAGGAGACGATGCGCATGGTGGCGATGGTGCGGCGCCTGCGCGATCTCGGCCTCACCATCCTGCTCGTCGAGCACGACATGCCGGCCGTGATGAAGATTTCGGACCGCATCGTAGTGCTCAATTTCGGGCAGAAGATCGCCGAGGGAACGCCGTCGGAAATCCAGGCCAATGATAAGGTCATCGAAGCCTATCTCGGCAGCGAAGACGAGGCGATCGGGCTATGAACCAGATCCTGAACTTCGCGAAGGTCGAACTCTATTACGATCACGTGTATGCGCTGAAGGGCGTCTCGCTCGAGGTCAATGAGGGCGAGACCGTCGCGCTGATCGGTGCCAACGGCGCCGGCAAGTCGTCGATCCTGCGCGCCATCACCGGGCTCAACCGGATCAGGTCCGGCGAGATCCACTATGACGGCAAGCGCATCGACGGCTCCGCCCCAGACGAGATCGTCAAGATGGGGATCGCCATGGTGCCGGAAGGGCGCCGCGTCTTTCCTTACATGACGGTCAGGGACAACCTTTTGATGGGCGCCTTCACGCGCTCCAGCAAGGCCGAGATCGCGGCGACGTTGGAGATGGTGCTGGGGCGCTTTCCGCGGCTGAAGGAGCGTTTCTCGCAAGCCGCCGGCACGATGAGCGGCGGCGAACAGCAGATGCTGGTCATCGGTCGCGCGCTGATGGCCAAGCCGAGGCTTTTGCTGCTCGACGAGCCGTCGCTCGGAGTCGCGCCGAAACTTGTCCAGGACATCGCGCGCTCGATTGTCGCCATCAATCGCGACGAGCAGGTCAGTGTTCTTTTGGTCGAGCAGAATTCCCGCATGGCGCTTCGCATTTCGCAGCGCGCCTATGCGCTGACCACCGGCAGCGTCGCCCTGAGCGGCAACTCCGCCGAATTGCTGAGCGACGACCGGGTCAAGCGTCTTTATCTCGGCGGCGAGATCTGAGGCTGATTTTAATGCGCATACTCGTCATCAACCCTAACACGACCGCGTCGATGACCGGCAAGATCGGCAAGGCGGCGACAAGCGTCGCGTCCTCAGGAACCGAAATCATCGCTGTCAATCCGGCCGATGGCCCGCCGAGCATCGAGGGTTATTTCGACGAGGTGTTCGCGATTCCGGGCATCATCGCCGAGATGAGCAAGGCGCCGGCGGCGGATGCCTATGTCATCGCCTGCTTCGACGATACCGGGCTCGACGCCGCTCGCTGCGCGACCGAAGCGCCGGTCATCGGCATCGGCGAGGCGGCCTTTCATCTCGCCAGCCTGGTCGCCGGCAAGTTCAGCGTGGTCACCACGCTTGCCCGCTCAGTCCCCGCCATCGAGCACAACCTTGCGAAATACGGTCTTGCCTCGCGCTGCGCCAAAGTGCGCTCGTCCGAGGTCGCCGTGCTGGAGCTCGAACGACCGGGCTCGAATGCAAGACACCGGATATCGGAGGAGATCGCGCGCGCCATCCGCGAGGATCACGCCGAGGCGATCGTGCTGGGCTGCGCCGGCATGGCCGACCTTGCGCACAGCCTGTCGGAGGAGCATGGCGTTCCGGTGCTTGATGGCGTCGTCTGCGCCGTCACCCTGGCCGAGAGCCTGTTCAAGGTCGGCTTGAAGACATCGAAGATCGGCGGCTATGCCGCCCCGCGCGGGAAGCGTTTCGCCGGTATCTTTGCTTCGGCGTCGCCCCGGGGCGCCGGTTCGCCCGGCTAGCGTGGCCCCGGGAGATCGGTCCCGCGGGATTGACCGGGGCGCGAGCGTCACTAGATTGGACCGGCCGCTGGGGATTTGGGGACAGAGCGGGCCGCGTCGGGCCTGCGCATTGAAAGCATGTTGACGGTACTCAGAGAAGACGATCGCGACGACAAGCCGGCAGCGCGCTGGTCGCCGATCTACTATGGGCTGAGAGACGCCATCGTCAGCCATCGTCTCGCCCCGGGCACCAAGCTGCCGGAGGACGAGCTGGCGTCGATCTATTCGGTGAGCCGCACCGTCGTCCGCGCCGCCCTGCAGGCCCTTGCGCATGACCGGCTGGCGCGGCTGGAGCCCAATCGCGGCGCCTTCGTCGCGCAGCCCTCGAAGATCGAGGCGCGCGAAGTGTTCGAGGCGAGGGCGCTGATCGAGCCCAAGGTGGCGGCGCTCGCCGCCAAGGCGGCGGTACCCGCCGACATCGCGCAATTGCGAATGCACCTGGAGAAGGAGCATGAGGCGCTGCATGCCGGTCGCGACAGCGACGCAATCATGCTGTCGGCGCGCTTCCATGTCGGCATCGCCGAGATCGCGGCGCATTCGGTCTTCACCAACTTCGTGCGTGACCTCGTCTCGCATTCCTCGCTGATCATCGCGCTCTATTGGAAGCGCCGCGACGCGACCTGCGAGAAACATGCCCATCACGCGCTGGTCGACGCCATTGAAGCCGGCGACAGCGCCGACGCCGCGGCGCTGATGAACAGCCATCTGGTCGATCTGCTCTCGGGGCTCGATCTTACCGACAAGGTCGAGAAGTCCGACAGCCTCGCTGATCTGCTCCGCGCCTGAAGGAAGCGTGTGCCCCGAGGCGCTGTGGCGGGACAACGACCTTGTCGCCGCTCATAGCGAAGGCGTGAAGCGCCTGAGGCATCCCGAGATCGGGCTGATCGAGCCGGAATTCTCGGTTTTCGCGGTCGACGGCCGTCCGGAGTTGGGACGGTTGTCTATAATCCCGTGAACGGTTCGATGCCAAACGCATCCAGTCGCTGATCGCTGCCCGATCCGCCTGATGCGTTAGGCCTGCGCCTGCCGTTCCCTCGGCCGTTTTCGGGAAGTCTCGGCGCCGCCTCGAAGCCTGATGTGATCGATGAATGCGCGCAGTTTGGGCAGGACCTGATGCTGTTCCGGGTAGTAGAGAAAGACGCCCGGCGATGTGGCGGCGAAGGCCGAAAGCAGCGTCTCGAGGCGCCCGTCCGCGAGCGCCGCGGCGGCAATCGGGCTTGGTACCTGGGCAAGCCCGGCGCCCCGGATCGCGGCGCCAAGAAGCGTGGGATAGTCGTGGGCGATGAACGGCCCGGAAACGATTGCCTCGACCGCCTTGTTGCCTTTGGCGAAGCGCCACGGCGCGACCGAACCGTTCGATCGGCGCAGGCGCAGGCAGGCATGGTGGCGCAGATCCTCGATGCGCTCCGGCGTTGTTCGCTGGCGTAGATAGTCGGGACTGCCGACGACCACCATCGGGAAAGGCGGCGTCAGTCGAACCGCAACCATGTCGGCCGCGATGAGGTCGCCGAGCCGGATGCCGGCGTCGAATCCCTCGGCTGCGAGGTCGGCCAGCTCGCCGCTAGCGACGATCTCCAGCTCGATCGCGGGATAGGTCTGGCAGAAGGACGCGACCATCGGCTCCAGTAGCGTCGGCACGACCGCGGGCGGCACGGAGAGACGCAGGAGTCCGGCCGGCCGCTGGCCGATTTCGCGCGCGACCTCGCTTGCTGCAATCAATTCCTCGAAGGCCGGCCGGGCGCGCGCGAAAAAACGCTCGCCGGCTTCGGTCAGGCCGACGCTGCGTGTCGTGCGCGTGAAGAGCGCGGCGCCAATGCGCGCCTCCAGTGTCCGCACCGCCTGGCTGATCGCCGACGGCGTGACGCCGAGCTCCGCCGCCGCCTTGCGGAAATTGCGATGCCTGGCGACGCTCAGGAACGCCTCGACGCCGTCGAGCGCGCCATGCCGGACTGTGAAGTTCTGCTTCATGACTCATGGAGATTATCGCGGATAGTTCCCGGCAGAAAGCGGTCGTATCTCTGCTCTGGATTGGAAACTCGAAGGGGAGTGGCAATGACGGACGATTTGGATCGCGTGCCGCGAAACCTGGTTCGCGGCGTTGCGGGCGTCCGGACCGCCGCCTTCGCTGAATCTCGGCGTCGTGATGGGGCCGGGTTTCGCGGATTATGCCGCCAATCTTGGACGCAATCTGATGGAAGGCCGGGTGGGTATCCTGAGGGCGATATTCGAAGCCGTTCCAGCCAATCTCTGACGGGAGACAAAAATGTCGCCGGCGACGATCTTCAACATTCATCTCGTCTTGGGCTACGTCCCGTGGCTGCTTTGCTTCGGCGCCTATATCTGGCCGAGGCTCAAGCTCATGGACCGCGTCGAGGCGCAGCGCGCCATCGCGACGCTGCATAGCTTCCGCTTCTTCGGGCTGGTCTTCTTGGTTCCGGGCGTGGTTGGCCCGAACCTCCCGGCGGGCTTCGCGGTCTTTGCCGCCTATGGCGATTTCGCGACCGGGCTGCTGGCCATGCTGGCGCTGCTTGGCGTGAGGCGGCCTTCGATCTTCTGGCCGTCCGTCGCAGCCTTCAATGTGGTGGGAATAGTCGACCTCGTCGGCGACTACTATCACGGCACCGTTCTTCATCTGCCCGAGCAGGCCGGGCAGCTGGGCGCCGCTTACGCGATCCCGATCATCTATGTGCCCCTGCTGATGATTACGCACGTCGCCGCCCTTTATCTTCTGGCGCGTCCTCAGCCCAAGGCCGAGCGGGGCGCAGACAATAAGAAGGCAGGCGGTCTCAGTTCCCTTCGCTCTCCTTCATCCGTTCGATGATCGATCGGGCCGAAGCGCCGGTCTTTTCGCCGAGCTTCGTCTCCTCATTCTGCACCATCGCCAGCGCCGTGCCCGGCTCGCCTTCCCACAGGATAAGGCTTGCCGCGCCGACCAGCCCGGCGCGGTCGCCGAGTTCGGCCGGCACGATCGGCACGTCGCGATAGGCTTGCATGGCGCGCTCCTCCACGGTCGCCCTGATGCCTGGTGCCAGGAGGTCGAACCCGTTGGCGAGGCCGCCCCCCATGACGATCAAATCCGGCGAATAGAGATGCAGGAGATTGGTGAAGCCGATACCGAGCCATTTCGCCTCGGCCGCGACCAGTTCGCGGGCGGTCGCGTCGCCGGCGCGCGCGGCAGCCACGACATGCCGGGCCGAGACGTCACCGTCGTTGGAAAGGTGTCTGAGCACCGAGCCGTCGCCGGGCTTGGTGCGCCGCGTCGCCCGGCGCCCGACCGCGGTGCCGGAAGCAACGGCCTCGAAGCAGCCGACGTTGCCGCAGAAACAGCGGTCGCCTTCGCCGGTGATCGTCATGTGGCCGATCTCGGCCGCGAGCCCGCGCCTTCCATGATAGATATGGCCATCGGCGACCACGCCGCCGCCGATGCCGGTCGAGACGGTGACGAAGACCAGCGAGCCCGCGCCGCGGCCGGCGCCGAAACGCCATTCGCCGAGCGCCGCGGCGTTGGCGTCGTTCTCCAGCCGCACCGGCAGGCCGAACTGGCGGCTGAGGATGTCGATGAGCGGCACGTTGTGCCAGCCGGCAAGCGTCGGCGGCCCGATGACGATGCCTGCCTTGGGGTCGAGCGGCCCCGGCGCGCACATGCCGATGCCGCTGACCTTTGCCTGCGGGTGTTCTTTAAGCAGCCTGCCCGCCAGCGCGATGATCTGGCCGATCACCGCTTCCGATCCGGCGCCGGCAAGCGTCGGCGCCGAGACGCGCTTGACGACCTCGCCGCTGCGCTCGACCAGCGCGCCGCGCAGTTCCGTGCCGCCGAGATCGAAGGCAAGGGCGATCGTGCTCATCAGGCGGCGGCCTTCAGTCCATGCAGCCAGGCCATGCGCTGGGCGAGATCGGGATCGCCGAAAGCGAGCGAGCCCAGCACCACCGTGTCGGCGCCGGCGGCGCGCAGCAGCGGCACCGTCTCATGGCGGATGCCGCCATCGGCGGCGAGCCGGATGTCGGCCTCGCGGCCGGCCTTCCTCATCAGCGCGCGCGCCTCGATCAGCCTTGGGCAGGCCTCGTCGGACAGGCTCTGTCCCTTGACGCCGATCGAGGTGCCGAGCAGCGTCACGAAGGCCACGCGCGGCAGGAACGGCGCGATCGCTTCAACCGCCGTCTCCAGCCGCAGCACCACGCCGGCCTCTGCGCCGAGCTCACGCGCCAGCTTCACGGCGCGCAAGCCTGCCTCGCCGTTCTCGGCATGGACGGTGACGAGGTCGGCGCCGGCCTCGATGAACTGGCGCGTCTGCGCTTCGACGATTTCGGCCTCGACCATCAGATGCACGTGGATCGGCTTCGCCGTCAGCCTGGCGATGCGCGCCACCATGTCGGGGAAGAACAGGAAGCTGGGCGTGAAGCGGGCGTCCGCCACGTCAATATGGTGCAGATCGACATGGGCTTCGATGCGCTTCAGGTCGCGCTCCATATTGGCGAGATCCGCCGACCACAGCGAGAATTCGCCGAGAAGCCGGTTGCGCGGCAGTGCGGCTATTGCCGCGGGTCCGGAGACGGGCTTGGCGGTCATGACGGAATGAGGCTCCGGGCATTCGAGTTGGACTGGAGGAAGGAACTGATCTGCTCGTGCAATTCGCCGAAATGTCTGGCGCTGTTGCGCGCCTTCGGCGTGATCTCGGCGAAAACCGCGCGGGGCATCGCGGCGGCAAGCATGTAGGCGCTCGACAGCGGATGCACCGCGTCCATCGCGTTGCCGACGACCAGCGCAGGAATGTCGAGCGCCGCGACGTCGCGGTCGGAAACGCCTGGACCATCGCTGGCGATGTCGGCGAGCACTTGCGCGAACCCCTTGGCGTTGGGCCGGTCGAAATAGCCGAGCAGTGAGGACAGATTGTCGGGCGCCTCGCGGTAGAGCCGCGTGGCCGTGTCTGATCGTGCAAAGATCGTCCGCCCCTTGTCGGCTCCGTGTTCGAGGATGAGCTCGGCAGCCTCGGTGATCGGCTGCATGTTCGGCGGCGCCGGCGAAAACGTCCATGCCGGCCGCACCAGGACCAGGGCGGCGACGCGCCGCGGATGACGGCAGGCGAGGCGAAGCGCGATCACAGCGCCCATCGAGACGCCGCCGGCAACGAAGCGGTCGAGGCCGGCACGATCGGCGGCGGCAAGCACGTCATCGGTGAACATTTCGAACGAGAACGGCTGCCGCTCGCCAAGCCCTGAGCCGCCATGCCCGCGGCATTCCAGCGTGACGCGCCGGAAGCCTGGGGGGAAAGTCTGCGCGACCTGCGCCTCGCTGCCGCCGAGCCCATGCTGAAAGACGACCGCCAGGCCTTCGCCCGTATCGGTGCCCAGCAGCGTCGCGCCGTCGCGAAGAAGCGCCATCTGGCCCACCATCAGACCAACTCCTTGAGGAAGCGGGCGACACCCGGCGCTTCCTCGGCCGAAAGCCCGTGCGTCACCAACGGCCCGTCGAAGCCTGTGGCCTTCAGGCGAGCGACGAACTCGGCGAAGTCGACAACGCCTTGCCCGGCCGCGGCGAAGCGCCCGTCGGCAAAACGGTCCTTGGCGTGCGCCAGCGTCACATGACCCGCCGTGCGCTCGACCGCCTCGGTGACGATAGCGCGCGCTTCATCGGCATTCGCCCGCTCGAACAGATTGGCGGGATCGAGCACGACCCGCAGCCGGTTCGAGCCCATCTCGGAAATCAGCCGCAGAGCGTCATCGGCGGATGTGACGATGTTGGCCTGCTCCGGCTCGATGCCGAGATCGACGCTGTGGCGCTCGGCGAGCTGAAGCGCCTTCTCCATCTCCCGCGCCATGTCGCCCCAAGCCGAGGGATCGGCATTGTCGGGGTGGTGCGCCCATTGGTCCTCGGCGTTGCGCGTTCCGGTGCACAGCGTCACGAGCGGGATCGAAAGCCCGGCCGCGGTCTCGATGACCACCCCGAGCCGGCGCAGCCCGTCATCGCGCACCCGGCTGTCCGGATGTGCCATGTTGTAGGTGCCCGACAGCGCGACGAGGCCGACGCCGGTAGCCTTGGCGGCGGCATCGATGGCGCGGATCGCCGCGTCTGGAACGTCGTCCGGCATCGACGGCAGGCCGGCGCAGGCAAGGTTGAACTGGGCGACCGCGAAGCCCGCGCCGCGGACGCCGGCGAGCACGCCGGCGGGCTCGCTGCCCGGAAAAGTCCTGGCGAACACCCCGACCTGCATCAGACCGCTCCCGTCACGCCGGCGAGCTCGATGCGCTGGCCGCTTTCGACCGAGCGGGCGATCGCCACCATGGCGCGGATCGAAGCGAGCCCGTCCTCGATAGTGGCGCCGCGCTGCGGCGCGCCATTGAGCACCGTGTCGGCGAGGCCTTCCAATTGGCGGCGGAAGAAGTGGCCGTCGGCGCCGAGCGGCTTGCGCGAGGTCGCGTCCTTCTCGTGGAAGATGTCGACCTCGCTCGCGCGGAAATACCAGGGATTGAAGGTCTTCGCGATCACCGAGCCGTTCTCGCCATAGAGCTGGAAGCCCTCGTGCCAGTCCATGCGGACAGCAACGGTGAGATCGAGATGGCCGAGCGCGCCATTGGCGAACTCCGTCTCGACGAACCAGCAATAGGCGCCGAAGCGCTCGTTGAGGCGCGCACGCACGGCGGTGATGTCGCCGCAGAGGAAACGCGCCGTGTCGACCAGATGCGATCCATGCGCCAGCATGAAATATTGTCTCAGGTCCGCCTTCGGATTGCCGGCCGGCTTTCGCGCCAGCTTGCTGGTGATGGACAACGGCTGCACAGCGTCGGTATTGGTGTATCGATGGGTGGAATCGCAATACCAGGCCTTCAGCGCCAGGATCTCGCCCATCTCGTCGCGCACGAAATCGCGCGCCGCCTCCAGCGCCGGGTCGAAGCGCTTCATATGCCCGACCTGAAGCACCTTGCCGGAGCGCTTGACCGCTTCCGCCAGCCTCTCGCCTTCTTCGACGGAAATGCCGATCGGCTTTTCGCAGAGCACGTGCTTGCCTGCTTCGAGCGCCCTGATCGACATCGGCACGTGGTAGGTGTCGGACGTCGCGACGATCACCGCTTCGAGCTCCGGATCGGCAAGCATCTCGTCATAGTCGCCATACATTTTTTGCGGCTCGTAGGTGGCGCCCATGCGCGCGAGCAGGTCGGGCGCCGCGTCGCAGATGGCGTAGAGGTCGGCGTTGGCTGCCTTCACGCAGGATTCCAGATGCGCGAACTGGGCGATCGGCCCGCAGCCGAGCACACCGACACGAAGACGACGGTCTTGTTTGCGGATCATCGCCTCAGGCCCCGTAGCCGTGCATGGTCTGGCGGTTTGTCTTCACCGCGCCAGCCGGATCGGCGGCAGCGATAGAGGACTCCTCCTCGAGCACCAGCCAGCCGTTGAAGTTGGGTGCGGCGCTCGCGATCTCGATCACCTTAGCCGTGTCGCAGACGCCCTGGCCGAGCATCGCCCAGGTGCCGCTGGCATCGACGTCCTTCAGATGCACATAGCGGATGCGGTCGCGATAGGTGGTGAGCGTATCGGCCATGTCTTGGCGGCCGCGCAGGATGTGGCCGGTGTCCGGCACCCAGCCGATCAGCGATGGGTCGATCAGCGAGAAGATGCGGTCACAATCGGCGCGGTCGAAGAGCAGCGTGTTGTGATGCGAGCTCGGATGAACCGCCACCTGCACGCCGGCCTTGCGACCAATCTCTCCGGCCTTGTTGTAGACCTCGGCGGCAATGGCGAACTTGTCGCCGCGCGGACCATGGGAGACGACGGTTGCCGAGCCCATCGATACCAGCGCGCCGGGGAAGGCGGCCGCGAAGTCGACCCAGCGCCTGGCGGTTTCGAGATCGGCGCCGATCTCATCCTTTTGCGTGAAGCCGCTCTTCGACCCGAAGGCGAAGGAGACCAGCGTCAGGCCGGAAGCCTTCAAAGCGGTCGCGAACTCTGCCGGTCTGCCGGCATAGCGGCCGATCATCGTGTCGGTGATCTCGATGCCGGCGTAGCCGCCATCGGAAATCGCCTTCAACAGATCGTCCGGGCCGCCGGCAAAACGCTCTCCCAGCATTTCCCAGGTGAAAGTCTGGCAGCCGACTTTGAGGTCTTTCACGTTCATCCTTCCAATCCTTGATACCGCCCATTCCTTGATGTCGCCCTGCGTCTTCATGGACATCTCTACTTGACCGAGCCCGCGGTCATGCCGGCAAGGAAGAACCTCTGGGCAAGGAGGTAGATGAGCAGGAGCGGTAGCGAGCCGAGCACGCTCATCGCCATCATCTGGTTCCATTCGAAAGCGTGCTGCCCCATCAACAATTGGATGCCGATCGGGACGGTGCGCATGGACGTTGACTTCGTCAGCGTCAGGGCAAAGAGAAATTCGTTCCAGCATAGCAGGAAGGTGTAGACCGACGTCGCCACGATACCAGGCAGCGAGATCGGGACGATCACCCGCCAAAGCGCTGTCCAACTGGTGCCGCCGTCGACGGCGACAGCTTCGTCGAGATCGCGGGGCAGGGTGTTCAGATATCCCGTCATCAGCAGGATCGCGTAGGGCAGCGTAAACACCAGGTAGGTCAGGATCAGCGCGACGTAGGTGTCGAAGATACGATACGAGACGACAAGCCCGAAGAAGGGGATCAGAAGCGTGATCGGCGGGATCGTCTGCGTGCTGATGATGAGCGTGTTGAGGCTGCCCTTGCCGCGGAAATTGAAGCGGCTGAACCCATAGGCCGCCAGCAAGGCGATCAGCACCGTCAGCACTGTCACCGCTCCCGCCACGAAGTAGCTGTTGAAGAAGAAGCGCAGCTTCACCGGGTCGCCAACGATGGCTGCATACGCTTCAAGCGTGAAGGCCTTCGGCAGGATGGTTGGTGGCAGGGCGAAGATTTCGGTGTTCGATTTGAACGAGCTGCTCAGCATCCAGTAGATCGGGAAGGCCGCGAAAAACAGCCCCGCAAGAAGTGCTACATGGAGCGCGACGGTGATCAGCCTGTCTTTCGGCGTGTGCCTTTTCCTCATGGTGGCTACCGAGCCTTTTGATAACGGATGTAGAACAGCGTAAGGCCGAGAGAGATCAGCAGGATGACCACAGCGCTCGCCGACGCCTGAGAGAGGTTGTAGCTCGAAAACGCCAGCTTGTAGGTGTAGGTGCTCAGCACCTCGGTCGAGTAGATCGGACCGCCGCCCGTTGTTATCCAGATCAACGGGAAGACCTGCATGGTCCAAATGAAGTCGAGCAGCGAGATGCTGATGATGATAGGCATCAGCTGCGGGATGGTGATGAAGATCAGCTTCTGGTAGGCCTTCGCCCCGTCGATATCGGCCGCCTCGTAGAAATCCTTGGGAATGCCCTGCAGGCCTGCGAGCAGGCTGACCATGAAAAGCGGGTACCCCGCCCAGATATTGGCGAAGGTGACGGCGTGCAGCGCGGTCTCGGGCGATGAAAACCACTCCACCTTGGAACCGATGATGCCCATCTGCATGAGAACGCTGTTCACGACCCCGTTCGGCTCGAGCAGGAGGCGCCAGATCACGGCGATAATCACCGCGGTAAACAGCCAGGGCAGTATGTAGAGCACGCGCAGGATATTGCGCAGCGTCGGATTGATGCGGTCGCTGTTCAGCATGAGCGCGAAGACCATGCCGATGGTCATGTGGAAAACGACACTCATGCATGTGAAGTAGAGGGTATGCCACAGCGAAGCCCAGAACACGGGATCGTTGAAGATCGCCTGGTAGTGTTTCAGTCCGGCAAAGGACGGGTCGCGGCGCAGCACCGCGCTGTTCTGGAACGAATAGCCAATCACCGTCACCATGGGCAGCAGCATCAGAAGGCCGATGATGAGCAGCGAGGGCGACAGGTAGAGATAGGGTGCGACCGCTCGTTTCAGCCTATGGTGGGAGCGCTTCTGTCGGATCATGTGCCAACCTTGGATACGCCTTCAGGAGAAGGTAAGCTTCGCAAAACAGCCCGTCTCAAAATGCCGTTCCGTCGTTGATGGGTGGCCTGCCCGAAGTCAGGCCACCCATCAAAGATACATGGGACAGGCCGATCAGAATTTCGCCATCCAGCCCTTTTGGGCGTTGGCTGCGGCCTGTTCCGGAGACTGCTCGCCGGCGAGCATCTTCTGGGCTTGCACGTCGAACTGGGTCATCAGGTCTTCCGCCACCGGCAGACCCGTGAACTCGTTGGCGAGATAACCGGTCTTGAAGATTTCGAAAGCCTTGCCGAAAGCCTTGTCCGAGGTCACGAAATCGGGCTTGGCGTTGACGTTGCCCGGGAAGGCGTTTGCAAGAGACACCAGCTTGGCGTTCACCTTTTCACTCATCAGATATTGGACGAGCTTCCAGGCCTCCTCCTGATGTTTCGAAGCCGCGGAGATGCCGATGCCCCAGGAGGCATAGGGAAGGCCACGCTTGCCGTTGTAGTTCTCCACGACCGGGACCGGGATGAGGTCGAAGTTCAGCTTGGGATTGCGCTTGCGAATGAGGTTCACATGCGCGAGCGAGTCGATCATCATCCCGACGCGGTCGTTGACGAATTCCTCGACCTTTTCCTGTTCGGTCTTGGTGGCGATGCCGGGCGAGATGGTGCCGGCGTCGTTGAGTGATTTGACGAAGCTGAGCATATCCACCACCGGTTTGCCCTCGAGGTCGGGCTTGCCGTTCGCCATCATCGACTGACCCGATGCCCAAACCCACGACATCATGTCGTTCTGGACGCCGGACGGTGTTTGCAGCGACAGGGGCAGCACCCAGCCATACTGGTTCTTGTCGGCCTGGGTCATCTTCTTGGCAGCGTCGAGAAACTCCGTGCGGGTCGACGGCAGCTTGGTCACGCCCGCCTTGGCGGCGAGGTCCATATTCACGAACACCGGATAGACGAACGAAGCCACGGGAAACATCACCGCCTTGCCGTCCACCTTGATGATATCCGCCACCTGGCTTTTGTCGAACTTGCTCGCATCCATCATCGGGTTCATGTCGGCGAGCGCATTCTGCGCATTCAGATTGTTCACCCAGGCGCCGTCGAGACCGACGACGTCGCTAAGGGTTCCGGTTGCAGCGCCAACCGAGATCTGGTCTCGCGTGGTCGCATAGGGGCCGCTGACCAGCGTCACCTTGATCCCGGGATTCGCGGCCTCGAATTCGTCCATGATTTTCCGCAAGGAGCCTGCGGGCAGCTCTGGCTCCCACCACTGGGTGAATTCCAGCGTCGTGTCCGCCATGGCGCCGGTTGCGCCAAGCAACCATGCGGCCGCTGCCATTTTCAGCATCGCGGGTCTTATCCGAAACGTCATTTTCTCCTCCTTCTTAAGATCGACCGCACAATGCGGACGATCGTCTGCTTCATTCAGAAGTCTTCTTACGAATACTTTCGCAGGCGCCTCGCTCTCGCCTGCGGGCGCCGCCGCAAATCTCAGATCGCCAGATGCGTCTCGGGATCGAAGAAATGAAGCTTGGTATCATCCAGGGCCAACCGGATTTCCGAACCGGAGCGGACTGCGCTGTCCGGTTCGAATTTCGCCACTGCATTCGACGCTAGGCCGAAATCCTCCACCGCGTCGGGGTCGCCGGAGTCGACCCGGACCGCGTCGATGTTGAGGTGGACGATATGTTCCGACCCGAGTTCCTCGATCGAGGTCACCTTTGCCGGTATCGTCTGATACTTGCGGCCGGATTCGAGACTGCTGTCATAGAGATGCTCCGGCCGGATCCCGAACACGACCTTGCGCCCCGCATACGATTTCAAACCCGGCCTGCGCACGAAGGCTGCATCCTGCAGCCGGATGGCGAAGGTGCCGGACATGAGTTCGTCGCCCGTCAGCGTCGCCTCGAAAAGGTTCATCGAAGGAGAACCGATGAAGCCGGCAACGAAGGCGTTCACCGGCGCTTCATAGAGCCTCTTGGGTGTGTCGACTTGCTGCAGCACGCCGCCTTTCAACACCGCGACCCTGTCCCCCATCGTCATCGCTTCGGTTTGGTCGTGGGTCACGTATATGGTCGTGACGCCGAGCTGCTTTTGCAGGCTGGTGATTTCGGCGCGCATTTGAACACGCAGTTTCGCGTCCAGATTGGAAAGGGGTTCGTCCATGAGAAAGGCAGCGGGCTCGCGCACCATGGCGCGGCCCATGGCAACCCGTTGACGCTGTCCGCCTGAGAGGTTCGCGGGTTTGCTGTCCAGCAGTGACGTCAGCTGGAGGGTTTTGGCGATCTCATCCACCCGCTTCTTGCGCTCGGCCTTCGGCTTGCCTGCCAGCCGCATCGAAAAAGCGATGTTCTCGAACACCGTCATATGCGGGTAGAGCGCGTAGCTCTGGAAGACCATCGCGATGTCGCGGTCCTTTGGCGGCATGTCGACGACGTCGACGCCGCCGATCCGAAGGCTGCCGCTAGTGACGTCCTCCAAGCCGGCGATCATCCGCAACGCGGTGGATTTGCCGCAGCCGGACGGCCCGACGAGAATCAAGAACTCGCCATCCTCGACCGACAGGTTCAATTGGTCGATTGCGTGAAAGTTGTTCCCGTAGGTCTTGCAGATATTCTCAAGAATGACTTCTGCCATCTTCCTCCCTCCACAAGTCCAAGCCGTTCAATTTATGATTATTCTCGGCCTATGTTCGCCTGCGAAATCTTCCTTAGTTTCAGGCTATGTTCCCGTATCGAGCTGCGCATATTCCAGTTCGACTGCCGACGGGGCGTTCGTCGATGCCAGGAGTTCCGTGACCTGGCCCTCGGTCGGCAGCGCCTCGCGCCCGCCACGCCCCGTTATCGACAGGGCCGCGGCCGCGGCTGCGAATGCGACCCGGCCTGCGGTGTCGGCTCCGCGCGTCAATGCATGGGCATAGGCACCGTGAAAGCAGTCACCGGCGCCGGTCGAGTCGACGATGGCAACCCGGTGCGGAGGCAGGTGCCAGAGCCCTGCCTCGTCGCGTCCGCGATAATAGACGCCCCTGCCGCCATCGGTCAGAACCACGGTGGACCGCGACGGCAACCACAATGCGTCGAGCATCTCGGCGGGCGATCGGCCGCCCGTGGCAGCCCGCGCGAAGCCGAGGGGAAGAATGAGATGGTCGCAGAGCCCGATCAGCCTCTCGGTGGCTGGGCCGCGGCTCCATTCGATATCGCCGAGGATCGCAAGGCCGAGATCGCGAGCCCGAGCCACGACATCCATCGACCGGATCGCGTAACTATCGACGATCAGGACGGTCGCGCGGCTGAGGACCTCGTCCGGAAAGTCTGGCGCGGTGCCCAGCATCGCGTCGTCGTCATACGCGATGAACCGCTCCCCATCCGAGCCGACGGTGATCCGCGAGCGCACCGGGCGTGCGTGCGGGTGGCGCGGCGCGAATGCGGTTTCAACGCCGCTCGCAACGAGATCGCACAGCACGGCGTCGTCCGCGGCACTGCCCAGCCATCCGACGAACCCGGCGGTTCCGCCGAGCCGCGCGACGGCGGCAAGGGCCGTCGCGACATTTCCCCCGAAAGCTCGGGTGCTTTGCAGAACCTTCCCCTTGCCCGCCGACAACGGCTGATCGACATAGACGATGTCGTCGATCGCAATGGCGCCGAAGCCGAGGATTGAAGGGACGGTGGGCATCGTTCAGGCACCCGCCTTCGCCAGCGCGTCCTGCGCCGAAAGGCCCTCATGGATGACGCCCCGAAAGGCAAGCGCTGCCTTCTCAGGATCGCCATGGCCCCAGAGGTTGCGGCCCACCACGGCGCCGCGCGCGCCGGCACGGATGGCGTCCGCCGTCTGCTGAAGGGCGCCGAGCAGCGTATCGGTCTTCGGACCACCCGCGATCACAACCGGCACCGGGCAGGTCCGGACGGTCTCTCGGAACGACTCGAAATCGCCCGTGTAGCCGATCTTGATCACGTCGACGCCGGACTCGTAGCCGATGCGCGCCGCATAGGCGATCTCGTCGGGGGTGAAGACGATTTTTGCGCCGTCGGTGAAATCGCGAGGGTAGATATGCGCCACGACCGGCATGCCGTAGCGAGCCGCCGCATTCACCGAATCGGTCAGCCAGCGTATGTATTTGCCCTCGGTTGCCCCGCGCACCGGAATGGCCACGGCCAACGCGTCGGCGCCCGCGCGCACCGCATCCTCGGGCGTTGCAATCAGCTCACTGATGCGATCGTCCGGGGTGAAGCAGCCCGCCTGGATCACCAGCGAAGCCTTGCCCGCGTATTGCGGCCACAGATGGCGCGCGGTGCCAGGCTGGATGCTAACATAGTCGGGTTTGCCCGCCATGACCCGCGCGAGCGCGCCCGGCAGGTCGGCAAGGCCGCCTTTGCGGACGTCGCCATAGCCGACGAAATGGTCGACCGCGCCGCCAAAAAGGTTCCCAGACGGATGCGAGAAGAGGCGCGCAAGCCGCACCTTGGTTCCTAGGCTCATGAGTGCAAAATTCCCTGATCGTTTGATTCAAAATCCCGGACCCGGTGCTGGCGGCCTCTAATGTCGCGCCGGCATTTTCACATGCTCTATAAAAATTTTACGCGCGTCAAGAATTAAAATGCTGTATAGCGAAGCCGGAAATTCGGCTGCTTGTCGATACAAGGGTACGGCCGCGATGCGGCGGCGCTGGGAGGAAATTCGAAAATGCACGGGAAATCAAAGGCAAAGCTCGGTATCGGCGTCATCGGATGCGGCAATATCTCGATGACCTATCTGCGCAACGCGGCCCTTTTCACGGGCGTGGAATTGCGCGCCTGCGCCGACCTTTCCGCCGAGATGGCGGCCTTGCGCGCCGGGGAATACGGCCTGCGCGCGCTCAGTGTCGACGCGCTGCTGGCCGATCCGGAAATCGACCTCGTCCTCAACCTCACCGTTCCTTCGGCGCATTTCGACATCTCGTTTTCGGCGCTTTCCGCGGGCAAGCACGTCTTCACGGAAAAGCCTCTCGCGACCTCGGCCAGCGACGGCCGCCGGTTGGTCGCCGAGGCGAAGGTGCGCGGCGTTCTGCTCGGCTCGGCCCCCGACACGTTCCTCGGCGCCGCCGGACGCCGCGCGCGTCGCCTGATGGACGAGGGCGCCATCGGCCGTGCCGTGACCGGCACCGCCTTCATGATGGGCCGCGGCATGGAGCACTGGCACCCCAACCCGCAGTTCTACTACCAGCCGGGCGGCGGTCCGGTCTTCGACATGGGTCCCTACTACGTGACGATGCTGGTCAACCTGCTCGGCCCGGTCGTCCGCGTCATGGCGATGGCGACGCGCGGCCAGGACGAGCGCCTGGTCACCGCCGAGGGCCCTTACAAGAACACCAGCTTCAGGGTCGGCACGCCGACCAACATCCTGTCGCTGCTCGAATTCCGCTCCGGCGCCACCGTCACCTTCGGCGCGTCCTGGGACGTCTTCAAGCATTCCAATCATCCGATCGAGCTGCATGGCACGGAGGGCTCGCTCAGGCTGCCCGATCCCGACACCTTTGGCGGCACGGTTTCATTGTCGGCGCACGGCGACGACTGGAAGCATTTCGAAAGCGAAGGCGAGTTCTACGGCGCGCGCAACTGGCCCTATACCGCGCCGGACCGCGCCAACTATCGCATGCTCGGTGTCGCCGACCTGGCGCGGGCGCTGTCGGAGGGGCGGAGACCCCGAGCGTCCGGCGAACTGGCGCTGCATGTGCTCGAGATCATGGAAGCGATCCTCGCCTCCGGCGAGAGCCGGAACTCCGTCGCCGTCGCCGGCTCGGTCGACCAGCCGCCGCTGCTCGGGGAAGACGAGGCGGCGAGCCTGCTTGGCTAAGGCGCCGTGATCGCCGAACGGGAGTCAGGTACTCCTTAGGCCGATTGGCGCATCACCAGCGTCGCGTCCAGATTGACCTTCGGCGCGACGGCCGTGCCGTCCTCGTCGAGCAGGGTGAGCAGCGTCTCGACGCTGCGTCCGGCCATCGCCGCGAAATCCTGCGCCATGGTGGTGAGCGCCGGGCAGGTGTAGCGGCTGAGCGGATGGTCGTCATGGGCGGCCACCCGCAGGTCGCAATCTGCCTTGCGGCCCACCTTCAGCCCTTTCGAGAAGGCGGCCGCCATCACGCCGAAGGCGAGACGGTCGTTAGCGCACAATATGGTCTTGCCCGGCAGGCCGCTTTTGCCGAGCAGCTTTTCCGTCTGCTCGTAGCCGATCCGTTCGAACTCCCACGTGTAGTCGTCGGTATTGCCGAAGACGAGCGGCTCCTGTCCGAGCCGCTTCATGGCATCGACATAACTGTCCACCCGCTCGCGCGAATTGTGGTTGACGTGCGGAATGTCGAAATAGACCGGGGCGTCGCCAGAGCGGCAGAGATAGTCGACGATGGTCGACATGCTCTGCACATTGTTGTTGCCGACGAAAGGCGTGCTGCCTTCGAGATAGGTGTCGAAATAGACAATCGGGATCGCCTGCGTCAGCTTCTCGATCGCCCGCTGGTCCGAGCGCCGGCCGAGCGGTGCTATCAGCGCGCCGGAGACCTTCAGCGAAAGGATCGTCCGCGTCGCCTCGGCTTCCAGTCCGCTCGATCCATGCGAGGAAATGACGATCGGCCAATAGCCTTCGTCGCGGAGCCTGAGTTCGATGCGGCTGACCATCTCGGAATAGAACGGGTCGGTCACCGTCGGCACGACGATGCCGATGCTGCGGGTGCGCTTGCGGTTGAGGTTTCGCGCGAACAGGTTGGGCTGATAGTCAGACGAGCGCAGCGCATCCTCGATGCGCTTTCGCGTCGCCGGTTTGACGTTGGTCGGATCGTCGAAAAACTTCGACAAAGTCGGCCTGGAGACGCCGCAGGATCGGGCGAACTCCTCCATCGTCTTGTGAGTCATCGGCATCCAAACCCTCGCGGCATGGAACCTCGCTCCCTTTGCGCTGCTCCGGGGCTCCATACGGCGCATCGGCGCGCGCCTGCAAGTTGAAATTTTACAGGAAGCTCCGCAAGTTTCAACGCGTCCGATGAAATTATTCCATGCGTAAATTTATTAATTGACGTGAAAAAGAGCGGGCCGTATTCAATTTTCAAGCCCTACGCCATGCATGGCGAACGCCGGGAGGACGTGATGAAGAAGCTGGTCTCAGCCGGCGAGATCCTCGTCGAGGTCATGGCGGAACGCATCGGCCAGAGCTTTCTCGAGCCCGGCCCGCTGGTCGGCCCCTTTCCGTCCGGCGCCCCGGCGATCTTCATCGGCCAGGCGGCGGCGCTCGGCCAGCCTGCGGGTCTTATCGGCGCTGTCGGTAAGGACGATTTCGGCCAGTTGAACATCGACCGGCTTAGCGCGCTCGGCGCCGACGTTTCGGCAATCGCCGTCCATGAAGGCCATGCCACCGGCACCGCCTTCGTCACCTATCGGGCCGATGGATCCAGGCATTTCGTCTTCAACATCCGCAACAGTGCCGCCGGCCTTTTGGAAATGGACGATGCGGCGAGGCGGCTCTTGGCCGGAGCCGACCACGTCCATGTCATGGGCTCTTCGCTGTTTTCCGATCGCGCCATCGAAGTCGCACTCGCCGCGATCGCGGCCGTGAAGGCCAAGGGCGGCACCGTGTCCTTCGATCCGAATATCCGTCGCGAGATCATGCAGGCTTCCGGCATGCGTCAGGCGCTCGATCATGTGCTCGCGCAGACAGATGTCTTCCTGCCGAGCGGCAACGAGCTGTTCCTTCTCTCGTCCGCTAGCGACGAACGGGAGGCGGTCGGCGAATTGCTGGGGCGAGGCATCTCTTGCATCGTGCTGAAGAAGGGCGCTGAAGGCGCCGCCTATCACGGCCGCGAGGGCACGTTCGCCATGCCCGGCTTTGCCGTCGAGGAGATCGATCCGACCGGCGCGGGCGATTGCTTCGGCGCCGCCTTCGTTTCCTTCTGGCTGCGCGGTGCCGCGCCCGCCGATGCACTGCGCATCGCCAATGCCTGCGGCGCGCTTGCGGTCACCCGCAAGGGACCGATGGAAGGCATTCACCGGCTCGCCGACGTCGAGGCCTTCATCGCCAAAGCGACGGCACGCACATGACCGGCGCCACGACAAGATTTGCTGGCATCGCCACGCGACGCACGGCAGCCGCGAAGGGCGGTATCGCCTCGATCTGTTCGGCGCACCCGCTGGTGATCGAAGCGACGCTCCGCCACGGCGCGAGGAATGGCGCCGATGTGCTGATCGAGGCGACCTGCAATCAGGTCAATCACGAGGGTGGCTATACCGGCATGATCCCAGCCGCTTTTCGTGCCTTCGTCGAGACGCATGCAGGCAGGACTGGCTTCCCGCTCGACCGGCTGATGCTTGGCGGCGATCATCTCGGCCCGAATCCGTGGAAGCATCTGCCCGCGGCGGAAGCGATGAACAAGGCGGCGGCGATGATCGACGCCTATGCCTCCGCCGGCTTCACCAAGCTGCATCTCGACACCAGCATGGCCTGCGCCGACGATTCCGCGGCACTCGCCGACGAGACGATCGCCGCGCGCGCGGCCGAGCTTGCGGCGGTTGCCGAGGCGGCAGTCGCCCGCTCGGGCGGTGAAAAACCCGTCTACATCATCGGCACCGAAGTGCCGGTTCCGGGCGGTGCGCTGGAAGCGCTCGATCATATGCGTGTGACGGAGCCGGCCGATGCGCTCCGCACGGTCGAGCTCCATCGCCAGGCCTTCTCCCGTCTTGGCCTCGATGCCGCTTTTGCGCGTGCCGTTGGTGTCGTCGTTCAGCCCGGCGTCGAATTCGGCAATGCCGACATCATCGCCTATGCGCCTTGGAAGGCGACGAAGCTGGTCGCGGCTCTGGAAAGCATGCCGCAATTCGTCTTCGAGGCGCATTCGACCGACTATCAGCCGGCGGAAGCTTTGGCCGCGCTGGTACGCGACGGTTTCGCCATCCTCAAGGTCGGCCCGTGGCTCACTTTCGCGCTGCGCGAGGCGCTCTATGGCCTCAGCCACATTGCCGACGAACTCGCGCCCGATCCCTCGCGCGAAGGCCTGCCGGCCGCGATGGAGCGCGCCATGCTGGCCTCGCCCGGCAATTGGCAGAAATATTATCCGGGAACGCCTGGCGAGCAGCGCCTGCAGCGGCATTTCTCCCTCAGCGACCGTATCCGCTACTACTGGCCATCGCCCGACGCGCAGCATGCGACCGAAACGCTGCTGGCGGCGCTCGGCGATCGCGAAATTCCACGCCCCCTGATCAGCCAGTATCTCGGCCATCTCGATGCCGAGGTCGGCGCCGGCCGGATCGAGCCGACCGCGCATGAGCTTCTGATTGCCAGCGTCACGCGCATCCTCGATATCTATCGCAGCGCCACCAACCCGTAAGACGGGTCGATCGGACTGGCTGCCTTGCTCGCTGCAGCGCTCGGTAAGCACACGCCTTCAAGAAAAATCTTTTACGCCGCGTTCCGTTTCCATCCTTCGAGTCGTCTTTGGTGTGTCCGAAACAGAAGGAGCACCACAATGGCCCGGATGGTCGTTATCTACCCGACACCGAAGGACGCCGAGGCATTTGACCGACACTACTTCGAAATCCATGTGCCTCTCTCCAAGAAGATTCCCGGTCTCAGGAAATATGAGGTCAGCGACGGCCCCATCGCAACGCCTGTAGGAACTTCCAATATCCATCGGATCGGAACGCTATATTTCGACGACCTCGCGGCGATCGAAAAGGCGTTTGCAAGCCCTGAAGGAAAAGCGGCTGGCGCGGATCGCCGAATTTACGCGCCTGATGACTCGGGCGTTCAAATGTTCCTTTTCGACAACAGGGAAGTTTGAACCCACCCTGTCGATCTCGGCGGGGCGCGGATGGGCGCGCTTACGCTGCTCAGTCGTCTTCGGCGACGCGATCATCGTCGCCGCCCATGACAATTGTGCCGGCAGCTGCGCACTATTCTTGTAGTGGATGTCGCCATCGTAGCGGTCGACGGTGGGCGATTGGGAAATCACAGTCTTGAGCGCTCGTGGTTTGAGAGCCGGATCTGAAGCGCGTTGAACCCGCCCCAGGAGCCCGTCATGGCGACATTACCGTTCGACCAGCCTTGGGCAGCGATCCGTTCGTTTTCAACGACACGGAAATTCTTCCCATGCGATCAATTACAAAAGCTCCACCCGGTGGCAAGCACACCATCCCGCCGCCCGACAGGTCCGATCATTTTCCCGGTTCAAGCCTCCAGCCAGACCCGGCTGGCGATGCGGCCATTGGAAAAGTCATTGCCAATATCCGGAACAAAACCCTTAAGATGGCTCGTACAAGCGTTGATGTAGTCGTTGAATACCGGCAGTATCAGGCCACCCTCATCTCGCACCATTAGCGCCAGGTCACGGTAAAGTACGCGCCGCTTGGTCTCATCCAGTTCACCGCGCGCCTGTGCCACCATCTTGTCGAAGTCGGGCCGCTTGAAGCGGGTGTCGTTCCACTCCGCGTTGGAAACGTAGGAAGTGGAATAGCGCGCGTCCTGCGTCGGACGCCCGCCCCAAAAGGAGGTGCAGAACGGCTTGACGTTCCAGACTTCCGACCAGTAGCCGTCACTCGGCTCGCGCTGCACATTGATCTTGATGCCGGCCTTTTCCGCGCTCAGTTGGAAAAGCTGAGCCGCATCGACCGCGCCGGGGAACGCCGCCTCTGAGGTGCGCAGCAGGATCGGGTCCTGATGGCCCGACTTCTTGAAATGGAACGCAGCCTTCTCGGGATCGTATTTGCGCTGCTCTATGTCGGCAGGCGCGAGAGCATAGTTGGCGTTGATCGGGTAATCGTTGCCGATGGTGCCGAACCCGCCCAGAACCCGCTTGAGGATACCCTCGCGGTCCACCGCATATTTGAGCGCCAGACGAAGATCGTTGTTGTCGAACGGCGCGGTGTCGCAATGCATCAGGAAGGAGTAGAATCCTTTGCCAGAGGCGCGCAGGATGTTGACACCCGGAACCCGCTCCAGAAACGGCACGATCTTCGGCTCGACAGTGCTGATGAAGTCGACCTGACCGGACCGCAGGGCGTTGGTCCGGGCAGTCAGGTCATTCGTTACGGTAATGAGGACGCTGTCAACGTAGCCCCGGTCCTGATGCCAGTCGTGAGTGTTCTTTTCGAAGGCGGCGCGAATGCCCGGCTCGAACGCAACCAGTTTGTAGGGGCCAGTGCCAATTGCGGCGGCCGGTTTTTCCATCCCGCCGCCTGGCTGGATCTGAAGATGATAGTCCGTAAATATCAGCGGTAGGTCGGCATTGGCCTCCTTAAGAGCCACCACCATGTCGCCCGAGCGTTCCTCGATGCGGTCTATCCCGGACAGCAGGCCAAACGCGCCCGATTGCGATTTCTTCCCGGCGTGGCGACGCAACGTCTCGACAGCATCGGTAACGGTAAACTCCTTGCCGTCGTGAAAACGAACGTCCTTGCGCATCTTGAACGTCCACTCCTTGGCGTCGGCCGACGGGGACCATGATTGAGCCAGCGAGGGAACCGCTGCGCCCGTCTCGGGATCGGATTCGACCAGCGTATCGCCCCAGCAATGCGCGATCACAAAACTGACGCTGCCGGACGCCAAAGCCGGGTCAAGCGTATCGGCTGAGCCGCCGCCATCGAGTCCCAGCCGCAACTGTCCGCCGCGCACCGGCGTTGCCGCCACGGCCGGCGGCGCCAGAGAGCCGGCGGCTGCGACAAGGCCCAGAGCGGCCCCCGCTTGAAGGAGATCACGGCGTGAGAGACTCGATAACCTGCTGGAAGCGCTCATTGGGTTCCCCTTGGGGTGAAGCCTTTCGGCCCGATACTAGGCTTAGCCCGGGGCAGCGCAATTTCGTCGCTTGAAGCGTTTTTAAGCGAGTTTATACTGTCTCCATGAGCAAGCCATGCGCCAATTTCAGCAACAACCTGAACCTTGCCTGCAGCACCCACAGATCGGTGTCCGATTTGTGTCGCACCATCGGCATCAACCGGCAACAGTTCAACCGCTACCTCAATGCAGGAACCCTTCCTTCCGCTCATAATCTTCTGACGATCGCGGCAGCTTTCGGCCTCGAACCAGCGGATTTCGACCTTTCCCCGGGCGTCTTTCGCGGCAAATTGGACGAGCGGCGCCGACAAACCGCCCTGCAATGGCCGTTGGCCGACGCCTTTCCAGGTGACCTGCATGCACTCGGACCATATCTCGGATTCTACCAGGCATGGCACACGTCGTTGTCCTGGCCTGGCCGGATCGTCTGCGCCTGCTCTCACCTGCGCGAGAGCGGCGGACAAATTCTGGTTTCCACGCTTGAGCGCATCGAAGATGCCGAAAACGGCATCGTGCAGCGTTCACGCTATACGGGGCTCGCGGCGTATCGCCACCAGCGCATCTTTTTGACGGAACTGACGCGCGGTGAGGCACCAACCTTTGGACAGACGATCCTCATGCCATTCGAAACGTATCAGCGGCGCTACCTGCGGGGCGTCACCATGGGTATATCGTGGCGCAACAACAACCTGCCCTACGCCACCCGCACCGTCTGGCACTTTCTGGGGAAACGTGTCGACAAGAGAAGTCTCATATCGCGTTGCGGCATCTATGCGCTCAATTCCGCAGCGCTACCCTCCGCCGTGCTGTCTTTCCTGACCGAGGCCCAGCCGGTCACTGCCGCGCCTGTGCAGGCATTAAGTCGCCGAGCGCCTCCCTGAGCCGCGACAGGGTGCGGCTCATCGCCGAGGTGCTGATCGCTGCCAAAGTCACGCTGCGTTCCTGGAGCAGGACATCGGGGGCGATGAGCAGATTCAGATCGATGTCCAAGCATAGCGCTTAACGCAAGGTCAATTGAGTTCGTTGCGTCTGGCGCAATTTCAGGCGGCGCCACATCAGGACGGAGCAACAAAGGAAAGCTGCCATATCTCAGACGATATTTGAACCCTATGGCCTTCTATCTGCTAGAGCGTTCCAGGCGCCATCAGTTGGCGGCGCCCTAATACATGGGGGTCGCCATATGCTTCGGCGTCGGCCACTCGCTCGTTATCTCGGGCTGCACCGGCCGTTCGAGATAGGTCGACAGCACCACATAGCTGCGCGTCGAGACCACGCCCGGCGTCTCGTAGATACGCGACAGCAGGCCTTCGAGCGCCCTTGTGTCCTCGGTGCGTACCTTGAGCAGCATGCAGGTGTCGCCGGCGACCGAATGGATCTCTTCCACCTCCGGGCATTCCGAGATCGCCATCAATTCCGGCGTCTTGCCCCAGCCCCTTGTGTCGATATGCACGAAGGCGAGCAGCGGCTTCTTCATGGCCTTCGGATCGATGATCGCCGAGGTGGCGCGAATGGCGCCGCTGCGCCTGAGCCGCTTCACCCGCTCATGCGCCGCCGGCGGCGACAGGCCGACGCGATCGCCGAGCTCGGCATAACTGATGGTCGCATCGTCCACCAGAACGCCTAATATCTTTCGGTCGATCGGGTCGACCTCACGGGTTGGCTGCTTGTTCCGCTGAACGTCATCTGTTTCTGCGTCCATATGGAAATTCTCCATTGATGCTGAATTCAATTCGGCCATTATGGAGATATGTCGAACAGTGATCAATCAGCAATTCTGACCGCGGTGGCCCGTGCACCGATCCCGGCGGCAGCCTACCTGCTCACCGGCTGCATTGCCGTCATCGGCTCCAACTCGCTGGTTCTCGGGCCGATTGCACCCGCCGTCGCGGCATCGTTCGGGGCCAGCGTGCCGGCCGTGATGACGGCCGCCGCGGCCTTCGGCCTCGGCACCTCGGCGAGCGCGCTTTTCCTTGCCCGTTATATCGACCGGATCGGCGCCCGCCGCATGCTCCAAGGCGCATTGCTGTTGCTTGCGCTGGCGCTGGTGGGCAGCGCGCTCGCGCCGACGGTGGCGGCGCTGGTCGCGGCCCAGCTCGTCGCCGGCATCGCTGCTGGCGTCGCCATGCCGGCGATCTACGTCAGCTCCGCGGCGATCGCGCCGGCTGGCCGCGAAAGCGGAACGATCGGCGTCGTGCTGACCGGCTGGACGCTCTCCATGGTCGCCGGTGTGTCGCTATCGGCGGTGCTTGCCGATCTCATCCATTGGCGGGCGGTCTTCGCCGCTGTCGCGCTTCTCGCCGGAACCGCCGTCGCCGGCCTGTCGGTCAGCTCGCTGCGCGACACCAGGAAAAGCGGTCCGGCGCCGTCGCCGCTCGGCGCGCTGACTGTGCCCGGAATCCTGCCGCTGCTGATCGCCTGCGGCGCCTTCATGACCGCCTTCTATGGTGTTTACGGCTATCTCGGCGATCATCTCCATGCAGGTCTCGGCGAGCCGGTCAGCGCCAACGGGCTGGCGGCGATCGCTTACGGGCTCGGCTTCGGCGCGGCGGCGCTGCTCGACGGCGTCATCGATCGTCTCGGCGCCCGTCGCGTCATGCCCTTTGCCTATCTGCTGGTTGCCGTCGTCTACGTCGCGATGGCCTCGGCCAGCGGCAGCTTCGGCCTGCTGATGGCGACGATCGCCGTCTGGGGCCTTGCCAACCATTTCGGGCTGAACGTTCTGGTGATGCGGCTCACCGCGCTCGACCCCGCGCGGCGCGGCACCATCATGGGCCTGAACAGCGCAGTCACCTATCTCGCCGTAACCGTCGGCACCGCCGGTTTCGGTCCGCTCTACACGGACCTCGGCTTCGCCAATTGCGCCCTGATCGCCGCCATGCTGATGCTGGTGGCGGCATCGGCCGCGGCATGGCGATCTGCCCGGCAATAAGCTTGCGTCCCGCTTCGCTCCCCGGCTAAGGCTGGCTTCCGAACCGTACCGGAGCCACCATGCAGACGACGCTCGAGATCACCGCCGAGCCCTTGCCGCAGGATCTCGCCCGTGTCGGCGAGGGCCTGTCGGCCTTCAACGACGGCGATGTCGGCGCTTCGGGCAGGAAGACGCTCGCCGTCTTCGTTCGCGACGACGCCGGCGCGATCGTCGCCGGCATTTCCGGTTACACCGCATGGGGCTGGCTGTATGTGCAATGGCTCTGGGTCGACGAAACCCTGCGTGGCCGGCGCATCGCCGCCAGCATGCTGGACGCGGCCGAACGGGAAGCGCTGGCGCGCGGCTGCCAGGCCGCGTGGATCGACACTTTCAATCCGACCGCGGCCAAGGTCTATCAGCGCCAGGGCTACCGGCCGTTCGGCACGCTCGCGGATTTTCCGGTCGGCCGCAGCCGCATCTTCCTGCAGAAGAAGTTGTCTTAACCCGCGAGCTTTCCGCCGCGCATCGGCTGCGGCACCCCGGTGGTGCTCGGAAAGCTGATCGGCAAGCCGCGCAGCACGCGCACCGCGAGGAACGCGAAGCATTCCGCTTCGACCGCGTCGCCCTTCCAGCCGAGCGCCTCGGCTTGCACCACTTCGACGCCGGCGCGCTGGCCAAGCATCGCCATCATGGTCGGGTTGCGGCGGCCGCCGCCGCTGACCGCCAGTCGTCTTGGCCGGCGCGGCAACAGATCGAGCGCCTTGCCGACCGCCGAGACCGTGAAAGCCGTCAGCGTCGCCGCGCCATCCTCGGCGCCGAGCCCGTCCGCCATGGCCTCGCTGAAGTCGAAGCGATCGAGCGATTTCGGATAGGGTTTGGTGAGATACGGATGCTGCAGCAGCCGCTCTAGCCTTGCCTCGTCGACCGTGCCGGCGGCAGCCAGTCTGCCGTCGCGATCCATCTCGCCGAGGCCCTTCGCCTTGATGAAATCATTGACCGGCGCATTGGCCGGCCCGGTGTCGAAGGCGACAATATTGTCTTTGCCGTCCCACCAGGTGATGTTGCCGACGCCGCCCAGATTGAGCACCGCGGTGTCGCCGCTGGCATCGGCCTCTTTGAGCAGCGCCGCATGGTAGGCGGCAGCGAGCGGCGCGCCTTGTCCGCCGGCCGCCACATCGGCCGTGCGGAAGTCATAGGCGATCTTGGTGCCGAGCAGGGCGGCCATCAGCTCGCCGTCGCCGAGCTGGCGCGTGCGGCCGATCCGTCCCGGCTGCGGGGCGCGATGCAGCACTGTCTGGCCGTGGAAGCCGACGACGCCGATGTCCCCCATGCTCATGCCCTGGCTTACGACCAAATCCCTGACCGCCGCCGACTGCGCGCGCGTCAGCGCCTCCTCCGCCTCGCGAAAAATCGCCGGCTGCGGCCCCTCGAAATTCCAGACGCGTGCCTGGCGCAGCGACTCTTCGAGCAGCGCGCGGATCGATTGCGGGTAGGGGGCCAGTTTGTATGTGCCGGTGTCGGCGATGCGCTCGCCGTCGGTTTTAATCAGCGCCACGTCGATATTGCCGTCAAGCACCGTGCCGGTCATCAGGCCGACGGCCCAGATTGGTTCCATGGTCGTTCCTCGAATCGCCGCTGGACCACGTGTCGGACGGATCGGTCCGGCAGGCAAGTCTTTCACCCCACCATTGCTGGCCGCCTTTTGCGCCAAATGGCTAAAATCGAGCAACCACGTTCTTGCCTCTTGTCACCGAAGGCGCGAGCCTGCGGGCTGGAAATCAAAGTATTTCAAGGAGGAAACGGCATGGCCGCCAATGTCGCAGTGATCGCAGGCGCTGGAGCTGGCCTCAGTGCTTCGCTGGCGCGGCTCCTCGGCAAAGAGGGTTTTCGCGTCGTGCTCGCCGCCCGCAATGTCGACAAACTGGCCGCGCTGGTCAAGGAAACCGGCGCGTCGTCCGTGGAAACAGATGTGTCGGACGCTGCCTCCGTCGAGCGGCTGTTCGAAGCGGCCGATAAGGCCGGCGCCCTCGAAATAGCCGTCTTCAACGCCAGCGGCCGCACGCGGGGCCCGATCGGAGAGCTCGATCCCGAGGCGGTCAAACAGGCCTTGCTCGTCGGCGCCTATGGCGGCTTCCTGGTCGGCCAGCAGGCGGCGTGCCGGCTTGCTGAGCGCGGCTCCGGCTCGATCCTGTTCACCGGCGCCACCGCGAGCCTCAAAGGCTTCTCCGGCTCGGCCGGTTTCGCCATGCCGAAATTCGGGCTGCGCGGGCTGGCGCAGTCGATGGCGCGCGAGCTAGGTCCGAAGAACATCCATGTCGCCCATTTCATCATCGACGGCCAGATCGAGCCGCCTGGACAGGCGGCCGAGCCAGACCGGCCGGATCGCCGCCTCTCGCCCGACGCGATCGCCGAGACCTATCTCGCGGTCCACCGCCAGCATCGCAGCGCCTGGAGCTTCGAGGTCGAGCTGAGGCCCTGGGTCGAGACGTTCTGACGATCCGCGCCGAGGTGGCGAGTCGGGCATCGTCGCCGGCTTCACGGTGACACTGGTCACGCTGGCCGGCGCCTCGGCCATGGCCGGCGCCATCGGCGCCGGCGGTCTCGGCGATCTCGCCATCCGCTACGGCTACCAGCGCTTCGAGACCAGCGTCATGGTTGCCGTGGTCGCGGTGCTGATCGTGCTGGTCTGCGGCATTCAATGGGTCGGCGACCGGCTCGTCGTGCGGCTGGACCATCGCGGATAAGCGAAGCGCGAGAAGCGGTGGGCGAGTGGAACGCAATTTGCCGCAACGGCCGGGAATTGAGCGGTGGCTTGCTCCGTTTGCAACGAGATTGGTCGGCCCGTTTCTTCACCTGCAATAACGCGCATGTCATCGTGCGGCGGGGTCGCCAGAGCAATTCCAGGAAAAGTGCGCAGCGGTTTTCCGTCCGGACTTACGAAAACCAAAGAGTTACCGCCAAGAGGAAGCTGTCCATGGCCAGAATAATTCCGGTGCTCGATCTCGACCGCCTGGAACAGGGCGAGTCGGAACTGCGGCCTTTCTTGTTTGATCTGCGCACGGCCGCCCGCGACATCGGCTTCTTCTACCTCAGCGGCCACGGCATTACGCAGCCGGACATCGACGCGGTGCTCGATGCGGCGCGACGCTTCTTTGCTCTGCCGGAAGCCGACAAGCTTGGCATCGAAATGGCGAAGTCTCCGCAGTTCCGCGGCTACACGCGCGCCGGCGGCGAGCTGACCAGGGGCAAGGCCGACTGGCGCGAGCAGCTCGACATCGGCGTCGAGCGCGCGACCATTTCGCAAGGGCCGAGCGTGCCGGCCTGGACGCGGCTGCAAGGCCCGAACCAGTGGCCGGCTGCGTTGCCCGAACTGAAGCCGGCGCTGCTTGCCTGGCAGACCAAGGCGACGGAGGTGGCGATCCGGCTCCTCAAGGCCTTCGCGCTGTCACTCGCTCAGCCGGAGGACGCCTTCGACCCGATCTATCGCGGCGAGCCCAACCACCGCATGAAGATCGTGCGCTATCCCGGCCGCGACGCCGCCGGTGACGACCAGGGCGTCGGCGCGCATAAGGACGGCGGCTTCCTCACCCTTCTGCTGCAGGACGAGAACAAGGGGCTGCAGGTCGAATATGATGGCAGCTGGGTGAATGTGGATCCGATTCCGCAAACGCTCGTGGTCAATATCGGCGAGCTGCTCGAGCTGGCTTCGAACGGATATCTGAGGGCAACCGTGCACCGCGTCGTCACGCCGCCGGCCGGTGTCGAGCGGATTTCGGTGCCGTTCTTCTTCAGCGCCCGGCTCGACGCGACCATTCCGCTGCTCGATCTGCCTGAGGAACTGGCGGCCGAAGCGCGCGGTCCGGCGAGCGATCCCGACAATCCGCTGTTCCGCAATGTCGGAACCAATGTGCTGAAGAGCCGGCTGAGATCGCATCCGGACGTGGCGCGCCGGCACTACGCCGATCTGCTGGAAAAAGCAGCGGCCACCCGCTGAACATTTGCACTGCCTGAGCGAGATTTTTTCACGTTTTGCACAGATTTTGGAATTCTGTTCGTCGCAAACCGACCGGCCAAAGCCCACATAACGAACATCGTCCGGTGTTTTCCTCCCATTGCGCCGGGCGATGTTCCCCTCTGAAGGTTATGACCTTCATTTCTTGGCCGGGCCGCTTTCGCGCCCGGCCTTTTTCTTTTGGGACATCGCAGCCGCGCAGCTTGCAAATTCGCGAAGCGAGGATTGCCGGTTAGGCGAAAGCGATGCGGATCGCACCAAAGAGCCCGAAATCCGAGACGATTCGATCGCCATGCCGGCATTCGACCGGCCGTATGAAGGAGCCCGACAGCACCACCTGTCCGGCCTCGATTTGCATGCCGTATTGATGCAGCCGGTCGGCGAGCCACACAATGCCCTTGGCCGGATGATCGAGCACGCCGGCACCGAGCCCCGTCTCCTCCACCTCGCCGTTGCGCGACACGATGGCGCCGATCCAGCGCAGGTCTGCCTCGCGCGGGCTGGCGGTGCGGCCGCCGACGACGATGCCGGCATTGGCGGCATTGTCCGAGATCGTGTCGAAGAATGTCCTGATCTTGCCCGTCTCTTTGTTCGCCCGCTCGATGCGGGTGTCGAGGATTTCCAGCGCAGGGGTGATGTAATCGGTGGCGTCCAGCACGTCGTCGATCGACAAGTCGGGACCGGCGAGCGGCGCCTTCATGACGAAAGCGATCTCGGCCTCGATGCGCGGCTCGATGAACCGGCCGGCCGGCACCGTGCCGCCATCCGCGAAGAACATGTCGTCGAACAGAATGCCGGAATCCGGGATGTCGATGCTGAGCGCCGACTGCATCGCTTTCGAGGTCAGGCCGATCTTCCAGCCTTTGACCGTGAGCCCTGCTGCGACCTTGCGCTTCACGAGTGCTGCCTGCACGCGATAAGCGTCGTCCATCGTCGCTTGCGGAAAGTCGAGACTGAGCAGCCTGATCTGGCGGCGGTCGCGCTCTGCCTCGAACAGCCTGCGGGCCGCGTCCTCGACTTCGCTCTCCGTCATCATCGGTGAGCCCCTTCGTCGACCACGCCATTGCGCAGCAGGCCAATCCCTTCGGCCTCGACCTCGATCATGTCGCCCGGCTTCAGCCAGACCGGTGGGTCGAAGCGGGCGCCGGCGCCGGTCGGCGTGCCGGTGACGATGACATCACCGGGTTCCAGCGTGGTGAAGGTCGAGATGTAGTTGATGATCTTGCGGAAGGAAAAGATCATGCGGCTCGTGCGGTCCTGTTGGCGCACCTGGCCATTGACGCGTGTGACAAGCGAAATGTCGGCGATCTGCGCCTCGTTCGTGAACGGCACCAGCCACGGCCCAATGGAACCGCTGCGGTCGAAATTCTTGCCCTGTGTGACATTGAACTTGGCGTGCCGCACCCAGTCGCGGATGGTGCCTTCGTTGCAGAGCGACAGCGCCGCGATATGGCCCAGCGCGTCGGCCTCGGCGATCCGCCGCCCGCCTTTGCCGATGACGATGACGATCTCGCCTTCATAGTCGAGCTGCGGCGATTCCGGCGGCCGCACCAAGGGCGCGCCGTGGCCTACAAATGAGCGCGGGAAGCGGATGAACAGCGACGGGTTGGCGGGCGCTGCCTGCCCGTCCTTGTACTCCTCGTTGCGGTCCGGATAGTTGACGCCGACGCAGATGATCTTTTCCGGGAAGGGGACCGGGATCTCGTAAGCGATGTCCTCGACGCGGAAGTCGGCGGTGAAGCCTTCGGCCTCTTCGGCGAGCTTCATGAGCGCGCCGGCCTCGATCACCTGGCGCAGCGTCGTCCATTCGCTGTGGCGCGCCGAAAGGTCGACGACGCCCTTGTCGGTGATCGCGCCATAGCGTGTCTCGCCGCCGGCGATGAAGGTGGCGAGACGTCCCGCGCTCATGCTGAAACTCCGCGATCGGTTCTGATGGCTAACCGGAAGCGTCGAGCTCTACGGCGCCCCCCTCTGTCCTGCCGGACATCTCCCCCACAAGGGGGGAGATTGGCCGGCCGCGCCGCCGGCGCTTGCCTTGCAACATTGAAGATTGGCGAAAGTCGGCGTGACGTCTGATCTCCCCCCAAGTGGGGGAGATGTCCGGCAGGACAGAGGGGGGCGCGAAGGAACGCTATCATCGGAATATCAGGCTCAAGGCGCCACGATCGGCGAGGCCGCCAGATCCGACTGGCGCGGCTCCACGCCGGCAAAGACGCTGCCTTCCTCGAACCAGCTTCTGGGCGCGGGCGCGCCCCACAGCGTCTGGCGCTGCGGGTCCTTCAGGTCCCATTTGATCGGTTCGAGATCCGGGTCGACCGTCTGGTAGTCCGAGCAATAGATCTCGATGCGATGGTTGTCGGGATCGCGGATGTAAAGGAAGAAGGCGTTGGAGATGCCGTGCCGGCCAGGGCCGCGCTCGATGTTGCCGACATAGCCGGTGGTCGCCATCAGGTCGAGCAGGTCGATGATGTTGAGCGGTGTCGGTACCCAGAAGGCGACATGGTGCAGGCGCGGGCCGAGCCCGTTGGTGAAGGCGATGTCGTGGACGCCGCCCTTGCGATGCGTCCAGGCGGCCCACAGCTTCCCAGTCTCGGCGTCTTCGGTGTATTCGGTCACGCGGAAGCCGAGCTCGTTGTAGAAGGCCACCGATTCATCGACATTCGGCGAGAAGCAGTTGAAGTGGTCGATGCGCAGCGGCTTCACGCCCTTATAGAGCGCGTATTTCTGGTGGATCGGCGGCAGCCGCTCCATCCTCGAATAGAATTCGAGTGGAATGCCGTGTGGGTCGCGGGTGCGGAAGGTGCGCGACTGATAGGGCCGCTCGACCCACTCCACAGGCAGGTCCTTGCCCTTGAAGAGATGCGCCGCCTTGTCGAGGTCCTCGTCGGAGAAAACCTTGAAGCCGAGGTCGCGGGCCTCGGGCGTCGTGCCCTTGCGCAGCACGATGCAGTGATGGCCGCGCTCCTCCAGCGCGCGCAGATAGATCGCGTCGCTGGTCTCGTCGGTCACCTGCAGGCCGAGCGTGTCGACATAGAACGCGCGCGATTTCGCCAGATCCGTCACAGCCAGTTCGACATGGCTGAGCCGCACGATGTTGAAGGCAGGGTAGAGGTTGGGTTGGGGCAGGGCCATGAATGTCTCCGGTCAGCCGCCGAGCTTTTGGATCGAATGCGGCGCCGTGGCGAACGCGATGTTCTTGGTTTCCATGTAGAAGTCGCACGACCAGTCGCCGCCGTCGCGGCCGATGCCCGAGCTCTTGACGCCGCCGAAGGGGGTCGGCAGGTGGCGCACATTTTCCGAATTCACCCAGATCATGCCGGCGTCGAGCGCGTCGGTAAAGCGCAACGCGCGGGTCACGTCCGAAGTCCAAAGGTAACCGGTCAGGCCGTATTGCGTGTCGTTGGCCAGAGCCAGGGCCTCGGCCTCGTCCTTGAACGGAATGGCGGTCAGCACCGGGCCGAAGATTTCTTCCTGGGCAATGCGCATCTTGTTGGTGGCGCCGACGAACAGCGTCGGCCTGACATAGCAGCCGCCGCCAGGACCGGCGAACTTGGCCCCGCCCGCGGCGACCACCGCGCCTTCCGACTTGCCGATCTCGATGTAGGAAAGCACCTTTTCTTCGTGCACCGGATGGATCAGCGGCCCGACCACGGTTTCAGGATCGAGTGGATGGCCGATCCTGATGCGCTTGGCCTTCTCCGCCACCAGATCGGTGAACTTGTCGTGCACGGACGCCTCGACCAAAAGGCGCGACGACGAGGTGCAGCGCTCGCCGTTCAGCGAATAGATCATGAAGACGGCAGCGTCGGCGGCGCGCTCCAGATCGGCGTCGGCGAATACGATCACCGGGTTCTTGCCGCCGAGCTCGAAGTGCACCCGCTTCAGCGTTTCCGCGCCTTGGCGCATGATCATCGAGCCGGTGCGGCTTTCACCCACGAAGCCGATCGCCTTGATATCGGGATGCTCGGTCAGCGCGCGACCGGCATCCTCGCCAAAACCGTTGACGAGGTTCCACACGCCCTTGGGAAGACCCGCCTCCTCGGCGATCTCGACCAGCAGCCTTGCGGTGAGTGGCGACAGCTCCGCGGGCTTGTGCACGATCGTGCAGCCTGCTGCGAGCGCCGGCGCGATCTTCCAGGTCGACAGCATGAAGGGCGTGTTCCACGGCGTGATCACGCCGACCGGGCCGATCGGCACGCGCGTCGTCACATTGAGCTGGTTTGGCGCTCTCAGCGAGCGGCCGTCACGCGCCTCCGGCGCGCGGTCGGCATAGAAGCGAAAATTCTCGGCACCGCGCAGCGCAGCCTTGGCCATGAACTTCAGCGACTGGCCGGTGTCCATGCATTCGACGAAGGCGATCTCCTCGGCACGCGCGACGATGGCGTCGGCGATCTTGTGGAGCAGCTTCTTGCGCGCCTCACCCGGGATCGCGGCCCAGTCCTTGAACGCGGCCTTGGCAGCCTTGGCGCCGCGATCGATGTCGGCTGCCTTGCCGCGTGCTACCGCGGCGAGCGGCTTGAGGTCGACGGGCGAGAGCGTCTCGAACGTCGAACCGTCCGCGGCAGGCGCGGCCTCGCCGCCGATCTGGTTGAGCACGCCGTCCTTTCGAAAGCGTTCGAGATAGGCCTCGGCCTTCCTCAGGTTGTCGTCCACAGCCGCCATGATTTTTCCCGTTCCAGATCGTTTGTCGCGCCCGTTACTTGCTGCGGAGTCGCGGATGGATGGCGTTCTTCTTCCAGCTCAACTCGGCGTCGATCTCGCGGATCTCCAGCGACAGCGCAAAATGCGGCGTGGCGAACAGCGATGCGAGATGATCCGTGACTGCCGTGAAGATCGCCTCGCCGGCGCGCTCCTTCTCCTCCGTGCTGCGGCCCTTGCCGATGCGGAAGTTCATGTCGATGAAGCTGTTCTCGGGGAGCCGGTCCGCGATCGCATAGGCATCGGCACGGACGGCGCGCACCCGCACGGCGCCTGGCTCGAACAGGCCGGTTTCGAGGATGATGCGTGAAACCAGCGCGCAAAGCTCGCTCATCTCGACCTTCGCGTCGAGATTCGCCGAATACTCGATCGCCATGTGGGGCAAGGTTTCCTCCCTCTTTTAGTTAACATGTGAATTACATCTTGACGACCAAATGTCAAGCGCTCGTTCTCCTGTCGACGGGGTCGTCGGAGGCGGGATTGCCGCTCTCGGCAAAATCGCGGATATAGCTGCGATCCCGAGCGTTGTTTTTTGTTGCGAGTCGTACTGGACTGGAATTTTTCGGAGACTTGGTTTTGCTGCCGCCCAGCACCCGCCGTTCCCTGCCCATGGCTCTGCTTCGCGCCCGCGAAGTGATCATGGCGCATTTCCGTCCGATGCTTGCTCGCCACGACATCACCGAGCAGCAATGGCGCGTGCTGCGTGTGCTGGCCGAGACCGGTCCGCTGGAAGCGACCGAACTCGCCAACCGCGCTTCGATCCTGCCGCCCAGCCTCACCCGCATCATCAAAGCGCTGGACGAGCGCGAATTCATCACCCGCAACAAGGTCAAGGATGACGGCCGCCGCGCTCTGCTCGCCATCAGCCCGGCCGGCGTGGCGCTGATCGAGGAGCTGGCGCCTGAGCGCACCGCCATCTACGATGCCATCGAGAAGCGTTACGGCGCCGCGCAGCACGAGCGCCTGCTGGACATGCTGGAAAGCCTGATCGAGTCGGAGTCAGCGCCGGACTAGCCCGACTAGCCGCCGAAACTCCCCAGCGCGCTGGGCTGCATGTAGTTGCGTCCGACATAGAGCAGCGCCGCCTCGTCGCTGCCGTGGCGGATGTCGACGACGCGGCCGAACATCACATTGTGCGTGCCGACCTTGTTCACCGCGCCGATCTCGCAGTCGAAGCTGACGATGGCATCGAGCAGTGCCGGCATGCCGGACGGCATGGTCTGCCAGCGCGCCGCGCTGTAACGCTCGGTCATATCGCGGATCGCGCCGGCGAATTTTGCCGCAAGATGCATGTGCGACTGGGTCAGCACGTTGACGCAAAAACGCTGGTTGTCGAGGAACATGCCGGTCTGCGCCGAGCGTTCGTTCATGCACACGAGCAGCGTCGGCGGATCGTCGGACACGCTGCACATGGCGGTCGCGGTGAAACCGCCGCGCCCCGCCGGACCGTCGGTGGTGACGATGTTGACCGGCGCGCAGACCCGCGCCATGGCCTCGCGAAATTCCAGCCTCGCAACCTGCGCCTCCATGCCGGCCCCTCGTCAGTTGGCCTAGGCGGCAAGCGGCGGCAGCCAGGTGTCGCCGGTCCAGCCCTTTTCGTCATAGTCGGCCATGCATTGGTCGACGAGTTCCTCCATCTGCTTCAGCCGGCCACCGCGCTCGGCGCCCTTCAGCACCTGCAGCCTCACCTCTTCCGGCGCGCCGGCATAGTTGAGCTCGTAGAGCGCGTGGCGGCCGCCGAATTCGGTGCCGGTGGCGTCCCAAAGGAGCTTCATGATCTTGATGCGCTCGACATGGCCCATGTCGTTGGAGCCGCGCACATATTGTGCGAGGTAGCGATCAACCTCCGGATTGTCGAAATCGCGCGCCGAGGAGGGCAGATAGATGAGACCCGAGGCGATCACCCGGCGCACCGTGTCGATGACGCGCGGATAGGCCTCCGACATGAAGGTCCGGTAGGCGAGCGCGGCTTCGAGATTGGGCAGCACCGCGCCGTTGGCCCATGGAATGGGATTGTGCGCCATCGCATTGGAAAAGCTCCAGAACATATGCCGCAGCGCAATCACCTCGCCGAGTGCTGCCTGGTTGCCGCGGAAGGCATCGCCGCCGGTCGCGCGCAATGCCTTGGCGAGCAGGCCGGCGAGGAAGTCGAGCTTGACGGCAAAGCGCGTGCAGCCCTGGAAGCAATAGCCATGCATGAAGCCGGACGCCGGATGGAAGGACAGGATTTTTTGCGCGTCGCGCAGCACCAGCACGTCCTCCCAGGGGATGAAGACATTATCCAGCACCAGGATCGCGTCGTTCTCGTCGAAGCGCGACGACAGCGGATAATCGAAGGGATGACCGACGCTGTTGGCTGTCTGCTCGTAGGAGACGCGGCAGAACATCTTTATCCCCGGCGCATTCATCGCCACGATGAACATCACCGACAGCGAGGGGTCTTCGGTCACGGTCGCCGAGCTCTGCGCCAGGAAATTGTAGTGGGTGAGGGCCGACGACGTCGCCACCACCTTGGCGCCCGACACCCAGATGCCGGCATCGTTCTCCTTGGTGATGTGCACGAACACGTCCTTCACCTGCTCGGCCGGCTTGTGGCGGTCGATCGGCGGGTTGACGATCGCGTGGTTCATGAACAGGACGGCTTCCTGCGCGCGTTTGTGCCAGGCGCGCGCATTGTCCTTGAAGGGACCGTACCATTCGGCATTGGCGCCCAGCGTGTTCATCAGCGCCGCCTTGTAGTCGGCGGTGCGGCCCATCCAGCCATAGGTCATGCGCGCCCAGTGCGCGATCGCGCTCTGCTGTGCTGCAAGCTCGGCGGCGGAATGCGCGACGCGGAAATATTTGTGGGTATAGCCGCCCGAGCCGGTATCGGTGGACGAGGTGAGAACCGCTTGCTGGGCGCGATCATGCAGCGCGTCGTAGAGACGCGCCAGCGAACGCACGGAATTGCGCATCGCCGGATGGCTGGTGACGTCGGCCACCCGCTCGCCATTGATGTAGACCTCGCGCCCGTCGCGCAGGCTCGCCAGATATTCGGCGCCCGTGAACGGCCGCGACTTGTCGGCCCGGAAATCTTCCGATCGCATCATGATCCTCCCTTGGATTGGTAGAGAGTAGCCGCAAGCCGCTTGATGGTTTATGGACGAAAGCGCAAAACCGCTTGGACTTTTTCCGGCACTCCATGAGCCAGATCGCCATTCCGGAATTCTTCGTCTACGGCGAGCCGGCGCGGGCGCTCGACGTCGGCTTCCTGCATGTCGAGACCGTGCAAGCCCGTGCTTCCGTGCATCGCGGCCGAGTCCTCGCGCACAAACATCCGCAAATGGCGCAGATCACTTTCTGGACAGGCGGACAGGGTGTCTACCGGATCGAGGACAGGACATGGAGTTTTTCGGCGCCGACGGTGAGCTTCATGCCGAGCGGTGTCGTGCATGGTTTCGACATCGAGCCGGGCACTGACGCCATCGTCGTTTCGGTCGCGGACGCGGCGCTTGCGGCGATCGCGGAGCATTCCGCGCTGCCGCTCGAGCAGCCGGTCTTCGTCACGGGGCGGGGCGAGGCAGCGCTTTGGCAAAGGCTTGGCGATACGATCAGAATGATCCAGATGGAATATGCCGAAGCGCAGGCCGGCGCGGAGAGGATCCTGCCGTCGCTGATCGCAGTGGCGCTGTCAGGCATCGCCCGGCTCGACGCGCAATCGCATGCGGTGACGGTGCCGGCCGCGGTCGCGCTCGGGGGCCGGCTGAGGCGGCTGATCGATCGGCATTTTCGCGAGGATTGGCCGGTCGAGCGCTATGTCGAGGAACTCGGCACCACGCGCCATCTGCTCGACAAGGCTGCGCATCAGGTGCTGGGTTCCGGGGTGCGCCAGGCGATCGGTGACAGGCGTTTGGTCGAGGCCAAGCGCCTGCTGCTGTTCACCATCCGCACGGTCGAAGACATCGCCTATGAGACCGGCTTCAACGATCCGGCCTATTTCTCGCGCTTCTTCCGCCAGGCGGTCGGAATGGCGCCGGCGGCATGGCGGAAGGAAAGGGTGAATGGTGAATGGTGAATGGAACCATTGATCGAGTGCGGTTTACAAGGCTCCTACCATTCACCATTCACCATTCACCGCGCAGCAGCCGTCAACCCCGCATCCAACCCATCCGCGATCTTGGCCACATCCGCCGCCGAGATTACCAGCGGCGGCGACAGGATGATGTTGTTGCCGGAGACGCGCAGCATGACGCCGGCGCCGTAGGCGGCATCGGCCACTGCCGCCATCGTCTTCTTGTCTACCGGCTTCTTGGCGGCGCGGTCCGACACCAGCTCAAGCGCGGCCATCAGGCCCTGGTAGCGCACGTCGCCGACCAGCTGATGCTTCGCCTTCAACGCCTCCAGTGCCTTGCCGAGCTCGACGCCGCGCGCCGCGGCGTTCTCGTTGACGGCGAGCCGCTTTGTCTCGGCCAGAGCCGCCAGACCGGCCGCGCAGCCGACCGGGTGGCCCGAATAGGTATAACCATGGCCGATGGCGCCGAAGCTCGTCTTGTCGGCCTCGAAGACATCGGCGACCTTGGCGCCGATCAATGTCGCGCCGAGCGGGAAATACCCTGAGGTGATCGCCTTGGCGATGGTCATGAAATCCGGCTTCGTGCCGGAGAGCCGCGAGCCTGCCCAGGCGCCTGTGCGGCCGAAACCGGTCACCACCTCGTCGGCGATCAAGAGGATCTCGTGACGGTCGCAAATCGCCCGCACCATCGGCATGAAACTCTCATGCGGAACGATGACGCCGCCGGCGCCAAGTACCGGCTCCATGACGAAGGCGGCGATGGTGTCGGCGCCCTGGAAGGCGATCTCGTCCTCGATCGCCCGGGCGCAGAGTTTCGCGAGCTTTGCCGGATCGGTCTCGTCGAACGGGTTGCGGTAGGTCCATGGCGCCGGCGTGTGGAAGACGCCGGGCAGCAGCGGCTCGTAGTTGCGGCGGAAATTGGCGTTGCCGTTGACCGAGGCGCCGCCGAAATGCGTGCCGTGATAGCCCTTCTTCAGCGCCAGGAATTTCGTGCGGTCCCCCTGACCGCGGATCTTCCAAAATTGCCGGGCGAGCCTGAGCGCCGTCTCGACCGAGTCCGAGCCGCCCGAGGTGAAGAAGGCGCGCACCATGCCTTCCGGCGCGAACCATTCGGTGAGCTCGTAGGCGAGCTCTATCGATGGTCCGGTCGAGGTGCCGCGAAAGCCGGAGTAGTAGGGCAGGGCGTCGAGCTGAGTTGCCATCGCCTGCTTGATCGGATCGCAGCTGTAGCCGAGGTTGACGTTCCACAAGCCGCCGACAGCGTCGAGCACGGCGCGGCCTTCGGCATCGGTGACCGAGACGCCTTCGCCCTTCATGATGATCCTCGGCGGCACCGCCCGCATCTCGGCCGGATGGGCCATCGGATGCCAAATCGGCTTGGCGTTGTTCTCGGTGAGGAAGTTGATGTCACGCATCGGGAAGGACTCCGGGTTTTCCTGTCATGAGAGCCTCAGGCCGAAATGGCCGAGCGCCTCGGCATAGCTTTGCGCCGGTCGGGCGACGTCGAAATGAACCGTGAGCATGCCGGCCGCAATCGCGCCGTCGACATTACGCTTCTGATCGTCGACGAAGGCGCAGGACGAAAGCGGCAGGGTCAGCGCCTCGCCGACCATCGCATAGGCGCGAGCATCGGGCTTAAGGATTTTGGTATAGGTCGCGTCGACGATCGTTTCGAACAGCGCAAGCAGCGGCAGCCGCTCGCGGAAGGATTTGCCGTAGAACAGGTCGAGCTCGTTGGAGAGGACGGCGAGCCGCACGCCGGCTTCATGCGCCGCGCGGATCGCCTGCTCCGCTTCGGGCCTGATCACGGCCTGCGGGTCGGCGCCGCGCGCCCGTTGCACGAAGGTCGACATATCCTGCCAGTCCTCGCCGACCAGCCGGCCGACCTCCCGCGTGCGCGTCTTCCAGTAGTCGCGTTCGCTGATCTCGTCGGCCTGCATCGAGCGCCAGAGCGCATCGGAGGCGGGGTCGAACGGCCCGCGCCAGCCGAGCGTGCCGTGCTCGAGCCCGAGCGCCTGCTCGGTCAACGCATGTGTCTCGAACAGCGTGCGGGTGACGACGCCGCCGAAGTCGAGCACCAGCGCCTGCGGCTTCGCTCCGCTCATGCCGCTTGCCTACCAGTCACGCCCGGCGGAACGATGCCCTCGGCCACCCAGCGGTCGAAGATTTCCAACGCCTTGGCGCAGAACGCGGCGTCGTTGATGTGGCCGGCGATCTCGTGCAGTTCGGCATTCTGCGGCACGTTTGCGCGCATCTCCTCGATAAAGGCCGAGAGCGCTTCCGGCTCGTAAAGCGGCTCGCCTTCCCGGTCCCATTGCTGGATGCCGCCGGCCGGCAGGATGAAGGCGGTCGGGCCGGTCGCCGTGCTTAGCTTCTCACCAATGGCGCGCGCGATTTCCTGGCGTGTCGCGCCGTCCGAAGTCACTGAGGCGAGCAGCCGGTTATGCGCGTGGTAAGGCCGCTCGCTGAAGCGGGACGGCACGGCCTGCCAGGTCGGGAAATCCACCATGTCGACGGCGCCGGGCGCGACGATCTGCGGGATGCCTTGCCGGCCGGCGTTCTCCAGCCGGTCGGTGCCCGAATTCACCACCGAGCCGGTGAGCTGGTTGGCGAGTTCCTGCAGGCTGAAATCGAGCACTGCGACGAAGCCCTTCTGCGCCGCGATCGCCTCGAGCGCGCGTCCGCCCATGCCGGTCGTGTGGAAGACGATCACCTCGTAGCCGCGCTTTTCCAGTTCCGGCTTCAGCGTCACCATATAGTGCAGGCAGCTTTTCCCCAGCGAGCTCATGCCGATGCGCGGCTTCGCCAGGTCCGGCTTGACGACAGCGCGCGCGGCGCCCACCACCGCGCCGCAAGCCTGCGACAGCACCGCCTTGCAGGCGCTGTTGAGGCCATAGAGGCCACCCGCCCACAGGATCATCATCAGGTCGGCGGCGATGCGCTCCGGCGGCAGGAGATGCGAATAGGCGATCGTCGAGACGACGAATTTCGGCACGCCGAGCGGCAACGCCAGCGCCACATCGAGCGCAAGGTCGGTGCCCATCGAGCCGCCGAGCGCGATGACGCCATCGATGTCGCCCTTGTCGTGGAGCGAGCGGGCAAGCCGCGCGGCGCCGAGCGCCATCAACGTCATCGCGGTATTCTCGTCGCCGCTGGCGATGATCGCCTCAATCGTCGTGTCGGCCGCCCGCGCCAGGGCATGCCTGTCATGCTCCGGCTTGTAAGGCGGGTCTCCGAGCACGCTGACGTCCATCATCACCGCAACGCCGTCGACCGCCTCGATGCGCTCGCGCATGAACAGCAGCTCGTCGGCCTTGGTGTCGCCGGTGCCGATAACCAGGATTCGGCGTTTCTCCTCCACGTCAGTCTCCTCGCTGTCGCTTGTTGGTTATGATGCCCGCTTCTGGCCGGGCTGCCGCCCGAACAGCCGCTCGCCGATCTCGCGCGCCGCGACGATCACGCTGGCGCCATGGCGCTCGATATCGCCTTTGTGGATGCGCACCCGAGGCGCGGCGATGGCGATGGTGCCGATGGCGAAACCGTCGGCGCCGAGGATGGGAGCGGCGACGCTGAGCACGCCTTCCTCATACCCTTGCGAGCCGGTCGAATGGCCGCGGGCGCGGGCTGCGGCGACATGTTCGGCGAGTGTGTCCACGTCGGCGATTGTATAAGGCGTGAATGCTGGCAGCGGCCCGGCGAGAATGCCTTCGCGCACTCGCTCTTCGGTAAAAGCCAGGAAGGCGATGCCCGAGGCCGTCGCATGCATCGGCAGGACATCGCCGAGCTGCACGCTGACACGGTTGGCCTTGGCCGATTCGATGACCTGGACGGTGATCAGGCCGCGCTTCGAATATTCCGAGAGATGCACGGTCTCGCCGGTCTCTGCCGCCAGCGCCTCGACCACCGGCGCGGCCATGCGCAGGAACGGAAACTGCGCTTCGCGCATCAGCGCCAGTCGCGCGATCCCGGCGCCCAGCCGGTAGAGACGCGTGGTCTCGTCCTGCTCCACCAGCCCATGCGCAATCAGCGATACCAGCAGCCGCCGTGTCGTCGCCTTGTCGAAACCGGCGCGCCGGGCGAGATCGGCAAGCGCCGTCTCGGGCGCGCCATGGCCCAGCAGTTCCAGCAGCGAAACGGCCTTGGCCACCGTGCTCATCGCGTCTCCGCTCCTCCCTGAGATAGTTAACGTGCGAATTAACTTGACAGCAAGTCGATTCCTTTGCAAGTCTAATATCGAAATGAGGTTGCAAATAATGAAATGCACATAGGCCCGCCAGAAGGCCCTCGGCATCTCAGGGACACTTGGTTTCCGCGGCGCGGAATGGAGGGAAAAATGACCATTGTTGAAGCCGGTGAATTGAACCGGCTGAGGAAGAACAGCCTTGGCATCGGCGCCATCACCTTCATGGTGATTTCTGCAGCCGCGCCGCTCACGGCTGTCGCCGGCGGCACGCCGCTCGGTATGCTGATGGGCAACGGCGCCGGTTTTGCCGGCACCTATCTGATCGTGACACTTCTGCTGCTGCTGTTCGCGGTAGGCTATGTCGCTATGTCGCGCCACATCGGCAATGCCGGCGCCTTCTATGCCTATGCCGCGCGCGGTCTGGGCGGCCTCGCCGGCGGCGCCACCGCGCTGATCGCCATCCTCTCCTACAACGCCATGCAGATCGGCGTCATGGGCCTGCTCGGCGCCGCGACTGCCGGGCTGTTCGCCGGCTGGGGCATCACGCTGCCCTGGTGGGTGTGGAGCTTCATTGCCATCGCCATCGTCGCCGTGCTCGGCTACCGCCAAGTCGACCTGTCGGCCAAGATCCTGACGGTTCTGGTACTCGCCGAATACATCGTCGTTTTGATCCTCGATCTCACCATCCTCAAGACCGGCGGCGACAGTGGCCTGTCGGCCGCTCCCTTCAGCTGGAGCCAGATCACCAGCGGCGCGCCGGCCATCGCTATCCTGTTCTGCTTTGCCGCCTTCATCGGCTTCGAGGCGACGACGATCTATGCCGAGGAGGCGCGCGACCCCAAGGTCACCATTCCGCGCGCCACCTATTTCTCCGTCATCCTGATCGGTCTCTTCTACATGATCACCGCCTGGCTGATGGCGGTCGGCGCCGGGGTCGACAAGCTCTTGCCGTCGCTGCAGGCGCTGCAGGATCCGACCACCTTCCTGTTCGGCCTCTCCGACCGTTATGCCGGAACGCTGCTCACCCACGCCATGAGCATCCTCTTTGTCTCCAGCCTGTTCGCCGGCGTCCTGGCCTTCCACAACGCAGTCGCCCGCTACATCTACGTCGCCGGCCGGGAAAAACTCCTGCCGCACACCATTGGCGTCACCCATTCGGCGCATCAGAGCCCGCATGTCGCCTCGGTCATCCAGACGGGGCTCGCCGTTGTCGTCGTCGGGCTTTTCGCCGTGCTCGGCCTCGATCCGGTGCTTGCGCTGTTTTCGTGGCTCACCAACGTCGCCACGCTCGGCGTCATCGTGATGATGGCGGTGGCTTCGCTCGCGGTCGTGATGTACTTCCGCGCCAATCCGTCGCGCCAGGAAAACGCGTTGAAGACTACGATCCTGCCGGGCCTGACCTTCGTCGCCTTCGTCATCATCATCTACCTGATCGTCATCAATTTCGGCAGCCTGTCGGGCGCCGGCGGCTTCCTCGGCGTCTTCCTGCCGGCGCTGGTGCTGATCGCAGCCGTGGTCGGGCTGGTGCTGGCAGGCGCCCTGAGGAGCCGCGATCCGGTCGCGTTCGAAAGGCTCGGCCAGCCACTGAAGGATTGATGGACAGAAGGGGCCGGCGGCTGCGCTGCCGCCCCTTTTTCACCCAACGGGAGCAGCGGCATGAACTTTGCCGAGAGCATCACTGTCGAGGCGCTTGAGGCCGATCCGTATCCGATCTATGCGGAACTGAGGCGCAGCGCCCCGGTCGCTTTCGTGCCGGCAGTCAATCTCTGGTTCGTCACCCGCTGGAAGGATGTCGAGAGCGTCGCGAAATCGCCAGACATTTTCTCGGCAGTTGTCGGCACCTCGCCCGTCGAGCGTTCCTTCGGCAAGCCGACCATCCTGACCACGGATGGCGAAGTCCATAAGGATCTACGCCAGGGCGTCGATCCGAAATACCGGCCGCGCACTGTCGCCTCCTACGCCGGCGACCTCGTGCGATCGATCGCCGAACCCTATCTTGACAAGATCGCCGAGCACGGGTCGGCGGAGCTGATGGCAGACTATTTCGAGCCGGTATCGACGCTGAGCCTGGCGCGCTCGCTCGGGCTCGCCGACGTCGACATGCCGACCTTGCGGCGATGGTTCTACGGCCTCGCCCAGGGCGCCATCAATTTCGAGAACGATCCGAAGCGGCAGGAGATCGCCGACGCGATCAGTGCCGAGGTCGGCGCCGCTGTCCGTCCGACGCTGGAGCGGCTCACCCGCGAACCCGACGACTCGGCACTATCCCACATGCTGCATGATGGCATGCCGGAGGGCTCCACCCGCCCGATCGAGTTCCTGATGCCGACCATCAAGGTCATCCTGCTCGGCGGCATGCAGGAGCCCGGCCATGGCGCCGGTTCCATCCTCGCCGGCCTGCTCACTCATCCCGCTCAACTGCGTCAGGTGCTGGGCGATCTGGACACCTTCGTGCCGAAGGCGGTCGACGAGGGCCTGCGCTGGGTGACGCCGATCGGCACGCAGACGCGCCAGACCACACGCGACGTCGAGCTTGGCGGCGTCACCATTCCCGCCGGCGCGCCGGTCGCGGCATTGGTCTCCTCGGCCAGCCGCGACGAGAGCCGTTTTTCCGATCCCGACCGCTTCGACATCACTCGCGACGAGGGCAACCACGCGGCGTTCGGCTTCGGCCATCATTTCTGCTCGGGCCGCTTCTTCGCCCGCGAGCAGATGTGTCTTGCGCTACGATTGCTGCTGGAGCGCTTTCCGGACCTGAGATTGGTGCCTGGCAAGGAACCGGTCTTCCGCGGCTGGGAGTTCCGCGCGCCGGCGGCGCTTGACGTAGCCTTTGGAGGCAATTGACGATGATCGCCCAGGACACCATCGACACGCTGCGCAAGGCGGAGGTCGGCGCGCGGCATCTGTTCATCGATGGAATGCAGGTGGATGCGCAGAGCGGCGCCAGCCTGCCGGTGATCTCGCCGATCGACGGCCGCCCCTTCGCCAGCATCGCCGATGGCGGTGCTGCCGATGTCGACCGCGCCGTCGTCTCGGCACGCCAAGCGTTCGCGAAGGGCTCCTGGTCGCGCGCAGCACCGGCCTTCCGCAAGAAAGTGCTGACGAAATTTGCCGAGCTGGTCGAAAAGCACGCCGACGAACTCGCCGTGCTCGGGGTGCGCGACAACGGCACCGAGATCAACATGGCTTACAAGGCCGAGCCGCTCTCTGCCGCCGGCACCATCCGCTACTACGCCGAGGCGATCGACAAGGTCTATGGCGAGATCGCGCCGACGGCCGACACCGTGCTCGGCCTGATCCACAAGGAGCCGCTTGGGGTCGTCGGCGTCATCGTGCCGTGGAATTTTCCGCTGATGATCGGCGCCTGGAAGATCGCGCCGGCCTTAGCTGCCGGCAATGTAGTCGTCGTCAAGCCGCCGGAGATCGCCTCGCTCACACTGCTGCGCCTGGCCGAGCTCGCCGCCGAGGCCGGGCTGCCGGAAGGTGTCTTCAACGTCGTCACCGGTCGCGGCTCGGTCGCCGGCGAGGCGCTTGGCCTGCATATGGATGTCGATGCGATTGCCTTCACCGGCTCCGGGCCGGTCGGCCGCCGCCTGCTGGAATATTCCGCCCGCTCCAACCTGAAGCGTGTCTTCCTCGAGCTCGGCGGCAAGTCGCCCAACATCGTCTTCGCCGATGCGCCGGACCTGAAGCAGGCGGCGGTCGTCTCGGCCAACGGCATCTTCCGCAATTCCGGCCAGGTCTGCGTCGCCGGCTCGCGGCTGCTCGTCCAGGCCTCGATCTACGACCGCTTCATGGGCGAGCTTCTCAAGGCGACGACGAAGCTGAAGGTCGGCGATCCGCTCGATCTCGCTAGCGACATCGGCGCCGTGTCGAGCGCCGAGCAGCTGACCAAGAATCTCGGCTTCGTCACAAAGGCAGCGGAGGAGGGCGCCCGCCTCGTCACCGGCGGCGAGCGCATCCTGACCGAGACCGGCGGCAGCTACATGGCGCCGACGATATTCGAGAACGTGACCGAGACAATGCAGCTTGCCCGCGAGGAAGTGTTCGGGCCGGTGCTCGGCGTCATGCGCTTCGATACCGAGGAGGAGGCGGTGCGCCTCGCCAACGCCACCGTCTACGGTCTCGCCTCCGCCGTGTGGACGTCGAACCTGTCGACCGCGCATCGCATGGTGCGCGACATCAATGCCGGTATCGTCCACGTCAACACCTATGGCGGCGCCGACATCACGGTACCGCTCGGCGGCTTCAAGCAATCCGGGTTCGGTCGCGACAAGTCACTCCACGCGATCGAGAAATACACTGACCTCAAGACCGCGTGGATTTCGCTCGGATAACCCTCCCGCTTGAGGGCGCTTGAGGGAGGGTGGCCGGACTTTGTGGGAAGATGCTTGCCCAACCCGGCAAGGCCGGTGTCGGCACCTAGTTGCGTCAAGGCATACCCGATGCGACTGTGCTGCATCGCCGTTATCGACGCTTACGTGAGGCCAATTTGATGCTCCTGGCTGTCCATCATGTCGCAATCATCTGCAGTGACTATGAGACCTCCAAGCAGTTCTACACGAACAAGCTCGGTTTCGTCGTTCTTGCCGAAAACTGGCGCCCCGAAAGGCAGTCTTGGAAGTGCGATTTGCGCCATGGCCCCATCCAGCTCGAGTTGTTCAGTTTCCCAGATCCGCCAAGCCGGCCCAGCAGGCCCGAAGCCTGTGGATTGAGACATGTTGCATTCGCGGTCGCCTCGGTAGAGGCAACAGCTGGGCTGCTTCGGTCACGAGGCGTCGAGGTGGAGCCCATCCGAACAGATCCCTACACGGGACGATTGTTTACCTTCATCGCCGATCCCGATGGACTCCCGATCGAACTTTACCAGGACGGTGTTTGACGGTGAGGAATTCGACCGCGAAATCCGCCGGGCTGCGGAACGCGAAGCAATTCGCGGAGGAGGCAGATGGTGAAGTCGGGCTCGGAGAAGCTGGGCCACGACGCCACCTGCCATGGGGACCACGCCGGCAGCAGCTGATCATTTTTTCGCCGCAACGGTGGAAATGAGTTATGCCTCGCCGGTCAGCCGCGCCGAGATCAGCCGCGCCGCCCTGATCGCCGCCTCGCCCTGGCTGGCCGCGACCGCGTCGTCGACGCGCGAGACAGGGGAGGCGATCGACAGCGTGCCGACCGGCTGGCCGTCAGCGCCGAGGATCGCCGCACCTATGCTGTGCACGCCGTCCTCAAAGCCCTGCGAACTGCGTGAATAGCCGCTTGCCGCGGCAAACGCGATGGCTTTGGCCAGCGTGTTCGGCCCGGTCATCGTATGCGCGGTGAAGGCCTGCAAGGGCTTCTCAAGATAGGCGCCGACCACTTCCAGACGCGACGCGGCAAGGAAGGCGATGCCCGATGCCGTGCCGTGCAGCGGCAGCACCTGGCCGACATCGACATTGACACGGTTGGCCTTGGCCGACAATTCGACAAGCACCGTGAGCAGCGCGCCGGCGCTGAATTCAGACAGATGTACCGTCTCGCCGGTCTCGAGCGCCAACTCCCGGACCACCGGCGCGGCGAGCCGCACGAAGGGAAATGCGCATCGCGGATGCGCGCGAGCCGCGACAGGCCGGCGCCCAGCCGGTAGCGGCGGCTCCCCGGTTCCTGCTCGATCAGCCGATGGGCGGCAAGCGCCATCAGGAGGCGCCGGGTGGTAGCCTTGTCGAGGCCGGCGCGGCGGGCGAGGTCGGAGAGCCCGATCTCCGGCTCGCGCAGCGTGAAAAGCTCCAGCAGCGACACCGCCTTGCCCACCGTGCTCATGGAACATCCGCCGATATACTTCGCATGTGAATTAACTTGACAGCCGCCAATCCAGTCTACAGTCTGACTATAGCATGCAAAACAAAGGTTCAAATAGTGAACCGGCATAAGAGCGGTTAGCGCCCGGATTTTTGCGGCGCAATGGAGAGTTCAGCGCTGTGATGGCTGCCAGCAAAAACGATTTGCAAACCAGCACGATTGAGCATCTGCTCGACCGGGAGCAGGCGCGATTCCTCGACACGCACCCGCACTCGGCGGGGGCGTGGGAGCAGGGCAAGAAGCACTTCCTCTATGGCGGGCCGTCGCACTGGATGCGTCGCTGGGCCGGCGGCTTCCCGGTCTATGCCGCGTCGGCGCGCGGCGCGCATATCCGCGACATCGACGGCCACGACTATGTCGATTTCGCGCTTGGCGACACCGGTGGGATGTGCGGCCATGCGCCCGAGGCGGTGACGCGCGCGGCGCTCCACCAATTGCAGAACGGCACGACGATGATGCTGCCCACCGAGGACAGTCTCTGGGTCGGCGCGGAGCTCGCGCGGCGCTTCGGCCTGCCTTACTGGACGCTGACCACCTCGGCCACCGACGCCAATCGCGGCGCCATCCGCATAGCCCGCATGATCACCGGGCGCGACAAGGTGCTGGTCTTTTCCGGCTGCTATCACGGCGGTGTCGAGGAGGCGCATGTCGAGATCCGCGACGGCCGCATCGGCATGCGCAACATGATCCACCCGAACGGCGTCGACCATGCCGCTGTCTCCCGGGTGGTCGAGTTCAACGATGTGGCGGCGCTGGAAGAAGCGCTTTCGCATGGCGACGTTGCCTGCGTTCTGGCCGAGCCGCTGATGACCAATTTCGGCATGATCCAGGTCGCCGAAGGCTTTCACACCGCACTGCGCGAGATGACGCGCCGCACCGGCACGGTGCTGATCATCGACGAGACGCACACCATCTCCAGCGGCCCCGGCGGCTACACCGCGCTGCACGGGCTGCAGCCCGACATGCTGGTGGCCGGCAAGGCGATCGCCGGCGGCATCCCGGCCGGCATCTTCGGCGTCTCGCAGGAGATCGCCGAGCGGCTCTGGAAGATCGTGCCGATGGTCAATCCGCGCGTGCGCCAGTCAGCGCATCTCGGGATCGGCGGCACGCTGGCCGGCAACGCGCTGACCGTCGCCACCATGCGCGCGGTGCTGGAAGAGGTGCTGACGCCGTCGAACTTCGACCTGATGATCGCCAACGCTACGCGGCTGGCCGAGGCCGCGCGCGGCATCATCAGCGCCAACAGGCTGCCCTGGCATGTGACGCAGGTCGGCGCCCGCGCCGAGATCATGTTCATGCCGAACCCGCCGCGCAGCGGCGCCGATGTCATTGCCGGCCGCCGCGGCGACCTCGAGACGCTTTTGCACGCCTTCTACATGAACGAAGGCATCCTGGTGACGCCGTTCCACACCATGTTCCTGATGTGCCCGGCGACATCACCGGCCGATGTCGACCGCCATACGGACGTCTTCCGGCGCTTCGTCGATCTCGTCCGTGGCGCGGGCGCCGTCTGAGCGGAACCGGCGTCACCATGCGAGCCTGATCGTGGGGTCCACGCCTGACGACGAACAGGGCAACGCAACGTTAGACAAGGCGCCAACTTTTCAGCGGCTGGAGCTACACCAGCGCGCCGCAAACAGGTATCTATCGTCGCGACGTCATGCTTCGGGGGTCATGAGGGGAGCGGCTTGCAGCTGGATTTGAAAACAATCGAGGCGCTCGCGCCCGACCAGGCCTCGCTAGGCGCCGCCGCCAAGCTGACCAAGCGGTCGAACTGGCCCCGCCTCGAGACAAACGAACAGCTGGGCCTGATCTGGGGCGAATGCCAGGGCTCGGGATCGAATCCCTACCGCGTCGCATTCGATACCCGCGACCACGGCTACAAATGCACCTGTCCATCGCGAAAATTTCCGTGCAAGCACATACTAGGGCTGATGTGGATCGGCGCCACCGCGCCCGCCAGCTTCGATCGCGTCGACCAGACGCCGGAATGGGTCAATGACTGGCTCGGGCGACGCCGCAAGCCGGGCCAGCCGCCGACGCCAGCGCCGGCAGGCGCTGAAGGCAAAAGCATCGACGAGGCCGCACGGCCCGAGCAAAGCGCCCCGATCGAAGACGCCGCGGCCGCCGAACGCCGCGCGGCGGCGCAGCGCAAGCGCGCCGAGGACACGCGAAGTGCTGTGTCGGCAGCGCTCGACGAATTGGATCAGTGGCTTGCCGATCAGCTTCGGCTCGGCCTCGCCGGATTTGTCGACGCCAGCAGCGAACGCTGCCGCCGCATCGCGGCACGGCTTGTCGACCTCAAGGCGACCGCTTTGGCCGGGCGTATCGACGAGCTGCCCGCGAAACTGATGGCGCTGCGCAGCGAAGAGCGGCCCGACGCCGCGATCCGGGAACTAGGCAAGCTGGTGCTCATCGCCAAGGCGTGGCGTGCCGCGCCCGACGATGCCGAGCTGAAGCGCCTGGTCTCGACATCCGAGACACGCGACCAGATCCTTGCCAATCCGGATGCCGTCCAGGTCGAGAGCGACTGGGAGGTGCTGGGAGAGAAGATCGAGACGCGCCGCGACGGCCTGGTCAGCCACGCCACCTGGCTGCTCGACCTGAAAAGCCCAACTCCACGATTTGCCGTCCTGCTCGATTTCTTCCCGGCCTCGGCCGGGCGTCGCTCCGGCGCCTTCGCGCCGGGCGACCGCTTCAAGGCGAGGCTCGTCTTCTATCCGTCCCGAGTTCCGCTTCGCGCACTAGTCGCAGAACGCTTAGGCGATGCGTCGCCCGGCAATTGGCCCGATTTCGCACTGAACGCTGCCGGCGATCCGCTGGCCGCCTATGCAGCTTTCCAGGACGGCGCGCCGTGGCTGTCCGACTGGCCGATCCTCCTGCCGGCGGGCGCGATCGCGCTGGATGAGAAGGATGGCGCCTGGTGGCAGGCGGCGAACGATCCGCATGGCATCGCCCTGCCTGTCGCAGGCTCCGTCAACCAGACCTTGCTTGGCCTCGATTTGGAAGTCACGGCAGCGCTGTGGAACGGCGCCAGGCTCGAGCTTCTGGCCTCGCAAAGCAACATCGGAAGGCTCGATCTCTCATGAACGAGCTCGAGCAGGCAGGGCTGGCGAGGCTGCGCGACGGCTGGATATCGGGCGGCGCCGCTTTCGAATTGGCTCCCGTCGAATGGAAGGAATTCGCGGCTGCCTCCAACTCGGACGAGCAGGAACGTCGGCTCTTGGCGATCGCCGCGCAAGCGCTGGATGTCGCGCTTCGGCCGGCGGCGCCCAAAACCTTGAAACGCCGTCCGCCACTGCCGGTGCTCGCGCTGCCGATGCTTCCTGATCGGCTGCGGCCGCTGCTGCGTGCCGCATTGAAATACGCCGCTGATGCGAGGCTCAAGGCCCGCGTGGCCACACTCGTCGCCAGCCGAGGCTTCGTGCTGCATCCGATGGATTGGATGCCCGCTGCGTCGGATCAGGAAAGCCCAGACATCTATGCTCCCTGGGTCGACTGGCAAGCAGGCGCGGATGGCGACAGGCAGTCCCGACGAGGACAACTCACCGCTGAAACCTGGGATGATTTTTATCCTGCCGCGCGCCGTGCAGCTTTGGTCGAATTGCGGCGCACCATGCCTGCCTTGGCGCGGACGTTGATTGACACCAAGGGAGCAAGCGAGCCGGCGGAGATCAGGCTTGCGCTCGTGGAACTGATGCGCTTCGGCTTGAGTGCCGATGACGTTCCGTTTCTGAAGAACCTGTCCGCCGATCGCTCAGGCAAGGTGCGCGAAATGGCCGGCCGGCTCCTGGCAAGGTTAGGTGAACGTGGCACTCAAGCGGATGGCGGGTCGGAAGATCCGATAGCCGAGCTCGCCGGTTTCATCGAGGAGGGCAAATCAGGATTTATCCGCCGCCGCACCACCTACACCCCTATAAAACCCAAGTCGCCTGCGCAACAAGCGCGTCGCGCCGACCTGTTCGCATCCTGTTACTTCGGCGATCTCGTTGCTCGCTTCGGCAAGACAGAACCCGATTTCATTGGCGCATGGCAGTTCGGCGTCGATGACGGTGCCGATCTCTTTCTGGTTCGAATGATCGCAGTGTCCGGCAGCGATGCGGCGGTGGCCTGTCTGGCGGATTTGCTTGTCGCGGCTGGCGGCAGGCTGGCGCTTCGCGTCCTCCAGCTCATGTTGCGTCTGGACGGCGGCAGGAAGCGTGTCCTGATCAGGCAGATCCTGGATGACGGGCAAAATCTGGCAGCGCTCAACCTGGTCGAAGGCGCGGAAGCAGGCTGGCTGGAATGGAGCGACCTCGCAAAGAGCAAGACGATTCCAGCGCTGCGTTCGGCCATCTCGGGTGACAACGACGTCATGAAACGAAGCGCCGAGCAGTCTCTCGAAACCATAGGCTTTCTGGCCAATCCGGAGACGGCGGAAAATTTGATCGACGAGGTGGTCGCCGCCGGCCTGTCGCCCGCGTCCCCATCGCTCGGTCTGCTGCGGCTCAACGCGGCGCTGGCCGGAAACCCTTCCCAATCCGACAGATGATCAACCCGGAGAAGATCGCATGAACGCAGCCATCCGCCTTCCGGCCGAGCAGGTCTATGCCTCCGAACTGCAGGCGCTCGCGCGCGACGACGACCGCCAGAAGCCTGCCGGTTGGAGCTTGTCGCCCAAGGCCGTCCTCACCTACCTGATGGGCGGCAAGGCGAGCGACGGCACGCTTATCACTCCGAAATATGTCGGACGTCGGCAGTTGATGGAAACCGCGGTGGCGACCCTCGCGACCGACCGGGCGCTGCTCCTGCTCGGCGTGCCGGGAACGGCGAAGTCCTGGGTCTCGGAACATCTCGCCGGCGCCATCATGGGAAACTCGACCCTGATCGTGCAATGCACGGCCGGCACCGACGAGAACCAGATCCGCTATGGCTGGAACTATGCGCAGCTCCTGGCAAAGGGGCCGAGCCAGGAGGCGCTGGTGCCGACGCCGCTCTACCGCGCCATGCAGGAAGGCAAGCTCTGCCGCCTCGAGGAACTGACGCGCATGGGCTCCGATGTGCAGGACACGCTGATCACCGTGCTGTCCGAAAAGATGATGCCGGTGCCGGAGCTGAACACCTCGATCTACGCGCAACGCGGCTTCAACATCATCGCCACCGCCAACAATCGCGACAAGGGCGTCAACGAACTCTCCTCGGCGCTGAAGCGCCGTTTCAATGTCGTGGTGCTGCCGCTGCCGGGGGACATGGCGGAAGAGGTCTCGATCGTGTCCCGGCGCGTCGGCGAGATGGCCGGCGGACTGGACCTGCCGGTGCCGAAAAACGTCGGCGAGGAGATTGCGCGGGTGCTTACCATTTTCCGTGAGCTGCGCTCCGGCGCGACCGCCGACGGCAAGGTGACGCTGAAGACGCCGTCGGGCTCGCTCTCCACCGCCGAGGCCATCGCGACGATGATCAGCGGCCTCAGCCAGGCGGCCTGGTTCGACGGCGGCAAGCTCCACGCCGAAGGCCTGGCGCCGAGCCTGGTCGGCGCCATCGTCAAGGACCCGGTCCAGGACAAGGTCGTGCTCGAGGAATACCTCGAGACGGTGCTGAAGAAGCGGCCGGACTATGCCGGTTACTACGCGGCCCTCAACGCAGCCATTTGAGCCATGACGCAAGGCGGCATCAGCTATTTCGGCATTCGCCATCACGGGCCGGGCTCGGCCGCGAGCCTGGTTGAAGCGTTGCAGGAGTTGCGGCCGGCCGCCGTGCTGATCGAGGGGCCGGTGGATGCCTCGCCCTTGCTGCCGCTGCTTGCCAGCCCGGACATGAAGCCGCCGGTGGCGCTGCTTTGCTATCCCGAGGACGATCCCGCCGCGACGCGTTTCTGGCCCTTCGCCGAATTCTCTCCCGAATATCAGGCGGCGCTGTGGGCCGTCGCCAACAAGGCGGCGCTGCGTTTCATCGACCTGCCATCCGCCGCGCGGCTTGCCGACCAAGGGCCCGAGGGGTCGACCGACGCCGATGCGGACGAACCGGAGGCCACCGAAGAGCAGGGCGAAGTAAGCTCGCGGATCCTTGATCCGATCGGCACCTTGGCGCGCGCCGCCGGCTATGAGGACGGCGAAAGCTGGTGGTCCGATATCATCGAGCAGAATCCCGCGCCCGGGCCGATCTTCGCTGCCATCGCCGACGCGATGACGACGCTGCGCGACGGCGAGACGGCCATTGGCAAATTCGAGGCCATGCGCGAGGCGCATATGCGGCTGGAGATCGCCGCTGCGCGGAAAGAAATCTACGGGCCGCTGGCCGTCGTCTGCGGCGCCTGGCATGTGCCCGCCCTGCAAGCTGCGCATACGCAAAAGAGCGACCAGGCACTGCTCAAAGGCATCGGCCGGCGCAAGACCACGATGACCTTCGCCCCATGGACCGGCCCGCGGCTGGCGCTGGGCTATGGCTATGGCGCCGGTGTCGTCGCGCCGGGCTGGTGCAAGCACCTGTGGCAGACGCGTGGCCAGGATGACGCTTCGGTGCTGTGGCTCGCGCGGATCGCTTCGGTTCTCAGGGCGAAGGGCCATATGATTTCAACCGCCTCGCTGATCGAGGCGGAGCGTCTGGCGCGGGCGCTTGCCGCCTTGCGCGAGCGCCCGAAGCCGGGTTTCGAGGAACTGCGCGAGGCCTCCATCGCGGCGCTTTTCAACGGCGAGGCCTTGCTGTGGAAGATGGTCGAGGCCGAGCTGCTGCTCGGCGCCGATGTCGGCGAGATTCCAGCCGACACGCCGCTCGCGCCGCTGATCGACGACCTGCAGCGCAACCAGAAGGCCGCGCGGCTCAAGCCTGAAGCACTGGAGCGCGAGCTCTCGCTCGACCTGCGCAGCGAAAGCGGCCTCTTTCGGTCGACGCTTCTGCACCGGCTGAACGTGCTCGGCGTGAACTGGGGCAGGCTGACGGACGTCGGCCGTAGCCGCGGCACGTTCCGTGAGCGCTGGATGCTGGCCTGGCAGCCGGAATATGCCGTGCGCCTGGTCGAAAACCTGATCTACGGACCGACAATCGAGAAGGCCGCCAACGGCCGCCTTGTCCAGATGATCGGCGCCGCTTCGACGCTCGATGCTCTGGCCACGCTGGTGCAAAGCGCGATCACCGCCGCCTTGAGCGAGGCGTCCGCAGCCGGCCTCGCCGCGCTTGAGGAGAAGGCGGCGCATAGCAGCGAATGCCAGGAGCTCCTGGCGTCGGTGCCGCCGCTTGCCGACATCATCCGCTATGGCGAAGCGCGCACGACCGAGACGCAGCGCCTTGCCGGCCTCTTGGAGCGGCTGGTCATCGAAGGCGCGATCGCGCTGCCTTACGCCGCGCGCGATCTCGACGCGCAGGCCGCCGCGGCGCTGATGGCGGCGCTGCGCAAGGCCGACGAGGCGATCAAGCTGGTCGAGCCGGACGAGCATGTCCTGGATGCCTGGCGGAACGGCCTTGCGGCCGTGCTCGATTCGTCGCGCTCGACGGCGCTCGTCGCCGGCTGCGCCGCACATCTGCTCTACGAGGCCGGGCACCTCTCCGCCGAGGCCACGGCCGACCTCTTGGCAAAGCGGCTGTCGCCCGGAACGCCGGTCATCGATGCCGCCGCCTTTTTCGAAGGCTTCTTCAGCGGCGCCGGCCAGAGGCTGATCTATGACGAGGGGCTGCGCGGTGCCGTCGATGCCTGGCTGGCATCGCTGGACGAGGAAGCCTTCGTTGCGCATCTGCCGCTGCTGCGCCGCGTCTTTTCCAATCTCGACAGCATGGAGCGCCGCCGCCTGATCGAGGCCGTGCTCGGCCGAAGGGCGAGCCTGCCCGCTGGTCTGACGCCGGCGCCCGATGGCGGCGAGGCCTGGCGCCGGCATTTTGGTCTCCTCGGCAAGCTGCTTACGGGGGAGCCCAGCCATGGATGATGAAACGATCGGGCCGGACCTCGATCCTGCGGAGGGGAAGCGGGAGCGCCGGTGGCGCCTGGCGATCGGCGCCGACGATGAGTCCTCCTCGGCGCTGTCGACGGAGGATCGCCGGCTTTCGGCTGCGCTCGACGCGCTCTATGGCGATGGCAGCGGCGACGCCGGCGATCCGCGCAAGCGGCGTGGCGGGCTCGGCCGCTCGGCGCCGCGCGTCGCGCAATGGATGGGCGATATCCGCGCCTTCTTCCCTGAGCAGGTGGTCCAGGTCGTGCAGAAGGACGCCTTCGAGCGGCTGAACCTGAAGCAGATGCTGATGGAGCCGGAATTCCTCAAGGCGATCGAGGCCGACGTCAATCTCGTTGCCGATCTGGTCTCGTTGCGCTCGGCGATGCCGGAAAAGACCAAGGACATCGCCCGCTCGATCATTTCCGACATCGTCGCCAAGCTGATGCAGCGTCTCGAGCAGAAGACCGCCGAGGCGATCCGCGGCGCGCTCGACCGTTCCAGGCGCACCAACCGGCCGCGGCAGCGCGACATCGACTGGCCGCGCACGATCGCGGCGAACCTTCGCCATTACCAGCCAGACCACAAGACCGTGGTGCCGGAAAAGCTCGTCGGCTTCATGCGCCGCCAGCGTCGGCTGGTCGACCTCGACGAAGTGACGCTCTGCGTCGATCAGTCCGGCTCGATGGCAAGCTCGGTTATCTACGCCTCGATCTTCGCGGCCGTGATGGCCTCCTTGCCGGTCGTGCGCACCAAGCTCGTCTGCTTCGACACCGCGATCGTCGACCTGACGGAAGAGCTCAGCGATCCGGTCGAAGTGCTGTTCGGCGTCCAGCTTGGCGGGGGAACCGACATCAACCAGGCCGTCGCCTATTGCGCCGAGCGCATCGAGCGGCCGACCAAGGCGCATTTCGTCCTCATCACCGACCTCTACGAAGGCGGCAACGGCCAGGAACTGCTTCGTCGGCTGGCTGCGCTGGTGCGGTCGGGCGTCAATGTCGTTGTGCTTCTGGCGCTCACTGACCAGGGCCGTCCCGGCTACGACTCCTCCATGGCCGGCTCGGTTGCGGCGTTGGGCGTCCCGGTCTTCGCCTGCACGCCGGACCATTTTCCCGACATGATGGCGGCGGCGCTGCGCCGGGAGGACATCGGCGCCTGGGCTGCCGGCGCCGACATCAAGCTTGTTCGCGCCGACGCCGAAACGCCAGGCGCGGCCGAGTGAATTTGCTGAAGTGGCGGCGTCGCTCAGGACGGCTTTTCGCTGATCACCTCGAACCGCTCGACCGTGCAGTGCTCGCCGACAAGCGCCAGTGCGTCCGTCGAAGGTGAGATCGCGTCAGGCTGTTTCCATTGAACCATGAAGGAATACACAAAGCGATCGCGGTCGGTGTCGTGTTCCATGCCCATGAAGCGTGCCGAATAGCCGAGCGGGCGTACCATCTCCTGAAGGTCCGGCGGTGAATTCTTGGCCCACGAGACCGAGATGACCGCCTTGTGGTCACGCGAGATATTGAGATCGACCCATTTCAGGGCCTGCAGTGTCACCAGGGTCAATACCGTCGCAATCGCGCCGAGACCGAACTGGCCGCCGCCGAAGGCCAGCCCGATCATCGTCATGACCCACATGGTGGCGGCGGTGGTCACCCCGGTGACGAGATCGCCGCGCCTGAGGATGGCGCCACCGCCGATGAAGCCGACGCCGGTGAGCACGCCGAGCGGGAAGCGCATCACATCGATGCGCACGAATGAGTCCGGTCCCTTGCCGGCAATGTCGAGCAGCATGTTGGCCTGGACCATGGCGACGCATGCCGCGAGGCCGACCAGGATGGTCGTCCGCAGGCCCGCGGAATGGCCGCGCGCCTCGCGATTCAAGCCAATGAGGAAGCCCGCGACCAGTGTCAGCAACATCCGCGCAACGAGATCCGGCCAGGTTGGATGAAGCGGCATGTCGCAGCAGAGCGGCTCGAGCATTTCCCGTCGGCGACGCCGGTCGGCGCACCCTCCATTGCGTCAGGACAGTTCAACTAAGCTCGGCCATGGATGGTTCCTTGACCGATGCCGATGACATGGAGTTCCGCCGAATTGCTGCTGTGGGGGAGGGCGGGCGTGCTCCCGCGACCGGCTGGAACCCGGTCGCGGGAGGAGTTGGCTCAGCCGAACTTCGGGTCGAGGCTGCCGGACTTGTAGCGCTTGGCCATGTCCGACAACGGGATCGGCTTGATCTTCGGCGCGTTGCCGGCTGTGCCGAACTGCTCGAAGCGCTCCTTGCAGAGCTTCTTCATCGCCGCCATCGCCGGCGTCAGATATTTGCGCGGATCGAACTCGGAAGGGTTTTCGATCAGCACTTTGCGGATCGCGCCGGTCAGCGCCATGCGGTTGTCGGTGTCGATGTTGATCTTGCGCACGCCGTGCTTGATGCCACGCTGGATCTCTTCCACCGGCACACCCCAGGTCGGCTTCATCTGGCCGCCATATTTGTTGATGATCTCCTGCAGTTCCTCCGGCACCGAGGATGAGCCGTGCATGACCAGGTGCATGTTGGGCAGGCGGCGATGGATCTCCTCGATCACGCTCATCGCCAGCACTGCGCCATCGGGCTTGCGCGAGAATTTATAGGCGCCGTGGCTGGTGCCCATGGCCACCGCCAGCGCATCGACATGGGTGTCGCGCACGAACTGCTCGGCCTGCACCGGGTCTGTAAGCAACTGATCGTGGCTGATGGCGCCTTCGACGCCGTGACCGTCCTCCTGCTCGCCGCCGCCGCTCTCCAGCGAGCCGAGCACGCCGATCTCGCCTTCCACCGAGACACCGCCCCAATGCGCCATATCGACGACGCGGCGCGTGATGCCGGAATTATAGGCGTAATCCGCCGGCGACTTGCCGTCCTCCTTCAGCGAGCCGTCCATCATCACCGAGGTGAAGCCGTACTGGATCGCGGTGACGCAGGTCGCTTCGTTGTTGCCGTGGTCGAGATGCATGCAGACCGGAATGTCGGGATGGATCTCGACCAGCGCGTCGATCAGCTTGGCCAGTACGACATCATTGGCGTAGGCGCGCGCCCCGCGGCTCGCCTGGAGGATGACCGGCGACTTGGTCTCCTCGGCCGCCTCCATGATGGCGAGGCCCTGTTCCATGTTGTTCATGTTGAAGGCAGGCACGCCATAGCCGTGTTCGGCGGCATGGTCGAGCAATTGTCTCAGTGTGATGCGAGCCAACGAATAGTCTCCCGTATCTGGTTCTAGCCCGTGTTTGAAAAGACCGCCCGGGCGGGCGGCCCCGTTGCTTCTGGCCGGATTTCTAAGCTACCGCAACCTTTTGAAGCCTTTTCGGCCGCAATTCTTATTGCAGGGCTGAAATCCGGCCCAGATCGAGCCTAAGCGGCGATCCGCTCGCGCGCGGCAAGGATTTCGACGCAGGCCTTCGCCGCTTCCTTGCCCTTCACCAAAAAATGCTCGTGGAAGAAGCGGCGGTGCTCGGCGCTCTCATGGTAGTTGTGCGGCGTGAGCACGTCCGAGAGCACCGGCACGCCCGTCGCAAGCTGCACGCTCATCATGCCGTCGATGACGGCGCTCGCAACGAAGTCATGCCGGTAGATGCCGCCGTTGACGACGAAGGCGGTGCCTAAGATCGCGGCGTAGCGGCCGGTTTCGGCGAGCGTCTTGGCGTGCAACGGGATTTCGTACGCTCCCGGTACGTCGAAGATCTCGACGGCAAAGCCGCCGAGAGCGGCAAGCTCCGTCTCGAAGGCGGTCACGCACTGGTCGACGATGTCGGCATGCCAGCGCGCCCGGATGATGGCGACGCGGCGGATTTCTTTGCCTTTGGGGAAATGCTGATTCATGGGTCCTTCCTTCCGTTTCGAACCAGAATCAGGACGCACGACGCAAAAACCGGCCCGCCCGAGCGGACCGTCCTTGCATACGTTCTCTTCCATCCGGACTGTAACCGTCGGCTCCGGAATCGCACCGGATCTGCTGACCCTCCCGTTGCCGGGAGGCGCTCGCGGGCTTGAGGCACCAAGTGCTCTTACCGCCGGTGGGGACTTTCACCCCGCCCTGAGAACTTAACGCGGTTTGTATGAAGGGACGGACTATTGATGTCAATTGGCGCCGTCTATGGAGCGCTGATCTCCCCCCTTGAGGGGGAGATGGCCGGCAGGCCAGCCCAGTCGAACCGACCCCCTCTGTCGCCTTCGGCGACATCTCCCCCTCAAGGGGGGAGATTATCCCCGCTCGGGAAACATCGCCTTCAGCCCCTCGCGCGAAGCCTTCGCCACGCCGCGCTCGGTGATCAGCCCTGTCACCAGCCGAGCCGGCGTCACGTCGAAGGCGGGGTTTGCCGCCGGCGTTGCGTCGGGCGAGACGCGCACCTGCGCGACCTTGCCGTCGGCCGTCTTACCCCACACCAACGAAACCTCGTCACTGGCGCGCTCCTCGATCGGGATTTCCGCAAGCCCGTCGGCGACCGTCCAGTCGATGGTGGGCGAGGGGAGCGCGACATAGAAAGGGACGTCGTTGTCGGCGGCGGCTAAAGCCTTGAGATAGGTGCCGATCTTGTTGCAGACATCGCCATTGGCCGTCGTGCGGTCGGTGCCGACGATCACCATGTCGATGTCGCCATGCTGCATCAGATGCCCGCCGGCGTTATCGACGATCAGCGTATGCGGTACGCCGTGGCCGGCCATTTCCCAGGCGGTCAGCTGGGCGCCCTGGTTGCGCGGCCTGGTCTCGTCGACATAGACATGCACGGGAATACCGGCTTCCGTCGCCAGATAGATCGGCGCCGTGGCGGTGCCGTAGTCGACCGTCGCCAGCCAGCCGGCATTGCAATGGGTGAGAATGTTGACTGTCTCGCCCGGCTTCTTCTTCGCCGCGATCTCCTTGATGATGGCAAGCCCGTTCTCGCCGATGGCGCGATTGAGCCCGACATCCTCGTCGGCGATCTCGGCGGCGCGCCGGTAGGCGGCCTCGGCCCGCTCTCCCGGCGCCAGCGGTTTGAGAAAGCGCCGCATCTCGTCCAGCGCCCAGCGCAGGTTGATCGCCGTCGGTCGCGTTTTGTGCAGCGTCTCCCAAACCGCGTCGAGCGCTTCGTCCGATGGATCATCGGTCATCTGGATGGCGACGCCGTAGGCGGCGGTGACGCCGATCAGCGGCGCGCCGCGCACCCACATGTCGCGGATCGCGGTGGCGATGCCGGCAACGGTTCCGATCGTCTCGATGCGAAACTCATGCGGTAGCCAGCGCTGGTCGATGATCTCGACCGAGCGTTTGTCGTCGCTGAGCCAAATTGTGCGGTAGTGGCGTTCGCCGACGTTCAAAGGCTCTTCTCCTGTTCGATCAGCGCGGCCAATGCGTTGACCTCGTCGATGCTGTGGATCTGACGCCGGTTGACGGCGATGTGGCGGCCGAAGCGCAGCGCCTTTGCTTCACATTTGGCGCGCAGGTCTGCGTCGGCAATGGTCTCGAAATCGGCATTGTGGGCGAGGCCTAGGATACGCCGGTGCACCTCGATGCCGGCGAAGCCGAGCAGGTCGGTCCAGATGCCGGAAAGCATGTGGTCGAGCGCCTGTTCGGAACCGAGCAGGTCGCCCTGATCCTCGAACAGGCTCTTCTGGTAGAGGATGCCGGTGCGCTCGGTCCGCCACAGATGCGAAAACTCGGCGCGGAACACCGCCCAGCTCTCGGCCGTGACCTTAAGCAGGTAGGCGCGCATCGAATCCCGGCTACCTTTCTGCTCATGGCCGCACTGCGAAAAGAAGGCCATCCAGAAATTGGCGAGCAGCATGCCGACGTCGAAGGCGATCGGGCCGTAGAAGGCGAATTCCGGATCGATCATCCGGGTCTCGGTGTCGGTCACCATGATCGAACCGGAATGCAGGTCGCCATGCAGCAGTGTTTCGGCATTGGCGGCGAAGAGGTGCTTCAGCCGCTGCGCCTCGACCTTGAGGTCGCGGTCGGCGCGCAATTCGGCCACCAGGCGGTCGAGTTGCGGGCTGGTATGCCGGTTCATCTCGGCGTCGAAATAAGGATCGGAGAACACCAGGTTCTCGGTGATGTCGCAGAGCTCGACATTGTCGGCGAACAGCGCGAGATCGGCCTTGCGCTCTCTTGTCATCATTGAGAGGTCCGAGCCGCGGAACAAAGTGCGGGCCATGAACAGGCCGATGTCGCGCGCAATGTTCGGCAGCTCGCTGCCCTCGATCAGCGCGCGCCGCAGAATGATGTAGGGCGGCGCCAGATACTCCATGACAATGAGCGCCTGGTCCTCGTCGAAATGATAGATCGCCGGCACCGAGCCTGGCGCTCGGCGCTCTTGCCTCCTCAGCGCGTGATACTCGAAGAAGGAGCGCTTCAAAGGCAGCGGCCAGCTGTCGCCGACCAGCCGCACATAGGGCAGCGCCTGCTTGACCACCGCCGCGCCCTGGTCGCCCTCGACGATGAAAACGAGGTTCAGATTGCCGTCGCCAACCTCGCGTACTTTCCAGCGGCTGGCGTTCTTGCCAATGCGCTCGGTTAGCGCCGTGGTCTCGCCGAGGCGCTTCGGCAGCGTCCCCACCGACAATGCTTCGAACTTCCCGGTCATCCTCTCCCTCCTGCGCGTGGTGTCCAACGATAGCGGAGCCACGGCGGCGGGGCCAAGCTAGGGAGCGCTCTGGCAATTGTCAATCGTGTTGACAATTGCCGAGTGAGCCCATAGCGTCATGGATCAGGGAGGAACGAATGGGCGCAGATGCCGTGTTCCGTGTGGAGGGCCTGAGGAAATCCTTCGGCCAGAACGAGGTGCTTGGCGGCATCTCGCTGGACCTCTATGCGGGCGAGGTCACCGTGCTGATGGGTGCCAACGGCGCCGGCAAATCCACCTTGGTCAAGATCATCAGCGGCGTTTACGCGCGCGGCGGCGGCACGATGCGGCTCGCCGGCCAGGCCTTCGATCCCGGCTCGCCGGCAGAAGCGATCCGCGCCGGCGTCGTCACCGTTCATCAGAACATCAATGACGGCGTTGTCGCCGATCTCGACGTCGCCACCAACCTGACGCTCGACCGGCTGAGCGGCAAGGGCGCATCGCTGCTGTTCAAGCCCGCCGAGGTCCGCGTCGAAGCCAGGGCCGTCGCCGACCGCATGGGGCTTACGATCGATCTTAGGGCACGCGTCGCGGACCTCTCGCTCGCCGATCGTCAGATGGTCGCGATTGCCCGCGCCATGGCGCACCGGCCGAAAGTGCTGATCCTCGACGAGCCGACCTCCTCGCTGTCGAGTGCCGAGGCCGACCGGCTGTTCGCGCTGATCGACAGGCTGCGCGGGCAGGGTGTCGCGATCCTCTATATCTCGCATCGCATGTCCGACATCAGGCGCTTGGCAGACCGCATCGTCTCGATGCGCGACGGCGTCGTCTCCGGCGTGTTCGACCGGAAGCCGCTCGACTATGAGGGCGCTGTCAATGCCATGCTCGGCCGCAAGATCCTTCTCGACCGGGTCATTGCCAGAAGCTCGGCGCGCGCGGTCTTCACCGCCCAAGGCCTGCAACTGGCACACGGCGCCAGACCGATCTCGATGACGCTCGGCGCCGGGGAGGTGGTGGCGATCACCGGCCTGGTCGGCGTCGGCAAGACTGCGCTCGCCGAAACTTTGTTCGGCGTGCGCAGGCCGCTCGCCGGCACCATGCATATGGACGGCAAGCCCTACGCACCGGGATCCGCGCGCGAGGCGATCGCTGCCGGCGTCTTCCTTGTGGCCAAGGACCGCGCGATGAGCGGCATCGTCGGCGGCTTCAACATCGAACGCAACATCAGCCTGCCGTTTCTCAAGCGCATGTCCGGCTTCGGTGTCATGAAGAAGCGGGCAGAGCGGGCTGCCGCACGCCGCCAGATCGACGAGTTCGGCATCGTCTGCCGCTCCGAGAAGGACGAGCTTTCCGCGCTTTCGGGCGGCAACCAGCAGAAGGTGATGGTCGCGCGCTGGATGTCGCAGGCCTCGCGCCTGTTCATCCTCGACGAGCCGTTCCAGGGCGTCGATATCTCGGCTCGGGGCGACATCGCAACCAAGCTCAGGGCGAGCGCCGACGGCCGCGCCACACTGCTCTTCGTCACCGAAATCGACGAGGCCCTGGAGACCGCCGACCGCATCCTGGTGATGTCGGAGCACGCGATCGTCGGCGAGCACAGGAACGATGACATCGATCTCGATCGGCTGCTGGCTGAAGTGGCCGGCGGGCCGCTCACCAGCGCGGCGTGAGATCGTATGGATGACGAGGTTTGGAGTGCAGGCATGAGTTCCAGTTTGGCGGAGAGGGCAGCAGCGCGGGAGCGTTCGATGACATTGCGCGACTATGCTATCCGCTATGGTTTCATCGTCCTGCTGGTCGGGCTGATCGCCTATTTCGCGATCGCCGCCGACGGCTTCGCCTCGCCGCAAAGCGCCGTCTTCATCTTCCAGTCGGTCGCGATCACCGGCGTGCTGGCACTCGGCGTCACCGCGACGCTTGTCGTCGGCGGCTTCGATCTGTCGATCGGCTCGGTCGCCACCAGCGCAATGATGGCGGCTTCCTATGCCATGGTTGTGCTGGAGCAGAACGCCATCGTCGCCGTCATCGCCTGCCTGGTGATCGGCGCGGTCGTCGGCCTGATCAACGGCTGGCTCATCGTCTACATGCGCGTGCCGGATCTGCTCGCGACGCTCGGCATGATGTTCCTGCTGCTCGGCCTGCAGCGCATTCCGACCGAAGGCCGCTCGATCGCCACCGGCATGACGATGCCCGACGGCTCGGTCGCCAATGGCAAGTTCAGCGAGACCTTCCTGGCGCTCGGCCGCCACCGCATCGACTTCTTCATTCCGAACCTGATCCCGGTCTCGGTGGTGGTGCTCATCGTGCTCGCCGCGCTCATCTGGTTCTTCCTCGAATACACCCGCTTCGGCCGCATGATGTATGCCGTCGGCAGCAACGAACGCGCCGCCGAGCTCGCCGGCGCCCCTGTCAAGGCATACAAAATCTGGGCCTACGTGATTTCGGGAGTTTTTGCCTCGATCGGCGGAATTTTGCTCGCTGCCCGGCTTGGACGCGGCGACATCGCCTCGGGTAATAATCTCTTGCTCGACGCAGTAGCCGCGGCGCTCATCGGTTACGCGGTGCTCGGCGCCGCCAAGCCCAACGCTTTCGGCACGGCCGTCGGCGCGGTGTTCGTCGGTGTCCTGCTGCAGGGCCTGACGATGATGAACGCCCCTTACTACACGCAGGATTTCGTCAAGGGCGCGGTGCTCGTCGTCGCCCTTGTCTTCACCTTCGCCCTTTCCGGCAGGGGCAAGAGATAGTTTCGACCGGGGCATTGAGAACAAAACGGAGGAAGACGAAGTGAGCATCACAAGAAGACTTTTGGGGAAGGCCGCACTCGGCCTCGCGGGCGCGGCGCTGCTAATGCAGGGCACAGCATTGGCGGCGGACCGTCCGGCGCCATTCGACAAGCCGGGCGTCAAGATCGCGCTGGTGCGCTATCTCTCCACCGGTGACTTCTTCCAGGCCTATCTCTCCGGCGTCGAGGCGCAGGCCAAGGCGCTCGGTGTTGATCTGCGCGTGCTGGACAGCCGCCAGGACGCGGCACTCCAGGCCGACATGGTCGACCAGGCGATCGCGCTCGGCGTGCAGGGCATCATCATCCAGCACGGCCTGACGGAATCGATGAAGGACGCCGCCCAGCGCGCGGTCGACGCCGGCATCAAGGTCGTCGCCTTCGACGTCAACGTCGACAATCCGAAGATCCCGCAGATCGAGCAGTCGGACCGCGATCTCGCCCGCCTCGCGCTCGAACAGGCGGTCAAGGACAATGGCGACGCCTGGAAGGCCGGCTATGTCTATGTCGCCGGCATCGCCCCGCTCGACCGCCGCAACGAGACCTGGGTCGACGTGAAGAAGAAACATTCAGGCATCAGCGAAGTGGCCATGTTCGGCACCCTCGACAATCCGATCGCCAATTCCGTCGCCAACCAGGCGCGCTCGGTGCTGCAGGCGCATCCCGACATCAAGGTCATGTTCGCGCCCTATGACGAGTTCGCCAAAGGCGTGAAGATCGCCGTCGACGAGGCCGGCCTCAACAAGGGCATCAAGATCTACTCGGCCGACATATCGACGTCCGACATCGCCGCGATGCGCGAGCCGGACAGCGCCTGGGCAGCCACCGCCGCCACCAACCCGGCCGTGGTCGGCCAGGTCTCGGTGCGCGCGCTGGCGCAATTGCTCGCCGGCGAGGATCCCGGCCACAACGTCATCGTGCCGCCGACGCTGATTACCCAGAAGGAGCTCATCGACAAGGACATCAAGAACATGGAGGACCTGTCGGCCAAGCTGCCGCAGTTCGCCCATGCCGATGTCGCCATGCCGGCCTGGATGCCGAACCCGAACGCGAAGTAGGCTGGCCTGAAGCGCGTCGCGCGGCGCACTAGTGGCAGCATTGGAAACGTCGGCGCTGCCCCTCATCCGCCTGCTGGCACCTTCTCCCCGTATAGTGACGGGGAGAAGGGTCCTGTCCGCAGCCGCATCGCCATTCTTGCACCGCCGGCGATAGGCGAAACCATCGATGACGGCATCTTTCTCCCCGTCACTATACGGGGAGAAATGCCCGGCAGGGCAATGAGGGGCAGCGCCGACGGACGAAACATGATCAGAGCGCCTCGCGTGAGGCGGTTTCAGCGCGACGCGCTTTGGTGCTCTGAGAAGGAGCGGCTCTCAAGGCCGCCCGTTCGTGTGTTCTTCCGTCTATCAGATCGACCGGGCGGCACGCGCCAGCCCATGCGCCACCAGCCGGTCGATGACTTCCGGGTAGCTGATGCCGCTTGCCGCCATTGCCTTGGCGTACATGCTGATGTCGGTGAAGCCCGGAATGGTATTGAGCTCGTTGATCAGGAACGTCATGTCCGGTCTTACGAAGAAGTCGACGCGTGCCATCGCGTCGCAGCCCAGCGCGCGAAACGCCTTGGCCGCGGTCTCGCGGATCTCGCTTTCGATCGTGTCGGGCAGTTCGGCGGGCACCTTAAGTGCTGCTCCATCCTTGTCGATATATTTGGCATCATAGCTGTAGAAGCCGTGGCTTTCGGCCGGCACGATCTCGCCGGGACGGGAGACGAAGAGGCCAGCTTCCGTGTCCTCAAGCACGCTGCATTCGATCTCGCGGCCACGGATGAATTCCTCCGCCAGCAGCTTGCCGTCGTGCCTGAACCCTTCGGCGAGCGCTGCCTGATAGCCGGCTTCATCGGAGACCTTGCTGACGCCGACGGAAGAGCCCTGGCGGGCCGGCTTGATGAAGACCGGGAGTCCGAGCGCCTGCTCGATCTGCGCGAAGCCAGGCGCGGCCTCGGCCAGGATCGTGATGGACCGTGCCGTGGGCAGGCCGGCCGCCCTCAGCAGCCGCTTGGCGATATCCTTGTCCAGCGCTGTTGCGGAACCGAGAATGCCGCAGCCGGCAAGCGGCACGCGCGCCACCTCCGCCAGTCCTTGCGCGGCGCCGTCCTCGCCATGCAGGCCGTGCAGGACGGGAAACAGAATATCGATCGCGGGCAGCTCGTACGGCGGCCCTTTGGCCGGAACGGCCAGCATTCGTCCATGCCCGCCCGGCACCAGACAGACCTCCGCTCCGTTCGACGGTTTCGCCAGCGCGCCGTCCTCGAAGCGGCTGAGCAGCCATTGCCCTTCGCGGGTGACGAAGATTGGAACGGCATCGTATTTCGCCGGCTCCAGCGCCCCCATGACATTGGTCGCCGAAAGCACCGACACGTCGTGCTCGGCGGACCGCCCGCCAAAGAGCACACCAATACGCAGTTTTTTCTCGGCCATCGACATCTCCACAATGCTCAGGATCAGAAACCGACGGCGATGCCGCGCCGGGCGAAAAAGCGGTCGAAACTGGCGAGCGGCAGCGTGACGTCCGCTTGGCTCTGCCGGTCGTGCCCGGAAGGGTTGTGGAAGCGGATTTCGCCTGGCGAGGCCGCAGTCACCAGCACCAGATGCCCGCCCTTCGACGGCGGCTCGCGCTCGGGCCAGCGGATGCCTGGATGAACCGAGGCAATGAAGTAGCGCCACTTGGAAAGAAGTCCGGGCACCGCGGCCATCTCGACATTCGTCGTCGTTTCGGCGAACAGACCGAAACGTTCGCGCACGAACCGGACGAAGGGCTCGTAGATCAGCCCCTTGATCGTACCGTCCCCTTCATTGACGACATAGCCGCCATAGGCCGTACAGGCGCGGGCGAGCTCGAGCGTCGGATGAATTTCGCCGCGTGCGGCAAGGATCATCTTCAGGCAGGCCATGCCGCAGACATTGACGGCCCAGCGTGCATAATCCTCAATCGTCTCCGCGCCGGAATTGCGCCACAGCGGGTCGCGGTGCAGAGCCGATGGTCCCTCGGCCAAAAGCGGCAAAGTCATGCCGGGCGATTCCCACTGGCTGAAATAAGGCACTTCCCTGGATTGCATACCGGCTCCAGCCTTGTGTCTCGCAAGCGAGGCGCAAGGCATCCCCTTAAAGCTGTTCGAGCAATAAGCAAAAGATTTGAGCGGATTTTGACCGGTTGGAGCAGTTTTCCAGCAGACGTGAAACGGGCTTCAGTCCTGACCTGCGTCACGACACGGAGAGAGCGGTCCGTCGTTCCAGGAAAGCGACGGGCCGCTCAGGGAGATATCCTTGTTTCTTCAGCGCAGCGCCGCGGCGATATTGCCGCCGTCCACCGTCGTCACATCGGCCGTGGTGCGTTCGGCCAGCGCCTGATGCAGAAAAGCTTGCGCCACGTCTTCGGCCGTCACTTCCTGGCCGAGAAGATTGCCGGACATGTATTCCTTTTCCGAGACGCCGCGCGCGCCCGAGCGGCTGGCAATCATGGCGTCGGTCAAAAGCCCGGATCGGATGCGGTCGGCGTTGACCGCGTTCGAGCGGATGCCGTGCGCGCCGTAGTCCAGGGCATATTGGCGCGACAGGAACAGCGTCGCCGCCTTGGGAAGGCCGTAGGCGCCGAATTTCGGCCCGGGATTGACGGCCTGCTTGGAGGTGTTGAACAGAAGCACGCCGCCCGTGCCCTGTTCGAGCATGATGCGCACCGCGTTCTGTGCCGCCGACTGGTGAGCGAAGAAGTTGAGCTCGAAGCTCTTGCGCAGAAGCGCATCGTCGATCTCGCCGATCCGGCCTTCCCAGGCCGCGCCTGCATTGGAGACCAGGATGTCGACGCCGCCATAGACCGCGACCGCCTTGTCGAAGGCGGCGCGCACCTCGGCCGGGCTGGTGATGTCGGCGCCGACGCCGATCGAGTTGTTGCCGGCCGCCTTCGCCGCTTCCGCGGCTTTGGCGTGATCGAGGTCGACGATGACGGCATGGGCCCCGTTTGCGGCGAACAGCTTCGCCGTCGCGGCGCCGATGGCGCCGGCGCCGCCGGTGATCAGCGCCACCTGGCCGGTCAGCGGCTTCGGCTTGTTCGAGGCGAGCTTGGCCTGCTCCAACGACCAGTATTCGAGCGGGAAGAGGTCGGCCTTGGAGAGCGGCTGGAAATTGCCGATGGCTTCCGCGCCGCGCACCGCCTCGATCCACATCTCGCCGACGTCGGAGGCGATTTTCGCGTCCTTCAGCGTGCGACCGTGGCCGAACATGCCGAGTCCCGGCACCAGTGTCAGCCGCGGCATCGGGTCGAGCATGGTGCGCTTGACGTCATCCAGCGCGTCGTTGGTCTCGAAATAGGCGCGGTAGTCCTTGGCGAAAGCCTCGACATGGCTGCGGATGACGGCCTTGTAGTCGCCGAGCTTGTCGGCGTCGGGAGCCGGAACCGCCATCGGCCCGGTCTTGATGCGGATCGACAGATCGGGCGTCGACACGCCGCGTCCGGCCAGCTCGGCGATCCTGGCCGAATTGATGAAATCGACGATCGCATCCGAGGTGCGGAAATCGCTGATCATGCGGTCGAAGCGGCCTTCGCCGCGCGCCACCGCGACAGCGCCGCGCAGCGTCGGCGCGATGTCGCTCGCCTTGGCGAGCTTAGCCGGCAGCGCCGCCTTGGCCGCCTGCGGCTTGCCGTTCTTGGCGACATAGTCCTCGGCGATGGTCACATAATGGATCATCTGGTCATAGGCCTGCCTGGCGTCGTCGCCGAAGGTGAAGATGCCGTGCTTGTCGAGGATCAGGCCTTCGACGCTGGGGTCGGCGTCAAAAACGTCCGCCGCGACCTTGGCGAGCTCGAAGCCCGGCTTGATGTAGGGCACGTAACCCATTTTGTCGCCGAACAGCGTCTTCACCAGCGCCTTGCTGTCCTCCTGGTCGACGATGGCAAGGATCGCGGTCGAATGCGTATGGTCGACGAATTTGAGCGGCAGGAAGGCGTGCAGCAGTGTCTCGACCGATGGATTCGGCGAGGCGGGATCGATGAGATTGGAGCGCTGCAGCGCCACCATGTCCTCGTCGGAGAGCGTGTCCAGCGAGCGCGCCTTGAGCAGCGCGCCCATCTTCACCGCCGGCAAGCCTTGCGGCTCGATGACGGCCATGTCCCAGCCGCTGCCCTTGACGCAAAGGACGTCCCATTCGTCACCGACCAGATCGGTGGCCTTGGTCTTGCAGGAGGTATTGCCGCCGCCATGCAGCACCAGCCGCGGCTCGCCGCCGAGCAGGCGGGTCGTGTAGACGCGCAGCGCAAGGTCGCGGCCGACGCCCTTCTTCGCGTAGTCGGCAACCATCTTTTCCGCGTCGGCGTCGTTCCAAAGGTTCTTCATGTCGTTCCGTCCGATTCCGTATTTTATCTGCTCATGAACAGGCAGCCGCGACGTCTTGATGACAGAGGCGGCGAGGGTGGTTTCCTACGAGGCCTTTTTGCTGACCGCGCCGGCGTGATCGAGAAGGCGCCCCGCCATATGTGCGCCGACCACAAGATGCGTGCAGAGTCCGCCGGCGATAGCGGCAAGCAGCGGCTCGAACTTGCTGTCCTCCTGCACCACCATCAGCCGCTTCCCGATTGCGCGCAGTGAGGCAATCTCGGCAGAAATGACCCGCCGATTGTAGCTGCAGTCGAGCGCCTCGCCGTTTGCATCGATTATCTGCCCGGCGATGACGCCGGCCGCGCCTTGCTTGCGCAGCGCAGCCATTTCGGCCGGCGTAAGCGCGCCGCATTTGACCAGATGGCTGTTGGCATCCACGGCGCCGACGGAATAGAGCGCGAGATCGCAGTCGCTGATGCCGGCAAGCTGGTCGCGGATCACCGGCTCGGCGCGCAGGCCCTCTGCCAACTCTTCCGTGGACAGCACCAGCGGCGCGTAAAAATTCAGACCCTTGGCGTTCAGCCGCCGCGCGATCTCCATCGTGCACTGATCGGGTCGGTAGGAATAGGGCGCGCCGAGATTGCCGCAGAGCTGCACCACGGTGACGTCCTGCAGGTCGGCATAGGACATGATGTCGGCGATGGTATAGACCGTGCGGCCCCAGGCGACGCCGATGCGGTCGCCCTTACTCACCAGTTCGAGGAAGACGCTCGCCGCCAGTACAGCGATGTCGGTCGACGGGTCGGCGACATAGGCGTTTTCCGGCGCGATCCAGACGGCATCAAGTTTGAAGGCGTCCTCCAGCCTGCGCGCCATGACATCGTCGGTGAAAAGCTGCGTCGAGGTCGAGATGTTGACGATGCCGGTCTCGCGCGCTTTGCGCAGATACATGGCGACCGATGCGCGCGAAATCTTGAGCTGGATCGCCACTTCGTCCTGGCGAAGGCCATGCGCATAGTAAAGCCAGGCGGCCTTGTGGATGAGCTGTTCTGCCGGTCGGATCGCCATGCCGCCTCCTCGGCTGACATTAGTCACGGCTCTCGACAAAAGTCAAATCTAGCTGGCTGGGTTATTCGTCCTCCGGCGCGGCATGATCCGAGCAGCCATTCTACCGAGCGCTCATGTCAGAGCATTTTCCGGTCGTTCAAGGGGATGGCATGATCGCGAGCCTGCGGTTAGAAAGCTCGAAAAGACTTTTGGGGAGGATGGGATGGCCAATCCCTACGAACAGGATCTCGACCGCAACGCCGCCAACCACCAGCCGCTGACGCCGGTCACCTATCTCGAGCGGGCGGCCAAGACCTATCCCGACCATGTCGCCATCATCCACGGCAGCCAGCGCATCTCATATCGCGATTTCTGGCGGCGCTCGCTGAAGCTCGCCTCGGCGCTGTCGAAGCACGGCATCGGCAAGGGGGATACGGTAACGGTGATGCTGTCGAACACGCCGCCGATGCTGGAGGCGCATTTCGGCGTGCCGATGGTGAAGGCGGTGCTGCATTCGCTGAACACCCGCCTCGATGCCGCGGTCATCGCCTTCCAGCTCGACCATGCCGACACCAAGGTGCTGATCGTCGACCGCGAGTTCTCGGGCGTGGTCAGGGAGGCGCTGGCATCGGCCAAGGCCAAGCCATTGGTCATCGACTATGATGACCCCGACTACGCCGCCGATGCGCCCTATCCGAAGGGCGAGCGGATCGGCACGCTCGACTATGAGGATTTCGTCGCCGGCGGCGACGAGGCTTTTGCATGGTCGATGCCCGACGACGAGTGGGACGCCATCTCGCTGAACTACACCTCCGGCACGACGGGCAATCCGAAGGGTGTCGTCTACCATCATCGCGGCGCCGCCCTGATGGCCTACACCAACACCATCCATGCGGGCATGGCCAAGCACGCCGTCTATCTCTGGACGCTGCCGATGTTCCACTGCAACGGCTGGTGCTTTCCCTGGACGCTCGCCGTGCAGGCCGCCACCCATGTCTGCCTGCGCTGGGTGCGGGCAAAGCCGATGTATGACGCCATCGCCGACCATCGCGTTACCCATCTTTGCGGCGCGCCGATCGTTATGTCGGTGCTGATCAACGCGAAAGACGAGGACAAGCGCCAGTTCGCCCAGACAGTCACCTTCAACACGGCCGCCGCGCCGCCGCCCGAGGCGGTGCTTTCCGGCATGGCCGATGCCGGCTTCGCCGTCACCCATCTCTACGGCCTGACCGAGACCTATGGGCCGGCGGTTGTCAACGAATGGCACAATGAGTGGGACGAGCTGGAGAAGGGCCCGAGGACGGCGAAAAAGGCGCGCCAGGGCGTGCGCTATGCCGCGCTCGAAGGACTCGCCGTGATGAACCCCGAGACCATGGTCGAAACGCCGGCCGACGGCGAGACCATCGGCGAGGTCATGTTCCGCGGCAACATCGTCATGAAGGGCTATCTGAAGAATCGCAAGGCGACCGACGAGGCTTTTGCCGGCGGCTGGTTCCACTCCGGCGATCTCGGTGTCATGCACCCGGACGGCTACATCCAGCTCAGGGACCGCTCCAAGGACATCATCATCTCGGGCGGCGAGAACATCTCATCGATCGAGGTCGAGGACGCGCTCTACAAGCATCCGTCCGTCGCCTCCTGCGGTGTGGTTGCCCGCGCAGACGAGAAATGGGGCGAGGTACCTGTCGCCTATGTCGAGCTGAAGCCCGGCAAGGCTGCGACCGAGGCCGAGATCATCGAGCATTGCCGTGGGTTGCTCGCCCGCTTCAAGGTGCCGAAGGCGGTGGTGTTCGCCGAGATTCCGAAGACGTCGACGGGGAAGATCCAGAAGTTCAAGTTGAGGGAAATGGCGAAACAGGCCTAGCACCAATATGCGTTAGGTCGAGTTCCCGCCCACCCCCCTCTGGCCTGCCGGCCATCTCCCCCGCAAGGGGGTGTATGGACTGGGGACATCGCGAACAGGTGTGCGAAGACATCGCGAACAGTTTCGTGCGTTTTGCGCGGGGAGGTTCGGGGTGCCATTCGAGGCCAGAAGCGTGATGAGCCAGAAGGAAGAGTTTGTCAGATTGGCGCTTGCGCCGGACGCCAATGTGAGCGCGTTGTGCCGTCGCTTCGGGATCGGGCGAACGTGCGGGCACAAGCTGCTGGCGCGCTTCCGGGCGGAAGGCGACGGTGGGCTCGCGGCGCGTTCGCGGCGGCCGCGGTCGAGCCCGCGGCGCAGTCCGCCGGAGCTGGAAGCAGCGGTTGTGTCGCTGCGCAAGGATCATCCGGCCTGGGGCGGTCGCAAGATCGCCGGCGTTCTCGCGCGCGATGGCGTAGGCGGCATTGCGCCTTCGACAGTGACCGACATCCTGCGCCGCAATGGTGTCGAGCTGGGCCTGCATGGCGGCGGCGCCCAGCCCTTCATCCGCTTCGAGCACGAAGCTCCCAACGATCTGTGGCAGATGGACTTCAAGGGCCATGTGCCTCTGCGCCAAGGGCGGCTGCATCCGCTCACCGTGCTCGACGATCATTCGCGCTTCTCGCTGGTGCTGGAAGCCTGCGCCGACCAGACGACCGAGACCGTCAAGACACGGCTGATTGCCGCCTTCCGGCGCTATGGCCTGCCGTGGCGCATTGCGACCGACAACGGCCCACCCTGGGGCGATGGCGGGCGCAACAATTTCACCGCACTTGGTGTCTGGCTGATCGAGATCGGCGTGAGCGTCGGTCATTCCAGGCCATGCCATCCCCAGACGCTCGGCAAGGAGGAACGCTTCCATCGCACCCTCAAGGCCGAGGCGCTTCAGGGGCCGCCCTTCGAGAGCCTCCAGCAGGCCCAGCATGTCTTCGACCGCTGGCGTCACCTCTACAACACCAGGCGTCCGCACCAGGGCATCGGCGGCGCCGTGCCATTCGATCGCTACCGGGCTTCCGGCCGCGACTTCTGCGAGACCGTTGCGCCTTTCGAATACGCCGTCGGCGACAACTTGCGCAAAATCCAGCAGAAGGGTGCCACCTCCTTGTTCGGACGCGCCTTCAAGATCTGCAATGCCTTTGCCGGAAAGACCGTCGCCTTCAGACCGACCGAGGCCGACGGCGTCTTCGATGCCTACTTCCGGCACCAGAAAATCCAGACCATCGACCTCAATACGATCCGCCGATAGCATGGGAAACTGTTCGCGATGTCTTCGCACACCTGTTCGCGATGTCCCAGTCCATACAGGGGGGAGATCAGATGTCGTGCAGGCTTTCGCCAATCGCTGACATCGCAGAAAAGGCGTCGGCGACGGAGCTGCCAATCTCCCCCTTGCGGGCCCCTTGCGGGGGAGATGTCCGGCAGGACAGAGGGGGGTGCGAAGGATCGCTACGCCAGAAGTTAGCATCCTCGTCACCCAGCCAAACTCTCGCAACTGTCACCATCTGTCACCAAGTATACGCGTACGTCGATTCCCCGTTGACTCTTGGCTGCTTTCGATTTACGACTGACGAAAATTGAAATTCGTCACTCATCAAGCGAAAGCACCATGTCAGAAGCCGCCAACATCGTGGCCGACCCCGCCAGACAGGAGAATGTGACGCGCATTCTCGACTGTGCCGAGCGCCTGTTCCGGCACTACGGCTACGGCAAGACCAACGTTGCCGACATTGCCCGCGAGCTCGGCATGTCCCCGGCCAACATCTACCGCTTCTTCGCCTCCAAGGTCGAAATCCACCAGGCGGTCTGCGGCCGCATGCTCGGCGCCAGCTACGCGATGGCCTACGAGATTTCGCGCCTGCCGATCAGCGCCGAGGAGCGGCTGCGCCGCTACGTGCACGCCCAGTACAAGATGACGCTGGAAGTCATGCTCGACGACCAGAAGGTGCATGAGATGGTGATCGTCGCGCTCGAGCGTGACTGGGGCGTCATCGACAAGCATGTCGACCGCATCCACGACCTGCTCGCCGACGTCATCCGCGACGGCATAGAGGCCGGCGAGTTCAGGAAGCAGGACCCGGTGATCGCCTCGCGCTGTTTCGGCGCTTCCACCATCATCCTGTGCCATCCGCAGATGGTCGCGCAGTGCCTTGCCAAGACCAACCGGGCAATGCCGGACGATCTCATCGACTACGCAATCAGAGCCTTGAAATAGCCGCTGCCCCGCCGGGTCGCCGGTCCACGTTTATCTCCAGTTCGGGAGTGCTAAGGTGTCTTTGTCCAGTTCCATCCTCCGCAGGCTGCCGGCCGCGGGCCTCCCAGTCGTCGGCGTCGTTGTCGCGGCGCTCGGGCTTGCCGGCTGCAGCCAGGAGAAGGCAGCGGTCGTCCAGGAAGCCGTCCGTCCGGTGAAGGTCGTCGAGATCGGCGAGGCCGAGACCACGCGCCAGCTCGACTATTCCGGTTCGGTGCGCGCCCGCACCGAGATGAATCTCGGCTTCCGCATCGCCGGCAAGGTCACCGAGCGTCTCGTCGACATCGGCCAGCATGTGAACGAGGGCGACGTGCTCGCCCGCGTCGACCCTTCCGACTACGAGCTTTCGGTGAAGAGCGCTGAGGCGAACCTCGACGCCGCCGAGCGGCAGGTCGAGACCGTCGATCTCGCCAGGAAGCGCGCCGAGCAGCTCTATGCCAAGAACTTCGCGCCTAAGTCGCAGCTCGATCAGGCCGTTCTGAGCTATGATCAGGCCGTGGCGACGCGCGATGCCGCCCGTTCGACCCTGGCCCAGGCGCAGAACCAGGTCCATTACACCGATCTCAAGGCCAGCAAGGCCGGCATCGTCACCGCCATCTCGGCCGATATCGGTCAGGTAGTGGGGGCCGGCACGCCGGTCATGACGGTTGCCGTCGACGGCGAGAAGGAAGTGCTGATCGCGGTGCCGGAAATGGACATCGCGGGCTTCCGGCCGGGCAAGGAGGTCAAGGCGAGCTTCTGGTCCGACGAGGCGCTGACGCTTGACGGCAAGGTCCGCGAGGTGGCCGGCAGCGCCGATCCGCAGTCGCGCACCTTCGCGGTCCGGGTGTCGCTGCCCAACGATCCTCGGGTGCTGCTCGGCATGACCGCCAATGTCGCGGCAACCGTCGGCAGCAAGGCGCAGCTGGTGTCTATCCCGCTGACCGCGATGGCTGAGAAGGACGGCAAGCACATCGTATGGACGGTCGACCGTGCTTCCGACACGGTGCATCCGCGCCCGATCAAGGTGGCGAACTTCACCGCCGACGGCGTTGCCGTTGCCGAAGGCCTGAAGCAGGGCGACGTGGTGGTGGCCGCAGGCACACAGTTCATGACCGACAATCTGAAAGTGAAGCTTTCCGGCGATGCCGCCCAGCAGTCCGCCTCGGCGGAGGATGACATCGCCGCCACCAGCAGCCTGCGCTAACCAGGCGTAACGAACGCCTTTCCCGACCTCGCTGCGCGAGCCGCGAGCCGGGGAGGGCATGGGTTCCGGGCGGCGAAATCGCCCGATCGACGAGGCGCGGCATTGGTATCCCCCGCTCCACGGCCGCGTCGAGCGCGATTGCGAGTCTCTCTCCGCTTGAGGTGCTCGCCGCCCGGAAGCCCACCGAGAACTCATGAGCCGCAAGGCAAGCTGCCTTGCCGCCAATTGGACTGGACCTGCGCCATGACCACGGACAGCAGCACTGAAAAGCAGCCCTTCAACCTCTCGCGCTGGGCGATCGGGCATCCGAGCATCGCGCGCTTCCTGTTCGGCCTGATCATCGTGGCCGGCGCGCTCGGGCTGATGCGCATGGGCCAGAAGGAAGACCCTGACTTCACCTTCCGCGTCATGGTCGTGCAGGCAGTCTGGCCGGGCGCCTCGATCCAGGACATGGAAGACCAAGTCGTCAACAAGATCGAGCGCAAGCTGCAGGAGACGCCGCATCTCGACTTTGTCCGCTCCTACACCCGCGCCGGCAGCGCCATCATCACGCTCCAAGTGAAGGGCGACACCAACGCCGAGGAGGTGAAGGATGCCTTCTACCAAGTGCGCAAGAAGGTCGGCGATATCGCCAACGAGCTCCCGCAGGGCCTGCTCGGCCCCTATTTCAACGACGAGTTCGGCGACACCTTCATCACGCTGCATTCGATCAGCGGCGACGGCTTCACCTATCCCGAGCTGAAGAAATTCGCCATTCAGGCGCGCGACATGCTGCTGGCGACGCCGGGCGTCGAAAAGGCCGTCATCATCGGCGACCAGCCCGAGAAGATCTATATCGATGTCTCCTCCAAGGCGCTTGCCGAGCGCGGCCTGACCGTCCTTGACCTGCAGAATGCCGTAAAAGGGCAGAACGCCGTCGATCCGGCGGGCTCGGTCGATACCGGCCTGCGCTCGGTTCGCATCTCGGTCGAGGGCGACGTCACCAAGGCCGCCGATATCCGCGAGCTGAGGCTGCGCGCCGGCAATCAGGTGACGCGTCTTGGCGACATCGCCACGGTCTCTTCTGGCCTCGAGGACCCTTATGAGCGCAAGTACCGCTTCAATGGCCACGAAAGCGTCCAGGTCGGCGTCGTCATGGCCAAGGGCTTCAATGTCAGGGACGTCGGCAAGGATGTCGAGGCCACCTACAAGCGCTTCGAGGAAGGTCTGCCCTATGGCGTTGCGGTCGACCAGATTTCCGACCAGCCCGAAGTGGTCAAGGATGCCGTCAACGAGTTCATGGAGGCGCTCGGCGAAGCGCTGCTTATCGTGCTCGTCGTCTCGTTCCTGTCGATCGGCTGGCGCTCCGGCCTGGTGATCGCGATCGCCATTCCGCTGGTTCTAGCCGCCACCTTCGCCATCATGTACGAGATCGGCATCGATCTGCAGCGCATCTCGCTCGGCGCGCTGATCATCGCCCTCGGTCTGCTGGTCGACGACGCCATGATCGTCGTCGAGATGATGGAACGAAAGCTGGAGGAGGGGCTGGTCAAGATCGAGGCGGCGAGCTTCGCCTATTCTTCGACCGCCTTCCCGATGCTGACCGGCACGCTGATCACCACCGCCGGCTTTATCCCGGTCGGCTTCGCGGCCTCCACTGCGGGCGAGTATGTGCGCACGCTGTTCTATGTCGTCGGCATCGCACTGGTCGTGTCGTGGTTCGTCGCGGTCTATTTCACGCCGTGGCTGGGCTACATGATCCTGAAGCAGCGCAAGCACGCCGGCACACACCACGACGTCTTCGACACCGGCTTCTACCGGCGGCTGCGCGCGACAGTCACCTGGGCCGTGCGCCACCGCATCATCGTGCTGGCGATGACGCTGGTCACTTTCGGCACCAGCCTCTGGGCCTTCCAGTTCATCCCGCAGAACTTCTTCCCGCAGTCGTCACGTCCGGAAATCCTGGTCGATCTCTGGCTGCCGGAAGGTACCTCTATCAAGGAGGTCGAGAACCAAGCCAAGGCGCTCGAAGCGAAGATGATGGACGACCAGGACAAGCGCTTCATCGCCACCTATATCGGCGAGGGCGCCCCGCGCTTCTTCCTGCCGCTCGACCAGCAGCTTCGCAATCCGAACTTCGCCCAGCTTCTGGTGATGGCCAAGGATGAGCCGGCGCGCGAGCGGCTGATCGTCAAGATGCGAGGTATCCTCGCCAAGGACTTCCCGTCGATCCGCGCCAAGGTCGATCGTTTGTTCCTCGGTCCGCCGACCGGCTGGCCGGTGCAAATGCGCGTAATGGGTCCGGATCGCCAGGAGGTGCGCCGCATCGCCGACGAGGTGAAGGCAAGGTTCGAAGCAAACCCGCTGCTCGGCGCCGTCCATGACGACTGGCTGGAGCCGGTGCCGGCGATGAAGCTGGTGATCGACCAGGACCGAGCCCGGGCACTAGGCGTCACATCGCAGCGCATTCGCCAGATGCTGCAGGCAACGATGTCCGGTGCGCCGCTCGATGATTTCCGCGACGGCGAAGAGACGGTCTCGATCGTCGCCCGCGAGCCGGAGGCGACCCGTCATCTGCTTTCCTCGGTCGATTCCGTCTATATCCCGACCGACTTCGGCGGCTCCGTGCCGCTGTCCCAGGTGGCGAAAGTGGTGCCCGTGATGGAGCAGGGCATCGAGTGGCGGCGCGACCGTCTGCCGACCATCAGCGTGCGCGCCACGCTGCCGGATGGCGTGCAGTCGAACGACGTCGTCACCAGGATGTACAATGACATGAAGGACCTGCGCGCCGGCCTTGCCCCCGGCTACAAGATCGAGATCCAGGGCGGCGCCGAGGACTCGGCCGAAAGCCAGGCCTCGATCGCGGCCAAGGCACCGATCATGCTGGCCGTCATCGTCATCTTGCTGATGGTCCAGCTGCAGCATTTCGGCAAGTCGATGCTGGTGCTGGCCACCGGTCCGCTGGGCATCATCGGCGCCGCGGCAGCCCTTCTGATCAGCGGCGCGCCGTTCGGCTTTGTCGCCATCCTTGGCGTCATCGCGCTGCTCGGCATCATCATGCGAAACTCGATCATCCTGGTCGACCAGATCGACCAGGATATCGCCGCGGGAATGGATCGATCGGAAGCGATCGTCGGCGCTGCCGTGCGCCGCTTCCGCCCGATCATGCTGACGGCGCTGACCGCGGTGCTTGCGTTGATCCCGATCTCGCGCGCCGTGTTCTGGGGGCCGCTGGCCTACGCCATGATGGGCGGCATTCTCGTCGCCACCGTGCTCACCATCCTGGTGCTGCCGGCGGGCTATGCCCTGTTCTTCGGCCGCGAGCCCAAGAAGGCCAAGACCGACGAGCAGGCGCCGGAGCCGGAACAGGTCGAAGGCATCGAAAGACCGCAGTTGGCGCTGGCTGCGGAATAAGAAGGTGGCACCTCAAATCATCCGCCGCCGGCGAAAGCCTGCGGCGGATGATGCGCATCGAAAGAACGCCTCTCGCCGCCGCGACGCGCTCGGCGAGGCGCCTACGCCAATTCCCCGGAATGCGCGATCGTCGCGCCATACCCCGCGGCCGAGTCGAGCATCGTGTGCCACAGGCTCTCGGCGAAGGTTGCGAATACCAGGAGGTTGAACACGGCCTGGCGGTCTTGCCGGTCCTTGCCGCGCCAGAGCGTCACGCTGGTATGGTCGATCGAGGTGGCGGCTGCCGTGCCGATGGGGAACACATCGCGGTGCAGGTCGATGGACGACAGCTTGGCCAGCATCGTGCGCGCTTTGGCGCCGAAAATGCTGATCAGCGCTCGCGCATGCGATTGATCGGAGAGCGAGGCCGAACCGGCAACACCGGGGCAAGCGTCTCGATCGTATGCTTGCCGCCATTCGACAGCACGAGGAACTGGTCCGGTCCTGACCAGATCAGCGTCGCGTCGCCGCGAAGGCGCGCTTCGGCGTTGACCGTCTCGGCCGCCTTGCCGCGCCGCGCCATCACCTGGACGAGGTCGAAATTGCGGATCTCGTTCAGCGACACGCCGGCTTCGCCCGGCGCGCCATAACGGGCGGCGACCAGGGCGCGCTCAAGCGGACTGCGTGTATCCCAGGAAAACTCAGCCACGCTGGCGCCCTCCGTCCGGATCGTAGAAGACGGGATTGCAGAGCTCGACATCGTACTCCTCGCCGCGCAGCGGATCATGCGCGCGCACGATCTCGCCGATGCGCTCGCGTCCGCGCTCGACGAGCCCGAGCCCGATCCACTGGTCGAGGTCCGAACCCTCGACGAATGCGTCATTGAACGAGGGTCGGCGTTCGGGCGGTCAGCTCGTGCTGTTCTGCGGATAGCAGATGATGGAGAGATAGCGCATCGGCAGCTGTGTCAGCTCTTCCGGCCCATGCGGCGCATCGGCGTCGAAGAACAGGCTGTCGCCCGGCTTCATCGGATAGAGATTGCTGCCGTGCCGGTACACGACCTCGCCCTCGAGCATATAGAGGAACTCCATGCCCGCATGCTGGAAGGTCGGGAACACGTCGGAATCCTCGGTCAGCGTGATCAGATAGGGCTCGACGACCACGCCGCTGGTGTTGGCGCCGATATGGCCGAGCAGATTGTACTGGTGGCCGGCGCGCGTGCCGCGCCGCTCGACGTGGACGCCTTCGCCGGCCTTGACGAAGACGGCGGCGCGCTCCTCCTCGAAGCGGCGGAAGAAAGCGGTGACCGGGACCCCGAGCGCCCGCGACAGCGCCTGCAGCGTGGTCAGCGACGGCGAGGTGATGCCGTTCTCGATCTTCGACAGCATGCCCAGCGAAATGTCGGTGGCGGCCGCGAGATCGGCGACGGTGATACCGAGCTTCTTGCGGAATGCGCGCACCTCATGGCCGATCGCCACCTCCAGCACTTTCTCGCGCGTGTCGCGGACGGCGTGCGGATTCTGCGTCAGCGGCGCGCGGATGGTTCGCACGGTTCACCCGTCCGCCGAGACGCTCTTCGGCAACGGCTTGGCTTGGGCGCTCGCGCCGGAAGGCTTGGTGTCGGTCGTCGTCTTCGCCATGGCGCCCCTCAACTTTCCGCCGATTTATTTCACTCGCGGTGAACATATTCGGTTCCGATACAAGAGCGCAATGATGGCGGCAAGCCATCTTATGTCGCAGAGCCTGCGATGAAATCGGCTGGTGCGATCCCGCTGCCCTGGGTCGCAGGCTAGGCTGGCGCCTCACGCACTCAACGCCTCGCAGGCCTTCTCACGACATGATCAGGCCGCCGTCGACATTGATCGTCTGTCCGGTGATGTAGGCCGCGTCATCACTGGCGAGAAAGCTGACGAGGCCCGAAACATCCTCGCCGCTGCCCGCGCGACCCATAGGGATATTCTTCACCCATTCTGCCATCAGCTCGCCCGGCTTGTAGTCGCCGAGCAGCTTGCCCCAGGCAGTGTCGTTATAGGTCCACATGTCGGTGTCGATGATGCCGGGGCAGATGGCATTGACGGTGATCTTTTCCTTGGCCACCTCCTTCGCGAGGCTCTGCGTGATGCCGACGACGCCGAATTTCGACGCCGCGTAATGCGGCGTGTAGATGAAACCCTGCCGCGCCTGGCCGGACGCGGTGTTGATCAGCCGGCCGCCTTGGCCGTGCTTGCGCATGCGCGCGATCGCTTCCTGGCAGCACAGGAACACGCCTTTCGTGTTCACCGCCATCACCTTGTCCCACTCGGATTCCGTCATCGCTTCGATTTTCGCGATGGTGATGACGCCGGCGTTCTGCACCGAAATGTCGACCCGACCGAATTCCTTCTCCGCGAGATCGTAGAGCGCTTCGACCTCGTCCTTCTTCGTCACGTCCATGCGCATCGAGGCGACCTTCGCGCCCGCAGCCTTCAGACCGGCGGCAACCTCGTCGACGCCTGGATCGATGGCGCTGATCACGACCGCCGCACCTTCCGCCGCGAAGCGCTTCGCCATGGCCGCACCGATGCCGCCGCTGGCGCCTGTGATGATTGCTGTCTTTCCTTCGAAACGCTTCTGCACTTTCTCTTTCTCCTACCAGCAGACGAAGCCGCCATCGACGATGAGGTCGATGCCGGTGACGAAACTCGCGGCCCGGCTCGCCAGGAATACGGTCGGCCCGATCATTTCCTCCGGCGTCGCCATGCGGCCCATCGGCGTGTCCCGCTCGAAGATCTTGACCTGCTCGGCGACCTCCGGCCGCTTGTTCATCGGCGTCAGCGTGTAGCCGGGGCTCACCACATTGACGCGCAGGCCGCGATCGGCCCACTCCATGGCGAGGCTCTTCGACATGTGGATCACCGCCGCCTTGGACGAATTATAGTGCGCCTGCGTCAGGCCGCGGTTGACGATCGAGCCGGACATCGAGGCGATGTTGATGATCGAGCCGTTGCGGCGGGGCAGCATGACGCGCGCCTCGGCCTGGCAGCACAGGAACACGCCGTTGACATTGACGTCGTAGATCTTCTGCCACTTCTCCATCGGCAGCGTCTCGGCGGGCTCGGCACCGGCGACGCCGGCATTGTTGACCGCGATCGTCAGCGCGCCGAGTTCCTTTTCGATGCGTTCGACCGCTGCCGCGAGATCGCTCGCCGATGTGACGGTTCCGGTCAGCACCAGCGCCTTGCGGCCGAGCGCCCTGATCTTGCCGGCCGTCTCTTCCAGCCCGCCCTTCGAGCTGTGGCCGAAGCAGGCGACATCGGCGCCGGCTTCCGCAAGACCGATGGCGATCGCATGACCGATGCCGCTGCCGGCGCCCGTTACCAGCGCCACGTCGCCATGAAGATCGAAAAGTTTCATCTTTCTCCCTCTCCCTGAAAGAAGGGGCGCCAGCCCTGCTGGCGCCCCGCGCGGTCCGGTGCTTGGGAGGGTATCACCTGCTGCGCTTTGTTCCCATCTGCCGTGCCCTCAGCTCGTGGCGAGCTCCATCACGGCGACATTGCTTGACTCGTCGCGATCGAGGATGCCGCGCTGGCGGCCGCGGCTCAGCACCAGCACGCGGTGCGAAAGCCCCAACACTTCCTCGAGATCGGAGCTCACCACCACCACGGCCATGCCCGAGCGGGCGAGGTCGGCAATGACATCGTAGATCGCCGCGCGGGCGCCGACGTCGATGCCGCGCGTCGGCTCATCGAGGATGAACACCTTGGGCGGCCGCGACACCCATTTGGCGATGATCACCTTCTGCTGGTTGCCGCCGGATAGTTTTGAGACCGCCTGGTTCGGCCGACCCTTGACGCCGAGCCTCGATATGCCGGTCTCGGCGAACCTCTGCACCGCTTTGGGAAACACCCAGCCCTTCGGCGCGACATGGTCGAAATTGCCGATCGCGAGGTTCTCGCCGATCGTCTGTTCCAATACGACGCCCTGTTCCTTGCGGTCCTCCGGCACCAGCACGACGCCGGCCCTGATCGCCGCCGCCGGGCCGCTGAGATGGACAGGCTGATCCGCGACGCGCACCACGCCCGACGAGATCGGATCGGCGCCGGCGATCGCCCTGACCAGCTCGGTGCGGCCGGCGCCGATCAGCCCGGCGATGCCCAGGATTTCGCCCGATTTCACCGAGAACGATACATTGTTGAAGCTGCGCTCCGGCGAGGACAGGTTCTCGACCTCGAGCAGCGTCTTTTCGCCAGGCGGCGACAGCTTCGGGAACATCCGTTCGACGCTGCGTCCGACCATCTGCTCGACGACTGTGCGCACCGGAATGTCGGCGCGCTCGTGCCGGGCGACGATGCGGCCGTCGCGCATAACCACCACGCGGTCGGCGATCTGCGCGATCTCGTCCAGCCGGTGGCTGATATAGATGAAGGACATGCCTTCGGCCTTGAGCTTGCGGATTTGCTTGAACAGCAGCTCCGTCTCCTCGCCGCCGAGCGCGGCAGTCGGCTCGTCGAGGATCAGAAGCTCGGCATTCAGCGTCAGCGCCTTGGCGATCTCGACCTGCTGCTGCGCCGCCACGCGCAGCGTGCGCACCTTGCGCTCGGGCGAGACGTCGAGGCCGAGGCGCTTCAACTGCGCCGAGGCCTTCGCGTTCATGGTGGCGCGGTCGATGCGGCCGCTCCGCATCGGCAGGCGGCCGACATAGACATTCTCCGCCACCGAGAGATCCGGCAGCAGCTTCAATTCCTGATGGATCATGCCGACGCCGGCCTCGATGGCCGCGGCGGGGTTGGCGGGGGAATAGGGCTTCCCCCGCCAGATGATGGTGCCGGCGTCCGGCTTGATCGAACCGGCGATGATGTTGGACACCGTCGACTTGCCGGCACCGTTCTCGCCGAGCAGCGCCACGACTTCGCCCGGCCGCACCTCGAAGCTTGCATCGGCCAGGACCTGCACCGGTCCGTAGCTTTTGCAGAGGCCGTTGACGAAGAGCCCGTTATGAGGACTTTCGCTTTGGCGAGGTTCAGCGGACATCGTGGCGCTCTCTCAGGGTTGCCGCCTTAGGGATGCTTCTCGATGAACTGCGCGACGTTATCCTTGGTGGTCAGCGTCGCGTCTTGCAGTTGCTCGGCCGGCAGCTTTTCACCCGCCACGATCTTGATCGCCGAGTCGACGGCGAGCCGGCCCATGCCCTGCGTCTGCTGCGTCGCGGTGACGTCGAACACGCCGTCCTTCAGCGCCTTGAGCGCCGCAACGTCGCCGTCGAAGCCGGCGATCCAGACCTTGTGGTCGGGGTTGGCGACCTTGACCGCCTGCGCGGCGCCCAGAGCCAGCGCGTCGGCCTGGCCGAAGATGATCGAGACATTCGGATGGGCCTGCAGCAGGTCCTGCGCCAGCTTGAAGCCTTCATCCTGGTGCCACTGATCGCTCCAGAGCTCGCCGACCACCTTGATATCCGGATAGGCCTTCAGCGCTTCGCCGCAGCCCTTGGAGCGGTCGACTTCCGGCGTCGTGCCCTTCTGGCCATGGATGATCACCATCTCGCCTTTGCCGCCGGCCTGCTTGGCGATGTAGTCGCACACGCCCTTGGCCGAGTTGACGCTGTCGGTGGCGATGAAGGTGTCGCCGGGCGCCCCCTCGGCGTTGCGATCGACATTGACCACGGGAATGCCGGCGGCCTTCGCGGTCTTGGTCGGCACGGTCGCGGCAGTGGCGCCGGCCGGGATATAGATCAGCGCGTCGATGTTCTGCGTCACGAGATCCTGCACCTGGCTGACCTGCGTTGCCGAATCGCCCTTGGCGTCGACGGTGATGACCTCGATGCCCTTCTCCTTGGCATAGGCTTCGACCGACTGCTTGATCTGGTTGAAGAAGTCCGCCTGCAGATTGGCGACGGCGAGGCCGAGCTTCTTGGCGTCCTTGGCCGAGGCGGCATCGGACAGGCCGAGCAGCGGGACGATGGCCGCGACCGCAAGCAGCAGTGAACGTTTCGTCAGCATGTTTTTCCTCCGTTGGTGTTCAATCTGTCCGCCTGCGCATCGCGGCGCCCTCGGCCGGACAGTCCCAGTCTCGGATCGACCGATCCGTTCCGCCCGGACGTCCGGGCGAATTCCTATTGCCTGCGCCGCCGCCAGGTGTCGGTGGCGACCGCCAGCGCGATCACCACGCCGATCACCACCTGCTGAATGAAGGGCGACACGCCGAGCAGGTTGAGGCCGTTGCGCAGCACGCCGATGATGAGCACGCCGATCGCTGTGCCGCCGATCGAGCCGATGCCGCCGGAAAGGCTGGCGCCGCCGATCACCACCGCGGCGATCGTGTCGAGCTCGTAGCCGACGCCCGAGCTTGGCTGCACGGAATCAAGCCGCGCCGCGAGCACGATGCCGGCCAGCCCGGCGAGAAGTGCGCAGATTGCGTAGACCCAGTTGGTCAGCGACTTCACTGGAATGCCGGAGAGGCGGGCAACCTCGGCGCTGCCGCCGATCGCATAGAGGCTGCGGCCGGTGGCGCGATAGTTGAGGAAGATGGCGAAGACGATCGCCAGCACGATCATCAGCCCGACGGTGACCGACAGGAAACCGAAATGGCGCACGATCGAGAGGTTGGTGAACCAGTCGGGAAAGCCGACGATCTGCGAGCCGTCGGTGATCATGTTGGCGAGGCCGCGCGCCACCGACATCATGGCAAGCGTCGCGATGAAGGGCGGCAGCTTCGTCACCGTCACCAGCAGGCCCGAGACCAGGCCGCAGAGGGCGGCGACCATGAGCGCCGCGACGATGCCCACCGGGACGCCGAGGTTGAGATAGTCGGGATAGGCGACATAGCCCATCACCATCGCGGCCAGCGCCAGCACCGAGCCGACGGAAAGGTCGATGCCGCCGATCAGGATGACCAGCGTCATGCCGATCGCCATGATGCCGAGCACGGTCACTTGGTCGAGCACGTTGAGGATGTTGCGGACGGTCAGGAAGGTGTCGGTGGTCAGCGCCAGCGCCAGGCACAGAAGCACCAGCCCGATCAGCGGTCCCATCGTTCCGGCAAACAGCGCCGAAAGCTTCGCACCCGAAGCGGCCTGCGCGGCGCCGGTGCCAGCCTTCAACTCGCTCGTCTCGTTGCTCACGGCCACTTCGTCTCCTCCGTCAGCGACCGGCGGTGGCCCGCCGGCTGCTCTTGTTCACCAGGCATCCTCCCTTGTGAACAATTTATCTTTGATCTGCAATTTTGTTCAGCTAAAACGTTCATCAGAAAATTGTCAAGTGCCGCGCAGCCATTCGGCGGCAGTTTGCGTGAACCGACAGTTTGCCATAGGGAAGTCGAGCGCATACGGGAGGCATAAGCATGGCGGCGATCGAGAACGACAAGGTCTCGCGTTTTCCGGATGCCGAGCTCAAGGCCCGAGCCGCCTGGCACTATTATGTCGAAGGGCTGACGCAGGAGCGGATCTCGGAGATCCTCGGCGTTGGCCGCATCAAGGTGCACCGAATTCTGTCGGCCGCACGTGAGGAGGGCGTGGTCCAGTTCCGCATTCGCGACAGCGTCGTCGAATGCGTGCAGCTGGAGGAAGGCCTGAAGCAGCGCTTTGGCCTCAGCCAGGCGGTGGTCGTGCCGTCGGCCGCCGACCGGAGCAACGCGCCGCTGATGATCGGCCACGCCGCCGCCGCCTATCTCGCCGACAACGTCAACCCTGGCGACGTCATCGCGCTGGGCTGGGGCAGGACGCTGAAATTCGCCATCAACGAATTGCCCAGGCGGCCGATTGCCAGGACCACGGTGGTCTCGATGCTTGGCGGCCTCACCCACGCGCAGCCGCTCAATCCGACCGAGAGCGCTTGGGAATTCGCCGAGAAGATCGGGGCCGAATGCTATCTGCTGCCCGTGCCCGTCTATGCCGACAGGCCGGAGCAGCGCGATGCTTTCATGAGCCAGCGCAGCGTCCAGGATGTGGTCTTTAGGGCGCGGCGCGCCAACATCGCCGTGCTCAGCGTCGGCTCCTTCTCCAGCGACAGCCCGATCGCCAATTACGGCTTTATCAAGCCGAGCGAGCTCGAGGAATTGCAGGCGGCCGGCGCGGTCGGCGATATCCTCTGCCACTTCATCGATGCCGAGGGTCGCATCGTGGACCACGAGGTCAATCGCCGCGTCTGCGCCTACCCGCTGCAGGATCTCTCCGACATTCCGACGACCATCCTGGTGTCGGGCGGGCGGGAGAAGATCGCCGTCATGCATGCGGCGCTCGCCAACACCAAGGTCTCGGTGCTGATCACCGACGAAGACGCAGCCAAGGGCTTGCTTAGCCGGTAGCTCCGATAATCGCGCCGAGCCGCGCATGGATGTCGCGTGTCGCGTGATAGAGGTCGCGATAGATTTCTTTGCGGGCGCGGTAGGCCGGAACCAGCGCCTCGATAGGATCGACCTGCCTTGCCGGCTGTGCCGCCATCGCCTTTGCCGCCTCCTCCGGCGAAGCGAACCAGCCGATTGCCGAGGCCGCGAGCATGGCGGCCCCCAGCGCCGCCGCTTCGTTGACCGGCGAGACGAAGAGCGGCCGCTCGAGCACGCTCGCCATGATTTCCATCAGCAGCGCGCAATTGGTTCCGCCGCCGGCCGCGATCATCGCGTCGGCCTTGCCGGTCTGTTCCTCCATCGCATCGGTCGCGATCGCCTGCTCCAGCGCTATGCCTTCCAGCACCGCGCGGAAGAGATGCTTCGGCTCGTGATCGAGCGACAGGCCCACGATGGCGCCGCGCGCCGAGCCGTCCCAGTAAGGGCTCATGACGCCTGCCCAATAGGGCATGACCAGCAATCCGTCGCTGCCTGGTGCGACATCCTTCGCAGCCTTCTCCAGCACCGCGGCCGAAGCCGCGCCGGTGGTGCGCACGATCCAGTCGACCAACTGCATGCCGGAACGCAGCACGGTCTCCAGCATGAAGCCGGAGCCGGTCGGCGAAACGAGCGTGCGGAACGCATCCGATGTCGTGACGGTGTCGGAATAGTTTCCGCTGACGATGCCTGAACCCAGCGACAGATAGCTTTTGCCGGGACCGTAGACTCCCATGCCGAGGCCCATCGCCTGGCCGTCTCCGGCGCCCGCAATAACCGGCGTGCCTGCCTTCAGGCCGATCATCGCCGCGACACTTTCCGACAACGTGCCGCAGACCGCGCCCGGGGCTGCGAGCTCCGGCAGTTGTTCCGGCCGCAGGCCCGCCGCCTCGACCAGCCTTGGGTGCCAGGTGCAATGCGCGATATCGAGCAGGCCGAGCGGATCGGCGCTCGCCGTGCTGGTGATGAGCCGCCCGGTAAGCCGGTGGACCAAGAAGGCGTGCACGTCGACCAGCGCGGCCGCTTGCGCCAACGCGTGCGGCCGGTGCTCCATCAGCCAGACCAAAGCGTAGAGCGCCGGCGTCGGGTCCGGCGGCTTGCCGCTCCAGTCGCGGATCGCCTCGCGGCCAAGTTCTTCCGAAAGCCGCGCCACCTGGCGGCGGGCGCGTTCGTCGAGCCACAATATGGCGGGGATGAGCGGCCTGCCGGCGCTGTCGATCAGCGTGAAGCTCTCGCGCTGGTGGGCGATCGAGATCGCCTTCACGCGCCCCGCGCCGACCTTGTCGGCGACTTGCTTCAGCACCGACAAAAGGGCGGTCCACCAATGCTCGGCGTCCTGCTCGAAGTGGCCGGGCGCCGGATTGGACAGCGGGTAGGTCTCGCGTGCCTGGAAAAGCTCCGTGCCGTCGCGCGCAAAAGCGATCGCCTTCACGGCGGTCGTCGAGGCGTCGATCCCGATTACGACATCGTCCATCAGGCTGGGATCCAGAGGGTTGGTGCATGTCGCGCAAAAGTGTGCAGCGGTTTTGCGAAAACGACATGCATAAAAACAAAGACCTAAAGCGCGTCGCCTGGATCCGTTTCAGCGCGACGCGCTTTAGGCCGCGTTGGTTACGAACCGTCCGTCCGACTGGTCGAGACGACGGCGGATCTGGGTTATCACCATCGAATCGTCGGGTACACAGTTTTCATAGGTCAGGAAGTCGCCGGCCTTGACCGGCTTCACCACCTTGGCGCGTTCGGCAAGCCCGAGCGGCAGAGCGCCCTTGGCGCGCGCGTCCTCCCAAGTCATGGCGAAGCCGCGATAGTCGTTCTCGCCGATCATGCCGAGCGACTGGCCGGTGCCGAGATTGGTCTTGGCCACCGCCACCGCCTCGGCCACCGGATGGTCGAGCGGCTCCATGTCGGCGCGCCTGTAAACCACGGCGCGCGCCGCCGAGAGCGGCACTTCCAGGCTGGTGAGGTGATAGGGGCGGAAGATCGTGAAATAGGGGCCCTTGCCGACCTTGAGGTCGATCATGCGCTCCAGCACGCGCGGATGCTTGGTTTCGATGATGCAGAACACGCCGGGCGCCACGCCCTTGCCGATCGAATAGTCGACAACGCCCTTGCGATGGAGCACGCCGCCATCCTCGCGCGGGCAGAGCACGCTGGCTAGTTCTTCAAGCGTCGCGGTCGGGCCGTGCATGCCCGGCACGTCGGGCACCAGTCCCGTCGCGTTGGCGATCGCCACCATCTCGATTGCCGTCTTCGAGCCGTCGACGAACTCGACCAGCATGCGCGCATTCATGTTGCGCTCGGCCGCCTCCTTCTCGTAGTCGGCCGGCACGGCGTCGAACTTCAGCGGATTGTTCTTGCCCTTGCCGGCGGCAACGATGTTGAAGCCGAGGCTTTTGGCGAAGCCGATGATCTCCAGCGTGCAGGCAGGCTCGTCGCCGGCAGCACCTGTGTAGACGACGCCGGCCTTGCGCGCCTCTTCCTTCAGGAAGCGGCCGATGGTGATGTCGGCCTCGACATTGAGCATGACGATATGCTTGCCGTTCTTCATCACTTCGAGCGCGAACAGCGTGCCGATATTGGGATTTCCGGTTGCGTCGATAATGACGTCGATGCGGCCGGCGGCGGCGAGCGCATGCAGGTCTTCGGTGACCGCGATCTTGCCGGCCTCGATGGCCCGGTCGATGGCCGAGGCATTGGCCGCCTGCACGATCTCGGAACGGTCATGGCCGGCAAGCAGCGCCGCGTCGATCGCCACCTGCGGCCTGACCTCCGAAATGGCGCCGATGCGCATGCCCGGCATGAGTGCGACCTGAACGACGATATCCGTTCCCATCTGTCCGGCGCCGGCGAGACCGATGGTGATCGGCCCTTGTTTCTCAGCGCGCTGCAGGAGTTCCGCTGCGAATTGCGGATGGGACATGTCGCTTCCTCCGGTCCTTGGCGCGCCAGTGCGCCGCGATCACCTTTTGAACATTCCTATTTGTATTTGAAAAATATTTCAACCGGGATTTCGGTGGTCTGCTCAGGAAACAGCCGGGCGAAGACTCCGAGACAATGCGGGGCGGGTGATGTCGGGCAGCATAGAGAGGCGCAAGGACCCCTACGGACGGTTCGAGACGAGGTTGCCGCCCGGCAGGCGTTGTAGACGTCGCTAAGGGAGGAGCGCGACAGTGTCAGAGCGCTGCCGCCCTGCGCCGCCGTCGGCGCAGCCAATCCAGCAGACGCGCCGCATTCTGGCGGCGATCACGCCGGCTCCACGGCCTTCGGCTTCTGCAGCCTTGCCAGTTCCGCAAAAGGAATATGGCAGCGGATGGTGTGCCCGGGCTCGGCCTCGGAAAGTTGCGGCTCCTGCGTCTCGCAGATCGCGCCGATCTTGCGCGGGCATCTCGTGTGGAAGACGCAGCCCGTCGGCGGGTTGGCGGCGCTCGGGATTTCGCCGTCGAGGCGGATGCGCCCGCTCTCCATGCGATCGAGTTTCGGTACCGCCGACAGCAGTGCTTCGGTGTACGGGTGGTGCGGGCCGGAAAACACCGCTTCCGAGGGCCCCAACTCCATGATGCGGCCGAGATAGAGCACCGCGATCTTGTCGGAGAGATAGCGCACCACGCCGAGGTCGTGCGAGATGAAGATGTAGCTGACATCCTGCTTCGACTGCAGGTCGGCCAAAAGGTTGAGGATCGCCGCCTGCACCGACACGTCAAGCGCCGAAGTCGGCTCGTCGCAGACGACGATGCGCGGATCGCCGGCGAAGGCGCGCGCGATCGCCACGCGCTGCTTCAGCCCGCCCGAGAGCTGCCGCGGCTTGACCGCGAGATGCCGGTCGGTGAGCCGCACCGAGCGGACGAGTTCCTCGAGCCGCGTGTCCAGCGTCTTGCCGGTGAGCCCGCCCAGCCGCTTCAAAGCGCGGCTGAGAATATGCCGTATCGAATGCGAGCGGTTGAGCGCCGAGTCCGGATTCTGGAAGACGATCTGCACCGCCTTGACCTGGTCCTCCGAGCGGCTGGCGAGCCGCGGCGCCAACTGCTTGCCCTCGAGTTCGATGCTGCCGCCTTCGTCCGGCGGCACCAGGCCAAGCAGCAGCCTCGCGAAAGTGGTCTTGCCGCTGCCGGATTCGCCGACCAACCCGAGCGTCTCGCCGGGCCGCAGGCTGACCGAGACATCCTTCACCGCCCTCAGCGGACGGCCATGGCTGGCATAAGTTTTGTTCAGCCCCTCGACCTGCAGCACGGGCGGTGCCTGCTTCGGCGCGACGGCGGCAATCTCGGCGGGTGTCGCGCGCGGCAGCGACTGCGCCTTGTCGTGATAGTGGCAGCGCGACAGCCGGCCGCCTCCAAGCTCATAGAGCGGCGGCGCCTCGCTGCGGCAGCGCTCCGTCGCCAGCGCGCAGCGGTCGGCGAAGGCGCAGCCGACGATCGTAGCGCCGATGCCGGGCAAGAAGCCGGGGATGGTGTCGAGCCGGCCCTGATCCTTGCGCTGGCCGCCACGCGGCAGGCAGCGCAGCAGCGCCACCGTGTATGGATGGCGCGGATCGTTGAACACGTCCTTCGTCGAGCCTTCCTCGACCAGCATGCCGGCATAGAGCACGCCGACCCGGTCGCACATGTTGGAGACCACGGCGAGGTTGTGGCTGATGAACAGGATTGAGGCTGAAAGCTCGCGGCGCAACTGCGCGATCAGGTCGAGCACTTCGGCTTCGACCGTGGCGTCGAGACCGGTCGTCGGCTCGTCGAGGATCAGCATCGAAGGATCGTTGGCCAAGGCCATGGCGATCGCCACGCGCTGCTGCATGCCGCCGGAAAGCTGGTGCGGGTAGCGCTGCATGACGCTGGCCGGATCCGAGATGCGCACAAGATTCAGCATCGCGATCGCCTTGTCGCTCGCCGCCTGTCCCGACATGCCGGCAAGCTCGAAGATCTCGGTCAACTGGCGGCCGATGCGCAGTGACGGATTCAGCGCCTTTCCGGGATCCTGATAGACCATGGAGACGCTTTCCGCGCGGGCGCGTCTGAGCGCCTCGGCATCGAGCTTCATCACATCCTGGCCGTCGAGCGCGATCGAGCCGCCGGTGATCGAGCCGTTGCGCGGCAGGTAGCGAACCACCGACAGCGCCGCGGTGGATTTGCCGCAGCCGGATTCGCCGACCAGCCCATAGGCCTCGCCGCGGCCGATCTTGAAGCTGACATTGCGCAGCACCGCCCGGTTGCGGCCGCCGACGCGATAGGCGACCGAGAGATCGTTGAGCTCGAGCGCGTTCCTGTCAGTCATTGAACGCTCCATGGACGCCGTCGGCCACCAGGTTGACCCCGATCACCAGCGAGGCGATCGCCAGCGCGTCGAACAGCACCGTCCACCAGAAGCCGCCGCCGATCATGCCGTAATTGCTGGAGATCGAGAGCCCCCAGTCGGGCGAGGGCGGCTGGATGCCGAAGCCCATGAAGGAGAGCGTGGCAACGGCGAAGATCGCATAGCCCAGCCGCACCGTCGTCTCGACCAGGATCGGCGGGATGACGTTGGGCAGGATCTCGACGAACATCGTGTGCAGCGCGCCTTCGTGGCGAAGCTTTGCTGCCGCGACATAGTCCAGCTCACGCTCGGCCAGCACCGCCGAACGCACGGTGCGGGCGATGATCGGTGCGAAGCTCAAGCCGATGACGACGATGACGGTGATCTTGGAGGTGCCGAGCGCGACGATGGCGAGCAGTGCGATGATCACCACCGGGATCGCCATGAAGGCTTCAAGCACGCGGCTGACGACGTCGTCGACGATGCCGCGGAAATAACCGATGAGGAGGCCGAGCGCGGTGCCGGCGATGGTCGCCAGGATGGTGGCCAAAGGCGCCACCGTCAGGATATCGCGCGAGCCGACGATGACGCGCGAGAAGACATCGCGGCCGATCTGGTCGGTGCCGAACCAGTGCTCGGCCGACGGCGGCGCCAGCGCGTTGATGATGTCGTCGGCAAGCGGATCGTAAGGCACGAAATGCTCGCCGAACAGCGCGCAGACGATCCAGAACAGGACGATGCCGAGCCCGGTCAGGAAGGTTCCCGATCGCAGCAACGAATGCAGCACCTCGCCCCAGGGGCTGCGCTGTGTCGCGGCGTCCGGCGTTGGCAGGTTCGCGGGTGTGTCTGTAGCGCTCATTGCTCCGCTCCCAGCCGGATGCGCGGATTGAGCACCGAATAGAGGAAATCGGCGATCAATGTGGCCACCGCATAGACGATGCCGATGGTGAGGATGCCGGCCTCGAGCATCGGAAAATCCTTGCCGCGCGCGGCGGTGAAGATCAGCGAGCCGATGCCCTGGTAGCGGAACAGCGTCTCGATCACGACAAGGCCGCCGATGAGATAGCCGGTCTGGGTTGCGATGACGGTGATGGTCGGCAATAGCGCGTTGCGCAGCACATGGCGCCAGATCACCGTGCGCCACGGCAGACCTTTAAGCACCGCGGTGCGCGTATAGTCGGAATCGAGCGCCTCGATCATCCCCGACCGCGCCATGCGAGCGATATAGCCGAACAGCACCAGAAACAGCGGCAGCGACGGCAGGATGAGATAATAGAGCTGGGTGAAGAAGCCGGCACCCTTCGGCCAGGCCGCCGCGATCGGCAGCCAGCGCAGCCAGACGCCGAAGATCAGGATCAGGATGATGCCGGTGACGAACTCCGGCAGCACCGTCACCGACAATCCGCCGAGACTGATGATGCGGTCGAGCGGCCGGTTGAGGTTGAGCGCGGCGATCACGCCGCCGAGGATGCCGATCGGCACCACCAGCACGAAGGCGACAAGCGCCAGCTTCATCGAATTGCCCAGCGCGTCGATGACGAAGGGCGCCACAGGCGCGCGAAAAATGTAGGACGTGCCCATGTCGCCATGGAGGAAGTTCCAGATCCAGCTTCCGTATTGGACGAGCAGCGGCCGGTCGACGCCGAGCGAGTGGTTGAGCGCGTCGACGGCACGCTGGTCGGCAAACGGCCCCAATATCGCGCGCCCGACATTGCCGGGCAGCACCTGGCCGCCCAGGAACACCATGACGCTGAGCAGGAACAGCGTCACGAGCGACAGAGCCAGGCGCCGGATGAGGAAGCCGAGGATGGCGAATACTCCTATTGGAGCCGGCCCTCCGTCGAGAGCCGGCTGTCACGGATAAGCTTGCTCTCTCGCGTCAGCCTTTCGAAGCCTTTTCGAGGAACAGCTGCGACATGGCGGTGGGCTGCACGCCCGCCACGCCTTTCGCCGTAGCCGTCAGGTAGTCGTAGAAATAGCCGAAGATCACCGGCGTTTCCTCGAGCAGCAGCTTCTGGATCTTGCCGGCTGCAGCCTTCTGCGCCTCGAGGTCGAGGGCCGCGATGTAGCTGGTCGCCAGCTGGTCATAGTCCTTGTTCTTGAAATGCGCGGCATTCCAGGTGCCCTCGCTCTTCAGCGGCGCCGCGAGATAGACGTTCGGCACGCCGCGGTGGCCGTAGTCGGTGATGCCCATCACCGAATCCAGCCAGTTCGATTTGCCGAACACCGCATCGCCGTAATAGGCGCTCTGGTCGAGGATGTTGAGCTCGAGCTCGATGCCGATCTCCTTGACCCAGTTCTGGATCAGCTGCGCGTATTCGGGGATTTCCAGATAGCGCTCGGTGGTCAGCGTTATCTTGAACCCCTTGCCGGCGCCGGCCGCCTCCATCAGCTGCTTGGCCTGCGCGATGTCCTGCTCGCGCTGCGGCACGCTGGTATCCGTCGACGGATAGACCCCGGCGAACGGGCTGTCATTGCCTTCCTGGGCACGGCCCTTCATCAGGCCGGCGACCAACTTCTTGCGATCGATGCTGAGCGCAATGGCGCGGCGTACCCGCGGATCCTTCATCGGACCGTCGTCGCAGCGCAGATGCAGTTGCTGATGCGCGGACGATTTCAGGCTGAGGACGTTGACGTTCGGATCGTTGAGGACGGCGACGCCCGCCAGCACCGGCATCTGATTGATGATGTCGATCTGGCCGCCCTGCAGCGCCAGGATCTGCGGCTGGATGTCGGTGAAGAAGGTGAATTCGGTGCGCTCCGGCAGGGCCTTTTCGCCCCAGTAGTTCTCATTGCGAACGAAGGAGGCGCCGACTTTGGGCGTGTACTTCTCCAGCTTGAAGGGTCCGGTGCCGTCGAAGCTCTTTTCGTAATCGCCCTTGTAGCTCGCCGGGATGATGACGGCGTTGTAGTTGTCGGACGACAGCATGTAGGGGAAGTTGCCGTTCGGCGCGTCGAGGTGGAATTCCACCGTGTAGTCGTCGACCTTCTTGCTGGCGCCCTTCGAGAGGATGCCGCTGAACACCGAGAGCGCGTTGGAGGAGTTGGCGGGGTCGGCAAGCCGGTCGATGCTGGCCACCACGTCCTCGGCCTTCATCTCGCCGCCTGAGTGGAACTTGACGCCCTTGCGCAGCGTGAAGGTCCACACCGAGCCATCGGCATTCGGCTTCCAGCTTTCGGCCAGCGCCGGCTTGAGCACCAGGTCGGGACCGTCGACGCAGAGGAATTCGGCGACCTGCTGCATGACGAGCAGGCCGCCGGCGTCGGCGATGGTGACCGGGTCGATCGCTGCGGCCGGCACGCTGCTGCCGACGCGGATGGTGGCGCCCGGCGCGCCCTGGGCGCGGGCAAGCGAGGGCGCGGCACCGAAGCCGGCGGCCACGCCGATGCGGCCGAGAAGCGGCAGCGACAGGCCGAGCAGGCTGCCGTGGCGCACGAAATCGCGGCGGCTGACGCGGCCGTCGATGAGGCCGTCGATGAGGTGATTTTCGAGCGGCGTGCGGTTGCGCCGGATTAGATCGAGAACGCGGTAGTTCTTGCTCATGGGTCTAAACCCTTTCCCCAGTTCTTGTGGTTGGCGAGTGCATTCCGGTTGACGACGTTCCGTGGAGTTCTCCGGTCCCGGCCATCGTCAAGAATTCAGTCGAACGAACTGTAACATGCAGTTTGGTCCGGTCCATCCGCTCCTTGAAGCGGAAAGGTCAGATTTTCTTGATGCATGCCCAACTCGGTCGTGCGGTCCCGATCGAAATCGTGGCCGCCTCGGATATTTGCCGGTCTCCTTTCCTTTTGACGATCTCCCAGTTCAGGTCAGCGAAAAGCCTGCTAGCCCGATCGGCGTTGCCGCGCTGCTCCCGATCTTCATCTCAGCCGATCTCGAAGAAGGGCTTGCCGAGCAGGTCCGGCACGACTTCGATGCCGAGCCCGGGGCCGTCGGGAATGCCCATGCGGCTGCCCGCGACCGGCGGTTTGTTGGCGGCGGTGCGCACCGTCACCCATTCGTGGAAGGCGATGGCATGCAGACGGCGCTCCTCCGGTGTCGACAGCGACAGATGCGCCATCGCGGCGGTGTCGATCTCCGCGCCGCCGGTGTCCTCGACGGTGATCATGAAACCGAGATCGACGGCGACGTCGCGGATCAGCCGCGTCTGCGTCACGCCGCCGAGGCGCGAGATCTTCAGCGTCAGCCCATCGGCCGCGCCACGGCGATGGATTTCCAGCATCTCACCCAGCGAGGTGACGGATTCGTCGAGCACCATCGGCTTGTCGAGCATGCGGCGGACCGACATATTCTCCTCGATCGTCGTGCAGGGCTGCTCAAATGTGTAGTCGATGCCGCGTGTGGCATCGGCGAACTGGCGCGCCTGATAAGGCGTCCAGCCGGCATTGGCGTCGCAGAAGATCACCGTGCCCTTCGGCACGGCTGATGCGACGGCGCTCACTCGCTCGATATCGTCGCGGACATTGCCGCCGACCTTGACCTGCAGGCGGTGGTAGCCTTCGGCAACGATGCGCTTGGCAAGCGCCGCCATCTGGTCAACCGTGCCGTGGGTCACGACCCGGTAAAGTTCCGCCGTCTCGCTCTCGCGGCCGCCGAGCATCGTCACCAGCGGCACGTCGGCTGCGCGGGCGGCGAGATCCCAGCACGCCATATCAAGCGCGGCTTTGACGTAGGGATGGCCCTTGAACACCGTGTCCATCAACCTGACGACGCCGGCCAGCCCGCGCGGGTCATGGCCGATGAGATGCGGCGCGATCTCCGGCACGCCCGCGCGGGTTCCCGCCGGAAACGCGGCCGAGTAGAAATTACCGAGTGGCGCCATCTCGCCCCAGCCGGTCACGCCTGTGTCGGAAGTGACGGCGACGATCACCGCATCGAAACAGTCGGCGACCCGCCCCTTGGACATGCGGTAGGGCCCGTCCACGAATGGCTGCACGACATGGTAGGCTTTTATGCTCTTGATCTTCACGTTTGTGTCCGTTTGTCCGCGGGTTTGTCAGGCGCCCTTCGATGCGCGCTTTTCGAGGCTGCGCGCATAGGCAAGAAGCGCCTCGAAATCGTTGTCGATATGCTCGCGGGCATGGCGCTGGGCGGCGCGCATGTCCTTGCCCTTGAGCAGCGCCACATAGGTTTCGTGCAGGTCCTCGGCCGGCACCGGCTCGTTGCGCGCACGCTGGTGCAGGGCAAAATACATTTGCAGCCGGCTGGTCAGCCGCTGCCAGGTTTCCAGCAGCACCGAATTGTCGGCCCACTCGTAGACCAGCCCGTGCAGCTGCAGGGCCGTCTCGATCTGGCGCGTGGTGTCGAGCGCCCGCGTCGCATGCTTCACCGCGTCGTGGCGGCGGTCTAGCTCGTCGAAGAAGCGCTGGTCGCGCTGCGGCCAGGCGAGCTCGATGGCGAAGTCGTCGAGCACCTTGTTGAGGGAATAGGCGTCGACGATGTCCTTGGCGGCGACGTCGACGACGAAGGTTCCGGCATAGGGAATGCTGGTCAGGATGCCTTCCTGCACCAGCTCGCGCATTGCCTCGCGCAGCGGCGCGCGGCTTACCCGCATCTGCTCGGAGATGCGGAGTTCGTTGAGCTTCTGCCCAGGCTCCAACTGGCCGGTCAGAATGGCGCGCCTGAGCAGCGCGACGATCTCGGCCCTGCGCGTCGTATCCGCGATCGGACTGAAATCCAGCTTCGCCATTTGTGCCACTCCGGATGAACCGGCTGCAAGACAAGCAGATTGTCGACAATCCAACAAGAGGGTGGCTATCGATTTTTTCCGGGTTGCAGGCGCGCAAAGAAAACGGCGCCCTCGATGTGGGTGTCGAGGGCACCGTCGGACCGGGACTGATGGGGATTATCAGCTGGCCGGTTTGAGTTGTTGCGGCAAGGGAGAAACCGGCATTCCGGGTCCGATCTTCTGCAAATTGCCGGTGATCACCTGGTCGCTCTCGGAGATGCCTGAGGTGACGGAGATCAGGTCGCCGTTGGTCGGGCCGAGCGACACCAGCTTCTGGTCTACGGTATTGTCTTTGCCGAGGACGTATAGGTATTTGCCGAGCTGGCTGGAACCCAGCGCCACCTGCGGCACCATCAGCGTGTTGGGCTGCTCCTTCAAATGCAGCCTCACGCGCACATACTGCCCGGGCAGCAGCGTGAACTTGGCGTTGCCGATCGTCGCCCGCGCCGTGATTGTGCCGGTCGAATGGTCGATCGTGTTGTCGATGAAGGTGAGCTGGCCCTTTTGGCTGGGCTCGGTCTCGCCGGGCAACAGCACGTCGACCGCGATCGGACCGTTGGCCTTGGCCTGCTCGATCTGAACGAGGTCGGTCTCGCTCGGATTGAAGGTCACGTAGATCGGGTCGAGCTGCACCAGCGTGTTGAGAACCGTGCCGGCGACGCTCACCAGGGTGCCGACCGAGGCTTGGTTGCGGCCGATCCGCCCGGAGAACGGTGCCTTGATTTCGGCGTAGCCGAGATTGAGCTCGGCCGTCCGCACCGCCGCCTGGTCGACCGCAAGGGCGGCTTCGGCCGTGCGCAAGTTGCTGGTGCGCTGGTCGAAGCTGTCCTTGGCGAGGTACCCGGCCTTGGCAAGGTCGGTGCCGCGGCCGAGATTGGACCGCGCGTATTCGAGCGCTGCCGCGTCGCGCTGCACCTGCGCCTTCGCCTGGTCAAGCGCTGCCTGATAGTCCTCGGGCGCGATCCGGTAGAGCAGGTCGCCCTGCTTGACGTCGCTGCCGTCCTGCGCCGTCTGCTCTTGCAGATAGCCGGGCACGCGCGCCTGCAGGGTGATGCTGCGGATCGGCTCGACGCGCGCGGCGTAGTCGAGATAGATCGGCAGCGTCTTTTTGACCACGTTCACCACCGGCACCGGCATGACGAAGGCCTTGGGTGCAGGTGCCGCACCCGCCGTGTTGGCGCTGAGGCTGAGATTGCCCATGTCGAGCAGGTGCACGCTTGCCACCGAGATTGCGCCCAGCGCGACCGCCGTTCCCAAAGCGATTTTCCATTTACGCATGTTGGTCTCCAATCCTATTCGGCCGCCTGGGCGAGCCGCACGGGCTCCGCGGTCGGTTCAATCTCTTGTTGGTGCGGGGCATGGTGAGGCCCCGCGGCAGGTTCGTTCTCGCCGCCGCGCTCGCGGAATTTCTCGATCACCGCGTAGAAGACCGGCACGAAGACCAGCGACAGGATCGTCGCCGCGACCATGCCGCCGAAGACGGTGGTGCCGATCGACTGCCGGCTGGCGGCACCCGCGCCGGTCGCGAACATCAGCGGCAACACGCCGAGGATGAAGGCGAAAGCCGTCATCAGGATCGGCCGGAGCCTCAGCCTCGCGGCTTCCATCGCCGCCTCGACGATGGTCAGGCCTTCCTCGCGCCGCCGTCGGGCAAACTCGACGATCAGGATGGCATTCTTCGCCGCCAGGCCGATCAGCATGACGAAACCGATCTGCGAGTAGACGTCGATCTGCATGCCGCGCAGCAAGAGCACGACGAAGGCGCCGAACAAAGCGAGCGGCACGGCAAGCAGCACCATGAACGGCATAGCCCAGCTTTCATACTGTGCCGCCAGGATCAGGAAGACGAACACGATCGCCAGGCCGAACACGATCGAGGCGATCGATCCGGCCTTGAGCTCCTGATATGTGATGCCGGTCCATTCATAGCCGAAATCCCGCGGCAGCACGTTTGCCGCCGCCCGCTCCATGGCCGCCACCGCTTGTCTGGACGAGAAGCCGGGCGCAGCGCCGCCGTTGATGAGCGCGGATGCATTGTTGTTGTAGTGCGGCACCGTCTCGGGACCGACGATCGGTACCAGCTTGCCCAACGTGCTCAGCGGTACCATGCCGCCGGACGCATTGCGCACGTAGAGGCGCGAGATGTCGTTCGCGTTTCCGCGCGCGTCCTTGTCGGCCTGGATCGTCACCCGGAAGGTGCGGCCGAACAGGTTGAAGTCGTTGACGTAGAGCGAGCCGAGATAGATCTGCAGCGTGTTGAACACGTCGGGCAGGTTGAGGCCGAGCAGCTTCGCCTTGCTGCGGTCGAGGTCGTAGTTGAACTGCGGCGTCGATGTCGAGAAGGACGAGAACAGCTGCTGCGGATTGAGCTCCGGCTGCTTGCGTGCTTCCGCGATCAGCGCCTGCGTGACCTCGTTGAGCGCGGCGCTGCCGCGGCCCGAAAGGTCCTCCACCTGGAATTCGAAGCCGCCGGTCGTGCCAAGGCCTGGGATCGAGGGTGGATCGAAGGAGAGCGCAAATGCCTCCGGTATCTGCAGCAACTTGTTGCGCACCTCGGCGACCAGCTTCGAGGCGTTCTGGTCGGGGCCGCGTTCGTCCCACGGCTTCAGGATGGCGAACTCCACCGCCGAGTTCGATTGCGCGGCGCTGGTAAGGAAGTTCAGCCCGCTGATCGAGCCGACGATGTCGACGCCGGGCGTGTTCTGCAGGATCTCGCGCGCCTTCTGCGCCACCGCGTCGGTGCGCTCCAGCGAAGCGCCGTCCGGCAACTGGATGACGACGAAGAAATAACCCTGGTCCTCGACGGGCAGGAAGGTCGAGGGCAGCTTCTGCCAGACGAAATAGGTAGCGACCAGGCCCGCCGCGAACAGGCCGAGCATGGCCCAGCGCAGCCGGATCAGAATGCGCACGCCATGGGCATAGGCGTGCGACAGCCAGTCGAAGCCGGCATTGAACCAGCGGAACAACACGAACTGCGTCTCGCCACGATGGCGCAGGAACGCGGCGCTTAGCGCCGGGCTCAGCGTCAGCGAGTTGAAGGCGGAGATGCCGACCGAGATCGCAACGGTAAGCGCGAACTGGTTGTAGAGCCGTCCCGAAACGCCGGGGATGAAGGCGACCGGGATGAACACCGCCATCAGCACCGCGGTGGTGGCGATGATCGGGCCCGTCACTTCGGCCATTGCCGCGCGCGTCGCGGCGAGCGGCTTCAGGCCGGCTTCCAATTGTCGCTCGACATTCTCGACCACGACGATGGCGTCGTCGACGACAAGGCCGATCGCCAGCACCATGCCGAGCAGCGAGAGCATATTGAGCGAGAAGCCCAGCATGTACATTACCGCCAGCGTCGCGATCAGCGACACCGGGATGGCGATGGTCGGGATGATGGTGGTGCGCCAGCTCTGCAGGAAGATGAAGACGACTGCCACCACCAGCACCAGCGCTTCGCCGAGCGTGACCAGCACGTCATGCATCGAGGCCGAGACGAAGCGCGTCGTATCGTAGTGCATGGCGTAGTGGACGCCCTTCGGGAAGCGCGCCGACAATTCCTGCATCTTGTCCTTGACCCGCTGCTGCAGGTCGAGCGCGTTGGAGCCGGGCATCTGGTAGACGGCGAGCACTACGGTCGGGTCCTTGCCGAAGAAGGCCGATGACGAATATTGCAGCGCGCCGAGCTCGATGCGGGCGACGTCGCGCAGACGCACGAGCGAGCCGTTCTGCGAATCGGCGCGCACGACGATGTCGCCGAATTCCTTCGGGTCGCTCAAGCGGCCGACCGCATTGACCTGCATCTCGAAGGCGGTGCCGGCCGGCGCCGGCGATTGGCCGATCTTGCCCGCCGCCACCTGCACGTTCTGCTCGGAAATGGCGTTCTGCACATCGACGGCGGTGATGCCGAGATTGGCCAGTTTGTCCGGATCGAGCCAGACGCGCATCGAATAGCGCCGTTCGCCAAAGATCTGCACGTCGCCGACGCCCGGCAGCCGCTTCAGCGGATCGACGACCTGGAGATAGGCGAGGTTGCTCAGCGCCACCGGATCGACCGAGCCGTCCGGCGAGGTGAGGTCGACGATCAGAACGAAGTTCGGGTTCTGCTTCTTGATCGTCACCCCGCCCTGGTTGACGATGGCCGGCAGCGAGGATGCGGCCTGCGAGACGCGGTTCTGCACGTCGACGGCCGCGGTGCTGAGCGGATAGCCGACATCGAATGTGATAGTGATGGTCGAGGAGCCGTCATTCGAGCTCGTCGACGACATGTAGGTCATGCCTTGCACGCCGTTGATCTGCTGTTCGAGCGGCGTGGTGACCGTATCGGCCACGACCTGTGCGCTGGCGCCCGGATAATGAGCGCTGACCACGACCTGCGGCGGCGTGATGTCGGGGAACTGCGAGACCGGCAGCAGGAAATAGGCGATCGCGCCGGCGAGCACCATGATGATGGCGATCGCCGACGCGAAGATCGGGCGGTGGATGAAGAAGTTTACCATGACGCGGACGCCTCGCCGAACGGTCTTGCGAAATGGCGCAGGCGCCGGGCCCGGCCGGAACCGGAATCCTCCAGGAAGGATGGCAGGACGTCGTCGTCCGGCGCCTGTTTGGCCGCGCGCGAGCGCAGCATCCGTTCGAAGGCGTTGGGATCGATCCCGTCAGCCTTCATCACCAGCCGGATCATCGGATCCCGGATGGCTTCGTCGATCGTCAGGTCTTTGCGCTTTTGCATAGGAGCGGCTCCTTGCTGCGGCCTGCATCGAATGATCACGGACCGCATTTTTCTCGAATTCACCGGCCGAAGCCGCATGACAGGCAGGTTATTTGTCCTATCTCACTCTGGCAGGGCTATCGGTGGGCCTTGTCGTTTGACGGGGAGTGATATAGGTGTTACCAGTAAGTAACATCTGAAAGTTACAGACCGGTAACACCCTAGTCAAGAGGTGACCCTCGGTTTTTTTGGAAACCATGAAAGGAGAGCATGATGACTGACGGCGTTGCGGAGCGTTCCCGCCCCCGGGATCGGATCCTGGAAACGGCGCAGGACATGTTCCACAAGCACGGCATCAAGGGCGTGGGCGTCGACGCCATCACGGAGGCTGCCGGCACCAACAAGATGACGCTCTATCGTCACTTCGAATCCAAGGACGATCTGATCGTCGAATGCCTGCGCGCCACGGCGTCGAAGGCTTCAAGGATATGGGACGAGTTCGAGGCCAAGCATCCCGGCGATAAGCTCGCCCAACTGCATGCCTGGGTCCAAAAGGCTTCGGAGCTGCTGAGCGCCGACAGTCGCGGCTGCGATATGGCCAATGCAGCCGTCGAGCTCACCGAGACCGATCACCCGGCTCGGCGCGTCATCAAGGAACTGAAGGAAGCCCAGCGCGAAAAGCTGGTTGCGCTCTGCCGCGATGCCGGCATCGGCCAGGCCGAGCTGCTCGCCGATACGCTATCGCTGCTGCTCGAAGGCGCGCGCGTCTCGATGCAGAGCGTTGGCGCCGAAGGCCCGAGCGCGCAGTTCGTGCGCATGGCCGAAAGTCTGATCGCCTCGTTCCGGGCGCGCTGACAACATCCCCTCATCCGGCCCTTCGGGCCACCTTCTCCCCGAGGGGAGAAGAGGTTTGGGCTGGCGCCAACGATCTCCTCTCCCTCGGGGAGGGGTCGGATAGCCCGAATTGCGAAGCAATTCGATTTGACAATCCGGGTGAGGGGATTCTGCAGTCGCCGTCCTCATGCAGGCAAAGAAAAAGCCCGCTGCCGGGAGGAGGAGGCAGCGGGCTTCGATTTCGAATACGGCGCGGGAGGAGGAGCACCGCATTCACCGCCGGTGTCTGGGAGGAGGAAGACATCCGACGCCGCAACAGTTACGATTTGCCCAACCATTCGGCAACTGCGAAACGTGCATAGCTGGTGTGCAGATTTGCGGGATCAATCGTCTGACAAATCAGTGAGGCGCCGGGATGACGCCATTCGCACCTACTGCACCGGCACGTTTTCCTTGAAGATCAGCCGCGGCTCGATGAATTTCTTGGTCAGATAGGGCGCTGACGAGGCGATCGAGCCGAGCAGGCGGATGACAGACTGCTCGGCAATCAGCCGCGCGTTCTGGTCGATGACCACGTCGGCGAGATCGTCGACGAGGTAGCGGCGTGTTTCCCTGGTCAGGTCATGGCAGATGAAGACGGGCTTCCTGCGCGGCTTGGCTTCGAGCAATGCTTTGGCCACGCCGGAGCGTCCGGCGCCGACGCAATAGATGCCAAGCAGTTCAGGTTCGTTGTGCAAGGCCTTCATGGTCGCACTGTAGCTGGCGTCGGGCTCGTCGTTGATCTCGACGGCGCTGGAGACGGTGAGATTGGGGAACTCTTCTGCGAGCACCGAGCGGAAACCCATCTCGCGCTCCTCGTGGCCGCGATAGGAGCGCGAGCCGACGACCATCGCGAGGTGCCCGATCCGGCCGCCAAGGAAGCGGCCCATCAGCAGCGCCGCCGTGCGTCCGGCCACCCGGTTGTCGATGCCGACATACGCCGAACGAGGGGCCGCCGGCACATCGGAAACCAGCGTGACCAGCCGGATGCCGGCGTCGACCAGCTCGCGCAAAATGTTGCGCGTGCGCGGATGGTCGACGGCGATGACGCCGACGCCGTTGGCCTTGAGCGAGAGGTTCTCGATCGCGCCCTGCAGCGCGCCCGGCGAGATCCCGGCGAGATTGTGGATGCGGCAGGAGGCGACCAGCGGCAAGCGCCCTGCATAGTCCTCGATATGATGGGCAAGGTCGGCCATGAAGGCGTTGCTGCCGATCGGCAGGAAGAATTCGAGATGCGCCGGCTTTGACGGCAGCACGACTTGATCGAGCGTCGGCAGATAGCCGAGCTGCTTTGCCGCCTCCAAGACGCGCTGCCGGTTGGCCGCGCTTGCGCCCGGCCTATTGTTGAGCACTCGGTCGACCGTCGCGGTCGACAAGCCGCAGCTTCTGGCGATGTCGGCTACGGTCGCTTTCATGGGTCCGGTCATGGGATGGAATGCGAGCCCCTGTCAGCCAAGTCAACGTCAGGCCAAATCAGCCATGCGGCTGCGGGCCCTCGGAAATCGCATCGCGGATCTCCTTGTCCGACATGCCGGTGATGACGCGTTCGACTTCCGCCACGGTGGTCTTCTTCGGATCGATATCATCGGCCACCACCTTGCCGCGGCGCATCACCACGATGCGGTCGACGACCTGGAAGACATGGTGGATGTTGTGGGCGATGAAGATGCAGGAGTGGCCGGAATCGCGGGCGCCGCGCACGAAGCTCAACACCCCTTGCGTCTCGGCGACGCCGAGATTGTTGGTCGGCTCGTCGAGGATGATGAGGTCGCTGTCGAAATGCATGGCGCGCGCGATCGCCACTGCTTGCCGCTCGCCGCCCGACAGCGAGCCGATCGGCGTCGTCGGCGGGATGTTTTTGGAGATGCCGACCTGCTTGAGCAGGTCGCGCGCCACCGTGTTCATCGCCTCCTGATCCATGCGGTTGAGGAAACGCGGCGGTTTGATCGGCTCGCGCCCCAGGAACAGGTTGCGGGCGATCGACAACTGCGTGACGAGTGCGGAGTCCTGATAGATCGTCTCGATGCCCTCAGCGATGGCGTCGCTGGTGCTGCGGAAATTCACCTTCTTGCCGCGCACGAAAATGTCGCCGCTGGTCAGCGGCACCGCGCCCGACAGCACCTTGATCAGCGTCGACTTGCCGGCGCCGTTGTCGCCGAGCAGGCCGACGATCTCCCGCTCGTTGACGTGGAAATTGGCGTCCACAAGCGCCTGCACGCGCCCGTAGGACTTGCGGATGTTTGTCATGCGGATCAGAGGCTCGGCCATCGTCTTAAGTCCCTGCCTGGTGCCGGCGTTCGAGCCATGAGTGCAGCGCCATCATCCCGAGGATGATCGACCCGATGAAGATGTTGTAGGCGAGTCCCGGCACGCCGATCAGCACGATGCCGTTGCGCATGACGCGCAGGATCAGGATGCCGAGCACCGTGCCGATGATGGTGCCGCGGCCGCCGGTCAGCGCCGTGCCGCCGATCACCACCATGGCGATCACCTCGAGCTCGTAGCCGGTGCCGCTGTTCGGATTGGCCGCCGAGGTGCGTAGCGACGAGATCACGCCGGCGAGCGAGGCCATCACCGCCGACAGGATGAACAGGCCGATCTTGACGCGGCTGACATTGACGCCGCGGGCGCGCGCCGCGTTGGGATTGCCGCCCGCCGCCTGGATCCAGTTGCCGGTGCGGCTTTGCGTCAGCACATAACCGAGCGCGATCGCGGCGCCGATGAACCAGAACAGCGAGGCATAGATGCGGAATGGGCCGATGTAGAAGTCGCCGACCAGAATGTCCGCAAGCCAGCTGCCCTCGGCGCTCCAGGTGCGCTGCGGAAAGCCGTCGGTGACGAACAGCGCGGTGCCGCGCACGACCAGCAGCATGCCGAGCGTGACCAGAAAGGACGGGATCTTGAGCTGGGTGACGAACCAGCCATTGACGAGCCCGATAAGGGCCGCGACCACCAGCGCGATGGCGAAGCCCATCTCAAGCGAGGTGACGCCGCCATTGAACAGCGTCCACATCAGCACCGGCGAGAAGCCGAACAGCGAGCCGACCGAGAGGTCGAATTCGCCCGATGTCATCAGCAAGGTCATTGCCAGCGCGATCAGCCCAAGCTCGACGGTGAAGGCGAGGATGTTCGAGATGTTCTGCGGCGACAGGAAATCCGGGTTGATGGCCCAGAAGATGACGAGTTCGACGATCAGCAGCACCAGCGGCCCGAATTCAGGCCGCGCGATGAAACTTTGGATGAAGGAACGGTTTTCCATTGCGCCCGGATGTGAATGATTGGCGAGCCCGCTGCGCAGGACTCGATGGTCCGGAAGCGATCGCGGCCCGAAAGCCGCGACCGTTGATGTCAGGAACTACTTGCCGGACAGGATCTTGTCGTAAACGCCGGCGGTGTCCTTTTCATAGAGCGCGCCGGTGATGACGTTGAAGCCCGGAGGAATGCCGGCAGACGCCATCGCCGCCATCGAAAGCGCGATATAGCTAGTCGCCTGCGGGTCCTGCCACTGCGCGGCGTTGACATAGCCGTTCAGCACTTCCTGGGTGGTATCGAGTGAGTTGCCCCAGCCGACGACCGGGATCTCGCCCGGCTTGACGCCGACCTGGTCGAAGACGCGCTTGACCGAGCCTGTGACGAGGTCGCCGAGGCCGATGATCGCCTTCACCTTGCCCTTGTGGGCGGTGAGATAGTCGACCATGCGGTTGATCACTTCGGCTTGGTCGAGCGTCGCCTCGGTCACCTCATAGGTGATGCCGAGCGGCTCGAACACGCTCTTGATGCCTTCCTCTTCCTGCACGCCATAAGTGGCGCCGGGCACCTCGACCGGCATCCATACGAAGTCGCCCTTCTTCACCAGGCCCTTGTCGACCAGATACTGCGCCCAGTGCTTGCCGAAGGTGACGTTGTCGCCGCCGACATAGGCGTTGAAGTTGGCCTTCGGGTCGGGCGTGTTGAAGTTGATGATCGGGATGTTGGCCGCACGGGCCTCCTTGACGATCTCGACGAGGCTGCCCGGATCCGGGCTGGTGGTGACGATGCCGTCGGCCTTGGCCGAGATGGCGGCGCGAACAGCCTCTTGCTGCGAGGCAACGTCGCCATTGTGGAACGAGGTGTTCACCTTGTTGCCGGTGTCGGTCGCCCATTGCTTGGCTCCGGCCAGGAAGTAGGTCCAGACCGGATCGGCCGGCCCGCCATGCGAAATCCAGTAGAACGTCTTGGCCTCGGCCATCGCCGGAATGGCGATTGCCGCGATCAAGCCAAGCACGAACAGTCTCAGCCTCGAAAGCATCGATTTCCTCCCATGTTGAAACCACCTCCACATCAGGCGCGATGCGGTCCTCGAGGCCGCACCTCCTGCCCGCGCCGATCGGATGCCCTTTAGAGCATTCCCTTTTTCGGCCGCTGGCAAGCCTCCATCGTCAATGGATGTTGGCACAGGTCCGCACGCCATCAGCAATCCCATCAGATTGCATCAGCTGCGATGATATTTTACGGGCAGACGCCGTTGCGCTCATCAGCCTCCAGCGATGAGCAAGCGGATGCCGCCATGATCCGCTGCTAGATCAGGCCGGCCTTGGCGAGATCGCGCATGAGATGGCTGGCGCCGTAGGTCCAGTGCGGGCAGTCCGGCGAGAGGCGCACCCGGTTGATCAGCGCGCCGAGCTTTTCCGACGAGATGGTGACGATGTCGCCCACCTTGTGGGTAAAGCCCTTGCCCATTTCGCCGCGATCCTTCGACGGCACGAACATCGTGCCGAGATAGAGCGCCAGCCCGTCCGGATACTGGTGATGCGGTCCCATCGCGGCTTTGACCAGCTCTTCCGGCGAGCGGCTGATCTCGGCCATCGAGCTCGCGCCCTCCAGCGAAAATCCGTCCTCGCCCTCGACGCTCAGCCGCACCGTGGCGCGCTTGACGTCGGCGATGGAAAAGGTCTCGTCGAAGAGCCGGATGAAAGGTCCGAGCGAGGCGGAAGCATTGTTGTCCTTGGCCTTGCCGAGTAGCAGCGCCGAGCGCCCCTCGACATCGCGCAGGTTGACGTCGTTGCCGAGGGTGGCGCCGACGATGCGGCCCGAGCTGTCGGCGATCATGGCGATCTCCGGCTCCGGATTGTTCCAGGTGGAAACTGGGTGCAGCCCGACATCGGCGCCGAAGCCGACGGAGGCCATCGGCTGGCATTTGGTGAAGATCTCGGCGTCGGGGCCGATGCCCACTTCCAGATATTGCGACCAGGCGCCGCGCGAAATCAGCTTGGCCTTGATCTCCATCGCTTCCGGCGAGCCTGGCTTGAGCTTGGAGAGATCATGACCGATCAGCCCGGCGATGTCGGCGCGGATGGCGTCGGCTTTTTCCGCCGAGCCGCGCGCCTGCTCCTCGATGACGCGCTCGAGCAGGCTGACGACGAAGGTAACGCCCGAGGCCTTCACAGCCTGCAGGTCGACGGGGGAGAGCAGGATCGGCTTCTCGGCATCGCGCTGAGCTTCGAAGCTGTTGGCTGCGATGTCTTCCAGCGCGCCAATCGCCTTGCCCCGGGCCGAGCGCACGTAGCCGGCCGGATCCTTAAGTTCGCACACATCGCGCACCGTGGGTGCCGTGCTCGACGTGATGTCGATCACCTCGCCCTCGCGCACCGTGACCACCAGCGGATAAGAGGCTTCGCCGGTCCTGGCGCGGCCGACGAAAAGGCCGTCGGCGGGGAGGCGGGTTAAATCGGTCATGGTCTTTTGTCCTCTCGATTGTCGCGCGGCACTTTCCCCGGATTTAATTCAAACGTCCATCCCGTCGATGGCGAGGTTATGAGCCTTTGGCATGCTGTCACATAGCCAAGCGCGGACTGGCCCATCGGGCCCTCTTTCAAGTTCATGAAATCAGCAATAGGATTTTCACGAGCCTCCAGCGCCTCAGGTGACCACTTGCCCGCACCCTTTTCCGATCCGATCTGGCGAAAGCCCCAAACAGCTCCGGCGTTCCAGTCCGAGCTGTCGAGCGGCGGCACGCTCGACGCGGTGATCGTCGGCGGGGGCATCATGGGTCTGTCGACCGCCTTGCATGCGGCCCGCGCGGGTCTTTCCGTCCAGGTGCTGGATGCCGGCGCGATCGGGCAGGGCGCGTCGGGCTTGAACGGCGGCCAGGTCATTCCCGGCCTCAAATATGATCCCGAATGGCTGATCGAGCACTTTGGCAAAGAGCGCGGCGAGGCCCTGGTCGACTTCGCCGCTTCGACGGCCGACGCGGTGTTCGATGTGATCCGCGACGAGAAGCTTGCGGTGCCGTTCACGCGCAATGGCTGGATCCAGGCCGCGCACACTGAAACCGCCTTGAAGGCGATGGCCAGCCGCGACCGGCAATGGCGGGCGCGCGGCGCCGACGTCAAGCTGCTCGACCGGGCCGAGATCGCCGCGATGACCGGCGCCAAGGGCTATCTTGGCGGCTGGCTCGACCGCCGCGCCGGCGTCATCGATCCGCTGTCCTACACGCTGGAACTGGCGCGCGTCTCGGCAAGCGCCGGCGCCAAGATCGCCGAACGGCAGCAAGTGGTGAAGCTCATGAGCGAAGCCGGCCTGTGGCGGGTTCTGCCCCAGAGCGGCACCGAACTGCGCGCCAAGTCGGTCGTGCTCGCCACCAATGCCTATACGGACGGCCTGCTCCCTGGGCTTGCCCGGACTATCGTGCCGCTGCATTCCTTCCAGATCGCCACGGCACCGCTGCCGGCGGAGCTTGCCGCAAGCATCCTGCCCGGCGGGCAGGCCGTTTCCGATTCCCGCCACATCTTGGTTTATTACCGCAAGAGCCCTGATGGCCGGATGGTGTTGGGTGGACGCGGCCGCATGGCCCTGCCTTCAAGCGCGGCCGACTGGGCGCATTGCGAACGCGCGCTGCTGCGCCTCTATCCGGCGCTTGACGGCATCGCGATCGAAAAGCGCTGGTTCGGCCGCGTGGCGATGACCCCGGATCATCTCCCGCACCTGCATGAGCCGGAAAAGGGTCTGCTTGCCGTGGTCGGCTGCCAGGGCAGGGGCGTCGGCCTGATGAGCGCGTTGGGCAAGCGCATCGCGGGTTACCTCGCGACCGGCGATGTCAGCCAATTGCCTTTCTCGCTGTCGCCGATCCGGCCGATCCCGTTCCATGCCTTCCGCCAGATCGGCGTTGCAGCCACCATCACCTGGTATCGGATGCTGGATGCCTTCGAGCGCTAAAAGGTCAACGTGTGCAGCGCACAACCGATTCAGCTTGACAATTTCATAAGCATGAAAATTGATTAGCTGATTTCAAAAATGCGATGAGGCCAACAGGCAGTCAGATGTCGACCATCGTTGCAGCGCGGCCATCGCCGGAAACCCGCATCTCGCCGGTCTTCCGCTTTGCCATGTTGTTGCCGGGCGGGCTGGTCACCTTCTTCCTGATCCTCTTCGCGCTCGGCCTGGTGCTCTTCCTTGCCTTCAGGAGCAATGACGGCTCGCTGCTCGGCGCCGGCCTGACGGCAGCAAACTTCGTCACCGTGGCCACCGATCCGCTATACTGGACGGTGACGCTGCGTTCGCTGGTCATCGCCGGCCTGGTGACGCTCGCCACCGTCGCTACTGCATATCCGGTCGCCTACTATCTCGCCTTCCATGCCGGCCGCCGGCGCAACCTGCTGCTCTTCCTGGTCACGCTGCCGTTCTGGACCAGCTACCTTTTGCGCGTCTTTGCCTGGAAGATCGTGCTTGCCTATAACGGCGTGCTGAACTCGGCTTTCATCGAAAGCGGTCTCTGGTCCGAGCCGACGCTCGCCTTCCTCAACACGCCGGCCGCGGTGGTGGTGACGCTCGCGCACGCCTACGCCCCTTTCGCCATCCTGCCCATCTACGTGGCGCTGGACACCATCCCGAAATCGCTGCTCGAAGCCGCCTCCGACCTCGGCGCGCGGCCGTTCACGTCGTTCCGCCGCGTCGTGCTGCCCAATTCGATGCCGGGCGTGCTGGCGGCGGCTCTCGTCGTCTTCGTGCCGACCGTCGGCGACTATGTCACGCCGGCCATGGTCGGCGGTCCGGCCAGCACGATGATCGGCACGCTGATCCAGTCCCAATTCGGCAAGGCCAATGACTGGCCGTTCGGCGCGGCCCTCTCGGTCTGCGTCATGCTGGTCATCCTGTGCGTGGTGCTGGTCGCGCGCGGCGCCGACCGCCGGTTTGGCAGCCGTACATGAGCGCGGCACGCAAAGCGGCAAACGCGGGCGGCCGCTGGCTCGGCCTCTATGTGCTTGCCTATCTGGTATTCCTCTATCTGCCGATCCTTTTGATCCCGCTGTTTTCCTTCAACGACTCCGTCCAGGCGGCGTTTCCGCTGCAGGGCTTCACGCTCGGTTGGTACGAGACGCTCTACGGCAATCCGGCGCTCTCCGGTGCTTTGGCCAACAGTCTCGTCATCGGTGTCGTTGCTGCCTCAGGGGCGACACTTTGCGGCATCACCGTCTCCTATATGGACCTCTACGGCCGCTCGCCGCTCGCGGCTACCATCAGCGCCCTAGCCCGGCTGCCGATCCTGATCCCCGGCGTCATCGTCGGCATCTCGCTCTTGATCCTGGTCAACCTCATCGGCCTCGGGCCGTCACGCGTCGCCATTGTGCTCGGCCATATCCTGGTGGCGTTGCCGACGACGGTGGTGGTGATGCGCAGCCGCTTCGCCGCCATTCCGAAAACCATCCGCGAGGCGGCGCTCGATCTTGGGGCATCGGACTGGACAACGTTCCGGCGCGTCATGCTTCCGCTCAGCCTGCCGGCGGTGCTGTCGGCCTTCATGCTCGCCTTCCTGACCTCCTTCGACGAGTTCATCGTCGTCTTCTTCCTCGCCGGCACCGAGCCGACGCTGCCGCTCTACATCTGGAGCCAGTTGCGCTTCCCGCGCTCGCTGCCGACCGTCATGGCGCTCGGCACGGTGATCCTCACCATATCCTTCCTCATCGCCACCCTCGCCGAGATCCTGCGCCATCGCGGCCTCGCGCCGCGCGCCGCAATCCAGCCTGAACCACAACAAAGAAGAGGAGAACGAAAATGACAGTCCACCTGAAATCGATCACCGGACACAAGGCTCGCGCGGGCCTAGCCGCACTCGCCCTGGCGCTGTCGTCGACCGTCCCTTTGGCCGCCGACAAGCTGCAATATTTCACCTGGTCGGGCTATGAGCTGCCCGACTTCAACAAGAGCTTCCTCACCGCGCATCCGGATGGCGTCGAGGCGACGATCTTCGGCGACGACGACGATGCCTTCACCAAGGTCAAGGCAGGCTTCCGGCCCGACATCGCCCATCCCTGCTACGACAAGGTGGCGCGCTGGAACAAGGAAGGCCTGCTGCAGCCGATCGACACCAAGCGTATCAAGAACTGGGATTCGATCTTCCCGGTGTTCAAGAACCTTCCCGACCTGCAGGCCGGCGACGGCAAGGTCTGGATGGTGCCGTGGGACTGGGGCAACACCTCGATCCTCTACCGCACCGATCTGGTGAAGAACCCCGAGGCGAGCTGGAACCTTTTGTGGGACAAGCAATATGCCGGCCGTATGGCGACCATCGACGCCGTGCACGACACGCCGATCGTCGCGGCACTTCTGGCGGGCGTGAACCCCTTCGACATGACGCCGGAGCAGATGGAAAAGGTCGCCGCGAAACTGCGCGAGCAGCGGCCGCTGTTGTCGAGCTACACCACCGACATGACCTCGGTCGAGCAGGCGCTTGCCAGCGGCCAGCTGGTCGCCGCCATGACCTGGAACGCGTCGGCAACATCGCTGAAGAAGCAGGGCGTGCCGGTCGAGTTCATGAAGCCGAAGGAAGGCATGCTCACCTGGGCCTGCGGCTTCGTCATGCTGAAGGACGCCAAGAACGTCGATCTGGCCTATGACTTCATCAACAGCCGGCTCGACGCCGACTCGGGCAAGTACCTCATCCAATCCTACGGCTATGGCAGCTCACTTTCGACCGCCTTCGCCGGCGTGTCGAAAGACGAGCTGGACAAGCTGCAGCTGCCGGCGGATCCCGACGTGATGCTGAAGAGCACGATCTTCACCGGACCGATGAAGCAGAATGACGACGTCGCCAAGATGTTCGAGAAGGTGAAAGCTGGGGGTTGAGGGCCAATTGCCGAAGCTGGTGCTGCCCCTCACCTGCCTGCCGGCATCCTCTCCCCGTATAGTGACGGGGAGAGGGGCGCTGTCATCGCAGATTTCGCCAATCGCCAGCGTTGCAGTAAAAGAGCCGCCGCTGGGCCAGCCCCCTTCTCCCCGTCATTATACGGGGAGAAGTGCCCGGCAGGGCGATGAGGGGCGGCGCCGGCGTCTGGCAAGATAAGACCCGATCATGAGGCGGCTTGGTCAGAAGCCGGCCTGATTGAATGCAACAGGACGAGCGAATGGATATACTCGACGAAGCCGCGGAAAAACCGAAGGACGACGCCGACATACGCGTCGGCCGGCGCGTGCGGGCGCTGAGGCTCGAGCGAAAGCAGTCGCTGGCCGATCTCGCCGCCAAGGCCGGCATCTCGATCGGCGCGCTCAGCCAGATCGAGCGCGGCATGTCCTCGCTGCGCGTCAAGGTGATCTGGCCGCTGGCCGCCGCCCTCGACATCGAACCCTCGGCGCTGATCGCCGACGGCGATGAAGCGGTCAACGACCTCTATTGCGTGCGTGCCGACAAGCGGCGCGCAATCCCGGTCAGGTCCGAGGGCATCGCCAAGGCGTTGCTGTCGCCGCCCGCCGCCACACTCACCGGCATGCTGGTGACGGTCGAGGCCGGCGGCGGCACGACGGAAGCCTATGCCCATGCCGGCTACGAGTTTGGCTTCGTGCTCTCGGGCGAGGCCGAGCTGGTGGTGGATGCCACGACCTACCTGCTCAAAGCCGGCGACAGTTTTGCCTTCAAGAGCACGCTGCTGCATGCGTTTCGCAATCCCGGCGCCGAGCGCTGCCGGATCCTGTGGGTCAACACGACAAAACCGTCCGAGGTGCGCGATGGCGCCTGACGCGCTGGTTCGTCTAGAGAACGTCTCGAAGGTCTTCCCGGGCGGCGTGGTCGGCCTCGATGCGGTCGATCTCGACATTGCGGCGGGCGAGTTCCTGACCCTGCTCGGCCCCTCAGGCTGCGGCAAGACGACGAGCCTGCGCGTCATCGCCGGCTTCGAGAGCCCGACCAGCGGCAACGTGCTGCTCGAAGGCAGGGACATCACCGGTCTGAGGCCCTTCGACCGTCCCGTCAACACCGTGTTCCAGGACTATGCGTTGTTCCCGCATATGGACGTGGCGGCGAATGTCGGCTTCGGCCTCTCGCTGCGCAAATTGTCCAGCACCGAGCAGGCCAAGCGCGTCGGTCAGGCGCTTGACATGGTCGGGCTCGCCGACAAGCTGCGCGCCCGCATCTCCGAACTGTCGGGCGGTCAGCGCCAGCGCGTCGCGCTTGCCCGCGCCATCGTCTGCGAGCCGCGTGTGCTCCTGCTCGACGAGCCGCTGTCGGCGCTCGACGCGCATCTGCGCGAGCAGATGCAGGTCGAGCTCAAGCGGCTGCAGTCCCGGCTCGGCACCACCTTCGTCATGGTCACTCACGACCAGACCGAGGCGCTGTCGATTTCCGACCGCATTGTCGTCATGAACAAGGGCCGCATCGAGCAGATCGCGCCGCCGGCAACCCTTTACGACCGTCCGGCGACGCGGTTCGTCGCCTCCTTCATCGGCACCATGAATCTCCTGCAGTCACGCTTTGTCGGGCGCGACGGCGAGCGGCTGCGCTTTACCGCCGGCGAGCTGCCGCTGGAGGCCATACCGGAAACCGGCGAGACACCGGCCGTCGGCGACGCACGAACCATCGGCGTTCGTCCGGAGGATCTTCTGGCGGCCACCGAGGCCGCCGAAGGCACCGCGCCGGCGCGGGTGAGCGGCATCGTCTTCCACGGCCGCACGCTGCGCCTTCACGCCGAACTGGGGCAGGGGACTGCAATCGTCATCGATGCCCCACGCCGCGCCGACGGTTTTCGATTCAGCATCGGCGACATAGCGCACATCAGCCTGCGGCGCGGCGCCAACTGCCCTGTCCTGTCGAACTGATCGCCAGCCTCACGAAGCCTTGGCGAAAAAGCCCTGATAATCGGATTTCGCCTGCAGCAGGCGCAGGATGTTCTCGCGCGAGCCGCGCACATGGGCGCGGGCGCGCTCGCCGGCCAAAGCGACATCACCGGCGCAGATCGCGTCGACGATGCCCGAATGCTCCTCGCGGGTAAGCTTCCACTCGTCGAGCCACAGAAGCTCGGTCCACACATATTGCTGGCATTTGTCGAGAATGCCGCAAAGCATGCCGTGCAGCATCTCGTTGCCGCTGATCTCGGCGATGACCCGGTGCAGATCGATGCCGACCTGCAGCTCCTCGAACTTTTCTCGTGTGCTGCGGTCGGGGATTGCCGCCAGCCGTTCGCATTCGGCAAGCATGTCGCGCAGCCGCGCCTTGTCGGCGGCGGTCGCGTTCGCCGCCGCCAGCTCGGTCGCGCGTCCGTCGAGCAGCTCACGAATGTCGAAGGCCTCGCGAAACATGGTCAGGTTGAACTCGGCAACAATATAGCCCTGGCGCGGACGCCCGATCACCAGGCCGTCGCGCTCGAGACGGTTGAAGGCTTCGCGCACCGGCGTGCGGCTCACCTTCAGGCGCTCGGCGATCTCGTTCTCGGTCACCCGGCCGCCCGGCGGGATCTGGCCGGTGATGATCAAGGCCTTCAGCTTCTCGAACACCGAATCGCGCAGCGTGTTCTTTCTCTCCTTGCTCAAGCGTCCCGCCTCCAACGGTCAGTCATGGATTCGCAGTCTAGTGCCTTTTAGCTCCTGCTTGAAACAGGGCCGTATCAAACGCTCCGACCCGAGCCTCAACTCGTCGCCGCCAAAAAGCGCTCGGCACATGTTGACATCGGCTTCCGGCGAATTACACTCAAAATTGTATACAAATTCGCATACCAAATCAAGATAACGGGAACACGGGTTGGAGAAGCGAAAATGACGAAGAGACTTTGCATCCACGGGCTGGCCGCAGCCGGCCTGCTGGCCTCGGCCGCCGTTCCGGCCTCGGCCGCCGACACCATCACCGTTGCCTCATGGGGCGGCACCTATCAGGAAGCGCAGACCAAGGCCTTTTTTGATCCGACAGCCAAGGAACTCGGCATCACCATCAAGCAGGACACCACCAACGGTCTCGATGATGTCCGGCTGCAGGTCACCGGCAATGCCGTCAAATGGGACATTACCGAACTCGGCGCCGACGAATGCGCGCGCGGTTCCAAGGAAGGCCTGTTCGAAAAGCTCGACTACAACGTCATCGACAAGAGCGGCATCAACCCGAAGCTCGTCCATGACGACTGGGTCGGCATCTCCTATACCTCAGTCGTGCTGATCTATCGCACCGACGTTTTCGGCGACAAGGGACCGAAGACCTGGGCCGATTTCTGGGACGTGGAAAAATTCCCGGGCCGGCGGGCGCTCTCCGGCAGCCAGGCGACGGAGACGCTGAGCGTCGCAGCGCTCGCCAAAGGCACTCCGATCGACAAGGTCTATCCGGTCGACATCGACGGCGCGCTGCAATCCGTCGACAAGGTCAAGGGTCACATCGACGCCTGGTGGACCTCCGGCGCGCAGGCAATGCAACTCGTCAAGGACGGCGAGGTCGATATGGCGAGCATCTGGAACGGCCGCGCCGGCACTTTGAGGAAGGAGGGCGCACCGGTGAGCTTCTCCTTCGACCAGGGTGTGCTCACCGCCGACTGCATGGTCATCCCGAAGGGCTCGAAGAACAAGGACCTCGCGATGAAAGCGCTGGCTAGGTTCGTCAGCCCCGACCTCCAGGCCAATCTGCCGCTCTATGTCGACAACGGCCCGGCCAACGAGAAGGCCTTCGAGACCGGCAAGATCCCGCAGGAGCGCATCAAGGACATCAACTCCGCGCCCGAGAACGTCAAGAAGCAGGTGCTTCAGGATCCCGAGTTCTGGCGCGACAACCTCGTCGAGGCGACCGAGAAGTTCAACAACCTGATCCAGCAATGACGACTGCGGCCGGAGCGGCGCGCAGAGGCGCGCTGCTCCGCCCCGCTATCAATGATCCGGAGTTGAAGGAGATGCTCTTGTCTCTTGCGCCGTCCGTGCTTCCCATCGGCATCCACGGGATCGAGAAGCGCTTCGGCGCGCTATCCATCCTGAGCGATCTAAGCCTCGATGTCGCGGCCGGTGAATTCCTGACGCTGCTCGGTCCGTCCGGGTCGGGAAAGACCACGCTGCTGATGATCCTGGCCGGCTTCGTGCGAGCCAATGCCGGCTCGATCAAGGTCGGCGGCGAAGAGATCATCACCATGCCGCCGCACAAGCGCAACATCGGCATGGTGTTCCAGAACTATGCGCTCTTTCCCCACATGAACGTCTTCCACAACATTGCCTTTCCGCTGAAGCAGCGGCGCGTATCGGCGGCGGAAATGGCCGAGCGTGTCGAGCGGGCGCTGGACCTGGTGCAGCTGAAAGATCTCGGCGAGCGCCGCGTCGACCAGCTTTCCGGCGGCCAGCGCCAGCGCGTGGCTTTGGCCCGCGCCATCGTCTTCGAGCCGCGCATCGTGCTGATGGATGAGCCGCTGTCGGCGCTCGACAAAGGCTTGCGCGAGCATATGCAGATCGAATTGCGCAACCTGCATCGGCGGCTCGGCATGACGACGGTCTACGTCACGCATGACCAGCGCGAGGCGATCACCATGTCGGACCGCATTGCCGTCATGAATGCCGGGCGTATCGAGCAGATCGACCAGCCCGAAGCCCTCTACGCCAGGCCGCAGACGAAGTTCGTCGCCGGCTTCATCGGTGAATCCAATTTCATCCCGGTCGAATGCCGCAATGGCAGCGTCTGGTATGCGGACAGGAAGCTGCGCATGAACGATCCGGCGCCGTCCGCCGGTCGGCACTTGATGGTGGTGCGGCCGGAGAAATTGCGGCTGCTCGCCCATGCGGATCAGGCAGGCATCAATGCACTGCCCGCGACCGTGGGCGACGTCATTTATCAGGGCGACAGCTTCATCTGCTACGCGACGCTCCGCGACGGCCGCCAGGTGACGCTGCGCGACTATTGCCGCTCCGACGTGCTGGCGAAGCTGCCGGCGCCGGGCGAGCCGATCACGCTCGGCATCGACGCTCAGGACGTCGTCCTGGTGGCGGATCAATGAGCATCGGGTCCGCCAGTTTATCGAATATCGGCAGATCGGACGGCGTGCTGAACGCCGATGCGCTGCGCGCCGATGCCAGGCGCCAGGCGTTGGGGTTGCTGGCGCTGCTGTCGCCCGGACTGTTCCTTGTCTTCGCCGTCATCATCGTGCCGATCGGCTGGCTGTTCTGGCTCTCGCTGTTCGACGAGACCGGCCAGCTCAGCCTCGCCAACTACGCGCGCTTCTTCGAGCAGGCGTCCTACATCAAGACCTTTGCCACGACCTTCAAGGTCGCGTTCGTCGTCACCGGCACTTGCGTGCTGTTCGGCTATCCGCTGGCCTACATGCTGGCGCAGCTGCCGCGCCGTGCCGCCTCGGTCTGCCTGATCTTCGTCATCCTGCCGTTCTGGACCTCGGTGCTGGTGCGCACCTATGCCTGGCTGGTCATCCTGCAGCGCAAGGGGCTGATCAACAATTGGCTGATCGATCTCGGCCTCATCGGCCAGCCGCTGCCGCTCGCCAACAATTTCGCCGGCGTCGTCATCGGCATGACCCACATCATGCTGCCCTTCCTGGTGCTGCCGCTTTACGCTTCGATGAAGACCATCGACGTCGACTGCTTGCGCGCCGGCATGAATCTCGGCGCCAGCCCCGCCGCCACCTTCCGGCAGATCTTCTTTCCGCTGTCGCTGCCCGGCCTGGCCTCCGGCGTGGTCATCGTTTTCGTGCTTTGCCTCGGCTTCTTCGTCACGCCGGCGCTCATGGGCGGCGGCAAGGTCATCATGTGGGCGATGCGCATGGAGCAGGCGACCAGCCTCTATTCGAACTGGGGCGCGGGTGCTGCCCTCGGCGTCGTGCTGCTTGCGGTCACGCTGGCGCTGCTCGGCTTGTTCCAGTGGCTGCTCGGCGCGCGCGCCACCGGCGTTTGGAGCCAACGATGAGCGCCGAAAACAGCCTGCCTATAACGCATTGGCAACGCCTCTGGCTCTATCTGCTGGGCGGCCTCGTCATGCTGTTTTTGATCGCGCCCTCGGTGATTATCGTCATCATGTCCTTCTCCGGCTCGACGCTGCTGCAGTTCCCGCCCGAGCAATGGTCGCTGCGCTGGTATGAGAGCTATTTCGGTTCCGTCGAATGGCGCGACGCCACCATCGTCTCGGTAAAGGTGGCGGTGATGACGGCGATCGTGGCGACGCCGCTCGGCACGGCCGCTGCCTATGCCATCAACGCCGGCACGCTCAGGCTGACCGGCGCCATGAATGCGCTGCTTACGGCGTCGCTGATCATCCCGGTCATCCTGATCGGCATCGGCACCTTCTTCCTCTATGCCCGCATCGGCCTCAACAACACGCTGACCGGCCTCGTCATCGCCCACACCGTCCAGGCGCTGCCGCTGGTCGTGCTCACCGTCCTGTCGGGGCTGCGCTCGTACGACATGAACCAGGAGATGGTGGCGCGCAGCCTTGGCGCCGGCCGCTTCGCGGCCTTCTTCCAGGTGACCATGCCGCAGCTGCGCTTCTCGATCGTCTCGGGCGCGCTCTTTGCCTTCATCACGTCCTTCGACGAGGTGGTGGTGTCGCTCTTCATCTCGGGCGGAGAGACCACGACGCTGACGCGCCGCATGTTCAATGCGCTGCGCGACCAGATCGATCCGACGATTGCCGCCATTTCGACTTGCCTGATCGTGCTATCGATCGTCTTGTTGTCCGCCGCCCAGCTTTTCGGCCGCGGACGTTGAGAATACAGGGATACCTCAAACAGAATGCGTGATTTTCAGTTTCCAGGCCGCTCGCCGGTCCGCGCCACCGAGGCCATGGCCGCGACCTCGCATCCGCTCGCCACTCTTGCCGCCATCGACATGCTGCGCTCCGGCGGCAACGCCATGGATGCGGCCGTCTGCGCCGCGGCCGTCCAGGCGGCGGTCGAGCCGCAATCGACCGGCATCGGCGGCGACTGTTTTGTCCTCTACTGCCCGAAGGGACAGGGCGAGGTGATAGCATTCAACGGCTCGGGTCGCGCGCCCCAGGCGGCAACGGTCGACTGGTATCTGGAGAGAGGCTTCAGCGAGCTGCCGAAGCAGGGCGCGCACGCGGTCACGATTCCCGGCGCCGTCGACGCCTGGTGCCGGCTGCTGGAAGACCATGGCCGCAAGGGAATAGCCGATGCGCTCGCTCCCGCCATCCATTACGCCGAAAACGGCTATGTCGTGCACGACCGCGTCGCCTTTGACTGGGAGGATCCGGAAACCGACCTGTCGGCCGACGATGTGGCGGCGCGCATCTTCCTGCCGGGCGGCAAGCCGCCGAAGGCCGGCGATGTGCATCGCCAGCCGGAACTGGCGGAAACGCTGCGCATCATCGCGAAGCGCGGCCGCGCCGGTTTCTATGAAGGCGCTGTTGCGGAAGACCTTGTCGGCCGGCTTCGCCAACTCGGCGGCCTTCATACGCTGGACGATTTCGCTGCGACGACGGGCGACTACAAGACGGCGGTCAGCACCTCCTATCGCGGCCATGCCATCCATCAGCTGCCGCCGAACAACCAGGGCCTGACCGCGCTCCTGATGCTGAACGTGCTCTCAGGCTTCGACCTTGCCCCGCTCGACCCGAATGGCGCCGAGCGGCTGCATCTGGAGATCGAGGCAGGCCGGCTGGCCTATCGCGATCGCGACAACCTGCTCGCGGATCAGGATCACGTTGCGGTGCCGGTGAAGGAACTCCTCTCCATCGCCTATGCCGACCGGCTGCGCGCCGAGATCGACCGGGAACGCGCCATGACGCATTTGCCACGCGTCGATTTGCCGGGCAGCGACACGGTCTACATCACCGTCGTCGACCGCGACCGTAACGCGGTGAGCTTCATCAACTCGACCTATTATTCCTTCGGCAGCGGCGTCGTCGGTCCGAAGACCGGCGTCGTGCTGCAGAACCGCGGCACTTCGTTCCGGCTCGATCCAAAGCATCCGAACGCAATAGCGCCGGGCAAGCGGCCGATGCACACGATCATGCCGGGCATGATGGTGAGGGACGGCCGTGCCGTGATGCCCTTCGGCGTCATGGGCGGCGGCTATCAGCCCTTCGGCCATGTCCATCTTTTGACCAACGTGATCGACTTCGGCATGGATCCGCAGCAGGCATTGGATGCGGCGCGCGTCTTCTACAATCACGACGTCGTGGAAGCCGAGCGAAGCGTGCGTCCCGATACGGTCGAAGGCCTGCGCCGCCGCGGCCATCGTGTTGTCGAGCCAGACCATCCGCTTGGCGGCGGGCAGGCGGTGCTTATCGATTGGGAAAAAGGCACACTGACCGGCGCCTCCGATCCGCGCAAGGACGGCTTGGCGCTCGGATATTGAGCAGCCCTTTGCTGGACATCGGCCGATCGTTCGAAACATAGTCGGGAACCATGACAACAAGCGAAAATCCCTTTGATCTTGCTCATCGCCTCGCGCCCGGCGCCGAAGTCGCGCCAGCCATCGCCGCGCCCGACCGGACAGCCCTCTCGCATGGCGGGCTGCGCCGTCTGATCCAAGAGACCGTGACCCGGCTCAATACGCTCGGCATCGGCCGAGGCGACCGCGTTGCCATCGTGCTGCCGAACGGCCCGGAGATGGCAACGGCCTTCATCGCGGTCGCTGCCGCTGCTTCCACCGCGCCGCTCAATCCCGCCTATCGCGCCGACGAGCTCGATTTCTATCTCAGCGACATCGGCGTCAAGGCGATCCTTGTCGGCAAGGACGAGCAAGGGCCTTCGGTCGAAGTTGCCGAACGCCTCCGCATTCCGGTGCTGCGGCTGGTGGTGCCCGAAGGCGCGCCGGCCGGCATCTTCGCCATCGAGGGTGACCCGGTCGGGTCGCCGGTTGGCTCCGGCTTGGCCGAAGACAGCGACACGGCACTTCTTTTGCATACATCAGGCACTACATCGCGTCCGAAGCTGGTGCCGCTCAGCCACGCCAATCTTGCAGCTTCGGCCGCGCATATCGGCGCCACACTCGGCCTGGCCCCGGCCGACCGCTGCCTCAACATCATGCCCTTGTTCCATATCCACGGACTGATCGCGGCGGTGCTGTCGTCGCTGGCCGCCGGAGGCAGTGTCTTCTGCACGCCGGGCTTCAACGCCCTGCGCTTCTTCCAGTGGCTCTCCGAAGCGAAGCCAAGCTGGTACACGGCGGTGCCGACCATGCATCAGGCGATCCTGCCGCGCGCCGCGCGCAACGCCGAGCAACTGGCCGACGCAAATTTGCGCTTCATCCGCTCGTCCTCGGCTTCGTTGCCGGCGCAGGTGATGGCTGAACTGGAAGCAACCTTCGGCTGTCCGGTGATCGAATCCTATGGCATGACCGAAGCCGCGCACCAGATGGCGTCCAACCGCCTGCCGCCGGGCCAGCGCAAGCCGGGCAGCGTCGGCGCCTCGGCCGGACCGGAAGTGGCCGTCATGGCGCCGGATGGAAGGCTGCTCAAGCCCGGCGAGATCGGCGAGATCGTCATTCGCGGGCCGAACGTCACCGCCGGCTACGAGAAGAATCCGGACGCCAACGCCAGCGCCTTTGCGCATGGCTGGTTCCACACCGGCGACCAGGGCGTGCTGGACGAGGACAACTACCTGCGCGTCACCGGCCGGCTGAAGGAGATCATCAACCGCGGCGGCGAAAAGATCTCGCCGCTCGAGGTCGACGGCGTGCTGATGGATCATCCGGCGGTGGCGCAGGTCGTCACCTTCGCTATGCCGCACGACAAGCTCGGCGAGGAAGTGGCTGCCGCTGTCGTGCTGCGCGAAGGCCAGAGCGCCAGCGAGGCCGACATTCGCGGCTTTGCCGCGATGCGGCTCGCCGATTTCAAGGTGCCGCGCAAGGTGGTGATCCTGGATGAAATCCCGAAGGGTGCCACCGGCAAGTTGCAGCGCATCGGTCTCTCGGCAAAGCTCGGTTTGGGCTGATGCGCATTACAGTCTTCGGCGCCGGCGCCATCGGCGGCTATCTGGCCGCCAAGCTGGCGATTGCCGGCCGGACCGATCTGTCGATCGTGGCGCGCGGCGCGCATCTCGAAGCGATCAAGGCCGATGGCCTTCGCCTGATCGAGGACGGCAAGGAGACGTTCGCGCGCGTGAGGGCAGCGGCCACGGCCGAAGAACTCGGCATTCAGGATTACGTGGTGCTGGCGCTGAAAGCGCATTCTCTGGCGCCGGCGCTGGGCGAGATTGCACCGCTGCTGGGCCAGGGGACAGCCGTCGTCACGATGCAGAACGGCGTGCCCTGGTGGTACTTCTACAAGGCCGGCGGCGCGCTCGAAGGCACGCGGCTTGAGGCGGTCGATTCCGGCGGAAGGATCTGGGAGACCATCGGGCCCGAGCGCGTCATCGGCTCCGTCGTCTATCCCGCCGTCGAGGTCGATGCGCCAGGCCTGATCCGCCACGTCGAGGGCACGCGCTTTTCGCTCGGCGAGCCTTCTGGCGAAAAGAGCGAGCGGGTGAGTGTGCTGGCGCGCGAGATGGTCAAGGCCGGGCTGCAGGCGCCGGTCCGCGAGGACATACGCTCGGAAATCTGGGTGAAGCTTTGGGGCAATCTTTCCTTCAACCCGATCTCGGCGCTCACCGGCAGCACGCTCGCGGCGATCGTCGCCGATGAAGGCACCCGGGCCGTCGCCCGCGCCATGATGCGGGAGGCGCAGGCAATCGGCGAGCGCCTCGGCGTGCGCTTTCCCATCCCCGTCGACCGGCGCATCAAGGGCGCCGGCGATGTCGGCGAGCACAAGACCTCCATGCTGCAGGATCTCGAGCGCGGCCGTCCGATGGAGATCGACGCGCTGGTCACGGCGGTGCAGGAACTCGGGCGCCTTACCGGCCAGCCGACGCCCGCCATCGACACCGTCCTGGCGCTGGTGCGGCGGCTGGCGATCGAGCGCGGGTGTTACGACGCGGTCGTCATGTAAGCGCCCGTTCGCCAGCGCGCGCATCCTGACATGAATTGTCACCTGACGAGCGGGCCGACGGTGGCAGGCCGGCTGTCGTCACCCTACCTGCAATCCGTCTGGAACAGGAGAAAGATATGACCATCGCCGATATTGCCAGGGACTTTACAGAGCTTCTCAAGCAGGGCAACCACGATGGTGCCGCTGCAAAATACAATGCCGACGACATCGTCAGTTACGAGGCGATGGAGGGACCGATGGCTGTCAGCCGCGGCAAGGATGCCCTCAAGCAGAAGGGGCAGTGGTGGCAGGAAAACCACGAAGTTCATGGCGGCTCGGTCGAAGGCCCCTATGTCAACGGCGACCAATTCGCCGTTCGCTTCACCTTCGACATAACGCCCAAGGCCACCGGTGAGCGCGTCACCATGGACGAGGTCGGCCTCTATACGGTCAAGAACGGCAAGATTGCCGAAGAGCGCTTCTACTATTGACGCGGGGCGCGAACGCGGCTTCGCGCGCCGGCCTCACTTCGTAGCATTTCCGTCGATCCGCTGGCCATGAATAAGCGGGGGTTCTACGGTGCCGGCGAATCCAACGTCGGCCCGAGGAGCATCTGTTGACCATCACCATGTACGGCATCACCGCCTGCGACACGATCAAGAAGGCGCGCGTCTGGCTGGAGAGCCGCGACGTTGCCTACCGCTTCCATGACTACCGCGCCGAAGGGATCGAGGCGGCAAGGCTGAATGGCTGGGTCGATAAGGTCGGCTGGGAAAAGCTGCTCAACAAGGGCAGCGCGACTTTTCGCGAACTGCCGGAGAAGGACAAGGAAGCGCTCGACGAGAAGAGGGCGAAGAAGCTGATGCTCGCCAAGCCGACGATGATCAAGCGCCCGGTGCTGGAGGTGGGCGATCGGGTGTTGGTGGGGTTCAAGCCCGAAATTTATGAGGAAGCGGCCGGCCGAAAATAAGTGCTATCTTCGGACGTCGCGCTCCTTCGCGCCCCCCTCTGTCCTGCCGGACATCTCCCCCACGAGGGGGGAGATTGGCGGTTTAGGCGCCGCGATCATCCCTTTGACGTTCGTGATTGCCGAAAGCCGGCGCGACATCTGATCTCCCCCCAAGTGGGGGAGATGTCCGGCAGGACAGAGGGGGGCGCTGTCCCGCCAGCACCTCAAAGCTTACCACTCTTGGCTACGAGCGGGACTGCAAATACCCCGCCAGCGCCACCGCATTGTTGTGCGCTTCGTCATGCGCCCCATAGAGCAGCGTCACCTTGCCTTCGCGCAACAGGCTGCGCAGCTGCGCCACCGCATCGCCATTTGCATCGAGCTCGCTCCGATACCGCTTCTGGAACTCAGCCCATCGCTCGGGATCATGCCCGAACCATTTGCGCAGTTCGGTGCTGGGCGCGATCTCCTTCAGCCAAAGGTCTAGCGCGGCGTCCTTCTTGGAGACGCCGCGCGGCCAGACGCGGTCGACCAGCACCCGCTGGCCGTCGCTTTTCGCCGGCGCTTCATAGACGCGCTTCACCGCTATGTCGAAGGCCATCACCCCTCCACTGGCGAGGAGGTTATGCCCACTCGCCCTTGCGCATGACCGGCACGCGGCTGCCATCCTTGCCGACGCCGTCGATGTCGATCTTGTCCGAGCCGATCATCCAGTCGATGTGGATGAAACTCTTGTTGCCACCGCGCTCGGCAATCTCGTCCTGGCTGAGCGAAGCGCCGTTGACGAAGCACTTCGAATAGCACTGTCCGAGCGCGATGTGGCAGGCCGCGTTCTCGTCGAACAGCGTGTTGAAGAACAGCAGGCCGCTCTTCGAGATCGGCGAGGAATGCGGCACCAGCGCCACTTCGCCGAGCCGGCGCGCGCCCTCGTCGGTGTCGAGCACCTTCTCCAGAACATCCTCGCCCTTCGAGGCCTTGGCCTCGACGATCCGACCGCCCTCGAAGCGCACCGAGATCTCGTCGATCAGCGTGCCCTGGTAGGAGAGCGGCTTGGTCGAGGAGACATGGCCTTCGACGCGCCTCGCATGCGGCGTGGTGAAGACCTCCTCGGTCGGGATGTTCGGATTGCAGGTGATGCCGTTCTTGGCGGTCGAAGCGCCGCCCATCCATTCATGACCTTCCGCCAGGCCGACGGTGAGGTCGGTCCCCGGTCCGGTGAAATGCAGCGCGTGGAAATTGTGCTCGTTCAGCCATTTCGTGCGCTCGGCCAAGGCCGCGTTATGCGCCTTCCAGTTGCCGATCGGATCCTCGATGTCGACGCGCGAGGCCGAGAAGATCGCGTCCGCGAGCTTCACCACCGCAACGTCGTCGGGCTCGCCTGGAAACACCTGGCGAGCCCAGGCAACGTCCGGATATGCGACGATGTTCCAGTTGATGTCGAAACCGGTGATTTTTTCCAGCGCCGGCTGGTACGCCATCGAATTCGCCTTGTTGGCGCGCGCCACCTTGGCCGGGTCCTGCGCCGACAGCAGAGACGGATTCTCGCCGCGCACCGCAAGCCGCGCCGCATTGTTGGCGAAGGCTTTCGCCATGCCCTCATAGAGCCAGCCGGCGGCGCGGTCGAAGCCGGCATCGGCGCCGTAGCGGAAGCGCGCCAGCGTGATTTCGTCGTCGTTGAAGATCGGCGTCACCAGCCCGGCGCCGGCCTTGTAGGCATGTTCGACGATACGCCGGGTCAGCGGCAGCGCCGCGATCGACGAAGTCAGCACCAGGTCCTGTCCCGGCTGCAGCTGCAGCCCGACTTTGACGGCGACTTCGGCCAGCCTGTCGAGCTTCACCGGGTCGATTATAGCCGAGACGCCGCGCGAATGTGTGGTCATGATCCTGCCTGCCGTGATGTTGGGGTCTGGTCCTTACATAGACCGCTGCGCCTGGCCTTTCCACCGCGATCGACTGGGCCTGGCTTAGGCGGCGCTGTCGAGCGCCCTGAACTGCGCCATGGTCGCCTCGATTTCTTCGCGAACCCAGACCTTGAAGTCGCGCACCTTGCGGCTTTCGGTTTTTGTGGCTGAGGTAACCATCCAGTAGCCGAGCCCGCTTTCAGCTCGCACGCCGAAGGGGGCGACCAGCCGGCCATCGGCCAGCGCATCGGCGGTCAGCAATTGCCAGGCGAGCATCACGCCATGGCCGGCGATTGCAGATTCCAGGCAGAGCATCGGATCGGTGAAGCGCGCGCCTTTTTGGAAAGTGACCGGCTCGACGCCGGCCGCCTTGAACCAACTGTCCCAGCTGATCATTGCCCGCTCGTCGGTGATGGCGCAGGTCTGCGCCAGATCCTCGATGGACTTCAGCTTGGCCGCGATCGCTGGTGCGCAGACCGGAAACACTTCCTGCGCCAGCAGCAGTTCCGCCTGCACTCCCGGCCAAGCGCCGTCGCCCATCCGAATCGCAATGTCGATGTCGGAATGGTCGAGATCGGCGAGCCTGCCGGAAGCGTCTATGCGCAAGAGCACGTTCGGATGGCGGCCGAAATGCCGCGACAGCCTTGGCAACAGCCATTTCGAGGCGAAGGCCGGCGCCACCGACACGACCAGCGTGCATTCCGTTGCCTCGTCGGCCAGCGCCACCGCTTGCGCGAGCTCGCGGAAACCCGCGCTCAATCTAGTCGTGAAGACAATGCCGAACTCGGTCGGCACCAGCCCGCCGGGCGTGCGCTCGAACAGCGCCTGCCCGAGCTGTTTTTCCGTGCGCTTGATCTGCTGGCTGACGGCGCTGACCGAGACGTTGAGTTCGGCCGCCGCGGCGGCGAGCGAGCCCAGTCGTGCAACGGTTTCGATGGCGCGCAGGCCGTTGAGATGGACGCGGTTCAGCATAGCCATTCAGTTTTTCTAAACTCGTTGGGCCGAAATCTCAATTGAAACTTGGCAAGGAAAGCCCGATTTTATTGAAGTACCGACCCGACCTTGGAGGCAATCCGATGAAGATTTCATCTTTGCTGAGGGAGCTTTCCGGCGCCGTGCCGATGAAGAGCCGGCATGATGACGGAGAGATCGCCCGCTGGGTCGTCGATCCGCTGTCGCATCCGGTGCTCGACGCCATGTCGGAGCGCGAGCTCGGCGATATGCCGTTCCGGCTGACCGCCGGCCGCACTGTGTACGAGACGGCTTGCCGCTGAAGGCGGCCAAGCCGACCTGGCCCAACGCAAGCGCATTGTTTCACCTGCGCACACATTTATGTTGCGCTGCAATGAACGCTGCTTTGCCATCTCCCTTGCGCCTTGCCCTCGCCGGCATGACGGCTCTCGCCGTGGCCATGGGCATCGGCCGCTTCGTCTACACGCCGATCCTGCCCGGCATGATGGAAGAGTTGCGCCTGACGCCGGCAGACGCCGGCTGGATCGCTTCCGCCAACTACCTCGGCTATCTCATCGGCGCTCTCGCCGCGGCCGGCGGCTGGGCGCATGGGCGCGAGCGTCTGCTGATGTTCGCAAGCCTTGCCGCCAGCGCCGTGCTGGCGGCTCTGATGGGACTGAACGAGACGATGGCCGCTTTCCTCGTCATCCGTTTTCTCGCCGGCCTGGCCAGCGCCTTCGTCATGGTGTTCATGTCGTCGATCGTCTTCAGCCATCTTGCGAAGGCAGGCCGTGGCGACCTGCAAGCGCTGCATTTCGGCGGTGTCGGCCTGGGCATTGCGGCGTCCTCGGCGCTGCTGGCCATCCTCGTCACCGCCCATGCCGGCTGGCCCGCAGGCTGGCTATGGTCGGGAGCGATTTCCGCTGTCGGCCTGCTCCTCGTCGCGCTGCTCGCTGGCTCCGCCACGCCCGCCAATGGCGTCGACGGGCCTGAACCGGCATTGCCGAAGGATAGAGCGCTGACGAAGATGATCCTTGCCTATGGGCTGTTCGGCTTTGGCTATGTGGTGACGGCGACTTTCCTGGTCGCCATCGTTCGCCAGGACGGCGGCGGACGTGTCTTCGAGGCCTCGGTCTGGATGATCGCCGGTCTTGCCGGCTTCCCCTCGACCTGGTTTTGGCAAAAGCTCGCCGGCAGGATCGGGCTTTACACCGCCTATGCCGTGAGCTGCCTGGTCGAAGTGGTCGGCGTAACCGCCAGCGTCGTCGTCAAAGGTTTCAGCGGGCCGCTTCTGGCTGCCATCCTGCTCGGCGGCACGTTCATCGCCATCACCGCGTTCGGCCTGCAGGCGGCAAGGCAGCTTGCGCCGCAGGCGCCGCGCCGCATCTTCGCGGTGATGACCGCCGCCTTTGGCCTCGGCCAGATCATCGGTCCGATTGCCGCCGGCCTGCTCGCCCAGGCCTCGGGCAATTATGTGCTTGCCTCGATCATGGCGGCCGCCGCTCTGCTGGTCTCCGGCGTCATTGCCTGGTCGGCTGCACCAAAATCGCCATGATTTGTGGTCTTGTTCGGTGCCGGGCGCCGGGCAGGGCATTTTCTTTCCCACTAATGTGTGACCTTATGCCCGCCGAACAGCAACGCCGCTGAATTGCGGTCAGACCGAGGAAACCCGCCACAGTGTTCGTATCCTTCTTCCCGCAGCCGAAGCTTTTCTTCACCTCGGCCGCCCTCTGGAGCCTTGCCGCGATTCTGTTCTGGTTCTTCGGCGGCGAACAACTGGGCGCCGTTTTCGGCATGCCGCCGGCGGCTGCGGGTGTGCCGCCCATCATCGGCATCGCGGTTCTATGGTCGAAGCCGTTCTTGTGGTTCTACATGTATTTCGTGGCCTGTGTGGCGATCTTCTACGCGTTCTGGAGCTGGTATGCTCCGCATCCGTGGCAGAACTGGTCGATCCTGATGACCGCCGTCATTCTCTTCTTCATCTATTTCAACGTTCAGGTCAGCGTCGCCGTCAACAACTGGTACGGTCCTTTCTTCGACTACGTCCAGGGGCTGATGTCGGGAACGACAGCATCGACTGACATCGAGTTCTACAAGGGCCTGGCCGACTTCTCCTGGCTGGCGCTGGTCGGCATGAATGTGCAGGTGGTCAACGCCTTCATCGTCAGCCACTGGATCTTCCGCTGGCGCACGGCGATGAACGACTACTTCATGGCGAACTGGGGCCGGCTGCGCCACATCGAAGGCGCTTCGCAGCGCATCCAGGAAGATACGATGCGCTTCTCGCAGATCATGGAGGACTTAGGCTCGAGCTTCGTCCAGTCGATCATGACCCTCATTGCCTTCCTGCCGGTGATGATCCAACTGCAAGCGCACATCACCGAGTTGCCGATCCTAGGCGCGGTGCCGCAGCCCCTGGTCGTTGCCGCGCTGGGCTGGTGCATATTCGGCACGGCCTCGGTGATGCTCGCCGGCATCAAGCTGCCGGGCCTCCAGTTCCGCAACCAGCGCGTCGAGGCCGCCTATCGCAAGGAACTCGTCTACGGCGAAGACCATCCCGACCGGGCGCAGCCGGCGACGACGACGGAACTGTTCGCCAATGTGCGCCGCAACTACTTCAGGCTCTATTTCCACTACATCTATTTCAACGTCGTCCGGTACACCTACCTGCAGGCGGACAACATCTTCTCGCTGCTGATCCTCGGGCCCTCGCTGGTTGCGCACAAGATCACCTTCGGTGCGCTGAACCAGATTTCGAACGCCTTCGGCAAGGTGACGAATTCGCTGCAGTTCCTGTTGAATTCCTGGTCGACCATTGTCGAGCTGCAGTCGGTGCACAAGCGCCTGCGCGCCTTCGAGGCGACGCTGGAAGGCGAGCCGCTGCCGGACATCGACCAGCGTTACCTAGCTCGGCAGAGCGCGGAGGATCCGGCCTGAACTCGGAGCAATTGCAGGAAAAATGCGGAGCGCTTTTCCGTCCGGAATCACGCCAAAGGCAAGAGATTGGAAGTGGACGGCTCAGCCGCCGACGGCAACCCGTTTTTCGTCAGAGCGCTGGCGCGCCACATAGTCGCGGAAGCTGATGCACTCGACCTGCTGCATGACGCAGACCTCATCCGCGAAGCGCTCAAGCGCGTTCCAATAGGCGCCCATGTTCATCTGGGTGAAGTGGAAGCCGAGCTCCAACGGAAGGCGTTTGCCGTTGTACTGCGCATCGAAGGCGGCGCGAAACGCCCGATAGGCGCGGTCGGCGAACGCGCCCGCCATCGACGGCCTCTCGAAGCCGCCCGAATGGCGGACATAGAGATTGTAGTCCATGGCAACCACCCGCTTCGATTTCGGCCCTTCCGGAATCTGCGGCAATGCAAAGCGGGTGGTGCCGTTCTTCGTCGGCGGCAGGGCAGGGCCGTTCGAGACACCGCTCGCGTCATATTGGAAGCCGGCCTCTGGCAGCGCTTCGTAAAGCGCCTTGTCCGTCGAGAGGTACGGCGCGCGGAAACCGATCACGGCATCGCGGGCGAAATCACGCCAGCCACGCGGCTCCGGCGAAATGCCGTTGATCGCATAGGCATTTTCGAGGATGCGGCGGAACGCTGAGAACTCGGCCAGCCAGTCTGCCTTGCTCCAGCCCTTGCCGTCGAAATGTCCGCAGGCATGACTGCCGATATCGTGACCTTCGGCGGCCGCGAGCCGGATCTGTTGCAGCCGGTCCGCCACCTCCTGCCCGGAGGCGGCGAAGCCGATCTTCGCTTTACCGGCGCCCTTGCCGGGCGCGACGTACTCGGCGCGCGTTTGCGGCGAAAGCAGGAAGACGCAGGACAGAAAATAGGTGAAATGCGCGCCCGTGCGCTTTGCCAGCGCGCGGCTGCGCTCCCATTGCGAGATCTCGCGTGCGCTGTCGAAGGAGATAAGCACGATCTGCTTTGGCTTCGCCGCCACCGGTTTCGGCGGATCAGCCAGCGCCGTTGCAACGGAGCCAACCCAGGCGAGGCTGAACGCAAGGACGCGGAACGAACGTGGCACTCTGGCAACCTTTTGGGCAACCTTTCGGGCTGTAGGAAAGCCGTCTATCGCCCAAATGTGGCGTCGATGCGTTCCGGCACGGCCTGTGGGCACTGGGAGGCTCCGCCGATTTTCCGGCGATCCCCCTTCCATGCCGACAAAATTTCGCTAAAACGCGGGGCTCAAGAAGCGCTCCGTTCCGGGGCCGCAATGGTTTTGATTGATGTCAGACGACAGTTTTATCCGCGAAGTCAACGAAGAGATTCGTCGCGAGCAGGCGCAGGCGCTGTGGGATCGCTTTGGTCCGGCCCTGCTCGGTGCCGCGATCCTGATCGTGGTGGCGACTGCCGCCTTCGTCGGCTACCGCTACTGGGACGAGACCCGCGCCAACCGGTCGGGCGATGCCTTCTCGCAGGCGCTTAAGCTCGCCAATGACGGCAAGAACGACGAGGCGATCGCCGCCCTCGATCAGCTGGAAAAGGATGGCTATGGCGCCTATCCGCTGCTCGCCCGCATGCGGGCCGCGACCGTCAAGGCCGACAAGGGAGACGTCGACGCCGCCGTCAAGGATTTCGATGCGGTCGCCGCCGACAGCGCCATCCCCTCCGGCATCCGCGACATGGCACGGCTGAGAGCGGCGCTGCTGCTGGTCGACCACGGCTCTTTTGCCGATGTTTCCAGCCGTGTCGAGGCGCTCACCGCCGACACCAATCCGCTGCGCAGCTCGGCGCGTGAGGCGCTCGGCCTTGCCGCCTGGAAGGAAGGCAAGTCCGCGGATGCGCTGAAACTGTTCGACCAGATCGCTTCGGATGACGGTGCCCCGCGCAATGCGCGCCAGCGGGCGCAGTTGATGTCCGAGCTGATCCGCGGGTCGGGCAACGCTTCGTGACTTCGGATGACCTTCAAAGTCGCCATCATCGGCCGGCCTAACGTCGGCAAATCGACTCTTTTCAATCGGCTGGTGGGAAAGAAGCTGGCGCTTGTCGACGACACGCCGGGCGTGACGCGCGACCGTCGCGTCCATGCCGCCAAGCTTTACGATCTTCACTTCGACGTCATCGACACCGCCGGCTTCGAGGATGCGGCGGCCTCGACGCTGCCCGGCCGCATGCGCCAGCAGACCGAGATCGCTATCCGCGAGGCCGACCTGATCTTCTTCACCGTCGATGCCAAGTCGGGCCTGATGCCCGACGACCGCACCTTTGCCGACGTCGTCCGCAAATCCGGCAAGCCGGTGGTTCTGGTGGCCAACAAGGCCGAAGCCCGAGGCGCGCAAGGCGGCATGCTGGAAGCCTGGGAACTCGGCCTCGGCGAGCCGATCCCCGTCTCGGCCGAGCACGGCCAGGGCATGCCCGATCTGCGCGACGCGGTGATCGCGGCGCTCGGCGAGGAACGCGCCTTCGGCGAGGAGGAGGAACAGCCGGGCGACGAGATCGCCGTGAGCGAGGTGCTGATCGGCGAGGACATCGCCGATCCCGACGCCGAACCCGCCTATGACGACACCAAGCCGCTGCGCATTGCCGTCGTCGGCCGCCCCAATGCCGGCAAGTCGACACTGATCAACGCGCTGATCGGCGAGGAGCGGCTGCTGACCGGACCCGAGGCCGGCATCACCCGCGATTCCATCTCGGTCGACTGGGACTGGCGCGGCCGCCGGATAAAGCTGTTCGACACGGCCGGCATGCGGCGCAAGTCGAAAGTCCAGGAAAAGCTCGAGAAGCTTTCGGTGCAGGACGGCCTGCGCGCCATCCGCTTCGCTGAGATCGTCATCATCGTGCTCGACGCCACGATCCCCTTCGAGAAGCAGGATCTGCAGATCGCCGACCTGATCATCCGCGAGGGGCGCGCGCCGGTGATCGCCTTCAACAAATGGGACCTGATCGACAACCAGCAGGAACTTCTGGCCGAGCTGCGCGAAAAGACCGAGCGGTTGCTTCCCCAGGTGCGCGGCATTCAGGCGGTGACGGTCTCTGCCGAGACCGGCCGCGGCCTCGATCGGCTGATGGACGCCGTCATCAAGACACACAAGGTCTGGAACAGCCGCGTCTCGACCGGCAAGCTCAACCGCTGGCTGGAAGGCATTCTGGCGCATCATCCGCCGCCCGCCGTCGCCGGCCGCCGGCTGAAGATCAAATATGTCACGCAGGCAAAAACCCGGCCGCCGGGTTTCGTCGTCTCCTGCTCGCGCCCGGACGCGATGCCGCAATCCTATGTCCGCTACCTGTCGAACAGCCTGCGCGAGGCTTTCGACATACCCGGGGTGCCGATCCGCATGGCGCTGCGCACCTCGGAGAATCCTTTCGCGGGCAGGGCGAAAAAGCGCTGACTACTGAAGATAAGCGCCGGCGCTGATCCCTCGTCATCCACGGGCGAAGTAAGGAGCGAAGCGACGCGCGTTGACCCTAGGATCCTGTGTGTTGGTTCCGGTGTATGGTTGAAGTGGGAAGGAGACCGAGTGGATCCTGGTCGTCCTTTCGGACAGGC
>NZ_NSGF01000007.1 GCF_002294995.1 Mesorhizobium sp. WSM3860 | reverse complement strand
CTCCCGCCCGGCCATGCGCCGGGCAAACTCCGCCCGCTGCTGATGCGACCGCAGCAGGCTCCACAGGATCTCGTCCGTCTCGATCGCCTGCGCCTCCATGACCGCGTCGGCGGTGAAAGCATGCCCGGTATGGCACCGATAACGCAGCATGTCACCGTCTTCGATCTCCCACAGCGGCCCGTGGCATTCGGGACATGTAAACACCGACAGTTCGCCAAGTCGATCTCCGTCTTTCATGGTCGAATGCTCCTGCGCGGCGATGGCCGCTTCCAACCGCACGCCGGACGGCGCCGGCAAGGTTTGGCCCGCCGGCTCGGCCGCCAGCTTCGTCAACAAGCCGCCGAGTTTGGCGGCGGGTTCGCAATGATCGATGTCGACATAACCCAGCGCGCTTTCGACCATGGAAGGCACCAGCGCATCCTTGGGATGCTGGATCACCGCGAGCCCGCCGACCGCCTTGATCGCTCTCAGGCCGGCAGTGCCGTCGGAAAGCGAGCCCGACAGCAGCACGCCGACGACGCTTGCGCCGAAGGTCAGCGCCGCCGAGCGGAACAGTGGGTCAATCGCCGGCCGGGCGAGGTTTTCGCGCGGGCCGCGGCGCAGCATCATGTGATCGTCATGTAGAAGAAGATGGAAGCCGGGCGGCGCCACATAGATGTTGCCGGCCTTGTAGGACTCGCCGTTCTTGGCGACGGAGGCTTTCAGCGCTCCCGCACGGTCGAGGATTTCCGGCAGATAACTGACCTGGCCAACATGGACGACGACGAACACGGCCGCCGGCAGATCCGCAGGCAAGTCGCTCACGATCTTCTTCAGCGGCTCGATGCCGCCCGCCGAGGCCCCCATGACGATGATGAAGCGATTGCGCGCCTTAGCTTGCCGCGAACTCGTCTCGGCCTCGCGGGCAGGTGAGATTCGGTTTCCAAAGTCGGCCATGGCACCCCTGACGGGTCGCCCCCCGGCCCATAACACAATGGGCGAAGGCAGGACTCTGTTCCATGGCGGGGCGCAATCGAGAATGATGGCCCCAACGAAAGCGACGATCACCAGAACCGGCAACAGCACCACCATTAGCCGAACGGCGTGATGAATGCCGCCTCTGCTTCCCCGGGGACGCCGCAAGACCGGTCCGCCTTTCCGGCTATCGTGCGAGCCGCACGGTGGAACCTTCCGGGCCCTCTCCCGCGCGAAATTTGACGGAACAAGAGCGTCAAGCATTTGTTCTCTGAGATCAGGTTCGGCGGTGGGCCCCGCAACCAAGGAGAGATTGCCATGAAGGTCGCCAACTGCATGACAAAGGATGTCGCCGTCGCCAATCCCGAACAGTCAATCCGCGAGGTGGCGCAGATGATGGGCCAGCTTGATGCTGGCGTGGTGCCTGTCGGTGAAAATGACCGGCTGATCGGGATGATCACCGACCGGGACATGGTCATTCGCGGGATCGCTCTGGGCAAAGGTCCCGATACCACGGTGCGCGACGTCATGAGCCAAGAGGTCAAATACTGCTTCGATGACGACGACGTCGAGCATGTGCTCGCTAACATGGGAGACTTGCAGGTGCGTCGGCTCCCGGTTCTCAACCGAGACAAACGGCTCGTCGGCATCGTCTCCCTTGGAGACCTCGCGAGAAAGGGCGAAACAACGGAGGCTGGACAGGCTTTGAGCGGCATTTCCGCGCCGGGCGGCGAGCATTCGCAAGCCGTCCATTGACGATGGCGATATCGAGGTTTGTTTGACCGTCGGTTGATGCCCGCCAGGCACGACTGGGCTGCGGCGTCCACATCGCGGCTTCGCAGCCTGCTAACGACCGGTTGCGATGATCCCTCTCAGGTTTGCGCTATGCGCCAACGCTGTCTGGCCAACGCGCCTAATCTCTAGGCAGAGGGTCGCGTGTAGTATCGCGTTCATCCGGCCTTGGCTTGACCGTCACCTCTCCGTCTTTCCGACGTCCGGCTTCATAACCCGCCTGAGGTCGGCCCGGCTTCCGCTGCTCACCGAATAGGCGCGCGTGATTTCGGCGCCGAACAGAAAGATCTGAGCCGAGTAGTAGACCCATAGCAGCACCACCATCAGCGCGCCGGCGGCGCCATAGGAAGTCGCGATCGAACTGCTGCCGATGTACCAGCCGATCAGCGACTTGCCGATGGTGAAGAGAAGCGCGGTGACCAGCGCACCGACAGCGACATCGCGCCATTTGAGACTGCGGTCCGGCAGGACCTTGTAGATCGCCGCGAAGAGCAGCGCGATCAACGCGAACGAAACGATCGTGTTGATCGAACTCACGATCAGTTCGCCGAACGGCAGGTGTTGGTTGATGACATCGGCCAACACCGAGATAGCCGTGCTCGCCGCGAGCGACACGAGGAGCATGAAGCCGAGCGCGGCGACGAGACCAAGGCTTGCCGCCCTCGCCCGCACCAAACGCGAGAGCGACATGGCCCTTGGCTCGACCTTCCAGATCTCGTTCAGCGACTGCTGCATCTCGCCAAAGACGCCGGAAGCTGTGATCAGGAGGGTCACCAGCCCGATAATGGTGGCAAGCGCGCCGGACCACGGACGCGAAGCGGTCTCGATCGTCGCCTTCAAGAGGTCGGCGCTCTGCGGACCCATCACGCCCGATATTTGGGCTGAGAGCGCGAGCTGGGCGGCGTCCTTGCCGACGACGAGACCTGCGACCGCCACCACGATGAGAAGGATCGGCGCAAGAGAGGTGGTGGCATAGAAGGCAATCGCCGCCCCATGGCTCAGCGCGTTGTCATCCATATAACCGCTGACGCTTTCCTTCAGCAGAAGCCAGGCTTCTTGAAGCCAGCCAGTCTTCGATTTCCTGTCTTCTGCCATGCGCTCGACACCGAACTGAAGCGGGCCGGGTGGGACAAGAGCTCGACTGCCTTTTCGTTGGCCAGGATGTGAAGCCGGAAAAACCACCCTGTTCTCTTTGCCACCTGGTCCGGCTGACGCGGCCCGCAGAGGTCAATGGCGGCGCGGGCGGGAGGTTCCGATCTATTCGCTTGCGGGGTCTTCTTGGACATCGCACTGGATTTTCACGCCGCCGATGCCGCCGTGAACGCGACTGCGCCATCAGGTCGAAGCTGGCGCTTGCTGAAGGCTAAAAGAATGCCCGGCCAAAGCCGGGCACGAGACTTTGTAGGAGCCGATGATGGGACATCCGGCCTCGCTAAATGTATGCGCACCTTATGACGGGCTCATGAAGGCCGCGGTCCTCCAGGAACAAACCCCGGCTTGGCGCGTATTGGCTGAACAGCCGGGTTGAGATGGGGGCACAATGTCAAGTCGCAAGAAGCGTCATATCCAAAATGCATTCTCGCTCTACGGAGACCTGATGCTGGCACCGGCCGTCGTCGCCATGCGCCTTCCGATAATCGCTTTAGATGCAGGCAGCCGTGCCCCGAAAGGGATTGAGGCGATGCTAGCGGTCAACGAGAAGGCGTTTGCTTTCGCCGAAGGCACGGCCGCTGCGCAATTGGTTATCTTACGATCGGCTTTAAGGTTTTGGCCTGAAGTTCTATCCGGCCGGAGCCCGTCTTTTCTAAGCGGCGGTGCTATTAAGGACTCTATGGTCGCAGCACTGAAACCTGCCGGCCGCCGGGTTCGGACAAATTTCAACCGGCTCTCCAAACTGGGCTGATTGGGGCCAGATTGATGTTCCGGGCCGAGGCGGTCGCGGAGCGCCGGAAATTCGAGCTTCTGATGGCGATAGCAATCGAGGCAGCCGGCCGTGACAGACTTGCCCACGTCGATCAGCTCTTGGGGTGTCCAGCCGGTCATGTTGGGAAACTCAAGGCGAACTCGGCCTTTTGGCTGAATTCTAATTTATTAGCAGATGCGCATATATTCCCTCGCCGGCATCGTGTTTCCTATAGCCCCTGCCGGCCAAGGCCCGGTAGCCACCCCTATAGCCACCCAAGGCTACCGGGCCACCTACCCGTCATATAGGCGCCCTGGGCTGCCCTGCAACGCTGCGTTGCCTCGCTTTGGGCCAGCGAAATGGAAGACCCGGAACAAACGCTCGTCGCTCCAAGTTCGGGCGCTCTGTAGAGCGATCATGAAGACATACCGAGTTGAAGAGATGGCTGGGGACCAGGTGGTGGCTTATCATGTTGCCAATGCCCGTACGCCTTGGGAGGCTCAGAAATTTACCGGCAACTGGCGAGACGGGATGAACATTTCTGGGTGCGGGTGACCGATGAAGGAAACCGCGCGATTTACAAATATGCCTTCAGGCCTGACGCACCGAACCTTTGAGGTTCCGTTCGGTCGGGCTTGGGAAAGGGAGGCGGCGCATTCGGATCGGGGCAATCGACGTTTGGCACCTTTCCGCAGGGTGATGCGGGATCATCGCCGGCACCAGCATATCGCTCCACGAGTTTTGCGAACCCGTAGGCAAAGGCGGCGAGAAGCGCCAGGACAACCGCTATCCGAACGGCCATTGGAGATTATACCCCGGTCGGCCTGCGGATAGTAATCACTACTGCTATCTCGGCGAGAACGCGTGCTCACCTGAGGAGCTCGAACGGGCTCCGAGGGAAACGCCCCCGCGCGGCGCGGTGAACCTCGGCCGGAGAGACACGCCGCGCGACCCAACCGGGACGACTGGTAGAATGTCCCCCTCCTCCGATACGGCAAAAGTCCGAGAGGCTGACGCTTTGGTCCCCATGCTGAAACCTAAGCCTCCCTGCATCATTTGATAGAGCCGGTTAGGAAGTGCGTCACCTTCCTGGTCGGTAGCAGCTAGAAAGATGCCCGCCATTTCCTGCCTGAAATGACGGGCATCGTCTTTATCGGGACGCCGCGCCGTTCACGATCGAGACGACGATCACGGCCGTGACAGCGGACAGGCGGTCACGCTTGACCAGGACGGGCTTTTCATAGGTGCGCTTCATGGCGAATCCCCCTTGCTGAAGTTGGCCCGCCCATCTGGCTGAGGCAGCAACCGACCGTCATTTACAAAAGATGGAGGTCTGGAAGTAGCGATGAAAGGGCCGACGCACGAGGAAGCGGCGCTGATCGAAGACAGGCCATGCGAAAGAAAAGCCCGCCGACTAAAGCCGACGGGCCATCTTCCCTCAAAACTGTGCGCCCCTTTCCCAGATGGTCCGCCCGATTCCGGGAACCCCGCACAAGCGTTTCCTAATACAGTCGCACCCAAACGGCTGTAGCCCAGCGGCAACAATGACGAATATTCACAAGGGGCGGGCGGCAGGCAGTCCAGTCCGTTCAGATCGTCGTTACCTACCTAAAGGCAGCCTGGATAGCGAAACGAGTTCATTCTCGTCCACAATGCCCGCCATGAAGTTGGCGATGATGCGAGAGGCCAGCGCCTCACGCTGCTCGGTAGTTTGGCCATCATATTTCAAGCGGTTGAAAACCCGGGCCAGAAATTCCAGCTCTTCCGGATCGAAGATTTCCGCTTCCAGTGCTCTTTGGCGGATCGCCATGGCTGTGGACTCCTATTCGTGCCTGGCTCTGCCGGCAGGCTTGCGCATGCGAACCCCAATGCGAAACTCGATTTGATTCAATATGGAGCAGCCGTAAGCGTTCCCTTAGCGTGCTCTAAAAGAACGGCCCGCCCCTGATGAGAGCCAGGGAACGGGCCTGCGGAGAATGGGAGGCTCCGCCCGGCGGCTGTGCACACGATCGGGAGGGAATTGCGCCGCCGCGCCCCAAACCTCTTCGAATGCGAGGTGTTCCGCGATGGGGAACATTTTCTTGATGATCCGTTTGTCTCAGGCAGATTCAGGGATGGATCACGCGCTTGACGATCTTGGTCGCATCCTGAGGCCCCGCAAACCACTCTGCGGGATCGCTACGGCGCCTGTTCGTTGACGCCTTCGCAGGCTGACAATTACTCTGTTCCATTTCAGGACGGAAAATGCTGGCACCAGCCTTGCAAATAAGATGATGCCGGTACCCCTCCCGGGTCGGCACTCGTCGGGCTTGGGATTGGGCTATGGGGCGGCGAGCCCGGCGAGTTCTCCAACTTGCCGCGTTCTTAAATCTGGGACGGCGTGGCGAACACAGGGGGATCCTTCAGTCCCGTCGGCGGAGAGAGATCCGGTACCCGCCATACACTCCCCCGGGTGGCGGTACCTTCGCGACGCCGCATTCGCACATTGCGGATACGCGCCAACAAGGTTCAGTGGACCAGAAAGCCCGTCGCGCAATGGCGCAAGCGCGACGGGCTTCTGTTGCTTACGGAGTAGAGCGGCCGCATCCTGAATGGGAGAAAACGAGGGGCGGTCGCATGATACCACAACCCAGCCGAACCTTTTGGGTTCCGTCAGCCTACTCGAATATTAGCGCCAGCTTGTAGCCAATAATCTTGGCTGCACTGATCCGGCTCCTTCTCCTTTTGAATGCGTTCCGGCCATATTAGCAGGGGTGTATGCTCCATGGTCAGCCGGTGCCGTGTTTCGATTCCGAGCCCCCGCCGGTTAGGCCCGGCTCAACGCTGGCCTCCTCGGCCAGAGGGCCGGGCCGCTCCGAGCTCCGGGCATCGGCGCGACATGTACGCCTTTTGGGGAACTACTTTCTTTGCAGACAGCAATTAAAGTAAATTCCAGGAAAGGAGTGCTAAAATGCCGAATGAGAGCACAAGGCTTATTGAAAAGGATTCCGAAAAGCTTGTTTCAGAGGCCAAGGCGCGCCGCGATTTTCTCAAGCAGGCTGGACGCTTTGCTGCGGTAACGCCTCCGGCCATTACATTGCTCCTCGGTACAAGCTTGAACTCCAGGGCGATTGCCAAATCGGGAGGAACACGCCCGGGCAATGGATGGGGTGACAAGAACCACGTTCACGTCGGCCCCAAGCCAAAGTTTCTTAAATCCGGCAACGGAGGGTCGCGGGGGGACAGCTATGGCGGCGGAGCCCACGGGGGCTCGAGGTCCGGCGATCCCAACTAGTGTTGGTCACGCGCGACTTCTTCCACTCGACTGAGGTCGGACAGGCCGGCGCATTGGTCCCTACGCTGAAACAACTTGCCCAATGCATAATTTGGTAGGGCCGGCGAGGAAATGCGTCACCTTCTTCGTCGGCAGCAGAGAGATAGATGCCCGCCATTCCCCGGAATGACGGGCATCTGTTGCGTCTTTGCAGGGTAAAGCGCTCTCCCAGTGCTGCATCGCCTGGAGTATCATTCAAACAAGCTCTTCCGAACGCGCTCATTTTGCTCGGAGCCCGTCAACGAATTTCCGGTTTGGTGGACTTGTTCCAGCCGAGGGCACCAGGCTCGCTTCAGCGCACCTTCTCAAGTTCTTCCAACAGCTGGTCAGCGTCAGTCACACCGCGTCCGAAAAGGCTCATAACTTTGATCGCAATGTTTTCGCGCTCATCCTCGCGTTCGATCTTGTGACTTGAGCAGTAGTCACTCACCGCCTTGGCCAGAATGTTGACCTCGGCAGGTTCAACTATACCGTATCGCGCACTCTTGGGCGGAACAGCATTGTGATCGCTTCCACACATCCGTTTACCCCCACCCCGATACGCCACAACGGGTAGAAGATACACCCAAAAAAAGTCAGCTACGAGTCAATTAGATCCGACTGAGGTCCCGGGCAAAATGGCCGATTGCGCTACTGGGCAGCGGCGTGAGGCCACTCAGGCGCCCACCCAACTCTTGTCCGGCGTCATTGCGTGGTCTGTGAACGTCGTCCCGGCACGAGCCTATCGGCTTGGTTCGCGCATAATATTATAGAGGAGCAGGCCGGCCAGTAACGACACGACTGCGCTAAGCATATCATGGCCGGTCAGCCCTGATGAATATGCGAAAGTTGATGCCAGCTCGGCCATCGTTCCACCCAAGGCGTGCGGGATTGCCTGAGGAGAACTTTTAGACGCCGCTAAAGTTCCTAGTGAGCGCTGGCGGGCTGTCTCCTCATGCCGCGAAGGTCTTTCGGGTCGTATCGGGTGCAGTGTGAACGGCGTCAGAGACGGCACATCTTCGGCCGAAGATCCCATTCCCAAGCGGAGGAACGCTAGACCCGTTGCCGTGACCCGCCAAAGTTAGACAACGGGCCTAGCTATCGGTTCGCTTCTCAAGTCGGTGACACTATCGCCGCAAACCGAACCCAACTCCAACGCCCAGGGCAAAGCCCGCCCAGTCATCTACGCAGTTCATTAGCAGGCCCGCAGTAACAAATGTTAATGGTGCTCTGCCTGCATACACATTTGCAACCGTTTCACGAGGCTCGAGAGCGCACCTCGATCCCGCCCGCCCAACGTGAAGGCAAAGGCAAGATAAAGCTTACCGGGAGGTTCCCCGCGTAGCTGAGGACAGCCGTGACCGTGGGCCGATTGCTTGGAGCCGTCGTCGCGCTGCCTGGCAAAGTGCGGAGGAAAAGCTCACGCAAGCGACCTTGGCCCGTCGCAGCGCCCAGGGGATCCGCGCAACGGGCCAAGTAACCCGGCCTTCGGCTTTGTTGAGGCCGGTCCTCCCATCCTCCGCCGTGGCGGGCGGAGTGACGTCAATCCCGCACGAGCAAGCAGCCCGTTTTCGATAACTTTTGTTAGTCCCGTCTAAAATTGCCGCTCGCCACGCCTGGAACATTCCTGGCCGGCCGCTGTTATCCCCTGCCGGAGAAACAAGCGATGGCAGACGACAAGAGCAAGCGTGGCGCCGGTGACCGCAACCGGGTATCAGCGGACGCGGACTACGAAGTCCGGCATTTCGCCAACAAGGTCGGTCTGACGGTTCAACAGGTTCGCGATCTCATCAAACAGCACGGCAACGACCGGAAGACCTTGGAACGCGAGGCCGAGAAGCTTCGAGGATGACCAAGATATCGGACCCGGGGCCGCCGACTGTCGGAAAGCGGCAATGGTGGCGAACCGGACATGCGGGCAGAGCGGCAATCGCCGTGATCTCGGCCAAATCCATCTGGCATGAAGCGAGCGCAGCACGAGCCGCTTGAACTGGACGCAAAATAGCCTCGTCAATCATCCTCATCGCTTGTGACACGACGATATCGGAAGCGATTGCGGATGTGGGCGTTGAAAAAGCGGCCCTTGGCAAAGGCTGATCGAAATGCCGCAAACGTCTCCGGCGGTACCCCCTCGAACTCATAGCGTTTCCCGCTGGCCACAAACCACACGGAGAGAATCCTGTTGGCCGGATCGTATTCTGTTTTCTTGATCGAGGTGGACGGCATGGCGCACGCACCGCTGGTCTGGCATACTGCGAACGATCCGGCCGGCCTTTTGTTTCCGGAGCTAGTGAATGGGAGCTAAGTCTCGCAACCGACGACGCCGCTCCCAGATGCGGACCGGCAGCGGTAAAGCTAGCGCCGCTTTCCATCGGCATCGAAAAAGCCCGCAGACCGAAGCCTGCGGGCTGAGTTTTCTGGAGGTTGGTGCCTGAGCGCGCAAACCTGGCAACGTGCGCGAACAGGCATTCAATCAACAGAATCGGATCGAGCCTGTTCCCTAAAATTCTGGACCTCGGGCACCGGTCCCAGCGAATGCGGGACAAATGTCGTACGGGCTAACTCAAAGGTCGGGGGAGGAAACATCTTGCGAGAAATTCCTCGCGACCGGCGAGAACGAGTCCCTTCCATCCTCGGGCCATCCGACAGACGGAGAGTTTGCAAAGCTTGCCAGGCAGGCCGGCGGTTTGGCATGTCGATGATCTGATCGCGCTCTCCTTTGTCATTTCGGATGAACGCTGAGGGGTCGCTGATGGAAACAGCGCCGGCGATCTAGCCTCAGCCCAGAGGCAGCACGGTCTGTCGGCTAATTGAAATGGCGCCCCAAATCTACTCGCCGACGGATGAATGCCGAACGTTTTTGGCAGATCGTTTGGCAAAGTCCGCCAACGGCGAAATTCTGGGTCGATGCAAGCAAGTCGACGCAACGGTTACAGCCTCAATGCCCTCTGGATATGCAGCTGTAACGGTCTCCCGCGGCACGAAAGGGACGAGCTACATCGTTCCGCGTACGCGCGCTGAACGCGGCATCGGACTCTCCGGGGTTTATTGCTGGCTGCCTTTGGCTTCAAGCCGTCAATCGGATTTGCCCGAGTTTTCAAGTCCAACAATTGCAGCCAGGATGGCATCGTAGGCGCTCCCGATCTCCTCCTCGATCTCGTGCTCGGAAACACCTACGGCCTTCGCATCTGCAAATAGCTTGGTCGTCAATTCCGCGACGGAAATGATGTCAGCGCCGACGCTGCCGCGCATCACGTTGTCGGTAATCCATTCGCCAAAGAATTCTGCCCCGCGTTCGCTCATAGGCGATGCCGGGCCTTCAGGAAATGAGCCTCTCGAAGCAGGGAATCCCAATCGGTCCCGATTAACTCGATCAGCTCGCGGGCTTGCTCTTCGGTAATGTCTGCCACTCTGGCCAATCGGCCGGCCAGGATTTCAACGGCGCCGTCATGCGAGTCGCCATCGCCGGTGTGCTCTTTCATGGAACCTCCTAACCATCAAACTGCGAAAGGCCGACACGTTCAGCCTTGTACCGAAAAATCCTCTCACTCTGCCCGGCAGGTCTGCCACGGACCGGCCGTTTGCTGATCGGATCGGGACGGCCCGTCAGACCGGATACGAAGACGGCCGACCGATCGAGGACCGCATTCTTCATGAAGGCCCTTTATAAAGGCGGCCGCGGTCAATAGCCCCCAATAATCGGCAGGATCTCGCCGGTGATGTAGCTGGAGCATTGCGGCGAAGCGAGAAATACATAGGCAGGCGCGATCTCTTCCGGCTGGGCTGGCCGTTTCATCGGGGTCTTTGCCCCAAACTGCGAGACCTTCTCCGCTTCCTTCTCCGACGGGTTCAGCGGCGTCCAAACCGGTCCGGGCGCCACCGCATTGACGCGAATGCCTTTGCTGATCAGGTTACCGGAGAGCGCCCGCGTGAAGGCGTGAATGCCGCCCTTGGTCATCGAATAATCGATGAGTTCCTTGGAGCCTTCGATGCCCGTGACCGACCCCGTGTTGATGATAGCCGAACCCGGCTTCATATGCGGAACGGCTTCCTGGGCCATGTGGAAGTACCCGTAAAGATTGGTCTTCAGCGTGGTGTCGAAGTGCTCCTCGGTGAGGTCGGCGAAATCGGCCGAGTGAACCTGGAAGGCAGCGTTGTTGACGAGCACGTCGAGCCTGCCGAAGGCCTTCAGCGTCTGCTCCACCGCTTTGCGGCAGAAGGTCCGCCTGGCAACGTCGCCGCTCATGATGATGCAGCGCCTGCCTTCAGCCTCAACTGCCTGCTTTGTCGCCTTCGCGTCGCGGTCCTCGCTGAGATAGACAATGGCGATATCGGCCCCTTCCCGGGCGAACAACACGGCAACTGAGCGGCCGATGCCGGAATCGCCGCCGGTGATCAGCGCCACCTTGCCTTCCAACTTGTTCGATCCCTGCCAGAACGGCGCGTCGTAGAGCGGCGCGGGCTCGATCGCCCATTCCTCGCCGGGTTTCGGATGATGCTGCTTCGGGAACGGCGGCACTGGGTATTTCCGCGCGCCGGCCTGCATGGCGCCTTGTGATTTGGATTTGCCGTTCGGCTTGGCGCGATCGGTCGCGTCGACTTTGCGCTGCACGCTCCGCTGCTTGCTGGCCGCCTGCTCGGAGGTGGATTTGGCCCGCGTGGCCGATTTCATCGGTGTGGCGGAGTCGGTCATCCTGGCGGATTTCGTCGGCATCGGTGTCTCCTTCGCTTTCGAGGAACAACGCATGCGAACAGAAAAGGTTGGCGTCGCTCCGAAGCCGCCGGTCTCAATCCGGAACCTTGGTCGCGACATCCGTGGGGACCTCAACCACGGCTACCACAATCGTCCGGCGCTGCTCACCCCGACGGCGATCAGTAAGGTGCTCGTCTTTTTTGACCGCTCTTGCTCGGCTGGATGCAACTACCCGGCAGCAGTTTCGTTTTGTGCGATCTCAACCAGGCGGTAGCACCATGAAATCCTTTCGGAACAACAATCCTTTGGCGGCGGCGCCGACCGCGCACCTCTTCGTCGGGCCCGCCCGGCCCGTGTGCGAATGGCTAGGACGGTGAAAAGCCTTGAGCAGATTCCTGCCGCTCACCATCCATTTCGTCAACGGCGGCACGATGGTGGTTTCCTCGATCGCTGACGCCAAGAAGGCGCTGGGCCGGACATGGAAGAGCAAGGACTCACCAGCCTATCGCAAGGCGGCCCGGCTGGTGGAAGACGCGACTAACGGGATTTGCCGTCCAGCGATCGCCTTTGCCGCCTTCAAGAAGGCGGCCGCCGAGCAGGGTCTTCTGGAGCATGCCGGGCCAAGCGCCGCGCTCAGCATGCTCGACCAACTTTCGTCCCGCAACGGCAAAGGCCCGCCGAAGTAACGTTCGCCCGCAGCCTCGGCTCGTCGTCTCGTCTGAGCTTCGTGAACATTCAAAAAATTTCGCGGGAACATCGGTCGATCCCGTCGGTTTTGTTTGGTCAAGGAAGTCGAACGAAGGAGACGTCGATGGCAAAGAAAAGTTCGTCCGGCGCGGCGAACGGCTTGGAAAGCCTGTTCGTGGATGGCCTGAAAGACCTTTATTATGCAGAAAAGAAGATTCTGAAGACGCTGCCGAAGATGGCCAAGGCGGCGCAGTCAGAGGAAGTGGGCGCAGCCTTCGAAAAGCATCGCACCGAGACCGAAGCTCAGGTCGACCGGCTCGAGCAGGTTTTCGAAATGCTGGGCAAGCCGGCACGCGGCAAGACGTGTCCCGCGATCGACGGCATCATCGAAGAAGGTTCGGAGGTCCTCGAGGAATACAAGGACGAGCCGGCGCTCGACGCGGGCCTTGTGGCTGCCGCCCAGGCGGTGGAGCATTATGAAATAGCGCGCTACGGCACGCTGATTGCCTGGGCGGAGCAACTGGGCCTGAAAGACGCCCTCCCCTTGCTGCGCGACACCCTCAAGGAAGAATCCGCTACCGACGAGACACTTAGCAAGCTCGGCGAAAGCGGTGCGAACAAGCGGGCCATGCAGGCGGCCGCGTAAGGCGCCTGATAAAACGCTCGATTCGCATGCCAAAAGTCGACTTGGCGACGCGGCCTCGGTCTGTTTGACCGAGGCCGCGATCAATGACAGGGACCCGCTTCCTCGCAAAGCGTGGCCATTCAGGCGAAGCTCGATGAGCTCATTCGATCAGGCCGCGCAAAAAACGACTTCATCGGCATCGAGCATCTCACGGAGGCGGAGGCACAAGAATTCAGAAACAAGCCAAGACGGCCAAGAAAGGAACGACCCCACCTCACGCCCAAAGCCGCCCTGCTTAAAGCAGGTCTTCCGAAATCGGGACTGGTTTCGAGACCAAGGCATGCGCGAGGCGCGTTAGTCGCCGCGATGCTTGTTGTGTCCGCTTTCCTGATTCTTGCCGCGAAGGATGTTGCGGTCATCTGGGTCGACGAGGTCGGGCGTGTCGCTCCTCAGGTCCGAACCTTTCCGCCGCGCATCGCGCTCCGCGGCCGACTGCTTCAGCTCCGCCTTGGCGTCGAATTCCTTGGGCGCGTTCTTGGTGTTCTCACGTTCTTCCAGCATGCGCACTTGCTGTTCATGGGTTCTGCGTCCGGTCATCGGTTCCTCCTGTTCTTTTGTCGGTAACGGCAGTTGGACTCGATCGTTCCGAACATGCGCACGGCGTTTTGGTGTCTGAAAATGTCAGCGCGCGAGATGAACCGTAATCACGCAGAAAATCGAACCGCGAGGTGTCGAGGAGGTGATCCGGTTGATCGAGGAACGCACCTGAGGAGCCGCAATTCCTGCCGCTAAGCGTTTAAAGATCGACCGGCTGGAGCGACCTCCCGGCGGGGCCGTGGATGAGCGATCCGTCTGCCGCGAAGATCGTCGTTGTAACACGCGGCAACGCAAGCTCCGCCAGAGGAACATTGGCAGATCGTGGCCGTTCTCAGCTCGAAGGAGACGACCCATGAGTGCAACCAAGGAGTTCTTTCGAAGCTGGCTCGAGGAGAACGTCGGGAACTTGCCTGCCGACACGCAAGTCAGCGTTCCGGTGCTTGTGCGACAGTTCGAGCAGGATGCCGACGCCGCGGGCTACGGGCACGAGGTTCGCGAGGAGGAAATCGGCAATATCGAAGATGCAATCGAACGGGCGCTCGGCAAGACGGGCGAGCAGGAGGACCGGACGGAATCCAATTCCCGGGAAGAGAGCTCGCTTGCCCCGGTCATTGAAGCTCTGGAGGAGTCGGAACCGGCGCAGGCGGAAGACCATGGGGCTCCGGTCTGACCAACTGCCGCACGGGATGGCCGGAACAAAGAGACAGCCCGCCTGTTGGGTTGCTTCTGAACAGATCGAACGTGACCCGCCGACGCGGCAGGCAGGCCGGGAAAGGTATTTGAGCCAATGACGAAGCAATCTGCAAAGGACGGTCCGTCCAAGCTGCGATCGGACAGTGACCGGGAGAGCGAGCAAGGCACAAAGCGAACAGACAAGCGTCTGCCGCAGGAAGATCCTGTCGAGGGCGCTCGCGACACGGTGGAGCGCGAGCTTGAACGGCAAGATCGGCCGGCCGGCGCCAAGGGAGCAGAGCGCGAGCGCAAGGCGCTCCAGGAACAGGTCAATGAGGAGACGGAGCTGCCTCAGAAGGGCTCGGCCTGAAAGCTCCTGCCTTGGGAAGCCAGCGCATCGGCATCCGCCACTTTGGTCAACAGCGGGTTGCGCCATGGCTTCCGTACCAGCAAGGGATCATGCCTGACATCGCCACGTTCAACTGCGTGATGCTCCTCCTCGGCGCGGCAGCGGCCGGGCTCGCCCTCTACAATGGCCTGCGGGCGCGGCGGGCGTTGCGCGGCCGCCGTTTTGGACGCTTCGTCGAAGTCGGCGGAGCGCGGCTGCACCTGATCGAGGACGGCCAGGGCATGCCGCTGCTGCTGTTGCATGGCAACGGTTCTTCGGCCGAAGATTTCACGACAAGCGGCATCTTTGAGAAAGCGGCCGCAAACTATCGTGTTCTGGCTTTCGACAGACCAGGCTTCGGCAGGAGCTCGCGCCCGATCGGCAGGATCTGGTCGGCCGCCGCGCAGGCCGATCTGATCGATGCCGCGGCCGCGAAACTCGGAACTGGACGCTATATTGTTCTTGGCCACTCTTGGGGTGCCGCCGTTGCGCTCGAGATGGCGCGACGGCGCCCTGGGCGCGTTGCCGGTCTCGTGCTTGTCTCCGGCTACCACTATCCATCGCCGAGGTTCGAACTCGCCCTGTCGGGATTGCCGATCTTGCCTTTGATCGGAACGGCCTTCCGCCACACCGTGCTGCCGCCGCTGGTCAGGCTTGGCTGGGCTTGGTCAATGCGAAAGATATTTGGCCCGGCGACGATCTCGGCCGCATTCACCGCAACGACGAGGGAGTTGGCGAGCCGCCCCTCGCAACTGCGGTCCATCGCGGCCGAGTCGCTCTTGATGTGGGTGGCAGGGGCGTTTGCGACGCCTCGGCACAAGGACATTTCCGTTCCTGTTGGGATCATCGCCGGCGCCGGCGATCAGCTTTTCGATGCGCCGGCCGAGGCGTTTCGGCTGCACGCGGATCTCGGGAACTCGGTAGTCGGTATCGTCCCCGATGCCGGGCATATGGTGCACCTGACAGCCCCACAAGTGGTGCTCGCCATGATCGACAAGATCGCCGCTCTTTCGACCGCCGAGGACGCGAAGCTGAGCGACCGATAAGCGCCCGGTGCCGAAACCGGCCAACCGACAGTGCGGTGCAACTGGCCTCCGGCGGGGAACCTTCCGATCGGCGCCGGCTTATCTTCATGTTCGAAGCAGCAGCGGTGAGAGGAAAGCATTGCGCAGCATTGCTTGGCGGAAACTGCTTTTACTGCAGGTGCTTGCGCTGACACTTGCTTCCTGCTCCTCGTCTGAAACCATCGAGCAGCAATCGAAGCTTGCCGCCTCGACCGCGGAGGCGGCGGTGCGGGTGACCGATGCCTGGCTTTCCGGCGCCGCGCCGTCCCACTACGCATCCTCTGCCTTGCGATCCTTCGCCGAGACACTCGCCGGTTCCGGCCGACAGGTGGAATCGGCCTCCCCGTCCGATCCTGCGAAACGAGACAAGCTAAAGGCGGCGGTCAGCCGGCTGTCCACCGCGGCAAGCGGAGCCGAGACCGCGGTCGAGGCGGAACAGCAGGCGCAGGCCAGCCGGGCACGCAACGAGCTTCGCGCCGCACAGGTGGATCTCGCCACGGCCTATCGCGACTATTTCGCGCCGCAGCGATGAAGAAGCTGCTGGAGATTTCGCTTGGCGTCGTGACCAGTGTCGGTGGCTTCCTGGAGGTGGGTTCGATGGCGACGGCGGCGCAGGCCGGCGCCCTGTTCGGCTTCCAACTCATCTGGGCGATCGTGCTCGGCACCATCTGCATCATCTTCCTGGTCGAGATGGCCGGTCGCTTCGCCGCCGTCAGCCATCACACCATCGCCGACGGCATCCGGGAACGCTTCGGCTTCAACGCTTTCCTTTGGCCGCTGCTTGCAGTCCTGCTGGTCAACTTCCTGGTGCTCTCGGCAGAAATAGGCGGGGTTGCCATTGCTGCCGAGCTTGCCACCGGAATCGGCTTTCAATGGTGGGCATTTCCAGTGGCTTTCCTCGCCTGGCTGCTGCTGTGGAAAGGCACGTTCGGCCTCATCGAGAAAGGCGTATCGATGCTTGGCCTGATCACGCTCTGCTTCGTCGTCGCGGCGGTGATGCTGAAGCCCGAGTGGAAACAGGTGGCGGTCGGTGCCGTGCCCAGCCTGCCGCAACACGATACGGCAAACTACTGGTTCATGGCCGTCAGCATCCTCGGCGCTTCCATCTCGCCCTACCTTTTCATGTTCTATTCCTCGGGCGCGGTCGAGGATCAATGGGACAAGAGCTATCTCGGCACCAATCGGGCGATTGCCGGTCTGGGCATGAGCTTCGGAGGAACGATCTCCGTGGCCGTGCTGATCGTGGCCGCGCTTGTGCTCGGCGCCCATGGCGTGAACCAGGTGGACGACTACAACCAGCTCCCGCTGATGCTGATCCCGGTATTCGGCTTCTGGGGCTTCGTCCTTTTCGCCGCATCGCTCGGCATCGCCTGTTTCGGAGCCGCTCTGGAAGTGGCGCTGCAGCAGGCTTATCTCGTCGCGCAAGGGTTCGGCTGGACCTGGGGCGAGGACCTCAAGCCGCGCGACGATCCCGGTTTCAGCCTGGTCTACACGCTCACGCTCTTTCTTGCCGCCGTTCCGATAGCGCTTGGTCTCGACCCGCTGAGGCTCACCATCTTCTCAATGGCGTTGACCGCCGCCAGTCTGCCGCTGACGGTCGTTCCGTTCCTATTCCTGCTGAATGACGAGCGCTATGTCGGCCAGAACCGGAACGGCGTGATCTCTAATGCCGCCGTGATCTTCGTTATCGCGCTCGGCTTCGTGCTGGCCGTAGTGGCTATTCCCCTGCAGATATTCGGAGGCACCTGATGCAACTGCTGCGCGACATCCTGGACAAGCAGGTCGTCGACCGCGAGCAGGTCAAGATCGGCAAGGTCGATGGACTGGTCGCCGAGCTGAGGCAGGGCAAGCCGCCGAGGGTCGTTGCGGTCGAGCTTGGCTCGATTGCGCTGGCCCGACGGCTAGGCGCTCGGCCTGGGCGATGGACTGCGCGGCTGGCGGCAAGGCTGAGCGGGAAGAAGCAGGCACGGCCGCATCGCATCGCCTGGAACAAGGTGCGCGACATCGGCGTCGACATAGAATTCGATATCGACGTGCGCAGGACCAAAATCTTGGCCTGGCAGAGCTGGCTGCGCGACCACATCGTCGGCCGAATCCCGGGAGCCTGAAGATGGTGAATGTGAATCTCGAGCATCTGGCCGGCCGGCGCGTTCTCACGCAGGGCGGCAGGTGCATCGGCCATATCGAGGAGGTCATCGCCGAGCAGGACGGCGACGACCTCGTCGTCACCGAATTCCATGTCGGCATCTTCGCTGCTTTTGAACGCCTATCGGCCTCGACCATCGGCACCGCATTGCTCGACTTCTTCGCGCTGCGCCGCCGCAAGCGCCTCTATCGCATACCGTGGGACAAGCTCGATATTTCCAATCCGGCGCAACCGCGGCTGCTCTGTTCGGATGACGAGCTTGCCGGCTTCGAAGGCGTCGATCGGGGTAAGTAGCTGCTTACAAAAAATCCTGGTCACGGGAGGGAACATCGCGGCGGGCGCGAAGTTGGAAGAGGCAAGGAGGAGCCCGCGCCATGAACAGTGTCATCTATCTTATCGGTCTTATCGTGGTTGTGCTCGCGATACTCTCCTTCCTCGGCTTTCACTAGGAGGCGTCATGCAGCGCGAAAATAATCAGGGCCGCGAGCCGGCCGACTTCGCCAAGGCGAAGAGCGAAGTTTCCGATCGAGTTAAGAAGGAAACCCAAAGCGCCGGAGAGGCGCTCCACGATGCCCGCGACGAGGTTGCTCGCAGGGCAGTCGACTACGCGTCGGAAGCACAGGAGGCCCTGTCCGACCGAGCCGAGGAAACACAGCGGGACATCGGATCGAGCCTGGCGGCATTCGGCGGTGCTCTGCGTGCGGCGAGCGACCATCTGGCCAACAGCGACCAGAGCTCGGCCTCGAATTTCATGCGGGATGCGGCAGGCGGACTGGAAAGGCTGTCCTCCTCGTTGAAGGAAAAGCCTTTCGGCGAGGTGCTTGAGGACATTCAGAACTTCGGCCGCCAAAATCCCGGCACTCTGATCGCGGGCTCGGTACTGGCAGGACTGGCGCTCGGAAGATTCATAAAGGCTTCTCCCCCGGAAACGCGCCGCGCAGGGCAGAGCGCAGCGGCGCCGCGGAAGACTGGTAGGGAAACGAGCGGGCAGACTGGTGCGCAGACGAGCGAGCCATGGGACGACGCGACGTCCAATTGGGGGGTCGACGGCGGCGCTCCCAGGAAGGCAGCGGAGCTAAAGAAATGAACACTCAAGACAACCAAAGCCTCGGCACTCTGGTCGCCGATCTGGCGCAGCAGGTGAGCACACTGGTGCAAACGGAGGCCAGGCTCCTGCGGGCGGAAATATTGGAGAGCGTGACTAAGGCCGAAGCTGGCGCAGTCGAGGTTCTGGGCGGGGCAGTATGTCTCCTCGCCGCACTGATAGTGCTGCTGCAAGCGCTCGTCATTGCCCTGACCCACCTCGGCCTAGGCGCCGGGTGGTCCGCTTTGCTCGTCGGAGTGGCCGTTGCCGTGCTGGGTGTCATCCTCTTGCGGACCGGCATGGCAAGCATGTCGCCCTCCGAGTTGGCGCCGGACCGTACGCAGGAGCAACTCAAGCGTGACGCGAACGTAATCAAGGAACAAGCAAGATGAGCGACAAATCCGCAGCCGAACTCGAACGCGAGGCTGAGGCCACGCGCGCAAGGGTGGTGGCGACCGCCGAGTCCATTCGCGGCAAAATGACGCCTGGCCAGCTCTTCGATGAGTTTACCGGTATGTTCAGTGGCGGTGCAGGCTCTGACATGCTCCACAACCTGAAGGCTCAGGTGCGAGATAATCCTCTGCCACTCACCGTAATCGGCGCCGGTCTGGCTTGGCTGATGCTGGGCAGCGGCGCTTCCGCCGCAACCGCCGCGCCCGTCTACACGACGCGTCGCGGTTCCGACCGACATGACGGCTCATCCACCGCTGGAATGGAAGCCATGACCTCGGACACCTATGCCTCTGTCGGCGACTTGGCCAGTGGTGCGGCCGGCACCGTCTCGGGAATGGCCAGCAGTGCGGCCGGTACCATGTCCGACATGGCGAGCAGCGCAGCCGGCACCGTGTCCGGCATGGCGAGCGGCGCGGCGGAGACGCTGACGAACTCGGCGACAGCCACGGCCGACATGGCGGCGAAGGCCAATCGTTCCGCGCAGCAGTTGATGGAGGATCAGCCTCTTGCAGTTGCTGCTGTCGGCCTCGCGATCGGAGCAGCGATCGGCGCTATGCTGCCCCACACGCAACTCGAAGACGAGCGGCTCGGCGGCTATCGCGAACAGCTTCGCGAAAGAGCCGAGGGCGCGCTCGAAAAGGGCGTTGACCAAGTAAAGCAGGTTGCAGCCGAAGCCTACCAGGCAGCCAGCGACGAAGCAGGACGGCAGGCGTCGAGCGAAGGCACGCTCGCTGACAAGGTCAGCGACGTCGTCAAGTCCGCCGCCGACAAAGCCGATGAGGCGGTGCACCGGAAGCTGTCCGATACCGAACCGTCTACAACGAACAAGTCCTGATCTGAACGATCGGCTCGGTTCCAACACTGGCGTTCGAGGAACAATTCGCGTCAGGCAGGTCTGGCGAGCCATTCGAGTCCGGCCCCTCGAATGGCTGCGGGTAAAAGCAGACCGGCCTCGCTACCTTCGGCTCGCTCGTCGGCGATCCTCTTTAGCTTTTTGCCGATGACTCGGCTGAACTTCCCCCGCTGCAGACCTCGTAAATCCTCGCCAGGATTCCTGCAGCATCGCCACCAACGCACACCGACTGCACTGGACGCTGATCCCATTCGTTCGGTGAATACCTGGCGGCGCCCAGCCTCTGCACGGTCAAACCTGCCGCCGGGCCGTCCTCCACCACCACGATCGAACCGGATCGGGTGGTGAATAAGTGCGGGTCGGTCAAATAGACGGCGGCGCTGCAGTCGTGCACAAGCATACCCGCTTCGCCCCATTGCAGGTAGAAGTCGATGTAGCCTTGGGAGAGTGCGGCAACCATTTGCATGGCGGCATCGGCACGTGCCGAGACCACGGCGAGATCCTGTCGCGTCATCACTGTTCGATTTGTGAGATTGAGCGGAACCGCGGTCACTTTCCACGAGGCTGCAAACACTCGATCGGCTGCCTTCGGATCCGCGTAGATATTGGCCTCGGCAACGGGCGACACATTGCCAGGGATTTCGAACGCGCCACCCATGACGACGACGTCCTGCACGAGATCTGCTATCGCCGGATCGGCCTCCAGTGCCCGCGCCAAGTTGGTGAGGCCGCCGACAGCAAGCAACCGCACCTGACGCGGGTTCTGCCGGATGGTATCGACAATGAATCGCGCGGCAGTGTCCTTCTCCTCCCCCGCTTCCTGGGCAATGGGATAACCCCCCAGTCCGTTTGCGCCATGAACATGGACAGGATAGGGGTGCGGCGCCCCGGACCAGGCTAGCGGAACGGGAGCACCGGCGTGAACGGGCGCTTTGATCCCCCAAGCCTCGGCGAGGAACCTGGCATTGCGCGTCGTGACCGATATCGATGCGTTGCCGAAGACGGTGGTGATGCCGAGCAGATCGATGTTCGGATGACGATGCAGGTAAAGCAGCGCGAGGGCATCATCTACGCCAGGATCGGTATCAAAAAGAATTCTCTGCTTTGTCATGTCTCTATGGTCACGCTGTTTCCCACACTGCCGCTAATCGACTTGGCCAGCGTTCGTCGAGACGCGAGGCTGACAAGATCGTGGCTCCGAGTGTCACCACCGAAGAGTATCGTGAATATGTCGCCGGGTGACGCGCTTGGCGTGTTTCTCGTCGGCGCCGGTCTCCTCGCTGCCCGGTGGCGACCACGAGACAAGAGATCGCTGTCCTCGAAGGCGCTGCGGTCCGCCCAAGACATGATACGGCGCTCCCGCCACTCAGCGGAGGAGCCCGTCGCTCTCAAAGTCTTCCCAGCCGCGCAACTCGGAGTGCGCCTCGCCCTGGCTGTCGTGGGTTGCGGCCCCGCCACGGCTCTTTTGCGAGCGCTTAAGCGCCGCCTTTGCAGCCGCTCGGCGTCGATTCTCGGCGGCTGTCGCAGCGTCTTCCTCGCGCCAGACAGCAACCAGGTCACGGTCGAGCACATCCTCGATCAGGCGCGGGTCGAAAACGTGGAAGGTGATCTTCCTCGCGCGCCCACGCAGTTTCACCGTCCTCGTCCCGGCGCTCTGCAAGCGGCCGTCCTTGAGCCAGCGGTGACGCTCGCCCGCCGAGATCGTCAGAATGTCCTCGACCTCGCGAGGGATGACGGGCAGGTCTTCGATGTCCTGCATGGCTTGGGACACGATCGCTGATGCGGCCTCAGCATCGGCATGGGAGCCCTCCGGCAGGCGCAAGGTAAGCACCCGGGACTCGGTATGGAGCAGCTTTCTCAAGCCCGTCGGAAGGCGAGCGCGCATTTCAAGAAAAAGGCCCCTCGCCCGCACCGACGATCCAAGCGTCGCCGCCGGGGATAGCGGCCACTCTGCAACCAGCCTTGCAGTCGGATCGGTTTTTCGGCGCGCGGGCATCCCCTTTAGGTAGGAGTCCTGCCCAGCGAACTCAACGCGAAGCGAGCCTGCACCGGTCTGCAGCAATCTCGCCATTGCATCGGGCAGATCGCCGGGCAGGTGCCATTCGACGCTCTGGACAGCGGCGAAATGGAGCGAATTGCCAAACAGGGAGTTAGGCTGCCTAGAGCCGGGTGATTTCAGGTCGAATCGGCCTGAAATCTGAATCCGGCTCTAAATCAAAGAGATAGAGCATGATGTCGTCCGAAAAACCGCTTCACACTTTTCGGCATCATGCTCTAGACGGGAGAGACACAATGAATCCCACAGCCGCCCCAAAGGACCAGGGTTACGCCACCCCGACCACGCCGGCGGCGGAAGGGCTCGCCCCTGCCCTGGCGCGGAACATCGAGGCACTGGTCGAGAGGCGGAAGCGCGATGCCAAGGCAGCATCATTGGAGCAGCGCGCGGCGGCGGCAATCAGCAGGTTCGCCGGCAGCATGATGTTCGTCTACATCCACTTGGTCTTCTTCGGCGCCTGGATCGTCCTAAATTCCAGGGTCGCGAACTTTGTAAAGCCTTGGGATCCTTCTCTGGTTATCCTGGCCATGTTCGCCTCGGTTGAGGCGATCTTTCTCTCAACCTTCGTACTGATCAACCAGAACCGCATGGCCGCCGAGGATGATGCGCGGGCAGACCTCGATCTGCAGGTGAGCCTGCTCAACGAGCATGAGACGACCAAGCTCATCAAACTGGTCGAGGAGATCGCGAAGCGCCTGGATGTTCCGACGGAATCGGACCAAGAATTGAAGGAGCTGAAGCGCGACGTGGCGCCTGAAGCGGTCTTAGACAAGATCGAGGAGGCAGCGGGTCAAGCGGCGGTCAGTTGACCATCGGTATGCGTGGGACGCCTGCGGAAGCTGCTGATCTTCTGCTGCGCGAGATGCCGAGCGGCTGATGGAGCTGGAGGTGGGCACGGCCATCGGAGGCGGCTATGGCGAGTGGATCGGCTTCTTGAATCGCATTCGGGATACTGTTTCGTAACCTTTTGGGAAATAACGATTATGTTCGTCCCTGATGGTCATCGTTTTACAGGAAAGCAATACGCTAGCAGTTGGCTCGCCAACCCATTTCCTTCGTGACAATTTCAAAAATTTCGAAGCAGTACGGTCCTAATGAACGTGAGAGGGATTGCGCTGGCTTTGTATTCCCGCCGGCCATGCGGAGCAGTTTCGCACCCGGGGGCAGCGTAGTCTCGATGGGCCGGGCGGTCAGGTTTGCCGCAAGAACGCGGACTGTGTCGCCAAGCCGAAAAGCGACGGCCGCTACCCCGGAGTGATCAACAGCCAGATGGTGGCGTTCCGCACCGGCTGCCGCAGCGAGTTCGGCATGAACGGCCTGCAAAGGCCGTTGCGAGCCGTCCTCATTCAAGAGCCCGAAGGGTCCAGTCGGTGCTGCCAATATCAACCGCTCGGCGGCGGTCTCAGCGGCCTGGGCCGCGACTCCGACGGCAAAAGCCGCACCGAACAATGCCCGCTGACGCGGGTCGGTGCCGGCGGCGGGCACCCGGTTAAGTCCGGGATTGGCTGCGACCGCCTCACCATAGGGATTGTGCCGCAAGCCAATTGTGCAAGGCCCAAGCCAGATCGGCTTTCCGGGACACAATTGCCGTGCTGTCTCCATGACGGCAGGATAAACGGTGAGGGTTTCCATGACCGACTGCTCATCGGCGGCATGCACGATGGCGCTGTTGCCGAAGAAGACGAAATCGGCATTGCCGGTCGGCGGGTTGCGGTTGAATTCGGTGAATAGGGAGGGCGTGCCAGCCCCTATCGGGCAAGCGGGACCGACAGCCCGCAATGCCTGCACGATCTCGTCAATCGGTCGCTCAGAGTTCGGCAAATGGTTCGAGGGGCGTGTCTTGAATTCGCGCCGTGGTGAAACCAGAATGGCACTCGGTTCGACGGCCGCCAAGCGAACCATAGCTGCAAGGGCCTGGGCCTCGGCCCCAGGGTGGATCGCAGCAAAGATTGCCTCGACCGCCAGCCGGGCGCCAAGCGCGCTCGCAAGATCGGCCGCCTTTTCCAGCACGCGTTGATCATGCCCGCGCGCGTTGTCGAAGCGCAGTAGGATCTCCGGCACCGGGCCAAGCGAAGCCGCGCCGGCGATGGCTGCCGGCAGTTCGTCGGGATCGACGAACAGCGCTATCGACGGCATCCGTCCGGAAGGTCCGCCAAGGGTCAGGGTTGATGTATTGCTGACAGCCGGTCCAGGCGCCGATGTCTCGGCGCGCACAGAAACCGTGACGCGCTGTATGTCCCCCACACCTTTGCCGATAACATAGGGTCGGGGCTTGGAGAGCGGCCGCACATAAGTCTTGAACGAGGCGTCGGTCCAGTTGCGCTGGTCCTCCATCTCGAAGGCATCGCCTTGCATGGCGACGGTGCAGACCATGCCGGGTGCCGGCTCGTGCGTCAGCGCTGAAATGTCCAAGGCAGGCTGGTCCGGGCTGATCAATTTCGGAAATGTCCTCTCCTCGATGCTTCCGTCGCTATGCCGGATGGTCAGCCTTTTGCCCGCCGCCTCTGAAGGATGAAGCACCACGAAACCGGTGCGGTTGGTGGGAAACTCGGTGAGTGCCACGCCATCCGCTTGCAAGATCAGCTCGCCCGACGCGTCGCCACGAATCTTCATCCGATAGGCGAAACGTCCCTGCGGGCCGGCGCAGAGTCCGTCATAGCGAAGCTCGAACGACGTGCCGTCCTCGGAAATGCGCATGTTGGAAAGCTCGGCCTTGTAAGTCCCCCAGGACGCATCGCGCGCGAGATAGTTGATCGCCCGAACCACCTCCACGCCGGCAAAAGAGATCGTCCGCAGATTGCCGTCCTCGAGAACGGCTGTCAGCGGCCCGGCGGCAAGAACTCTCCGTTGCGGAAGCGGCTCGTCGGTGCCGTAAAGCGCAAGGAGATCGGCACCGGCGCTCATGCCACCGCCTGCTTGGAATTCTCGTCCACCCTGTAGGTGACGACGGTCTTGCGGCTCACCATGTCACGCGTGCTGGCATCGAAGCTCAGATAGTGAGCCGAAGCGAGGTGCAGGTCGAAGGCAGCCCGATCGCGATAGATCTCGTACAGGAATATCTGGGACGGCTTTTGCGTGCCTAACGGCGTCAGCACATCGAAGCGCAGACATCCCGGCTCGAGTTCCACCGACAGGGACGCGTTCTCCGAAACGAGCCGGTAGAATTCGGGAAAGGTCCCTTCGACAAGATCGAAAACGACGGTGAGGGCAAAGGCCGCTTCGGCAGGCAAAATGCTCACGGCCGCTCTCCGCCATTGGCTAAGCCATGGTTCCAACGCTTAGGTTCGACCGCGCATCGTTCGCTGGCGGCGCGATAGGCGGCATCGACCAGCGCGTATGTCTTGAGATTGTCCTCACCGCTGGTTTCGGGCGGAACGCCGCGCTGCAGGCTGTCGAGGAAATGGCCGCATGCACCGATCACGCCTTGCTGGGCGACATGCCAGGGATAAGCGGTCCAGGACAGGAGCGGCGAGCTTGCGTCTTCGGTCCACGTCGCGCCGTCGCTGGTCACCGTCATGCCGCAACCGGCTTCGAGCGAAATGGCTCCCCTCGGACCTTCGATGACGAGCAGCGTTTCAGGGAAATGATCCGGCAATCGGCGCGACTCGTAGGTGCATTCCACGACCGACACCGCACCGCTTTGATGCCTGAGCAGCATCGTCGCCGTGTCCTCGGCGCGGATGCGCGGATTGCGCTTCTGCGTTTCGCAGGAGATGTGCTCGACCTCGCCGAGGAAGAAGCGGGAAAGGTCCAGCATGTGGATACCGACATCGGCAATCGCGAGCCGCTCCTCGTCATAGAAATAGGGCTGGGTCTTGAAGACGTCGAAGCCGGTCCTGAAGCGTATCCTTGCCCAGCTCGGTGTTCCGATGGCGCCGCTGTCGACTACCTTGCGGACGGCGCGCATCGGCGCCTGAAACCGAAAGTTCTCGTGCACGGCGAGCCACGCATTTGCCCTGTGCGCAGCTTCGACGATCGCGATGCAATCTTCCCACGTCGATGCGAACGGCTTCTGCACGATTGTGGCCAGGCCGCGCGCGAGCGCCATTTCCGCCAACGGTCTGTGCGTGTCGTGGCGCGTCACGATATCGACGACGTCGAGGCGCTCGGCCTCGAGCATCTTTGCGGCGTCCGAATAATACGGCACACGGAATGTCTCGCCGGCCGTGCGCGCCTTGGCGGCATCCACGTCGCAGACGGCGGCAAGCTGGGCGCCCTTGTCGGCGAGGTCGCTCCAGGAATGCAAATGGTTCTGCGCAAAGAAACCGCAGCCGATCACGCCGATGCGCAGGGACCGGTCCATGGCCTCTATCCGGCCACGATGGGGGTTCTAAGTACACCGATGCCGGCGGCCTCGATTTCCACGACGTCGCCAGCCTTCATGAAGATCTGCGGCTTCTGGAAGGCGCCGACGCCCGCCGGCGTTCCGGTCGAGACGAGGTCGCCTGGTTCCAGCGGCACGTAGTGCGAAAGAAAGGAGATCAGCCGCGGCAGCGGGAACAGCCAGTCCGACGTGCTGCCGTTCTGCAAAAGCTTGCCGTTCAGCCTTGTCTTGAGCGCCACGTCGTCCGGCTTGGTCAGTTCATCAGCGGTGACGATGCATGGGCCTATCGGCGCGAAACCCGCGAAATTCTTGCCGATGGTGATCTGGTTGTCCTTGAACTGGACGTCGCGGGCCGAGATGTCGTTGAGCAGCGTATAGCCGAAGATCGCCGGCATCACGTCGGCTTCGGAAGCCTTGTGCAGATGTTTGCCGATCACGGCCGTGAATTCGACCTCATAGTCCATCTGCTCCGTCCGGACCGGCTTTTCGACCCGCACATCGGGCCCGACCACCGATGACGGCAGCTTGGCGAAGAAGAACGGCTCGGTCGGCATCTTGGCATTCGGGTTTTCCTCGGCATGACCTTTGTAGTTGATGCCGGAGCAGAGCACTTTGCCGGGACGAATAGGCGCTTCGAGGATAGTATCGGCAAGCGCATAGCGCGGCGCTTTGGCAAATCCCGCGCGGACTCTCTCCAGCGCCGCCCCGCCGCCTTGCACGACCTCGAGCACCGACGCTGCCAGTCCGGCTTCGGTCAGGCACGCGACCTCTTCGCCGTCCAGAATGCCGGCGTGCTGGCGATGCCCCGCCTGCTTGTGAGAGAAAGTGACGAACTTCATGCGGCCTCCGGGATGAAGACGGCCTTGTGCAGGGCCATCGGATTGTCAGCGAGTGTTTTGAAGACGGTGGGCGCCTCAGACAGCGCGAAGCTGCTGGCGATTTTGGGATAATGGATTTTGCCCGACGCAAGCAGGTCGAGCGCCTCGGGAAAGCAATCGACGGAGGCGCGCGAACCGAGGATCGTGACCTCCTTGCGGGTGAAATCCAGCCCGGGCAGCGTGACTCCTTGTCCTTTCTTGACGAGCCCAAGGATGACGACGCGGCCGCCGGCGGCAACGAGATCGATGGTCTGCTCCATCGCCGGCGCCGCGCCCGTAGCCTCCATCACCACGGGCATGCCTTCGCCGTTCGTGATCTCCATCACCCGTTCAAGCAGCCCTTCACCGCCGGCCACGGGGATTGCGCCCAGATCGGCGGCCGTGGACAGCCGCTCCGCCGACAGATCCGTGGCATAGACCTTTGCGCCATGGGCCCGCGCGACCTCGACGATCGCCAGCCCGATCGGACCCGCGCCAAGGACGAGGACCGTGTCCTCGCTCGTGACCGTGCCGCGCCGGCAGCCCTGCACGCCGATGGCGACGGGCTCGGCGAACGCCGCCTCGAAGTCGGATAGCCCCTCCGGCACGACGTTCAGATTGCCCGCGGGCGCGGTGACGAATTCAGCGAAGCCGCCTTCGCGATGCACCCCGATGATGGTGAGGTTGGCGCAGCAATTGCGTTTGCCGATCCGGCAGGGATAGCAATGGCCGCAACCGATGAAGGGGTCGACGACGACACGCGTCCCGACCTTCGGACCGGCCGCTCCTGGCCCGTAAGCCTCGACGGTGCCGGCGATTTCGTGACAGCCGATCCGCGGATAGGTCACATAGGGGTTCCTGCCGGTAAAGATATAGAGGTCACCGGCGCAAAGGCCCGCGGCCCTGACGCGCACCAGCACTTCGCCCGGTCCAGGGACAGGCTTCGGCGCATCGGCGATGCGGATCGACTGCGGCTGGTCGAAAATGGCGGCCCGCATCATGCCGCCTTTGCGGGGCGTACGACCCTGCCATCGGCATCGAATTCGATCCAGTCGCCGGCCCGCAGCAGATAGGGATCGGCAATGGCCTCGCCGCGAGCCCTGGCCGCGCCGTGATGTTCCATGTAGTCGGCGACGTCCTTGTCGCCATCGAGCATGATGTAGTGGCATGGCAGGACGGTCTCGAGTCCGAGCCACTGGGTCGCCAGCACACCTTCATAGGGGCTCATCTCGCCCGTCAGCATTTCTCCCGGCATCGGATTGAGATGCAGGATCTCCTGCGGATTGGCGATGCCGATGCAGCCGACATTGGGCTTGTAGAGTTCGCCCTGGAGTTTCAGGTCGGAGAAAATGGCGGTATCGCCGTAGTGATAGAAGCGAAGCCCGTCGGCATAGACGATGAAGGCCATCGGCACGCCTGAAATGAAGGAATTGTCCTTCAGCCTGATCTGAGACCAATGATGACACTCCAGCGGCTGGATCTCTATGCCGGCAACCTTGACCCGAATGCCCCAGGTCGTGGCGCGGATCTGGCTGGCCGGGATGCCGCGATCCATCAGCCAGGCCTTCACCTCGCCGCCGCAGACAACCGGACAGCCGTACGTCGCGGCGATTTTGTCGGCATCGCCGAGATGATCGAACGCCGCATGGCTGACGATCACTAGGTCGACATGGTCGAAGTCGGTGGATTTGGTCGCGGCTCCGGGATTCCGGTCGAGGAACGGGTCGCAAAGGATGCGCAGCCCGTTGCTCGTCATGATCTCGTAGGCGGCCACGCCGTGGAAGCGGATGCGGGTGGTGGGTTGAAGCGTCATCTTCAGTTCGTCTTTCTCGTGTCGATTGTGAGCGGCAGGCGAGCGAGCCCGCGCCGGTCGCCGCGTGTCTTCCAGCGAAGCTCTTGCGCCGGTCCGGGTGCGAACCTCGCGCCGGTCTCGATCAGCGTTTCGAGCGTCACCGCCATTTCCATGCGCGCCACGCCTGCGCCGGCGCTCAGATGCGGGCCGGCTCCGAAGGTGAGATGCTTGTTGGGACTGCGATCGAGGCGCATCTCGTCCGGCGCATCGAACACCGACGGGTCCCGGTTCGCAGCGCCGAAACCAAGGGCCACAATATCGCCCCGCCTTACATCGCGACCGTGCAGGCACAAATCATGCGCGGCATTGCGGCCGAAAATCTCGATCGGGGAGGAATAGCGCAGGAACTCCTCCACCGCGGTCGGAACAAGCTCCGGTTCGCTTGCAAGCCGATCCAGCGCCTCCGGGTGCTCGGCCAGCCAGTGCAGCATGACCGAAAGGGCGTCCGCTGTGGTCTCGAAACCCGCGCCGAACACGACGGTCATGAACGAGCGGATCTGAACGTCGTCCAGCCGTTCGCCGTCAATCTCGGCCGCTATCAGCATGCTGATGAAATCGCCCGCCGGCTTGGCGCGCCGCGCGGCGATCAGCGTCTCGATATAGGTGTTGAGTTCGCGGCTTGCCGTGGCTCCAGCGGTCGGGTCTTTCACGTTGAACATGCTGGTAATCCAGCCGACCCACTTGTCCGAGTCTTCCATCGGCACGTCGGTGAAGGCCGCGAGCGAGGTGACCGCAACCGGCACGCAGAATTCGGCAACGGCCTCGGCTTTTCGCGCGGCGGTCATTTTTTCGAAGAGCGACCGGGCCAGCATTTTCACGCGAGGTGTGATGGCGGCAATTCGCTGCGGCGCGAAGACCGGGTTGACCAGGGCGCGATAGCGCGAATGCCGGGGCGGATCGATTTCGATCAGCAGTTGGGGTTCGGTCCGCGGCGTGATCACGGGAATGGCCGTCACGCCGGGAACGCTGGACGTGTAGTCGCGCCAATTGATTGCCGCGCTCCGTACATCGTCGTAGCGGCTCAGCAACCAAAAGCCCCCGTATTTGTTCGAGCGTGCAACCGGACATTCCTGGCGCAAATGCTCGAAAGCCGAGAATGGATCGGCAACGAAAGCCGGATCGTGGATGTCCACCTCGTCCGGGATGTTCGGTTCGTCCGTTGTCACCATTGCGGCCATGGGCGCGACTTCTGGGTTGGCTGGCTTCTATGTTGCCTCCGGCGGCCAGGGAGTGAAACGCCGAAGGCAAGAGGGCGAGAGCCCTCAGGGGGTGGTCGATTACTTGACGCCGAGCGCGGCCGTCACCTTGTCGACATTGTCCTTGGTGACGAGCAGCACGCCGGTGTCGAGCGTGTCCGGGACCGGGCGGCCACCGTCGCTGGCGCCGAGGCCGGCGGACTTCAGTCCGTTGTGGTTGTAGTCGTGCAGGATCTTGACCGCGTAGTAGATGAACAGTTCGCGGTTCTGCACCACTATGCCGTCGACCCAGCCCTCCTTTGCGGTCTTGAAGAAGTCCGGCGTCTGCTCCATCGCCGTCACCTTGATGTCGCCCGGATTCTTGCCGGCCTCGCGCAACGCGGTCACGATGCCGGCGCCCGACTCCGAATCGAAGCCCGCTATGCCGGCGATGTCAGGATGGGCAGCGAGGATCGCGGCCGTCACCTGAGCCGCCTTCTGCGCATCGCCGCCGTCGTCCTCGTTGGAGACGATGTTGTATTTGCCGCCGCCACTGGCCTCGATATAGGCTTTGAAGCCGGCGACTGCCTCACGCATGTTGCCAGCGTTGATGATCGACATCATGGCGAGCTTGCCGCCATTGGGCAGCTTCTCCATCATCTTCTTGGCCTGAGCGACACCGACCTGCGTCCAGTTCGTGCCGATATAGGCGAGACGTCCGGAGTCCGGCAGGTCGCCGTCATCGACGACGGTCGGCACGCCCTGCTCCAGGCACTTCTTGACCGATTCCGTCAGCGACGGATCCCAGCCGCCCACCACGGACACCCCGTTCGGCTTCTGGGCACAGACCTGATCGACCGCGGCGATGAAGCCCGGCAGGTCGAAATCGGTCGGCCCGGCGACAACCACCTTGACGCCGAGCTCCTCGGCGATCTTCTTCATGCCGACATAGTCGTATTGCACGAAGAGCGGCAGGTTAGCCTTGTTGGAAATCCAGTAGTAGGTTTCCTTCGCGTCGGCCGGGCCGAAAGACGACTCCTGCGCGCGCGCCGGTGCCGTCACGGCTGCCGCGAGCGCCGTTATCCCCAAGGCGACCAATGTCGATTTCAGCATAGAGCGCATTCCCGTTTCCTCCTGATTGGGTTCTGTTCCCAGTTTTTGCAGTCCACCGGCCTGGCCGGATTTCCCCTCGGTTCCCGCCGGACTAGCCGCGGCCCGCGGTCTTGAAGCGGTCGAGCGAAACGGCGAACAGCAGGACAAGCCCCACGACCAGTCCCTGCCAGAAGACGCCAACCGCGTTGATGATCATGGCGTTCTCGATCAGCGCGATGAAAAGCACGCCTAGAATGCCGCCCAGAACGGTGCCCTCGCCGCCCTTGAGGCTGGCGCCGCCAAGGACCGTTGCGGTGATGACCTTGAGCTCGATGCCGACGCCGGCATTGACAACGGCGCTGTTGAGCCGCGCCGCCCCGAGCACTCCGGCGATGCCAGCCAGCGCACCCATTATGATGAAGCCGATGAGGATCAGCCTGTCGACGCGGATGCCGGACAGTTGGGCCGCGCGCGGGTTGCCGCCGACGAAATAGAACTGGCGGAAGAAGCGGGTTCGCGCGACCAGCCAGCCGCCGACGAGCACGAGGACCAGCATCGCCCAGAACGGCGACTGGATGCGCAGGATCGGATCGGCGGTGCGGCCATATTCGGCGAAGCTGTCGGAGATCGGCGTGACGCCCGTTCCGGCCGTCACATAGGTCAGGCTGCGGTAGATGGTGAGCGTGCCGAGCGTCGCGATCAGCGCGTTGATGCCGATGCGGGTCACGATCAGCCCGTTGATCAAGCCAGCCACCGCGCCAACCAGAACGCCGACGAGAAGAGCTGCCTCGGCCGGCCAGCCCCACCAGCCGGCAACCACACCGCCCCAGACCCCCGAAAGCGCGAGCGTCGATCCGACGGACAGGTCGAATGTGCCGGCGATCATCAGCAGCATCATGCCGCAGACGAGAATGCCGACGGGTGCCAGATTGAGCAGCACGGCGCGCATGTTCGGCCCGGTCGGGAAGTTATGCGGATAGACAATGGTCATCGCCAGCGCGAGCAGCACGACGAGCACGAACAATGTCAGCTCACGCGAATTGGCCAGGCGGCGCACAATGCGCAGCGGCAGGGCCTCGCGCTGTTCGACCGGGGCCTGCGCTTCGTTCTGGGATATCTGTGCCACGCTCATGCTCCAACCGCTTCCTCGCGTACGTTCGCGACCGACGATGTGAACCGGGTCGCCAGCCGCAGCACCTGCTCTTCGGTCGCCCCCTCGCCCGGCAGTTCCCCGACCGTGCGGCCCTCGGCCATCACGACGATCCGGTCCGCAAGCGCCAGCACCTCGGGCAGCTCGGACGAGACGACGAGAAGCGCCACGCCCTTCTCCGCCAGTCCGCGCAGCAGGCGGTAAATTTCAGAACGAGCGCCGACATCGACGCCGCGCGTCGGCTCGTCGACGATGAGCAGGCGCGGCTCCATGGCCAGCCATTTCGCCAGCAGGACCTTCTGCTGGTTGCCGCCCGAAAGCTCGCCGACGATCTTGCGCACGCTGGGGGTGGCGATGCGCAGCTCTTTGACGAAACCGCCTGCGAGCCGTTCGGCCTTGGTGTTGGAGAAGTTGGCGCCGGACGAGACCTTCGAAAGGACGGTGGCGGCGATGTTGTTGACGAGGTCCATCCCGAGGAAGAGACCCGACGTCTTGCGATCCTCCGGAACCATGCCGATGCCGGCGTGCTTGGCGTCCCACGGGCCCTGAGGGTCGACCGGTGCGCCTCCGATCCGGATGTCGCCGGCTGTGCGGCGCCTGGCGCCAAAAATGGCCTCGCAGAATTCGCTCCGCCCGGAACCGATCAATCCGGCAAGACAAACAACCTCACCGGCGCGCACGGTGATCGAAGCCGACCGCACAAGCGGCGGCGCGGAGACCCCGTCGGCTTCAAAAACGACCGGTCCCGCTTGCCGCGCCGAAGCCGCGCGGGTGAGGTGAACCTCGCGCCCGACCATCAGCCGTATCAACTCGTCCGTCGTCGTCTCGGCAACCTTGCGCGTACCCGCGAGCCGCCCGTCCTTGAGCACCGTGACGGAATCGCAGAGCGCGAAGATCTCGGCCAGGCGGTGGGAGACATAGATGATCGAAACGCCGTCCCTGCCCAGCCGGCGCACGATCTCGAAGAGCTTTTCGGTTTCGGTCAGCGTCAGCGCCGCCGTCGGCTCGTCGAGGATCAGCAGCCTCAGTTCGCGCGACAATGCCTTGGCGATCTCGACGATCTGCGCCTGGGCTGGCGACAGGAATGCCACTTTCATCGCCGGATCGATGGCGACGCCGAGCTGGGTGATGAGAGCGTGCGCTCTTTCGCGCATCAGCCGGATATCGACCTGGCCCAACCATTTTGTCGGCTGACGGCCGGCAAAGATGTTTTCCGCGACCGACAGCTGCGGCACCAGCGAGCCTTCCTGATGGACGATGCCGATGCCCAGCTCGCCCGCGGCCTTCTCGTCGAGGTCGCCGAGTACGGCGTCGTCGAGCCGCACCTCGCCGCTGGTGCGGCTGTAGACGCCGGCAACGATCTTTCCCAGCGTGGACTTGCCGGCACCGTTCTCGCCAAGCAGTGCCCGGATTTCACCGGGCTCGACCGACATCGAGACGTCGTCGAGTGCCCGCACGCCGGGGAACGACTTGCAAAGCTGCGAGATCTGCAGGCGCGGCGCCATGTCGACCTCAAGCGCTGACGAGTGCGGCCGGCATGGCTATGCCTTCGCCTGAAGGTAGTGAGCTTGCTTGGCCTGGATCATCCAGACCATGGTTTCATTCACCGGCGTGGCCACGCCGGTGCGCTTGCCGGCGTCGACGATGGCGCCGTTGATGACCTCGATCTCGGTCTGGCGCCGCGCCTCGACGTCCTGGAGCATCGAGGCCTTGCCGCCCACGGCCTTCTCCAACAACCCCGTTATGGCGGCCCAGCGCTCGTCATAGTCGAGCGAAATGCGCTGCGCTTCGGCAACCGCCACGACTTCCTTCAGGATTGCCGCCATCAGCGACTTGATGCCGTCGAAGGCGACCAGTTCGTGCGACATGAAATGCAATAGGCCGGCGACCGGCAGCGTGCAGGCATTCAGCGCCAGTTTTTTCCACACCTCGTCCAGTATCCGCTCAGACTTGGTGGTTTCGATCTGCGCGGCACGGAAGGTCTCGATCACCTTGTCCAGGCGCGGTGTCGTCTTGCCGCTCAGTTCGCCGATATAGGTCATCCCGACGCCGGGATGCTTCACACTGCCGGGGCCGAGCAACGTGCCGCCATGGTAAGTCAGGCCGACCAGGACCTTTTCTTCGCCCACAATGCCGGCGATGCGCGGCGCGTTACCCCAGCCGTTCTGCAGGCTGAGCACCGCCGTGTCCCCCGAGATCATCGGGGCCGCCGCGCGGACCGCCGCATCGGTGTGATAGCATTTGACGAAATTGATGATCAGGTCGACCGGTCCGACCTTCGAGGGCTCCGTGGTTGCCGGAACGCGGATAACCGGCCGGGAGCCGTCCTTCTCCTCGATCGTGAGGCCGTTGTCGTTGATCGCCTGCACGGCCGGCTTCGAGACGTCGATCAGCGTCACGTCATTGCCTGCTCGGGCAAGATAGCCGCCGAAAATGCCACCCATGGCACCGCCGCCGCCCAGAATGGCGATCCGCATGTCTTTCGCTCCCTGACCCATCACGGGTTGTTTTCGGCAAGGCCGGGGCGCCGCTTCCAGGATCTTGTGGAAACGCGCTTTCGGCGAACGAAGCCGCTCACCGATCCGGCCATGTCTGGTTATGTGGTGGTCATCCTTGCAAGCAGTTGCATGGTTGTCAAGTATGATGGTATGAAAGGTCTATGGTCGACCCTCTCGTTATAGAACGCAAGAAGCTCTTCGAGCACGTGGCCTCGCATCTCGAGGCGCAGATCCTGTCCGGCAAGCTGAAGCCCGGAGACCAGCTGCCGCCCGAGCGCGACCTGCAGACTCGCTTCGGCGTCGGGCGGCCCGCCATCCGCGAGGCGCTGATTTCGCTGCAGAAGGCCGGGCTGGTCGAACTCACCAACGGCGCGCGGGCCAAGGTGCTGATGCCGACCGCCTCGCACATCTTCACAGGCATGGCGCCGGCCGTGCGCCAGATGCTTTCGACCGAGGAGGGACATCGTTATTTCCAGGGCGCGCGCCTGTTCTTCGAAGTCGGGCTGGCGCGCGAGGCCGCCCGGCACGCGACGGCCACGGACCTCGAGGCGCTGGCGGCTGCGCTCGAGGCCAACCGGAAAGCGATCGGCGACCGCGAGCGCTTCACCTCAACCGACATCGCCTTCCACTTCGAACTGGCCAAGATGGCGCGCAATCCAGTCTTCATCGCCCTGCACGACCAGATCTCGGAGTGGCTGAAGGAACAGCGAACGGTGACCCTTGCGGCAAAGGGGCAGGAAAAGACGGCATTCGAGGCGCACAAGGCAATCTATGAAGGCATCGCGGCGCGTGACCCCGATCGCGCCGAGCAGGCCATGCGCACGCATCTCGAGCAGCTTGCCGTCACCTTCTGGCAGCAGCGCACGCACGACTGACAACCATGCGGATCCGCGTCATCGGTGACGGCTTCACCGGCTCGGGCGACATCGGCAGTATATCGGCACGCCCCACGCTCTCGCGCAACCGGAGATCGATGCGGCAGTCACCTCGCTGAGGACCTGCTCGACCGCTGCGGCAGACGTCGTCGCGCAATCCTAGATGAAAATCTAGATCTTGATGACTGCGACGAATTCGCATTGCACCAGGGAAGCGCTGTCCGGTGTCAGCGGCCTAACGTGCCTGGCCGGACGCGACTCGGAATCTGGAAACATCCGCAGCCATTCTTCATTGACGGCGACCCTGTCGCTGCTGTCGCGGAGATAAATATCCACCTTGATGATGTCCTCCGCGCTGCCGCCGGCGGCTTCGATGACGGCACGCATGTTGGCGAACACATTGGCCGACTGAGCGGCCATTCCGGCCGGCAATTCCTGCGTGGTCGGACTGACGCCATGAATCGCCCCCGAGAACACCATGTTGCCGATCCGGCAGGCATTGGGAACTGGATGCCTGTGAGCGAGGCCTACGACGGTGACGCTCCTACGGCGGCTTGCGGCTGTGATTGCCTGCGTGCCTACGTCTGTCGGATTAGCCATTGGCGATCGAGACATCTGTTCTCCTATCATATCACGTGTGTGCTCTATCCATCGCTTGGAGTGCCGCCTTGTTTGATATCTGGAGTGGCTGCAGGACACCGTCCATGCAGGCGTTCCCTCGACGAAAGCTCCTGGCGGGAAACGGACCTACTTCTTGACTGCACCTGGCGCGTCGGCGGGGTTCGCGTAGGTGGTTCCGCTCGGCCCATATCCGGTGATCGCAACGAGGGCTGGCTCGTCCCGCGTCTCCCCAAAATGGTTGGTGTTGGCGGGTTCGGTGTAGATACCTCCCGCCGAAAGCGCGTTGAGCCTGGTCTCATCGTAGGTGTCACCAAACCCCACGTAGAAGATTCCTGACAAGACAGTCACGAAACGGGAGTCGGGATGTGACAGCGGCATGATGCGCTTGTGTGGTTCGAGGCGCAATAAAACCGTGTAAAGTCCAGGTTTCGCGGCATCGCCATAGAGCATCTTTGCGCTCTGCCCCTGGACTTGGGACACCCCGACAGTCTTCGATGCGCTCTCCGAGACAGAGAGTTGCTGGGGCGTAGCAACAATGACCTGCATTGGCCCGCCTGCGGTTTGGGCTTCGGCCATCCCCCCTTGTGTCATGAGGGTCATGGCAAGAACCAAGTACGGGAAAGTTGACGTCATCTGTCACTCCTTGGTCTGGATAGGGAGGCGGTCACGCTCCGCGAGGAGCGGTTCGTTGCGCTACCGCGATCGATGGATCTTCCTCCTTGTCGGCGTGCCCAAGGCTTGACGTAAGCTCGATGCCTTTGGTTTCCGGGAGCAGCAGCGTCGCCACGATCGCGATGCTATAGCCGAGTAGCGCGATCAACCCGATAGCCTCGGCCAAGGTGATCCACTGAGCCAGAATGCCAATACAGGAGACAGCGACGGCGCCCGTGGCCTTGCCGAAGTTGTAGGCAAAACTCTGGCCGCTGCCGCGCACCGCCGTCGGAAACAACTCCGTGAAAAAGGGGCCGAGTGCGGCGTAGTTGCCGATCGTGAAGAAACCGAACGGTATCCCCATAAGGACCAGTTTCCAGCCTGAGAGTGGCAGAAACATATAGGCAATGGTCACCAGCCACGAGCAAACCAGAAACAACTGGAATGTACGGCGCCGACCGAGCACGTCAGACAGGTATGCGCTTGCTAGGAAACCAAAGAACGAGCCGCCTGTGACCAGAAATACGTAGTAACCGGCTGCACTTGGCGAGATGTGACGGACCGTTTTCACAAACGTCGGCAGCCAGTTGACGATTGCTCCGCCGACACCAACGACGCCGAACGCCAGCAAGGATGCCAGAATTGTCACATGCAGCACACCAGGTTGGAAGATCGCTCCGAGACTAGGGGCGCGGCCAGTCGCCTTTATCGCGGCGCGAGTCCGTTGATAGACTTCCGGCTCCCCGATCGTTCGACGCAGGTACAGCACCAGAAAGCCGGGCAGCACGCCAATCATCAGCAGCGCTCGCCATCCGTATTCCTCCGGGATGTGGGCGAGGATGATGCCCGCCAATATGGCGGCCGCGCTCCAGCCGATGCCGAATCCGCTCTGGACGGTGCCAACGGCCTTACCGCGATGTTCGGCGCGGATGATCTCGCCCATGAGGACCGCACCGGCCGCCCACTCGCCGCCGAAGCCCAGCCCCTGCATGATGCGCAAGACCATCAGCTGCTGGAAGTCCTGGGCAAACCCGGCAAGGAAAGTGAAGGCGCAGAACCAAAGGATCGTGAACTGCATGATGCGGGCACGGCCGAAACGGTCGGCCAGATAACCGCAGAGCCACCCTCCGATCGCCGCGGAGAGCAGCGTCGCGGTTGCCAGATAGCCGGCCTGCGCCGTCGTCATTCCCCAGGCCGCGATCAGGATCGGCAGCACGAAGCTGAAGAGCTGCGCATCCATCGCGTCGACTGCCCAGCCGGCGAAACAGCCCCAGAAGGTGTTCCGCTCACGCGTCGTCAACTCCCTGTACCAAGTGAACATCTTTTCCTCCCGTTTTCTCGATGCGATGCGACGCCGGCTAGACAACCAGTGGCGTAAGTCCTCCGTCCATGGTCAGCGAAGCGCCCGTCACGTAGGAGGATCTTGCGCTGGCGAGGAAAAGCGCGGCATCGGCCACCTCTTCAGGATTGGCGTAGCGCCGCAGCGGAATCCGCTGCTCGTTCAGCCGCAGCAGTTCTTCCGGCGTCTTGCCAGTCACCCTGGATTCGACTTCAAGCGACAATTGCAGGCGCTCGGTCATGGTGGCGGCCGGGTTGATCACGTTCACCCTTACGCCTGCATGCCCCCACGCCGCTGCCAGCCCCGCCGAGGCGAGCATCAGCGCCGCGTTGGCGGCGCCTCCCGGCAAATGCATGGGTGACGCGATCTTGCCCCCGGTGCCGACTATGTTGACAATCGTGCCGGCGCCCCGCGCCACCATCAGCGGCAGGACGTAGTCGGTGACGTTCATGTAGGTGAAGAACTTCGCGTCCATCGCGACACGCCATTTCTCCGGCGTCAGTTCGTCGGGGGCAACTCTCCTGGCGCCGCCGGCCGAATTGACCAGCGACGCGATCGGCCCCACCTGCTCCTCGAGCGCGGCGACCATGTCCTTTGCCGCAAGTCCGTCCGACAGATCGGCGGCGAAACTCGTTGCCGACAGACCCTCCGCAGCCAGCTTTTTCTTGGCGTTCTCAAGGTTCTCCGGGCTGCGTGACACAATCACCACGCGGGCCCCTTCCCTGGCAAAGGCGCGTGCGCAGGCCAGCCCTATTCCCTTGCTGCCCCCGGTTATCAGGACAATCTTCCCGTCGAGCTCGAGGTTCATTTCAGTGATCCTGTTTCTGGGCCGCCCGCAGTGTGGACATTGATCGGGGTTCCCCCCGCGAAGGCTACGATCTGGTCGAACGCATTGCCGTACGCGAACTCGTAGTTGTCGCGCTCGACATAGCCGAGATGCGGCGTGCACAGGGCGTTCGGAAGCCTGAGCAGGGCGTCGTCCGGATTGGTGAGCGGCTCGCGTTCGAACACGTCGACAGCCGCCTTTCCGGGCCGGCCACTCTTCAGCGCCGCCACCAAAGCCCCGGGCTGGATCAACTCGGCACGGCTGGTGTTCACAAGCAAAGCGGTCGGCTTCATCATGGCCAGGTCGTCAGGACCAATTACGCCGGTGGTCTCGGCATTCAGCCGCAAATGCAAGCTGAGAACATCCGACAGCCTGAACAGTGACGGCTTGTCCTGCGCCACGTTGAAACCCTCGGCTTTAGCGCGATCCAACGAGCCCTGGCGCCCCCAGACCAGCACTTCCATGCCGAAGGCCTTGCCGATCCGCGCGACCATCGAGCCCAAACGGCCGAAACCATAAATGCCGAGGACGCGGCCGCGCAGTCCGAGGCCTATGGTGGTCTGCCAACGGCCTTGCCGCAGCGACGCGCTCTCGAAAGGAATGTTGCGCATCGCCGCAAGAATCAACCCCCAGGTGAATTCCACGGTCGAATAAGACGGACGCGAAGTCAGAGCGGACGAAACGACGACGCCATGCTTGTCGCAGGCCGCCAGATCGATGTGCGGGATGTGGCCGTTCTGGCTGATGAGCTTCAGCTCGGGAAGGCGGCTCAACAAAGCTTCATCGATCCTGGTGCGCTCGCGCATCAGCACCAGGACGTCCGCCTCCGCCAGGCGGTCTGCCAGGATGTCGACATCCTCGACGATATCGGTCCAGATCGTGACGTCGTGGCCGTCCAGCCTGGAGAAGCAGTCCAGCGTGCGGACCACGTCCTGGTAGTCGTTGATGATGGCGACGCGAAGCTTTCTCACGGGGTGACCTATCGCTTCATGCATTGCCCGGCAGATCCGCAACGGAAATACCGGCTTCGATTGCTTCGCACTTGACCTCTTCAAGCGCCGACTTTTTCAGCGCCTTTGCCAGAACTTCGGTGGCCCGGGCAATCGGGATGAAGCAGACGCCGGTTTCGTCCGCAACGACGATATCGCCCGGAGCAACGCGCACGCCGGCGACCTGGATTTCGCCGTTGATCTCCACGGTCTCGATGCGCCATTTGCCGGTGACAGGCGTTATTTCAGTGGCCCAAAGCGGATATCCGACCCGCCGCGAATGCCCGAGGTCGCGAACGCCTCCGGCCACGATTGCTCCGGCCTCGCCCTGCCGTTTTCCGGTCTGGGCCGAAATTCCGCCCATGTTGGAAACGCCGGCAACGCCCTCGATCACCACAACATCGCCCGGCAGCGCCAGGTTGTGGGCCTCGAACTCCGCCATCCGGTTGACGTGGTTTTTCGCCGTCTCGTAGACATGCTCGCGTTGCAGGATGTTGCGCACCGTAAGCGCCGGACCGACGATCGACACCGAAGGCAGGGTCGGCTTCAGAACCGATGCGCCAACCGAGCCGGTGATACCGAGCTCGTCCATGATGTCCGAGATGACGCTGGTGGCGTCGCCGATCCGCTTGAACCCGTCGATCAGTTCCTTCGGCGGGCGCGGTACCCGCATCAGTCGAATGCGGTCGGGACTGATCTTGCCGGTGAGCTTCGGCAGCACATCCGCGAGAGCCATATCATTCATGCCTTGTCCTCCGGTCAGCGGCATCAGGATCGCTTGCCGCCATCAATGCGTCCAATTTAGAATCGACCACTGTATCATTTACTGGATGAATAACGTGCGTCTTGATCTGAACCTGATTGCCGTCCTTGAGGCCATCATGCTGGAGAGGAACGTGACACGTGCGGCCTCGAGCCTGGCGATGAGCCAGCCGGCGGTCAGCAATGCGTTGCGTCGAGCCCGCCGCCTCACTAAAGATCAACTCTTCCTCAAGACCGCAACGGGGGTCCAGCCCACCGCTCGTATGGTCGCGATGTGGCCCGACCTTCATCGCTCGCTCACGGCAATTCGCGCTTCTTTCACGCCCGACGACTTCGATCCCGCGTCGGATGCGACCAGTTTTCGCATTGCCGTCACCGACAGTCTCGCGATGGAAGGCGTCAGCGAAATTACGCTGAAATTGCAGGCCGCGTCGCCGCGCGCCCGCGTTTCCTTTGCGGTGCATACCCATGAAGGCTCGCTGGAAGGAATCGATCGCGGCACCCTCGACTGCGCCGTGGGCATGTTTGCCTCGCTGCCAAGAGAAATGCATGTGCAGAGCCTGCGGACGGATCGCTATGTCTGCGTCATGCGCGGCGGGCATGAACTGGCCGATTGCCTGACGCTCGATCGATTCACCGCCGCGGCGCACGTCTTGGCGACCCCGTCCGGTCTGGAACGCGGCTTGGTGGATGGCTGGCTCAGTCTGACGGGACGGGCAAGGATGATCACCGTCGTGGTCAATCACTTTGCCGACGCACTGAAGATTGTCTCGCGTAGCGACCTCATCACCTGCGTGCCGCTCGGCTTCTTCAATGGACCGTGGCGAACCATTGCGGATGGACGTGACTTGGTGGTGTGCGAGCTGCCGTTCGAAACGGAGAAGCTGCTCTACAAGCTGATCTGGCACGAACGATTGCAGCAGCACCCCGCCCACCAATGGTTTCGGGCGCTGGTGACGCACGCCTGCGGTTCGTCCCTCGATGGCCAGTTGGTTGGAGAAGCGCCGCTCGTGGGAACGACATGATCTTATGGCGGAAGCGACATCCAGGATGTCGCTGGCGCAGATGGATCCGGCTTCGCCCCCGGCACCCGTTCTAACCGTTCAGGGGCACATATGAGTAGAGGTTCACGGCGTCGCGCCGGACACGGCCGAGCCCAGGAAACGATATGTGGGCGCCGCCTACGATATAGCCGCTGTCGGCCGCGTCGGCGAAGGCGCGCTCGTGCACGCGCTCGGCTTCTGATGCGTCGGCGTCATACTGGATCGTGACGGAAGGGTCCTTGAATTGTACCGCGGCGACATGCACGACGTCGCCCCACAGGACGATCTTCTCGCCCTTGCTCTCGACCACATACATTGTATGTCCGGGTGTGTGGCCATAGGCGGTTTGTGCGCGCACGCCAGGCACGAGATCGGTGTTGCCATCGAAAACGGCGAGCTTGCCGGCTTGCAGATATGGCCCGATCGATGCCATGGCGGCCTGAAAAAACCGCTTCGCTTCAACGGGAGCCGCGTGCATGTTTGCCTCGCTCAGCCAGTAGTCGGTGTCGCGCTTTTCGACGCGCACGATCGCGTTGGGAAAGGCTCTCTGGCCGTCGACCATGAGACCGCCGACGTGGTCGGTGTGCAGATGCGTGAGATAGATCTCGTCGATCTGCTCCGGCCGATAGCCTGATGCGCTGAGATTGCTTAGCAGGTGGCCGGTGCCTGGCCCTAACAGGGAGCCGGCACCAGCATCGATCAGCACCAGCCTGGCTCCGGTATTGACGAGAAAGGAATTGTGCGACGTCTCGACGACATCGGCGAGGTAGTTGCGTTTGAGTGCTTCCTCGATCCGCGCCGGGTCGCCCTGCAGCAACTTCGTCGCGGGGAGCATATTGCTGCCATCGGACAGCGCCGTTACCTCAAAATCGCCGAGCGTCAAACGATGGAACCCAGGCGCCTGGCTTTTGGCCATGGGTGCGCCCGCGAACAACGGCGTCGCCAGGCCGCAGGCCAGACAAAAGCAGCCGGCGGCCAAAAATGCGCGGCGGCTGGGATTGACGGTGTCGCCGCTGGTCAGCCGGGGCTCGGCACCTCCGGTGCCGTCGAACAAGTGATCGAGAATCTTGCGGGGGGCGTCCATCCCAGAGCTCCATGTGCTTTTCGTCGAGGCCTCGGCCCGCGTCCGTCCGCTCGTTCTCGTCGCAGAGAAACATTTGCGCCGAGGCCGGTTTGCGTGCATAGCGTTACCGAGATGGGTTACGCCGTCCAATTCAGAGTTCGACGTCAGCATCATCACCCGGTTGAATAACGACTGCGCGGATGATCATCACCCACCTAAAGCTCGTTATCGCCTGTTCCTTCAGTTCGCCGGCTCAGATCCGTGATTCCCAAGCTGTTCCGGCATTGGGAGAAATTACATTTCCACCGGCTGGGCGTTGACCTGATCTTTGTTGAACCGCGGCAGCAGCCCGGTGCACAGAACCAGCATGACGACAATTGCGAACTGACATGCGATGACCGTGCCGAAGGCGTGCGAAATGCTTGCCGGCTCCAGTGCCAAGTAGAGCGTTCCCAGGGTTGCGACCCCGAGCGCCAGACCCGACTGCTGTAGGGTGATGAGAACGCCGCTGCCGACGCCCGCCAGATGCTTGGGGACATCGGCAAGCACGGCTCGGAACAAGCCCGAAAACAACATCGATTGTCCGGCCCCGATCACGACCAGCGGCACAGCAAATTCGATGAGGCTCACCCTTGGCCAACTGGACACGGTGATTGCGATCAACGCGACCAGTCCAAGCGCCTGCAGGAGACCGCCGGCCGCGAGCGCCCCACGGCCGAAGCGGCCGATGATGCGCGGGCTGACCACTGAACCGATGAAGAACATCGCCGCCATCGGCAGGATGGCGAGGCCGCTTTCGAGTGGGTTGGCGCCGAGTCCGTTCTGGACGGTGAGCGCGAAAACGAACATGAAGGCGCCGAAGCCGACGCTGAACAGCGTGATCATGGCCAGGCCGCGCGACATCGAGGGCAGCTTGAGCAGCGACGGCGGCAGCAACGGCACCTCGCCGCGCGCCTCGGCAGCCCTTTCGACGATCGCCGTCGCGACGGCAAGCAAGACGGCTGCAGCCAGCATTGTCCACGTCCATGCCGGCCAGCCGAGCGAGTGGCCTTCGGTCAGCGGCACCAGCAGAGCCGTCAGCGTGGCGGCGAAAAGTACAGTGCCGGCGACGTCGATGCCGGCGGGGTGCGGCGAGCGGTTGGCTGGCACGACCGCCCGCGAGGCGAAGAACACGACGATGCCGAGCGGGATGTTGATCAGGAAGATCGGCCGCCAGGACGTGCCGAACAGATTAGCGCTGACCAGCAGTCCGCCGGCGAGTTGGCCGACAACCGCGGCGATGCCCGACGTCGCGCCATAAAGCGCGATGGCCCGGGTCTTGCGTTCGCCTTCCAGGGTGGCTTGGAACGTGGCAAGCACCTGCGGAACGAGCATCGCCGCCATTGCGCCCTGGACCAGGCGGGCGGCGACAAGGAGATCGATGGTGGGTGCCAGACCACAGGCGAGAGACGCGAGGATAAACCCGAAGAGCCCGACCAAAAACAGGCTATGCCGTCCAAAACGATCGCCCAGCCTGCCGCCGAGAACGAGCATGGCGGCGTAAGCTACACCATAGACGGAGACCACCAGCTCAAGTGCGGCCGGCGTCGCCTGCAGCGAGGTGGCGATGGTCGGCAGTGCCACGTTGACGATGAAAAAGTCGGCGATCGGCAGAAAGGCGCCGGCGAGCAGCACGTATACGCCAATCCCGTGCAGTCCGCCGGCGCGGGCCATGGAACGAGGTGTGTGCCAAGCTTGCCCGGCGGCGGTTGTCGAGTTGGTCATCCGAACCTCCAGATGTGTATCGCAACATAGTTATGTATTTATAATGATTATGCTCATATACATAGACGTTCGAAGTCTGTAAACTGCACCCCTATGGAAACCGACTCGGAATCGTCCGCACGCAAAGCTCCCCCGGCTGTTCGCTGGGCGGACCTGGCCGATCTGATCCTCATCATTGCCCGTGAGATTCAGTTTCGCGGATACCGGGACGAGAAAGCGCTGTCGCTGTCGCAATCGGAGGGCATGGTGATGCGCCACCTGGTTGCGCACGCTTCCGCAACCCCCAGCCAGATCGCGACGGCGACCGGGCTGCAGCGCACCAACGTTTCCACCGTGCTGCGCGACCTGGAAGGCAAGGGGCTGATCGAGCGCCATGTCGACCCGCACGATCGCCGGGGCGTCAGCGTCCATCGCACCCGGCGGGGAGCCCACAATTACGCGCTGGTGCGCAAGGAGTGGGCAACTGCCGTATCCGAGGCCGCCGGCGGCCACACACGCAATCTCAATGCCGCGCTTGAGCTTCTCAGATCCATCGAAGCCGGCCTGACCGCAACGCGACCGATAGAGAGCGACGGTCCGGGGCGAGTTTCCGCCCGCCGCCGGAACGTCTAGTGCCGAACAGCGAGAGAGAAGCAACCTCGACCGCGACTCAATAGCGGCCAACCCCTGTATCTCGTAAATCGCCCACGCCGGCCAAATACGGAAACGATGAATCGCGGGATTCGCCTGTTTAGAACCGGCCCGACCTGAAGGCGGAGAGCAATGTGCTGTCCTTTCCGTGAATCACGTCGGCGACTAGTCGGGCAGTAATCGGTGCGAGCGTGAGTCCGAGGTGACCGTGGCCGAAGGCGTAGATCACGTCCGGCGATTTTGTCGAGGGTCCGATCACAGGGCGCGAGTCCGGCAGCGACGGCCGGAAGCCCAGCCATTGCGACGATGGCTGGCCGAGATCGGGGAAGAACTGCCGCACGCCGCGATCGAGCAGCGCCAGCCGGCGCAGATTGGCCGGGGCTTTGAGCCCACCCAGCTCGACGGTGCCGGCAACCCTTAGCCTGCCATCCATCGGCGTCATGTAGAAACCGAGATCGACCGGGCAGACCGGGCGGTTGAGCAAAGGTGTCGTGGTCGGAAACTCGAGATGATAGCCGCGCTCGGTCTCTAGCGGGATCCGGTCGCCGGCCTGGGCAGCGAGCGGCCGCGACCGCGCGCCCGCCGCAATCACCACTTTTTGCGCCGTGACGGCGAGGCCCGGGCCGCCCAGCCGCACGCCGCCTGCACCTGTTGCGAGGCCGGTGACGCTCGCGCGCTTGAATTGAGCGCCCCTGGCGGCAGCGGCTGCCGCCAGCCGCGCCATCACCGCCTTGGGATCGCTGACATTGATCGAATCCGGGAAATAGAGGCCCTGGGCCTCAAACGCCGCCAGCCGCGGCTCCAGCGCGGCCACCTGCTCGGCGGTCAGAACCTGCTGATGAACGCCGAGCTCGGCGCGCAAAGCCCGTCCACCCTCGGAGGCGGCAAAATCGCTGTCGTGGCGATAGACGTAGAGGCAGCCGTTGCGGCGAATCAGATCCTGAAGGCCGGCCTCCTGCACCGTTTCGCCCCAGGCCGGCAGCGCTTCGGCGAGCAGGCCGGCGAGCGCCAGTGCATTGGCGCGGGTCGCCGCCGGCAGCGACTGGCGGACAAAACGGATCAGCCATGGCGCGAGCTGGAAAAGCGCTGCCCAGCGCAGCGAGAATGGGCTGTCGGGATCGAGCAGCAGCTTCGGCAACGCGCGCAGCACGCCGGGATTGCCGACCGGCATGCAGGCATATTCGGCGATCGTGCCGGCATTGCCGAACGAAGCGCCCGAGCCGGGCTCGTTCGGGTCGATGAGCAGGACCTCGCGGCCCTCGCCGGCAAGGCGCAAAGCGGTCGCCAGCCCGACGACGCCGGCGCCGATAATGGCGATCTCGACCGATTTCGGCGCGGAGGCCATGGTCTTAGACAAAGCCAGGCAGTTGCAGATGGCCGGCGGCGAGCAGCTCGGCCATGGTGGTGAGCGCCGAGCGCAGGTCCTCTTGGGATCGCGCCGCGCCGACATTGATGCGCACGCCGTGCTGGACCGGCTCGCGGCCGACGGCGAAGGCATCGCCGGGCAGCACGGCGACGCCGCGCTCCAGGCAGGTGCGGGCAAAGCCCGCCCCGCGCCAGGGTTCCGGCAGGCGCAGCCAGGCATGCGTCGAGATTGGGTTGCTTTGGATGTCGAAGCGGCCGAGAATTTCGCTCAGGATCGCCTGGCGCTGGCGCAGCTCCTGTTTCTGGATGTCGATGATACGGGCGGCTGCGCCTTCCTCGATCAGCTTGGCGCCGATCAGTGCCGTCAACGGGCTGATACTCCAGCAGTTGATGCGCAGCGCCGCGGCGACCTGGCCGGCGATCGGGCGCGGGGCGATGACGAAACCGAGGCGCAGGCCGGGCGCGAGGCATTTTGACAGCGCGCCGAGGTGGACCGTCAGCTCCGGCTCGAGGTTGGCGAAGGAGGGCGGCGGATCGTCGGCCAACGGCCGGTAGACGTCGTCCTCGATGATCAGCACATTGTGGCGCCGCGCCACCGCCGCCAATTCACGCCGGCGCTCGTCGCTGAGCGTGATCGTTGTCGGATTGTGCAGCGTCGGCACCAGGAAAACGGCGCGCGGGCGAAGCTGCGCGCAAGCCGCCTCGAAGGCGTCCGGACGCATGCCGCCGCGATCCATGGCAACGCCGCGCAAGTCTAACCCGTGGACCCGGCACAGCGCGTTGATGCCCTGATAGGTCACCTCGTCGGCAAGTATCACCTCGCCATCCCTGGTCACGGCACCCAGAACGCAGTCGAGGCCGTGCTGGGCGCCGGCGGCGAGCACGACACGGCCGGGGTCGCCATCGCCGGCGACCGTTTTGAACCAATCGGCGACCGCGACGCGGCCCCAAAGCGGTCCCTCCGGCGGATGATAATCCTGCAGCGAGGCGTAGTGGCGATCCTTGGAAAGGCGCGGCATCAGCGCCGCGACCGCGTCGAGATAGGCTGAAGTGGGCGGCCGGTTGACCGAGAGGTCGATGATGCCACTCTGGTCGCTCGGCGCCGACACGAAGCCTGGCCGCTCGACGATGTCGCGGGCGGCGACCGTCGTGCCGCGTCCGGGACGCGCCTCGAGCAGGCCTTGCTCCTGCAGGGTGGACAGCGCCCGCGTCACGGTCGTGACATTGATGCCCAGGGCGCGGGCGATCTCGCGCTGCGGCGGCAGCCGGTCGCCCACGGCAAGCGTGCCCGCGGCGATGCGTTCGGCGATCGCGTCGGCAAGACGGCGATAGACCGGGCTTTCATCCTCGGTGAGGCGAAGATCTTCGAGCATAGGGGATTCGCACTGCGGCTGACGTCTCACTTGTCGGGCATCTAGCATAAGACAACGATCCCGACAATAGAAGTTGTATGACGTCAATTCGGGAAAAAGTTCTCGCACAATGGTGCATTTTTGAGCTTGACGGGGGAAGTTATCCGCATTTATGGTCGCCTTTAATCTAATTGTATGACCATACAAGTCGGACAGCGCGTAGTTCGGCGGGCCGTACCCGGGAGGACGAGGCATGGGCCGCAAGCCATTTACCGAATCGCTCGCTGGCAGCCGGGGTTGCGCGCGATGAGCGCCAGCCAAGCCGTTGCGCCGGCCAACGGAGCTGCTACTGCGCGTCCCGCGCAGGCGAGCGGGCCAGGCTTCGTCGAATTCGCCGAGGTCGAGAAATCCTATGACGGGCGGACCTTCGCGGTGACGCGGATGAACCTCGCCGTCGCGCGCGGCGAGTTCCTGACGCTGCTTGGGCCGTCCGGTTCCGGCAAGACCACGACGCTCAACATGCTCGCCGGCTTCGAACGACCGACGCATGGCACGATCACGCTCGAGGGTCGGCCGGTCGACCGATTGCCGCCCTACCAGCGCAACATCGGCATGGTGTTCCAGAACTATGCGCTCTTTCCCCATATGACGGTCGAGGAGAATGTCGGCTTTCCGCTTTCCGTTCGCCAGGTGAGCAAGGCCGACATCGCGGCCCGCGTCGGCCGGGCTCTCGACATGGTGCGGCTGAAGCAATTCGGCGACCGCCGCCCAAGCCAGCTTTCCGGCGGCCAGCAGCAGCGCGTGGCGCTGGCCCGGGCGCTGGTGTTCCAGCCGAGCCTGGTGCTGATGGACGAGCCGCTCGGCGCGCTCGACAAAAAGCTGCGCGAGCACATGCAGCTCGAGATCAAGCAGATCCACACGATGCTCGGCGTCACCATCGTCTATGTCACACATGACCAGAGCGAGGCGCTGACGATGTCCGACCGCGTCGCGGTCTTCAATCAGGGCGGCATTGCCCAGTTCGGCTCGCCTGACGATCTCTACAACACCCCGCAAAGCTCATTTGTGGCGGGCTTCATTGGGGAGAACAACACGCTGGAAGGCGTGGTCGACCGCGTTTCGGGGGAGCAATGCCGTGTCCAGTTGAACGGCGGCGGTGAGATCACCGCGCTGGCGGTTGGCGTGACGCAAGGCAGCGCCTGCCACGTCGCCGTCCGGCCCGAGCGGCTGAGCCTGTCGGCCGCCGCCAATGTCGGCAACGCGCTGTCGGCGACCGTCGATGGGCGCATCTATCTCGGCGATCATCTGCGCCTTCTGGCCAGGCTCCCAAACGACCAGGTGCTGACCGTCAAGGTCGGTCCCGAAGCAACGATGGCGAATGGCGAAACCGTGACGGTCTCCTGCGCGCCCAACGATTGCCGCGCCTTTCCGGCCGATGCCGGAACGGGCGGCGCCACTTCAAAACAGGGGAGAACGAAATGACACAGTTGAGAACACGCTTACTCGCGCTCGCGGCCGCCACGGCCTGCATGACCGGCGCCGCCTTCGCCGAGGAGCTGTCGATCATGGCGAGCGGCGGCGCCTGGCAGGACGCTCAGCGCAAGGCCTGGTTCGAGCCCTTCGCCAAGGAAACCGGCGCCAAGATTCTCGAGCAGGAATATCTCGGCGATCTCGGCAAGGTCAAAGCCATGGTCGAGACGGGCAACGTGCCGATCGACCTGGTGACGGTGGAGACCGCGACCGTGTTGCAGGGCTGCGACGCGGGCATCCTCGAACGGCTCGACTATGCCAAGATCGCGCCGCGGGACAAGTTCATCGAGGGCTCGGCGCTCGATTGCGGTGTCGGGCTCGACGCTTACGGCGACATCCTCGCCTATGACCCGACCGTGCTCAAGGAAGCGCCGACCTCGGTTCTCGACCTCTTTGACACGACGAAATTCCCGGGCAAGCGCGCCATGCGCAAGTTCCCGGCGCAGAACCTCGAATGGGCGCTGATGGCCGATGGCGTCACACCGGCCGACGTCTACAAGGTGCTGGCAACGCCGGAAGGCGTCGACCGCGCCTTCAAGAAACTCGACACGATCAAGCAGGACATCGTCTGGTGGGATGCCGGCGCGCAGCCGGCGCAGCTTCTCGCCTCCAAGGAAGTGGTGATGACCACCGCCTGGAACGGCCGCATCCAGAACGCAATCGACACCGACAAGAAGCCGTTCAAGATCGTCTGGAACAACCAGATCCTCGAATACGACATGATCGCCATTCCGAAGGGCGCACGCAATCCGGAGCTTGCCTACAAGTACCTCGCTTACATCAGCGAGCCTAAGAACAACGCCAAGCTCGCCAGCTACATCACCTACGGGCCGGTGCGCACCGACGCGGCGTCCTTCGTAGCCGCCGACGCGCTGCCGAAGCTGCCCAACGCTCCCGATCATCTCTCCGGCGCCTATCTCGTCGCCGATACCGAGTTCTGGGGCGACTATGGCGAGGACCTCGTCAAGCGCTTCAACGCCTGGCTGGCCCAGTAGGAAGGCGGATGTCGGCGCTCCAGCCCAGCGAACTCGACCGGCCGACGCTGGCCCGCGACCGGTCAGCCGCCGATGCGGATCTCAAATCCGTGTCGGCGGCGCTCCGGCGCGCCGAATTCGGCGACCGGATGCGCTCGCTGCTGCTGGCGGCGCCGCTACTGGTCCTTCTGGCGCTGAGCTTCGGCATTCCGATCGTGCTGCTTCTGTCGCGAGCGGTCTATGATCCGACCATCGCGGATGCCTTGCCCAAGACGACCGCGGCCCTGACCGGCTGGAACGGCCAAGGCCTGCCGGGCGACGATGCGTTCGTTGCACTCGCGGCGGACCTCAAGGACAATCAGGCCAAAGGCACGGCCTATGAGCTTGCCAAGAGCCTGAACGCCCGCCTGCCGGGCGCGCGCAGCCAGGTGCTGAAGACGGTGCGCAAGCTCGAAAGCGCCGACGGCCAGGCCGCGCTCGGGGCCATCAAATCGGTGCCGTTCTGGTCGGCGCCATCGACCTGGCCGACGATCCAGAACGGCACACGCAGCCTCACTTCGTTTTATTTGCTCAGCGCGCTCGACCTGCGCTGGAACGCCGATGGCGGCATCGAACGGGTGCCGCCGGAACAGGCGATCTTCATCCAGGTGTTCCTGCGCACCTTCTTCGTCGCGGCGTCGGTGACGCTGGCAACGCTGATCCTCGGCTTTCCGCTCGCCTATCTCATCGCCAACGTGCCGAAGGGCCTGGCGGCCATCCTGATCGTCGCCGTGCTTCTGCCTTTCTGGACCTCGATCCTGGTGCGCACCGCAGCCTGGACGGTGCTGTTGCAGAAATTCGGGCTGGTCAATGATTTCCTGCTTTTTATCGGCGTCACCGGCGACCGGCTCGACCTGATGTACAGCCGTATCGGCCTGATCATCGCCATGACCCATATCCAGCTGCCGTTCACGTTGCTGCCGATCTACAGCGTCATGCGCACCATCCCGCCGTCGCAGATGAAGGCCGCCTATTCGCTGGGCGCCAGGCCCTTTACCGCCTTCCGCCGCATCTACATTCCGCAGGTGTTCCCGGGCGTGATGGCCGGATGTATGCTCACCTTCATCCTGTGCCTCGGCTATTACATAACTCCGGCGCTGATCGGCGGGGCGAGCGATCAGCTGATCAGCAATTTCATCGCCAACTACGTCAATGTCGAACTGAATTGGGAGATGGCGGCGGCGCTGTCCTTCATCCTTCTCGTCTTCACGCTGGCGCTGTTCGGCATCTTTGCCCGTGTCCTCGGCCTCGACCGCCTGAAGTTGGTTTAGCCCATGCTGCTGTCTCCTTACCCGACCGCCGGCGAACGCATCCGCATCACGCTGCTGTGGCTATGGTGCGGGCTGGTCATCCTGTTCCTGCTGGTGCCGATCCTCATCCCGGTGCCACTCTCCTTCAACAGCGGCGCCTTCTTCATATTCCCGCTCGAAGGCCTTTCGACGCGTTGGTATGAGGTGGTGCTGGGCACGCAGCGCTGGCGGTCGGCGATCGGCAACAGCCTGATCGTTGCCTTCGGCACGACGTTGATCGCCACGACGCTCGGCACGCTGACGGCGATTGCGCTGTCCGACGAAAAATTTCCCGGGCGGCGCATCATCATGCCGCTGCTGCTGTCGCCGCTGATCGTGCCGGTGGTGATCACCGCGGTCGGCTCGTATCTGTTCTACGCCCGCGTCGGGCTCGCCAGCACCTATGCCGGCATCATCCTGGCGCATACCGCCCTGGCCAGCCCATTCGTGGTGGTGACGGTGGGCGCCAGCCTCACCGGTTTCGACCGCAATCTGCTGCGGGCCGCGGCGATCTCCGGCGCAAAACCCCTGACATCGTTCTTCCGCGTCATGCTGCCGCTGATCCTGCCCGGCGTGCTGTCGGGCGCGGCCTTCGCCTTCGTCACTTCCTTCGACGAAGTTGTCGTCGTGCAGTTCCTGGCCAGCGCCGGCCAGCGCACCATGCCGCTCGAAATGTTCATCGGCTTGCGAGAAAGATTGAGCCCGGCGATCACCGCGGCGGCGACGCTGATGATGGCGCTGTCGATCGTGCTTCTGGTGATCGCCAATCTCCTGGCGCGACGCGGTCGAACGGCCCCCAATGCATGAAGCGTCGCTGCTGTCGCAGCGCAATGAGGGTGAACGGACGCGACTGGATTATAGCGATCTTCAACCGAGCTGACGCGCTATTGGCCAAGGTTACCGCTGATGCTCGGCGCATGGCAGAGATGAGCTGCCGTGGCTTCATCGAGCCGTCATGCTCACGCTTCACATTAGGACAAACGAATACGTTGATCCGATCGTCCCCCAGAAGGCCTCCTGGCCCGGTTTCCCGCCGGGCTTTCTTTTTCGCTTGCATCCAGCTTCGGTCGTATGGAGCCGATTGCGCTTACGATGGCATCGGCGGCGTGGCAGTCCAAGGCAATATCCAAGATGCCTTCCGTCGTGCGGATCGAAAGGATGCCAAGATTGCCCCCCTCATCGGCAACAGTGTGAATGTGGATTTCGGCCGGCACAAAAGGCGACGCCTTTTCCATTGTGCATCCCCCGTCTGCTTCCTGGGGCAACAATCCCGCAGTCCGGCTAAGGATTCAAGCGCGCTTGGGTTGAACTGCCTGGCCGCAGACACGGCGAGGCGCCCCCCCGCAAGGCGCGCCTCACGAGGTCGAAATGGGGTTTCAGTGATCGTGCGCACTATGCTCCTGCAGAGAAAGCCCAAAAGTCCGCACCAGGTCGCTGACCTGCTCCGGTGACAGGTAGCGGGGATTGAGACCGCGCAGAAGCAGATAGAGCTTTGCCGTCTCCTCCAGCTCCTCGGTAGCGAATACCGCCGCCTCGAGCGTTTCGCCCGCGACGACGGGACCATGGTTGGCGAGCAGCACCGAAGAGTAGCGTCCGGCGAGCCCTTTGATTGCATCGGCTACCGCAGGGTCTCCGGGACGGAAATAAGGCACCAAAGCCGTCTGTCCGGCGCGCATGAGATAGTACGGCGTCATTGGCGGCAGCACCGACTTGGGATCGATCTCGGGAAGCATGGTGACGGCCACCGCATGGGTGGAGTGCAGGTGCACAATCGCACGCGCTGCTGCCCGCGTCTCGTAGAGAGCGGTGTGCAGGGGGATCTCCTTGGTCGGCGCATCGCCCGCGACGAGCCGCCCTTGCGCGTCGAGCCTGGCAAGGCGAGCCGGATCGAGAAAGCCCAGCGATGCGTTGGTCGGCGTCACAAGCCAGCCGCCGTCATCGAGCCGCAGACTGATATTGCCCGATGATCCCGGTGTCAGCCCGCGCTCGAACAGGGAACGGCCGAAGCGGCATATATCTTCGCGAAGTTTTGCCTCGCTCATGTTGTGGCTCCCTCGATCAGTTCGAACCCGAGATCGATCTTCGTCGGCGGTCCGTCGGAGCAGACCAGCCGTGCGCCGGTCTCTCCGACCGCGACGCGTGGCGTCCGGATGGTGGAAAGCGGTTGTGGCGCCGCGCGTGCGACGTCCAGGCCGTTATAGCCGAAAATCGCCAACCGGCCGGGGATGGCGATACCGCGGGCAAGGCAATGGAAATAACCGCCAATCGCCATGTCGTCGTTAGAGAAATAGACGGCATCGAGATCGGGGGCGCGCCCGAGCAGCCGGCCCAGACCCTCGCGCCCGGCCTCGATCGACGAAGATGAGGGGATGATTTCTTTCGCCGCCACTTCAAGGCCGGCCTCTACAAGTGCCGAGCGAAATCCGGCGAAGCGCTTGGCGGCGCGCAGATCGCGGCTGAGATCGTGGCCCACATAACCGATGCGCCGATAGCCGCGCGAGACCAGGTGACGCGCGCTCGCGCCTCCCGCCCCGCGATTGGAATAGCCGACGACGATGTCGATGCCATCGCCATCGGAATCGAGTAGTTCGGCGACCCTGATGCGGGCGTGCCTGAGCATGGCCACGGTACGCTCGGTGTGTTCGAGCCCGGCCACCATCATGCCCGCCGGACGCCAGCTAAGCAGCGACTCGATGAGGGTTTCCTCGCGGCCCTGTTCGTAGTCCGTGACCGCGACGACTGGCTGGAATCCGGCGCCGACCAGCACCGTGTTGGCGCCGCGCAGCATGTCCGGAAAGACGATGTTGCTGAGCGACGGGATCACGATCCCGACCAGCTTGGAGCCGGTCGAGGCCAGCGTGCCGGCGATGCGATTGGGCACATAGCCGAGGCTTCTCGCGGCATTGAGGACGCTCTCGCGTGTCTTGGCCGAAAATGAACCATGCCCGCGCAACACGCGGGAGGCGGTGCTCTCGCCGACGCCGGCCGCGCGTGCGACATCGGTAAGGGTCGTCGTCCCCGTCGGCGTGCCGTCGGCCAGTTCGTCGGCCACTTTCGATCTCCCCGCTGGAGCGCGACGTCGCACTCGACCATCTCGCCTCCGTTCATCTCTTTTGCCATGTCGCGACAACCTTTTCAAACAATTGTTGGCAGCGCTGCCACTTTTTCGTTGGCAGCGCTGCCAATCTATGTTACCCGGTTACGCAAGCGCTGCCAAAACCGCCACCGGAGGGGAGCGCCAACACCCAATCCACACGTCAAGGGAGGAACCAATGACCGTGCTTACACCTGCGCTTCCGGCGCAAGCCGTAGCCGAAATCGAAACGAGGAGAATCGCCTACAGCAAGGTCTTCTGGCGCATCGTGCCGTTCCTGATGCTGTGCTACGTCGTCGCCTATCTCGACCGCGTCAATATCGGCTTCGCCAAACTGCAGATGTCTGCCGACCTCGGCTTCAGCGAGACCGTCTACGGCCTCGGCGCCGGCATCTTCTTCATCGGCTATTTCCTGTTCGAGGTGCCAAGCAACGTCATTCTTCACAAGGTCGGCGCGCGCATGTGGATCGCGCGCATCATGATCACCTGGGGTTTGATCTCAGCTGGCTTCATGTTCGTCACATCCGCCCCGACATTCTACCTGTTGCGCTTTCTGCTGGGCGTCGCCGAAGCCGGGTTCTACCCGGGGATCATCCTTTTCCTCACCTACTGGTATCCCTCGCATCGCCGGGCCAAGATCATCGCGGTGTTCATGTCCGCGATCCCGGTCTCAGGCATATTGGGCAATCCGCTTTCCGGCTGGATCATGGATTCGTTCGATGGCGCCCACGGCCTCGCCGGTTGGCAATGGATGTTTCTTATCGAGGCGGTTCCAGCCGTGCTGCTCGGCATCGCTGTCTTGTTCTTCCTCGACAACGGCGTTCGTCAGGCCAAGTGGCTGAGCGAAACGGAAAAGCAGGCCCTCGAGCAGGAGATCGCACGCGAGGAGCGTCACAAGGAGAGTGGGCATTCGGTAGCCGGTATCTTCCGCGATCGCCGAGTCTGGCTGATGTGCCTGATCTACTTCACCTTCGTGATGGGCCAGTACGGGCTGACTTTCTGGATGCCGACCCTGATCAAGGCGACCGGCATCACCGGAAACTTCAATATCGGACTGATCAGCGCGATCCCCTTCATCTGTGCCGTCGTGGTCATGAATCTGTTCGGACGCAGCGCTGACAGGCATCGCGAGCGCCGTTGGCACCTGGTCGTTCCGGCACTCCTCGGCGCCGTCGGTTTCGTCGTCGCGGCCGCCAGCTCGAATCCGACGATCGCCATCGCCTTCCTGTCCGTTGCGGCGGCCGGAGCGATCACCTGCGCGCCGCTGTTCTGGTCGCTGCCGACGTCATTTCTCGCCGGCACAGGTGCCGCGGCAGGCATTGCGCTCATCAATTCGGTCGGCAATCTGGCCGGCTTTGTTAGCCCGTATCTCGTCGGCTACCTGAAGGATCTGACCGGCGCAACGCAGGTCGGCATGTATGCGCTCGCCGCAATCCTGGTGCTCGGCGCGGTCCTGGTGCTGACGACGCCACCCAAGCTGGTCAATCGCTAACCGGATTGCGTTTCGAACAAGGATCTCCGTGATGACCGTTTATGCTCGAAGGAAGGAAAACCCCGCCGGGGCAAGGACGAACCGGGCCGCTCTGATCGGCATCGGTTCCATGGGACTTGGCATGGCCATGTCGCTCAGGCGGGCCGGGTTTGAGGTGGCTGGCTTCGACGTCGACGCCGCGGCCGTCGCCCGGCTCGTCGACGAGGGCGGCCGAGGCGCGGCAAGCCCCGCCGAGGCCGCCGAGGGTGCCGACGTCGTCGTGTCGGTGGTCGTCAACGCCGCGCAAACGGAGGCCATCCTGTTCGGTGCGAACGGCGTCGCCGAAACCATGGCCGAGGGCGCGGTTTTCGTCTCCTCGGCCACGATCGATCCCGATGTGGTGCGCCGCCTTGCCACGCCGCTCGAAGCGACGGGACGGCTCTATCTCGACGCGCCGATCAGCGGCGGGTCGGTGCGCGCCGCCGAGGGTGCGCTGACCGTCCTGGCCTCCGGCAGCCCTGCCGCCTTCGCCAGAGCGCGGCCGGCACTGGATGCAATAGCCACCAACGTCTACGAACTCGGTGACGAGCCGGGCGTTGGTGCGGCCTTCAAGATGATCAACCAGTTGCTTGCTGGCGTGCACATAGCGGCGGCCAGCGAAGCCATCGCATTTGCCGCCCGCCAAGGGCTGGACATCCGCAAGGTCTACGAGGTGATAACTGCGTCCGCCGGCAATTCGTGGATGTTTGAGAACCGGGTGCCGCACGTGCTGGACGGCGACTACACGCCGCGCAGCGCGGTCGACATCTTCGTCAAGGACCTCGGCATCATTCAGGATATGGCCCGCAGCGCCAAATTCCCGGTGCCGGTGGCCGCGGCCGCGCTACAGATGTTCCTGGCGACCTCGGCGGCTGGAATGGGCCGGGACGACGACGCATCCGTCGCCCGGCTCTACGCAAAGATCACCGGCACCGAACTGCCGCCACCCGCAAACCTGACCAAACCGGCCTGACATCGGCCTGAGTAGGACTGGATCGCCCATGCCCCGCTTTGCCGCCAACCTGACCATGATGTTCAGCGAGTGGCCGTTCCTGGATCGGTTCCATGCGGCCGCCGATGCCGGCTTCCGTGCGGTCGAATTCCTGTTCCCTTACGAGCACACGCCCGAGGCGATCGGCGAGCGCCTTCGCAGATACGGTTTGACCCAGGCTCTGTTCAATTTGCCGCCAGGCGATTGGGCCGCCGGCGAGCGAGGACTGGCCGCCTTGCCCGATCGGTTCGCCGAGCTCCAGGCCGCCGTGGCATTTGCCCTTCCCTACACGGAGGCCACGGGCGTGAAGCGCCTGCATTTGATGTCGGGGCTCGCCGCTCGCGAGGACAGGGCGGCCGTGGATGCCTATCGCAAAGCGATCATCTGGACCGCCGGCGAGCTTGCCGATCACGGCATCGACTTGGTGATCGAACCGATCAATGGCCGCGGCATGCCGGGCTATTTCCTCAATGACTTCGACTTTGCCGAGCAACTCATCGGCGAACTGGCGCTGCCCAATCTCAAGCTGCAGTTCGATATCTACCACCGCCAGATCCTGCATGGCGATGTCGTCATGGCGTTGCGTCGGCTGCTGCCGATCATTGGCCATGTCCAGATCGCAAGCGTGCCCTCCCGCCATGAGCCGACCTCGGAAGAGCTCAACGACCGGTTCATCTTCGCGGAACTGGACGGGCTGGGCTATGATGGTTTCGTCGGTTGCGAATATCGACCCAGCGGCAAGACGCTTGAGGGGCTCGGCTGGTTCGGCCCCTTTGTCGGCGAGCCCCTCCCCCGGGCTGGCATCAGAGTTTCGCCATGAGCCTCGTCCTTGGCGCAATTGCGGACGACTACACAGGCGCGTCCGACCTGGCCAACACGCTCGCCAAGGAAGGCCTGCGCACGGTTCAAACCATCGGCATTCCGGCCGCTGGTCTCGATCTTCCCGAGATCGACGCGGTTGTCGTCTCGCTCAAGATCCGTTCGGTTGCCGCAGCGCAGGCGGTGCAGCGCGCCCGCGCGGCCGACCAATGGCTGCGCGCCCGCGGCGCAGCGCATGTGATGTACAAGATCTGCTCGACCTTCGACTCCACCGATGCTGGCAATATCGGCCCGGTGCTGGACGCCTTGCGTCACGACGTGGACGAGAAATCGGTTTTGGTGACGCCGGCCTTTCCGGAAACCGGCCGAACCGTCTACCAGGGGAATCTATTCGTCGGCGCGGTGCCGCTCAACGAGAGTCCGCTCAAGGATCACCCGCTCAATCCCATGCGCGATGCCAATCTGGTGCGCGTCCTCGCCCGGCAGAGCATGGCGGCGGTCGGGTCGGTCGACCTCGCGACGGTCGCGCGCGGCGCGGACGCGATTCGCGCGCGCAACGCCGCACTTTCCCAAGATGGGGCCGGAGCGGCGATCGCCGACGCCGTCTTCGAGAGCGATCTTGAAGCGGTCGGCGCGGCAGCCTTGGCACAACGCCTGTCGGTCGGAGCGTCCGGCCTGGGATTGGGTCTCGCCCGCGGCCTGATCGCCGCCGGCACCGCGCAGCGCCATCAACGGACGGTGCTGCGGGACCGGCCGGCCAAAGGGCCCGCGGCGTGCCTCGCCGGCAGCTGTTCGCGGGCGACACTGACGCAGATTGCCCGCGCCGAAGAGACGATGCCCGTGCTGAGGCTCGATCCGGAAAGGCTGATGAGCGGAGCGGCGGAGACGCACCGTGCGCTCGCATGGGCCGCCGCCCGCTTGGCCGATGGCCCCGTCCTCATCGCCAGCAGCGGATCGCCCGAGGTGGTTTCGGCGCTGCAGGCGCGGCATGGACGCGACACTGCCGGTCATGTCATCGAGCAGTCGCTGGCGACCATCGCCGAAGGTCTGGTCGAACTCGGCGTGCGCAGGTTGGTCGTGGCGGGCGGCGAGACGTCCGGCGCCGTCGTGGACCAGCTTGCCATTCCCGCCTTCGAGTTGGGCCCCGAAATCGCCGCGGGTGTACCCGCGCTGCGCGCGCTCGGCAGCCCGCACGGCGAACTGCTGCTTGCCCTGAAATCGGGCAATTTCGGCGGCAACCATTTCTTCGCGGACGCCTTGGCCGTTTTGGCATGAGGCGTGACGGAGTCTTGGTTGTCCAAGGATGACTGAGAAGGTTGCGCCGGGTCTGATTGCTCAGGCCTCGTCGCTCGCCGGCGGCTCCGGCGTCATCCTGCTGGCGTTCATCGTCATTGCTGTTTCAGCACGCCCCGTGACGCAGGCAGAGGGCTTCAGCAGCGGCCCACGGGTTCGTCGCAAGAGTTGACAGGATAGCGTCGCATCGTCCAACCTAGGCACCTCACCAGGGGAGTCCCGGCAAGGGGCTGAGATACTGCTATCGCGCGCAGTGACCCGTTGAACCTGATCCAGTTCATACTGGCGTAGGGACGGTGCGGGGCCTCGCGGGTCGGCAATCCGGCTTCGGCATTCGGGCGTTAGCCCGTGTCCAGGCGAGCGTCCCTTCCTCCTCATCGCGTGGACTGGGTCTCCGTTGCACTCGAGCAAGGAGGCTCACTCATGAATGCCCACACCCCGACCGTCACCGTCGGCGAATTGCCCGCTTCGAAGAAGGTCCACAAGCCCGGCCAGCTCCACCCGGAGCTGCGGGTGCCGATGCGCGAGATCTCGGTCCACCCGAGCGCGGGCGAGCCGCCGGTCACGGTCTACGACTCGTCCGGTCCCTACACCGACGCAGCCGTGAAAAGCGACATTGAGCGTGGATTGCCGCGGCTGCGCGAGACATGGATCGAGTCGCGCGGCGATGTCGAGCGCTACGAGGGCCGCACGGTCAAGCCCGAAGACAACGGCTTCGTCTCAGCCGATCGTCTGACGCCCGAATTCTCGCTTCGTAACAAGCCGTTGCGCGCCGCCGGTGGCCGTGCCGTCACTCAGCTCGCCTATGCGCGTGCCGGCATCATCACGCCCGAGATGGAGTTCGTCGCCATCCGCGAAAACCTCGGCCGGGAGCAGCTGCGTTTGAAACTTCAACGCGATGGCGAGAGCTTCGGCGCGGCGATCCCTGACTTCGTCACGCCGGAATTCGTGCGCGACGAGGTGGCGCGCGGCCGCGCCATCATCCCCTCCAACATCAACCACCCCGAAAGCGAGCCGATGATCATCGGCCGCAATTTCCTGGTCAAGATCAACGCCAACATCGGCAATTCCGCCGTCACCTCGTCGATGGCCGAGGAGGTTGAGAAGATGGTGTGGGCGATCCGCTGGGGCGCCGATACGGTGATGGACCTGTCGACAGGGCGCAACATCCACAACATCCGCGAATGGATCGTGCGGAACGCCCCGGTGCCGATCGGCACCGTGCCGATCTACCAGGCACTGGAGAAGGTCGGTGGGGTTGCCGAAGCGCTGACCTGGGAGGTGTTTCGCGACACCCTCATCGAGCAGGCCGAGCAGGGCGTCGACTATTTTACCATCCATGCCGGCGTGCGCCTGCCCTACATCCCGCTCACCGTCGACCGCGTCACCGGCATCGTCTCGCGCGGCGGCTCGATCATGGCCAAGTGGTGCCTGCATCACCACAAAGAGAGCTTCCTCTACGAGCATTTCGAGGAGATCTGCGACATCGCCCGGGCCTATGACGTGGCGTTCTCGCTCGGCGATGGCCTCCGCCCCGGCTCGATCGCCGATGCCAATGACGCGGCTCAGTTCGCCGAGCTGGAAACGCTCGGAGAGCTCACCAAGATCGCCTGGGCCAAGGACTGCCAGGTGATGATCGAAGGCCCCGGCCACGTGCCGATGCACAAGATCAAGCAGAACATGGACAAGCAGCTCGCGGTCTGCGGCGAGGCGCCGTTCTACACGCTGGGGCCGCTCACCACCGACATCGCGCCCGGCTACGACCATGTTACATCGGGCATCGGCGCGGCGATGATCGGCTGGTTCGGAACGGCGATGCTCTGCTACGTCACGCCGAAGGAGCATCTCGGCCTGCCCGACCGCGACGACGTCAAGACCGGCGTCATCACCTATAAGATCGCCGCGCATGCCGCCGACCTGGCCAAGGGCCATCCGGCAGCCAAGGTCAGGGACGACGCGCTGTCGCGGGCGCGCTTCGAGTTCCGGTGGGAGGACCAGTTCAACCTCTCGCTTGATCCCGAGACGGCGCGCGCCTTCCACGACGAAACCCTGCCCAAGGAGGCGCATAAGGTGGCGCATTTCTGCTCGATGTGCGGCCCCAAATTCTGCTCGATGCGGATCTCGCACGACATCCGCGCCGAAGCGCAAAAGGAAGGGCTCGCGGCCATGGCGGCGAAGTACCGGGACGGCGGCGACCTTTACATGCCCGTCGACAGCACCTCCGAGCGCACCGACACGCCATGAAGGTGCTCATTCGCGGCGCTGGCGTTGCCGGATTGACACTCGCGCACGAGCTGGCAACGCGCGGCGCCGAGGTAACCGTGGTCGAGAAACGCCTCGAGATCGCCGGCAACGCCTCTTGGCAGGCCGGCGGCATGCTCGCACCCTGGTGCGAGCGCGAGAACGCCGAAGAGACCGTGCTGACGCTCGGACGCGGCGCAGCCGACTGGTGGGACGCGGCCTTGCCCGGCCATGTCTCGCGCCGCGGCACGCTGGTGCTGGCGTCTGCCCGCGATGCCGGCGAACTCGACCGGTTCGGCGGCCGCACATCCGGCTTCAGGCAGTTGGACACCAGCCAAATCGCGGCTCTCGAGCCGGCCCTCGAAGGCCGGTTCGGACGTGGGTTGTACTTCGCTCAGGAAGCGCATCTCGACCCACGCAAGGCGCTGCTTTCCCTGCGCGACAAGCTCCGCGGCATGGGCGCGCGCGTCGAGTTCGGCCGCAGCTCGGCGCCCGCAGCTCAAAATATTGAGGTGAACTGTACCGGCAGCGGTGACAGGCGACCGGAACTGCGCGGCGTGCGCGGCGAGATGCTCATCCTGCGAACCGGCGAGATCTCGCTTGCCCGGCCGGTGCGTCTGCTTCATCCGCGCATCCCGGTATATGTCGTGCCCCGCGGGGAAAACCTGTTCATGGTCGGCGCGACGATGATCGAGTGCGATGCCGATGGGCCGATCACCGCGCGCTCGACCATGGAGCTGCTCGGCGCCGCCTATGCGCTGCACCCGGCCTTCGGCGAAGCCGAGCTGGTCGAAACCGGTGTTGGCGTGCGCCCTGCTTTTGCCGACAACCTGCCGCGCATCGAGCGCGACGGGAGGAACCTTCGCATCAACGGCCTCTACCGCCACGGCTTCCTGCTTGCGCCGGCCGTGGCGCGGCAGGCAGCCGACATCATCCTGGGAAATCCTGCCGCAAAGGAGTTTGCCCTTGAAGCTCATCATTAACGGCCAAAGCCACGAAGTGACGGCAGAAACGCTCGCCGCGTTGCTCACGGAACTCGATTTCCAGGGCAACTGGCTCGCCACCGCGCTGAACGGTGAAGTCGTACCAGCCAGGGAACGCGACCGCTGCCGGCTCACCGATGGCGACCGCATCGAAATCCTCTCACCGATGAAGGGAGGCTGATCCGATGCTCGAGTTCTATGGACAGAAGCTCTCCTCCCGCCTTCTGCTGGGCACTGCGCTGTACCCCTCCCCTGCCGTCATGGCGGAGGCGGTGAAAGCGTCCGGGACGGAGATCGTCACGGTGTCGCTCCGCCGGGAAACATCGGGCGGCAAAGCCGGAGGCCAGTTCTGGTCGCTGGTCCAGTCGCTTGGTGTTCGCGTGCTGCCCAACACCGCCGGCTGCCACTCGGTGAGCGAAGCGGTCACGACGGCGCGGATGGCGCGCGAGGTGTTCGGCACGGACTGGATCAAGCTCGAAGTGATCGGCAACCACGATACGCTGCAGCCCGACGTCTTCGGATTGGTCGAAGCCGCAAGGATGCTTGCCTCTGAAGGCTTCGAGGTCTTTCCCTACACGACCGACGACCTCATCGTTGCCGAGCGCCTGCTTGACGCCGGCTGCAGGCTCTTGATGCCTTGGTGCGCGCCGATCGGCTCCGCCCGCGGGCCGCAGAATCTCGATGCGCTGCGAAGCCTGCGCGGCCATTTCCCCGGCATTCCGCTGATTGTCGATGCCGGCATCGGCCGGCCCTCGCATGCCGCGGCAGTGATGGAGCTCGGCTACGACGCGGTGCTGCTCAACACCGCGGTCGCCAAGGCCGGCGACCCTGTCGTCATGGCCGCGGCCTTCGGCAGGGCGGTCGAGGCCGGCCGCGAGGCCTATCGCGCCGGCTTGCTCGAGCCGCGAGACATGGCCGTTCCCTCGACCCCCGTCATCGGCATGGCAGCATTCTGATGAAGCTCGATCCATTTTACCTGATCGTCGATTCCGCCGCCTGGATCGAACGCATGGTGCCGCTCGGCGTGAAGCTGGTGCAACTGCGCATCAAGGACCGGGACGACGCTTCGCTGCGCCGGGAGATTCGCGCTTCGAAGTCCTTGTGCGAACGCCATGGCTGCCAGCTCATCATCAATGATTACTGGCGCATCGCGATCGAGGAGGATTGCAATTTCATCCATCTCGGCCAGGAAGACTTGGCCGACGCCGATCTAAGCGCGATCCACAGGGCGGGCACCAAGCTCGGCCTCAGCACGCACGACGACGCCGAACTCGAAATCGCGCTTCGAGCCGAGCCGGACTATGTCGCACTCGGACCGATCTATCCGACCACTCTCAAGGCGATGAAATGGGCTCCGCAGGGGCTGGACCGCATTGGCGCCTGGAAGCAGCGCGTCGGTGAGATTCCGCTGGTGGCCATCGGCGGGCTCACCGTCGAGCGCGTTGCCGGTGTCTTCGCGCACGGCGCCCAAAGTGCGGCGGTGGTGACCGACATCACCCGGAACGCGCAGCCCGAGGCGCGCGCATTGGAATGGCTGGCGGCGACGGCGCCATGGCGATGACGCCGCATGTGCTGATCGTTGCCGGCTCGGATTCGAGCGGCGGCGCGGGAATGGCCCGAGACGTCGAGACCGTATCCGCCTTTGGACTGCGCAGTTGCCTCGCCGTCACGGCCGTTACGGTGCAGACTCACGCGGCCGTCGAGCACATCGAGCAGATGCCGCCGGAGCTTATCGCCGCTCAGATGCGTGCGGCCTTTGCTGCCAATCCGGTCGCAGCGGTCAAGATCGGCATGCTGGGCACGGCGGCAGCGGTCCAGGCCGTCTGCTCCGTCCTGGCTGCCAATCGCGAAGTGCCGGTGGTGCTTGATCCGGTTCTGGCCTCCACCTCGGGGCGCGTGTTGCTGGAGGACCATGCTATCGACGTGTTGCGCCGTGATCTGATGCCGGTCTGCCGGCTTGTCACGCCGAATCTGATCGAGCTGGCAACCTTGGTAGGAACAGAACCTGCGAAGGACGAAGAAGGCGCTTGCGTTCAAGGCGAGGACCTGTTGGCGACGGTGCGGACCGCCGTGCTCGTCAAGGGCGGGCACGCGCACGGAGGTCATGCGAATGACGTTCTCCTGCAGCCGGACCGTCGCGCAGTTCGGGTCGAAGCGCCTCGCGTCGATCGGGGGATGCGTGGCACCGGCTGCGTGCTGTCCAGCGCCATCGCCGCATCGTTAGCTCAAGGTTTGCCGTTGGAGGCGGCCGTACGAGGCGCCAAGCGCCATGTTCTCGAACACCTTCGTGGGGCGCGATGACGTTAACGGGCGAGCGCGATGCGCATCTTGACCGATTCCCAGGAGGGTCAGAGGCGCCCCGGGGTCCGCGCCGGCGATCTGAACCTTGAGGTCAGTGGCATCAGCGCGTTAGCGTCTGCTATTCACCTCGCTTCGTAAGATGCCGCCCCAAGGATCTGGAGCAGCGGCCGGAAGCGGATCGTTACAAGTGGCGGCGCGATTTCGCTCCCGCATGGGCATGCAGCGGCGGTTTAGGCTTGTGTCCGCGCAATGATTGTTAAACGCTCGATCGTGCTGCGCCTCCAATTTGACGGGAGCAACGATTTTGCCCAAGCCCACAACGTTTCGGGCCTAGCTCAATTTTAATCAACAAAATCAAAGATAATGGTGGGCCCGGAGGGTGTGAGACTTCTAAGGGAAACCAATGGCTTACGGGATGGTTAGCCAACCCATATCCTTCGTATGATCTCGTATGGTCTGGCGAACCGAAGGATCAGGAGAAAGATTAGTTTTCCTTGCGAGCGGGATTTCTATGCCGCCCACGCAAGGGGTTGATAAACGCATGTTCATTACAAAGGGCAAGAGCGCGGCTGTTGTGGGTCGAGAGCAGCCAGGCAGCTTTCGTGGGGCCACAATATCTTCAACTCAAGCCATTGACACTACTTTCTCATCCCGCGTGCCGAAGTGAGGCCGTCGTTCGAACGAGATATGAAGTCCCCTCTCCAACAAGAACTGACGAGCCAGATTCGTATCGCGCTTGCCGACCCGCGACACCCATTCCGAGAACAGCCTCACCGCGCGCCGGTTCATGTGCCGCGAAGGGCAAACGAGCCAGTATCCGGGAAACTCTATGACTTCGAACTCGGTCGAGACGGGCACCAAAGCGCCCGAAACAAGGTCCTCGAATGCAATCGACGTGCTTTCCAGGACCACGCCCGCTCCATCCTTCGCCAGTTGAACAGACATCGACGAACGGTCGAAACGAGTGGGATATGTCATGCGTGCGCCTTGGACACCGTTGCGCGGCAGCCAATAATCCCAGCGGAAATAGGCTTTCACGCTGTCGATCAGTCTCGCTTGGCGAAGCTGTTGGCGCGGGTCGGATGAAAGCCTTCGCAATTCAGCAAGGTAGGAAGGCGAGCACATCGGCAGGATCAGGTCGTTGACAACGCAATCCGAATAAAGGCCGGCCCAACCCCCGTCGCCGTAGCGAAGATCGAGATCGATGACCTCGGTTTCGAAATCAGAGAAATTGGGTGTCGCGTCGACGCGCAGATTCCAGGTCGGGTATTCCTTGCTGAATTCGGCCAAACGTGGCGCCAGCCATCTCTCGCCGAAGGATGGACTCACGCGAAGGCTGAGCTGGAAACTTTCGCGCTGCCGCACAATGGCGTTTCGAACCTCGCGTATGGATTCGAACGCCTGCGTGGTTGTCTGATAGAGCCGTTCACCATCGATCGTCAGAGAGAGATGGCGCTTTTCGCGCTGAAAGAGCCGCACGCCGAGCTGATGTTCCAAGAGCCGGAGTTGCTGGCTAACAGCCGAAGGGGTCACCTGCAATTCCTGTGCCGCCTTCGAGACTCCACCGAGGCGCGCAACGGCTTCGAAATGCGTCATCGAATTGAACTTGATGTCCGACATCGTCAGTTAAGTTCAGCTACACAACTCGTTAAGAAACGAGAATTGAGCCGAATGTCAATCGGCCGCATCATTTCTGCGATCTCGGGAGGAGATGCAGAATGGAAACGGCCCAGGGTCCAGGTGGCGCCGGCAATGTGCAGGCGGCTGCACAGGTATCGACCAGGAAGCCTTTGATCGACGCTGCCAATGTCGAGAAGAGTTATGGCGTGACCCGTGTCCTGCGCGGTGTGAGCTTTCAGGTCCGAGCCGGCGAAATCCATGCGCTGCTGGGCGGCAACGGCGCCGGCAAAAGCACCCTGATTCGCATCATCACAGGTCTGACCTCCCGTGACGCCGGCGAGATCGGTTTCGCATCGGCGAAAGCCGACCGGAGCGGTCCCATCATAGCGGTGGTGCATCAAGAGCTGGCGCTGCTGCCTGAACTGTCGGTCGCGGAAAACATCGGCATCGTGCATGCGAAATCCGGTTTGTCGCAGAGCAGTCGTCGTCGTATGCGCGAGATTGCGCTCAATGCCCTTCGCCTGATCGATCCAGCCATCGGTGAAGCGATCGTAGATCTGCCGGCGCGCAAGCTATCCCTGCATGAAGGACAGATCGTCGAGATCGCCCGCGCGCTTTCAACAGGCGCCGAGGTGCTGCTTCTCGATGAGCCGACCGCCAACCTCACCGCCGGCGAGACGGCAAAGCTTTTCTCCGTGCTCAAGCGATTGGCGCACGAAGAGGGCATTGGGATCGTCTTCGTCTCGCACCGGATGCGGGAAATCCGCGAGCTCTGCGATGTCTGCACCATTCTACGGGATGGAACAACGGTTGCGAATGCCACGCCGCTCGCATCGCTGAGCGACGCCGAGATCGTCCAGCGGATGGGGCAGTCCACGCACCGATCAGGACCACAGCCTAGGCGGCTGGAGCGCGCCCAAGAGGGCGCGCCGGTGGAACTCTTCGGCCCGGACGCCGCCAGGATGGAGATTTGGCCCGGCACCATTCTGGGGCTGGCCGGCGCGCCGGCGGGTCCGACGGGTCTGATCGATCCGCTTGTCGGCGCGGGAAAGGGCGCCGGCTGGCGCCTTGCTGGCGACGGTTTCGGAGAAAGCTTCCCCTCCCCGGCTGCGGCGGCGCGCGCGGGCATCGGCTTCGTCTCGGGCGACCGGGCGGCGAAGGGCATCCTTTCGCAGCTTCCGATCGTCGACAACGTGCTTGCCGCGCGGAGAGTCCGCGACAGGCGACGGGTCGTCAGCGCCGCCGAATGGCAGGAATGTTCCGATCTGGTTTCGGCGCTGCAGTTGAAGGCGGGTTCGATCTGGGACCTTCCGGCGTCGCTGTCCGGCGGCAACCAGCAGAAGCTGATCGTTGCCCGCTGGCTTGGATTGCCGCTGCGCATGGTGGTGCTGGAAGAGCCGACGCGCGGCGTCGACATCGGCACCAAGCACGACATCTACGCCCTGATCCGCGAGATGGCGGATGCCGGAGCGATCATTGTCTGGTGGTCGACCGAGAACGTCGAACTGCTCGAGCTGTGCGATGTGATCTTTGCCTTCGACACCGAGGGGCGCCCGAAGGGGTTTCTACCGGACGAGCGCTTCACCGAAGACGGGCTCGCCGAGCTGACGGGGATGGCAGCATGACCGACGCAACCAACGGCGCCACGACGGCCAAGAAGGCTCGGGCCGATAGGACCCGCGCGCCCGGGATTCTTCTGTCCTACCGCACCGAGTGTGCGATCGCCGGGGCGATTGTCGTCCTGTTGCTGGCGGTCGGCATATTCGTGCCCGCGGCGCTCAGCATGGGCAATGTCCAAAACATCATCCAGGCAGCCGCGCCGCTCATCATCATGTCCCTCGGCGTCTTCCTGGTCGCGGTCACCGGGGGTATCGATCTTTCGGTCGGCTCGGTGTTCTCGCTGACTGGAATGGTCACGGCGCTGGCAATGGCCAATGGAGCGGACGATCTTACCGCCAGCCTGGCAGGCTTCGCCGTGGGGCTGGTATTCGGAGCGATCAACGGCTTTCTCGTCACTGTCGTCAGGCTCGCCCCTTTCGTCGTCACCCTCATCACCTACGCGGTAGCGGGCAGCCTGGCCTTCATCGTCACGAACGGTCGCTCGATGCCGATCGGTGCGCCGGATTTCTGGCTGCTGAATTCCGGCGAGATCATCCCCGGCATCCCCAATCATCTTCTGTTCTGCATCATCCTGATGGTCGTGCTGGAATATGTGCTGCGCAAGGTCGTGCTGGGCCGCTGGTTCTATGCCGTCGGCTCGTCCGCCATTGCCGCCCGCCTGCTCGGCATTCCGGTGCTCCGCATCAAGTTCGCGGCCTATGTCGCGTCAGGGCTCCTCGCTTCGTTCGCCGGGCTGCTGACGGTGAGCTACATCCTCAACGCCGAGGCCACGGCAGGCGCCAGCCTGATGCTGCAGGCGATCGCTGCCGTCGTCATCGGTGGCGCCAGCCTCTTTGGCGGAACCGGCAGCGCTATCGGCGCCGTGCTGGGCGCGCTGATGATCACCTGCATCCAGAACGGCGTGAACCTCATCGGCGTCAACAGCTTCTGGCAAGGCTCCGTCACCGGCGCGGCGATCCTGCTTGCGGTGCTAATCGACCGCTTCAGCAACAAGAACCGACTCTAGATCATCACGGGAGGAACCAAGATGAAGTTGAAGAGCATACTGATTGCAGCATTGGCGGCGTCCGCCGTGTCCAGCGCATCATACGCCGAGGACAAGAAGACCGTCGCCTATATCGCGCCCTCGCTGGACATCTCCTACTGGCAATGGGTCGGCTACGGCGTGAAGGAGAAGGCCAAGGAGCTCGGCATGGACTATGTCGAGTACACCTCTGAGAACTCACCCGCCAAGCAGATGGACAACGCGCGGACGGCCGTGACAAAGGGGGTCGCGGCAATCGTGATCGGCCCGGTCAGCTCGACATCGACGCCGCCGCTGCTCAACTATCTGGAAAAGCAAAAGGTGCCGATCGCCTTCGCCGGCATCGGCCCGCAGCCGGGCCTGACCAACTATACGTCATCGGTCACTGCCAACAATTATGAGACCGGCAAAGCTCAGGGGAAATTCACCTGCGATCTCGCCAAGGAGCGCGGCGGCAACAAGGTCGGCATGCTGTCGCTGCCGCAAGACCGGGAGAATGCGCAGAAGTATCTCAAGGGCGCCAAGGAGGCGTTCGCGGCAGACGGCTGCGACCTGGTCCAGATGCTTGAAACCCGGGGCCTCACCATCAATGAGGCTGTCACCCAGGCAAATGAACCTGCTTACTGCGCATCCCGACATCAAGGCTATCTACGGCATGTATGATGAGGCCGGCAGCGGGGCCGCAAAGGTGGTCGAGACCCGAGGCCTTACCGGCAAAGTCGGCATCACCGTCGCCGACGGCTCGCCCACTACCATTGCGCTGCTGAAGAAGGGGGCGATCCAGGGCATCTTCTTCCAGGAAGCGGTCGGCCAAGGCATCGACGGCACCCAGCAAGTCTACAACGCCCTGACGGGAGGCAAGGTAACCCAGGATCTGGCCTTAGTGATGCCATTGGTCACCGCAGACAAGGTCGACAGCCCCGAGGCCAAGAAGGTCATCGCCCGCGTTTTCCCCCCGAGCAACTGACCGTCTTCGAACGGACCCGCCGGCGATGCCGGCGGGTCCAGCAGCAAGCGAGGGATTCCGACCGTGGCCGAACTGCCTTTCATCGATCCGCATCATCACCTTTGGGATCTGGAGACCCACTATTATCCATGGCTGACCGATGGCGTTAAGCCGGCCGCCTTCGGCGACTATGAGGCGATCCGCAAGAGCTATCTGATCGACGACTATCTGGAAGACGCCAGGAACCAGAACCTGGTGAAATCGGTCCACCTGGACGTCGGGTTCAATCCCGCCGATCCGGTCGGGGAGACGCGCTGGCTGCAAGGCATCGCCAACAAGCGGGGTTTTCCCCATGGCATCGTCGGCTACGCCGACCTGTCCAAGCCCGATGTCGGCGACCTTCTTGACCGACACATGGAATATCCGAGCTTCCGCGGCATCCGGCAGTCGATGAATTATCATGCCGACCCCGCCAAGACCTATCTGACGCGGCCGGAAGTCAGCCGGACACCCGAATGGCGGCGTGGCTTCCGAGAGTTGGCGAAGCGCGGGCTGAGTTTTGATCTGCAGCTCTACTATCCGCAGATGGGCGAGTTTCTTGAATTGGCGCGCGCCTTTCCTGATGTGCAGATCATCCTCAACCACACCGGCATGCAGGTCGACGGGCCCGAGCATTTCGACGCCTGGAAGAAGGGCATGCGCCAGCTCGCACAGGCGCCGAACGTCGCCTGCAAGATCTCGGGTCTCGGCATGGGCGACTGGACATGGACCACGGGGTCGATCCGACCTTACGTCGAGGAGGCGATCGCCGCCTTCGGCATCAACCGATCGATGTTCGCGACGAACTTCCCGGTCGACAAGCTGTTCTCCAGCTTCGACGCCATCGTGAACGCCTTCAAGGAGATCACGCGACATTATCCGCATGAAGAGCGGCTTGCGCTGTTCCATGACAACGCCGCCCGGTTCTACCGGCTTTAGGTCATCCGCCAAAAGATTGGAAATAGCAGGAGAGTTCGACATGTTGCTGAAGGGCAAGGCCGTGGTCATTTCGGGTGCCGCAAGCCCCCGGGGAATTGGCCGCTCCACGGCAACGCTGATGGCGGAGCAAGGCGCGCGCATTGCTATTCTTGACCTCGATGAGGAACAAGCCCGTGACGCCGCCGCGTCGCTTGGACCCGAGCACATGGGCATCGCCTGCAACGTCGCCGACCTCGATGCCTGCAAGAGAGCTGCGGCAGAAGCGACCGAAGCGTTCGGAAGGGTCGAGGTGCTGTGCAACATTGCCGGAATCACGCAGCCCGTAAAGACACTGGACATCGGCCCGGCCGACTGGGACCGCATCCTCGATGTCAATCTGCGCGGCGTCCTCTATCTCAGCCAGGCCTTCATCCCGCATATGCGTGAAAATGGCGGCGGCTCGATCATCTGCATGTCGTCGGTTTCCGCGCAACGCGGCGGCGGCATCTTCGGTGGCCCGCACTATTCAGCCGCCAAGGCGGGTGTGCTCGGGCTTGCCAAGGCTATGGCACGCGAATTCGGACCCGACCGCATCCGCGTCAACTGCGTCACGCCAGGCCTGATCCAGACCGACATCACCGGCGGCAAGCTGACCGATGCGATGCGCGCCGACATCATCAAGGGAATTCCGCTCAGCCGGCTGGGCGAGGCGCGTGATGTGGCGGGCGCCTACCTCTTCCTCGCCTCCGATCTGGCCAGCTACATCACCGGCGCCGTGATCGACGTCAATGGTGGGATGCTGATCCATGGCTGATGATGCGGCAGGATTGGAGATGCCGCGCGCGGGCAGCAACGTCAGCCTTGCCGAACGGGCCTATCGCATCCGCCGGCATGCCGTGCGCATGGGCGAAGTCCAGGGTCAGGGCTATGTCGGGCAAGCGCTCGGGGTGGCCGACGTGCTCGCGGTCGCCTATTTCCATGCGCTTCGCTACCGGCCGGATGACACGCAATGGGAGGGGCGCGACCGCTTCCTTTTGTCGATCGGACATTATGCGATCGCGCTCTATGCGGCATTGATCGAAGCAGGCGTTCTGCCGGAGGAAGAGCTCGAGACCTACGGCACCGACGACAGCCGCATGCCGATGTCCGGGATGGCCGCCTATACGCCCGGCATGGAGATCACCGGCGGGTCCCTAGGCCACGGGCTCGGCATCGCCGTCGGCATGTGCCTGGGGCTGAAACGCAAGCAGAGCGACAGTTTCGTCTATAATCTCTTGTCCGATGGAGAGCTCGGCGAAGGCTCAACCTGGGAAGCGGCAATGTCCGCCGCCCACCACAAGCTCGACAACCTCATTGCCATCGTCGACTTCAACAACCAGCAGGCCGACGGCCAGTCGACGGCGACGCTGTCGTCGGAGCCGGTGACAGACAAGTTTGAAGCGTTCGGCTGGCACGCGCAGCGCGTCGACGGCAACGACATCGAGGCGGTCCGCGCGGCGTTCGATATCGCCAAGGCCCTCAAGGAGCCGCGCCCGCGTGTCATCGTCTGCGACACCCTCATGGCCAAGGGCGTGCCGTTCCTCGAGGCCCGCGACATCACGCATTTCATCCGCGTCGAGCCGCACGAATGGGCGCTGGCGCTCGAAGCTCTGGAAAAGGGACGTCCGCAGTGAGGCTGTCAAAATTCGCGCCGCGCCAAGCCATCAAGGCGGGAGAGCGCAAAACCACGTCAGCGATGATCGCCTCGATCGCGGCCGACGGCGTTGCGACGCGCAACGCGCCGTTCGGGCACACGCTTGCCCGGTTAGCCCACCGGCGGCCCGGGATAGTGGGGCTGACGGCGGACCTTGCGAAATACACCGACCTCCATGTCTTCGCGCAGGAGCATCCAGACCGCTTCTACCAGATGGGCATGGCCGAGCAGGTGTTGATGAGCGCTGCCGCCGGCCTGGCGCGCGAGGGTTTCACGCCCTTCGCCACGACCTATGCCGTTTTCGCCTCGCGGCGCGCCTATGATTTCATCTGCATGGCGATCGCCGAGGAGAATCTTGACGTGAAGATCGTCTGCGCCCTGCCGGGGCTGACCACCGGCTATGGGCCGAGTCACCAGGCGACTGAAGACATCGCCATCTTCCGCGGCCTGCCCAACCTGACGATCATCGACCCTTGCGACGCGCTCGACGTCGAACAGGCCACCGAGGCGATCACGGACCATAAGGGGCCAGTCTATATGCGGCTGCTGCGCGGCAAGGTCCCCGTAGTCCTCGATAGCTACGGCTACCAGTTCCAGATCGGCAAGGCGCGGCTGCTGCGCCATGGCTCGGACGTGCTGTTCATTTCGAGCGGCCTGATGACCATGCGCGTGCTGGAGGCCGCAAAAGCGCTGGAAGCGGACCGGATCGGCTGCGCCGTTATGCATGTGCCGACGATCAAGCCGCTCGATGCTGAGGCGATCCGTACTGCCGCGCGCCAGTCCGGACGGATGGTGGTGGTCGCCGAAAACCACACGATCATCGGCGGGTTGGGTGAAGGGGTTGCCGCCCTGCTGATGCGCGAAGGCGTGACCCAGGTCTTCCGCCAAATCGCCTTGCCCGACGAGTTTCTAGATGCCGGCGCGCTGCCAACGCTTCACGATCGCTATGGGATCTCGACCGCCGAGATCGTGCGCCGTATTCGGGAATGGACGGAGTAAAGCAAAGTAGAAGCTCGAGCTAGCGCTTGGCTATCGCATGTCCGCTTATGGCAATGCGCCAAGATGGTGTTGACGACCGATATGCTGAAGGGTCAGGAACCCGCGGGCAGCAGGCGGTGAGCTATGGGGATTTGTGTTTTGGGGTGTGCCAGCGTCTGTCGCGGACGTCCGCTATTGGAGCTCTCGTGGCTGGTCGAGCATGCGGCTTCTGGGCCAGATCGGAGAGCTTCTTGCGGTGATACCGACGGGCTTCACGTGCCTGACGACCGGCGCCATAGCGACGCGCGCATACCTTCCCATTGAGCCGCGCCGGCGTGGCGCGGTCGTGCGAGGAAGCGGGCCATGCCGGGTCATGGAGCGTTCTCCCGGTTTGTTGCTGTTTGGCTCGGCGGTCCGCGCGGCTGCCTGCACCGTTCGAACACCTCGATGACGATCATACGCCCGCCGCAGCACGGGCACGGCGGGCGGAAGTCGTCCGGTTCCGTCGCAGGATCGTTCGTGACGGGAGGCGCGGCCGCGAGCAGGTGGCGGGCGAGCGCCAGGCAGTCCTTGCGAGAGCCGCCTGCGAGCAGGCCGTAGTGGCGGATGCGATGGAAGCCGCGCGGCAGGACGTGCAGCAGGAAGCGGCGAATGAACTCGTCTGTGGCGAGCGTCATGACCTGCTGGCGGTCGGTGCCGTCGCGGCGATAGTTCTTGTAGCGGAAGGTGACGCCAGCGTCGTCGAAGGCAATCAGGCGGCGGTTCGAGATCGCAACCCGGTGGGTATAGCGCGACAGATAGGCAAGCACCGCTTGCGGTCCGGCGAAGGGCGGCTTGGCGTAGACCACCCAGCGCTTTTTCCTGACGGCAGCCAGGTGGCGCAGGAATGCCCGTCGGTCGGCGAGGTGCGCCATCGATCCGAAGAAGGCGAGCCGCCTAGCGTCGTGCAGTGCGATCAGGCGGGTCAGGAACAGGTGGCGGAAGAGCTTGCCGAGCACCTTCACCGGAAGAAGGAAGGCCGGGCGCGAGGAGACCCAGCGTTTCCCGTCCGGCGCGATGCCGCCGCCCGGCACGATCATGTGGACATGGGGATGGTGCGTCATTGCCGAGCCCCATGTGTGGAGCACGGCAGTGATGCCGATGCGCGCGCCGAGATGCTGGGGGTCCGCTGCTATCGTGACCATCGTCTCCGATGCCGCGCGCAACAGCAAGTCGTAGACCAGCGACTTGTTGTGGAAGGCGACGTCGGCGACTTCGGCCGGCAGCGTGAACACGACATGGAAGTAGCCGACCGGCAGCAGGTCGGCTTCCCGCTCGGCGAGCCATGTGCGCGCGGCCGCGCCCTGGCACTTGGGACAGTGCCGGTTGCGGCAGCTGTTGTAGGCGATGCGCCACTGGCCGCAGTCCTCACAGGCCTCGACGTGACCGCCAAGGGCTGCGGTGCGGCAGTTCTCGATCGCTGACATCGCCTTGAGCTGCTGTTGGCTCAGATGCCCTGCATGGGCGACCCGGTATCCGGGGCCGGCAGCACGGAAGATATCGGCAACCTCCAGGTCCGCCCTCACCGGTTCAGCCGGGAGGCGACTTATCCTCCATCAGCGCCATCAGCCGGTCGAGCGGACCTGCGACCGCATGGATCGTCCGGGTCTAGACCTTGGTGTAGAGCGCTGTCGTTTCGAGCTTGCTGTGCCCGAGCAGCACCTGGATGACACGGATGTCGACGTCCTGCTCAAGCAGGTGGGTGGCGAAGCTGTGCCGCAGCGTATGCGGGCTGACGCGCTTGCGGATGCCGGCGACTTCGGCGGCTTCCTGAACCGCGCGATGGAGTTGCCGCGACGAGATCGGATCGGTGCAACTGCGCCCCGGGAACAGCCAGCCATGCGGAAGCATCACCCCGCGACGCCGGCCTTCGCGTCACCACAGCCGCAGCAGTTCCAAGAGTTGCGGCGAGAGCATGGCGTTGCGATCCTTGCGTCCTTTGCCCTGCTCGACGCGGATCAGCATGCGTGTCGAGTCGATGTCGTCGACCTTGAGGTGCGCGACCTCCGATACGCGCAGGCCCGCGCCATAGGCGACACCGAGCGCGGCCTTGTACTTGATGCCAGGTGCTGCTTCGAGCAGCCGCGCCGCTTCCTCAACGCTCAGCACGTCCGGCAGCTTGCGTGGATGGCGCATGATCACCAGCACACGGGCCAGATCCCGCCGCTTCAGCGTCACCAGGAACAGGAACCGCAGCGCCGAGACCGCGCCGTTGATGGTCGCAGGCCCGACGCCGTTCTCATGCTGATACAACTGGAAGCGGCGGATGTCCTCGGGCGTCGCAGCATCGGGAGAGCGTCGGAGGAAGGCTGCGAAGCGCCGGACGTGACGAACGTAGTCCTGCTGGGTATGGGAGCCCAGGCCCGCATGAGCATGTCTTGCTGCATGCGCTGGCGAAGTGGCGTGATCGGTGCATCCGTCGACGGGGTATCCATGGCGAGTTCCTCTCGTTGAAGGAACTCCATGGTCGGATCGCAGCTTCTACCCGCTCAAGACCAATGCCTGTCGCGCCATCTCAGAACGAGGCGCCCCTCCCGCGAAGCGGGTTCGTGCATGAGGCGCAAAGCCGCCATTCGTGTCCATCGTTGTTTGCGGCCCGAAAGGCGAATTAAGAACATCTATTTGTGGGCTAAAGTCGGAAATCTTCTGTATCGCTCCGCTTCGTCCCGCGCCCACCTAAATGTCGGAAAATATTGGATGGGTACCGCAAGCGAGCAGGGGCGCCGGTTGCCGGATCAGCCCGTCCATTCAGTGATAATAGATGTCCAGGCGATTGCAGTCGCTTACTGACATAGCGATATCCCAGGCAATTTTCGATCGCGTTCCTGCGCAGCGGCGCGCCACAGCCTGGGCACCCGTCTGAGCCTTCGCAAAACCCCACTTGTCTACCAAGCGCGTCGCTATCGCCTGCACTTTTGTTTCGTACCAAAGGCATTTCTTTAGGTCGCGCAGCTTGATGCTAGGCCTCATACATAAATCTTTTCCGCTTTTGCATCTCCTTGAGCCTTGAGCATCGACCTGACGCCCTCGTTAGCCCTTTATCGAACCGGCCATGAGACCGCGCAGGAAATACCTGCCGGCGAACACATATATCGCCAGAGTAGGCAGCGCGGTCATGACCACGGACGCCATGTCGACGTTGTAGGCTTTGACGCCCGTCGTTGTGTTCACGACATTGTTTAACGCCACGGTGACCGGAACATTTTCGCCCGACGTAAACGTCGTGCCGAAGATGAAATCGTTCCAGATGTTCGTGAATTGCCAGATGATCGACACGACGAAACACGGCACCGAAATCGGCAGGATGATGCGCCAAAGGGTCTGGTAGAAACCGGCGCCGTCAACCCGTGCCGCCTTAACCAGATCCGACGGCAGCGACAGAAAAAAATTCCGGAAGAACAAGGTTGTGAACGGAATGCCGTAAACCACGTGGACCATTATAAGTCCGACCATGGTGTTGGCGGCGCCGATAGCGCCCAGGGTCCGGGCCATCGGAATCAGGATGATCTGGAAGGGAATGAAAACGCCGAACAGCAGGATTGCGAAAATCAGATCCGCACCGCGGAATTTCCACTGTGTCAGCGCGTAGCCATTGATCGCCCCACCCGCCGTTGAAATCGTTACCGAGGGCACGATCATCACCACGGAGTTGATGAAGAAATCCTTTAGGCCGGCACAGCGCAATCCTATGCAAGCCTCGGACCACGCCTGGCGCCAAGGCTCGAAGGTAACACGCTGCGGAAGCGATAGGATCGATCCGTTGCGGATATCGTCAAGGTCCTTCACGGAAGTCAGGACCACGACCAGCAGCGGCATAAGATACACGGCTGCGAAAAGGATAAGGCAGACATAGATGAAGATGCGGGCGACCTGATGCGACGCGCCGCGCTGCAGAATGATGGCATCAGCGCTCATCGCGGTTGTTCCTGATGTCGATATAGAGGTAGGGAACGACAATCGCGGCCACTGTCATGAGGATCATGATGGCACTGGCCGCACCCACCGCCATCTGATCGCGCCCGAACGTCTGGGTGTACATGAAGGTCGCGGGCAGATTGGTGCTGTTTCCGGGGCCGCCTGACGTCAGTGCGACGACGAGGTCGAAGCTCTTTACGGCCTGTTGCATCAGGATCACGCCCACGGTCATGAAGGTCGGTCCAAGCTGGGGTATGATGATGCGCCGATAGATTTGCGTCGCCCCTGCCCCGTCGAGCCGTGCAGCTTTGACAAGATCCTCATCGATGCCCCGCAACGCCGCCAGAAACAGGGCCATTACAAAGCCCGAAGACTGCCACACGCCGGCGATGACCAGGGTGTAAATCGCGTATTCGGTGTTGACCAGCCAGTCGAACCTGAAGCTTTCCCAACCCCATAAATGGAGCAAACGCTCCAATCCGAGACCCGGATTGAGGATCCACTTCCACGCCGTCCCGGTGACGATGAAGGACAGCGCCATCGGGTAGAGATAGACGGTCCTGAGGAAGCCTTCCGCGCGGATCTTCTGGTCGATCAGAATCGCCAGAGCGAGGCCGATTGCCGTCGAAAACCCGATGAACAGAAAGCCGAATATGAAGATGTTGGACACGGCGATCTGCCATATCGGGTTTGACCAGAGACGATCGTACTGGGCAAATCCGACAAAGCTGTAGTTGGGCAGCATTTTGGATGCGGTAAGCGAGATCACGCCGGTCCAAATCATGAAGCCGTAGATGACTACCAGCACGATGACAACCGACGGAGCGAGCGCCAGTTGAGAGGCGTTCTTGCCCAGCCACAGCCGAAGATCGGACTTTGGCGTGCTACCGTCGGCGAAAGCGCCTGCATCGGGAAAACTCATCGCCACGGTATGGCCTTTCTGCATGCTCCGGATAACGGCTCCTGCCATGCGGCGAGGGGCAGTTGCGGCGGCGAAGTAGTTGAGGCAACGCCGCCGAAACTTCGGGGGCGTTGCTTCGGCTCGATTGCTGTTACTCGGCCGACTTCAACCCGGCCACGAGTTGATCGATGGCCTGCTGCGAGGTCATGGTGGGCGTTTCGAAGAAGGTCGAGACCACGTCGAGGAAGACGCCGGTCTTGGTGGCCCCGGTCGCAGCATTATGGGTAAGCGACGGAAGCGACGTGTTGGTCTTCTGTGCCTCGGCGCGATCGGCATAAGCCGCCTTGCCGCAGAAATCGAACTTGTCCATCGAAACGTCCACGCGGGACGGGATCGACCCCTTCTTGATGTTGAAGGCCTCCTGGAAATCCTTGTCGAGAATGGCGGACGCCATCTCCATCTGGCCCTTGACGCGGTTTTCGTCCTTGGTCGTGAAGAAACCGAAATTGTCGGTCAACCAGACGTAGTCGCCCTTGGTGCCGGGCGCCGGCGAACAGCCATAGTCGACATTCGGCTCCATCTTGGCGAGCGACAATTCACCCTTTGCCCAGTCGCCCATGATCTGCATGCCGGCTTCGCCCTTGATCACCATCTGGGTCGCCAGGTTCCAGTCGCGGCCGGGATAGTTCTTGTCGACGAATTTGTTCATGACGCGAAGCTGGTCGAACACCTTGACCATCGTTTCGCTCTTGATCGCTTCCTGATCCTGCTCAATCAGCGCCTTGCGGTAGAAGTCAGCACCGCCGAGGCCAAGCACAACGTTCTCGAACAGATCGGCCTCCTGCCAAGGTTGGCCGCCAAGGGCCAGGGGCGTCACGCCAGCGGCCAGCAGCTTTTCGGACACCTGGTTGAATTCGTCCCAGGTGGTCGGCGGCTGGACCCCGGCCTTGTCGAACACCTTCTTATTGTACCAGAGCCAGTTCGACCGGTGGACATTGACCGGCACCGCGACGGTCTTGCCGTTGTACGATATCAGGGGCACCAGCTCGGGAGCGATGATCTTCGCCCAGTCTTCTTTTTTGGCCAGATCGCTGAGATCGGTAAGCACACCCTCGGCAGCCCAGGCCTGAACCTGCTGTGCGTGCATCTGTGCTGCGGAGGGCGCTGTATCGGACGCGATGCGCGCACGAAGGACCTGCACCATGTTCATTCCGGTACCGCCGGCAACCGGAGAATCCGACCATGTGACGCCGCGCTTCTCAAGGAGCTGTTTCAACACGTCCAGACCTGCCGCCTCGCTGCCGCTGGTCCAGTAATGCATGACTTCAACATTTTCTCCCCCAGCAAACGACATCGTTGAGGATGCCGACAACATGATGGAAGCAATGATAAGACTACGTGTGATCATCTGAATTCCCCTGTTTAGTTTTCTGACAAATTTCGATCTCGATCATCGATTCAAAGCCTGCAGCCGACGACATTGTGTTTCGTCGACACAGGCATTGCTTGATCGTGAGCTTTGCAGTTCTGGCCTGACTTTCTATCGGCTCGGTCAATGTGCTCGCACCGCACCAGCGAGCCGCACCCTCCAGTTGGCAACACATGTCTGACTATCATGATTACATATTACATATCTGTCAACAATTATGGCTCACTAAAATAGCCGCATGCGCAAATTTTGGAGATCGACAGTTCCTATAGCGTGTTAACATGTTGAAATTTATGAGTACTTCCATAAATATCGATTTTTTGGCCTGCCTGCCTTTCTACAAAGCTTGTTGACAAATCCATCCGTTGTCAGACAATTGCGCAGTCGAGCCGCGACACAGGGCTGCGCCTCCGCGTAAGCCAACAGGGAAGGAAACAGGATGGTCGATACCGTTGTCTGGGGTCTGATCGGCGCAAGCACGATCGCACGCGAGTGGATGGTGGATTCCATCCGGAAACATCCGTCCGGGAAGGTAAAGGCGATTGTCAGTTCGGATTTGGACAGAGCCAGGGCCTTCGCCAGCGACAAGGCTATTGCTGCCAGCTATGCGTCAGTCGAGGCGATGCTTGCGGACCCTGAAATTACCGCCGTCTATATAAGCAGGACCAACGACCGGCACGTGCCGGATGCCTTGGCCGCAATCGAGGCCGGCAAGCACGTGCTGTGCGAGAAACCCTTGGCGCTTGAGATCGCGGATGCGCAGAAGATCGTCGATGCGGCTCGAAACAAGGGCGTCGTTCTGGCGACCAACCACCATCTTCGAAACATGGAGAGCCACCGCGCCATCAAGAGCCTCATTGACCAGGGCGCGATTGGAAAGGTGAATTCGATACGCGTCTTCCACGCAGGGGAACTCCCAGACAGCCTGAAGACCTGGCGGCTTCACGACAAGGCTGCCGGCGGCGGCGTGATCTATGATATTACCGTTCACAATGGCGACCTTCTTCGTTTTTACCTTGGCGCCAACCCAATCAGAATAGCGGCCATCGCCGCGACTTCGGGAACAGGCCCGAAACGCATCGAGGACAGCGTGATGTCGGTCTGGGAATTTCCCGGCGACATCCTTGTGCAATGCCATGACAGCTTTGTTGTGGGCCACGGACCGCGTGGCGTCGAAATCCATGGCAGCCAGGGCAGCATCCTGGGTATCGACGTCATGTCCCAGGCGCCCGGCGGCCGCGTGATCCTGCGCACGAAGGACGGCGACCGCGAAATTCCACTGGAACTGAAAGTGACCTATGACAGGGGCATCTCCGATTTCATCGCGGCCATCCAAAACAGGGGCAAGCCCTCCTCGTCCGGAGATGACGGCGTCTGGAGCCTGAAGCTGGCAAAGGCGGTCGCCGAATCGGCAGCGACGGGACGAACGATTTCGATAGAACAGACCTGAACCTGGGACCGCACCATGCTGACCATTAGCACGCTTGGCCACGCCGACGCGGAGCGCGCAATCAAGGTGATCGCTGATTCAATCCTGGCCGATGGCAAATGCGCCGTCATCGCCGTGGTGGATCAACAGGGTGAATTGATCGCCCTGTCTCGCCTTGATGGCGCACCCTATCCATCCATCCTGATTGCAGCCAATAAAGCATGGACCGCCGCACGTGAGCGCCGGCCCTCCATGGATGTCGGGCAGGCAGCAAGAGCGCCGGGCGCGGGTTTTGACATGGGTTCCTATGGCGACAGCCGCTACACCGGCTTTGGCGGCGGGCTTCCTGTCGTTGTCGATGGAACGGTGGTCGGGGCCGTCGCCGTCAGCGGTCTTTCCACGCAAGAAGATATCGATCTGGCCAAAAGAGGAGTGGACGCCATCTTGCAGGGCTGATCTAGCTGGAAGCTGGCGCCATCGTGTCCCTACGGTTTTCCAAAGACCGTCCCCAGTTCTTCGACCTGGGCGTCGGTAAGATAGCGCAACTTCATCGATCGCAGCACGATGAGCAGTTTGGCCGTCTCTTCGAGTTCCTCGGCGGCGAACACTGCGGATTCCAGATCCCTGCCCGCGACGACAGGCCCATGATTGGCGAGCAGGACGGCGGCATATTTCCCGCCGAGATCATCGATCAACTTGCCTGCCTTTTGGTCGCCGGGCCTGACATAGGGAAGGATCGGGACCTGCCCGACCCTCATGATGACGTAAGGCGTCAGCGGAGGAATGCAATCGTTGGGATCGACATCGGCCAGGCACGAGAGCGCGGTGCAGTAGGTCGAATGGAGATGCACGACTGCGCCAGTCGCCGGCCGGCTTTCGTAAAAGGCGCGATGCAGGAAGACCTCCTTTGACGGTCTGTCACCGGATATGTGGCGCCCATCCCGGCTGATCTTGGAAATCCTGTCCGCGTCGGGCGATCCCAGCGAAGAATTTGTCGGAGTGATGAGAATGCCGTCTTCCACCGCGCAGGAAATGTTCCCCGCCGACCCGACGGAAAAACCTCGGTCGAAAAGCGACTTTGCCAGCCTGACAATGTTGGCCCGAACCTGTTCTTCGCTAGTCATCGTCCCGCCATTTGTTGAAGTGCCTTGGAAAAGAAGTCGCGCGATCCGAAGTTGCCGGATTTCAGCGCGAGCGCCATGGCAACCGGCGCCGCAACGGAAAGTACAGGCACGCCTGGATCGATTTCCATGCCAATCGCGACGCTCTCGACCGCCAGCGCGCTGACGACCGCACCGGAGGTTTCACCGCCAGCGACGACCAGCCGCCGCACTCCGGAATCGACGAGGTCGCGGGCGGCATCGGCAAACAATTGATCCAGTCTATCGGCCACCGCCTGCCGACCGTACCGGGCTTGCGCCGCTTCCACGTCGGCCGGTGTGGCGGATGAGTAGGCGATCGGCGCGCGTCCTACGTTCGCCAAGGCGAATGCCACGATATCCCGCCTGGTCATCGTGCCGGCCATCACGTCGTCGACAGCCACCGGAAGGCCGGGATGCGATTGCAGGTGGAAGTCGATCTGGCCGCGCGTTGCACTGGAGCAACTGCCGGCGAGGATCGCCTCGGGACCGGCGACGCTCGATTTCTCGGGCAGCGCGCCCGAAGCCTTTTCCTGTGCTATGAAATTGGCGGGCAGACCGAGAGCGATACCCGATCCGCCGGTTACAAACAGGCTGTCCTGGACGGCAGCGCCTATCGCAAGCAAATCCGCATCGTCGATGGCGTCGACGATCGCCAGCACCTCGCCGCTTGCCGCCGACGCCCTGAGCGCATTCGCGATCGCATCACCGCCCGCCTTGACCGTTGGCCAGGCGATATGACCGACCTGGGTTGAGCACTGCTGCTGAAGCCAACGTCTCAGGTCCGGGTCGGTCATCGGGTTCAGGGGATGATGCTGCATGCCCGATTCATGAAGAAGCCGACCTCCGACAAACAGATGGCCCTGATAGACGGTTCTGCCCGCTGTCGGAAACGCAGGACAGGCGACGACGCCCCGGACGGAAAGCGCTTCTGCGATCGCCTCGGCGACCGGCCCTATATTGCCCTCCGGCGTGGAATCGAAGGTAGAGCAGTATTTGAACACGAGCTGCTCACATCCCTGTTTCCGCAACCATGCAAGGGCCGCCAACGACTGGTCGATTGCCTCCTTGGTCGGGACAGACCTAGTCTTCAGCGAAATAACGCCCGCCTCGATGTCGGGCTTGGCATCCCGCACCGGAACGCCGAGAAATTGGGACGTCTTGAGCCCGCCCTGGCCGGGAAGGCCCTTGGCGATCGTGTTGGCAATATCGCTCGCGCCGGTAAAATCGTCGGCGATGACGCCCAGAAGCATGAGGTACTCCGCGAGACTGAAATTCGTGGAATGGACGCGTCGGCAGCGACGCTCCCTCTAGTAGATCGCGTCCACGCCGGCCTTGTTCACGCCAGACGCCTGTCGACCTCGCGCCGCGCCGCAAGACTTTGCGATGAGGTCAGAGGCCAACAGAGCTTCGCGCCGCGTGACCTCCCGGTGGGTTAGGAGGCGCAGGCGCCCTGCCTTTACCGGCGATATCCGCACGCCGCTTTCGAGCAATTCGGAGTGCAGGTAGTCCACGTCGAAGTCACCTTGGGGCAGATTGACAAACACGATGTTGGTGTCGACGGTGGATGGATCGACATCCAGGCCCGCGTCCCTCAATCGTGTGGCCAGAAGTTTCGCGTTCTGGTGATCCTCCGCGAGGCGATCGACCATCGTGCGCAGTGCGACCCGCCCGGCCGCGGCTATCACGCCGGCCTGACGCATGCCACCCCCAAGAATCTGCCGCCACCGCCGGGTCTGCTCGATGATCTCGGAACTCGCAGCAACGACCGCACCGAGCGGGCAACTCAAGCCCTTGCACAGGCAGAATGTGGTCGTGTCCACCGACTGAACGAAATCGCTGACCGATCTGCCAAGGGATATGGCGGCATTGAAGATGCGCGCACCATCGAGATGGACATTAAGGCCGCTTTCATGGGCGATGCCGGCCAAAACCGCGAGATCCTCCGGGCTCATCACCCTGCCGCCGGCCGCATTGTGGGTGTTTTCCAGGCACAGCAAGCTTGCAGGTGCACTCAGCCGCGACTGCCCCACAGCGATCGCGTCCGCAAGCGCCGCCGGGGAGATCATGCCGCCTATGCCCTGGACCGGGCGTGGTGTCAGGCCGCCAATCGTCGACGGCCAGCCGCTTTCCTTGATGTGGATATGCGCGGCCGCCTCGAGGATGATCGAGGTGCCGCGCGGCGCCAGCGCCATGGCTGATACGACGTTTCCCATCGTGCCGCTGATCACCAGCATCGCACTTTCCACCCCAAGCAGATCCGCGACTTCCGCTTCGAAGTCGAGCACGGTCGGATCGTCGCGGAAGAAATCGTCCCCGAGCTCGGCGCGCGACATCGCCTCGATCATTTCCGGGGTCGGGGTGGTGACCGTGTCGCTGCGCAGGTCGATCATTCTGTTGGAAGCCTTCATGTTGTCTAAGCTCCCCATGCGCCGCCGGGCTGGAGATCCCGAAGCGCACCGATGAACCCGATGCGGGGACTGGTCAGGACCGGGACTTCGGTCTTGCCGACGAGTGGCAATGCCGCAGCCATCGAGGCCTGTGCCAGCACCACCACGTCGGCGTCGAGAGTGGCTGCGGCGATGCCCTCCGCCACCGCTTGGAGATAAGCATCGATGTTACCGCTCAGAAAAAGCTGTCTCGCTCTGTCGAGCACGACGGAATCGATATCGGGCTTGCGTCCTGCGGCCCTGGCTTCCGCCTCGATCAGCGCAGCGGTCGGGGCAATCGTCGTGCCGAGCGTCGCCAGGACCAGAATGCGGCTTCCAGTCCTGACGCTTTCGCGAGCCATGGGCCGGTCGATGCGCAACACAGGCCTGTGGGAAGTCGAGTTTGCGACGTCGGCGGCTGCCCCGATCGTTGAGCAAGTGCAAATCACGGCATCCGCCCCCAGCCGGAACTCCGCCAGCATGGCTTCGGCGGCCGCGGCTATGATCCCAGGCGTGGCGCTGCCGCACTCGATCGCCGACTTCAGCAGATCTTCACGCACCGTGTGCTTCAGCGCTATGCCCGCACCGAGCTCCGTCGCAAGGCCGTCGAACACAGCAACCAACGCAGGCGCCGTATGAAACATATGAAGGATCAAGGGGCGGGCTTGGCTCACAGTCACCCTCTCAATCCACGCTGACGGAATGCCCGGGCAGCGTGTCCGATTCCTATCGACGGCTGTGTGGTCTGTTCCCGCCTTCCTAGGATGGCATCCGCGCCGCGCTCTCCGATCATGATGGAGGGGGCGTTGGTATTGCCGCTGACAAGCGTCGGCATGATCGATGCGTCGATGACCCGCAGGGCGTCGACCCCACGCACCTTCAGGTCCTTATCGACGACTGCCATATCGTCGCTTCCCATCTTGCAGGTACCTGCCGGATGGAAATCGGTCTTGGACCATTGCCTTATGTATTCGGTGATTTGCTGGTCAGAGCGCACATCTTTGCCGGGCAGATGCTCCGCCTTGTAAAGGCTGCTGAAGCTCGGCTGCGACAGGATTTCCCGCGCCAGCTTGAAGCCTTCGATGCTGTGGCGCAGATCATTCGGATTGGACAGGAAATCCGGGTCAATAAGCGGATCGTCCATAGGATCTGTCGATGCCAGCGTCACCTGGCCGCGGCTTTCCGGGCGAAGATAGGCGGTGTTCAATGTCATGCCATGCCCGGCAACGCGCACGCGGCCATGATCGATTACATAGGCGGGCAGGAAATGCATCTGCATGTCGGGCCAGTCATTGTCGCCGGTTGTGCTGACAAATGCGCCGCCCTCGCACACATTGCTGGTGAGCGGACCGGTTCCAAACATCAAGAACTGCAGGCCGTGCCAGGCGGCCATCGGGCCCCGGTCATGGCCGTTGTAAGACGCGCGCTCCTTCAGGCTGACGCAGCAATATACATCCATATGGTCCTGGAGGTTCTTGCCAACACCTGGAAGATCAGCGACCGTCTCCACACCTGTTTGGCGTAGTTCCGAAGCTGGTCCGATTCCCGAAAGAAGCAGCAGTTTCGGCGAATTGATCGCGCCGGCGGAAACGATGATCTCACTGCCGGCTCGAACAATCGCGGCGCGGTTGGAACCTGGCGCGAGATAGGTGACTGACCGTGCCCTGCCATGTTCAACGACAATCCTGGTGACCCGCGTTTCCGTCACCACGGTCAGGTTTGGCCGTGACAGGTTTGGGTAAATGAAGGCGGCTGCCGTGCTGCTGCGGCGAACGGCCCGCTGCGTCACTTGATAGTAGCCGACGCCATACTGATCGCGCCCATTGAAATCCGGGTTGTGATTGAACCCGGCTTCCTGGGCCGCGCGGACGAATTTCCGGGTCAGATCTATGGGCAGGCGCTGGTCCGAAACTCCCATCGGCCCATTGGTGCCGTGGAAAGCGTCGGCAAAGCGCTCATTGTCTTCCGAGCGGCGGAAATAGGGCAGCAGATCGTCATAGCCCCAGCCTTCGTTACCCTGCTCACGCCAGGAATCGTAATCTTTCCGGTTGCCTCTGATGTACACCATCGAGTTGACCGAACTGCCGCCGCCGAGGAGCTTGCCTTGCGGAAACAGAAGCTTCCGGTTGTTGAGGTGCTTCTGCGGCACCGTCGACCATTCCCAGCGAACCTTGTTGCCTTGCAAGCGGGAATAGCCGGCCGGCCAGCGCACCAACGGTGTATCGTTCCTGGCGCCGGCTTCCAGCAGCAGCACCGTCACGTCAGGATTCTCGCTCAGGCGGGAGGCAACGACACAGCCGGCCGATCCGCCGCCGACAACGATGTAGTCATATTCGGGCTTGATCGTCGTGTCAGGCATTAGGAGCCTCAATCGCCTGTCCGATCCAGCGCCGGGAATAGCCGCCGCTGCGTATCTGGACTGTTTTAATGTCTGTGAACTCCTCGACGCCGAGCCTGCCGACTTCACGACCGATGCCGCTTTCGCCCACACCGCCGAAAGGAAGCTCGGCCGGGCCATCGAGATAGGTGTTGACCCATACAGTGCCAGCGTTGAGCGATTGTACTGCCTTCATCGCGTGCGACACATTTCCGGTCCATATGCCGGCGGACAGGCCGTAGACGGACTCGTTTGCCAGAGCGATTGCGTCCTCCAGCGTCTCGAATTCGAGGATCGATACGACCGGTCCGAAAATTTCCTCCCTCGCTATGCGCATATGCGGTCGCACGCCGGTGAAGACCGTAGGGTCGATGAAATACCCCCCATTCTCTTCCCGGTGCGTGCCGCCCAGCGCCAGCGTCGCGCCCTCCGCCTTGCCGACGGCGATGTAGTCGACGATCTTATCGTACTGATCCTTGTTGATGATCGGTCCGAGCAGCATACCGTCAGCCTGGGTATCACCCACCGTCACCCGCGCGGCGCAATCGACGAATTTCCGGATGAATTCCGCCGCGATGGAGGACTGGAGCAGAAGTCTGCTGCCCTGGTTGCAGGATTGACCTGCATTGAGAAATGCTCCGTGCAGAGCAGCGTCCAGCGCATTGTCCAGATCGGCATCCGCCATGACGATGTGCGCGTTCTTTCCACCCAATTCCAACGACACCTTCTTCATGCCGTCAGCACCGACCCGCATGGCATGTCTGCCCACTTTGGTGGAGCCGGTAAACGAGATCATGTCGATGCCGGGATGACGCAGGAGCAGATCCCCACAGGTCGCACCCGACCCGGCGACGATGTTGAGGACGCCGTCCGGCAGGCCCGCCTCTTGAAGGATTTCGCCGAGCAGAAAAGTCGTCGTGCTGGTCAGTTCACTTGGCTTGACCACCGCAGCGCAGCCGGCGGCAAGCGCGAATGGCAATTTCTGGCTGATGATGAGAAACGGGAAATTCCAAGGAGTGATGATGGCAGCGACACCGAGCGGCGCACGCACCGTCGCCGCGAAATAACAGTCGCCGAGCTGGCCAAAGCTATCGCCTGTGATGGAGCGCGCCTGTGTTGCCGCATAGGTCCACAGCATGGAAGAGCGCTCTATTTCGACGCGGGCCTGCTTTGCGGGCTTGCCGCTTTCTGCCATTTCGAAAAAAGCGAGTTCGTCCGCACGACGCCAGATGATATCGGCCGCTTTCGCAAGGACTGCCGAACGCTCTGCTCCTGTCGCACCGGCCCATTTCGTTCTGAACGCGCTTTTCGCGGACAAAACCGCCATGTCGACGTCGGCTTCCGTAGAATCGCGAAATCGCGAGACCAGAGTGCCATTGCTTGGGTTGCGACGCTCGATTTCGCGCCCTGATGCCTGACGCCAGCTGCCATCTATCCAGTTGCCGAAATTTCTTGTCTTCGTAAATGTCATGTCAGTTTCCGAAACAGTTCTGAATTCCTTTCGGCCCGGATTTTCCAGGGCCTGAACTCCATAGATTCGCGACCGGAACAAACGCGCCATCCGCCGGCTCCCAGCATGCCGCACACACCTGGCCAATGCCGTCCGTCGAGTTGCGAAGCCGCACTGCCGGCGCCTTTTCCCTGCCCCGGCGCACTGAGTTAAGAGCCGGCAACATCCACAGTCATTTGATTTTACATATTTGTCAATTAGAATTCTGTTTGTCATGCGCAATTCCCCTGGACAACCACGGGAGAAAACAGAGAATTCCGGCTGAATGGCATCCAGATTTTCAAATAACATGAACAATTTCAACGTAATAGCATAAAAACTCAAGGACCTTCGCTTTCCCACGGCGACTTCCTCACCGGGGAAGATACAGGATTGACATAGCTACATTAGTCAGACAAACTACCTTCAACTCTGTTCCCAAGGTAGGCTATGAACGCGCAAATGAACCGTGTGTCCGTCGACATCGGCGGTACCTTCACAGATGTCGTGCTGGAAATAGCCGGCGAACGCTCTTCCACCAAAGTGCTGACGACGAAACGGGCACCTGAGGAAGCGGTTCTGGAAGGAGTCGAAAGTCTCCTGGCGCAGAAAGGCCTGTCATTCGCCGATCTCGATCTGTTCCTGCACGGAACGACGCTGGCGACGAACGCCATCATCGAACGGCGCGGGGCGAACACAGCCCTTGTGACCACCGACGGCTTCCGCGACACCATCGAGATCGGTTCAGAAAGCCGTCACGACCAATACGATATTTTCATCAAGAAGCCTCAGCCCCTTGTAGGCAGGAAACATCGGTTCGTCATAGGAGAGCGTGTCGCCGCCGATGGTTCGGTGCTGAAAGCCTTGCCCGAGGACCAGGTGGCAGAACTCGGTAAAACGCTCAAAACGGCTGGCATCGAAAGTGTTGCCATCTCGTTCATCCACGCCTACGCGAACCCTGCACATGAGCTCAAGGTCCGGGAAGTCCTGTCGGCCGCCTTGCCGGACGTGACGTTCTCGCTGTCCTGCGAAGTCTGTCCGGAAGTTCGGGAGTATGAGCGTACGTCAACCACCGTGGCCAACGCCTATATCCGCCCGATCATGGCCGGCTATCTCGGCCGTCTGAAGACGGAACTTGCCCAACGCGGACTGCGTGCTCCCCTGCTGCTGATGACGTCGGGTGGTGGGCTGACGACCGTCGACCAGGCGGCAGCATTCCCGATAAGACTTGTGGAATCAGGCCCCGCCGGCGGCGCCATTCTTGCTTCCAAGATCGCCGGCGACTGCGGTCTTAAGGAAATCGTGTCCTTCGACATGGGCGGCACCACCGCCAAGCTTTGCCTGATCGACAACGGCACGCCCTTGAAATCCCGCAGCTTCGAGGTCGACCGCACAGAACGGTTTCTGAGAGGCAGCGGCCTTCCGGTTCGCATTCCGGTCATCGAAATGGTCGAGATCGGCGCAGGCGGCGGTTCCATTGCCCAAGTCGACAGCCTTGGTCGGCTGACCGTCGGGCCGGAAAGTGCGTCGTCGGAACCAGGTCCGGCTTGCTACAATCGGGGCGGCAATCGCCCCACGGTCACTGACGCCGATCTGGTTCTTGGCCGCATCGACGCCACGAACTTCGCCGGCGGCAAGGTCGGCCTGCGCCGCGACCTTGGTGAAAAGGCGCTGGGCGATCATGTCGGCTCTCCGTTATCCTTGGAATCGGTGGTCGCGGCTTCGGCCGTGGCAGCCATCGTCGAGGAAAACATGTCGAACGCCAGCCGCGTCCATGCGGCGGAACACGGCAAGGACCTGCGCAAACGCGCCATGATCGCATTCGGCGGCGCTGCGCCGATGCATGCGGCCCAGCTTGCCCGTAAGCTCGGCCTGGAAAAGGTGATCGTGCCGATAGGCGCGGGCGTTGGCTCAGCCATCGGTTTCCTGGAAGCGCCGCTGGCCTATGAGATCGTGCGTAGCCGCCACAGTCGTCTTGCCGACGTCAACGAGGGCGCCATCCACGACCTCATCTTGCAAATGCACGCCGAAGCCATTTCAGTGGTCGAGCCGGCGGCAAACGGGCGCCCGGTCGAAATGCGCACGTCGGCATTTCTGCGCTATGTTGGTCAGGGCCACGAGCTGGAAGTCGACCTGCCGCTTGATACATCAGTCAACATCGATCCCACCAAGCTACGCCAGCGTTTTGAAGAGCACTACAGCGCAGTGTTCGGACGCTTCCTGGAAAACCACGCAATCGAGATCCTGACCTGGGCGGTCACCGCGACGGCGAATCAGCCCTTGCACGACACCGTGAAGGAAGTTCGACCGACGAGCGCTAAGCCAAAGCCGAGCGGCTGGACGGATTTTGTCGATTTCGACGGCAAATCCGTCAAAGCGCCGGTCTATCTGCGCGCCGAACTTGGCAGCGGCCATTCCATCGCCGGCCCCGCGGTCATAACAGAATCCGAGACCAACACCGTCGTGCCTGCGCATTTCGAAGTGGCGGTCGACCGGCTGGGTCATCTTGAACTTACCAATACCGCCATCGGTGTAGCGGCGGCCGCGGAATAATGGAGACTTGCATGCAACAGACTGACCGGCCGATACCCGCTATCAACGAGATCGAATTCCAGATCATGTGGAATCGCTTGATCGCAGTCGTCGAAGAACAGGCCCAGGCGCTCCGGCGCACAGCCTTCAGCCCAATTGTGCGGGAGTCCGGAGATCTATCCGCCGGCTTCTTTCACCCCGACGGGCGGATGATCGCACAGGCGGTGACCGGTACGCCAGGCCACGTTAACACCATGGCAGCATCGGTTCGTCACTTCCTGGCGCGGTTTCCCGCGTCGTCCATGAAGGATGGTGACGTCTACATCACCAATGATCCATGGCTCGGCACCGGCCATCTGCATGATTTCGTCGCCGTCACGCCAGCTTTTTTTGCAGGGTCGATGGTGGGGCTATTCGCTTCCACCTGCCACTTCATGGATGTGGGCGGCATCGGCTTCGGACCTGACGGCCGTGACGTCTTCGAGGAAGGTTTTTATGTTCCTCCCTTGAAGATGATCGCCGAAGGCAAGCTCGATGGAACGCTGATAACGCTTGCGCGAAGCAATTCGCGCTATCCCGCCGAAATGGAAGGCGACCTCATGTCGCTTGCCGCATGCAATGCGATCGGGGTGGGACGTTTGCGCGAGATGTTAGGGGAATTTCCGCTGGGCGATCTCACACCGCTCTGCGACCAGATCGTCAGCCGCTCGCGCGAGGCAGCCATTGCGGCGATTGCGGGCCTGCCGACCGGAACAACCACCGCGGAAATGGTGATCGACGGTTACGACAAGCCGGTTGCCCTGGTTGCGACGACGACCATCTCCAGCGATTTAGTCAAAGTTGACTTCACGGGCACGTCGGGCCTTTCGGCACGTGGCATAAACGTGCCTTTGAGCTACGCACAGGCCTATTCCACGTACGCGATCGCATGCGCGCTCTTTCCCCAGGTGCCCAACAATTCGGGGTCGCTGTCGGTCGTAGAGGTCACCGCGCCGGAAGACACGATGGTCAACGCACAGCGCCCTGCCCCGGTCTCGTCACGGCATGTGATAGGCCAGATGCTTCCCGACGTGGTCTACGGCTGCCTGGCTCAGATCGTACCTGACAAGGTGCTGGCCGAGGGTGCATCCTCGCTCTGGAACCTCATCCTCGAGGACGCGCATGACGCCTGCCTGACCCAAGGCATCGGGCAGACTGCGAGGTTCTCGGCACTGTCGGTCCAGACGGGAGGAACCGGCGCCCGCCCCAATGACGACGGGCTCAGCGCCACCGCCTTTCCGAGCGGTGTTTCGGGCGTGCCGATCGAGATACTGGAGACCATGACGCCGTTGGTCTTCTGGCGCAAGGAACTGCGCCCGGGAAGCGGCGGACAGGGCCGCTTCCGGGGCGGGCTCGGCCAGACCATCGAGATCGGCCATCGCGACAACCATCCGTTCTATATCTATGCCGCACTTGATCGCATCGAGCATACGGCGCGAGGACGGTTTGGCGGCGCAGAGGGCGGCGCCGGCTATCTTGGGCTGAAATCGGGACCGCGGCTGCGCGGCAAGGGCAAGCAACTCGTCCCAGCAGGCGATACGCTCGTCGTCCAGACGCCTGGGGGTGGTGGATATGGCCCGGCCGGGGAACGCGACAGCACCAGAATTGAGGCTGATCGCATCAACCAGCTCGAAAACTGAAAAACGGGCAAGCCTTCCGTTTCACGTTCCACAGCCGGCAAGTCATGTGACCAAATCGGCAAACGGCGATAGCCACGGCTATCTCCGACACATTTCTTCTATTCTTTTCTCATTGTATGGGTGATGCGCGCCGGTGCCGAAATTCGACATATATGTGTCGTGGCGATAGCCACGTGCCTCAAGGACGACGGCGATCAGTGCGTAGAGCACAGCAAGAAGCGTCAGAACCACCCCTACGCCAGGCACCCAAAATTGTGAAAGCCCAGTGGCGACCGCGCCCAACGCGCAGGCAAGCGTCAGCCAGCCGACCGTCTTGTGATAGGCTTCAAACCAGCGCCGTCGTGCCGTCATGTCATAGTGATCTCCAGACGGAACAGGAGGCTCGTTGTTCATTGAACCTGCCGGATTACGGACACCGTGCGAGCCGCGAAACCAGGCGCTGACGATCTGCATTGCGCCCAAGACCAATGTCGCGATTCCGAACACGGAGTGAAGCGTGCCGCTGAAACCTCCGCTCGCGGCAATGGCGATAGCGCCAGCGACAACGCTGGCCATGGCAAGTACTGACAAACCGAACCGGTGCATGGTGAACCAGAAAAGCTTGCGGCCTAGCTTGGCGCTTGCTTTCGGGATGCCGATCGGCGACGGCGCCGGTTTGCCGAAACGCGTAAGCAGCAGTACGGCCGGTATGAGCACGATCCAGATCGTGAACATCACCCACGCATGGTAGATCCAGTGCGGCCTGGTCCCGAATACCTCGTCATACAGCGATTGCGGCAGGTCCATCAGGGAGTCCTCAGGTTGACCATATGCGCGCCGAACCGCGGTGGCTGTCGCGGCAGCATGAATGCGCCCGCCGGACATTGCCTGGTCCCGGCTCAGGATTGCCCGGCATCGTGCATAGGCCGGCGTCCCGCGCCCTGCACAATGCTGTGCTAAACGCAGATTCTACAGGTCAGGCCTCTGGCAATGCGTGCCGGCGGGCGGTTTTCTGCAAGCTGGTGCAGAGGGAGGACTCACACCGCGCTCAGCATCAAACAAAATGACAATGTCTGACTTTTTAGCGCAAATCAAGCTTGAAATCTGACAAATGACGTGTAGATTTACAAATATGTAATGAGGCGCTGGAATGGCTTACGCCCAAAGGACAAAACTTTCGGAACGGCTCTACGAGACGATGAGGCAGCTCGTCGACAGCGGGGAATGGTCCGAGGGAACACGCATACCGACCGAAATGGAGCTTGCCGAACAGCATGGCGTCTCCCGGCCGGTGGTGCGCGAAGCCCTCATCCGGCTGCGCAATGACGGCATAATCAACTCGAAGCGGGGTTCAGGCAGCTACGTCCTGAATGGCTCCGATGCCCCTGCCAAAGGCTTCCGCCCAATCGAGAATATCGCCGATCTTATCCATGCATTCGAGTTCCGGCTCACGATCGAATGCGACGCCGCGGCCGTGGCCGCCCTTCGCCGACGTGCCGAGGACATGGATGTGATCATCACCGCACACAATGCATTTGAGGAAGGCATGAGCGATGAGGCCTTTGGCGATCTCGACCTGGATTTTCATATCGCTGTCGCGCAGGCCTCGCAGAACTCCATGTACGCCAGCACAATGTTCATGCTGCACAAGCAGATCGTTTTCGGCATGCGGCTAACCGGCCAGTTCGCCACCGCTGCGAGCCAGACCCGATTGGAAGTGGTCCGCATCGAACATGCATCGATCGTGGATGCGATCGCCGCCCAAGAGCCGCTTCAGGCTTACCAGGCCATGTTCAACCATTTGACCTTGTCCCGGCGCAGATTGCTGGGCTTCGATGCCGTTCTCGACTGGAAGAGATCCGAACCGACCGTTCTGATCAACAAGATGGGAGCGCCTGACAGCTAATTCCGCTGTCCGCCGCAAGCGTCACTCTCGAATTCTGGTCCAATCGGCTGCCATACCCGAACCGCGCTCCAGGCGGAGCGCGAAGCCTTTGTTTTGTCGTTGCCACCCGTTCACAAGGCCAGTTTCCCTTAGACAAGGTACGTCGATGTCATCCCTCGCCCTCAACCAGATCAACAAATTCTACGGCCCGAACCTCGCGGTGCTGAAGGACATCAACCTGGAAATAGATTCCGGCGAGTTTCTCGTCCTGCTTGGCCCTTCCGGCTGCGGCAAGTCCACCTTGCTGCATGCGATAGCAGGTCTTCATGGGGTGACCTCGGGCGAGATCAAACTGAATGGCAGGGTGATCAATGATTTGCCCTGCCAGCACCGCGACATCGCAATGGTGTTCCAGTCCTATGCGCTCTATCCGTCGATGACTGTGCGCCAGAACATCTCGTTCCCGCTGGAAATGCGGAAAGTCTCCAGCGAGAAACGTTCGGAGGCCGTACAGGGGGTCGCCAAGCTTTTGCAAATCGAGCACCTGCTGGACCGTAAACCGTCGCAGTTGTCGGGGGGGCAGCGTCAGCGCGTTGCCATCGGGCGCGCCCTTGTCCGCGAACCCAGCATCTTCCTGTTCGATGAACCGCTTTCCAATCTTGACGCGCTGCTCCGGGTGGAGATGCGGACGGAATTGAAGAAGCTGCACCAGCGGATGGGCAAGACCACCGTCTACGTCACCCACGATCAAATCGAAGCGATGACGCTCGCAACGCGAATTGCAATTCTGGACAAAGGCGAGCTGCAGCAGGTCGGGACGCCCAACGAGGTGTACGATTCGCCTGCCAACACATTTGTCGCCACCTTTATCGGCGCGCCGCGCATAAACCTGATCGATGGCAGCGTGGTCGAGAGCGGCAGCAGCCTGACGGCAAGGTTTGGCTATGCGCCGGATATGATCCCTCTGCCCGCGGCGTTGGCCAGGCATTTTTCGGAAGCGGCCCCTGACTGCACCTTTGGCATCCGCCCCGAGAACTTTTCCAGCGTCACGGGAAGCCTTGGTGAGAACGATCTCGATATCGACGTCGTCATCGAGTTGATCGAGCCCACTGGTTCTGACGACGTCATCATTTTCAAATTCGCCGGCGCCGAACTGACGGCGCGACTGCGTGCCGGTTCGATCCTCGGACTTGGCCCGACCCGGCTGCGCCTAAACACAACGAAACTAATCGCCTTCGACAAGCAAACCGGAAGCCGGATCGGCTGACCGCGACCAGATTTTCATCTCCATTCTGCAGCCTGGAGGACGCTCTCCGATGTCAGTCTGGAATAAGACCTCCCCCTCCATCACCACGAGTTCCAGGAAGAAACAGATGAGCAAAATTTACAAATGGGGATTGATAGGCGCCAGCCGGATTGCCGAGGAGTGGCTGATCCCGGCTATCAACGGCGATCCGAACAGCGAGGTCGCCGCAGTGTTTTCCTCCGACACGGCCCGTGGACGCGCCTACGCCGAGCGAAACGGCATTCCGCAGGCCTACGATACGCTCGAAGCGCTGCTTCGCGCGGATGTCGACGCGGTATACATAAGCAACACCAATGAGAAGCACGGTCCAGATGCGATTGCGGCAATTTTGGCTGGCAAACATGTGCTCGGCGAGAAGCCGATGGCAATGACCGTAGCCGAAGCCGAAGCCATGATCGCGGCCGCCGAATCGCATGGCCGCGTCTTGGGCATCAATCACCATCTGCGAAATATGGCGACTCACATCAGGCTCCACGACTTGGTGAAGAATGGTGATCTGGGCACGCTCGTCGCTGCCCGCATGACATTCGGCGTGCTGCTTCCGGTCGCCAATCGCGGCTGGAGAACCGAGTCCGTGACCGCCGGAGCCGGCGTTTTCTTCGACCTTACCGTGCACGACGCGGACCTTTTGCACTACATCCTTGGCACGGAAGCGCAGGAGGTCGTCGCGATGACCGCCAACAATGGAATAACGTCGAAGGAAGTCGAGGATACGGTCGCGATCATCGCACGAATGAAGACCGGCACAATTGTTCAGATCACCGAGAGCTTTGCCATCGATCACGCTAGAACGACGGTTGAGCTCTTTGGCACGAAGGGCTCCGTTTTTGCGGACGACGTTCTGCTCCAGCGTGGCGGTGGACGTGTGTTCGTGCGCAGGAATGGCGAACAGGTCGAAGAGCAGATCGACCATGTCAACGCCTACGACAAGGTCATCCGTGACTTCAATGCGGCCATGGCTGGCAATGGCTTCCCAACGGTGACAGGCCGCGACGGGTTGAAATCCTTGAAATTTGCCATGGCCGCACGCGAAGCGGCACGGACCGGCCGCTCGGTGCCGGTCTGAGGTTCATTCGCGAGGAGCGGTTCCGGTCGAACCGCTCCTTTTTTTAATCCAGCGGATATCCGATGCGCGAGGCGATTTCTGCCCCGCTGCGCGGTTGGCTGAGGACCTGAACATTTCAGTTCCACGTCACTAGAACTGGGTAGATCCGCCTTGCACTGCGGGCAGGGCATGAGTCCACATCTACGTGAACTTTTCTTCTAATAAAGGCGTTCTCGTGCGTCAGATTGCGAATGCAAAATTTTACCTGCGAAATCGCGCTGTAGCCGCCCCGATGTAAGACAAGTGCGGTGAGCGGACCAGTAGGTGAAGCTTGCAGGCGTTCTCTGGGTGTATTCACAGGTTGCGCCTTTGTAAGCCGCTACGATACTCACATCACGGTTTGAACCGATCGCGAGTCAGTCTCCAGTGGGCAATCACAATCAGAGGTGCCAAGTGTTTTTGCAGATAGCAAAATTTTGTTGGCCTTTCCTGGTTCTTCTTATCTTTGCAATGCTCTTTCCAAGCGCGATATCCATGCTTGCCGAACAAAGCGTGGAGCGCGGCATAATTGCTCAGGCGCAATCATCTGCGGCTGAGCACTATCTTTCGATCCTTGTTGAGAAGCCCTAAATAGGCGCCTTGCGATCCGGGCATTTCAACCAACTTCGCGAGCTAGAATGTTCGCTTTACGTCGATTGTAAACAATCCGCACCGCCACCGATGAACGACCTCAGGAACTTGGCCGACGGGGCCCTGCTGGAAGCCGTTCAACGGCAGACGTTCAGATATTTCTGGGATGGCGCTCACCCTGCGAGCGGCATGGCGCGCGACCGGCAGCGGCGCGGTGGAAAGTCCGACAACGATCTGATCTCGCTAGGTGGCACCGGCTTCGGGCTGATGGCCATTGTCGTTGCTGTCGAACGCGGCTGGGTTCCACGCAACGACGCCATGGAGCGAATTGATCGCATCGTAAGTTTTCTGGAACAGGTCACCCGATACCACGGCATGTTCCCGCATTTCGTCCACGGTCGGAGCGGGAAGACTATTCGCTTTACCCGCAAGGACGATGGTGGCGATTGCGTCGAAACCGCATTGTTGTTCCAGGGATTGTTATGCGCGCGCCAGTATTTGAATCGACGGTCTATGGCTGAAACTCGCCTACGCGAGGGCATCAATCGGTTGTGGCGCGCTATCGAATGGGATTGGTACTGCCGCGATGAGGAAGTGCTTTACTGGCACTGGAGCCCCAGCTTCGGATGGGCAATGAACTGCCCTGTATCGGGTTGGAACGAGGGAATGCTGTCTTATGTGCTGGCGGCGGGGTCCTCCACGCATCCGATAAGGGCAAGCGCTTATCACAACGGGTTCGCTCGCGACGGCCAAATGTGCAACGGCCAGAGTTTCTATGGAATAGACTTGCCGCTTGGCCCGGATCACGGGGGGCCGCTGTTTTTGGCCCAGTACTCTTTCTGTGGTCTTGATCCTCGCCGCTTGCGAGACCGGTACGCGCACTATTGGCAACAGAATGTAGCCCACACGCGCATTAATTACGAGCATTGCGTCCGCAACCCGCACGGACATTCCGGCTACGGGGAAGATTGCTGGGGACTCACCTCAGGCCATGGGCCGTATGGTTACGTCGCGCACGCACCAGACGAAGACAAGGGGGTCATCACACCAAGTGCTGCCCTGTCGAGCCTGCCCTACACCCCGGTGGAATCCATGCGCGCGTTAAGATGCTTCCTCGCAAAACCGCTTCACCGGATCTGGGGGAGTTTCGGATTTTTCGACAGCTTCAGCGAGAACCTAAGTTGGTTCGCGCAAACCTATCTGGCGATAAACCAGGGACCGATCATAGCCATGATAGAGAACCATCGCAGCGGCTTGCTCTGGGAGCTGTTCATGAGCGCGCCTGAAGTGCGCGAGGGATTGAGGCGATTGGGCTTCGTTCAGGTCTAGGGTTCAGCGACTGATGCCGTCCCCACGCGGCCGATAAGATCAAGGTCGGCCTGATCACCAAGTTACCTGTTCCATTCTATTCCACTATGGAAGAGGCCGACATGTGCCGCTTATCCCCAGATCGAATTGGTGACTGGGCCGGGCAAGCACCACCGACGCGGTGAGCGACAACCTTGGCTCCCTTGAAGTTCACAGCACAGAGGCACTTTGGCCCGACGCTGCAAACGCGACCTCGGCATGAGCTTCATGAAATGGCGGCAGCGGCTGCGCCTCTCGCGTGCGGTCACCATGCTTGCCAACGGCTTTTCCGTTCAAACTGTCAATGACCACGGAATCGTGACCCTGGTTTTTCATGTAAAAGGGACCCCGGTTTGGGGTGGTGAAGGGCACGCCGGTGAGCGCCCGATCAGGCGGAGCTGGTCGAGCTCGAGACCATCGCTGCAGTATCATAAGTGGAGCAAGCTTCCTGGGCGGCCGCGGGCGTCTCGACAACGCGCTAATAGCGCACCTCAAGCCGAGAAAGCGTCCAAGAGACCCGCGAACCCGGCACTGTTGCCAAAAATCTGCTCAATTTGGTCGGGAAGCAGAACCCCCTCTTCTTCCACGACTTGACGCAAATTCCTCTTTCCTGCCAAGGCGCGCTTAGATAATTCAGCCGCTTTGCCGTAGCCGATGAGCTTTGCCAGGGGCGTCGCTAGAACAAGGGATTGGTCGAGCAGCGCTCTGCAGCGATCAACATCGACTTCAATTCCGTCGATGCAGCGCTCCTTGAAAATGAGCATTCCTCTTGTCAGGAGCCGAATGGATTGAAGAATGTTCAATACGATCACCGGCTCCATTGCATTCAACTGAAGCTGGCCCGCGCTTGCGGCCAAGGTCACGGTAAGATCGTTACCAATCACCTGGAAGCCGAGCTGATTCATCATCTCTGGAATGACGGGGTTGATCTTGCCCGGCATGATGGAAGAGCCGGCTTGTACCGGCGGCAGGCGAATCTCCCCGAAGCCACCGAGCGGTCCGCTGCTCAGGAGGCGCAGATCGTTGCAGATCTTGGTCAGCTTGACCGCAATGCGCTTCAGGATACCTGAAAAGGACACAAACCCGCCGGTGTCGGATGTTGCCTCGATGAAATTGCGGGCAGCGATAAGTTGAATCCCGGATATTTGCGACAGATGACGACAAACGACGCCGGGGAACTCGCGCGGCACATTGATCGACGTTCCGATCGCCGAACCGCCGAGGTTGATTTCTAGCAGCAATCTCGATGCTGATTGAAGCTGGATGATGTCCTCGTCAATGAGTTCGGCGAAGGCCCCGAACTCCTGCCCGACTGTCATCGGAACGGCATCTTGAAGCTGAGTTCTGCCGACCTTCAGGGCATTTGCGTGCTGCAGCGCTTTCGCGCGGAACGCCTCACGCAAGCCGACCTGTGCAGATGCCAGCCCCTCGCAGGCTCGCAACACCGTGAGGCGAATTGCGGTCGGATACACATCGTTGGTCGACTGGGAGAGGTTTACGTCGTCATTGGGGTGCAGTCTCGAATAGTCGCCAACCGCTGCGCCGAGCTTGATCAAGGCCAGGTTCGTTACAACCTCGTTGACGTTCATGTTGGTGGACGTACCGGCGCCACCCTGCATCATGTCCACGGGGAAATTCTCATCGATCCCCCGGAGCCCGATGAGTTCGTCACAGGCATCCGATATGGCCTGTGCCTTTTCGAACGAAAGCAGTCCGAGTTCCATGTTTGCAAGGCCAGCGGCCTTTTTCACCATGGCCATCGACTGGATGAGCTCGGGGAAATCCCTCAGGCGCAGTCCGGACACGTCAAAGTTCTGTTCCGCTCGACGGGTGTGCACGCCGTAGAGCACATTGCCAGGAATAGCGAGCGGTCCGATTAGATCGGATTCGATGCGTTCGACAAACATGGTTGCTACCCCTCTCAGGACAGGATCTCGGCATGATGTACCGCCTCATCGGTTGCCTCTGGACGGCACGATCGGCTTGGCGCGGCAAGCCCCCGAGTTGCAGACCCGGGAAAGCTTTTGTGGTATAACGACGCTCCCACAACGTGCAGGCTTTCGACTCTGCCATCGCAAAGCTCGAGGTTGCTGCAGTTCCCGCACCCGCGGGAGGTGACATCGCTACGTCTGCTTGATTGTGGCGCCAGCCTTGATGGCGAGTGCCGCGACGGTCAGTGCAGGATTAACGGCCGCTGATGTAGGAAGCACCGAAGCATCGGTCACGTAGAGGTTTGCGATCTCATGCGAACGACAGTCGGTCGATACAACTGACGTCTGAGGACTGCTTCCAAGCCTGGCGGTGCCACACTGGTGCGAGGTCGTCTTTCTGCCGAAGGTTCGGGAGAGCACAATGGGAAAGCCCGCCTTACGCATGACGTGGCGCGTCCTTCGGATAAGGATCTCGTGCGCACGCATGTTGCTGCGTACCCAATGCATGACGATACGGCCGTTGCTAACCGTGACGCGGCTCTCGGGATTGGGCAGGTCCTCGCTGGTCAGAAACCAGGCATAGCAATTGCGGGCAATCAGTCCGGCCAGCCAGCGCGGCAGCAATGGTGCGTTGGCCTTCAGGATATTCCCCGTAATGTGTCCGAGTAACTGGACGTTTCCGAGCGGAAAACCTGTCTCCGGGTCGGCATTGTAGAAGTCGTTGAACGCTAGCGTCTTCTGGTACACCGATGTGTTGGCGGATAGCGGGTCGATCGCGAGCATGGCGGTGGTGTTGTGGTTCATGAAATTGCGGCCGAGTTGGTCGGAGCCATTAGCCAGCCCGCGCGGGTGCGCGGCATTGGCAGACCGCAGCAGCAGCGCCGCGGTCTGGACGGCGCCGGCCGCAACGGCAAAAACGCCTGCGCTGATGCGTTGCTCAACGCCATCTTTCAGGAACACCGCGGCAGTCACCTGCTGGCCCGTTGGATCGGTCTCCAAACGCAAGACGTTGGCCCCAGTCACGAGACTGACGTTGCCATGATTAAGCGCAGCCGTCAGCGGGCCAGCCTCGGCATCGATCTTGCCGGATCCGGTATTGGGAAACGCATCCCATCCGGTCTTAGCGCGGCGAAGCCATTCTTCGATGTCTATTGCCAGAGGCAGACTGGAGGGGTGTATGCCTGCCTTGTTCAGCCGAGAGCGCACGGCGGCGATGGCCGGCTCGTCCTGCACCGGTGGAAAGCGGTAGGGGCTTTCACGCGGAGGCTCGGTTGGATCCTGTGAGGCATCGCCGCGCACCTTGAAGATCGCCTCGGCACGATCGTACCACGGCTCGAGTTCGTCATAGGTGATTGGCCACCCTGGCGAAGCGCCGTCCATGTGAGGGCGAGGCGAGAAATCCTCCAGCCTGTAGCGGTACATGACGGCGCCAAAGAACTTGGAATTACCGCCGACATAGTAATAATTGCCCGGCTGGAAGGCCTCGCCGTCGCTCCCAACCCACTCTTCAGTCGAACGGTAGAAGCCCTTGAGGAATATCGCCGTCTCATCGCGCGCTTCGGGGGTATCACGCAGGTACTGGCCACGTTCCAAGATCACGATCCGCCTACCGCTGTCGGCGAGGCTATAGGCCAGGGACGCGCCTCCAATCCCCGACCCGATGATTACGATATCAGCTGTCTGATCCAAGTCGGTACCTCAATCTATGCGTTTTTCGGTCTCAGCATCGAACAGCACGATCTTGGCAGTATCGACAGCGAGGGTCGCGGAAGTGCGGGCTGCTACAGCCCGTGGTGGCACGCGTGCCGTGACCTCCACGCCCCCTGCCTGGAACAGAGCAAGCGTGTCGGGTCCAGTCGGCTCGACAACGTCGATGTGTACCGACACCGTTTGCGGAGACTGCACGCCGGCGACGCTGAACAACTCCGGTCGAATGCCCACCAGAATACTGCGCCCGGCGTATTTGGCTGCCGCTTGTGAAGACAAAGGGATGCCCGTGAGGCGGCCCGCCGTCGCGCCCGGGATGTCGACCACCGCGACTGGCCTGCCGTCTTCCACGTCAAGGCTCGCCGGAATGATGTTCATCGAGGGCGACCCGACAAACTTGGCCACATATACGTTCGCCGGCCGGTCGTAGACGGACTGTGGATCGTCGAGGTGTTGAACAACGCCGTCCTTCATCACAGCCACGCGAGTGGCGAGCGTCATCGCCTCAATCTGATCGTGCGTGACGTAGACGATGGTGGTTCCCAATCGTGCATGAAGACGCTTGATCTCGGTCCGCATGTCGACGCGCAGCTTGGCGTCCAGGTTGGACAAAGGTTCGTCGAACAGGAACAGCTTGGGTTGGCGCACAATCGCGCGCCCCATTGCCACGCGTTGGCGCTGGCCTCCGGAAAGTTGCGAGGGCTTCCTATCCAGAAGATGCGTCATCTGAAGCAGGTCAGCCGCGGTCTTGACCGCCTTGTCCCGCTCGGCCTGCGCCACACCGCGTATCTTCATTCCGAACTCGATGTTCTGGCGAACTGTCATCGTGGGGTACAGGGCGTAGGACTGGAACACCATGGCGATGTCCCTGTCTTTCGGTGACAGGTCGTTGACCACCTTGCCGGCGATGCGGATCTCTCCACCTGAGATGTTCTCAAGGCCCGCGATCATGTTGAGCAGCGTTGACTTCCCGCAGCCCGACGGGCCGAGCAACACCAGGAAGTCGCCGGTACCGATGGAGATACTGACCTCCTTCAGGACCTCGAGGTCACCGTAGACCTTGCGGGCCCGATCGATTTCAAGAGTTGACATGGCATTAGCCTTTCACGGCACCGGCGGTCAGACCGCGCACGAAGTAGCGTCCAGCGACGACGTAGACGAAGAGAGTGGGAATGGCTGCAATCATGGCGGCGGCCATGTCGACGTTGTATTGCTTGCGCCCCATCGTCACGTTGACGATGTTGTTCAGAGCCACGGTGATCGGTGATGACTGCCCGGCAGTGAACGACACGCCGAAAAGAAAGTCGTTCCAGATCTGCGTGAACTGCCAGATGCAGGAGACCACGATGATGGGAAGCGCAGTCGGCAACATCACTGAAAAGAAGATTCGAAAGAAGCCGGCTCCATCGATCTGTGCCGCGCGGGTCAGTTCGTCCGGGATGGTGATGAAATAGTTCCGGAAGAACAAAGTCGTGAAGCTGATGCCGTATACCGTGTGAACCAGCACGAGACCGGGAATGGTGCCCGAAAGGTGCAGGCGACCCAGCACTTGCGCCATGGGCAGGATCACGGCTTGGAACGGCAGGAAGCATCCGAACAGCAACAATCCGAATATGGCATTCGCGCCGGCGAAGCGCCACTTCGTGAGGATATAGCCGTTTATCGCCCCTATCCCTGTGGACAGGATGACGGCAGGCACGACCATCAGGATTGAATTAATGAAGTAGGGCCGCAGCCCCGTGCAGGCCGTGCCAATGCAGGCCTCCTGCCATGCCTTGTTCCAGGCTTCCAAGGTGATCGCCTTGGGCATCCCGATGAATGAGCCCCCATAGATCTCGTCCAGCGACTTGAGCGAGGTGACGGTCATCACCCACAGCGGCATTAGGTAGAAGGCGGCGAGTGCGATCAACGAGCCGTATATGAACACGCGCCCGATCTGGCGCGAGCGGCGCGCTGAGTGTTCTTCAGTGCGCATTGCGGTCCTCCCTCAGTTCCGAATAGAGGTAGGGAACGATGATCGCCGCAACCGTCATCAGCATCATGATGGCGCTGGCGGCACCGACACCCATTTGGTTGCGCCTGAAGGTTGCCGCAAACATGAAGGTGGAAGGCATCTCGGTGGCGCTGCCAGGCCCGGCATTTGTCAGGGCCAGCACGAGGTCGAAGCTCTTGATCGAGATATAGCTCAAGAGGACAATGACACTAAGAAACGCCGGGCGCAGCATCGGCACTATGACGTTAAGGTAGATTCGCGGCAGGCTGGCTCCCTCGATCTGCGCGGCCTTTATGATTGAAGTATCGATCGCCCGCAGCCCCGCCAGGAAAATGGCCATGGCAAACCCTGTCGATTGCCAGACCGCTGCGATCACCACGCAATAGATTGCAAAGCTCGGTTGTGTGATCCAGTCGAAGACGAAGCCTGTCCAGCCGAGCTCGTTGATGACCTTCTGCAGACCGAGGTCCGGGTTCAAGATCCATTTCCAGGCTGTGCCGGTGACAATGAACGACAAGGCCATGGGATAGAGGTAAACGGCACGCAGGAAGCCCTCCGCCCGCACCTTCTGATCGAGAAGGATCGCCAGGAACAAGCCGAGCGCAATGGTGATGGTCAGGAACAGCGCCGTGAAGATGAAGAGATTTGCGACGGCTGTATGCCAGCGTGGGGTCGACCACAACCGGACGTATTGCTCGACCCCGACGAAGTCGAACTTAGGCACCATCTGCGACGAGGAGAGCGAAATCCAAGCTGTCCAAACTATGAAAAGATAGACGGCGATCAGAACGGCCAGGAGACTGGGCGACAGGACGAGCCGCGGCAACCACAGGTCTAGTTTGTTTTTGGGCGACATAGGACTGACCAACCTCGCTATTGCTGAGCACGGTTACAGGAGAGGGCCCCGCCGAGGCCATATTCCGGCAGGGCCTGCCTGCCCTGATCAGCGGGCGTTATTGATGCCGTCGACCAAAGCCTGAACGGCGTCTTTGGACGACATGTCGGTGACGAAGAATTTGCCGACGACGTCGGTGAATACGCCAGCAAATTGAGGCTGAGCGGCAAAACCTTCTGTCAGACCGCCGAGCATGGCTCCATTCTTCACCGCCGCCTCGCGGTCAGCGTAGCTGCGTTTCGCGCAGTCATCGAAGCTGTCGACGGAAACGTCGGAGCGAGCAGGGATAGAGCCCTTGATCAGGTTGAACTGCTTCTGCACTTCGGGATCCATGATTGATTCCGCCCACGCGTCCTGGCCCGCCGTGGTCACAGCGTCATCGACTTTGAACATGCCGAAGGCATCGATCACGAACTTGAAGTTCGGCTTGTCGGTCGGGGTGGGAAAACACAGAAAATCGACGCCCGGCTTCAGGCCCTTGGCGAGGAACTCACCTTTGGCCCAGTCGCCCATGACCTGCATGGCGGCCTTGCCGTCCGCAACCATGCCAGTGGCCACGGCCCAATCACGCCCGGTGAAGCCATCATCGACAAGCCCGCGGACCTTCCTCAGCCTGTCGAACGTCGCAATCATTTCTGGACTCGAGAGAGCGCCCTCGTCCAAGTCGATGACAGCCTTCTTGTAGAATTCGGGTCCGTTCACATCCACAAGGATTGCCTCGAAAACTTCGAGGATCTGCCAGCTCTCGTCACCCATGGCCAGGGGGATCGCTCCGGCAGCACGCAGTTTCTCGCCGTCGGCGATCAGCTCGTCCCAGGACTTCGGTTCCTTGACGCCGGCCTTGTCGAACACGGCCTTGTTCGCCCAAAGCCAGTTCTGCCTGTGCATGTTGATCGGGACCGAAATGAAGTCGTCTCCGTTTTTCACGAAGGCAAGCAGTTGCGGCGCGAGCGCTTTGTCCCAGCCGTTCTTGGTGTAGAGGTCGTTGAGGGAGCGCAGGACGCCCTGCTTCCCCCAATCGAGACCCTCATAGCCAAGAAACTGCATCGTTGCAGGCGGATTCCCGGCGGCAAGGCGCGTGCGCAGCGCCTGGAGCGCGTTGGCGCCGCTGAGGCCGCCCACCGCGCTGTCCTCCCAGGTGTAGCCCTTAGTAGCTAGCTTGTCGGTGATGACCTTGAGAGCTTTCACCTCGCTTTCGGACACCCAGTGATGAATACCTTCAACCTTGCCTTTGCTTTCGGCCATTGCGGCTACGGGCGCGAGGGCGATCGAGGCGGCCAGGATGGTAGTGAGCTTCATTGTAGTTCCCCTTCTTGCTTGCGTTGGTGATTGATGAACCGGCTCGACCTTTTCGGGGCGTGCCGTGGCGTTCCGCATCAGAACGGTTCGGCGGCCGAACCGTATGGAACGTTGCGTCGGCCGTACCGGCGGACGCGGATGTTGGACTGCTCTGCGTGTCCTGCAAAACCTTCCATGATGCAGAGGCGTGAGCTGTACTGGCCGACCAGAGCGGACGCTTCATCGGTCTCGATGCGCTGATAGGTGCAGGTCTTCAGGAACTTGCCGACCCAGAGCCCGCCTGTGTATCGGGCCGCCTTATTAGTAGGCAGCGTATGATTGGTCCCGATCACCTTGTCGCCGAAAGAGACGTTGGTGCGGGCCCCAAGAAACAGAGCGCCGTAGTTCTTCATTTTCTCAAGGAAATAGTCCGGATCACGTGTCATAACCTGCACGTGTTCGGAGGCGATGCGATCCGCCTCCGCCACCATCTCATCGACCGTATCACACAGGATGATCTCGCCGAAATCTTGCCAGGCTTTGGCCGCGACGGCGGCTGTCGGCAGGATTTTGAGCAAGCGCTCGATCTCATCCAGCGTATCGCGGGCCAGCTTCTCGGAATTGGTGATCAAAAGAGCGGGAGAGTTTACACCATGCTCTGCCTGGCCCAGCAGGTCGGTCGCCACGATTTCACCGTCGGCACTGTCGTCAGCAATCACCAGGGTCTCGGTCGGACCCGCGAAAAGATCAATGCCGACCTTACCGAACAGCAACCGTTTGGCCTCGGCGACGTAGGCGTTGCCGGGGCCGGCCAGGATATCCACAGGCGCGATCGTCTCCGTGCCGTAAGCCATGGCGGCGATAGCCTGGACGCCGCCAAGGCAGTAGATTTCGTCCGCACCGGCGAGGGCCTGGGCGGCTACAATCTTCTCGGCGATCTTGCCCCGGAACGGAGGTGCGCAAGTGATGACACGCTCGCAGCCCGCCACCCGAGCGGTCAAGACGGTCATGTGAGCGGAAGCAAGCAGCGGATACTTGCCGCCCGGGACGTAGCATCCAACGTTCTGAATCGGTATGTTCTTGTGGCCCAGAATCACACCAGGCAGCGTTTCGATTTCCAGATTGCGAAGAGTGGCGCGCTGGGCTTCGGCGAATTTGCGCACCTGGTCCTGCGCAAAATCGAGGTCTTCGCGTTCGCGCTTGGTCAACGCGTTGATGCATCCATCGATCTCGGCCTTGCTCAGGCGATAGCTATCCCGGTCGAACTTGTCGAAGCGATTGGACAATTCGCGAACTGCCCTGTCGCCCCCCTTCTCGATTTGGGCAAGTAATGCCTGAACCGTCGCGGTGACTTCCGGTTGGCCGCCGTCTGCGACGCTGCCTTGGGCGGACTTGACCATGCGTATCATGACAATAACTCTTCATTCGCGAGCGCTTGCGCGTCGCATTCTCTGTGAGATAGATGGCGATTAGCGAGGGCGGTGCTTAGCCTGCCCTCACCTCAATCTTGCTATAGGTGCTGCTCGCGTGCGCGCATTTCGGCGTATGCGGCCTGTTCTTTTTCGTAGTAGGCCGGCGATGGGAAATCCCACCAGCCGGTCGCGAACGGTCCCGCCGCGTCGCGTGAGACAATGACCTCGACAAGAGCCGGGCCGCCGCATTCCAAGGCTGCCTTCAAGCTGGTTTCGAGATCTTCATCCTTCTCGACTTTCCAGGCCTCGAGCCCGAATGCGCGGGCGGAGGCCGTGATATCGGCAGAGTAAGGCTGGCCATTGCCGGAGTGATGGGTAAATTCGGAAGCAATATGGCGACCCATGAACTTGCGCTGGCCGCCACGGATCGACATGTAGCCCGAGTTGTTCAACACGAGAAACACCACATTGATGCCGTTCATCACGGCAGTGCCCATTTCGGGCAGCGACATCATGAAGTCGCCGTCGCCAACGATCGCCACGACCTGACGATCTGGGCATGCAAGCTTGGCACCCAACGCGGCCGGCACTGCCCACCCCATCGGTGAATAGGAGCCAGAGGTCAGATGGGTGCGCGGCTCGTAGACCGGGAAGCTTTGCTTCACCGAACCCTGGGTGTTACCCGAACCGACAACCACGATACCATTGCGGTCGAGGACCTTACGCAAAGCGACCAGCGGGCGTTGCGATGTGAAGGGCGTTTCGCGGCTGTTTTCGCGCGGCGACACCTGGGCGATCCAGTCGGCCTTCGCCTTCTGGACGTCGGCCAGGAACGTCTCGCGTTTCGCCAGAGCCTTCTTGGCATCGGCCTCCGACAGCAACGCCAGAATTGCCTCCAAAGCGACCTTTGCGTCTGAAACAATGCCAACCTCGGTCGGATAGGTTTTGCCGATCTCACGCGGGTCAAGATCGATGTGGATCAGCTTGCCCGGCGGGATCGAGAACGAAACGCCCTTGGCGTAGGAGGACGCCGACCAATCTGTGAAGCGGCAGCCTACCGAGATCACGACGTCGGCGGATGCGGTGATCTTGTTGCCGCATGTCGTGCCGGTCTGGCCGACCGCGCCGATGAAGAGCTCATGATCTTCCGAGATGGCGCCCTTGCCGTTCCAGGTGATCGAAACTGCCGCGCCGAGACGCTCGGCCAAACGCGTCAATTCGTTTGAAGCGTTGGCCGTGATGGCGCCGCCACCGGCAACGATGACCGGCCGCTCGGCCTCCAACAGAAGCTTTACCGCAGCCTCGATCGCGCTCGGATCCGGGTAGGCGACACCTATCGGCAGCCGCTTGTCCAACGGATGAATGCTCACGTCCGCCGCCTCGACCTGCACGTCCATTGGCACCTCGATATGCACGGGGCCCGGACGGCCGGTGAGCATCTCGTTGAAGGCGCGATGCATGATGGTCGGTAGAACCTGGACGGATTGCGCCTGCCAGGCGCGTTTGGTCACCTGCTCAGTGATGCGCGCAAAGGCGTTGTCCTGTTGGCGTTCGATCTCCTGCATGGTGCCGTGGCCATGCATGTAGGTCTGCGGCGAGCCCGAGACATAGAACAATGAAGTCGAGTCGCAGTAGGCTGTCGCAAGACCAATGATCGTGTTGGTAGCGCCAGGTCCGACCGACGTCGAACATGCCATGGGCTTGCCGCTGGCGCGGAAATAGCCGTCCGCCATATGAACGGCGCTCTGTTCATGCATGACCTGGATAAAGGGCAGTTGCGAGCCTTCCTCGAGAAAAGCATCGAACAGGGCCCAGATGCCATGTCCAGGTACGCCAGCCACATATTCGACGCCATATTCCTTGAGCGCTCTTGCGACGATCTGCCCACCGGTCAGTTTCATTGTTCGACCCTCTTATGTTTTGGCTGACGAGGCGGTTGCGAGATATGCTCCTCGTCCATGCTCTTAGTAAGCAGCCATGGAGGCCCTTGCGACAAGTTCGCAGGGTAGGTTTATTCGACGCAATGTGACGCGCTATCAGAGAAGAATTGCGACAGTAGAGGTTGTCCGTTTCCGGCCGCTGATGGACGAAATATGCCGAGAATGGGCTCCTGCCAAGCGCAGTACGCGTCCGGGTTCCAGGAGATTTTCGACGCGATGTAACGCGATAAGTGCTGCATATCGCGCAAGAATTCGTACTGCCGCGCAATTCCGCCTCAACAAGGCGTATGGCTTGCTTGCTGGCAAAGTCAACCACTTACGACGGTCGAGGCCATGTCGAAGCGCAACCAGATTGTCCTGCATGCACTCGTCGCGCGATACGGCACGCTAGCCCTTGACCTCGATATCGCACACCAGATCGGTTTCGACGGGCTGGAAGCATCCGGCGCCAAGATTCGAGCTTTCATGGACGCTGGCTTCAGCCCCCAGGACTTGCGGCGCCTTGTCGGCGATACTTTCATTCCAGGAATTGGATTTCTTCTTGACGTGGAACGCTACGGCGATGCCCGAAAGGACCTGCTGAAAGACGCGGAAGCGTTGACGGACCTTGCCGCGGCGATTGGATCAAAGGGCATGCAGGTCATTACGGGTCCAATCAGTCTCGAGGCTCTCGATCCCAGCAGCGTTACCCGGCGACCCGATCTCTACCGAGGCGTTGTTGGCCTGCCGATAGAGGAACAGATCGACATCACGGCGTCTGGACTGGCCGCGGTCGCCGACATTGCCGCCCAGCGCAACCTGGTCATCTACCATGAAGCGCTGTCCTGGACGCCGCTCAACACCCTTGACAGGCAGCTTCGCACCATCAGGAAAGCAGCGCGCGACAACATACGTCTCGTCGTCGACTTCTGGCACTGTTACACCTCAGGCGACGGCCCCGAACAAATCTCGCGATTGGACAAGGATCTGATCTACGGCGTGCACATTTGCGACTCTCTCCCGTTTGCGGGAGGAATCCCCGACGAGCCCGTGCTGCGCGATGTAGAAACAGGCAAGGGCGCCCTAAACCTTCGAGAGTGGGTGGCTGCCGTGAAGTCCACCGGCTACAATGACTGGTGGAGTTGCGAACTGTTCTGCAACAAGCAGCATCAGATGAACAGCTACGACGTCGCTCGCGATCTCAAAACCCTGTTGCAGGATCTTGTGGAAGCTCCTTAAGTCGCCGGTCGTCGAGGCTTCGATTTGGACCACCCTATGCGCGGTGGATCACCGTGCCCTGCTTGCTAAACAATTGGAGGGTCTCGGCAGTTAGCTGGCGCCCGACCACCAAATGGTCGATCTCTCCAGGTCCCGAAACTTGAAATGGCGCGACCCTCGACGTCCTGTCGACGGTAGCAAAAACCACCCGAGCGGCGCTTCGCCGACACATCACGCGTTTGATTTCAGCCTCGGCAAGGTCGAATGCGGTCAAGCCGACGGAAGCATCTACGGCACAATCGGCGGCAAAGAAGAAATCGGCATGGAACTGCTCCAACTGCGAGAGGCAGACGGGTCCAAAAGAACAACCTTTGTCCTGGTCGTACAGGCCGCCCAACAGAACCACGCGCGCTAGACGATGCCCTGCCAACGCCGTCGCGACAGACGGAGCGTTCGTCACAACCGTCAAGGCCATGTCACGGGGCAAAGCGGTAGCGCATGCGACGCTTAGGGCTGCTTGATCCATCAGGATCACTGCGCCGGACTGCACGAGCTTGGTTGCGGCAGCAGCCGGCGCCGCGAGATCGGTGACGGAGATTTTCAACCGCCCGCCTCCCGTGCCGGTCGCCGATGATCTGGCGAGCGCTCCGCCGTAGACCCTGCGGCAAAACCCGGCTTTGGCAAGATCGCGAAGATCGCGGCGTACGGTGTCTTCCGACACACGGAATTCGAGCGCCAGCGCGTTGGCCAGGACCTTGCCCTGTTCTGCCAATCTATCGAGTATGATCGCCTGGCGCTCTTCCGAAAGCATCACCCAAACCTCCCAAGCAGATCATGGGCAGCTTCTATTTCCGTCTTCATGGCTACCGGAAATAACTCCCAACGGAGCCTGGCGACAATGTCTTCCTGGCCGGCGCTGCCAGTCGAGCCAGAGCGCTGCTCGTCGTACATGTGGTCGACTAGTCCCACTACTTGCCGCTCACCAATGCAATTTCGCACAGTCATCATTCCTGACGCATTTGGACGTTCTTTTCCGATGTCGGGAAAGGGGGAATGCGGGTCGTGGAGGCCTCCGAGATATCCTATCCACCAGACCAACCCGGGTTGTCGTGATCGCTCACGGGGTGCGGATACCATCGCGGCTGAGCGGCGGTCAAATGCGAGCATGGACTTGATGCTCCGCTGAATAGCGATCTAGGCACATCGCGTCACTGTGCGTCACAGATTGGAACCGTGCGAACTTGTCGCTCGATCTAGCGAGTGGAAGGATACCCTGGGACTTTTCCTCAGCGCAGCCGCTGTCGAATAGGACGAGTACAACATCCGTCTCCGACCGGGTCAAGAAGGTGGACCGAAATGCGCAATGGGTACCTATGAGCCTTCTAACGAATGACATCCCCCGCAAACGTCGCTTTCGCGCCGGCATGGTGGGAGGCGGTCGTGGTTCATTCTTTGCAAGCCGCCACCGAACTGCCATGCGGCTAGCCAATCGTTTCGAGCTGGTGGCTGGTGCCTTTTCGTCCGACCCGCAAACCTGCCTTGAAGCCGGCGAGGCGCTTGGGGTGACTGCGGAGCGCAACTACCTCAGCTTCCATGATATGGCGGCCTCGGAAGCGACTCGCGAGGATGCGATCGAAGTCGCGATCATCGTCACGCCCAACCATCTGCATTTCGAACCGTGCAAAGCGTTTCTCGAGGCGGGTATCCCCGTCATCTGCGAAAAGCCGCTGGTCCATTCGTCCGAGCAGGCGCGCGAGCTTCAGCGAATAGCGGCGGCAAACGACACGTTCTTTGCCGTGACATACACCTACACTGGCTATCCCATGGTCCGCGACGCGCGGGCTCGTATCCGCGCGGGCGAGATCGGGCAGGTTCGCTTCATGCATGTGGAATATCTGCTCGAATGGCTGGTGAACGACCCGTCGAAATTAGGCAAGGGCGGGATATGGCGCGGCGACCCGGTAAAAGCCGGACCGACGGGCGCGCTGGGGGATATCGGCACGCACGCTTTCAACATCCTCGAGTTTGTGTCCGGGCTCCGGTGCACTGCACTCAGCGCCAATCTGATGCGAACGGTCGACTCTTTCGGGTTGGACGACACTGATCTGATCCAGCTGGAATTCGAAGGCAACGCCAACGGTCTCTTGTGGTCCTCCTTTGCCGCTCCGGGCCATCGCAACGGCCTGCGCTTCAAGATCGTCGGCTCCAAGGCCACCATGGAATGGCGGCAGGAGGCGCCGGAAACGCTCAGTGTATTCCGGCTTGGCCAAGGCGACCTCACCTATCGTCGCGGAAATGGCGACCTCTCGGCCGACGCGAAACAGGCCACCAGCCTGCCAGCCGGCTCTCCCGAAGGCTACCTCGAAGCGCTTGCCGTCTTGTACAGCGACTATGCGACGGCGCTTGAGGCAGGCCGAAACTGGCGAGAGGCGCTGCAGGTGCCGGTTTCCGACATCTACGAAGGGCTGAGGGGCGTCCTGCTTTCCGAGGTCAGCGTTGAGTCTTCAGCGTGGAAGTCGTGGGTTGCGTTCCCAACTTCCTGAAGCAGACAAATGTCAAATGCCTGAACTCTGCCCTCTCAGAGCCAAACACATCAGGACTGAAAAAATGGATGACATCTCCCGCGACGCTTACGCAGTACTCCTACCAGCCTTTGACAAGGTTGAGTTCACTGACGCGTCGGCGTCTTTCTTCAATGCCGGCGGCGTCGCTTCCCTTCTCGGATCGACGCGCGAGGAATATGTGGCGCGTCGCATGTCGCCGGCCAGGCAGCGATCCGAAACGCCGCAGCTTCTCCTGGACTACCACGACCGCGCGCGGGCGCTCGCAGACGATGTGCTGATCGCAATCGACTACGAACTGGGAGGGGTGCACCGCCTTCATAAGCTTGGACCCCAACTTCCTCATCCGCGCGAAGTTCTGGAGATGAAGGAGAGCGAGATCGAGCACTTCGGAGCGGAGGCGGCTCGCGCCGCCCGGTCCTGCGGTATCAACTTCTTCCTGGCGCCCGTCGTCGATCTGGTGACCGGAAGCAACCCATGGCTGCGGGACCGCACCTTTTCCGTGGATGCCGACCTCGTCAGTCGCGCCGCGTCCGCATTCATTCGAGGCGTTCAGAGCCAGGGCGTGGCGGCAACAGCAAAGCACTTTCCGGGGCATCCCCATGTGCCGGCTGACCCGCACGACAGCGCGACTGTGACGGTCATTGCCTCGCCGGACGAGCTCAAACCCACTCTGAAATGCTTCGACGCGGCCATCGCGGCGGGTGTGCGCGCCATCATGACCGGACCCATACCGGTCGATGCGATCGATCCGACCGAGCCATCGTCGACTTCCGCAAAGGTGGTCGCGATGCTTCGCGGCGCCCATAGATTCCGTGGCCTGATCGTCTCGGACGATCTCGATCTGCCCGGAACGTTACGCGGCCGCACGGTTCCGGAAGCCGCGGTGGCGTCGCTCAAAGCCGGCGTCGACCTTCTCCTATTGGCGGGCGGACCCCAGGTCGATGAGGTGGCAAACCGTATCATCGCCAGTGTCCGCGCCGGCAAACTCGAACGAGACGTGGTTGCCCGTGCGGCGAGCGCAGTGCGTCTGCTGGCCGCGAATTCTGATCGGTCCATGCAGGCGGCCTGAGGAACCACCCGAGCAAATGCGCATGCCTTTGCCGGATACAATCGCCCTGTGCCTGTTCTAGAGAGAGCAAAGCGCGCGTCCCAGAAATTCGAACTCGATCCGCGTTTGACGCAAGCGGCGGCCGCATCGACCAATTGGAGATGGAACCCATGTCAAAGCTCCCGGACTCATCTTTCCTGCACCATCTGGCTGACTTGGCAGATGCCGAGACCCTGCCCCGCTATCTGGTCGATCTCGCCGTAGAGACAAAGGTGAAGGCCGGATACGGGTTCGATCCGGTGACGGAGGCAGATCGCGAGGCTGAAATCGCATTGCGCGCCGCCATAATCAAAGAATTCCCGGACCACGCCGTACTCGGCGAGGAATTCGGCGAGACTGGCGGCGGCAGCGACTGGCGATGGGTCCTCGATCCCGTTGACGGAACGCGACCTTTCATCTGCGGCCTTCCGGTCTGGGGGACGCTCATCGGCCTAACCAATCGCGGCCACGCCGAGATGGGGATGCTCAGCCAGCCCTATATCGGCGAACGGTTCTGGGCCGACGCGACCGGCGCATGGCGCCAACGCGCCGGCGAGCGGAAGGCGCTCAAGACGCGCGACATCGACAATCTTTCCGACGCCATCCTCCACACCAACTCGCCCGAACATTTTCACGGTGATCTCAAGGCTGGATTCGAACGGCTGAACAGCGCAGTAAAGATGACCCGGTATGGCGGGGAATGCTATGCCTTCGCAATGCTGGCGGCGGGTCGGATTGATTTGTCGCTTGAGCCGTCCCTGCAGCCTTACGACATTGTCGCCCTGATACCGATCATCGAGAAGGCAGGCGGCGTCGTCACACGCATAGACGGTGGCCGCGCCGAAGAGGGAGGGCCGGTCCTTGCCTCAGCAACCCCCGCGCTGCATCGGTTGGCGCTGAACGGGCTTCTCGGCAGAGCGTAGTCTGATTGAAGATGTTACGGGCCAAACCAGCCCAGCAACGCCGCATTCAGCCTTCCTTGTGCCAGTCCGAGGATAGCCTGTTCATAGACAACCGCCTCGTGCAGTGAAAGCTCCGAGACTACATCTGGATCATGCCGGACCCGTCCCCGAGATACTGCAGCACTTCCCTGGGGATGCTCGAGTCACCCCTGTCGATCACTGTAAGCTCCTTGAGGTGACGGCGCTGAAGCAGGCCTGGTCCCTTGTAATGCAAAGCGACCTTCGTTGAGTAGGGTTGCCGAAAGGCATTGGCCGCGATGCCGCTGGCAATTCCGAACATGAACCGCTTGGCATTTCGCTTGACCTGGGCGTAGACGCCGAAAGTGATCTCATTACTCTGAATGCCCTCGAAGTCGGCTGTGAAAAGCCTGTCGGCAACTGGGAAACTAAACCCGTAGTACTTAAAGACATATTCGGTTTTCCCCGGCTTGTCGAAGCTAGGAAACCGTTCGATATAGTAATGTTGCAAAAACTTGTTTGGCCTATACAGGCAAAACGCCGACTTAAGAATGAAACCTTTATAGATCGAAGAAAATTGATATCGATCATAAACACCCAAGATTTCCGAGTCCTGTACGGTACTGTCAAAAACAATATTCGAAAGGAAATTTACAAACTCAGGCAGATGCCGGGCGGTCGACATTGCATGAAAAAAGTTTCCGTCGATCAGCGTCCGAAATTCCTCGGGATTGGAGAAAAGGATCGGAACGCTCAGGCCGAAGAAGTTCGCGATCGTGCGCAGATTGGCACTCGACGGCACATGGGCGCCTGACAAATATTTGTTAAATTGTTGCCGGTTGACGTTTAGTTTGCGACAAACAGCAGCGACAGACCCGTGGCGATCGCACAAGGTCCTCAGATTCGCCGCGAGCGCGGCAGTATCCCCTGCGATGTGATTCACCTCGATCGCCTCCCCGATGACGCGAACAGACGCTATGTGTACGTCACTTTAATGCAGACTTCAACGAGATGCGAAGTTGGCTGCAGCGTGCGAATGCGCCCATACTTGGACCGGATTAGGAGCGCCCGGCATGGCAACTCACGGCAAGACGGGGTGGTCAGTTATGGGCACCGGCACCATCGCCACTGAGCAGATGGTCGCCGGCATCAGGGCGCAAGGGCATACTCCCTTGTGGGTGGTCAGTCGGCGAAAACTGGATGCCGCGCATTTCGCCCAGGACCTCGACATTCCACAGTGGACGACCAACTTGTCGAATGCCCTCGGCGATCCTGACGTCGAGTTCAGCTATGTCAGTGCACGCCTTGGGCGTCGGGCGCATTACATCACCGCTGCAGCGAAAGCTCGCAAGAACGTGCTCTGCGACGGACCGATCGCCGAAAACAGCAAGATGGCCGCTGAGCTTGTGCGTCTGTGCGACACCGCCGGCATCGTGCTTGCGGTACATCACCCGTTCCGAGCATCGGCAATCCACCAGACCATGCGCAGACTGATCCTGGATGGTGACATCGGCAAGGTGCAATCAATGCTTCTCACTCGCGAGGGACCATACAAGCCCGCAGCCAAGCGCAGAAAAGACGATCTCGATAGCGAAGGCGACATCTATCTCGACATGTCCGTCGACGACATTGACCTTGCCAGGTTTCTCACGGGTGCAGAGCCGCGTGAAGTTTCAGCCCTTTGCACTCTTGTCGAGGGCAGCCCTAGCCAGATTTCCTATTCATTTCAGCTGGACGATGGCAGCTTATTTCATGCATTCGAGAGCTTCGCGATCGCGGACTTGGAAAGCACGGTGGTGGTGGCTGGAGATCGCGGTACACTGATCGCCCATGGTACGCTGAATGGAAAGGCTTCGGGTACCCTTATGCGTCGGCACGGAGCCAAGAATGAACTCGTGCCGGTTCGCGACGGGGACGCACATCTTGCTGCAGTCGAGGACTTTGTCAGCGCCCCGGAGCGAAAACTGTCCTGGCTGGCACGAGGATCAGACAATGTCGCCGCCCTGCGCGCCGCAGAAGCTGTGGCTACGGCCGCCTCCAAGCGCCGAACCGCCATAGTTCAAGGCAGCCAGTAAACGAGGGGTGTTCTCAAGCGAGATCGATCTGCGCCGGGTATTGCGGACCAGTGACGGCGCCAGCTTGACGCCAATCGTACTCAACGCCGAACGCTGCAGAGCTGAGGCGTGGACTGTAGCAAAACTGACCTAGGATTGCCTGGTGTGATCGGATGGCTTTCCCGAATACCCCATTGCACGAGATATCTGCCCTGCGATCTCGGCAATGCGCCCCCCGGTCGAGGGGACATCCTCGTCGGTAACGCGCGCGATTGGCCCACTGATGCTTATGGCGCCGAGCGGGCGTCCCGATTGATCGAAGACAGGCGCACCGATGCAGCGTCCTCCTATGGCGGACTCCTCATTGTCGATAGCATAGCCCCGCTCCCGGATAAGCGGAAATTCGGCACGCAATTGGTCGAGGGTGGTGAGGGTGTTATACGTGTAGCGGGGGAGCCCCGGTTCCCTTAGCAGCACGTTGACTTCCTGCGCATCAAGCCAGGCGAGAATGGACTTGCCGAGAGAAGTGGCGTGCCATGGATTGACTACGCCGACGGATGCTCCCTGACGCAGCGTCTGCATGGCCTCGATACAGTCCACGACAATGACCTCATGGCGCAGCCATAGAGCGAAGCTGACCGTCTCGTTAAATTGCTCATGCAAGATTTCGAGATAGGGATGGGCTACGGTTCTAACGTCCCTGCGATGTAGTGATTTCTGCCCAAGAAGATAAAGCCCAATGCCCAGGATATAGCGATTGCCGTTGACTTTCTCGATCAGCCCATGCCCGACGAGACTGGCGACATAACGCGAGGTGGTTGGCTGGCCCAACCCGACTTCGCGCGCGATCATCGACAACGACATCGGCTGGTCCGACCGTTCAAGAACGCGCAAGACGGCTACCGCCCGGTCAACAGCGTCAAAACGGGCATTTTTCTGCTCATCGGTGAACAGGTCGTTTGGCAAGATCGTTCCAGCGAATCCGTGGCAAAGGACCCTCTTGGTGCGCCAAGAAGACCCGGCCGTCAATTGAGCCGCGGCGCGGCACCCAACAACATTTTCGTATAAAGATCCTGTGGCGAACGCAGGACCTCGTTGGTTTTCCCCGCCTCGACTATGTTCCCATCTTTCAGGATTATGATGGACTGCGCAATTTCCGAAACCAGTGGCAGATTATGCGTTATGAACAGCATCGCAAGGCCGTCCTTTTTCAGATCGAGCAGAAGCTCGACGACCGCCGCCTGCACAGACACGTCGAGAGCCGAGGTGATCTCGTCACAAACCAGAAGCTTCGGTTTCATCGCGAGCGCGCGGGCCACCGCGACACGTTGACGCTCGCCTCCGGATAGGTCCGCCGGATAAAGGTCGACAACCCTTTGCGGCAATCGAACGCGGTCCAGAAGCGACCGGACTTCAGCGCCGACCTGTGCTCTATCAGCCAGTCCTGTGAGGCGAACGGTGCGTGCGATACTTTGGGCGACCGATTCCTTGGGGTTAAGTGAGCGGTCGGGATTTTGGAAGACGATCTGCATGGCGCTCAAATCTGCCTTTGAGCGACTTGAGACGGCGAACGGCATCAAATGCCCCTGGAATAACAAGCTGCCCGAAGCGTTGCTGTGCAAACCTGTCACGCAACGGCCCGTAGTGGTTTTGCCGCTGCCGCTGCCGCCGACCAAGCCCACGCACTCGCCTTTGCCGACCGAGAATGACACTCCGTGCACGACCTCGACGTGACCATGAGCCGCGCGCAGGTTCTTCACCTCCAGGACGCTTTGGATTTCGATTGCACCCTCGGCCTCGCGCGCCGCCGCAGGACAATCGGTTACCAGTCGTGGAATAGCGTCGAGCAGCATGCGCGTATAGTCGTCGCTCGGTGCTGCGAAGACCTGCTTGCGGCCCCCTTGCTCGACGATCCTTCCAGAAAGCATGACGGCCACCCTGTCTGCCACGACGTTGACGACCGCAAGGTCATGGGTGACGTAGACCACGCTGGCGCTGCTGGACTTGACCAGCCTCGCTATCAGCTCAAGGATCGTCTGCTGGGTGGATACGTCCAGGCCCGTGGTGGGCTCATCCATCACGATGACTTGCGGAGACGTGATGAAGGCCATGGCAATTGCGATGCGTTGCAGTTGACCGCCGCTCAGCTCGAAGGGATAGCGTCTAAAAAACTTTTCATCGTCTGGCAGATCGACGCTCCGCAACGCCTGACGCATCAGTTGCTTCATGCCGGTGCCCGTATGGCCGTGCGCCGCAAGAAGCTCGGCCATTTGCTTGCCGACTGACATGCGGGGGCTGAAGCTCGTGGTCGGATTTTGTGGAACCAGCGATACTTTGCCGCCCTGGAAGGCACGTTTCTGCCGCCCCGAGACCGAGAGGATGTCGGTGCCGCCAATCAAAATCTTGCCGGACGAAATACGCATTCCCGGCCGCGCAAAGCCTAGCAAACTCAAGGCGACCGACGTCTTTCCAGATCCCGATTCACCGATGATGGCCAGGACTTCACCCCGCTCCACATGAAGGGAGACGTCGCCGACGATTTCGCGGCCGTTCAGATCATGCATGAAAAGGGATTGCACAACGAGCGGGATTGCTTCGGTCATTTCAAATCTCTTTCGACCGACCGACCGAGCGCGCAAAGCTGTCGGCAAGCACGTTGACGGCAACGGAGAAGGCAGCAATTGCCAGAGCTGGCGCGATTGCGATCCATGGCGAGATCGTGATGCCAATCCGGTTTTCACTGATCATCAGACCCCAGTCGGCCGCCGGCGGCGGCAGGCCCAGGCCCAGATAGCTGAGGGAGGCGTAAAGAATGATCGACCCGCAAAGCCGCACACCGAAGTCGGCAAGGACCGGCGTCAGCACATTGGGAAGGATGTCGAGGAAACAGATCGCCGTCCAGCTTTCTCCGCGGGCGAAGGCCGCCTCCACGTACTCGTTCTTGGAGATATCCATCGTAATCAAGCGCACGATGCGGAAGATGCGAGGCGAATGCAGGATAACGATGCCGACTATGACGGTAGGGAGGCTGGGCCCGGTCGAGGCGAGAAGCACCAGGAGGAAGATGGCTGGCGGCAACGCATAGATGACATCGGAGATTGCGATCAGCAGGACATCGAGGGGTCCTCGCCGCAGCCCGGAATAGATGCCCAGGGGAACGGCCACGATATAGGCCGCGACGGTCGCGCACAGTGCAACAACCAGGACTGTCCTGCCGCCGTAGAGGAAACGGCTGAAAGTGTCGCGACCGAGGAAATCTGTTCCGAGCCAATGCTCGTACGTTATGGGCGCGAACGGAGCGCCGACAACTTCATCAAAGGCGTAGGGGCTGAAATAGGGTCCAAGCGAGGCAAGAGCGACGATGACCAGGACCAAGACCAGGGCGATGCGGGCCGCGGGCTTGGCCAGCGTAAGGCGCAGGACAGAGGTGGACATGGACCAATCTCCCCGGCTCAGTTATTGCCGCGTGCAACGCGCAGCCTTGGGTTCAGGAGCAGGATCAGCGCTTCCGACACCAGGTTGATGAGCACGTAGGTAGCCGTGATGATCAGCGTAATGGCGAGCACTGTCGGCATGTCACGGTTGATCACCGCATCTGAAAGCGCGCTGCCGATTCCGGGCAGTTGGAAAACGGATTCGGTCACAACGACTCCTCCCGCCAGCCAGGCTGCGTTCAAGGCGATAGTCTGAATGGTCGGCGTGATGGTGTTGGGAAGGACGTGCCATATCAACACCCGCGCGGGACTTATCCCGCGCAGCCGCACCATGTAGATGTACTCGGCGCTCAGCACTTCGAGGGCCACCGCCCGAACCATGCGCACCACCTGTGCGAGTGTCGTGCCAAGCAGCGTCAGCACCGGCAAGATGAACAGGCTGGATTGGGAGGAAAGAGGCAGGCTGTCGTTGATCAGCGAGACCGGCGGCAGCCAACGCAGATAGACCGCGAAAAGCACGATCAGCACGGTGCCAATGACGAACTCAGGCAACGCAACCGTGACGATGGTCGGCACGGATATCAGGTGATCTGCCAATCTGTCCTTGTAGATCGCCGCAAGGATGCCAAGGACGAATGAGAGCGGTATCAGCAAAAGCAGCGACGTGACCGTCAGTATCAGGGTGTTGACGGCCCTTGGCCCGATCGCCTCCCACACCGGCCGGCCCGAGGGAATTGATCGTCCGAAATCGCCAGTGAGGGCGCCTTCGATCCAGCTGAAATATTGCACGACAGCAGGCCGGTCCATGCCGAACTGGCGCCTGAGCGCCTCAACCGCCGAAGGATCAGCCTTGGCACCGAGCGCAGCCCGGGCCGGATCCCCTGGCAGATACTGGGTCGCGGCGAAGACGACGATGGACACGGCAAAAAGCGTGACAACAGCCAGGGTTATTCTTGTTAACAGAAGCTGGAGCAAAGGCTTATTCAAGGGTCTCACTTTCAAGAAGCGGAACCGCCGCGGCCTGGCCGGCCACGGCGGCTTGCAGCTCACCCGAGATAGACGTTTTCGAACTGATAGTAGCCAAGATTTCTCTGGGTGGAGGGAACGATGTTCTTGACCTTGGCACTGGAGGCGTCGAGGAGATCGCGGAAGCCCCAGATGATGTAGGCTCCTTCGTTCCAGAGGACCTTCTGCGCCTCCACGTAATATTCGCGGCGTTTGGGGGCGTCGAAGGTGGTTCTTGCCTTGCTCACCCACTTGTCGAACGCGTCGCTGGTCCAATCCGGTTCGTTCCAGTAGGCGCCGCGCGCATAGCCCTGGCCGAATTGGGATTCGAGGGTGTGCTGGCCCCAGTCCGAACTTCCCATCTGGGTCTTCTTGAAGTTCGGGCCGGAATAGTAGCTGTCCGGCGGGACAACCATGAGCTCGATGTTCACGCCAATTTTCTTCGCCTGGTTGGCGATGAGGGTGGCAGACGCCTGCATGCCTGGAGCAGCGTCGGAAGTGTAGAGGGTGATTGACTGGCTGTTGTCGTAGCCCGCCTGCTTGAGCAGCGATTTGGCCTGATCCGGATCGTATGCACGCTGCGGGAGTTCGGATGCATAGTCCGGGTCGGTGATGCAATGCAGATCGTTGCCGATCCTGCCATAGCCGGACAGCGCGTTGTCGAGCAACTGCTGGCGATCGACCATCAGCCTGAATGCCTGCCGGACCCTCACGTCAGTAAATGGCTTCAGGTTTGTCATCATGAATTGATCGGTCGTGGCGCCGCTCTTGGAGCGCAGCAGGGTGAGTGCGGGATTTGCTTCAATCAAGCGGGCGAGACTTCCATCGAGCTGAGCCACGGCATCGACCTGGTTCGCCACCAGCGCGTTCATGCGGGCGGTCGGGTCGTTGATCGCGATGAATTCGACCCCATCGAGATATGGCTGACCGGGTGTGCGATAGTTATCACTGCGCGCCAGCGTCACCCGCTGGCCGCGGGACCAGGACACAAACTTGAAGGGCCCGGTCCCGATCGGCTTGTCGAAGTCGGTCGTGCCGTCCTTCATGAGGAACATGACCTTGCTGCCCAGCACTTGCGGCAGCAGCGCATAGGGCTGCTTCAGCTCGACTTCGACCGTATTGGCATCGAGCGCGCGCACCCCTTTCGGCTCCAGGAGCGGCGCCAGGTTGGGGTAGGCATCGGCCTTGTTGTCGGAATTGAGGATGTACTGGATGGTGTAGACGACGTCCTTGGCCGTGAAAGGCGCGCCATCATGCCAGACCACACCTTTCTTGAGCTTGATCTTCCAGACGTTGCCCTCGGCGTTGTGAGTGAAGTCATCCGCCAGCTTGTTATAGAGCTTACCATCCTTGTCGAAGTCCGTGAGCCGGTCGAAGATCGACTGGGCGACGGCGAAATCCATATCGCCTGTCGAGATAAAAGGGTTGAGCGAAGATTTCGCGCCGGCAGCTCCAAGGCCGACGCGGAGCGTGCCTCCCCGCTTTGGTTCCTCGGCCAGAGCCGGGCGTAGCCCCGCCCCGGCAAGCACGATACCTGCGCCCAAAAACAGGCCTGTCTTCAATACATCGCGCCGCCCTACAAGCGTCGGATCTGCGTTAGGGCGATTGATGTCGATGTCCTTGCTCATTTCCACATTCCCTCTGTTTGGATTGTTATGTTTGCTTGTCTAATCGACCAACGACGGGCAGCTGCGGCCGATTCCGGCTCAGGCAAGCAGTCCGGCTTGCTTGAGCGCCTTGATGATGTTTTCCTGATCCTCCTTGGCCAGGTTGCCATTCGGCAGGCGCGGTTCACCCACCTTGCGGCCCTGGGCATTGATCGCGAACTTGATGCGGGCGGGAAAATTCACGCCCTTGGTCATTTCGCGGGCGAGCGGTGCGATCTTGTCCGTAAGCCTGCGGCCGAGCGCGTAGTCGCCCGCTGTATGCGCGGCATGGATCTCCACATATTGCTTCGGGATGACGCTGTTGATGCCGGAAATCGAGGCCTTTGCCCCGAACAGGAAGCTCGCAATGTTCACGCTGTCGGCACCAGCGGCGATGACAACTCGGTCTCCGACGGTCTGGACCAACTCCGTCACGGGCTCCAGCGCCACCTCCTTCACGCAGATGACCTCGGGCAGCTTGGCTATGCGCTGCATGACGGCCGGCGGGTTAAAGAAATGATTGTAGTAAATGATGGGAAGCGAGGTCGCCGCCCCAACATCCTGGATGAACTTGTCCAGCCCATCCCCGGACGGAGTATTGTAGATGGGCGGTCCAAGCATGAGGGCGCAGGCGCCGTTCTGCTTGGCGATTTGACCACGCTTTATCGCGTCACGTGTGGTGGTCGTGATTATGCCGGCAATGACTCGCAGCTTGCTGCTGGTTGTTGCCGCCTCCACCAGGATGCCGAGTTCTTCGGCGGAAAGTTCATCACCTGAACCGGTGCTGCCGCCGACGACGGCGAGGCTGATGCCCGCGCTCTCCATGAACTTCAGTTCGCCCTTGAACAGATCAAGGTCCAGATCACCATCGGGTTTGAAGGTCGAGACGAGCGGCGGGATGATCCCCTTGATCTCGTCCTTTTGAAGCACAGTCGTCATTGCCAATCCTTATTTCACTCAGTGAAAGTCACTATTACTGAATGAACATCCCGTGAAGTGCTTCGCTTGTCAAGAGCGTTTTGCGCAGCGGGCTCGTCCTCGAGGCGGATCGCCGGTCTTCTGTTCAATGGAAGGCGTGAACGCGGGCGACTTCCGGCTTCTGTTGGCCTGGAGCCGCTTTGCGGGCTCTGCATCAGAATGCCAAACCGGAAGCAGGCGAGGGAAAACGAGACGGCGTCACTGTCCGGGCCACCGCCCGCGGTGTTGCCGACGCGATGCCGTTCGCGCCAGGATATGAACGAAGCCGCGCGCCCCACTTGCTCCTACCGGAAGTCGCGGCGGCCGGATGTGCGGGTCCGCTCGTGTTATCAACCAGCCGATAAAGCAACCGCCGCCGCTATGATAACGCGCACTGTTCGAGAACAGATCGAAGTAGGGAACCGGGCCGTTGCAGATGACGGCGTCGTCAATGAGTGCCGGCTGGACTATTGTCCGTTGCGCAGATCATCGATCTTGCCGACGGAAAGTTTGATGTCCGAAAAGACAGCGGTCGTGCCCTCACCCGTGGGCGATTGAACCCCCATGCCGATCCGGATGGGTCGCCTTGCAATGCCAGGCAGCGTGAACCAGCGCAGGAAGTTCCAATATTTGCCGTCGGCCGAAAAATGGAGGGCGATTGCTTCCCCATCGCTGTAGATGCGCAACCACACATGGTCGCCGGGATAGGCCGGGCCGTCAGAATCGTCGGATGTCGTGCGCGTAACCACGCTGACGATGGTCGGCTTGCGCGCGGCAGAGAACTCGAAGGCGATCTTCGCCCAGTTGTCGCCGTCGCACTCGATGAAGAGGGCGCCACCGTCAAAGGCGGAGGCGAATTCGACGGAGACCTTTGCAGACAATGCAAAATGCTTGTCTTCGACCTCGCCCACCAGTCGCGTGACATTTGCCATCCGGCTTTTGCCGCCTGGTGCGAAGAACCAATCGGTCTTTGCGTTGGCACGCAGCTGCACCAGATCGCCCTGGATTGTCGCGTCGCCATTTTCCGTGCCCTCAACGAGCAAGGTGTCGAGTTTCATCAGTGCTTCCTTTCCCTTAGAATACTTCGTGCCGAGCGGGGCGCCGTTCTGATCATCCACGCCGAAAGTCCGCCACCAGCCCCCCGAGGCAACGCCGTGTCAGTCCGCACCTATGCGGGATTGCCAGCCCTGAATGGCCGACGGAGACACGGCCGACCCCTGGTCGCGACGCCATTTGAAGGCTCGTGAGTGAGCACGACTTTGCCAGCTGTCAGGGATGAAGTTCTATGGCCAGCCAAACTGAGTCGGTATCCGCGTAGTAGCGATGCCAGGGGTAGGTCCACTGGTTCTTGCCGGTAACCCGGCAAAATGGGTCGTGCGAATATCCGACAGGCATAACCACGTCTTCGTAAATCGTGGCTTCGTCGCGCAGTCGAAACTTCTGCATGCGTCCGCTGCCGTGGATCTGGGTATGCGTTTCCAGGAAAGGGTGCTCGTTATGGATGAAGCAGTCCGTATCGCCCGGCGACCACCACAGGTTCAGCTTGAGGGTAAACGTCTGCGGCGATCCTGGGGCGGCACGCTCATGGGTGAAGACCAGCGGGTCGGTCGACACCGTACCGATCTCGTCCTGCGACGAAATGAACAGCGGCGTATCGCGCGGAAAGCTCTTGATGCGATTGCCGAGCCAGTCCCAACCACGAAACATGCAGCCGCCAAGATTGGTGGCTTTTCGCACCTTGAGGATAGCCGCTCGGTCCGCGGACTTGATTTGCCCGCCCTTCAGCCATGTCGACTTCCAGGCGGGCACGATTGCCGGATGCTCGTCCCCGGTGATCATGGCGCTGGGACTGATGTTCACAACGACCGCGTCTTCAACGGCATAGTCGCGGACATCCTCCACGAGTTTGGCCAAGATGAAGTCGTCGGCAAACGAAAGGTCTCTCGTTTGGTTGGGCACGGTTTTGGTCCATCCTGAGGGTGACTTTCGCCACACCAGACCACAATGCGGCAGTTGGAAGAAGTGCGCGTTGTGACGATTCTTGTCGTGACCTGACGTCCCTTGTGCGTCGCCCTGCGAATGCCTTCATACCCGCGATACTGGCACTGGCGCTATCTGCTTTCCAACCATCGCCCGGACGGCCAAACCTGCGGGGCGTCCCATGCCTGAGCCCAGGCGCGACGTCTTTCTCAGCGCGTCATGTTGCGTCTAAGTTCGCCATCCTGCGAACTTGTCAGCGGTGCCCGATGTTTGCCTACTAGCCGCCGACGCCTCGGTATTGTCGAGGTTCGCCGCGGTCAATCGAACATTGACCGAGGCGTCCTGGCCCTGAAACCGGGGCCGCTTTTAGGATCGGACCGATGACATCGCATGGCTCGGCTCTCTGGGGCGTACGTCCGCAGGAAGAAGTGATGCAAACCAAATGTGACTACATCGTCATTGGCGGCGGCTCGACCGGCTGCGTGATTGCCTCGCGCCTTTCGGAAAATCCCGATGTCTTGGTCTTCCTGTTGGAGGAAGGGCCGCGCGACCTCAATCCTTACATCCATATACCGGGCGCCTACTACAAGACTGCTCAAGGATCGCTCCTGAAACGAATTGCCTGGGAGCCCACCGCAAACCAATCGCGAAGCGAGCAGCCGACCATGGTCCAGGCCCGAGTGCTGGGCGGAGGCAGTTCAGTCAATGCCATGATCTATATTCGTGGCGCCCCATCCGACTACGCCCGCTGGGAAGCGCTCGGCGCCGATGGCTGGAATTATGATGATGTGTTGCCATTCTTTCTGCGGTCCGAAGACAACAACCGGTTCTGCAATCAGGCTCACGCCGTGGGCGGACCGCTAGGCGTTTCCGACATCGACCACATCCACCCCCTCACACGCGCCTGGCTGCAGGCGTGCCAGCAGGCCGGCCTGCCCTATAATCCGGACTTCAATTCAGGCGACCAGGCCGGCTGCGGCCTTTACCAGATCACCGCCAAGAACAAGCGGCGCAGCAGTGCTGCCACTGCCTTCATTAAACCCGCCCGCCGCAGACCTAACCTCCAGGTCCGAACCGGTTCCACGGTTACGCGAATAATCGTCGAGAAGGGTCGTGCCGTCGGTGTGGAGTACGTAGCAAAAGGCCGCAAATGGGTGCTTATGGCCAGTCGCGAAGTGATCCTATCGGCGGGTGCGATTGCCTCGCCGAAATTGCTGATGTTGTCGGGAATTGGTTCCGCCGGCGCCTTGCGCGAACATGGCATTCCTGTCGTTGCCGACCTGCCGGGCGTTGGGCAGAACCTCCAGGACCATATCGAGATATCTCTTGTCTATCAGTTGAACGGCCCCCACAGCTACGACAAATACAAGAAGCCGCACTGGAAGGCCGCTGCCGGTCTGAATTACCTCCTCTTCAAGGATGGTCCCGCCTCGTCGAACCTGATCGAAGGGGGTGCGTTCTGGTGGGGCAATACGAGCGAAGCAATCCCGGATGTGCAATACTTTATGGTGGTGGGAGCCGGCATCGAGGAAGGCGTCGACGCCGTCCCAGGCGGGAATGGCTGCACCATCAATCTTGGGCAGATCAGGCCGCGGTCTCGAGGGGAAGTGACGCTGAGAAGCGCCGATCCCCATGACAATCCACGCGTTGCACCGCGATATTTTTCCGACACCTACGATCTGGATGCCGTGGCTGAAGGAACGATGGGGGCGTTCGAGATCATGGAGCAGCCAGCCATCCGCCGCTACATTGCCTCAAGGCAGATCCCGTCCGCCGGGACAGCGACGCCACTTCAGGTGAGAAAGTTCTGCCAAGAGGTCGCGCATCCGGCGCTGCATCCCGCCGGCACCTGCCGAATGGGCGAGGACGGCATGGCAGTCGTTGATCCCGAGCTTCGCGTTCACGGTATCGAAGGCCTCCGCGTGGCCGACGCATCAATCATGCCAACCCTTATTTCCGGCAACCCCAACGCAGTTTGCATTATGATCGGCGAGAGGACCGCGCACTTTATCCAGCATGGCAAGTAGTAACGTGCGACCCTGCTCCGCCCCGTCTCAAGGATTAGCCTGCGCCCGCCCGGCCGTTGCCCTTCCCACCCTAACCGTGACGGCCTCGCTCCAATCACCGGCGTTTCTCAAATTTCAACCCTGCAGCAGTGAGAATGGCGTTGCTGAAGGATAGCTCGACGATCTCCCCAGCCATCAGAAGCAGCCGTTTCTTTTGCAGCCTTTTCTTTTTGGGAGCAGGCGTCGGCATCGGAGCTTGGGCGTCCTCACTTCCGGTCCTCAGCGCTCAAATGGATCTGGACAAGGCGCAACTTGGGCTGATCCTAATTGGCTTCGCTCTGGGCGCAATCGTGATGATGACCAATATCGGGCGCTTGGCAGCGATCGTCCCGAGCAGCGTACTCAGCTTGTTAGGATCCTTAACATTTGGCGCAGCGCTGTTGGCCCTCCCGCACGCCGGTGGCACCTATGGGCTGGCGCTGATTGTGTTTCTTGCCGGTACCGGATTCGGAACGCTCGACGTATCAATGAATATTGCTGCCTCGACACTGGAGCGTCGTATGCGCCGGCAAGCAATGTCGTCTTTCCATGCCGTATTCAGTTTCGGAAACTTGATCGGTGCGTTCGTTGTCGGCCAGATACTGTCCCACGGTGGCGCTTTGACCATATGCCTTGGCGTCGCGGGACTTGGTGTGGCGGCAGCCGCGGTTGTCGCCTGCGTAGGGTGGAACAATTCAGGCTGGTTCGACGATCCTGCCGACTCCATTGAGGCGACGGATGGCAAATTCGATAATGCATTAAAGAACCACCTGTACCTGCTCGGTGGCCTCGCATTTCTGGCAATGCTCGCCGAAGGTGGGATGATGGATTGGAGCGCTATTTTCATCGTGACACGATCCGGCGGAGCAGAGAGCACAGGAGCCTATGGCTTCGCTACTTTTGCTATGATGATGGCGACGGGAAGACTGTTCGGTGACCCCCTCGCCAATAGGATCGGTCAGATGCCAATGTTGCGCTGTTGCGCAATAGTCTGCGCGGGTTCCGTGCTCATAATGATCCTAATGGCTGACAGTCTTCCGATTGTTCTGGTCTCGCTCGCCGTATGCGGTCTTGGGCTTGCCAACGTCGTCCCCACCCTTTTTGCGGCCGCTGGCCGTGCAGGAGGCACTTCTGCTGCCCGGGCAATGTCAATCGTAACGACGATGGGATACGCTGGACTGCTCTTAGGTCCTGGGTTGTTGGGCTTAATCGCTCAGATCTGGTCGCTAGCCGGCAGCTTCTGTGTCATCCTGCTGGCCTTTATGGCCATCTCTGCTTCAGGGCGCTCCGTAACGGAAAATGAGGCCACTGGTGACCGGCCTGTTCACCGCAGCAGTTAAACGAATGGCTCACATTTAGGGCTGCTGTTTCGAGCGACCTGCCATTACCGCTTAACATTGGGCGAGCGGCTGGATCGGATCCTTGAATCGATTTCGGCGAACCGCCTCGTAACCCCCTGGAAACAACGATTATGTTAGTCGCCGAGGGTGTGAAATTTCCGCGCAAAATCAATGGTTTGGAGGATGGTTAGCCAACCCATATCCTTCGTATGATCTCGTATGGTCTGGCGAACCTGATGACCAAGAAGGGGACTAGTTTCCATGCGAGCGGTTGTCTCTTTTATCCCGATAGCGCGCCTCAGAGGCCTACATTGCTCCTCCGCGGAGCCATCCGATCCGATGACTCCGCCAGCAGCCTTCAGCCGCCACGACTTCGCTGTCAGTGCAAGTCTAATACCGCATTGATCACCATTTCAGGCGCCTCAAGAGGGATATTGTGACCGATACGCGGAAGCACACGTCGCTCGTAAGCACCTTTGAAGTATTGAGCTTCGTTGTCAATTTCAGACGCCGGGACAACACCGTCCGCGCCACCGCAAAGCGAAATGGTCGGAACGATGATGGCTGGCCTTTCTGCCAGCCTGCGCTCCAACTCTTCGAGAGCCGGATCTCCTGGGGCATACCCAAAGCGATGACGATACGAGTGGATAACCACGTCAACGAAGTCAGGATTCTCAAACGACGCCGCTGTCTGTGCAAAAACCTCTTTGTCGAATGGCCACAAGGGCGACCAAAGCTTCCATAGCAAGCTGCAGATGTCGTTTCGGTTTGCTGCCAAACCAGCCTTTCCGCGTGCCGTATGGAAATAGTATTGATACCAGTATCGATACTCCGCGTCCGGGCTCTGAGGTGTAGCGGAACCAGAAATGTCTTGTATGCTATAGCCACCACCAGTCACCAAACAACGGACCCGGTGGGGCCAAAGCGCCGCAACGATGCAAGCCGCCCGGGCACCCCAATCATACCCCACCAAAGCTGCGCTCGGAATTGCAAGTTCATCGAGGAGATCGAGAAGATCACGACCAAGCGATGCCTGCTGTCCGGTTCTCATAGATTCATCGGAAACAAATCGGGTTGGCCCGTAACCGCGCAGATACGGAACGATGATCCTGTAGCCGCGCTCACTTAGCGGACCGACAGTATGGTCAAAGCAACGCGGATCATATGGAAAACCATGTAGCAGCACGATTACGGGTCCCTCGGCAGATCCATGCTCCTCATAAGCCAGGTGCAAGTCACGCGTGCGAACAATCCGAGTTGGGAAATTCCTTCCTGTCATTTCGAAACCTCCTCAGAAATTGCACTTCTGGACCGATGCCATCTCACCGAATTACAAGCGCGTTCTGAATTGCGGCAAGTTGTCCCGTCCAGTCTAGATCCGCGCCAAACTTCTGTTCAAAGAGGGCCGAACCTACTGTAAAACCCCATGGCGACAGGCGACGTATCGCCTCGAGCCTGAAAAACGAATTGATACTGCCGGTAATGACCGTCGGCACAGTGTTGCACACGTGCAAGATCTCCTTTGCCAAGGCCTCAGGCTCGCCGTCGGTGTAACGGTACATCGACAAACAGAGCCCTGCTGCCCCGCCCTTTATGACGCGCTGGGCATCGTCCAAGATCTCCTGGACAGTCCCGTGAAGCATTCGCGGGATCCCAGACCGGCGGCCGAAGGTTGGATAGTATGCGACACCTGTAGGAGCCAGCAGATGCACCACCGAGGCGTGGAATGCACAGCCAATCAGATGTGAACATCTGTTGCGGATGGCGAACTCGGCCGCGATCAGACATTCCTCCTCATCCTCATTGAGAGACTCGAACACTATAGATTTGCCCTCTTTGTGCATTACTGCCGCGATATCGCCGCAAGCCTCGTGGGACAACGGCGTGTCCTTGAAACCCCAGAAACGGATTGGTGACTTGCGACAGCTCTCAAAGATGTCGATCGCATCGGGCACGGTCTGGTCATCCCGTGTCAACATCGCAATTACTTCAGTCAATTTTCTCTCCTTGAAGTTCCTCAGCCTTTTTTCGCATATCACTCAGTTCGGCATAGGCTGGAGCCAGTTTGGCCTGAACAGACCGATAGTATTCGTAGTAGCTGCGATACATATTTCGAAAGGTGAGCTGCGGCTCAAATGTCCTTGTTGGACTTACTCCAACCTGAACAGCTTCTTCGAATGAGGAGAACGTTCCAACGCCGACCCCAGCGAGAAGGGCCACTCCGAAGGCCGCGGAACCGGATGCGACGCATTGAACAGATCGATCCAGGATGTTCGCAATTATTTGCGGCCACACCTTGCTTTCTGCGCCGCCACCAATGAGACGCCAAGCCGTCGGCGGTTCAGCTCCTGTGTAAGCCCCCAGACAATCTCGCAACGAGAACGCGACGCCCTCCATCACCGCACGCGCAAAGTGGCCGCGCGTATGATGCGCTCGAACGCCGGTAAAACTGGCGCACAGGTCAGGGTTCCAGTGAGGAGATCGCTCCCCCATGAGATATGGATGGTAGAGAAGACCGTCGGCACCGGGTCCTACGGATTGAACTTCGAGGTCTATGAGCTCGTAGGCCTGTTTTTCCGCGGACAGGAACGTGTCACGAAACCACCGCACACTGTGTGCAGCAGAATTCGTGGCCAGGCAGTTGTACCAGAGACCCGGGACGACATGGCCGTAGGTGAGCGCTTTCGGGTTCGGCGTGGCAGTTTCCGAGAAAATGCATATCGTCCCCGCGGTGGCCAGCTTGACGACTCCAAGCCCGCAAGAGTGGACTCCGGCACCAAAGCACTCGGCGGCGGTGTCTGAGGTACCGGCAATCACGGGCGTGCCCGCAAGCAAACCGGTCTCTGCCGAAGCCTTTTCCGTCACGTATCCAGCTATGGCCGTGGGTTCGATGATTTGGGGCAGCATGCTGGCAGCCAGAGGAACGAGACCACAGAGATCCTTAGCCCATTCGTCGGCTGCCATGTCCACGAGCATGCTGCCCTGAGCATCAACTCGGTCCGTGTTGTATTTCCCGGTCAGCCAATATCGAACATAATCTTTGCCAAACAGGATATTTGACGCTTTCGAGAACGCTCCGGGTTCATGTGCGCGCAGCCACATCAACTGCGGAAGAGTCCAGGTAGGGCTTGGAGCCTGCCAGGTTTTTCTGAATATCTCTGGATTCGACGAACCGAGCGCAGCGGCAATGGAGGCGCTTCGCTGATCCGTCCAGATAATAGAATTCCGCACCGGGACGCCCCGATCGTCAAGCAGGACAGCATTGTGCGTCGGCGCGGTGACACCGATTGCCCCCACGTTGGATGATCCAACTTTGGAGACAACCGACTTGATGCAGCTTGCAGCAGCGGCCAGCCAGTCAGCAGGCGCCTGCTCCGCCCATCCGGATTGTGGATGGAGCGTCTTGTATTCTTGCGACGCCTGCGCAGCGGTGCTGCCGATGGCGTCAATTGCCATGACCTTGCAACCGCCAGTTCCGAGGTCGACACCCAGAAGGAGGCGTTTCATTTGACCGCTGCCAGGAACAGTTTTGTAAGGTCGTTCTGAGGCTTGCCTATGACCTGCTCCGGAGGACCGAACTCGCAGATCTTACCTGAAGCAAAGAAGGCCACCTGGTCGGATATTTCTCGAGCGAAGCGTATTTCGTGCGTGACAATGAGCATTGTCATCCCGTCCTTCCTTAACATTCGCAAGGAATCCAAAACCTCCTGAACAAGACTCGGATCGAGCGCTGAAGTGATCTCGTCGAGAAGCAAGTACCTGGGCTGCATCGCCAAGGCACGTGCAAGCGCCAGGCGCTGCTGTTGCCCGCCGGAAAGCTGGCTCGGGTAGGCATTTGCTTTGCTGTCTAGGCCGAAGTGAGCCAACTCCTGAACAGCGAGTGCGGCGGCCTCCTTCTTCGGCAACCCCTTTACGATCCTGGGTGCCAGCGCAACATTTTCGAGCGCTGTTAGATGAGGAAACGCATTGTATTGCTGAAAGACAATACCGATCTTCTGTCGAAGCTTGTTGAGGTCGGTTCTCGGATCGTTGACCTGCGTACCATCAACTCTGATACTGCCCGCCTGGACAGGCTCTAGCCCGTTTATGCATTGCAACAGCGTGGATTTGCCTGAGCCGCTTGCACCGATAAGAGATACGACGCGGCCCTTCTCAACTGCAAGGCTTATACCTTTCAGCACCTCAAGTATGCCAAAGCGCTTGGTTAGGTTGTCTACTTCGATCATCGCCGTATCTTTCCTTCGAAGTGATCTACCCAGGCGGTTAAGGGGAAGCATAGAGCGAAATACGCTACGCCGACGCCGGTCAAAATTAGCAACGGCTCCTGTGTGCGGTTGATCAAGATCTGCGACGTACGCAGAAGCTCGATGTATCCCAATACCGCCGCGAGCGAGGTATCCTTGATCAACCCACCCACGAGCCCCACCGACGAAGGCAAGATGGTTCTGAAGCCTATCGGGAACGTCACGTAGACAAAGTCCTGCACAAGCGACATCCCGAGCGACCTGGCGGCCTTTCGCGTGGGTAGTGGAACTGATTGAATGCCACCGCGAACAAGCTCGCCCCCGTATGCCATCATGTAGAGGCTGAGCACGATGATACCTGTCACAAACGGGGGCGTTTTCAGACCGCTCAGCGAAAGCACGCTGTTCGCAAGGATCATCTGGATGATCACCGGCACGCTTCGGACAACATCCGCAAGCACTCCGAGAGGTACAGCAACATAAGCTTTATCTGAGGCTCTACCCACACCTGCGATGATCGCCAGTACGGTCCCTGCCGCCAAAGACACCGCTGTGAGAGCGATGGTTCCAAGCGCCCCATAGAGGACAAACCACAGGTCGCTGACCGACAACGCAGTAAACGTCTCATTCATCGCGCGGGGTTCCTGCTGATTTTTCTGAAACCCACCCATGATAGACCAAGAAGAAATTTGGCAACCACGTAGTAGATCAACGCAGTGATAGCGAAGAACTCAAACGTCCGAAAACTCTTCGACGATTCGAACGCCGCTGTCCCAGAAAGTTCCTGAAGTCCGACTACCATCCCCAAAGAGGAATTCAGCATAGCTACCATCACCGTGTTGGTGATGGGAAACCAGGCGAATGCAAGAGCCTGCGGAAATATGATTCGAATGAAGGTCTGGGCTCGCGTCATTCCAAGAGACCTGGCGGCGGATGACTGTTGCACTGGCACGCTGGAGATCGCGCCGCGCAGGTTCTCTGACAGATAGCTAGCGTTGTTGAATGTCAGAGCGAGTAAAGTCGCCACGTAAGAGCTGAGATTTATCCCGAATGCTGTCAGCCCAAAATAGGCGACGTATATCTGAAACAAGCACGGCGTGTTTCTCCCGATATGGACCCACCCGCTGCCCACTGCGAACAGGACACCCCTCGATTGACGCATCAGGGCCAAAGGGACCGCAATAACAAACCCTAACGCCATCGACAGGAAGGTTATCTGCAGGGTCAAAGCTGCTCCCGACATCAAGGCGGGAAATGCGCGCCAGACAACGCCCCACTGGAACACGTAGTCATTCATTTCGAAAACGCTCCATGCATCGGTCCAAGGGTCCAACGCTACATCGCGGTATAGCCAACACGGTCGCAGGCATACGCTGCCTTCCCATCGATGGCAGGGTCGACTTCTGGTCATCATGGTACGATGCTACAGCGCCGACGACGCGCTTGCGCCTGCCGTCGACACTATGCTCACGTGACTGCCTCAGTACTGAACATCCGCACGCGCAAGGGCCGGGACTTCGCCGCCGAACCACTTCTCGAAAAGCGCCTTGTATCGTCCGCTTTCGACCTGGTAGAAAATGAACAGGTTGATCCAATCGCGTAACCCGACATCACCACGGTTCACCGCGATCGCTGACCAGTCCGTGAAGTTGGGGACGTAGCAGCACAACTCCATCGACTTGTCTTTTTGAGCCTTGAGGATTTCGGTGACGAACGTGTTGGTCTCGATCAATGCGTCAGCTTTTCCTTGAGAGAAGGCCAGAAGCTGCTCGGCATTTGAGCCATAGCTCTGATTGAGGCACCCTTCTGCCCAGGCCGCGCACTGTTTCAGGTATTCGGCCTCAGGCGTGGTTCCGCGCACGACGGCTACGTTCTTGCCACGCAGGGCCTCCCACGATTTGATCCCGGAGCCCACACGGCTGATCACAGAGAGTTTGTAGACGAGGTACGGATGCGAGAAGAGTACAGTCTTCGCCCGCTCTGTCGTGGCCGTCATGCTGCCGATTGTGACGTCCACCTGGTTCGTTACCAACGCCGGAATGCGCTGCTGCGACGCCGTTTCGACTATCTCGGCCTTTACGCCGAGCGCCGCAGCCATGTCATTGCAATACTCGACATCGTAGCCTGCAGGCTGATTGTCTTTGTTCCGGAATCCGGCAGGTGGAAAGTCGAGCATGACGGCGCATCTGAGTGTGCCCGAGTTGATGACGTCGTCAAGCTTGTCGGCATGGGCCGGCGCGGCGCAAGCGAACGCGGCAAGAGCCGCCAGGTAGGCATATCTGTGCAACATGTTTCTTCTCCCATTCGTTGCTGATTCACTATATTATATATAATATCGAAGGTCAAGCGATCTGGCTCTTTGGCTACAATTCCAGGGCATCGACCAGCGGGGTTTTGGAAAGGATCTCGGCGCCCCTGCTGGTGATGAGAACTTGCTGCTCCAGCTTGACGCCCTCCTTCCTGCCTCGCTCGCCGATGTAGCTCTCCACGGAAACGACCATGTTTTCCTCGAAGGTCGCTTCGTAGCCAAGCTCGGCGAAGTCGCACCCGAACGGGATTTGCGGGTACTCGCCCACCATTCCGACGCCGTGGACCATGGCCATATACCTGTTGGGAACAAAGCGTTCGGGCAACGGCCAGGCCGCCTCGGCAAACTCGCGTGCACTCAGGCCAGGCTTGAGCAATTCGATGTTGGTCAGCAGCTGCTCTTGGCTGATTTCATAGAGTTCCCGCTGCTCTGCGGTGGGCGTTTTCCCGGGACAAATCCATGTCCTGGAAATGTCCGACATGTAGCCGAGCGGCCCGATCATATCGGAATCGAATGCAACGAGGTCCCCGGCCTGGATGACTCGATCGCTGCACTCCTGATACCAAGGATTGGTTCGCTCGCCAGAGCACAAGAAGCGCGATTCAATCCACTCGCCATTGTGCGCAATGTTGACGTCATGAAAGACAGCCCAAAGCTGGTTTTCGGTAATGCCCGGCTGCAAAGCGGCCTTCATCCGTTCGCACCCGACATCGCAAACGTCTGTAGCCAGTCGAAGAGCCTGAATCTCTTCCACCGTCTTTATCGACCGCGCTCGCTCCAGCGCTTCCTGAGCATCAAACAGCTTGATTCCGTGGCTTCTCAGCCTGTCGGCGCCGCGAGGTTCACATCGATCGACAGCCAATCGGTTATTCGAACCCCCGTATTCCCTGACGACCGCGGCAATGTCCTTGGCCCAGCTGTCAGCCTTTTCGTCTGCGCGCCCACCCGCAACCTGAAAGAACCAAGGCGTGGATCCTCTGATCTCGTCGATCGTTTTCAATCCGTCGTTCAAATGTTTCGAGCTGAGGAACTCGAACAGCACGACCGGGCCGGCAGTGGATATGAACGCCCATCGGCCGGGTGCGTGGATTGTCCAGCCGAACTGGTTGCGGCTGCCCGTCGCGTAGCGAATGTTTATCGGATCTGCGAGCAGACACCCTGCGTAATCGTGCCTTGCGAGTTCCCGCTGAATTTTTGTGAGGCGCTCGCTGTTGAGTTTCGACTGATCGATTTCCTCCAGCCTGAGGCCGACATCAAATGCAAGCGGCTGGACGTTTGCAGGTGTCAAAAAAGGCGCTTCCATCGCTCACCTCGATCTAGATTATATATTATATATAATGCGAACAGATGAGGTGAGGCAAGCCCTTTTTTGCGAATGTCGCAAGTTTCTGCGAATGGACAAAACTAATGACGACAAGGGCATCTGAGGCTCAGGAGGCACTCACCCAGCGAAAGCGCCGATGAGCGCGTCGTCGTCCGCAAGGACGCGCTCGGACCCCTCTCGCACGATGCTGCCCGCCTCCAGCACATAGCCGTAGTCGGCAAACTTCAGGTCGACCTTGCTGTTCTACTCGACGAGCAGAATGGTGACGCTCTCGCGATTGAGGAATAGTGCGCAGTGGCCGCGAGATGCGGGCGGCCTAACTGCTAAGGTCGCTTGTCTTTGTCCATGTCGGCGAGAAAGTCGACCAGTTCCCGACCGGCGGCCAGGATGTGCCTTTCGAGCATTTTCGCAGCACCCTCCTCGTCACGCTCCCTGCAGAGGATCAGCAATTGGCGATGCTCCTTCTGAGAACGGACACCGCCGCCAATATTCCGCAACTGGACCCTTGTGTATCGATCGGCTCGAACGTGATAGGCTTGGGCCAAGGCGATGGTCTGTGGTCTGTTGGCCGGACGGTAGAGCAAGGAGTGGAATTGCCAGTTTAGACGCCCGTATTCCTGGACTTTCTGTTGGAGCAATGCGTCATCAAATTCTTCAAGAACTTCCTTGGCCTCCTCTAAAGCCCGCTCAGTTATGTTGTGAATTGCCCGCCTTAAAAGAGGAACTTCCAGGTAGGCCCGGATTTCAAATACCTCGACAATGTCGTCGAGGGAAAGGGACGCGACCACCGAACCGTGATGCGGTTTTGACACCACCAGGCCCTCGGACTCGAGCTGAACCAGAGCTTCACGCACAGGTATTGGACTTACGCCCAGCTCTTTTGCTAGCGGGTTCTGGCGCAACGGTGCACCGGAGGCAAACTCTCCACTTATGATGCGCTCTCGCAGGGTATTCAGAACGTCCTCAGACAAAGTTCTGCTTTTTCTGATATCCATGAGAGGCCTTCCAGCATCCTCGATCTACATCAACGAGACAGATACGACACAAAACCAGATTCCGAGAAGGCTTATACCTATCTCTAGGTGAGAAGCGGCCCCCTATTCGGCACGAAACCGGCCCAAGACGCCCGACTAGAGCGCATTTCAACCAACTCCCGGCTACTTTATATATAATATATACATAGGTCAAGCCTGCACCTCAGGCGGTGGTGCGGTCGAAACCAGGATTAGCTCTCTGGAAGGTCCCGTCCGGCAGGCGTATTCGGACCGAAGCGGCGCACGGGACCTTGGCCCTACGCCGTGCCGGGCCGCCATGGAATCCATGGTCTCGCATCTCGGAATCAGGCTGCGCTCTCGGTCGAACAAAGTTCGCTTGAAATTGTGTCTGCCACCACCTGTGCGGTAGCGGCAGACAAAGTCCAACCAAGGTGCCCGTGGCCGGTATTGTAGTACACTCCACGTTGGCGACCTTTTCCGAATCTGGGCATCATATCAGGCATCATCGGTCTGAGACCCGCCCAGGGAACGACCCGGTTGGTTTCTACTCCGGGAAACAGCCTACGCGTCCAGTCTACCAGGGGCTTGATGCGGTCGTGGCGAATATCACGGTTCATTCCGTTGAACTCCGCCGTGCCAGCGACACGGAAGCGTCCGTCACCAAGGCGACTCGTCACGATCTTGGCGCGGTCGTCTAGCAGGCTTACCCATGGCGCGCCATGCCGACTGCTTTCATCTTCGAGATGAACGGTGATTGAATAACCCTTGACCGGATAGATATTAACACGGTCACCCAGCATCGCGGCGAAGTGACGGCTAGCCAATCCTGCACAGACCACAACGCCATCGGCTTCCACGATCGTGAGATTTTGTTCTCCACCGGCCCGACCAACGGTGCAGCCAATGCGGAACATGCCGCTCCGCGTTATGGAGTCGACATTTGCGTCAAACAAGAACTGAGCGCCGCGCTGCTCGCACGCCTTCGCGAGGCCCACACTGAATTTGTGGATATCTCCCGTAGAATCCGACGGGGTGTAGAGGCCGCCGTACAAATCGCCGTGAACGGCCGGCTCGATGCACCTTGCTTCCGACGCTGTTACCGGCCGGCGATCCAGGCCGCCCTTGACCAGCATGGAATTAACCTCGAGCGCGCGTTGAAAGCTCGGCCTATCCCAGTAGATGTGCAGAATTCCACGGCGGACGTGATCGAAACTAATGCCCTCTCTCTCGGCAATCGAAAAAAGGTGCTGGCGCGCCGCTATGGCCAACCTGGTGGTTTCGGTGGTGTTGTGCCGATATCTCGAAATGTTCGAAACGAATTCAGCGAGCCAGGAATATTTGTGCCAGCTGGGCGCAGGATTCATGAGCAATGGAGCATCCCGCTTAAGGATCCACCTAAGGCCTTTAAAGATAGTGGACCAGTTGTTCCAGACCTCGGCATTGCTTGCCGAAAGTTGTCCGCCATTCGCAAACGACGTTTCCATGGCAGGGTAGCGATGTCGGTCCAGCACCGTGACCGAATGCCCACGCTCCAGTAGTGCATAAGCTGTGGTGATGCCGGTGATGCCGGCTCCGATAATAGCCAAATGAGACACAATGCTCTCCGCGGTCAAACTGAGGGACGAGCCGAAGCTCCTGTTAGTCCCCAATCTGTCGCTTTACCTGAGAGCTTAATCGCATGAATTGCGAGTTCCCCTTCGGTGGGCACTCTGGGTGCCTCTCTCCAGATCGTTCAACAGCGCGGTCTTTTTGCCTGAGAGTTTCCTGGGGGGTTGCTCCTTCGGCGCCGGCCTTTCTCCCGGACTCTTCCGAACTATCTCAATGAACAAATCGCTCCATATGATGAAAGGTGACTGCTTGCAATGGGCCTCGCTCAGGGTTTTCAGCGACCAAGCCTGTTCGGCTGCAGCCGGCTGCATGTGACCAGCCACTTGCAAGCCATGTCTGCTTTCAGGGCGTGGCAAGCACGTCCAATGGCCGACATCCGGCGGTGGGTTCAACCGGTCACTGCAACACTCTTAATCTGAGAGGACGAGGAGGTGTTGCATGGTGACGTCACGGATCTGGTTTACGTCAGCGCAGAAGGCCGAGCTTTGGTAGCGATGGAAGCAAGGTCAGAGCATTTCGTCGATCTCGCGGGCACTGGACCGCCGGAACAAGACCGGCGTTCAGCGGATCGTATCCTTACACGGCGGCATTACTCCCTCAGCAAGGCGTAGAGCAGCCTCGGCGCTCGGGCTGGCGGAGCGCGAAGAGATCTCTCGCGGGATCGCGGCGGGTCTCGCGATACGCGCTATTGCACGAAGTCTCGGGCGATCGCCATCGACAATATGTCGGGAGATCTCTCGCAATGGCGGTGCACAAACGTATCGCGCAGCCCGGGCCGACAAGCAGGCTTGGCAGCGCGCGCTACGCCCGAAGCAATGTCGCCTGGCGCGCTCTGGACGGCTACGGGGGCGGGTGGCGCAAAAGCTGGCGCTGCAATGGTCGCCGGAGCAGATTGCGGGCTGGCTGAGGCGAGCGTACCCAGGCGATCCAAGCATGCGGATATCTCATGAAGCGATCTATCGCAGCCTATTCATCCAGTCGCGAGGGGTGCTCAAGAAGGAACTGACAGCGCACCTGCGCACCAAACGACAGATGCGCCTCGGCAAAGGTGCACAGAGCCAAACGGGGCAAGGTCAAATCCTCGATATGGTCTCCATCCGCGAGCGTCCCGCAGAGGCGGAGGATCGTGCCATCCCAGGCCATTGGGAGGGTGATCTGCTCACAGGAGCGAACGACACAAACATCGTCACCCTCGTCGAGCGGCACAGCCGGTTCACGATGCTTGTGAAGTTGGCGAGAAGGGACTCGGCGACCGTCGTGGCGGCCCTCGCCGAGAAGATCGGCACTTTGCCCCAAGAGCTGCTGCGCTCGTTGACCTGGGACCAGGGCAAGGAGATGGCTCGTCATAAGAGCTTCACCGTCGCAACCGATCTACAGGTCTACTTCTGCGACCCGCGCAGTCCCTGGCAACGCGGCAGCAACGAAAATACCAACGGTCTGCTCAGGCAGTACTTCCCGAGAACAACCAATTTCTCGCAGGTCTCGCAGGCCCAACTCGACGGCGTCGCCCTGCGGCTCAATCAGCGCCCCCGAAAAACCCTGGACTTCGAAACGCCCGCCTATAGGCTACGGAAGGTGTTGCAGTGACCGGTTGAACCGGCGCATTGCTGCCATTCGGCAGAAGTTGAATGCGGTCAGCGAGTGACTGGATCAGCTTCTTGAATCAATTTAGGCGAACCGCTTCGTAACCCATTGACAAATAACGATTATGTTAGTCGCTGAGGGTGTGGTACTTCTAAAGAAAATCAATGGCTTACGGGATGGTTAGCCAACTCATATCCTTCGTATGATATCGTATGGTCTGGCGAACCTAAGGATCGCCGAAAGAGATAACTTTCTCCAATCAAGCTAGGGCGCGACGATCTTCGATGGAAGCGGAATCCCCTTTCGGAGGAGACCGGAAGCGAGGCGGTTTGATTCTAAGCGTCCAGTTAGCCTTAGGCCTAACGACTGTCAGGCAAAGGTCCGCACCGAACGACGCGGGCATCTGAAGCCTCGCGCCGCAAATGCCATTGCATTCCCGTTTCATGCTGACCCCGAGACGCCCAGGCTGGCTTACTCAAACATGATCCGGGCAGTGCCTCTTTTGGCGATCAACATTCTTCGGGCTTCCTGAATCCGCTCTGCCTGCAGTTTGGTATATGGACCCATCGGTCGGGTCTTTTCATCGCCGCGACGGACCATGCAATACCAGCGACCGCTGTCCGAGAAGATCTCGACTGACGTGGGCGGCTCGCCCGGCGTGCCTCTGGCAACCTCGTTTTCGAACTCGACGATCTTTGAATAGCGCTGAGCTTGGGCAACCGCGCGCGGTCCGTCGGCAGCCCGAAAACCCTGTTGCGTTGTGGACATAGGTTGATCTCCTTCCGGGCCACCACGGCGCCCTGTTCGATAATTCTGGTTGCGCTCTTTGTCCCGGTCGCCGTGCCCGGAGTGGTTGCTAGGTCGCCATTTGGCGCTCCATTTCCACCTCGGCTTCCAGGCTCTCGACATCCTGGAAGATCGAGGCGGCAGCCAACATGCGCCCTCCCCTCTTGAAACGCAGCAGGCAGTCCCTGGCGGCGATGTCGCCCTCGACTGCGATCTCGTCCCATCGTTCGGCATGACCGACATAGTTGATCGGGACGTCGTAATGCTGGCTCCAGAAGAACGGGACTGCAACGTACTTCTCGCGGTGTCCGAGCATATTCAGCGCGGCGGCCTGCCCCTGCCTTTCAGCAACCACCCAATGTTCAACCCGGATATTTTCGCCGCTGTGCGGATCGGGCCACCGCGCGATGTCGCCGGCGGCGAAAATCCCTGGCCCGCTCGTTTCCAGGAAAGCGTCAACGGCGACGCCGCGGTCAACGACCAGCCCTGCTTTCTCGGCAAGCCCGGTGTGCGGCCGCACACCAATGCCGGCGACGACGAGATCCGCCGCCAGAGTACTGCCGCCGCTGAGTCTCACCGTCCCGCCGTCGATGCTGCTTACGGTTTGCTCCAGATGGAACACGACACCGTGCTCTTCATGCAGGGCGCGGACAAAGTCGCCCATCTGCGAGCCCAGGATACGCTCCATGGGCCGCTTCTCCGGCGCCACGACATGGACGTCGATAGCGCGCGCACGCAAAGAAGCGGCAACCTCGAGCCCGATGAAACTGGCGCCGATCACGACCGCACGGCTTGCGGTGGCAGCTCGCGCAATGATCTCCTTGCAATCCGCGAGCGAGCGCAACGTGCGGACATGCGGCTGGTCGGCGCCAGGGACGGTCAGGCGAACAGGTTCCGCCCCGGTCGCAAGCAGCAGCCTGTCATAGGGAATCCTGCCCCCGTCCGCGAGGACGACCTGCCGCGCTCGGGCGTCGACATGCATGGCTTCCGTGTTGAGCCGCAGGTCGATGTTGTTCTTGGAATAGAATTTCTCGCCGCAGAGCGGTATCCAATCCTCAGGCGCTTTTCCGGCGAGATAGTCCTTAGAGAGGTTTGGCCGGTCGACGGGCGGCGATTGGTCGTTACTGAGCATGACGATGCTGCCTTGGAATTGCTCCCGCCGCAGCATTTCGGCCGCTGCGAACCCCGCCGCGCCGCCGCCTATGATGACGATTTTCTCAGGCGCCTGGCCGGAGCCTCCGGAGCGCGGTTTCGGAGCCGTCCGTTTCAGTTTCTTGCCGACGAATATGCGGCCGTCCCGCTGTTCGACCGCCCAGCAGGCGAGATGACTGAAGCCAGGAGCGCGCAACGCTTCCCCTGTCCGCAGATCGAAGCACGCATGGTGCCAGGGGCAGCGGACGGCATCATCCGCCACAAGGCCGTCTACGAGCGGCCCACCGTAGTGCGTGCATGCCGCACTGATCGCGAACACCTCGGTGCCGCGACGCACCAGCAGCACTTGATCGTCGCCACATCGGCCGACCAGCTTGCCGCCGTCAGGAAGGTCGGCAAGCGCGACACCTTGACTGAGATCCGGTCCCGTCGACTTGTTCTGGTTCTGGGCCATTGCCTTCTCCTTTGATATTTCAGGATCAGACGTGCCCTTTTCAGTCGAGAAGCGGGAAATCGGCTGAAAGAGCGTTGGAATTCAACAACAGCATCTCGCCATTCCAGGCATCCTGCAAACGAATTTGATCGGCAGTTGCGTGCATATTTTATGATAGATGCCGACAGGCCGGACCAACATTTACAGGATAGCTTGCCCTGTCTTGCCCCAGTCAGTGAGAAAGGACTCGAGGCCCTTGTCGGTGAGCGGATGTCTGGCGAGATTCCTGATCACAGCTGGTGGTATGGTGGCGATATCTGCGCCTGCGATCGCCGCCTGTTTGACGTGGAGAGGCGTGCGAATTGAAGACGCCAGGATTTCCGTCGTGAGGGATTTGTCGTTGTCGTAAATTGCCCGGATTTCGCGGATCACCTCCATGCCGTCCAGACCGAGATCGTCGAGCCTGCCGACGAACGGCGAAATGAAGGCCGCGCCTGCCTTGGCCGCGAGAAGGGCCTGGTTGGCTGAAAAGCACAGTGTGACATTGACCTTGTGTCCGAGCCGACTGAGCGCGCGGCAAGCCCTGAATCCATCCCAGGTCGATGGCACCTTGACCGCCACATTTGGGGCGATGCTGGCCAAACGCTCCCCCTCGGCGATCATGCCATCGAATTGGTTCGCCGTGACCTCCGCTGAAACCGGGCCCTCGATCGTCTGGCAAATCTCCTTGATCACATCTCTGATCGGTCGGCCGGTCTTTGCGATAAGAGAGGGGTTTGTGGTCACCCCATCGAGGACGCCGGCGGCAGCGAGTTCGCGAATTTCGGAGATATCGGCGGTATCGGCAAAGAATTTCATTTTTGTGCTCCTCAAGGTGGACGAGCCCTCGGTGATTGGATGAGTGTTCTTTGCTTTGGTTCCGGGAGAGTGGTCCCCGCACGCCCGGATGGCATGCGGGAGCGACCTGACGTCTCTACCGAGGTCTCAGCAAAATCTCCCTGAGGACGACCGCATCGTTGTGGGCCTCGTTATGAGCCGAATAGACGAGTGTGACGGCACCATCCCTCATCAGGTCGCGCAGCCGGTCGAGTTCATCGCGATGCTCATGGATTTCGGCCGCATATCGCCGGCGGAATTCCTCCCAGCGGGCTGGATCGTGTCCGAACCATTTCCGAAGCTCGGTGCTTGGCGCGAGTTCCTTCATCCAGTGGTCGATGGCGGCGTCGGCCTTCTTGACCCCGCGCGGCCAAAGCCGGTCAACCAACACCCGCTTGCCGTCGTCGGTAGCAGGGCTCTCATATGCCCGCTTCAACTTTACTCTCCCGTTGAAGATTTTTCCGCTCATCGACATCGCGTCCCGTCCGTCTCCGTGTCGTTGACAGCATCGAGAAGCCGGGAGAATTCCCTTCTAAGGATTAGCTCGTCGGCGTCATCGGATACGAACACGAAGATGTCGCTGCGATATCGCTCGATCCAGTGATGGCCGGTTCCATGGCGGCGCAGGTAATCACTGATCTGATGAACCGTGGAATACCCTAGACCCTGACGCAGGACGAACTTCATAAGATTGTGCTTTGCAAAGCCGGGACAGGTCGCCCCCTGACTCAGGGGGCGACCTGTCCCTGAGCGTTGAACTGTTTCAGATAGGCGATTACGTCCGCGATCTCCTGGTCCTTGCTGAGACCGGCGAATGTCATCTTTGTGCCGGGTACCAGTTTGCGGGGCGCGCGCAGATAGGTCGTCAGCGTCGGTTCATCCCAGGTCAGACCCGAATTCTTGTTCGCCGCGGAATAACTGTAATCCGGATTCACACCGGCCGCTCGGCCGACGACCCCGTTCAGGACCGGCCCTACCCCGTTCCTTGCGTCAGGGCCGACCTTGTGGCAGGCCATGCACCTCTTGAAGACGACGGCGCCGGCTTCGGCATTGCCGGAAGATGCGTCCTGGGCATGGGCCGCACCGACTGCGGTAAGAATCGCGGTCGTCAATCCAAGGAACGTCGATTTCATGTTGGCTGCTTTCAATGAGCGGCGGCTTGGTTTTCGCCAAGCCGCCCTGGCAATATCGGGATTCGAAACACCCAGCCTGCCGGATCCAAAGTGTGATCCGGGGACCCGGCAGGCTTGCCTCAGGAGGGAACCAGTGGACCGGGGTTCTTCAGATATTGGTTCTTGATCGCGTCCACTGCCCAGTACGCAAGAGCGCCTACCGGTCCGGTCGGGTTCTTCCCGGCGTTCTGGGGAAACACGCAAGCGCCGGTGACGAACACGTTCGGAACATCCCAGACCTGAAGATATTTGTTGAGAACGCTGGTGCTTGGGTCGGCACCGAAGACTGCTCCGCCTGTGTTGTGCGTGCTCTGATAGGGGACGATCGAATAGGGGATGGGCGGCACGTTTCGATCGATCTTGATCGCACCCATCTCTTTCGCGAGCGTCACGCAGATGTCGGCCTGAGCGTTCATCTGCTTTATCTCGTTGTCCTGGAAGTCGAATGTCATCCTCATCAGTGGACGTCCAAAAACGTCGGTGTAGGTCGGATCGAGGCTGAGATAGTTCTGCCGGTAGGCCATTACCGCGCCTTGATTGCCAACACTGGCGGCGTGGTCATAGCTGTCGACCACTGCCTTCTTCCACTCTGACCCCCAGCGCGGCGTTCCGCGCGGAGTTGGATGCGACTGTATGGGCCGGGCGCCCGAGTTGCTGCAGCTGATACCGCCGCCGCCGATGTAGCCGGCCTTCACGAAGTCGTAGTTGTCGCCGTTGAAATCATCCATGCAGGTCCCGAGCGCGCCTGCGCCCATGAAACGATTCAGGATGGTTTTCTTGTCGAAGAAGGCCGTAGCTCCGCCACCGCACTGATAGGCATAGTTGCGGCCGACCACGCCCTTCCCCATTGCTGGGTCATAGGGCACGCCAATTCCCGATTGCAGCAGCAGATTGACGTTGCCGAGCGCATAGGCCGCCAGGATGATGAGATCGGCAGGCTGTTCGAATTCGCGTCCGCGTGCGTCGAGATAGGTGACGCTGACCGCCTTCTTGCGGGTCGAGTCGAGATTGACCTTCAGCACGATCGAGTTCGTGCGCAACTCGAAATTCGGGTTCTTCAGCGCCATCGGAATGACGGTGAAATGCGGGCTAGCCTTCGCATTCGCCTCGCAACCGAAACGTTCGCAGAACCCGCAATAGTGACACTGGCCGAAGGCCACCCCATCGGGATTGACATAGTCGCGAGACGCGTTTGACGACGGGTTGGGGAAAGGGTGGTAGCCGAGATTGCGGGCCGCCTTCTCGAACATCACCATGCTCTGCGCGGCTATCATCGGCGGATTGGGATACTCGTTCTTTCGCGATCCCTCGAAGATGTTGCCGCCGTCGATCTTTCGGCCGTTGATATTGCCGGCCTTGCCGGAGGTGCCGCAGGTTTTTTCGAACTTGTCGTAATAGGGTTCGAGATCGTCATAGGTGATCGGCCAGTCCTGCAAGTGCATATCGGAAGGGATGATCTTTTCGCCATATTTGTCGACGGTCCGGCTGCGCGCCTGATGATCCCATTCGAGCCAGCGCCAGGTAACTCCGTTCCAGTGCACGCCGGCGCCGCCAACGCCCTGGCCGGGCAGGAAAGAGCCGAGTTGACGCATCGGCAGCGCCGTTTGCGATTCACTGTTGCGGAATGTGATGGTTTCCCGCCGCACGTTCTGCATGAGGTCGTGTCGGGCGGCGTAGCGCAGTTCGTCATGGATCTGCGGGTCGATAAAGTCCGGATTGGTGTCGCGTGGACCTCCCCGCTCGAGGGCAACGATTTTCAGCTTGGTCGATGCAAGCTCTTTGGCGATGATGCCGCCAGTCCAGCCGAGACCGACAATCAGGACATCAACCGCGTTGAGTTTGGTGGCCATGTTATAGTCTCCTTCTTCTTCCGCCGATCAAATGATATCCTGGATGCCCTTCGGTTCAGCCTGGTAGGGCTTGTTCCGAAACGGCTCGATCTTATCCATGTACATGGCATCGGCGCCTGGGAAGCCGATCATTTTCCAGGCCGCTCCGTCCTTGTTTCCGCCATACATCGGGTCAGCGAAATAACCCTCGATCGTGAGTTGGAGCAGGAGCCCAAAGAAAGTTGCGGTCGGCACTGTCGGAAGGTCGACCTTCTTGCTCTCGAGGTCAGTCATCACCGCGGCACGATCTTTGGCCGAAAGGCTGTCGAAGGTGCTCTTGTGGTTTTCCTGCACGTAGGCCTCGACGTCGGCGATGCCGGCCCGGATCAGCTCCGATGGCGTCATCGGTAGTTGATAGCCCTGCTCGGAGGTACCCTCTCCATACGGTCCTTCCAGATACAGACGGTCGCCCTTGCCGTATCCGCCGGCCATCTGCCGATCGATATAGATCGCGACGCCGAGCTCCTTCGCACCGGGGCCGGTTGAATCACTTGGAATGAGCGTATCGAGCGCCGCCTCGATGAAGGCGGATTCATCGATGTTGAAGAATTCGTAGCCCGAGTCCTCGGCACGGGTTTTCGTGACGTCGGTCACGTGATGATGCGTTTTGCCGGTCGCCGCGACCACCATTTCGTCGGCCGATGCGGATCCGCCTAGCGGAAGCGTACTCGCTGCCGCTCCGGCAGCGCCGGCCGCGCCGAACAACTTCAGAAAGTCGCGACGCCCCACACCGCCTTGGCCCTTATCTTTCGTCGACATGATCTCTCCTGTGACGCTGCAGGCAAAACGAGGGGGATGGAGAGGGCATGCGCCCCGCTCCAACCGGCGCTGCGCAGCATCCAGCGCTAAGCTTTGGTGTATTTCCTCGAAGCCTATTGCTGACGTTAGCTATCTAGCAAACGAAATTGATTGACATTTAAACGCAATTTTTATGCTATATGTCGATGGACATTGAACTCGCCCGCACCTTCATAGAGATCGTTTCGACAGGGAGCTTCATACGGGCATCGGAGCGCTTGAATGTCGCCCAGACGACCGTAAGCGCGCGAATCCGCAACCTCGAGCAGCAACTGGGCCGTCCGCTTTTTGTCCGCCACAAAGGCGGAGCTTCGCTGACCCCGGCTGGTGAACAATTTCTTCGCCACGCCCCGATGTTCGTCCAACTGTGGCAACGCACCTTGCACCAGGTTGCCGTGCCACCGGGACGCCGGGCTGTTCTGACGGTGGGTAGCGAAGTCAGCCTTGCACAACCTCTTCTGCTCGATTGGGTCCGATGGATGCGCCTCTCGCTTCAGGATATTGCTCTTCGGGTACACGTCGATGTGCCGCAGGATTTGATCAATCAGGTCGCGTCGGGAATGGTCGACTTGGCGCTCATGTACGCGCCCCCGCACAGACCGGGTTTGAAGATCGATCTGCTTCTGGAGGAAAAACTCGTCCTCGTGACCACCAATTCCGAAACGCGCCCGCTGGAAGAATCCGACTATGTCTACATGGATTGGGGACCGGACTTTGGACTTCACCACGACATGAATTTCCCGAGTGCTGCGCCGGATCTCTCTTTCGATCTCGGTCCGCTCGCATTGAACTATGTTCTTGCGACTGGCGGCTCTGGATATTTCAGGATGAGTTCAGTGCAGCCTTACATAGAGGCTGGCCAGCTGCATCTTGTGCCTGAAATGCCGCAGTTCTCCTATCCGGTTTACGCGGTGCAATCCGCGAGTGCTGACGAGAGTGTCGTAGGTCCTGCCTTGGCCGGACTGCATGCCGTCGCAGCCGGCGACGTCAAGCTGTAGGAGCTCTTGGCGACGTTTTGGCTTCCGGCTCGATTGACGGGAACAGGAGTTCGACTGTCGTTCCAACCCCGCTTTCACTCGCGATGCGGACATGGCCTCCAACCATCTGCGTCAACGCGCGAACCTGAGACAGCCCCATGCCGGTGCCCTGCTCGCCCTTGGTCGTGAAGAATGGGTCGAACGCCTGTTGCAAGACTTCCGTGCTCATACCGCAACCGTGGTCCTTGACGCGAACACAGGCATAGGTTCCCGGCCCTGGCGGCTCCGGTGTAGCGGTCTCTTGGACCAATCGTTCCGTGACGACCCTGATCTCCCCGCCATTGGACATAGCGTCTCGAGCGTTGACCACGAGATTGAGCACCGCAGTATCGAAGAGCGCCGGATCGATCAGGCAAGCCGGTAAATCGGAACCGAGTTCAAGCGTGACGCGCACATCGGGGCCGGCGCCATACCGCAGCAATGGCCCGAAGGACCTGAGGAATTCATTCAGGTCGCCGGCATGAGCGTCGAGTTCCCGATACTTTGCAAGAGCGAGCAACTGCGAGGTCAAATCGATCCCGCGATCAATTCCTTCCCGCGCCATCGCAAGTGCGGCCCGCACACGATCAGGATCGTCGGCACTTCTTTCGGCGAACCTCAGGCCGGATTCGATCACGGCCAGTAGGTTTCTGAAATCATGGGCTATGCCGCCCGTCATTTCGCCCAACGCGGCAAGCCGATACGCCGCATGCTCGCGTCGTTCGACTGCGGTCCGGGCATCGAGGGGAACGTGCGACAACTGAGCGCGCCCCTCGCGCTCTACTCGGGAGCGTGACTGATTTTCGCATGGATACGCGTTGCCGGTCATGAAAGCTGCCCCACCACCCACTGTCGACAACTAGGGAACCCGTCCCCCAGTCTGACATCGTATTTGGCTCTCCTCGTTGGAGGACGTCTGCCTCTCACGCGCATGTCTAGGTACGCCAGGCGATCCCATTCATCATGATGTCCTCGACCGAGGGGAAGGCCTTGAGGGCCTCCTTTGGGAGGTCGCCACTCACTGCAGCTTGCTCCGTCCAGCCATGCTTTTCAGGCTCGCCGACAATGATGCGGCCGACCATTCCGGCATGCTCATGCGGAATGCAAAAATAGTCATAGACTCCCTGTTCCATGAGGCGAACCGAAAAGCTCTCGTTGGGCAGGAGGTAGTCGGAGTTCCAGGATTTTGCGGCCTTGGGCATACGAAGTGGTTGCCCGAAGTTTTCGGGATTGTAAGCAGTCGTTGTGTGGGCGTTGGAGGAATTGAGATTGATCCAGCGGACCGTCTGTCCTGGTTTGATCAGAATGCCTATCGGGTCGAACCAAACCTGTGAACCGTCATCGCGGCCTTGCATCTTGATTTCGACGATCTCGCCGCTCCACACCGCCGAAGGAGAGAGGGAGAGGGCGGCGACAAGACCGCCGCCCGTGCCCAGTATTTGACGACGCGTGAGTGTCATTTGGCGACCCGGGCTTCGTCATCGACCGAAACATGCCATAGCACGACGTGGGCATGCGGGACTTCGACGCCGGGGTGGCCGGCATTGTAGTAAACGTCGACATGGTCGACTTTGCCGCCCGGTGCTGCGAGGTTGTCAAAACGCTTGTCCGGATTGAGATCCTTGATCGGCAGCATATAGATGGTGCTGACGACCTGGCCGTCGTGGTCATAGGCGAGGAACGGACCTGCCGGCAATGACGCCGGATCAACGAAGAGTTGGCCCATTCCCGGGAGGAAGTCGGGCAGCTTCACAAGTTTGCTGACCTGTTGGTAGGGAGCAGGTGGCGGAGATTTGGTGACGTCATTCGCCGCCATAGCGCAAAACGAGCTGGCCATTGTTACGACAACTGCGAGGGCAAGCTTTTTCATCACGGCATCTCCTTGTTGGACCAAACCCGCGACGGCCGAAATGCTGGGAAAACCGCCAGAATTTTGGTTGTTGGCACGGCCCTTTCGCGCCTCGCCAGCAAGCGGGAGACGGTTCTGTTCGTCAAACGAAATAAAATGAGATTTCAGTGCATTATTCCTGCTCGCCACAGGTTCCATCCTGGGCTTGATTTAGAGAAATCCCTCATTACGTCTGAGTCGCAATGAACATTGTCAGCCTCGATTTCAGGCGAGAGCCGAGACGCCTCAAAACTGGCTATTAGCCCGGACGCGAGAAGCTTTGGCTTCGCGTCCGGGATAGCAAACATCTCCACATCTGCATTGTGATCTCTGCCGTGCTCAGCGCTGCGGGTAAGGGCCTATTGCCATGGCGTTTGGATCGGCACGGAGGTTGACCCTTATGATCTCGCCAATCCTGTTGGAAGAAGACGTTTCTCTTGATCTTGTGACGAAGGGAAAGCAGTCGGCTTTGTCAAAAATCGGTATCAGGATCGCGAGGAGAGCCGGGCTTGACGAGCAAATGGTTTTGCGAGGTCTTTTCGACCGCGAGCGTCGCGGCTCGACAGGGATCGGTCGCGGCGTCGCGATCCCCCACGCTCTGCTCGACATGATCTCTTTGCCCGTATCGTCTTTGACGCGCTTGACGCCGCCTATCGATTTTGACAGCCCGGACGACGAACCCGTTGACCTCATCCACACGGTGTTATGGCCGCGCGCTGCAATTCTCGACTTCCTGCCTGCTCTTTCGCAGACATGTCGGCTGCTTCGGGAATCCCGGGTTCGAGAGGGACTCCGACAGGCGCGGTCAGCCGATGAGGTAGTGTCGGTGCTTTTTGGTACTTGGTCGTTTCCGGCAATCTCCACCAAATCCCAAGAGTCCTGCGCCGGAAACAACGTCGATATCAGGGCGTTCGGCAATGCCTAGATTCTGCTGGCGGTGAACGAACCACATTCAACTAGAAGGCACATCACCAGGCGCGTGGATCCGGCGGATCGGCATTCTCTTGCAAAACATAGATTGGAAATATATCTTTTAACCTGCGCAGACGCCATCGACCATATGTGCCGGAAGGCCGCTGGCATTGCGGTAGCAGGAGCAATCCAATGAGCGAGACCGATCAACGTAGGAAAACGATCGTCGTCGACGGCGTCCCGTTGCCGGACGTGCTCGACGAGACGATGATCCGCGGCGTCGTTCACGGCTTTTATGACGAAATCCGCCGCGATGACCTTCTCGGCCCTATTTTTCAGGAAAGAATCGAGGCGGACAAATGGCCTCAGCATCTTGCGAAGATGTGTGATTTCTGGTCGGCGACATTGCTCCGAACGTCGAGATATGAAGGTCGACCGCTGCCGCCGCACTTATCAATAGCCGCTCTGAGCGAGGTCCATTTCCGTCGCTGGTTGAAGTTGTTTCGCGCGACGGTGCACCGCGTTTGCCCGCCCAAGGTGGCTGCGCTTTTCATGGATCGTGCGTTGCGCATCGCTCACAGTTTCCGTCTGGCGGTCGCCTTCAACCGAGGCGAAAGCACGGTTGGCATCGACCCTATCATCGAGAGAGACCTATGATGCCGGATCGGTTTGTGAATGGTTCGTGCAATTCGAAGCGATTGACCGGAGAAGTCGTTTATGCGGCTGACTAACTTCTCGGACTATGCCTTACGGATGCTGATGTTCGCGGCATCCGCCGGTGACCGCCTGATAACGATTGAGGAAGTCGCGCGCGCATTCAACATATCGAGGACACATCTCAACAAGGTTGCCAATACACTGACGCGAAGCGGCTATCTGAAGGCAGTCCGCGGCCGCTCCGGAGGTCTTGTTCTCGGGTGCCGTCCGGAGATGATCCGTATCGGCGATGTCGTGCGACTAGCCGAGCCGGACTTCGCGCTGGTTGAGTGTTTCGCCACCGGAAACCAATGCGCACTCACGGGCTCCTGCAAGCTTTCAGGCATACTAGGCGAAGCGATAACCTCCTTCCAGGTCACGCTGGACCGCTACACGTTGGCCGACATCACCCCCACACCGAAGGATTTCCTTGGTGGTCCGTCGCCACCTGGTCGCACTGGGGCGGCGAATAAGACTAAGTCGTTTTCGACGCCTGACGCTTTCTCAGTTGGAGACGAGCCATGATTGAACCGAAGATGAACGACAAGCCGGTAGCAAAGCAGATCGATTCTGGTATCGATCCGGACAACAGTCTGCTGCCGATGCTGATTGGCGGCCTTGTCCTGATAGTCATTGGTGCGATCATCGTTATGATGTTCGTCTAGTTCGGAGCGAGGCGCGCCACCGTTTAGGGTCGATATTCAAGTCGAGGCAAAAGAACCTCGCGGCCCGGACGCATGAAAGAGGATCTTGTAATGATCACTGGTGCCCAATGTCGTGCCGCTCGCGCACTGGTCGAATGGACCCGTGAGAAGCTTGCAGCCAATTCAGGCGTGGATGCCTTGATCATCGAAGAATTCGAGCGACGGATCACCCTCCCCGACCGGGAGGTCTGCGACACACTGCAAACCGCGCTCGAAAAGGCCGGTGCCGTTTTCATTGCCGAGAACGGCGGCGGCATCGGCGTTCGCCTGAAACTCAATCGCTCGGAGGTCAGGCGGATCGGCGTTCTGGAGAATGAGGGGGGCATCGTCGGAACAGACGCCGTTCCGTAGGATCGATGAATTCACCGTCGGCAGCCCCTCGATGGATAATTTCAGAATCCCGCATTGGCTGAATGGGTGCAAGCAGGGAGACCGTCATGAAGGTCATGTGGGGTGATCTCACCGAGGAGGAGCAGATAGCGCTTAAGCGCATGAATCGCGGACCCTACCCGGCTCTATCGAAAGCATTGGCCGAACGCCTTGTCTTCCTCGGGCTGGCGGAAGAGCGACCGCGCGGAACGGGCATCAACAGGACTGGAAGAGAACTGGTGATAAACACCTTGCTCGGCATTCGCCACGAATAGCCCAAGACTGGCACCGCTGAGGCGGTTGCCTTGACTTCCGAGATTTGCTTACCCAACTATGATCTTATGAACGCCGCTGCTAAAATTCTTTGCGATTTTCTTTTCCGGGTCTGCCCTATCGCGGGATCGTAACCCCCGGCTCGGCCATGTGCCCCGAGCCGAGGGGCGTGACTTACATCGACATGGAATGATCCGCAGGGCTGCACGTCCCCGTGGTATCGCGCTTCGAGCAATAAACCTCCTCGACTTGGCCAGTTTCCACGTCCTCGATGGCGGCTGGCTAACTTGAAATTGTGAGAATTCAAATGCCACCAAACACGAAAACCCGGCGTAAGCCGCACATCCGCATCTCGCAGTCCGACCATGTGCGTTTATCGGCGCTCGCAAGCACGTTTGCCGCGCGAAACCCAGATGCGTCCGATGAACTGGTTGCCGAACTCGAGCGTGCACGCGTCGTCGCCGATGGCTGGGTCTCCGCCGGCACTGTCCGGATGGGCTCGACTGTGACGTTCAAGCCCGACACCGGCGATCGGAAAACCGTCACGCTGGTCTATCCGGGCGATGCGGACATCTCTGAGGGCAAGGTTTCCATCCTGACGCCGATCGGCACGGCCCTGATCGGCCTCTCGGCTGGACAGTCGATCATGTGGACCGCCCGAAACGGGCGCCAGCACGAACTGTTGGTGCTTGGTGTGAACCATCCCGCCCCGGAAGACGGTGGTACAGACCGCCTCGCACCCGCGTCGCCGTCGATCGCCTCGAACCTCTAGACATGGGCGTCTCCATTCGCCTCCTCAACCACGCAGGCAGTCTGATCGCGGGAGCCTGACCCCTGGGTCGGCCTATCCTGGGCCGGCGCAGGGGTAGCTTTTCACCACCCGATCAATTGCTTGATGCCGGATCCCCTGCACGGGCCCGGCTGGAGACGTTTCATGCCCATTATCGATAGCTGCCAACTGACCACCAAGGACTACACCATTCTTGAGGTGATACGGGAGCGCCATCCGATCCGCGACGAAACCTTCTCGACTATTCTTCAACGGAAGATTTCGAGAGCAGTTGTAATGTTTCGGGAAGACATCCCTGCAGACGTCGTGACGCTCAGCAGCCGCGTGGCTTATCGGGTGAACAACGGCTCTGCCGAAACCCGCATCGTCGCCCATGACCAGATGCGCGGTCTGGTTGGCATGCTCCTGCCTATCACCAATCCGCGCGGCCTGGCGTTGCTCGGTCTGGCCGAGGGCCAATCGATGTCCATTCCAACAGCGGACGGCAGCCTTGAAACGCTGACCGTGCATGAAGTGGTCTATCAACCAGAAGCCGCAAGGCGCGAGAGACTGAAGCTGGCGGGAGTTGCTGCTCCGGACTCGCGGCGGCTGGGCGGACCGGTTCTGCGCGTCGTCCATCGTTCCGATGAACCGCATGACGAAGCTCAGAACAAGATTGCGACGGCCTTCGACGCCGGGTTCGACGACCCGGGTCCGTCGGCCGCCTGAGACTCGACTATCCCCAAGGCCGTGAAGGCGGGTAGACAAGAGTTCCGTCGACCCGTGCCTTCACGCCGTCGGTGAGTTTCGCAGGCTCGACCTTGTCATGGCCCATTAGATGAAAAACCGTTTCGCCGTGGCTGATCAGATAGTCAGCCACGATTCTCCTGTGACAGCGCCACCAGAGCGTTTCCGAGCACATGACGGCACACCGCCGTTGCCTGCCGAGGCACACAAGCCGGTTCAAGCCGCCATGAAACTCCGCTGACAGCGCGTAGTCGGCGTAGTTGTGAAAACTCTGGTTTATCCAGAATGCGTTGAGCGTGCGTGGAATGTCGTGGGCTTTGTGGCGCAGGCCGCCAAGCTCGGCAATGTACTCATATCCGACCCCGAACGTTGCCAGGCTTTCCGCAAGCACCTCGCTGTTGAACTGCGGGTTCGCCCGCGATCGCCGGACGGTCCTTATGTCGACCACCAGAGTAACTTCTCCAACTCCAAGCAGGGCAACAAATTCGGCAATCGACCGGGTCGAGTGACCGATGGTAAAAAATGGATAAGGCATGTTCGGTCAATCCGTGGCGATCCAGGCTTCCAGCCACACGCGGTTTCCAGCAAAAGCGGATTCGTGCGGCCCGACGGTATGGCGAGTCGGTGTCTGGCGCGTTCCCAGAACTAAACGAACCGCTGGGCGTACCATTCATCGCGCCCCGCCGGCATAAGTAGCGCGCCATTGCGTTTACGGAATGAAGAGCTGACGTCCGAGTTCTTCCTTAAACGTGCGGATGCGCGCACTCACCTTGGTTTGCGTGACATGAAGACGATCTGCGGCCCTCAGGAAACTGCCCAAGTGGACGATTTCAGGAATGTGCGGGCGCCGCGAATGCAATAATTTTGCACTCATTCAACATTTAATTCCGTTTGCCTTCTTGTTTCGTGCATAGCACGCTCCGATGCCAGCAGTGGTGCACCGACATGGAGTTGGCGATGGCCGAGGAGAGAAACACCGACCCGGAAATCCGGGAATACGCATCTCCCCCCTGCTTCGCGCATGAACTTTCATCCGAGTATGGCGGACAATCGCAGGTAGGGGATTCCTGGAGCGACGTCCTGCGCTGGCGCAAGACGGAGCGGCAGAGGCTGATCGGGGAGCGCCTTGCCATCGACGCCGACGAGAGGAAGACCAGGTCGGACCGCATCGCTTCGCGCCTCGATCTTGCCATCGGCAAGGTCAGCGGGCGCATCGTCAGCAGCTATTGGCCCTTCCGCGGTGAGCCCGACCTTCGCAACTGGGCAATCAAGATCATCGAGCGCGGTGGCAGGATTGCGCTTCCTGTCGTCATCGGGAAAGGCTGGCCGCTGGAGTTTCGGGTATGGAGGCCGGGCGACCCACTTGAGCGTGGCGTGTGGAACATCCTGGTTCCCTCACGCGGCCCCTCGGTCGTCCCGGACGTCGTGATCGCGCCGGTAGTCGGCTTCGACGGAGGGAATTACCGCCTGGGTTACGGCGGCGGGTTCTTCGACAGGACCCTCGCGGCAATTCCTAGGCGACCGTTGGCCATCGGAGTTGGCTACGCTGGAAGCAGGCTCCGAACGATCCATCCGCAGCCCCACGACATTCCGATGGACGTAATCGTCACGGACGACTGACGCACGAAGCAGACAACGCTTGGTTCTTTGATCGCGACGGCGGCTGAATGCCGTCCATCGCGGCAAATCCGGCTTGCCTGCAATGAAAGGCAGGTAGAGCACCATGTCGAATCCAGCAATACCGTTCGACGACCACAAGCCCCGGTTCATCGCAAGGTGGTTTTTTTCGACCAACCACAAGGATATCGGGACGCTTTACCTACTGTTTTCGATCATGGCGGGGGTCTTCGGTACCGCACTTTCCGTGTTGATCCGCATTGAACTCCAGGAGCCCGGGTTGCAGATATTCAGCAATCCGATGACCTACAATGTCGTCGTCAGTTCTCACGGCCTTGTCATGATCTTCTTCGTGCTCATGCCGGCCTTGATCGGCGGCTTCGGCAACTGGATGGTGCCGATCATGATCGGCGCGCCCGACATGGCTTTTCCGCGCATGAACAACATCTCGTTCTGGCTTCTGGTGGCCGCGTTCATCCTCTTCGTCACCTCGATGTTCGTGCCGGGAGCGCCAGGCACGCTGGGCCATGGCGGCGGCTGGACGCTCTATCCGCCGCTTTCGACATCCGGTCAGCCAGGCCCCGCGGTCGACCTCGTCATCCTTTCCATCCACCTTGCGGGCGCGTCATCGATCCTCGGCGCGATCAACTTCATCACGACCATCTTCAACATGCGCGCGCCGGGAATGACGATGCACAAGATGCCCCTCTTTGCCTGGGCGATGCTGGTGACCGCCTTCATGCTGCTGATGTCGCTGCCGGTGCTGGCCGGCGCGATCACGATGCTGCTCACGGACCGCAATTTCGGCACGACATTCTTCGTCCCGGACGGCGGCGGCGACCCGATCCTCTATCAGCACCTGTTCTGGTTCTTCGGTCATCCGGAAGTCTACATCATGATCCTTCCGGGCTTCGGCATCGTCAGCCACGTCATCTCGACCTTCGCCAAGAAGCCGATCTTCGGCTACATCGGCATGGCCTATGCGATGGTGGCGATCGGCGCGATAGGCTTCGTCGTCTGGGCGCATCATATGTACACGACCGGCATCTCCGTTGACGCCCAACGCTACTTCGCCTTCGCCTCGATGGTGATCGCAGTGCCGACGGGCGTGAAGGTGTTTTCATGGCTCGCCACGATGTGGGGCGGGTCGATCGAGTTCAAGACACCGATGCTGTGGGCTATCGGCTTCGTCCTGCTCTTCACCATCGGCGGCGTCACCGGGATCATGGTCGCCAGCCCCGGTATCGACCGCTCACTGCACGACACCTATTTCGTGATCGCCCACTTCCACTACGTGCTGTCCTTGGGCGCGGTCTTCGCCATCTTCGCGGGCTTCTACTACTGGTTCCCGAAGATGACAGGCTACATGTACAGCGAAGCCTTGGGAAAACTGCATTTCTGGACGATGTTTATAGGCGTCAATCTCGTCTTCTTCCCACAGCATTTCCTGGGCATGGCAGGCATGCCGCGCCGCTACGCTGACTATCCTGACGCTTTCGCCGGCTGGAATTTCGTCTCCTCGATCGGCTCCTACATCTCTACCGCGGGGCTGATCATCTTCTTCGTCGCAGTCGCCGAAGCTTTCAGCCGCAAGCGGCTGGCCAGCGGCAACCCTTGGGGAGCAGGGGCAACCACGCTTGAGTGGCAGCTGCCCTCGCCGCCCCCCTTCCACCAGTGGGAACAACTGCCGCGCATTCGTTGAGCGCCTGCGGCACTAGGAGTGTCATTCCCGAAAGGAGATCGCCATGAACGAGGCGGCAAATACGGGCAGCCATTTTGTGACCCTGGCGCTTCTGGCGCTCTATTGGGTGCTTCTCAGCTTCCTGCCGCAAATGCTGTCTGGTCCTGACGGGGGGATGACTGGGCAGAAACGCGGACAGGCTGCCGGTAAGAAGGGACCGGCGACGGCCCCGTCGCTTGCACTCGAAGCTGTCCGCAAGGTCGACAGGCTTTTCGACGAAGCGTCTTTCCTGCGCGGCGCTTTGGACGCGTACGAATCCATTCTGAAAGCCTACGCGGCAGGAGACCTGACTCCGGTTCAGCGGTTCGTGGGGCCTGCGGTTCTGGAAGTATTCCAGAGCGCCATCGCCGAACGCCGCCAGAGACAGGAAACGCTCGAGCTGATGGTCGTCAGCATAAAGGCGGCAACCATTGTCGACGCCCTTGGCGAAGGCGACACCGTCGAAATCGTCGTCCGATACGGTTCCGAGATGATCAGCGTGACGCGCTCGGCGGACAATCTGGTCGTTGCCGGCGATCCGATGCGGATCATCCAGGTGACGGACGTGTGGACCTTCGCACGTAGCAGCCAATCCGCCTGGGCGTTGATTGCGACCGACTGCGGCTGATAGCCTGCCGTCTCTTGCGGTTCAAGGTCAGGGTCGCCACTTGTTCGAGAGGCTCGGCAGTGATCCTGCGCAAGCTCTATCGACGGCAGCAATCCTGCAGTTCGTATTTGGTCTCGCACGGCATCTATTCAACAGAAAGTTTCAAGATGGGCTCGATCGAAGATCCGGCACTGCGCGACAAGATTCTATACGGTATCTGCAGGCCGCGGTCGGAGAGGATTTTCGGTGTCGGTTAAGCTCTGAGCAAAATTCACGTTTTAGGCAACCGACCTCAGCGCGCTGTGCTGACAATGTCGGCTTTTGGATAGCGATAAAGTCCGTGACCGACTTGGCGCAACGCTATCATTCCGCAGAAGACAAATGGATTGTGAGTGGCCGGATCGCCTTCTTGAATCGATTTCGGCGAACTGTCTCGTAAAATGGGGGCGGGACCCGACCGTCAACTTTCAGGATGACTGGGCAAGAAGCCGACCCTTGTGTCCAGCCTCGTGCGGACCGCTTTGCACCAGAAGCGACCTTTCCGACCACCGGGGCTAATGGATGGCCTCCTGACTTTGGTGGGCCCCTCGTCAGGGCGCTGCGCTGGGTGTACCATTTTGGCCATGTTGGGTCCGGGGCCGGATGATGATCGTCCCTCCATTGAACCGGAAGCTGCTGGCGATCCTGGCGGCCGATATGGTCGGCTACTCAAGGGCGATGGAGGCCGATGAGGCCGGCACAATTGAGCGGTTGAAATCCGTTCGTGCCGAGCTGTTCGACCCCGCCATCTCCCAGCACCATGGCCGCCTCATCAAGCTGATGGGCGATGGCGCGCTTGTCGCCTTCGACAGCGTGGTCGACGCAGTCGCCTGCGCAGCGGAAATCCAAAGTGCGGCTGCCGCGCGCAATGAAGGTCTGCCCGAGCCTGAGCGCATCGTGTTCCGCATCGGGGTCAATCTGGGCGACGTTGCGCTGGTTGACGGCGATGTCTATGGCGATGGCGTTAATGTCGCCGCGCGATTGCAGCAACTCGCTGATGCTGGCGGCGTGATTGTGTCGGGCACAGCCTTTGACCATCTGCAAGGCAAGCTTGATTGGTCCCTCGATTTCGCTGGCGAGCAACAAGTGAAGAATATCAGCCGCCCGGTTCGGATGTACCGGCTGAGGCTCGACGGCAAGCGGCCGCGCTGGACCTTGCGTAAGGCGATGCGGAGCTGGGTTGGGACGGCGGCGGCCATCGTACTATTTGCTCTGCTGGGCGGCGGCGGGACATGGTGGTTCTTTCACTCAGCTGCTCTGGGTGCCAAGCCGTCGGTCGCAGTGCTGCCCTTCAACAACTTTGGCGGCGACGACGCCACAGGGCGTCTGGCCGATGGCCTCACCGAGGACATCATCACCGATCTCGCGCAGTTTCCCGAACTCGACGTCGTGGCACGCAATTCGACGCAAGCGTACAAAGGCAAGTCGCTGGATGTCCGCCAGGTCGCAAGTGCGCTCGACGTCGGCTATGTGCTGGAAGGCTCGATCCAGCGCCAGGGAGCCCGGCTGCGGATCACCGCGCAGTTGATCGATGCAAAAACCGGCAACCATCTGTGGTCGGAGCGATGGGACCGGCCTGCTGAAGACGTGTTCGCCATTCAAACCGAGATCGCCGAGCAGGTCACCAACCGTCTCGGCAACGGCGTGGGGCTGATTCAGGGAGCGGGGCGGGCTGCAGCGAAGCGCAAACGGCCGGACAGCTTGACTGTCTATGATTACTATCTGCTCGGAACCGAAAGGATTGAAAAGATTACCGTAGCGGATGAGCAGGAGGCCATCAGGCTGCTCAACCGCGCTGTCGAGCTGGATCCGGAGTTCGCACGCGCCTGGGTGGAACTTTATCATGCTCATAACATATTGGCTGGCTTCGGTATCAATCCCGAGAGCGAGGTCAAGGCGGCTGCCGATGTCGCCGAACGCGCGGTGCGGCTCGATCCGAGCGACGCCGAGGCGCACGCGGTTTTTGGCATGAGCCTCAAAGACAAGGGCGACAACGCCCGCGCCAAAGTCGAGCTGGACACGGCCCTCCGCCTCGCTCCGGGGTCGGCCGAAATCCTGACATTCTATTCCGGCTTTGCGTCAGCCTTCGACGAACCCGAACGCGGCGCTCAGTTGGTCGACCAAGTCATACGGCTCGACCCGAATTACCCGATGTGGGCAACCGCTTTCTACTCCAATGCCTATTTTATGGCTGGCCGCTATGAGGACGCCTTGAAGATGCTGGAGCGCAAGACGACCGATAACTACAGCAAATGGGAGTGGATGATGCGTAGCAGCTCCTTTGCGGCTCTGGATCGAATCGATGACGCGAATGCTTCGGTCAGGGAAACCCTCAAACGGTATCCGGAGCTGACCGTCGAGGGCATGGTCAATGAATACAGCTTGAGCAAGACGGAGCGCGGTCGTTTCATCGAGACAATGCCGCTCGCCGGCTTTCCGCTTTGCGCCAAGCCCGAGGCGCTGGCAGAGCTCGCCAAACCTGTGCGGCTGCCGGAATGCGAGGCGGAGGAGGCGAAGCCTCTGGGGCAACCATAGGACCGAAAAGGGGCCGACAGCCGACTGGCGAGTGTTGGGCGGAAACTAGCAAAAGCTGCCATCGCGGCATCCGCAGCTACTCTCAAACAGCGGGTCCCAGGTTTGAGCCCAACTGCCGCTAAAACTCCCAGCCCTCGCGTTCCATGAACTCTTCGAGCGACATGCACTCCACCTCGAAGTGGCGGCAGATGTTCGGGATTTTCGCGCCGTTCGGCTTGAACTCCTCCATGGTGACCACTCCTCGTCCCTCCGACGCCGCCTTCGCAATCACAAACGGGTCGGCGTTGCGCCCGCCCCTGAGCAGCTTCCGCTGCTCGATGTTTTGCTGGAAGTGCACGACCCCGTATATCTGGCCCACGAACGCGCCCTCAGCTGCGCCGGGTATGTGGAAGAATTCTTCCCGCTCCCCCGCCCAGTCCCTCAAGGTCTCCACAGGACCGTCCAAGCACTCGCGGCGTACCTCGCGGTGGAGATGATCCGGCCATCCGCCACCAGCCCATCAAAACGGTCCCACAGCGTCGGGAAGCGGCGTCGATAATAGTTCTTGAACAGGGTTGAGAGGGGCGAGGTGTCGAACACGTACATTAAGCAGCCCCCCGGCTGAAATACTCCTCCAGAGCCCCAACGTGACGCGGCTTCGTGTCGAGGAAGTCTGCCAGTTGCCCCTCGTCGATCCTGTTCTGGTGGTACTGCGACAGTGCCAGGGCGACGTACTCACGGCCCAGGTACGCGAGCTTGGTCCAATACGGGTTTCCGCCCGGCGCACGCTCGACCTGGCGCTGCGCGTTCCACCGTTCGACCGCTCGGTCGTACTGGTCCTCGGCCACCCTTCCTTGGTCCAGCAGGCGACGAAAGATAACCTCCCTGCTGACGTGGAATTGGGCCGAGAGAGCCTCCGCAGTCGCCTCGGTGGCCTGCCTTCCGGCCATGGCGCGTTGGAAGGCGTCTTCTGGCAGCAATACCTGGGCAGCGAAGCTGTTGCAGATAACCTCAATCTGCCGGGCATCGCCAACGAGCCGATCAACGTATCGGTCGCGAACCTTATCGATTCCGCTGGTATGGAAGATGAGGTGTGCGAGCTCGTGGAAGTAGGTGAATATCTGCCGGGTTTTGGTCGAACTGTTGTTCACATAGATTACTGGGAACTCCTCGTCGTAGAGGCAGAACCCCGAGAAGTCGTCCGCTCGGAACGCGTCCTTGAAGACGAAGATGCCCACGTTCAGCAGCGCCGTCCGCCACTCCTTGAGGGCCGCATCATCACCGTGCCAGGCCTGCTGCTGCTGGACGGTCACCCCGACGTACTGCCGCACGGCGGCGGCCATCTCGGCTATATCTACGTTCGGAGCGAACTGTAGATCCCGCGTGATAAGGCGCTCTGCCGGGTTCCGCCCCTGGGTGAGTTCCGCCAAATTGATCTGCATGGCCTTTGCCTTGCGCATCAACATACGGACCCGGCTCGGCAGGCGATCCAGCTCGGCCTCAGGCAGCGTGCGAAACGTCTCGTCGATCGGCGGCACGTCCGGCGGGTCGGGGAAGAAAAACACCGCGATCGGGACCTTGAGCGTGTCGGAGAGTTGCTCAAGCTGCGGGTAGGTCGGCGCGGACGCACCTGCCTCCCAGTCGGCGATCCGCTTGAACTTCTGTGCGGCCTCGTCACGGCTCAGCCCCGCTCGCTGGCGGGCCCAAACCAAGAGGGCGGGGTTGATGGGAATCTGCTCTGCCATTTCGCTCCAGGTTATAGCGGGGAAGCAATTCTTCCTATGCCAAAGATTGCGCCACTTACTCGACACTTAGCCGGCCAGCATCAGAGAGCACCTCTTTAGATTAGACTGCCGCCCACCGTCAGATCTCGGTTCGCTTTGCGGGATCAGAGCGTCCTCTATGTCCACGCCAAGATACCGAACGGTGTTCTCGATCTTCGTGTGACCCAGCAGGATTTGAATCGCGCGAAGGTCGCCGGTGGCATTGTAGATCACCGATCACCTGTCTATCGGCTAAGTCCCCAACGGTCGGTCGTTCAACTCACCGGCCGTAGCGGGCTGAACGGATGGCAGCTTCAGAGCTTGTGCATCGGAAGGCTGAACGGCCGAAATGAGGCGTATATTGTTGAAAAGTCCAACACACCGCAAAGTCGCCACCGGTAATAGAATCCGGTTCCACCCCAGCGCATTGCACGGAATCGGGATTCGTTTTTGGGGTCTTCGCGGAACATCATTCTACGCCAATGCAATGGGCGGCCGCGACGCAGACTTTTCAACAGTATCAGGCGCAAAGCTACCATTCGCGTCATGGAGATGAGAGTTCGGGTCAGATTTGCCCTCGCCCGCTTGTCTTTGCAACACCGTTGCAGGTCCTCACGCCCAACACTGCAGGAAATACCGCAGGGTATCCGATTGGGGGGAAAGGCGGTAGCGCATGCGGTTGCGTGCTTCCACAACTTCATCATTACAGACCCTCCATATTTGGACATATATGGGCGGGGGCAGCATCGTCGAATGGCCGCTGGGAGAACGCTAGATCATGGTTTCGAGGCCAACACACAACGAGCGGTCTGCGAAAATCCTTTCCCGTGTCGACGCGTGGGGTTTTCCTCCAGCCGTCCTCCAACGGTTTGGTGCCTTCGTCCTGATCTGGGGAATGTTCGAATCCCGGCTGGAAATGTGCTTGTGGGCATTGCGAGGCGATCAGGTGGCAGGCACGCGCCCTTGGACGGACAAGACGCCGATTGGGCAATGGCTTGATGAACTCGCGGCCGAGCGACAGCATGTTCCTGCCGATTGTCTTCACGTGCTCCGCTATGCGATGAACGCCGGCAAGGACTTGGCCGACTATCGCCATGCGATCGTTCACGGGTGGATGTTCGCCACCGGCGACATGCCGACATTCATTCGGAATCCTGGCTTGTTTGGGGAGAAAAGGCACCGCCCCACCCACGACGCCCATGTGAGTGAAAACCTGCTGGATATGGCCGTCGACAGCGCGTGGACGCTTTGCCAAGTTGTCTCGCTGGCGAAGGCCGGCTGCGATGACCCAACCACATGGCCGGAACTAGCCGCAATCGGAAGCAAGGTTCGACGGGCCATGTCGCAGGCCGGCGAGCTACGGCATCTGACCGAACTCATGAACCATGAGAAATATTAGGCGGCAACGGTGAAGAGTTAGGAGGGTCGCAGAGCGCGGCGCGCCCAAAAGCCGACTAATCTGAACATCGCCGGAGCAGCGGAGGTCGTGGCCGAAGACACGATCCCCAGCCACGGAACCTCCTATGCCCGACGAACGGACGGGTTGCAGGCGATTGAGGAGTGAATAGGACATGGCAATCAAACGCAAAGAACGGCTGGCGGAGCCCTTTTCAGTTCGACTCCAAATCAACGACCTCGCGTTTGCGGAGTCTGTCACCTATCGGGAGTAGGTGAGGTGCCGAGGCTCGCGCCGCGGGAGCATCGAAAACAAGCCGCGCGCCGCCCAGTCAGCTAGCGTCGGGATAGATCTTGCGGGCACTCTGACGCGCGACCGCCCCGGCTTCTTCCGCTTCATTATATGTCATCAATGACAGGTCGAGCGGCAATCCGAGCATATCGGGATCAATCGAGCTACGCAGCCTATCCGCCTGATCAGCATCGAGACACAAAATGAGCAAATCAATATCGGCGGCTCCTGATTCTTCGCGATCGACCGAGCCGAATAGATACCATGTGCTGCCGCCGGCAATCACGCCGAGACCATGTGCAAGGGTGCAAAGTGCGGCCGTCGCCGCTAGCCGTCTCACCGGCCCAACCGGCCCATGATGTCGCGAAACATCATCGCCTCCGCGCCCATAGAGCGCGCCGCTTCCTGCGCGGCTGAAGTGACCGAGCCGTAGCTCGACATCTTCAGCGCGATGTCGAACGCCCCGTACTGGGCCCGTGCATGACGAACATCTTCGGCGCTCAGATTGTAGGCGTCGATCAATGCGATGGTGAGATCGGATCCCTTCTTGCGGTGGGCGATGAAGACGAGGTCGTACAGACGGGTGAGCTGATGGACGTTTGAATGCTGCCCGATTGCACGCTCGAAAAAGCCGAACTCTTTGTTTCGGTAGCCCACAAGATCGCCCAGCCTAACCGCTTTCCCTAGATCGCCGAGTGAGCCGAAACCGGCGGGCGCAGCATGAACCAAGTCGATTGCAGAGCCGGTCCAGATCGACCTGGACGGGATGTTGATGACGAATTCGGGCTTGATCGCATGCGCCAGCACCGGCTCGACATCGGCCACCTGTACCATCGGCTTAGCGCCGATCACCGCGACCGGGTGGACGGCCTTCTTATCGTCTTCGATCAAGAGGAAGTTCTCAGCCGAGCGACCGACGGCCTTGAAACCTGCGTCTTCGTCGATATGAGCCTCGACCCAATCTGTAACACTCCCCGCCATCTCAACCCTTCAAAATGTTTTGCATGCCCGCCGGGAAGCGGCTGGCATCCTCGAGTCGCGCCTCGATATGGACGGCCTCAAGATCGTCGATGTGCTGCCGGAAGGCCTCAACCACGACTGACTCGTCGCTAGTAAGCAGCGCACGGTTGGCGTCAAGCTGGGCAATGATACGATTGCTGTTTGGGAGAATTCTGGTCAGCATCTTCCGTTGCCAGATTTGCGCTGCGCCGCTTTCCGGGTCTCGAGCCGCCTCGATATGCGGACCATAGCGTTCGAAGATGGCACGGTTCTCATCCAGCAGCGGAGCGACCACAGCGCGAGCCGCAACGCGATCAGGGAACTTGATCACGCCGAACAGGCCCTGGAGCTTTTTTGCATGGTCCCGCTTCCAGCCCAGGATCATGTCGTCCGGATAGGCGTCGGGCGCCTTGTCGATCATGGTGTGGCAGACCGCGCACAGCAAAATTAGATTCTCGAACGCGCCGCGCTGGGCCTTGCTCATCTGCGGTTTGGCGCGTGGGCCATCATCATTGGCCGCGAAGACGTGCGCCATTTCGGCGACATGGATAGACTTGCCGGCCGCATCGACGAAAAGTTCGCGCTCGCAGGCCGGGTTCTGGCAATAGCCGCCGGATGCTGCGAACAGTCTCCTCTGGGTATTTGAATCTGGCGATGCGGCGCCCCGGGGACAAGCCAACTCTATTCTCCATATGACACGTTTTGACGCAAATGATCATCAGAGAGGACATAGGTTGCCGCGCGCCAAAATTCCAAGGCTCGACGAAGAAGCCGCCGCGTCTGTTCGTGCGGGACCAGCACATGGACGGCCGGCGACACATGCCAAAAATTTCAACAGGGATTTATTTGCCATCATTACGGCTCAGCTGGTGAAAGAGAACTCCGCGCAGCGCAGTATGAACGGACGACCGCTTTTGGGAGCGCCCAAAATGTCGCTGAATGTCGGGATTTGGGGCGCAAAGCAGCCATCCACAGCGCCAAAGAAATGGGCGAGTGGCCGGATCGGCTTCTTGAATCTATTTCGGCGAACTGCCTCGTAACCTATTGGTGCATAACGATTATGTTAGTCGCAGAAGGACAGGATTTTTCGATAGGAACTCATGGATTTAGCGGCCGGGTTCGCCAAACCATATCCGCCGTGTTCTCGTATGCTCTGCCGAACCATAAACCAAGAGGAGGACTGAACCTCCCTCTCGGAGGCAACACGGTTCGCGCGCGTTGAACGGCACCCCCGCATTCTGAACTAATCCGGCGACAGCCCTTAGGCTTGACGCGAAACTACGCCGCGCTCGGCGAGAAAATCCCGCCTCGCCGCGTGTCGCGCCAGCGCCTCAACGACTCGCGTCACCAGTTCATCCTTGTGAGGGCCTGCCAAATCGAGGATGGTTTCCACCTCGACGCCATCGGCCGTGAAGAATCGAACTGAGGGTTCTTTATTCTTTCGCGCCATAGTGAGCCCACCGAGGAGTTTGAAATAAAAGCAGCCTCGTGCAAAACCGAGAAGGACGCGGAAAATTCCGTAAGGCATTCGCATCTAGCTGTCACCAATCTTCGCCACCCGCCGCTGCTTCTTCAACCCCTATCCCGAAATCGTCGGCATTCACCTCACCATGGGACGAGTATCATGGGCAAGCCGTCCTTTTAGCACGCCGCTGCACGCCTTCGCCGCACGCGTGTGTCGCAGGCATTCCGGCGTTGAGATGAATGCGCTAAGAATCGTTGCAACCGAGCTAACCAATCGTCACGCGCAAGATGCAGTGCGTTGGCCAAAAAGACGGGACCGAACCGAGATGTTGCGACGCCGTAACCAGGAGACCTTCGACACCACGGGGTGGCCCCTCGCCGGGCCAGTGGCGCGCGATGTTGGGGTGAAGCCGCGCTGGCCAATTTTCGAACGGACAGGGGATGGTAGCGCCCCTCCGATTCTAACCCCCGAAGTCACATAGCGGACTGCAAAACGATCCCGCTCATACGCCTCAACCGCAATTCACCGCACAGATCGACTCACCTCTCTTCCGAAGGTTGCTGCCACGATCTAGGTCCTAGTCGCTGCACAGAAATCCACCCGCATGTCGCGGGCGCTGCAGGTGGGCGTGGTCATGAAAAGCGACTCCCTCTCCTATCCTCCTCGGGGTCTCTCGCGCGAACAAGCCGCCCGGTATATTGGCGTGGGCGTCACCAAATTTGACCAGATGGTTGCTGATCGCCGTATGCCGAAGCCGAAAAAGGTGGATGGCCGCGTGGTTTGGGATCGCTTGAAGCTCGAGGCAGCGTTTACCGAACTACCTGGAGATGATGAAGAGAATATCGTCGACTTCCTGTTGCAAGGGAACCATCGCAGGGAATAGATTCATTCTGCCATGACCGACAAATATCCTGGCCTTTCCTCCTACACCGATCGCCACGGCAAACTTCGCTGGCGCTATCGGACGAAGGAGCGTGTTGTCAGTCTGCCGGCGCCAAACCAACCCGGTTTCAAGGATGCTTACCAAGCAGCGGTCGAGGGCCGGAAAGTTCCCAAGGCCCCTGTCGTCCAAATGCCCGGAGCTGCCCTGCCCGGCACGTTTGGAGCCGCCTTTCAACGGTTGAAGATCTCAGTCAAGTGGCTGGCGCTTGACGAGGCCAGCAAGCACAAGAACACGCGGCTCATCGAAGAGTTTCTAGAACTGCGGGTGGTCTCTGATCACCCGCTCATCTGGCGGAATGTGCCGGTTAAGAACCTTAGACGCATCCATGTTGAAGAGCTTCTAGGCCGCTTCATCGCCACGCCCCACAAGGCCAAACACCTATTGGTGGGCATACGCAAGCTGGTCTATGTCGCACTGCGGCAAGACTGGATCGAAATCGACCCCACGGCCGCGGTCGAGTGGCGACCGGCCTACGCCGGCTGGAAAGCATGGTCGCGTGAGGCCATGGTGCAATTTGAAAACCGTTGGCAGCTCGGTACCGCGGCACGCACTTGTTATGGCTTGGCACTTTGGCTCGGCAATCGCCGCGGCGATGTCGCGGGGCTGCGCTGGGACCAGAGGGTCACGCGCCGTGTCTTCATCGACGGTGTCGAGCGTCACTTCGACGGCTTTGATATTGTTCAGGCCAAGAACAAGGGGCGAACTGGTGGCAAGCGGCTTTTTGTGCCGGTCACACCGATGCTGTCCGAGATCCTGGATGCGGCCGACAGGCGTGGCGAGACCGTCCTGGTCAACGGCTATGGTGAGCCTTTCTCCGCCAAGTCACTGACTGGAATGATGGCGCATTGGTGCAAGCTTGCCGGCCTGCCTAAGGGCCTGACGTTGCACGGGCTGAGGAAGTCGCTCGGCGTTTATCTCGCCGAGGCAGAGGCCTCGACCAGACAGCTCATGGACGTGCTGGGACACGATGACATCGACCATGCCGAACTCTATTCGCGCGAAGCATCGCAGGTTCGGCTGGCGGTGCAGGGGATGGATCGAGTCGTGCGTCTGGTCACGCGCAAGCCGATGCTTGGCGAACCTGTTGGCGAACCGCGTGGCGAACCGCCCTATAAAGCATTGATAAATAACGATAATGGTGGGCCCGGAGGGACTCGAACCCCCAACCAAGCGGTTATGAGCCGCCGGCTCTAACCATTGAGCTACAGGCCCCACGCGGGCTGGCTTAGTGTTTTTCGCCGCCCGGCACAAGGCTTTCGAAAGCACTGGCGGCAAATGCCAAAATCAGCCCATATTCGGTCCGTACAGCGGCCTGCGCGCCCATAGGGCGCGTGAACTGGTCCGGGCTGCCCGCAACGCCGGGAATCGATGCTTTTTTTCGAGATGCTTTTTTTCGAGTCGGGGCAGAGATGGCGGGATACCGGATCGCAGATCTCGAGGAGTTTTCATGACCAGACATCTTTTGCCTGCCGCGCTCGCTGCCGCGATCGCGTTCCCGGCGCTGGCAAGCGCCGCCGACACGCAGCCGCCTCCGCGCATTGTCGTCTCGGGCGAGGGCGAAGCGACTGTCGCGCCGGACATGGCGATCCTGACGCTCAGCGTCATGCGCGAGGCAAAGACCGCGCGTGCCGCGCTCGATGCCAACAATGATGCCATGGCGGCCGTGATCGCGGCGATGAAATCGGCCGGCATCGCCGATCGCGACCTGCAGACAGCCGGCATCCAGATCAATCCGCGCTACAATTACACCAACAAGCCGGACGGCAGCCAGGAAGCCGAACTCGTTGCCTACCAGGTGACGAACACGCTGTCGGTGCGCGTGCGCGACGTCGACAAGACCGGCGACATCCTTGACAAGGCGGTGTCGCTCGGGGTCAACCAAGGCGGCGGCATCGCCTTCACCAATGACGATCCGAAAGCCACCATCACCGAGGCGCGCAAGAAGGCGGTTGCCGACGCGCTCGCCAAGGCCAAGACGCTCGCCGCGGCCGCCGGGGTCAACCTTGGCAAGGTGATCGAGATCACCGACCAGAACGTCCCGCCGGCGCCGATTCCGCTGAACGCCAAGGCTTTCGATGCCGCCCGCGCCGCCGTGCCGGTGCAGGCCGGCGAGAATTCCTACACCGTCCAGGTGACCGTCACGTTCGAGCTGAAATAGCCTGCCCGCCCGCTTTTGGTAACCGGACAAAACATAAACCCCGGAGGACTGATCCGCCGGGGTTTATCTGAGCCGCGCTTCAGCACTGGCCGAAGGGGCTCCACTACTCACAGGTGACCCTGAGCGAGGGTCACCCTTCTACCGAAGGTCAGCTGATCCTGCAGAGGATCACGCCAAGCCGGTCCTCGCAGGCTTCAGAAAAGCCTCAGCGATAGATGACCGGGCAGCCACGCTCGTTGGCGAAGACCACCACCACGCGGTCGCCATACTGACGGCCGGCCACCTTCACCGTCCGCCGGCTGATGTCGACGATGCGGACGCGATGCAGGCCCATGCGCTCGGCCTTGTCGAGCGCGCGGTCCGGCGAGCAGCCGCGGCGGCGCCAGTCGCGATCGCGGCGATAGCCATCGTCATCGCCGGTGTAGACGCCGAAGCGCGGATCGTGATTGTTGCCGAAGCCGAGATAGAGGCTGTCGGCATGCGCCGGGATGGCGCCGAGCGTGCCAAGCCCGACAAGGGCCGAAAGGGCTGCCGTCTTGATCTGGTTGAACATTGTCTCTCTCCTTGTTGTGGGCCTCTCGCCCTTGAACGGATGATTGGCGAACCAATGATTACAAAATGCCTTTTTGTGTCTGAACTTTGTGCGAACCGGCCGTTCATGTCCGGTTCATGTGGAAGAAAGGCAAAACCCCTCATCCCAATGCACTTCCAAATCTGACGCGGGGAACGCGTCACCGCGGCCCCAGTTCCCTCAAGGTTCAAGATGCGACCCGTCAGGGTTCGTCATCAGGATGCGACCCGTCAGGGTTCGTCATCAAGATGCGGACCTCAGGGTTCGTCATCAAGATGCGGACCTCAGGGTTCGTCATCAAGATGCGGACCTCAGGGTTCGTCATCAAGCACATAATCAAAATAGTCGTCAGGCTCGGCGAGATCCGTTTCCTTGGCCTTCACCCGGCCGCGGATTGAAATCCCGGCGTCATGCACCGTCTCGGCACTTCCCGAAACCAGCTTGTGCCACCAATACAGATCGTGACCCTCGGCGATGAGCCGATAGGCGCAGGTCTTGGGCAGCCAGGTGATGGTGCGCACGTTCTGCGGCGTCAGCCCGACGCAATCGGGGACGCGCGAGAGCCGGTTGGGATAATCCGAGCAAAGGCATTTTTCGGCGTCGAACAGCCGGCAGCCAACGCTCGTCCAAAAGATTTCGCCGGTATCCTCGTCCTCGAGTTTGGACAGGCAGCATTTGCCGCAGCCGTCACAGAGTGATTCCCATTCGGACGGGGTCATGGCCTCAAGCGTCTTGGTTTTCCAGAATGGCGCATTCATGCGGCTGGATTTGGCCCTCCGGGACCTGCCGGTCAAGCACTGCTGTCACAGTGACCCAGTATCAACATTAGAAAAACACGAAATTGCCTTCAAAAGGCCGGCCAGGCATCCTTGGCTGGTACCAATGCCCGGCGGAACCAATTGAGGCTGTTGAAAGTTTGGGCAGGGATGGGACCCCAGTAGGAGAAAATCGATATGAAACGCCAACCACGGATTCTGGCGGGTACGGCAATCGGCCTGCTTATGGCATCCGCGCCGTTGGGCGCGTATCCGCTGCAGGCCGATTTCGGCCCTTCGCGGGGGACGCCGTTTATCCTGGCGCAGTCGAACTGCGCCGAAGGCCAATCGGCCGAGGAATGTGCGCAAGGTGGCCAGCAGGGACAAGCCGAGCAGCCGAGGAAAAAGAAGCGCGATCAGCAACAGCAGACGGAATCGGCGCCGGCCGAACAGTCCGCCGAGCCCGAGCAGAAGCCGCGCAGGAAGCGGCAGGACCAGCAGCAGTCCGGCCAGGCAGAGGAGGCGGCTCCGGCGGAGCAACAGCTCAAACCGCGCAAGAAACGCGATCAACAGCAGCAGATCGAGGCAGCCCCTGCCGATCAGGGCGCTACGACTGACGAGCAGCAACCGCGCAGGAAGAAGCGCCAACAGCAGCAAACCGAAACCGCGCCGGCAGAGCAGCCTGCAGAACAGGCCGCGCCCGCGAGCGACGAACAGCAGCCGCGCAGGAAGAAGCGCCAGCAGCAGCAAACCGAAACCGCGCCGGCAGAGCAGCCCGCCGAACAGGCTGCGCCCGCGAGCGACGAACAGCAGCCGCGCAGGAAGAAGCGCCAGCAGCAGCAAACCGAGACCGCACCGGCCGAGCAGCCTGCCGAACAGGCGGCGCCCGCCAACGACAACACGCCGCAGGACAAGCTACGCAGGAAGAAGCAGAATCAGCAGCAAACCGAGACCGCCCCGACCGAGCAGGCGCCGAAGACCGAAGCCCCTGCCGGCGAAGCGCAGCAGGCCGAGCCACAGCAGAACAATCAGCAAGCAGCACCGGCCGAAGGCGAACAGCCTCTGGACAAAACCACGAAGCGCAGAAAGGTCGGCGAGCAGCCCGGCACCGGTCAGGCGGTTACGGGAGAGCAACCTTCGACCAAGCAGCCCTCCAGCGAAGGCCAGGCAACGACCCAGCCCGCTACCGGTGAGCAGCCGGCTGAAGGCGGCGCGAACGCCGGCGCTGCCGCACAGGGCGAGGCCCCTGCCAACGCGAACGAGGCTCCCATCCTCGACAGCCAGAAGGATGTCGTTCGCAAGCGCAAGGGCCGCCAGCCGGCCGGCCAGAACGAGAATGGCCAGGCCGGCGTCGAGCAAGGCGGCAACCAGGCTGGACAGCAGGGCGGCAATCAGGCCGAACAGCAGACAGGCCAGCGGGCGCAGCGGCCTGCCGCGGTCGATCAGGGCCCGCCGCCCACCGACGACAAGGCCGCCCAGCAGGCGATCAAGCCTGAGAAGCTTGTTCCGGTCACCGAGGAAAAGGGCAAGCGGATCGAGCTTACGCCCGAGCAGGTGGTCCGCGAGCGCCGCCGGCCGCAGGGCGCAGATGTGGTGAAGCAGTTCGGCGACCGCGTGATCCTCCAGTTCAACAACCAGACTTTCGTGGAAAGCAACGAGGCTCCTCGCATCACCCGTGGCGCCAGGGATGTCTATTACGAGGATCTGCCGCGTGGCCGCACCCGGGAGACCGTGGAGCGCGAGAATGGCGTCAAGATCGTCACCATCCGCAACCGCAATGGCGACGTCGTCCAGCGTTCGCGCATCACGCCTGACGGGCGCGAATATGTGCTGAGCTATGTCGACGAGCGCTATTACCAGGATGTCGACGACTGGCGCGATCCGGGCGACGACCTGCCGCCGATGCGTCTCGACATATCGCGTCGGGACTACATCCTGGATTCGGAGGAAGTCGAGGATCCGGACGAGTATTACACCTTCCTCGAGCAGCCGCCGGTGGAAAGGGTGCAGCGCCTCTACTCGATCGACGAGGTCAAGCGCTCGGCCCGCGTGCGCGACATCGCCCGTCGTATCGACCTCGACACGTTGAACTTCGATTTCGGCTCGGCGACTCTTTCCGACACCGAAGTGCAGAAGCTCGAAGGCGTGGCCACCGCCATGGAAAAACTTCTGAAGAAGAACCCGGCCGAGACCTTCCTGATCGAGGGCCATACCGACGCCGTCGGTACGCCTGACGCGAACCTCGCACTGTCGGATCGGCGTGCCGAGGCGGTCGCCGAGGCGTTGACCAACGCTTTCGGCATCGCGGCCGAGAACCTCACGACACAGGGCTATGGCGAGGAATATCTCAAGGTGAATACGTCCGGCCCGAACCGCGAGAACCGTCGTGTCGCCATCCGCCGCATCACCTCGCTGGTGGCGCCGGTGGCGAGCAACAGCGAGCAATGATTTCAAGATCCTGAGCCGATTTTCGGAATCAGCGCGACAAGATTGGGCCCGTCCGGATCCGGACGGGCCCTTTCTCTTGAAAAATCAAGAAGAATTGTCCCGCTTATCCCGCCGCGCTCATTGAATCGCCGCATTGCGGCACCCAGATTCCGGTCAGGGCGTTCCCTGCCCTGTCCCGACTCCAGCGGGACACATGAGCCCCGCCGGCGCCCCTCTCCGGCGGGGCTTTTATCTTGAAAAGTAAGCCCGGCTGCCCGAGATACGGCCGAACCCCACAGAGCAATTCCAGGAAAATGCGCAGCGGTTTTCCGTCCGGAATTGCCTAAATCAGAGCGAAACCGCCCCGGAAACATCTCATGAAGCGTCTCGAACTCGCCATCGACGGCGCAGCTCATGTGGCTGACCGTGATGCATTGGCCTTTGTGCTTTCGGCGCTGATGCTTGCCTATATCGACCGGGTGATGGCGCTGGCGAAAGGCAAGAAGGCCGCGGCGGAATAAGCGGCCGGGGGACCGTCAGTAGATCCTTTTGACCTTCGTCTGCGAGCTGGCGAACACTTCGTCCGGCACGAAAAAATCGCCGGCAAGCTGATCCGCCGCGCCTGGCGCATAGACCGAAAAGTCCGCGACGCCCTCGGCCCGCAGCACCTCTTCGTCGATGTAGAAATTGCCGGTCGCCTCGCGCGACGGCCGCAGGAAGATCGCGCGGGCGGCATCGGCCATGATGTCGGGCGAGCGGCTCATTGCCGCCACCGTTGCGCCACCAAGGAGATTGCGTACGGCGGCCGTGTCGATGGTCGAGATCGGCCACAACGAATTGACGGCGATGCCGTCTTTGGCGAACTCGGCGCTCATGCCGAGCGTGCACATCGACATGCCGAACTTGGCCATCGTGTAGGCGACGTGGTTCTTGAACCATTTCGCCTTCATGTCGAGCGGCGGCGCCAGATTCAGGATGTGAGGATTCTTTGCCAACTTCAGGTGAGGAATGCACATTTTGGACACCAGGAACGTGCCGCGCGTGTTGATCTGGTGCATCAGATCGTAGCGCTTCATGTCGGTCTCCAGCGTGCCGGTAAGTTGGATGGCGCTGGCATTGTTGACGCAGATGTCGATACCGCCGAACCGCTCGACGGTCTTTGCCACTGCTTCGCCGACCTGAGCCTCGTCGCGGATGTCGCAAAGCACCGGCAGCGCCTTGCCGCCGGCCTGCTCGATCTCTTCGGCCGCGCTGTAGATCGTGCCCGGCAGCTTGGGATGCGGCTCGGCGGTCTTGGCCGCAATCGTCACATTGGCGCCGTCGCGGGCCGCGCGCAGCGCGATCGCCAGCCCAATGCCGCGCGATCCGCCCGAGATGAACAGCGTCTTTCCCTTGAGCGACATTTCTCGGCTCCCTCTGCAACAGGGGGCAACTTGCGCGGCAGACAGCCGTGACGCAAGGCCCAACGCACCGGTCCGAGGTTACGCAGCGTCGTGCTGAAAGGCTCTAGACCAGCACCAGCCCTTGCCGCATGGCGATGGCGATCGCATCGGTGCGATTGGCGGCGCCGAGCTTGATCAGGATCGCGGCGACGTGGAATTTCGCGGTGTGGACGGAGATGTTGAGCCGCCGGGCGATCACCTTGTTGGGCGCGCCTTCCGCCAGCAGCGCCAGCACTTCAGCCTCGCGCGGCGACAACGCAGCGGGGGGCTGGTTGTCGTCGGGCGCCTCGCCTTCGGACAGTTCGCCATGGAAATCGCCATGTGCGACGAGCTCTGACGGTCCTGCGCGGCTGATGCGATAGCCGAACGCCGCCAAGCGCAAGGCGGCGGCAATCAGCAGGCCGTCGGCGGACGCCGGCAGCGTCGCAAGCACATTGCCGGCCGACCGTTCGTGGCCGGCGCGCCGCGAGAGCAGCACACATGGCGTTGCCGGGCTCACGGCCCGGCTTTCCCAAGCAGCCTCATCGACCAAGGCGACATCCGCCGTTTGCCCCATGCCGCTCCCGGCGAGGATCGGCAGCAGATCCTCGCTCGCCGCAAGCGAGTCGACCAGTTGCTCGGCGCGCGCCGCATCGCCGAGCGCGATCAGCACCGTCAGCCGGTTGCTTGCCGGCTGCGGTCGAGCAATCGTTTGTACCGCGCTGCTTGCCATCGGCCCTCTCAGCTCAACGGCTTTTCGCCGATGGTGATCGAAACGTCGCGCTCAGCGCCGCCGCTCAAGATGCCGAGCGTCACGGTCGTGCCGGCGCTGTCCGGCCCGAGCTTGCGGATCAGTTCGCGCGGCCCATGCACCGCTTCGCCATTCCAGGCGACGATGATGTCGCCGACATGCAGGCCGGCGGCTTTCGCCGGACCGCTGTCGTCGAGACTCATCACCATGGCGCCGTGGGTGTCGCTGTTGCGGATAGGGTGCAGCCCGGCACCGAGATAGCCGCGCGCGACATGTCCCTTCTCGCGCAGCGTCGCGACCGCCCGCTCGATCGTCTCGTAAGGCATGACCAGCGCTCGCCGGCGCGGCCCAAACAAGAGCATGCCGATCAGGCCGGCCTTGGCATCGAGCACCGGACCGCCCTCGAAGCGGCCGCCGGTATTGATGGCCAGGTTGATGCGCCGGTCGATGGCGCCTCCGCGCATCGAGCGCCAGGCGGGCCCGACCTCGCCGACCGTGCCAAAGACGGCGAGTGCTGCCCCTTCGCTATTGCCGACGGCGATCGCCACATTGCCGGGGCGCACGGCAGCGGCCTCGGCCAGTTGCGGCAGACCGGCGGCGGCGGAAGCCGGCTTCAAGAGGGCAACGCCCGTCGAAGGATCGCGGCCGGCAAGCTCGGCTTTCACAGTTTCGCCCGAGGCCAGCGTCAGCTCGATCTCCTCTCCGGCTTCGACCGCTTCCTCAGCGGTGACAAAGAAGCCGTCGCGCCAGTGGAAGGCGCTCGCGGTGCTGTGGTGATGCGTAGCGAAGCTTGCCAGCGCCGGCGCGGCGGCCGCCGCGACATCGGCAACGGCATCGGAAAAGCCACTGAGGTTGAAGTTGCTCATATCGATGATCTCCTGGGTTCCGTGACCCAGATATCGCTCCATGGCGCCGCCGCGGGTACTCGCCTGACGGCTAGTCGAGTGCCTGACTGGCCATGTGGTCAGGTCGCGGCAATTGCTGCCGCTCCGCACATATAGGCATCGTTTGCGCCAGATCACACGGGAGCCCCACCCATGGCCTTTGCCGCCGAAAAACTCCAATCCGATGATGCCTTGCTCGACTCCTACTCTGCGACGGTCGCCGACGCCGTCGACCGAATCGGACCGGCCGTGTGCCGCATCGAGCGCATTGGTGCCGGCGGCCATGGCTCGGGCTTCGTGATCGCTCAGGACGGGCTGGTCGTCACCAACTTCCACGTCGTCGGCGACGCGCGCGGCGTTCGCGTCACGATGCCGGATGGCGCTTCGCGCGAGGGGCGCGTGCTTGGCCGCGATCCCGACACCGACATCGCGCTGGTGCGCGCCAACGGCAGCTTCGCCGACGTCGCCCCTCTCGGCGATTCCAAGCGCCTCAGGCGCGGCCAGATCGCGATCGCCATCGGCAATCCGCTCGGCTTCGAATGGACCGTCACCGCCGGCGTCGTCTCGGCGCTCGGCCGCTCGATGCGCGCCTCGACCGGCAGGCTGATCGACGACGTCATCCAGACCGATGCCGCGCTCAACCCCGGCAATTCCGGCGGACCGCTGGTGTCGTCGGCGGGCGAAGTCATCGGCGTCAACACCGCCATGATCCACGGCGCGCAAGGCATCGCCTTCGCGGTCGCGTCCAACACCGCCAATTTCGTCATTTCCGAGATCATCCGCTTCGGCCGGGTGCGCCGCGCCTTCATTGGCGTCTCTGCCGATACGACCAACCTGCCGCGCCGTGCCGCACTTCTCTCGCAGGTCACTACCAACACAGCCGTGCGCCTGCGCAGCGTCGAGAAGAACGGCCCCGCCGCGAGGGCTGGCCTGAAGGAGGGCGACATCATCGCCGCCATAGACGGCCGACCGGTCACCGGCGTCGATGATCTCGTGCGCATGCTCGACGCCGAACGTATCGGCCGCGAGACGCTCTGCACCGTCGTGCGCCGCACCGGCGTCAGCCAGGTCGCCGTGACGCCGGTGGCGCGGACGAACTGAGACCCGCTTTCCGGCCTAGCTCCCGGCCGCACCTTCGGCGTATTGCGCCAGGAATTCTTCGCTCGGCGGAATAGGCTTGATCACGTCGATCAGCACGCCGTTGGGATCCCTGGTGATGAAATGGCGCTGGCCGAAGGGTTCGTCACGCAAGGTTCGCAGGATCGGCAGGCCGGCGGCGACCATGCGCTCATAGACGGCGTCGGGATCGCGAACCTCGAAATTGATCAGCAGGCCGGACGTGCGTCCCCGGCCCTCCTCGGGGATCGTCTCATGGTCGCCGGAGACGATGCCGAGATTGACGCGGCGATCCTCGGCCGACTGCAGATGGACGTACCAGTCGCTGTCGAACAGCGCCTTGAAGCGGAAGTGCTGGACATAAAAGGCCGCCGTGGCGGCGACATCGCCGGTCATCAGCACCGGATAATAGCGGGTCGTCTTCATCTTTCTTTCTCCTGCCATCCAACATACAGTCTGTATGCAAGTGCAAATAACATACAGGCTGTATGTATGCAACAAGAGTCTGCACGCCGCTCCAACCGCGACCGCACCGAGGCGACGCGCGCCGATCTGATCCGCGCGGCGCGAGAATTGTTCACGCAAAAATCCTATGCGGAAACCGGAACGCCGGAGATCGTGGCCGCCGCCGGCGTAACGCGCGGGGCGCTCTATCATCACTTTGCCGACAAGCAGGCGTTGTTCGCCGCAGTCGTCGAACAGGAGGCAGCGACCGTCGCAGCGGAGATCGACCGCGCCTCGCCGGCCTCGCTCTCGGCTCGCGATGCCTTGATCTCCGGCTCCGACGCCTATCTCGCGGCGATGCGCGCGCCCGGCCGCACGCGGCTTTTGCTGCTCGATGGACCGGCCGTGCTTGGCCGCGCGGCGATGGACGACATCGACAACCGTCACGGCAACCGCTCGCTGCGCGTAGGCTTGGTCGCGGCCATGCGCGCGCGCTCGATGGTCAAGCTGCCGGCCGAGGCGCTGACCGCCGTGCTGGCCGCCGCCTTCGATCGCGCGGCTTTGGCCATCGAAGCCGGCGCATCGGGCGAGGATTATCGCGCCGTGCTGGTCGCGCTCATGGACGGCTTGTCTCCGGCCCCTCCTCCGTCCAAACGCCCGGCTCCAGCTCGTTGAAGCAGCCGAGCTGCCGCTTGAACTCGTCGATGAGCCACGACGCCGCCGGCTTAGGGCTCCGGTCGTTGCGGTGTATCGCGTACATCGGCGCACGCACCTCGCGATAAGGCTCGAGATCGAGCTCGACCAGCCGCCCGCTGGCGATGTCGTCGGCAATCAGCCAGCGCGGCAGGCCGCCCCAGCCGAGACCCTCACGCATCAGGGCGTGCTTGGTGCGCACATCCGTCAGCCGCCAGGTGCGATAGGCAAACACGCCATAGTCGCGGCCCCGTGTCCGCTCCGACTGGTCGGAGACGACAAGCTGGATGTGGTCGCGCAGGTCTTCGATCGCAATTGGCTTCGGCAGTTGCGCCAGCGGATGGTCGGGGGCGGCAGCCGGCACCAGCGAGATGAAGCCGATGCGCAGCAGATTGACGTCCGCATCGCCTTGCAGGCCGCCAAAGCCGAGGTCCGACTGACCGTTGACGACCTGATCGACGATCAGGCCGAGCGAACCGATGTAAAGCCGCAGCATCACCGCCGGGAACTGGGCCTCGAAGGCCTTGAGCACCCGCACCAGCGCTGGCGAAGCCAGCGCCACGTCGACCGACACGCTCACTTCCGCCTCCAGCCCCTGCCTATAGCCGTCGGCGCGCGAGCGGATGCGTTGCAGCACGCCGATCATGCGCCGCGCGTCCTCCAGCACGGCCTTGCCGACATCGGTCAGCTGCGGCTCGCGCAGGCCTTCGCGCTCGAACAGTTTCAGGCCCAGTTGCGCTTCGAGATTGGCAATGCCGTAGCTCACCACCGATTGCGCCCTGTTTAGCTTGCGCCCCGCGGCCGAGAAGCTGCCGGTGTCGGCCACCGCCACCAGGATCTGCAATTGGTCGAGCGTCGGATTTGGCTGCATGATCAATCCACATTCTCGATGGGAACTATGCAAATTATACGCGTTTTCCAGATGGAGCGGTAGTCCCATATTGGTCGGGAAAGTTCAATCCAACCCAAAGGGGACACCGCCATGTCCATACTGCTTGTTACCTCCAGCCCGCGCGGCGCCGCCTCGCACTCGACCCGCGTCGCCACCGATCTTGCTCAGAAGCTGGTTGCCGCCGGTCCGTCCAACACACTTGTCGTGCGCGATTTGGTCGCCGATCCGCTGCCGCATATCGATCCTGACTACGCCACCGGCATCTACACCCCCGCCGAGGCGCGCAGCCCGCGTCAGGCCGAGGTGGTCGGCGTGTCAGATGCCGTGCTCGACGAGCTGTTCGCGGCCGACACGATCATCCTCGCCACCGGTTTCATCAATTTCAACATTTCTTCGACGCTGAAGTCGTGGATCGACCACGTCGCCCGCTCGGGCAGGACTTTTGCTTATGGTGAGAACGGCCCGAAGGGCCTGGTCGCCGGCAAGAAGGTCTATATCGTGCTTGCTTCGGGCGGCATCTATTCCGAGGGTGCCGCGGCGCAGATGGATCACGCCATCCCCTACCTGCGCGGCGTGCTTGCCTTCCTGGGCATGACGGACGTCGAAGTGATCCGTGTCGAAGGTGTCGGCATGGGAGCCGACGCGGTCACCGCCGCGCTTGCCAAGGCGACCGCCAAGGTGGATGCGATCGCTGCCGCGGCTGCGAACGCGCACGGGATCGCCGTGGCCGCCTAACCATTGCCCTGAGAATGAAAAGGCCCTGAGAATGAAAAGGCAGGCGCCGATCGGTGCCTGCCTTTGCATGTTCGTCGAGCCGTGCCGATCTGGAACGACTGTTTCTTCCCGCTGGTGCTGATCACTTCCGGCAATTTGAAGACACTGCCGCAGGAGGCTGGCGGTGTCTATCGGCGAATTCACCACCGACGGTGGGTGCTGTTCATCGGGCTGACACTGGCGGCGTTGCCGATTACCCTGCTCTAACGTCCTGCTGTCGAAGCAGTTCATTTCCGGCATCGCGCAGGGAGCGGTCAAATAGGCGCGGTCAATTAGCGAAGTCAGGGATCAAAGTGGCGAACCAGAACAAGATCATCATCACCTGCGCGGTCACAGGCTCGATCCATACCCCATCAATGTCGCCGCATCTGCCGGTGACGGCGCAAGAGATCGCGACCGCCGCTATCGAGGCGGCCGAGGCGGGTGCCGCGATCGTCCACCTTCATGCCCGCAATCCGGTCGACGGACGCCCCGACCAGTCGACGGAAGCATTCGCCCCTTTCCTGCAGGTCATCAAGCAGCGCTCCAACTGCGTCGTCAACATAACCACCGGCGGCGCCGCGACGATGAGCGTGGAGGAACGCGTCAGGCCCGCGAAGGTCTTCGCGCCCGAGGTCGCCTCGCTCAACATGGGCTCCATGAACTTTGCGCTGTTTCCGATGCTGGAGCGCTTCAAGACCTTCCAGCACGAGTGGGAGCAGCCCTATCTCGAATCGTCGCGCGACCGGATCTTCCGCAACACTTTTGGTGATATCGAGCACATATTGCGCACCTGCGCCGACAACGGCACGCGCTTCGAGATCGAGTGCTACGACATCGGCCATCTCTATACCCTGGCGCATTTCGTCGAGCGCGGGCTGGTGAAGGCGCCGTTCTTCGTCCAGAGCGTGTTCGGCATCCTCGGCGGCATCGGCACGCATCCGGAAGATGTCGCCCATATGAAGCGCACGGCCGACCGCATGTTCGGCGACGATTATCACTGGTCGGTGCTGGGTGCCGGCCGCCACCAACTGCCGATCGCCACGCAGGCGATCGCGCTGGGCGGCAATGTGCGGGTCGGCCTGGAGGACTCGCTTTGGATCGGCAAGGGTAAGCTTGCCCGCTCCAGCGCCGAACAAGTGACAAAGGTGCGCCAGATCATCGAGGGCCTCGGCGCCTCGATTGCCACGCCCGACGAGGCGCGACAGATCCTGCAGCTCAAGGGCGGCGACAAGGTCGCGTTCTGATCGGGCAAGTAAATGCCGTGATCCGATAGCGTTTTTCGCTCGCGAACACAGGCTCGTGCAGGTGGCGATTGATTCTTCAGCGTTCTGAAGAAATGGAAATAACTGGCGGTCGCCATTGGTTATTCCGCCGGGCTGCGTTATCGCTCGCAGATGTTCCTTTCGATTGCCACCACACGTCATCCAGCAACCGATCTCGGCTTTCTGCTGCACAAGCACCCCGATCGCCTGCATGAGATCGACCTGTCCTTCGGCAAGGCATGGCTGTTCTATCCCGAGGCCAGTGAGGAGCGTTGCGAGGCCGCACTTCTGCTCGATGTCGACCCGATTGGATTGGTAAGGGGCAAGGGTCAGGCCGACGGCTTGCTGGATCAATATGTGAACGACCGGCCCTATGCGGCATCGTCCTTCCTGTCCGTGGCGCTCAACAAGATGCTTCGGACGGCGATGACCGGCGTATCGAAGGAACGTCAGCTCCTGGCCGATAGCGATCTGCCGCTGGAAGTTGTTGTGGCGCCCCTGCCAATGCGCGGTGGCGAGGCGATGGTGCGCCGACTGTTCGAGCCCTTGGGTTGGACTGTCGAGTTGACTCCGATCGAAGCCGTCGGTTCCAGCACGGGAGAGCCTCGATACGGCCATCTGAAATTGTCTGGCTCAAGCAGGCTGAGCAACTTGCTGCATCACCTTTATGTCCTCATACCGGTGATGGACGATGCCAAGCATTACTGGGTCGGCGAAGCCGAGGTCGAAAAACTGCTATCCAAGGGCGCCGGATGGCTGGAGCACCATCCCGCCAAGGAGCTGATTGCCCGTCGCTACCTGCGCAATCGGTCGGTATTGGCGCGCGCCGCCCTGGCGCGACTGATTCCAGAAGACGCAGGCGAAACAGCGCCCACGACCGAAACCCGGAGCACGCCAGAGGAAGCTCTCGAAGCTCCTGTTCGACTGCACGAGCTGCGCATGGATGCGATCGTGAATGCCATTCGAGCCATCGGCGGAAAGGTCGTCGCGGACCTGGGCTGCGGCGAGGGCAAGCTGCTCGATCGGCTTGTGCGCGAAAGGTGGATCCATAAGCTGTTCGGGCTGGACCCTGCGGCGCGCGAACTGAAGTGGGCCGCGAAGCGTCTCAAGCTGAACGAGGTTGGTGGACCCGAAGGACGCGTGACGCTGCTCCACGGCTCGCTGACCTATCGCGACAGCCGCTGGGCCGAAGCCGACGTCGCTGTTCTGGTCGAGGTTGTCGAACATCTCGACCAGGACAGGCTGCCGCTGATCGAGCGGATTGTTTTCGGCGAAGCCGCACCGAGAGCCGTGATCGTGACAACCCCCAACGCCGACTATAACACCCTGTTCCCCAGCCTGGCCCCGGGCTCTTTCCGGCATCCTGATCACCGCTTCGAATGGAGCCGTGCCGAGTTCAAAGCCTGGGCAGCCAAGATCGAAGAGACATATGGCTATGTCGTCGAAATCAGCAGCATCGGCATCCAAGATGCGGCGTTGGGCGCACCCACGCAGATGGCGGTGTTCAACCGATGAGAGAGCCTGACAAGACCGACCTCGAAATACCTGACTTCTGCCTGGTGGTACTTATCGGCTCGACGGGCTCGGGAAAGTCGACCTTTGCCGCAAAGCATTTCCTGCCGACAGAGATCGTCTCCTCGGATCGATGCCGCGCGCTTGTTTCCGATGACGAGACCAATCAGGAAGTGTCGGCGGACGCCTTCGAATTGATGCGCGACATCATCGGCAAACGGCTTAAGTACCGGAAGCTCGCTGTGGTTGACGCCACCAATGTGCGCGCCGCCGACCGCAAGGCTTGGATCGAATTGGCGCGCAGATGGCACGCTCTACCGGTCGCCGTCGTCATCGATCCTGGTGTCGACACCTGCGTTGCGCGCAATGCGGCCCGCCCGGACCGGCTCTTCGGAGCCGGAGTGGCGCAACGTATGACGAACGAAATCCGTAAGGGACTGGGTGGCTTGCAACGAGAAGGCTTTCGCCAAGTCTGGAAGCTTACCAGCGTGGCCAGCATCGAGGCAGCCAGGCTCTCGCGCCAACCGCTCTGGACCGACAAGCGCCACGACGCCGGTCCATTCGACATCATAGGTGACGTGCATGGCTGCGCCGATGAACTTCAAGCGTTGCTTGGTCAACTCGGATACGACCTCGTCTGGTCGCAGCATCGCGGCGAACGAACCCTCGTCGTGACTCCTCCGGAAGGCCGCAAGGTCGTCTTTGTCGGCGATCTCGTTGACCGCGGCCCCAATTCGCCCGACGTTTTGCGCATTGCCATGAGCATGGTCGACGCCGGAACCGCCTACTGCGTTCAGGGCAACCACGACCGTAAGTTCGGTCGCTGGCTGGAAGGCCGCAAGGTAACGATCGCCCACGGCCTTCAGGAAACCATCAACCAGTTGGAGACCCAGGATCGCGGGTTGCGGGAAGCGCTGCCGGGCTTCCTCGACGGGCTGCGCAGCCATGTCTGGCTGGACGGCGGTCGCTTGGCCGTTGCCCACGCCGGCCTCAGGGAAGAAATGATCGGACGCGGTTCAGGCGCCGTGCGCGAATTCGCGCTCTATGGCGAGACCAACGGCGAGATCGACGAATTTGGTCTGCCTGTCCGCGCCGACTGGGCTACGGCCTACCGCGGCAAGACTGCAGTTGTCTATGGCCACACGGCAATGCTGTCCGCCGAATGGGTCAACAACACCCTGTGCATCGATACAGGCTGTGTGTTCGGCGGCAAGCTGACCGCCCTGCGCTGGCCGGAACGCGAGCTGGTGGAAGTGCCGGCAATCCGCACTTGGTCAGAACCGATACGTCCGCTTGCCCCGTCCAAATCGGAAAAATCGGCGCAGGCCGACGCCGATGGCGTGCTCGACATCCAAGACGTTTCCGGTCGTCGCTGGATCGAAACCGAGTTGAAAGGCCGTGTCGTTGTGGCCGAGGAAAACGCGTCGGCGGCCCTTGAGGTGATGAGCCGTTTCGCAGTGGCGCCGCAATGGTTGGTTTACCTACCGCCGACGATGTCGCCGTCCGAGACCAGCAGTCATGCCAACTGGCTCGAACGCCCGGAGGAGGCTTTCGCGTACTTTCGCGAGCGCGGCATCGCTAAGGTCGTGTGCGAGGAAAAGCATATGGGTTCGCGCGCGATAGTCGCGTTGTGTCGAGATGTGCGGACAGCACGTGGCCGCTTTGGCATTTCCGGTGACGAGACGGGCGCGATATGGACAAGGACAGGGCGCTCCTTTTTCAGTGACGCAGCCATGACCGAAGGCCTGCTCGACCGCCTTCGCGCTAGCATCGACGCCGCGGGTCTTTGGGAGGAATTGCAAAGCGACTGGTTGCTGTTGGACGCCGAAATCATGCCTTGGTCGGCCAAGGCAGGCAGTCTTATCGAGGCCCAGTATGCGCCAGTGGCGACTTCATCCGGTGCCGGACTGCGGCGCGGCCGCGAGGCTCTAGCAAGGGCGGTGGCGCGGGGTGTGGATGCAACAGCGCTTCAGGCGCGGTTTGACGATCGCGCCGCGCGCGCGGCCAAATACGCCACCGCCTGGGCGCCTTACGCGTGGCCGGTTTCGGGCGTGGACGACCTGCAGGTCGCGCCGTTCCATCTTCTGGCCAGCGAGGGACGCGTCTGGTTCGACCAGGACCACGTTTGGCACATGGCGTTGGCCGACCGGCTAGCGGCCAGGCGAAGAGTGGTGGCGCGCACAAGATGGCGCATGGTTGAACTGGCGGACGCCACCGCCTGCGGGGAAGCTGCCGGATGGTGGGAAGATTTGATCGGCTCGGGCGGCGAAGGCATAGTGGTCAAGCCGCGTAACTTCGTCAGCCGTGGCAGGAAGGGCCTAATCCAGCCAGCGCTGAAGGTGCGCGGCCGCGAATATCTGCGCATCATTTACGGCCCTGAATACGATATGCCGGATAATCTTGTCCGGCTGCGGGAACGGCACTTGGGGGGCAAGCGCAACCTGGCGCTCAGCGAGTTCGCTCTAGGCCATGAGGCCTTGAAGCGGTTTGTCGCCAAACAACCGCTCCGGCGGATCCACGAATGTGTTTTCGCGGTGCTGGCTCTGGAAAGCGAGCCGATCGATCCGCGGCTTTGACAATCGTCAACCGAACATCCGCTCGCCCTGCTCGTCGACGAGCTGGATGCCCTTCTTGATCGAGATGTCGACGGCATCGTCCAGCCCAGCGAAACGGTCGGCGCGGATGAAGCGGTGCTCCTTCATCACGCCGTCCACTTCCTTGGAGACGACGCCGCAGGTCTGGTACTGGCCGTCCGCCTTGTAGGGTGTGGCGCTGATCAGGAATCCCTTGTGCTCGACCTGCTTTGCCGACTTCGCAGCTCCGGTGTCCGTCGCCTCACCACCGCCGCCGCCGAAAAGACGTTTCAGAAAAGACATAGCGCATCCTCCAACGGCAAATCGTCCTGCATCACATAGCGTGCCGCAGGACGATTTTCACTACAAGCATCACCCGAAAAGTGTGCAGCGGTTTTCGGGAACATCATGCTCACACAAAGATAAACGGGATGACTTTTTGGAAGTCATCCCGCTTTGACGGGCATTGATCGAGCCAGCAAAAGCTCCTTCAGTGCCAGGGCGGCTCAGCGACGCGAGAGGGCCTCGAGCGCTGCGGCCGCGTCTTCCAGAATGCTGATCGCCTCGGCCTGCTTGTCCTCCGGCGCATCGACGATATCGCTGAGCGCGGCGCGCAACCGGTGGCGCAGTGCGCGGAACCGGTCGCGCTTCTCGTGACGGTCACGCCGGCCGCCGTCCTCGCCCTCGTCGTTCCAGCCGAACCAGTCGCGCGCCTTGGCCATCTTGCGGCCGAACCGCTCGAGATGGTCGAGCACATGATCGATCATCGCGCGATTTTGCTCGAGATGCGCCCTACCCGCCTCGGTGATCGAGAACACCTTCTTGTTGCCTTCGCTGGACGAGACGGCATAGCCGGCCTCTTCGAGAAAGGTCAGCGTCGGATAGACCACGCCCGGGCTTGGGCTGTAGATGCCGCTGGTGCGTTCCTCCAGCGCCTTGATGATGTCGTAGCCGTGCCGCGGCGCCTCGGCCAGAAGCGACAGCGCGATCAGCTTGAGATCGCCGTCGGCCAGCATGCGACCGGCGCGGAACATATCGCCCGGACCGCCGCGGCCGCCGCCGCGCATGCCGTATCCGAACGGACCAAAGCCGCCGCCACGGCCGCCGAAACGACCGGCCATGTGCATGAACATGCGCTCACCGAAATGGTTGTGCCCGAAGGGACTATGCTTGTGCATGGATCACTCCTTGAGTTCTATCTTACGATATATCTTAGGATGATCGCCCGCTCGAGTCCAGTCAAGATATATCTTACGATGTATCTTGATTGTAACGCCAGGCGAACTGCCGCGCGGCCGAAATGCGAAGCAACGCGCCGCGAAAACAGGCTACCAGCGGCCTTTGCGGCGGTTCCAGGCGTAGAGAAGATCGGCAAAGCGATCATAGGCAAAGCGCGTCAGCGGCAGCACGACCGGATTGCCGAACAGGGTGGCCAGCCATCCCTCGCCTGGCGTGAGCCGCCAGACGGCGATCGCCACGTCGGCGCCGACCAGCAGCTTGCCCTCGGCATCCGTCGCATGCAGCCGGCGGCGGATATCCTCAAGCGAGGCGCCGAAGGCTGAAAGCGCTCGCGGCTCGAAATTGATGTCGCGGAATTCGACGCGGCCGGACTTGACCGCTTCAATCAGCCGCCGTTTCTGGCGGTTGATGCCGGCATCGCACACCGGGCAGCGCGTGTTGTACCAGACAGTCAGCAACGGCTCAGGCATCGCGCGACTATCGGCGACCGAGCGCGGAACCGCAATATCAGCATCGGCCGGGCTGTTTCCGGCGCTTTACCCCAGCGAACTGATGATCTCGCGGTAGGCGAATTCCGGAAACGCCTTCATCGTCCGCGTCCTGACATTGCCGCCCGACGACAACATCAGCGCGAAGCGGGCAAGCACGGCATCGTCCGGCGCTTCGACAATGGCGACCATGTCGCATTCGCCCATCGTCAGATAGAATGCCTTGAACGATCCGCCCATTTCACCGAGCAGCTTCTTGGCGGCATCGAGCCGCTTCGGCGACTCGCGCACATTCTTGGCGCCCAACTCGGTCCAGTTGATAAGCACGATGTAGGTTGTCATGGCACACCTCCCACCGGGAGCCACGGAGCGCGACGCCTGTCAGTTGCGACCGGCGTCGGGGCGGTCATCCGGCTTGTCGCCCACAAATGCATCCGACCCTGAAATTATCCTCCTGTTGAGCAAGCCCGGCAAGGCGGCATGAGAAATGGCCGGAAACGAAAAAGGGCGCCGAGGCGCCCTTCGATTTTTCGTATGGTTGCGTTCCCGCTCAGCTGTCCAGGAAGCTTCTCAGCTTACGGCTCCGGCTCGGGTGCTTGAGCTTGCGCAGCGCCTTGGCCTCGATCTGACGGATACGCTCGCGGGTGACCGAGAACTGCTGGCCGACCTCTTCCAGCGTGTGGTCGGTGTTCATGCCGATGCCGAAGCGCATGCGCAGAACGCGCTCCTCGCGCGGGGTGAGCGAAGCCAGCACGCGCGTGGTCGTCTCGCGCAGATTGGCCTGGATCGCCGCGTCGATCGGCAGGATCGCCATCTTGTCCTCGATGAAGTCGCCGAGATGCGAATCCTCCTCGTCGCCAACCGGCGTTTCGAGCGAGATCGGCTCCTTGGCGATCTTCAGCACCTTGCGCACTTTTTCGAGCGGCATGGCGAGCTTCTCGGCCAGCTCCTCCGGCGTCGGCTCGCGGCCGATCTCGTGCAGCATCTGGCGCGAGGTGCGCACGATCTTGTTGATCGTCTCGATCATGTGCACCGGAATGCGGATGGTGCGCGCCTGATCGGCGATCGAGCGGGTGATCGCCTGCCGGATCCACCATGTCGCGTAGGTCGAGAACTTGTAGCCGCGGCGGTACTCGAATTTGTCGACCGCCTTCATCAGGCCGATATTGCCTTCCTGGATCAGGTCCAGGAACTGCAGGCCGCGGTTGGTGTATTTCTTGGCGATGGAGATGACGAGGCGAAGGTTCGCTTCCACCATTTCCTTCTTGGCGATCGCGGCCTCGCGCTCGCCCTTCTGCACTTGGTTGACGATCCTGCGGAATTCCAGGATCGAGATCGCCGTCTCGGTGGCGAGGTTCTGGATCTCGGCGCGCAGCTCCTTGATCGCGTCCTTCTCGTTCTTGGTGAATTCCTTCCAGCCGCGCGAGGTGAGATTCGCGATCGAGCGCGTCCAGTTCGGATCGAGCTCCGAGCCCTGATACTCCCTGAGGAACTCCTCGCGGCGCACGCCGTAGCTTTCGGCGAGCCTGAGCAGCTTGCCCTCGTTCTGCACCAGACGCTTGTTGATGTCGTAGAGCTGCTCGACCAGCGCTTCGATGCGCGCGGTATTGAGCGACAGCGACTTCACCGCCTTGATGAGTTGCTCCTTGAGCTCCTTCAGCCGGCGATCCTGGCTGGGCGAAAGCGTGCCGGCAGCCGCCAGCCGGTTCTCGACCTGCTGGTCCTGCAGCTTGCGAAGCTTCTTGTAGGTGTCGGCGATGACGTCGAGCGTCTCCATCACCTGCGGGCGCAGTTCCGCTTCCATCGCGGCCAGCGACAGGCTTGCCTCGTCCTCGTCGTCTTCCTCTTCTTCCAGCCCGCGCGTGTCTCCGCCGACATTCGTGATGTCGTCTTCTTCCTCGCGCGCCGCCACGCGGCCGCGCGGCTTCTCGTCGGCCTTGGGCGCTTCCTCGACGCGTTCGACGACCGGGGCCTGCTTGGCCTCGGGGCCGGCATAGGTCGCCTCGAGATCGATGATCTCGCGCAGCAGGATCTTCGATTCGTTGAGCTCGTCGCGCCAGATGATGATCGCCTGGAAGGTCAGCGGGCTCTCGCAAAGGCCCGCGATCATGGTCTCGCGGCCGGCCTCGATGCGCTTGGCGATCGCGATTTCGCCCTCGCGCGACAGGAGTTCGACGGAGCCCATCTCGCGCAGATACATGCGCACCGGATCGTCGGTGCGGTCGGTCGGCTCTTTCTTGGTGGTCGTGGCGGCGACAGCGGTGCCGGTCTGCTCGGCAAGCTCGTTGGCGTCTTCCTCGGTGTCGCCGGCCGCCTCGCCTTCGCTCTCTTCACCCTGCTCGTCGTCCTCGACGACGTTGATGCCCATGTCGTTGAGCATCGCGTTGATGTCTTCGATGCGGTCCGGATCCGTCTCTTCCGAGGGAAGCACCGCGTTGAGCTCGTCGAGCGTGACATAGCCGCGCTTCTTGGCGGCCTTGATCATCTTCTTGACAGCATCGTCGGAAAGGTCGAGCAGAGGGCCATCGGTGGCGCCTTCACGTTCGGTCTCGACCTCTTCCTTTTCCTTTGTCGCCATTCTTTGTCGTCTCCAAGCGGCCTAATATCGAAGCCGCGTAAGCTGCCGGACCGGTCAAACCGGATGCGCTCGCCCCAGAACGCTTCTTACCGGGCCAGTGACCGCATCATCTCTTTTGTTTGCTGCATGTCGTTGCCCCAAAACCGGTTCCACCTTTGGGCGACATGCATTAAGTCCAGATTAACCGTGGTATCTGTGGCAGGCCTTTTGCCTGTCCAGTGACCAGAACCTTACATCGCTCAAAATTTCCCGCCGACGCCGGGCACGGTTAACGTTTCGAATCGTCCTGATTCCGCCAATCTGCCAGAAGGTCAAGCGCCTCTGGCATGATTCGCATGAAAAAAGCGAATCAATTGCCCGACTTAGAGGCGTCGAATCGACGCGCCTTGAGCATTTCCACTTCATTTCGGGCCGATCCGGACCTAAGCGCGTCCAGCCCTGCCCGACGAAACGCCGAACCCTTCGATCAGCGCTTCCGTTGCCTGTACATCGTTGAATTGCGCCTGAATCTCGACGAGATGCCGGAAGTTTTCGTCCGAAGGGTCTGCATCCAGCGCCGCCTGCGCCTGTTTCAGTTCCCTATGTAAGGTGCGCGCGCTGCGCTGCAAGTGCAGCGCTTGGTTGAAGGCGTCGCGGGCGTCGTCAAGTCCCGCGGTTTCGAGCGCCGGCCACTGCCGCGCCCGCTTGATCAGCGCCACCGCGCGCTCCCAGATGTCGGCGCATCCGGCGCGTTCGATCGTCGCGATGACCGCTTCGCGATCATCGGCCGCGTCATGCGCCATCGCGTCGAGCATGGCGGCATGCAGCCGCCTGAGATCCGAATTGGCAAGGTCGAGGAATTCGACATGGGCGAAATTCTCGTCGATCAGCGGCGGATGGTTGATCAGCGCGACGATGATCGTCGCCTCGCGCACCGACATGGCCTCGCCCGTGCGCTTGACCAGCGCCGAGCGGCCGAGGCTTTCGGTGATGGCGGTGCGCGCGCCGGCAGCGCCGCGGCCAAACGCCCCGCCTGGCGCCGAACCTCTGCCGCGCTCCCCCGGCCGGCCGTCCTGGCGTCCCCCGTGTTGGCCTTGCCGCGCGCCGCGCTGCGAGCCGAAGAAGCTTAAGACGCGCTCGCGCATCTCCTGCTGATAGTGGTAGCGCAGGCTTTCGTCGCGGATGCGGCCAGTAAGCTCGCGCAGCGTCTTCTCGAGCTCTGCCCGCCGCTCCGGCGTGTCGAACACGCCGCCGGCAGTCTCGCGCATCCACAGAAGATCGGCGAGCGGCCGCGCTTCCGAAAGCACCGCGCGGAACGCGTCCGGCCCATCCGCTTTGACCAGATCGTCGGGGTCCTTGCCATCGGGCAGCAGCGCAAAGCGCACGCGACGTTCCGGCTGGACCGAAGGCAGCGCCATGTCGGCCGCCCGCCACGCCGCTTTTAGTCCGGCTTGGTCACCGTCGAAGCAAAGCACCGGCTCGGGCGCCATGCGCCACAAAAGCTCGAGTTGGTTTTCGGTGAGCGCGGTGCCGAGCGGCGCCACGGCGTTTTCGAAGCCGGCCTGTGCCAGCGCGATCACGTCCATATAGCCTTCGACGGCGATCACCGTGCCGCCCTTGGCCACCGCTTTGCGGGCGCGGGCGAAATTGTAGAGCACGTTGCCCTTGTGGAAGAGCTCGGTCTCCGGCGAGTTCATGTATTTGGCCAAAGCGTCCGGCGCCAGCGCCCGACCGCCGAAGGCGATGATCCTGCCGCGTGAATCCGGGATCGGGAACATGATGCGGTCGCGGAACCAGTCGTAGGAGACCGGGATGTCGTCGCCATGCCGCACCAGCCCGCAGGCCTCGATATCGGCCTTCGGCACGCCCTTGGCGGCGAGGTATTCCTTGAGCGCGTTGCGGCTGTCCGGCGCATAGCCGAGCCGAAATGACTGCTGCGTCGCCGGGGTCAAACCGCGGTCGCGCAGATAGGCGCGGGCCTTGGCGCCTTCCGGTCCCTGCAGGCGCTCCTGGAAGAAGACCGTCGCCATCTCCATGACGTCGGTCAGGCTGGCGCGCTCTTTCTCCCGCTTTTCCTCCGCGGCGTCGCGCACCGGCATCGGCACGCCCGCCATCTCGGCGATCCTTTCGACCGCTTCGGGAAAGCTCATGCCGTCGAGCTCGGTCAGGAACTTGAAATGATCGCCCGAGACCGAACAGCCGAAACAATGATAGCGCCCCTTCTTGTCCTCGCAATGGAAGGACGGGCTCTTTTCGCCGTGGAACGGGCAGCACGCCCAATAATCGCCGCGCGATGCGTTGGACTTCTTCCTGTCCCAGGAAACGCGCTGACCGATCACCGAAGAAATCGGCACGCGGTCGCGTATCTCGTCGAGGAAGGCGGGCGGAAAGCGCATCGGCAAGGCTCGTTTGCCCTCCATATAATCAAGCCGCTTGGGCGCGACGACTCGATAAGCCCAATCGTACCCGCTTTTCACAGACAAAAAGAAGGCGGCCGAGCGGCCGCCTTTCCGTCTTTCGGAACGTTCCCGGCTCAGTGCGCGGCGATCGCGCCGAAGATGATGCCGGAGACGATGCTGACCAACAGGTAGTCGTTGCCGACGCGAATCCACTCCTGGCCGGGGCCGGGACGGCGCAGTCCATAACGGTGCCAGTCGCGAACCCCCTGATGGCGCTTCCAGCTGGAATACTTCTGCCCATTGCGCCAATGGGTGCGCCTCACCACAACCTTCTTCTTCACGACGCGCTTCTCGACGTGGCGGCCCGGCTTCTGCCAGTCGACCTGTGTATAGTTCGACTGCGGCGGGCTCGGCTGAACGAGCGGCGCGGCCTGGCCCGAAAAGGCGGAAGCAGCCAGCATCGCGGCGGTGACGGCGGAAATAACGAGACGCTTCATGGTCAGTGCTCCTTGGTTGTCGATAGGCAAGGAGATATTCCCGCTGGCATGAACCGAAACTGAACACCTTGATTACAATTCTGTAATGGTTTCCGCCGCTTACGAAAACGACTTCAACAATTTGCAGAAACCCGTTCAAGCGCAGGCTTCGCATCGACGCGACATTTGCCGCCCCGTCCGACCGCGATCTGCAACCAAAGCACCTTCTATCCATTTCCGACACACGCCGTCGTGTGCCGAACGTCGGCCGAATCGGGCACAATTTATTATCCGGCTAATGGAAACTGCTGTAGTCTCGACCTTTGAAATGCCCGTGATTCGCACCCTTTTCCGCTTTCTGGCCGCCTCGATGCGAGGCCCGGCATGAGCGGCTCCGTCGTGCTTCTGCACCTTGCCGGCGCAGTGGCGCTGATGCTGTTTGCCACCCGCTTGGTGAAGACCGGTGTCGAGCGCGCCTATGGCGATGTGCTGCGCCACAGGCTGCGCGCCACCATGCGCAAGCCGCTGATGGCGGTGCTGGCCGGCTGTGGCCTTGCGATCGCGCTGCAGAGTTCGACCGCCGTCACACTGCTGGTCGGCTCCTTCGCAGGCGCCGGCATCGTATCGGGCGCCGCCGGGCAGCTTGCCGTGCGCGGCGCCGAGATCGGCTCCGCCTTGGTCGCGAAACTCCTTACCTTCGACCTGTCGCTCGTGGTGCCGTTGTGCCTGGTCGCAGGAACCATCATGTTCATGGCCACCGAGCGCCGCGATTGGCGTCAGACCGGCCGCATCCTGGTCGGCATTGGCCTTCTGATCCTGTCGCTGGAGATGATCGGCCAGGCTTCCGAGCCGTTGCGCGACAGTCAGCTCATGCCGGTCATCATCAACTACTTCTCCGGCGACGCCATCAGTTCCTACCTGCTGGCGGCGCTGATCACCTGGCTGTTCCAGTCGAGTATCGCGGCGGTCCTGCTCATGGCAACGCTCGCCGGTCGGGGCTTGATCACTCCGGAGCTCGGCGTCGTCCTCATCCTGGGCGTCAATCTCGGTTCATCGATCATCGCGCCGATGCTCACCCGCTCGGCGGCGGCGGAAGTGCGCATCGTGCCGATCGGCAATCTTCTGATGCGCGGGCTTGGCTCGCTCGTGATGCTGATCCTGTTCATGATTTTCAGGCCGCACTTCTCCTTCCTCGGCGCGACGGCATCCGCCCAGATCGTCAACGCCCATATCCTGTTCAACGTGATCATCCTGCTTGCCGGGCTGCCGCTCGCCGGCCTCGTCTATCGCGCTTCGGAGAAGATCGTGGCGCTCGGCGCTAAGCCCGAACCAGCGGCAGCGCTCGACGTGGTCGAATTGTCGGCGCTGAACGAGAGCGCGCTCGACACGCCAAGCCAGGCCCTGGCCAATGCCACGCGCGAGGTGGTGCGGGTCTGCGAGACGGTCGAGATCATGCTGAAGCGGATCATCGAGCTCTATGAGAGCGCCGACGCCGGCAAGATCAAGGCGCTCGCCGCGCTCGACGACCGAGTCGACCAGAAGCACGCGGCGATCAAGCTCTATCTGGCCAAGGTGACCAAGAACCCCTTGAGCGAGGACGAGGCACTGCGCTGCCAGGAACTGATCGGCGCCTGCGTCAAGCTGGAGCAGGTCGGAGACATCATCGTGCGCAACATGCTTGTGCATGTCAGGAAGAAGCTGGAGCGCGGGCTGGAATTCACGCCCGAGGGCTGGCGCGAGCTTTGCGCTTTTCATGCCTCGGTGCTCGCCAACGCGCGGCTTGCGTTCAACGTGCTGGTCTCGCGCGACCCGGAAACCGCCCGGCAATTGGTGCTCGAGAAGGACCTGCTGCGCGAGCGCGAGAAAGAGACCAGCGCCAGCCATTTCGTGCGGCTGCGCGACGGCACAGCCAAAAGCGTCGAGACCAGTTCGATCCATCTCGACACCATCCGCGATCTCAAGCAGATCAATTCACTGCTCGCCTCGATGGCCTACCCGGTGCTGGAGGAGCGCGGGCTGCTCGGCGGCTCGCGGCTGAAGGCGAGCTAGCATCGACCGACAAGCCCGGACAAAGTTAGCCTTTGCTCATCCCAACCCGGGTCAAGAAAACCTAAAGCGGCATCGATAATTTCTGCATTGCCCGCAGCGTCCATCCATGGTTTTGAGGCCAGCTCATTCAGGATCGCTTTCCGCGCCATGTTGCCCCTCATTGCCTTGTTCATTGCCGCCTTCGCTTTCGGCACGACTGAATTCGTCATCGCCGGCGTGCTGCCGGAGGTAGCGCAAGGTCTGGGTGTTTCCGTGCCGACCGCCGGCTATCTCGTATCCGGCTATGCCTGCGGCATCGCCATTGGTGGTCCGCTCCTGGCGCTCGCAACCAGCAGGGTCTCGCGAAAGACGCTGCTCATCGCCCTGACCATTGCGTTCACTCTTGGCCAGGCCGCATGCGCGCTGGCGCCCGATTTCACCTCGATGCTTCTGCTGCGCATTGCCACTGCAGTGGCGCATGGCTGCTATTTCGGCGTCGCCATGGTGGTCGCGGTCGGCCTGGTGCGCGAGGACCAGCGCGGCCGGGCGGTGGCGATCATCCTCTCTGGATTGACCGTCTCCAACGTTATCGGCGTGCCCGCCGGCACCGCGATCGGCGGTCTCTGGGGCTGGCGGGCGACCTTCTGGGTGATGTGCGCGCTGGGCGTCGTCGCGATCGTCGCCATGCTTGCGCTGCTGCCCCGCACGGCCGGCGCCGCCAACCGGCCCGCCGGCCTCGCGCGCGAGGTGCGTGTATTGGGGCGCCAGCAGGTCTGGACCTCGCTCATCCTGATGCTGATGTTGATGATCGGCCAGTTCGGCCTGTTCACCTACATCACGCCGACGCTGCTCGAAGTCACCGGCCTCGACGAAAGCCTGATCCCATTTGTGCTGCTGCTCAACGGTGTTGGGGCCACGATCGGCGTTCTCTTGGGCGGCAAGCTTGCCGACTGGAAGCTGATGCCGTCGCTGATCGCCATGCTTTTCCTGCAGGCGGTGATGCTTGGCGTCATCTACACGGTCAGTCCCTACCCGGTGCCGATGATCGTCGCGATCGTCATGTGGGGCGGCCTCAACTTCGCCATCGGCGCGCCGATCCAGACCCGGATCCTGGCCTGGACGGCAGACGCCTCAAACCTTGCCTCCTCGCTGATTCCCTCGGGCTTCAATGTCGGCATCGCGCTCGCTGCCTCGCTGGGCGCTGCGATGCTCAATGCCGGTCTTGGCTATCGCAGCCTGCCGGTCGCCGGCGCGCTTGCCATGCTGGTGGCTGTGGCGGTCGCGCTTGCCTCGCAGGCTTGGGAATGGCGAAGCCGGGCAACGCCGCCGCTGCCGGCTGCGGCGGAATAGATCGTCGGCGTGCCGCTCTGCCGCCTCAGACCTGAGGACGCAAGGAGCCAGAGCCGCCCGACAGGATCGACACCAAACTGTGAAGCCCCTCCTCCAGCCGTTCTTGGCTGGATGCGGCACCCAAGGCCAGCCGCAAGCCATCCGCGGCACTGGGCACGACGGAGAACTCTTCCGCCGGGCTGAGCGCCAATCCGCGACGGCGTGCGATCTCGGCGATCTCCGATGAACGCAATCGCCCCTCCAGCGGATACCAAAGATGCAGGCTCGATTCCGTCGAGGCGAAACCGGCCGGCAGGATCTTGCGCGCGATCGTCTGCCTGGCCTCTGCTTCGGCACGCACGGCAGCGGTGATCTCGCCGGCCAGGCCGCTTCGCACCCACTCGCAGGCGAGCCCCGTCATCAGCGGCGGCGCCATCATCGTGGTGCCCCGGATAGCCGCCGCGATCCGCTCGACGGATTTCGCGTCCGGCGCCGCCAGGAACGCCGTGCGCAGAAATGGCGAGATGCATTTCGCCAATGTAGCCACATGGAATGTCCGCTCCGGCGCCAGGCTGAGGAAGGCTGGCGGTGAATCGGTCTGCAGTGGACTGTAGGGGTCGTCCTCGACGATCACCAGGCCAAGCCTGCCCGCCATCCGAACCAGGTCCAGGCGCCGGCCCTCCGGCATGGTGAGCGCGGTAGGATTGTGAAGTGTCGGGTTGAGGTAGAGGACACGGGCGCCGTATCGTCGCGCCGCTTCCTCCAGATAGTCGGAGCGCATGCCGTCATCGTCGCGTCCCGCCCCAGCTAGCTTGCGCCCCGTGGCCTCCGCCAGCGCGATCAGGCCGGGATAGGTCAGCGGATCGCAGAGGATCGTATCGCCCTCGCGGGTTTGCGACAAAAGGACAGCGGCGAGCAGCGCCTGCGCCCCCGAGCCGACAGCCACGCGCTCGACCGGCAACCTGTCGCCGGCTACGGCAAGCCAAGACGAGCCGGCGGCGCGTTCTGCGGGAGAACCCGGGCCGGGATGGTACGAAAGCAGTGCTTCCGCGCTGGACCGTTTGAGCAGTCCCTCGATGCCGCTCCGGATCAAAGCCGGCAGGCTGAGGCCCGAAGGCGCCGGCGGAATGTTCATGCTCAGATCGAGGATCGGCTCTTCCGGCTCGCCGGGCGTGATGAAGGTGCCGCGACCGGTCGTTGCGTCGATCAGGTTCCTGCGGCGGGCTTCGGTGAACGCCCGGGTGACCGTGGTCAGATCCACGCCAAGGAAGCGGGCAAGCTCTCGCTGCGGCGGCAGTCTGTCCCCTGGTTGCAACCGGCCGATCGAGCGGGCGGCCGCGAGCGCCTCGACGATTTTGAGATAGATCGGCCGTGAGCCTTCCCCCAAGGGAGAAAGCCAACTGAGGTCGCCTTCACTATTCATGCTGCCGTTATCCATACACTTTGTCGCATTGTAGGCGTACAATCATGATATTAGTATGTATGCGTGACCTCAAGGCCGATCGGACGCCATCAGAGGTCCTGGAGTGACGACCATGCAAGATCACGCGCATTATCCCCACCTCGAACCCTGGCGGGTCGGCATCCGCGGGCGATGCCCGCGTTGCGGAGAAGGCCGGCTGTTCGACGGATTTTTGAAGCTGGCGCCGAAATGCGAAGTCTGCGGGCTCGACTATTCCTTTGCCGATCCGGCCGACGGACCCGCCTTCTTCGTCATCTGCTTTGCCTGCGTGCCCTCCGTCCTGTTCGCCGTCTGGGCGCAGGTGGCGTTCGAGCCATCCATGTGGTTCCACGCCTTCGTTTCGGTGCCAATAATTCTGGCGACCTGCATTCCGCCGCTCAGGCCGCTGAAAGGCTGGCTTGTCGCGAGCCAGTTCTACTACAAGGCCGCAGAAGGAAGACTGGCCAAGCCCGGCGAATAAAGCGCATAAGGCGCCCCTGCCCGTTAACAGAGCTAAAGGTCGATCCGGTACTTGAGGCTCTCCGCGCCGCCATAGGCGGCGACTTTGGCGAATCGCCCGACGAAAATGCCGCCATTGGCGAGCACCACCTTCTGGGATGCAAGATTGTCGAGATCCGTGGTGATCTCGACATAGTCGAGACCGACCGCCCTCGCTTCGTCGAGCATCAGCCGCAACGCTTCGGTGGCGTAGCCGCGCCCCTTCTTCCACGGCACCACGGCATAGCCGATGTGGCCGAGCACGTGCGGCGGCAGCGCCGACGTGCCCTTCTGCCAGCGAAGCCCGATCGAGCCGGCGGCCTCGCCATCCCAGATCCAGCGCCGGAAACCCGGCAGGCGTGGCACCGTTGTGCCGTCCGGCAGCGCGATCGGCGGCCCCTTCGCTTGCGGGTCGTCAAGGCCGGCGAGAAATGCCACCGGATCGTCTTCAATGGCCTCGAGCTGCTCGCGCGTGGCCTCCAGCCGCCGCACATTGTCCGGCGACCAGCCGCGCTCCAGCGCCGCCTTGTAGGACGGCAGATGTTCGAGCGCGGGTTTGACGATTTCGACCATGATCCCCTGTCCTTTGCGAGATCGGCAGGCATAGCCTCGGTCAGGACCGCCCTCAAGCTGGCTGAAAGCGGATTTCGCCCTTGTTGAGGAAGCACATCTTGTCGAAGAGCGATAAATCGAGTGGGTTCGGCAGCCGGACATCGTTAAGGTCGGGAAACGGCTTCCTGGACGGATCGTATGACCGGTCGATCTGCGAGATGAAGACCAGGATCAGCCCCCGTTCGCGGGCAAATGATCTCAAGGCGCGTATCTGGACCATGAGCTCGGGATTCTTGCGCCTCTGGTCGAGCAGTTGCAGATAGTCGATCACCGCCAGCGTGCCGCGCGGCGCCGACCGCAATGCCTCGATGATGTAGACGGCGCTGATGGCGTCGGAATTGTCGAACTCGAACAGGTGGTCGAAAACGGCAGGGTCGACGCCGATGTCGCCGAACCGGTCGAGGATGTCGGCATGCATGTATTCCAGCGTGAAGAACACGGCGCGACTGCCCTGCTTCATGGCCGCCACGGCGAGCTCGAGGCTCATCAGCGTCTTGCCCTGACCCGGCCGAGCCGCCACGAGGACCATGTCGCCGGGCATCAGCTGCGCCAGCAGCCTGCCTGCGGGTGCAGCCTCGGAGGCTTTCGCCGCAAGCAGGCTCCAGCTGCCAAAGCCTTCCTTGGAGGCCATGCGGTCAAGCGCCTCATGAAGGGGAACATTCTCCCTGCGGGACAGGAGCCTGGCCTGGCGCTTCAGATGATAGACGGGTGCGGAAAGCCGCATCGAAAAACCTCCTATTGCGAGCAGTCTTCGCAACCCCTCCTTATGCCGGCGCTCGAACAGTCGGTTTAGCGATCGAAGCCCTGCATGAACAATGCTTCCCAACGGAGGGAGGAGGCGTGGGCGCGCCGGAATCAGATAGTAGCTCAATCCAAGCGGCCCGAAAATCCGGCCTCCAAAGACGCCGCTAAACTTGAAGTGTTTCGCCGATGCGTGCGAGACCTTCTATGATCGGCCCGGGTGATTCACGGGTACGAGGCATTCGACAGGAGGGGCAAAAACGGTGCGGTTGATATCTGTTTCGCTTGGTGCGGCCGTCCTCTTCCTCTTCGCCGCTCTGACGATGTCGGTCGGCTCGTTCGCAGCGTTGCGCCCATCGAACATTCCGGACTGGCTGCAGCGCCATGTCGGCGACAACGAAGGTCAGATCTCGCAGGTCGTGCTGGAGCGGGCGCGCGCGCTCTACCAGAAGAAGGTTAGCGACGGCTCGGTCAGTAATCCCTGCTACTTCGCCATGGATGCGACTCGGCCCGGCGACCTGGGCAACAGTGTGCTTGGCCAACGCTACTATATCATCTGCGAGGCCAAGCAGGTCTTTCGAGCGGTTTCTTCGGGCCATGGCGGCGGCCGCAACCTCAAAGGCGTTGCCGATTTCTCCAACGGCAGGCGTTGCGCGAAAAACTTCGGCAACGCGATGGACTCCGAACTGACGGCCGGCGGAGCCTACATGACCGCCGAGACCAAGACGTCCTTCAAGGGCTATTACCGCGTCGGCGGGCAGAAGGCGGTGTTCATGCGCAGCTTCATCCAGTTCGACGGCGAGGGCGAAGCGGCGAATGCCAGGCAGCGCGTGATCGGCGGGCATCCGGCTGCCTTGCTCAGGGGCATGTGCCTGCGCAAAGATCCGAACAGCTCATATGCCGACCATGACGGCTTTGTCCCGTTCGGCAAGCTGGTGAATTATGCCGGCGGCCGCAGCAATGGCTGCACCAGCTGGTCGCCGGCCGATGCCGAGCAGATCATCCCGTTGGTGAAGAACAACCCGACCACGCTCTACATCTATCCTGAATCGCGCGACATCGCGGCTGTCGCGCGCGCAAAGGCCGCTGGCCAAGCGCTGTCGGCTGCGGGAGTCTATTGGAACGCATCCTGCCTGAAGGAAATCGGCTCGCCGAAATTCTGGCCGAAGAAGGCCCTCGAGCCGATCATCGCGCAGTACAAGAAAGACCACCCGGCGCCGCCGCAGCAGCCGGTGCCGATCTGCAAGTACTGAGCCGGTCTTCTACTGGAGCAGCCCCTTGACGATGGCGCTGGCCTTGGCGAAATCCATCTGGCCGGCATATTTCTGCTTCAGCGCGCCGATCACCTTGCCCATGTCCTTCTGGCTGGCCGCGCCCGTGGCTGCGATCGCCTCGCGCGCCGCCGCCGTGATCGCGGCATCGTCGAGCTGTGCCGGCAGGAACTCGCGGATAATCTCCATCTCGCCGCGCTCCTGCGCCGCCAGTTCCGGCCGCGTGCCGTCCTCGAAAGCCTTGGCCGATTCCTCACGCTGCTTCACCATCTTGGCGAGGATCTGCAGGATTTCTTCCTCGCTCGCCGCCGGCTTGCCGGCGCCGCGATTGGCGATGTCGCGGTCGTGAATGGCGGCCTGGATCAGCCTGAGCGTCGGCAGGCGGTGCTTGTCCTGCGCCTTCATCGCGCTCTTCATGGATTCGGCGATTTTCTCGCGCATGATGCTTCTCCTTCGATCGCGGCGGACAATAGCTTTGCTGGTGGCCCAACGCAAATGCAGGCAAGCCTCTGATATTGCTGCACGAATGCAAATCATATCTGGCTAGGGGCCGCCACATTGACCGTTTGGGTGCCTTCGCCTATGTACTCGCTCCTGCATGAGACAATGAGTTGACGCGCGGAGGCTGGAAAATCCTGCTTCGCGCTTTGCTGCGCGAGCGGTCCCGTTGACCAGTCGCCGCGCCTGACAGGAGTGCCGCCATGGCCGCCACCACCGCCCCTTGGGCCACCGAACAGCCGACCGCCCTTCTGGTGCTTGCCGACGGCACGGTGATCGAGGGCCGCGGCCTCGGCGCCACCGGATCGGCGGTCGCCGAAGTCTGCTTCAACACCGCGCTCACCGGCTATGAGGAAATCCTCACCGATCCCTCCTATGCCGGCCAGATCGTCACCTTCACCTTCCCGCATATCGGCAATGTCGGCACCAACAGCGAGGATATCGAGGATTTGCATCCAGCCGCCCGCGCGGGCGCCGTCGGCGCGATCTTCAAGGCCAATGTCACCGACCCCTCCAACTACCGGGCGGCCGGGCATCTCGATGAGTGGCTGAAGCGGCGCGGCATCGTCGCGCTTTCGGGGATCGACACTCGCGCTCTCACCGTGCTGATCCGCGAGAAAGGCATGCCCAACGCCGTCATCGCCCATGCACCGGATGGTGTTTTCGACCTCGACGACCTGAAGCGGCGTGCCGCCGCCTGGTCGGGCCTTATCGGGCTGGACCTCGCCAAGGAGGTCACCTCGGGCCAATCCTCGGTCTGGCGCGAGACGCCCTGGGCCTGGAACAGGGGCTTCGGCGAGCAGGACGAGCCGTCGCTGCATGTCGTGGCCATCGACTATGGCGTCAAGCGAAACATCCTGCGCCTGCTCGCCGGCCTCGGCGCCAAGGTCACCGTCGTGCCGGCCAAGACCGGTGCGGAAGAGATCCTGGCCATGCAGCCGGACGGCATCTTCCTGTCCAACGGTCCCGGCGACCCGGAAGCGACGGGCGAATATGCCGTGCCGGTCATCCAGGACCTGCTGAAAAGCGATCTCCCGGTGTTCGGCATCTGCCTCGGCCACCAGATGCTGGCGCTGGCGCTCGGCGGCAAGACCGAGAAGATGCATCAGGGCCATCACGGCGCCAACCATCCGGTGAAGGACCACACAACCGGCAAGGTCGAGATCGTCTCGATGAACCATGGCTTCGCCGTCGACGCCGACTCGCTGCCCGAAGGCGTCGAGGAAACCCACGTTTCGCTCTTCGACGGTTCGAATTGCGGCATTGCGCTGACCGGCCGGCCGGTGTTCTCGGTCCAGCACCATCCCGAGGCCTCGCCCGGCCCGCAGGATTCGCACTATCTCTTCCGCCGCTTCGTCAATCTCATTCGCGAGCGGCGCAGCGAGCCGGCGCTGGCCGAGCGCGCCTAGCTCAGACCGTACCCAGTCCAAGGCGTATTGAGATTTGGGTCAGGCCGAGCCGAAAATGGCGGGTTTCGAGGCGCGGACGTGCGCACTGGAAGCGCAGGAAGCGGTCATTTACAGGCCGGCATCACCTGAATATCAACACGGCTTAAGCCGCGTCGGTTACCGCTTCCTGCGCATGCATGCGCTCGACCTCCTTCGGTGTCGGCTTGGCGACCTTCGTCACGAAGACGATCACCGCCAATGTGAGGAAAACCGCGCCGAGCACATAAGGCGCGCCGCCGAACTCAACCGGCGCGCTCGGGCCGGTGAACCAGGAAAAGATCGCTGTATAGAGCAGCGGCGTGATGATCGAGGTGATCGAGAAGATCGAGGTCATCGCGCCCTGCAATTCGCCTTGCGCCGAAGGCGGCACCTTGGCGGCTGCAAGGCTCCTCAGCGGCGGGTCGGCGAGCGCTTCCAGGCAGCCGGCGACGATCACCGCGTAGATCATCCAGCCCTGCGTCGCAAACGCGTAGCCAAAGGCGCTGAGCGCGGTGAAGGTTAAGCCGATCGCCGCCGTCCTCCACTCGCCGAGCTTCGGGATGACGCGGGGCAGCACGGTCGCCATGATGATCGCGCCGCACAGACCGAAGGCGCCGAGCGAGAAGCCGATCTGCTGCTCATTCCAGCCATAACGGTAGCTCGAAACGAAGGACCAGACCGCCGGATACATCATGTGGCCGAGCGTCATCAGGAAGAAGACCAGCCCGATCCAGCCAATGCCGGGATAGTTGCGCATCTGGACGAGCGTGCCGACCGGATTGGCGCGTTTCCATTCGAAGCGGCGACGATGCTGCTCGTCTAGCGTCTCCGGCAGCAAGAACATGGCGATGAGGAAGTTCACGAAGGCGAGTCCGGCGGCGAAGTAGAACGGAACGCGCGGGCCGAACGTGCCGAGCAGTCCGCCGAGCACCGGGCCGATGACGAAGCCGACGCCGAAGGCAATGCCGAGCAGGCCGAAATTCTTGGCCCTGTTCTCGTCGTTCGAGATGTCGGCGATGAAGGCCGACGTCGTCGAATAGCTGGCGCCGGAAATGCCGGCGAGCACGCGTCCGATGAACAGCATCGGATAGGACCAGGCGATGGCGCAGATCAGATTGTCGATGGAGAAGGTGAGCACCGAGGCAAGCAGGATCGGCCGCCGCCCGAAACGGTCGCTCAAGCCGCCGATGACCGGCGCGAAGAAGAACTGCATCGCCGCATAGACGAAGAAAAGCCAGCCGCCCTCGATCGCCGCCTCGCTGACGCCGACGCCGGTCAGTTCCTGCAGGTAGGCCGGCAGCACCGGCATGATGATGCCGAAGCCGATGACGTCGAGCAGCAGCGTCGTGAAAACGAGCGCAAGGCCCCGCTTGGCGGTCCTGGGGTCGATCATGGTGATAAGCTCCTCGGCCGCCTTGGGCGGGAGGCTCTTATAGGCGAGCCAGCCGGCCGGAACAATAAGCGAACGACCGCAACTGCCTCATCCTGACATCAGTTGCCGGCAGCCCCGCCGCCGTGCCGCAGCCCTATGTCGCCGTTCAGACCGGATTGTTGAACGTATCGCAGTCCGAAAGCTTGCCGCTCTTGTAGCCGCGCGCCAGCCAGGTCTGCCGCTGCGCCGAGGTGCCGTGGTTGAAGCTTTCCGGAACGACATAGCCCTGCGTTTTTTTCTGCAGCGTGTCGTCGCCGATCTGCTTGGCGGCATTTAGCGCGCTTTCCATGTCGCCCTGCTCCAGAATGCCCTTCTGCGCGGTATAGTGCGCCCAGACACCGGCGAAGCAGTCGGCCTGAAGCTCGACCCGCACCGACATCTGATTGGCCTCGGCCTCGCCCATGCCCTGCCGCATCTGGTTGAATTTCGACATGATGCCGGTGAGGTTCTGCACGTGATGGCCGACCTCGTGCGCGATCACGTAGGCGCGGGCGAATTCACCCGAGGCGCCGAACTGCTGGTCGAGCTGCTGGAAGAAGGTCATGTCGAGATAGACCTTGTGATCGCCCGGGCAATAGAACGGTCCCGCCGCCGAAGAGGCAAAGCCGCAAGCCGAGCGGATCTGGCTGCTGAACAGCACCAGCTTCGGGTCCTCATAGGTGAGGCCATTGGCCTTGAAAATACCGCTCCATGTGTCCTCGGTCTCGGCGAGCACGGTCGCCACGAACTGTTTCATCTCGTCCGAGGCGGGCGCGCCGCTGTCCGGCGAACTGCTGTCTTCGGTAATCTGGCCGCCGCCGCCACCATCACCCAGGATCTGCGATGGATCGAAGCCGAAATACCATCCGGCGAGAACCACCAGAATAACGAAGATGATGCTGCCGCCGCCGCCGGCTCGACCGCCGATCGGAACGCGGAACTGGCCCGGACTGCCACCGCCGAACCCGCCGCCGCTGTCGCTGCGCTCGTCCTCGATATTGTCGCTCTGACGGCGGCCTCTCCAAAGCATGGCAACTTCCTCGCAATGCAGATGTTCTGGAAGGTCCGGCCCATGACCGCCCCCTTCAGACAATTATCGCAACGGTCACGCCGAGTCACAGCATTTCTAGTGACGAAAAGACGGCGCGTCCGGCTCCAGATGGGGGTGACAATTCAGAGTTTTTGTTTCGAGCCAGCACTTTTACCGTCCGAGCTCCTGGATCGCTCCTCGAAACGCTCAGCGCCCTTCTTCAGAGGACGGCCGGTTTGGGCCTCGGTCTTGCGCTCGTCACGAGCCGCCGCCTGTCTCAATCCTTTGGCCGCTTGCTTGCCCTTCGTGGTCGGTGCCTGTTCAACGCCCATCGTTTCCTCCTGCCACGCGATCATCGCGCACCGTCAGGAGCAACGTGCGTGCCGTTCGGCGGTTCCAGCGACGCGTCGGTCCCGAAGTTTAACGCCGTCGGGGCTCAGCGCGGCGCGGTCATCGCCCGGCGAAAAGCTTCCAGCGTCTCGGCGCTGACATGATGCTCGATGCCCTCCGCGTCGATCCGCGCCGTCTCGGCGCTGACACCCAGCGAGCGCAGGAAGGCTTCGACAGTCTCGTGACGGATGCGGCTCTCCTGCGCCACCTTGCGACCGGCGTCCGTGAGAAACACCCCGCGATAGGGTTTCCTGGAAACCAGCCCGTCGGCGCAGAGCCTTGTCAGCATTTTTGCCACGGTGGGTTGCGCGACGCCAAGCCTGGCCGCGATATCGACCTGACGGGCCTCGTTTCCGTCCTCGATCAGATCGGCGATCAGCTCGACATAGTCCTCTACAAGCGCGCTGCGGCGCGCTTCGCGGGTCTGCCGGAACCCTTCCGAATGGATTTCGGCATCAGGAAGCGGCTTTTCGCGTCGAACTGGTCTGTTCCTCAGCGCCAATACGCGCTCCTTCATGGCTGAATCGGCTCCGCACTCATAGCACGGACGGTGGTGCTCTGGCCGTTTATTTGCATTCCTGGGTCGGTGCAACCCGGCGTTTGCTGCTGCATGCGCGCCTATCGCGCGCATCACAAGAGCTTGAACAATGAAGTATAGCCTGTTGCATAATGTTCAGCCTTAGCATACATAGTGAGCCGATCCTCGATAGCCTTCCAGCGGACCCCCCCGATGTCAGAAGCAGTGTCCCGTCCCTCGTGGCAATTTGCCCGCTCCGATGAGACTGAGCAGCCCAGCCTGCGCGAGGTCAATGCCTCGATCAGTGTGCCCAACACCGGTCTCTGGTTTCGCCGCCTGTTCGCCTTCATGGGTCCCGGCTATATGGTCTCGGTCGGCTATATGGACCCGGGCAACTGGGCGACAGACCTCGCCGGCGGCGCCCAGTTCGGCTACACGCTGCTTTTCATCATCATGCTGTCGAACCTGATGGCGATCCTGTTGCAGGCGCTAGCCGCCCGCCTCGGCATCGCCACCGGCCGCGACCTCGCGCAGGCCTGCCGCGCCTATTATCCGCGTCCGGTAAATTTCCTGCTCTGGATCGCCTGCGAGCTGGCGATCATCGCCTGCGACCTTGCCGAGGTGATCGGCACGGCGATTGCGCTGCAGCTCCTGTTCGGCATCCCGCTGATCGGCGGCGCCGTGCTCACCGCGCTCGACGCCTTCCTCGTGCTGCTGCTCATGAACAGGGGCTTCCGTTATCTCGAGGCGTTCGTCGTCGCGCTCCTGATCATCATCTTTGGCTGCTTCGCCATCCAGATCTTCGTCGCCGCTCCGCCGGCTGGCACGATCCTGCATTCGATGTTCGTGCCGTCGTCCGAGATCGTCACCAATCCGACGATGCTCTACATCGCCATCGGCATCATCGGCGCGACCGTGATGCCGCACAATCTCTACCTGCACTCCTCGATCGTGCAGACCCGCGCCTATGAGCGCACCGATGCGGGCAAGCGCGATGCCATCAAATGGGCGACCACGGACTCGACCATCGCGCTGATCCTGGCGCTATTTGTCAACGCGTCCATCCTGATCGTCGCGGCCGTGGCCTTCCACGGCACCGGGCACCAGGATGTCGCCGAGATCGGCCAGGCTTTTGAATTGCTGTCGCCGCTCTTGGGCTTGAGCATCGCCTCGATCCTTTTCGCGGTCGCGCTGCTCGCCTCCGGCCTCAATTCGACGGTCACCGCGACGCTCGCCGGCCAGATCGTGATGGAAGGCTTCCTGCGTCTGCGCATTCCGCAATGGGCGCGCCGCCTGCTGACGCGCGGCGTTGCTATCGTCCCCGTCGTGATCGTGACAGCGCTCTATGGCGAAAAGGGCACGGCCCAGCTCCTGGTCTTCAGCCAGGTCATCCTGTCGATGCAGTTGCCCTTCGCCGTTGTGCCGCTGGTGCAGTTCGTCTCGGACAAGAAGAAGATGGGCAAATTCGCCATCCCGCGCGGCGTCGCCGCACTCGCCTGGGTGGTCGCGGCGATCATCCTGGTGCTCAACTTCAAGCTGCTTTACGACACCTTCGCCGGCTGACATCGGGCCGCGACATCCCGGCCGGCCGCGCTATCTTCTGAAAGCATGACCGGATCGGAAGACGCCCGAAAATTCTACGCCAAACTGATGGCCGCGCATGCGCGCTCCGGCGATCCCCGCATCGAGGAGGTGTTCGCCTCGGTGCCGCGCGAGGCCTTTCTCGGGCCTGGACCTTGGACCGTCTTTGCCGGCGACGGAGCGTTCAAAACGCCGACTGCCGATCCAAGCTATATCTACCAGAACGTGCTGGTGGTGCTCGATGCCGACAAGGGCATCAACAACGGCGAACCGGTTCTGCACGCCATGTGGATCGGCAAGGTCGAACCGAAACCCGGCGAAGCCGTCACCCATATCGGCGCCGGCACCGGTTACTATACCGCGCTGCTGGCAAGGCTGGTCGAGCCCGGCGGCAGCGTCACCGCCTTCGAGATCGAAGCGGATCTCGCCGCGCAAGCCAAGGTGAACCTCGCGGCCTACCGCAATGCCGAGGTCGTTGCCGGCGACGCTGTCGCCAGCCCTCTGCCGCCCTCCGACATCATCTATGTCAATGCTGCCGTCATTGCCCCTCCCGCTGCGTGGTTGAGGGCGCTCAAGCCTGGCGGCCGCTTGATCTTCCCTTGGCGACCGGCGGAGCGTATCGGCCTCGCCGTGCTGGTCACCCGCACGCAGGCGGGCTTCGCCTGCCGACCCTTCATGGGTTCCTGGTTCATCCCTTGCATCGGCGCCTCCCTCGCCGGCCCGGAGGCAAGAGTGCCAACCCGCGAACGCGCCAGCCGAACGCGCTCGATCTGGCTGAGTGAAGACAAGGCGCCCGATCGCACCGCCACCGCCGTGTTCGGCGATGTCTGGTTCTCGTCCCGCGCCATTCGCGCCGACGGCAAACGATAGAAATCTGCGGGCCTGTGTCGGAACGCAGGCTCGTCGTCCGTCCTTAGACCGAAATCCGGCCGCGACGGCGCGGATCACGCAAAGGGAGAAGACAGATGCGCAAGATCATCGCCGCCACATTCGTCAGCCTCGACGGCGTCATGCAGGCGCCGGGCGGCCCGGAAGAAGACCCGGTCGGCGGCTTTCAATTCGGCGGCTGGACCTTCCATTACTTTGACGAGGTGGCGGGCGAGGCAATGGACGAATTGTTCTCCAAGCCCTTCGCGCTGCTGCTCGGCCGCAGAACCTATGACATCTTCGCCGCCTACTGGCCGTATCAGAAAGATCCGATCGCAGATGCCTTCAACCCTGCGACCAAATATGTGGCGACGCATCGGCCGGATAGCCTGACCTGGCAGAACACCCAGCCGCTTGGGCCAGATGTCGTTGCAAGGCTCAGGCAGCTCAAACAGGAAGACGGACCTGATCTGCTCATCCAGGGTTCGGGCAATCTGATCCAGACCCTGCTCGCCAATGGGCTGATCGACGAGATCCGGCTGATGATCTTCCCGCTGTTGCTGGGCAAGGGCAAGCGCCTGTTCGGCGATGACGCGACGCCGGCCGCCTTCAAGCTGATCAAGTCGCAAACCACCAGCACGGGCGTCATCATGGCGACCTATGAACGTGGCGGCGACATCAAGACCGGATCTTTTGCGACAGAGCAGCCTTCGGAAGCCGAGCTCGAAAGGCGCAAGAACTGGAAGTAGCGTGCCGGCGCTTCTTTCCTCGCCCCCGCCAAGGCGGGGGAGAGGTGGCCGCGAAGCGGCCGGAGCGGGGGCTTCGTAGGGCGAACGCCCATGAAAAAAATTGGCACCGCAGCGCCAGTCCCCCTCTCCGTCTCGGCTGCGCCGAGCCACCTCTCCCCCACTTGCGTGGGGGCGAGGAAACTGCCCTCACGCCGCCTGGCGATGCCGCGCCAAACCCTCGCGAATATGAGAGGCGAATGCCTCTGCCGAGGGCGCAATGGCATGCTTCGGCAGGTGCAGGTTGACGGAAAAATTCGGCAGCGCCGGAAGATCGGCGTCGGCCAGGATGTCGAGGTCGGCCGGAACCGTCGAGGCTAGCCAGGTGGTCACCGCGAGGTCAGAGCGCACCGTGGCCGTCGTTGCGTCCATGTTGCCGTTCTCGAACACGGTACGCCAATCGAGCCCGTGCGTGCCGAGCGCCGCCAACACCGCCGGACGGAAGGCGCAAGTCTCCGCGACCATGGAGACCGGCAAAGGCCGCTTCAAGCGCGCCGAGCCGCCTCTGGCGCCGACCCAGACCAGCCGGTCGACCAGCAGGCATTCGCCGGCCGCCGGGCCGGCCCGCTCCTCGATGACGGCAAGGTCGATCGCCCCTGACGCCAGCGCCGCCGCGAGTTCCGGCGAAGACGCGCAGACCAGCGAAATTTCCACCTGCGGATAGGCTTCGGCGTAGGTTTTCAAGACAGGTTGCAGCAATGTGCCGACAAGATCGTAGGGCACGCCGATCCGCACCTGGCCGGCGACCGCCTTGCCGCTTATCTCCGCCAGGATCTCTTCATTGAGCCGCAAGAGACGTCTGCCCTTCTCGAGCAGCCGCTCGCCGGAACGCGTCAGTCTCAAGCCACGTCGGTCGCGCTCGAACAGCGTCTGGCCAAGGATCTCCTCCAGCCGCTTGATCTGCTGGCTGACGGCGCCCTGGGTCAGATTGAGGGCGTTGGCCGCGGCCGTCATGCTGGCTTTGTCGGCCGTCGCCACGAAGGTGCGGACAAGTGTGGTGTCGAGATCGCGGAACATCGCTACATTATAATCTCTAATGCAAACCATATCAAACATTGCATTTACTGATAACGCCGAGCGCCTAGCATACAAGCTCCTTCGACCGGGAAACTTAGATGTCCGAAACCATCATGCCCCTTGTCCTGTTCGCGCTGATCTCGACCTCGACGCCCGGCATCGCAACGACGCTGTCGACGGCATCCGGGGCGCAGTTCGGCTTTCGCCGCTCGGTGCCGCTGATGGCCGGCAGCGCCGCGGGACTGGCTTCGGTAGCGGCGGCGGGTGCTGCCGGGCTCGCCGGGCTGCTTGCCGCCGTCCCTTCGCTCCAGCTTGCGATGAAGATCGCCGGCTCGCTGTATCTGATCTGGCTCGCGATCAGGATCGCCCGCAGCGGCCCGCCCAAGCTCGACGTGAGCATGGCCAGGCCGAACAGCTTCTTCGGCGGCGCCGGCATTCAGTGGATGAACCCGAAGGGTTGGGCGATGGGCCTGGGTGCGGCCGCTTCCTTCGCGGCGCTTGCCGACGGCCCCATGCAGCTCGCGCTGCTGCTCGGCGCCGTGTTCGGCCTTGCCGCGGCCGTCTCGCTGTCGCTCTGGTGCGTGGCCGGCACGCTGCTGGCACGTTTGCTCCGAACCGAGCGGCAATGGCGTGCGATCAACATCGTGCTTGGCCTGCTGCTGGCGGCCTCGATCCTGCAGATGTGGCGGCCAGCCTGAGGCGAGCCAGTCCTTCAGGTTCGCGAAGTCTATTCTGCCGGCATTGCGACCGGGCGAGCGAGCGCGTGGCCCGCGAGCACCACACCCAGCCCCACGACCGGGAATACCGCCGCGATCACGCCGAGATCGGCCGGCGCGCCGAAGCGCAGCACCGCACCCCCGACCACGGCGCCAAGGGCGACGCCGAAGTAGAGCGCCGAGGCGTTGAGCGAGAGCACGATCGGGGCGGCATCGGGCGCTATTTTGATGATCCGGCTTGCCTGCGCCGGCGGGAAGGCCCAGCCGACGATGCCCCACGGCACCATCATGCCCATCAGCGCCGGCCCGGCGATCGAATGCGGCAGGAAGGTCGGGATCAGCGAGAACGTAACGAGCATCGCTGCGCTTAGCCCCAGCGACCAGCAGACGGTGCGCGCCGCGCCGAAACGGTCCGCCGCCTGGCCGCCGGCGATGTTGCCGATGACGGCGCCGACGCCGAAGGCAAGCAGCATGCCGGGCAGCGCCAGCGGGCTGAGGCCGCCGCCCTCGATCGCCAGAGGCGCGATGAAGGCAAAGACGGTGAAGGCGCCGACCAGCGCCAGCATGGTCGTGACCAGGATCGGCAACACCCCGGGACGGACCGCCGCCGCCAGCCGCGCCTTGAGCGGCAGCCTGGTGCCGACAATGCCGCGCGGCAGCCGCCACCACAGGATCGCGCCGGCAAGCGCGCCGAGGCCGGCGATGGCGAAGAACGTGCCGCGCCAGCCGGCAATCGCCGCCACCAGCGCGCCGAGCGGCGCGCCGACCGCGACCGCCACCGTGGTGCCGCCGACCACGACCGCGATGGCGCGCGCCCGATGGTGGTCGTCGACCAGCGCCACGGCCGTGCCCTGCGCGGTTGCCGCGAACAGGCCGGACGACAGCGCCATCACGATGCGGGCGATAAGCAGCAGCTCGAAGGACGAACTTAGCGCCGCGACGATATTGCCGATGACGAAGAACACCAGCGTCCACAGGATGACGCGCCGCCGGTCCCACTCGCCGGTCAGCGTCGCGAGCACCGGCGCGCCGATCGCATAGGCGAGCGCGAAAGCGGCGATCAGCGATCCGGCGAGCGGAACGGAGATGCCGGCATCCGCGGCGATATCGGGAAGAAGGCTGGAGATGACGAAGCCTTCGGTCGAGATCGCAAACGATCCGAGCCCAAGCCAGAAGATCCGCTTGTCCATGGGTCACGTGTCCTTTGTTCAAAAGTTATTGAACAATTGGACATGACCAGGCGTGATGTCAACGGAGCTTTGGCAAATTAGCTGAACCCTGCTGACAGCCCTATGTCAGGACCGCGTAAAACCTGGGAAGCTGTGTAACCCGGCAAGGAGAGGAGACGCGTTGAAGTTGGTTCCGTTTGTGCTTAATTCTGCGGCATGACTTTGCCTCATCCAACCGCCGATCAGATCAGCCTGCCGATCGTGCTTGCCGTGCTCGGCGACCCGACCAGGCTGGCAATCGTGCGCTTTCTCGCCAGCAAGGAGGGCGTGCCGATGAACTGCGGCAAGTTCCTCGACCTGGCCTCCAAGACCAATCTCAGCTACCATCTCGCCAAGCTGCGCGAGGCGGGCGTGACGCGCACCGAAGCGGCCGGTACCAGCCGGCTGATCACGCTGCGCCGCGACGACCTCGACAGGCGCTTTCCCGGCCTGCTCGACAGCGTGATCGCGGCCGCCGGCGAGGACAAGGCACTTCCTGCGGTCGGCACCGCCGACACCGAGATCGACGCCTGATGCGCATTGCCGTTCTGGCCGACATCCATGGCAACGTGCTGGCCCTGGATGCAGTGCTCCACGATCTCGAGCGGCGCGGCGGCGCCGACCTCATCGTCAATCTCGGCGACTGCGTCTCCGGCCCGCTGTGGCCGCGCGAAACCATGCAGCGGCTGGAGGCGCTTAATCTGCCGACGGTGCGCGGCAACCATGATCGCCGCGTGGCGCAGGATCCGGCCGACGAGAAAATGTGGCCGTCGGACCGCTACGCCCGGGAGCGGCTGACCGCCGCCCAGCACGAAGCGCTGTCTGCCTTGCCGCTCACGCTCGAGATCGCGCCGGGCGTCGTGGCCTTCCATGCCCGGCCCGACCATGACGAAAAGTATCTTGCCGATGCGATCGTCGATGGCCAGCTGGTGCGCGCGCCGCTCGGAACGATCACGCGCCGGCTGAAGTCGCTCGATCCCGCCTGCAGGATCGCGTTGTGCGGCCACAGCCATCGCAGCGAACTCATCCGCATTCCGGGCGGCCCGGTCATCTTCAATCCCGGCAGCGTCGGTTGCCCGGCCTATTCCGACGATACGCCGCCGGCGCATGCCTCCGAGCAGGGCAGCCCGCATGCGCGCTATGGCATCGTCGAGTTGGATGCGGCTTACCGCCCGGACCGCTTCGAGGCGGTCGCCGTCGCCTACGACCATGAAGCTGCCGCAAAGCAGGCGGAAGCAGCGGGACGGCCGGAATGGGCGCACGCGCTGCGGACCGGATTCATAAGAATTGAGCGAAGCTCATATCCAGAATTGAGCGAAGCTCATATCCAGGATTGAACGAAGTTCATCTCTGATTGAGCGGAAACGCCAGGATTGCAGCGCATTGAGGATGAAGCGCAAAGTCACGCTCCGATCGACCTTGCTGATCGCCGCTCCTTTGCTGCTGGCCGCCGTGCCGGCTTTGGCCCAGGATGCGCCCGGCATGATCATTTCGATCATCGGCGGCCTCGCGCCGGATGATCTCCTCAACATCCGCGCTACCGCTTCGCCAGACGGAAAGATCGCGGCGCGCCTGCCCAACGGCGCGGCGGTGAAGAATTACGGCTGCAAGACGGTCAACAACTATCCCTGGTGCAAGGTCGAAGACACGCAGGACGCGCATATCGTCGGATGGGCGCCGGCCCGCTATCTCAGTCCCGACAACCCGGCCCCGGCGCCCGAGGATGCAGCCGTGCCGGCAACTGACGCCGGCTTGCCACAGGAACCCAAAGCGCCCGAGCCCTCCGAAGAGCCGCAGCCGGACATCGCCGCGCGCCTGGGTCGCAGCGGGCCGGCCGATCCGCCATCCGCGGCCGATATCAGCGCGATCGCCATGCAGGATGCCTACGCCCTCGCCTTCGCTGCCCCGGCAATCGCAGAGTCCGACACCCCTGCCCCAGACGCCGGCAGCATCCCCTGCGCGCGCCAGGTCGGCCAGCCGATGACCCGCTGCAAGATCAGCGTCGCACATGAGGCTGGCGACAGCGTCGTGACCGTGACCTGGCCGGACGGCGGCACCCGCGTCATCAACTTCCACGACGGCCAGCCGGCCAGCTCGGACTCTTCCGACGAATTCCGCTTCACCCGCGAGGGTACGCTGAACATGATCCGCGTCGGCGTTTCCGAGCGGTTTGAGATCACGGATGCGCTGGCGTTGGGGGAATAGGGAATAGGCAGTAGGGAATAGGCAGTAGGCACAAGGCGAGGTTCCGCGCGCTGCGACCTATTCCCCTATTCCCTACTGCCTACTGCCTATTCCCTCATTTTCAGGGTTACATCCGCCAAAACTCTTCCCTATAAGGCCCTCCTAGCCTGATACCAGAATCGCAAGCACAACCGGCCGGGTCCTCCCCGCCCGGTTTTTCGTGCAAGCCGCTCGCCGAACGGAATCCATAGACCATGCCAAGACGCACCGACATCAAGTCGATCCTGATCATCGGGGCCGGCCCCATCGTCATCGGCCAGGCATGCGAGTTCGACTATTCCGGCACCCAGGCTTGCAAGGCGCTGAAGGAAGAGGGTTTCCGCGTCATCCTGGTCAACTCCAACCCGGCCACGATCATGACCGATCCGGAGCTGGCCGACGCCACCTATATCGAGCCGATCACGCCGGAAGTGGTGGCCAAGATCATCGCCAAGGAGCGCCCCGACGCGCTGCTGCCCACCATGGGCGGGCAGACCGCGCTCAACACCGCGCTGTCGCTGCGCCGCATGGGCGTGCTCGACCGCTACAATGTCGAGATGATCGGCGCCGATGCGCATGCCATCGACAAGGCCGAGGACCGCGCCCTGTTCCGCCAGGCGATGAGCAAGATCGGCCTGGAGACGCCGCGCTCGATGCTGGCCAATGCCACCGAGGTCAAGGACGCCGACCGCAAGATCCACGAGGCCGAACGCGCCGCGCTGAAGGCGGAGAATCCAAAAAACCTCGATGCCGCGCTCGACGCGCTGGAGACGCGCTGGAACCTCGGCGAGGGCGACCGCAAGCAGCGCTATATCAGCCACGGGATGGCGATCGCCGCCCAGGCGCTCGACCATGTCGGTCTGCCGGCGATCATCCGCCCCTCCTTCACCATGGGCGGCACGGGCGGCGGCATTGCCTACAACCGCGCCGAATTCTACGACATCGTCCAGTCCGGCCTCGACGCCTCGCCCACCACCGAGGTGCTGATCGAGGAGAGCGTGCTCGGCTGGAAGGAGTATGAGATGGAAGTGGTCCGCGACAAGGCGGACAACTGCATCATCATCTGCTCGATCGAGAACCTCGACCCGATGGGCGTGCATACCGGCGATTCCATCACCGTCGCGCCGGCGCTGACCTTGACCGACAAAGAATACCAGATGATGCGCAACGCCTCGATCGCGGTGCTGCGCGAGATCGGCGTCGAGACCGGCGGCTCCAACGTGCAGTTCGCCGTCAATCCGGCCGACGGCCGCCTGGTGGTGATCGAGATGAACCCGCGCGTCTCGCGCTCCTCCGCGCTCGCCTCGAAGGCGACCGGCTTCCCGATCGCCAAGGTCGCGGCAAAGCTCGCCGTCGGCTACACGCTGGACGAGCTGGAGAACGACATCACCGGCGGCGCGACGCCGGCCTCGTTCGAGCCGTCTATCGACTACGTGGTAACGAAGATCCCGCGCTTTGCCTTCGAGAAATTCCCCGGCGCCGAGCCGGTGCTGACCACCGCCATGAAGTCGGTCGGCGAGGTGATGGCGATCGGCCGCAGCTTCCAGGAATCGCTGCAAAAGGCGCTGCGCGGGCTGGAAACCGGGCTGACGGGATTGGACGAGATCGAGATCCCCGGTCTTGGGTCCGCCGACGGCGCCGACGACCGCAACGCCATCCGCGCCGCGCTCGGCACGCCGACGCCCGACCGGCTGCGCATGGTGGCGCAGGCGATCCGCATGGGGACTTCGCTCGAAGACGTGCACGCCATGTGCAAGATCGACCCGTGGTTCCTCGAGCAGATCGCCGGCATCATCGCCATGGAGGAGCGTATCCGCGAGCACGGCCTGCCGCAGGACGCGGCGAACCTGCGCATGCTGAAGGCGATGGGTTTCTCCGACGCACGCCTGGCGTCGCTGACCAGGACCGACGCGGAAGTGATTCAGAAGACCAGGCAACAGCTCGGCGTTCACCCGGTCTATAAGCGCATCGACACTTGCGCCGCCGAGTTCGCCTCGCCGACCGCTTACATGTACTCGACCTATGAGACGCCCTTCGCCGGCGAGCTCGCCAACGAGGCGCGAGTGTCGTCGCGCAAGAAGGTCGTCATCCTCGGCGGCGGCCCGAACCGCATCGGCCAGGGCATCGAGTTCGACTATTGCTGCTGCCATGCCGCCTTTGCGCTGCGTGACGCCGGCTTCGAGGCGATCATGGTCAACTGCAACCCCGAGACCGTATCGACCGACTACGACACCTCGGACCGCCTCTATTTCGATCCGCTGACGCCGGAGGACGTGCTGGAGATCCTGCGCGCCGAGCAGGCATCCGGGGAACTGGTCGGCGTCATCGTCCAGTTCGGCGGCCAGACGCCGCTAAAGCTCGCCGACGCGCTGGAGAAGGCCGGCATCCCGATCCTCGGCACCTCGCCCGACATGATCGATCTTGCGGAAGACCGCGACCGTTTCCAGAAGCTGTTGCACAAGCTCGGGCTCACCCAGCCGAAGAATGGCATCGCTTATTCGGTCGAGCAGGCGCGCCTCGTCGCCGCCGAGCTCGGCTTCCCGCTGGTGGTGCGCCCGTCCTATGTGCTCGGCGGCCGCGCCATGCAGATCATCTACAATGAAGGCATGCTGCAGACCTATCTGCTCGACACCGTGCCCGGCCTGGTGCCGGAGGACATCAAGCAGAAATATCCGGCCGACAAGACCGGCCAGATCAACACGCTGCTCGGCAAGAACCCGCTTTTGTTCGACACCTATCTCACCGGCGCCACCGAGGTCGACGTCGACTGCCTCTGCGACGGCAAGGAGACCTTCGTTTCCGGCATCCTTGAACATATCGAGGAGGCCGGCATCCATTCGGGCGACTCGGCCTGCTCGCTGCCGGTATATTCGCTGCAGCCGGACCTCGTCGACGAGCTGGAGCGGCAGACAGCAAGCTTGGCCCGCGCGCTCAATGTCGGCGGCCTGATGAACGTGCAATACGCCATCAAGGACGGCACGGTCTATGTGCTGGAGGTCAATCCGCGCGCCTCGCGCACCGTGCCCTTCGTCGCCAAGACCATCGGCCGTCCCATCGCCAAAATCGCCGCCCGCATCATGGCCGGCGAGACGCTGGAAAACGCCTTCGCCCACTACGGCGCCATGCCGGACGCGCGCAATCCGGGCCATATCGCGGTCAAGGAAGCCGTCTTCCCCTTTGCCCGCTTCCCCGGCGTCGACATCCTGCTCGGGCCGGAAATGCGCTCGACCGGCGAGGTGATGGGCCTCGACCGCGACTTTGCTTTAGCCTTCGCCAAGAGCCAGTTAGGGGCCAATGTCGACCTGCCACGCTCCGGCACGCTGTTCGTCTCGGTGCGCGACGAGGACAAGAAAGGCATTCTGCCGGCCGTGAAACGCCTCGCCGGCCAGGGCTTCAAGGTTTTAGCCACCTCCGGCACCGCCCGCTTCCTCGCCGAAAACGGCGTGACGGCCGAAAAGATCAACAAGGTGCTCGAAGGCCGTCCCCATATCGAGGACGCCATCCGCAACCGCCAGGTCCAGATCGTCTTCAACACCACCGACGGCCAGAAAGCGGTGTCGGACTCCAAGTCGCTGCGCCGCGCAACGCTGATGCAGAAGGTGCCGTATTACACGACGCTGTCGGGAGCGGCGGCCGTGGCGGAAGCGATTGCCGCGCTGCGGGCGGGGAATTTGGAGGTGCGGCCGTTGCAGGAGTATTTCGGGTGAAGCAGCGGCCCGCTACGAAGGACTCATGAGTCCGCAATAACTTTTGCAAATTGGGCGTGTTGCTCGGCCGCCTTCCCAGCATAAAGCAGAGCGCCGACAGACTTAGCTACCGAGGGCAAAAAAGCGTCTTCGGAAAAGCTCTCTGACAAGCCAGCTGGTGTTACCTGGGTGGCTACCAGCGACAACACGTGATCGACAACCGGGCTCCATAACGCCGCCAAGCCAACAAGGGAGCTATTCTTTGCTTGCGCCACATCCGGTTGGAACGCGACGGTCAAGGGATCGACCTTCTTTAAGGTGATTGATTCCAGAACCTGCGCAATCACAGCAATGAGGAACGACTTGAACCTTAGGTTCCGCAATAAGGCCAGCTGATCTTCTTCAATTTTTATGATCGATCCAGCAGTTGATCTCTCCTTTAGACTTATCCTTCGCTCGTCGATAGCCCTAGAAAGGCTGTAAGCTAAAAGGATATGCCGAGCTTTTTTATCTTCGAACGCGTTCGAATATAAAGGTTTCGTTCGAAAATCTGATTCTTCCCTCGAATCCCATCTTGATATCGGCCGTGAAAGGCTAGAAGTGGCTGAGCCACTTCCTCAATTCCTATCTGATCCCCTGCCGCGCGGAATCCACGTTTTCGCACGTATGTATGGCCGAGTTCTTCAAATTCCTTAAATATTCTATTCTGCTCAGAATCATTACTAAACTGATCCCAAGTGGTAATCTCGTTTTGTGTATTATTGTACCTAACAATCTCACTTATGGTTTCTGGGTCCGAGCATTGTATGACACGACACAAGACATTGACAGACTTTATGTCATTCTTCTTGAGATCAATAGAGCCTATAGACCCGGTCGTTTGCGCACCGTTGATAATAGATATACCCGTTAGCTCAACTCCGGCCTTAGATTCTCTCTTTCCCAACGTTAAAAGCGTGATGCCGTTATTAAATACCCAAAAATCCTTGGGCTTCAGCTCGGCAGATTGACGAATACCGTTGTTTATTCGCCTCCTTCTACTTATCCCAAGAAATCCACGATAGTTTGCTGAAAATAAACGATCTTCGTACTTCGAATAAAGCTCGTGAAGCCAGAGACCCGGAACAGACGATACAGAAGCCTCCCACTTAGGCCCTGACTCGCTAAATTTAACATCTGAGGGAAAATGGACGATATCCTTCACATCAATGTGCGACTCTTGTGTCGCAAAAATATGTTCGGTCCTTGAGATTCCAAGCTCCCGTGCGACTACAGATATGGAAGCACTGCCCAGCGTCTTTTGTAGATGCTGCGCAGCCGTTTGCAATTCTCGAGTTACATTGACGGACTCTGGTAAGTTATGAACATACAGAAGCTCTATCCCCTCGACTTCCCCTTCATCAATTGCTTCTCGGCATTCGACGATAATCTCTCGCAAGGTCTCTGGAACATTCGCGAGGTCGCCGGACATCAGCCAAGCGGCAGCGGTGTTCAGATCAGCAGCCTTGTTCGCGGGTGCGGAATCCTGCTTTCCTCCTGATAGATAACCTTGCGCAAAAATAACTCTCTTCGTGTCACGATCCAAATATATGAAGTCAATTTTCTTGTCGTTTGGCCCATCTGTAATCCCTTCGGAGGCCAGAGCCTCGACGTCAGGTTCTTCCAGATACAACGCCATCACCCACGCCAGGTATGCGTTACCCTCGCCGAGCTGTTTTATGAGCGCGTCATTAGCGCTAAAAGCATCAATATACGCCAAAGCCTGCCCCCCAATTTTTGTCAATTACATTGACATGCAGTTAAGCTGGTAAATTTAAGGAACCATTCTTCCACAGAACACGAAGCCTGTTGCGGATATTCATCGCAATCTGACCGGGATTTAGATGAGCGTATTTTTTGCGAGGGTCAAATAGTCCATTTAGGTCGGCAATTTTATGGAGGACGTCGACGTTAACCGTGCCGTCGGTTTGCTTGTAATAGGGGGCGATTAGATTTTCCCATTCGTGGTTCTCAGGTCGTTTTGACCACGCAAAGCGTTGATCACGAGTGATGTCCATGGCTAGCCCCATCGCCGAGTCCGCTTCGATAGTAGTCGAAGAAGACAAACCAGAGAAGTAGTCGCAGCCATATCAACTGTTAGTCATGCACACGAATCTTGCAGTTGGTATTTGATCAGGATTTTTCCTACTCTGATAGATCATAACGGTGGACCTCACCCCTGCCCCTCATACGCCCTCCCATCCTTATGCAAAAACCTTCCATCCGAACTCGCGCTCATCATGTCGAGGTCCGAGCAGGTGATGACATCGTCCGGGTTGCGTGAGCCGACTTCCAGGTAGCGCGACGTGACCGACGAGCGGTTGATCATGTGCAATCGCCGCTGTTCTTGGCGAAGATCGCGCCGTCGCTGAGCAGCGTTTCGCCGCCGCCCTCGACCAGCGTCAGTTCGTCCTCCAGCACAGCTCGTCCTCATGGCTGTGCCAGTGGCGCTGGCTCGACCAGCCGCCGGGCGGCAGCGTCATCAGGTTGACGCCGAAATCCTTCAGCCCGCCGGCATCGCCGAGGCGGCGGCGCGTGCGCTCGGCGCAGGGCTGGTCGAAGGGTGCGGGATAGCCGGAGCGTTTACGGACAGGGATTGATGAGAGGTCGATCTTGGGCATGTGGTTCCTCCGTTTCGGACTTCCAATGGGACGCTGGCGCCGCCCCTCATCTGCCTGCCGGCATCTTCTCCCCGTTGAACGGGGAGAAGGGGGCCGCCCGCAACGCCGGCGTTCTTCCTGCGGTGCTGGCGATTGGCGAAACCGTCGGCGCAGGCTTCTTTCTCCCCGTCACTATACGGGGAGAAATGCCCGGCAGGGCAATGAGGGGCGGGGCCAGCATCGGGTAAACATGCGGCTGACGCGACCGCGATGGACGAACAGCCCCCTGGAACCCTCCCGCTTTCCCGCATTCTGCCCGTAGGCTAAAAATCTGCGATGGATGACATGTCCGAAGACGAGATCGACCTGCGCTGCCCGCAGACAGTCGCCGACAACGCCGCCAAGGGGCTGCGCCTGCGCAAGCAGTTCGGCCGCGGCGGCACCGACATTGGCGTGGCGCGGGCGACGGAGCTGAAGGAAAGGCGAAACCTGTCGCCTTCCGCCATCCGCCGCATGGTCAGTTATTTCGCCCGCCACGAGGTCGACAAGCGCGGCAAGAACTACGGCAACGAGGAAAATCCCTCTGCCGGCTACATCGCGTGGCTGCTGTGGGGCGGCGACGAAGGCCGCGCCTGGGCGCTGGAGATGAAGAAGAAGGTCGGCAACGCGCCGGACATCTCAGCAGCAAGCGGCGGGCTCGCTTCCTGGAATTGCTTCACAAAAAACCTATGAACCGCCCGGCGAAAAGCACGCAGGTCCACAGGCCGAGCGAAATCACGGCCAGGACGGCCGCAATGCCCCCGGCCGACCCGGCCACCCCGCTCGTGCGGGTCAAGCGCGTGAAGGCGAGGAAATTGGCCCCCGCCAGCAGGATCAGCGTCATCTTGGCAAGGAAGACCGGCATCGCCGCATAAGTCCCCGCCTTTACCGAAAACAGCAGCGCCCCGGTGATGATCGCCCCGCCAAACGCCCCAAGGGCTACGCGGCGCAGCAGCGCGACGAACGGCGCGTGGGGCAGCGAGAAGGCGCCAAGGACGCTGAAATCCATAAGCGCGACGCTGGTCAGCAGCGCGCCGATCGACATGATGTGCAGCGCATTGACGATCGGATAGGCGACGAACGAGGCTTTCAGCCCGCGCACCAAGGCAAGCTGCTCGATGCCGGCCAGAAACTCCGCCATCTAGGCCGGCGGCAGGCGGTCGGGATAAACGTCGTAACTCTTGCCGCCGACGATGATGCGCACCGCCTTCATGCGCTTTTCCGCCTGGTCGCGCGAGCGATGGCCGATCGCGGTCACCGCGTCGCCGACCTTGGCGACCGTCTCGGTGAAGCCGGCAGCGATGGTGCGGGCGGGCGGCGCCATCTCCACCCGCCACACCTCGCCCTTCGCATCGACGTCCAGCGTCGCGTGCGGATTGCCGATATAGATCGCGGCGATCTTGCCCTTGAGCTCGAAGAAGTCGTCCTGCGTCCACGACCAGCCGTGATGGGCATAGGCGGCAGTGCCCGCAGCAAGCATCAACGCCGCCGCCAGCCCGACGCCCTGCATATGGTTCAACGGCAACTGCATCGCCCGTCTCCTCCACTCCTCCTGCCAGCGGTCGAAAGTAGGCTACGGCACGGCCAGGTCAAATCACATCGGAGCTTCAGCCCGGCATGGCACGAGTTTCGGTTCCGCGGCGTCCACAGCACGATCAGGCCTTGCTACAGGCCTTCATGCTCCCCATTTTCGCTTCTCCTGGCCGCTCTTCTCATGCATCGGAGGCGGTCGAACTCACGTCCGAGCGAGGCAAACCATGAGCAGCATGAGGGACCGTCAGGAAGGCTTCGAAAAGAAATACGCAATGGACGAGGAGACGAAGTTCAAGGCCATGGCGCGCCGGAACAAGCTGCTCGGCCTGTGGGCCGCCGAAAAACTCGGCAAATCCGGCGCGGACGCCGACGCCTATGCGAAGGAAGTGGTGCGCGCGGATTTCGAGGAAGCGGGCGACAACGACGTGTTCCGCAAGGTCCGTGCCGATTTCGACGCGGCAGGCGTCGCCCTGTCGGATGCTCAGATTCGCCAGGCGATGGACGAGTTGCTGGCAACGGCGGTCGAGCAGATCAAGGCGAGCTGAGGACCCGCTGCGGCGGGCAGAAACCACCCTCACCCGCGATGCGCCACCGCCAGTTCCTTCACATGCTTCTCGTGCATTTTCAGCACCGGCAGAGTCTTCTTGGCGAATTCCTTCAGCGCCGGGTCGTCGCCGGAATTGGCATAGGTGCTGAACAGCGCGACGGCGTCCCTGTGCGCATCCATCTGCATCTTGATGTACTTCTGGTCGAACTCCGTGCCGCTCGCCTGCTTCAGCTCGCCTAGCATCTGCTGTTCCTTGGGCCCCAGAGCGGGGCCGGCAGGCTTGATGGAAGCCGTCGTCTGACCCTGGCTCATCGCCGCCTTGAAATCCTCCCCGGCCTTGGTGTGGTCCCTGACCATCTCATCGGCAAAAGCCTTGACTTCGTCCGACTGCGACTTCTCCTCGGCCAGCCTGCTCGCCTGGATTTCGAACTCATTGGCATTGGGTACTGTGGTGACGAAAGTCTGCGTGTCGACCTTGTTGTCTGCCGCCATTGGCGCGACATCGTTGCTGTCGCTCGACTGAGCAAGAGTGGCCGGCGCACCGGCAAGGAGCGCCATGGCAGCCACGGTCAGAAGCGTTTTCATCTGGAATCTCCGATCAGCCCTTGCACTTCCAACGCGAAATGGCGCTGCCGGTTGCGTTCGGGGCCCGTGAAGGAGGCGGTGTTGAGATTCACGTCAGGCCGAGGATGGTGGTTCCGAGAACCGGAGCGGAGCGTATTTGAAACACGCACCCGAAGCGCAGGACACCGCCATTCGCAGGCCGCATCACCTGAATATCAGCACGGCCTATCCCTTCACCCCCCCGGCGGTAAGGCCGGAAACGATCTTGCGTTGGAAGATCAGGACCAGCACCACCAGCGGCACGGTGACGATCACCGAAGCGGCCATGATGTTGCCCCAGGGGATCTCGAACTGCGAGTTGCCGGAAAGCAGCGCGATCGCCACCGGCACCGTGCGCTGCGCGTTGTTGGAGGTGAAGGTCAGCGCAAACAGGAACTCGTTCCATGCGCCGATGAAGGCGAGCAGCCCTGTCGTCGCCAACGCCGGCCACATCAGCGGCAGGAAGACTTGGCTGATGATGATCCATGGCGTCGCGCCGTCGAGGATCGCCGCTTCCTCGATCTCGACCGGCAGGTCGCGCACGAAGGCGGTGAGCACCCAGACCGTAAACGGCAGCGTGAAGATCATGTAGGAGAAGACCAGCGCAATGAGCGAATTGTAGAGGCCAAAGGCGCGGATGATCTCGAACAGGCCGGCCAGCACCGCGACCTGCGGAAACATCGACACCGACAATATGGCAAGCATCAGCGCCGAACGGCCGCGAAACCGGACGCGTGCCAGCGAATAGGCGGAGGTCACGCCGAGCAGCAGCGAGATGAGCACGACCGCGCCCGAGACAACCAGCGAATTCAGGAGATTGCGCAGGAAGGGACCTTCGACCAGCACGTTCCTGTAGTTGGCCAGGCTGAACGCCGCCGGCCAAAGGCTCGCCTCGAACAACTCGGTGCCGGATTTGAGGCTGGTGACGATGGCGTAGTAGAGCGGAAACACCGCGACGAAGACGATCGCCCCCACCAGCAGGAAGAAGCCTAGGCGCTTCAACATTGCCATCTCAGCGGCCTCCTTCCAGGTCTATCCGGCCGAGGCGGATGTAGGAAATGGTGAGCAGGGCGACGATCAGGAAAAGCAGCGTCGAGGCGGCCGAGCCATAGGCGAACTTGTCGAACTCGAACAGGTTCTCGCGCACGAACACCGACATCGATTTGGTGTGCACATTGTTTGGCGTCAGCACATAGATCAGGTCGAAGATGCGCAGCGCATCGAGCGCGCGGAAGATCACCGCAACCATGACCGCCGGGCGGATGAGCGGCAAGGTCACCTGCCAGAAGATCTGCCACGGATTGGCGCCGTCGAGCCTGGCGACTTCGATGACATCGCGCGGCAGCATCTGCAGCGCGGCGAGGAAGAGCAGCGCCATGAACGGCGTCGTCTTCCAGATGTCGACGATAAGCACCGCGATCATCGCCGTGTCGCTGCTCGCGGTCCAGGCGATCTTGGCATGGATCAGGCCGAGATTGAGCAGCACCGCATTGATGATGCCGAACTGGTCGTTGAGCATCCACTGCCACATCTTGGCCGAGACGATCGTCGGGATCGCCCATGGAATGAGGATGGCCGCCCTGACGATGCCGCGGCCTCGGAAGTCGGCGTTGAGCACGAGCGCGACGATCATGCCGAGGACCGTTTCGCAGCTCACCGAGACCACCGCGAAGAGCAGCGTGTTCCAGACGGCGCGCCACCAGACCGGATCGGCGAGCAGCCCGTCATAGAGCACGCGGCCGCTCGGCATGCTGAGCACCGAGAAATAATTGGCGAAGCCGACCCACTGTCGGGCGTCGAGATCGGCCAATGAGGCGTCGGTGAAGCTGTAGTAAAAGGTGCGCAGGAGCGGCCAGCCGGCGACGGCGGCAAGGACCAGAAGCATCGGCGCCAGAAACAGCCAGGCCGAGCGCACGCGCTGCCGCATCAGGCGCGAGCGGCTCACAGGCATCGCTTTCACCAGCCCTTGCCCTTCAGCCTGGTCAGCCTCGCCTCGAGATCGGCCAGATTGTCCGCGGCGCTGCCGTCGCCCGACATGGTGTTGTGGACGGCCGTCCAGAACTGGCTTGAGGCTTCGTTGTACTTGATTTTGGCGGTCGCCGAAGGGCGCGGCGCCGCGTTGAGGAATATCTGCTTCCAGCGCGGGACGATCGGCTGTTCCCTAGCGATATCGGGATCGTCATAGAGCGCCTTGATGGTCGGCAGGTTGGACGTCCTCAGCGTCCGGTATTTCTGCATTGCGGGCGAGGCGATGAACTTCACCAGATCGATCGCCGCGTCCTGGTGCTTGGAATATTTGGAAACCGCAAGGTTCCAGCCGCCGAGCGTTGCCGCCGGCCGGGCGCCTTCGCCGATGCCAGCCGGCAGCGGCGCCACATCGAACTTGCCCTTGATCGGTGAGTTCTCGCTGTTGCCGAGCGCATAGGCATAGGGCCAGTTGCGCATGAAGACGGCATTGCCGGTCTGCCAGACGCCGCGCGATTCCTCTTCCTGGTAGGCGAGCACGCCCGGCGGCGCGATGGTGCCGATCCAGCCCTTGACCATGTCGAGCGCGGCCGCGGCTTGTCGGTTGTTGATGGAGACCGTGCCGTCCGGCTCGATGATCTGGCCGCCGCCGTTCGACATCACCCATTCGAGCGCATCGCAGGTCAGCCCCTCATAGGCGTTGCCCTGGAAGACGAAGCCCCAAATGTCCTTGTTGCCGGCGGTGCGCTCCTTGTCCATGACGAGCTTGGCGGTGTCGGCAAGTTCCTGCCAGGTGGTCGGCACCTTGGCCCCGTATTTGTCGAGGAGATCCTTGCGGTAATAGAGCGCCGGCGCGTCGGTGAAGATTGGCAGCGCCACCAGCTTTCCGTTCACCGTCTGCGACTGGATGATCGAGGGGAAATGCTCGGCCACGACATCCCTGGTCGCCGCGGTGAGATCGACGAGCTGGCTGGCAAGCTGCGGCGCCCAGATCACATCGGTCTGGTAGACGTCGATGTCGCTGTTTCCCGCCGCGAGCCACAATCTGAACTGACCGAACTGGTCGGTGCTCGACGGCGGGATCACCACGATGTCGACCTTGTTGCCGCTCTGCTTCTGGTAGCGGTCGAGTATCTCGCGCAGTACCTTGATGCCGTTGCCCGTGTCGCCCGACACGATCGACAGCTCGACCGCGCGGGCCGGCGCCACCGTGAGCATCGCGCCGACGGCAAGTGCAAGGAATGCGCGGTGAAATTTCATGCTGGTGGGCCTCGCCTCGGAGCCGTCCACGCGGACCTTGCCGCGCCGGCTGATGATGACCCTCCGCCCGCATTGAATGCGGAGCCACGCTTCGGGTTCCCGATGTGGCCATCCGGGACGGTCCGCGACCAGACTGACCCAAGTCATTCAGTTCAGGGAGATCTCGCGATTGGCCGCAGGCCCAAAGCGGGCGGGCTCCGAAACCCGCCGCCCCGGAGCCCGCCTTGGAGTGGCTGACGCATGCCGGCACAGCCTCTCCGACGCCTTGCCAGCGTCGATCCGCCGATCGGCCGCCCGGCATCACGACGCATTAGCATGCCCTAACGTCAGCTTGTGTGAAGCGGTTCACAATGCCGCCCCGCATTCGGTTGTGTCGCCGCAGGCATTGCTGCGAAGCGCTAGCCTTCCCAGGCAACCGGAACCATGCCGAGCCGCTCGTAAAGCTTGAAAGCAGCGGTATTCTTCACCGTGTTGGTCTTGAGGTCGACATGTGCGGCACCCCTGTCGCGGAAAGTCAGGAACGCGTGCCGCATCAGCGCCTCCCCGATGCCGTGCCTTCGCGAGTCCGGATGAACGGCCAGATCCTTGACGAAGCCCGACGCCCAGCAAAGCGCGGCGCCCGAAAGCAGCCCCTTGCCGTCGATGACGAGGAAACAGAGGTCCGGATCGAACTCGGCATCGCCTGAGATGCGCGGCCACCATTCGTCGAACGCGCCATCGGCGCCGTCGTCGAACGCCTCCTCCAGCAGCGCGTGCAGGGCCTGCGCATCCCTGTGCTCGAATGGGCGCATGACGAAACCTTCCGGCCAATGCGGCGCCGTCAGCGCATCGTCGAGAAGTTTGCGAAGGCGGACATCGTTGGCGGCCGGCGGCCGGCGGCTGTCATTCTCACGCATGCAACTGGCCCCAACGCCGGTGGGACGGGCCTCGTTGCCGGCGCTCAGGCGCCTGGCTGCAGGCGGCGGCGGTCGACGCCGAGACCCGTTTGATCGAGCAGGCCCTTGCGCTTGGCGTCGTAATAATAGCCTGTCTGATAGAGCTGGTCGGCCCGCTTGGCGTTGCCGCCCGAGACCAGCCAGGCGCCGCGCAGGTATTTGACAGCGTATTTGAGATTGGTCTCGGCGTCGAACAGACCGACCGCCGGCCCGCCATAGCCCATGCCGCGTGCCGTCGCGTGCTTGATCTGCATCAGTCCCCAATGGCCGTGATTATAGGCCTTCGGATTGAACGTGCTCTCGCGGTTGACGACATGGCGCACCAGATCGACCGGCACTTCGTAGATCGCCGAATATTTCTCGATCAGCCGCTCGATCTCGGCGCGCGGACCCGTGGCATGCTGTTCGGGCTGGCCCGGTTGGATAAGCAGCGCCGGGTTCTGCGGCACCACATAGGCAACCTGCTGCACGCCCGGCATGGGCGCCATTTTCGCCGATTGGCCGGTGACCGGCATGGCAACAGCGGGGGTCTTGTAGACGGCGGCCTGCTTGAGCGCACCGGGGCCGGTCGGCGATGCGCCAGCCATCAGCACCGGCGGCGGCGGAAACTGCCCGGCGACAGGTGTCGATCCGGCGAACGCGACTGGTTGCGCCGGCGGCGGAAGGGCGGCGCCGGGCTGCGCGGGCGGGGGCAGCGGCGCGCCAGCCGTCGTCGCCCCAGGCGCCGTCGCCAAGGCAACGGCATCGCCGGTCAGCGCCGCCGTCTGCACCTGTGCAAGGCCGGAAGGCTCCGGCAGAACGGCAACGGTTTCGGGCAGCGCGACGGTCGGGCTGTCGTCCTCGACGGCCGGCGTCGAAGCCGCCGCAAGCACCGGCGAGGGCTTCATCTGGGAGGTCGAGGTACAGCCGCTGAGGCCGGCAGCTGCAACGAGCACGCCGATCGCGGTGAGAATGATTTTCGCTGCCAAGCCCTGCAGGTCCGATTGTCGGTTGTTAAAAAGTCCTTACACCAGCGATTCCAAGCGGGCAATCAGGGCCAGTATGCAGCTTTCGGGTGGCGAGACTCGAAGCAAACTGCGATATTGTTCCCTATCTGTACTGGAGATGTACCCGTTTTTCGCAGATTGCGGAAAGGAGCGCACCATGGAAAACGCATCGCCGATCACGGCCGGCCACGCAGTGTTAGAAACAGTGATCGGCTTCATGGGCATTGCCTGGAGCGAAAAGGGCCTGATCCGGCTCTGCTTGCCCGAGCGCAGCCGCGAAGCGGTCGAGCGCCGCCTGTTTCGCCGTGCCGGCGTCTCAAGCTGCACCGAACAGCCGAAATGGGTGGTCGAACTGATCGCCTCGATCAAGGCCTATGCGGCCGGGGAGGATGTCGACTTCTCCGGCGTGCCGGTCGATCTCGACGGCGTCGACGATTTCCGCCTCGCCGTCTATGACGCCGCGCGCAAGCTCGGCTTCGGCGAGACCACCACCTATGGCGAATTGGCCCAGCGTGCCGGCCATGCCGGCCTCGCCCGCGAAACCGGTGCAGCGCTTGGCACCAATCCGGTGCCGCTGGTCATTCCCTGCCACCGCATCCTTGCCGCGGGTGGCAAGATCGGCGGCTTCTCGGCTCCCGGCGGCTCCGCCACCAAGGAGAAGATGCTGGCCATGGAAGGCGTGCGGGTCGGTCCGCCGCCGGCCGCTCAGGCATCATTCACGTTCTGACACAGGCTTGCCGAAAGCCGGACTCTAGTGACGCGGGAAGATCCGCCGTCGGAAATGCCGGTCGAAGTCCGGCCGCTTGCAGATATAGACGGGGCAGGACTCGGTGTCGGCGCTCGGCACGTAGGCCCTCGACCTCACCTCGCCCATGTTGCAGAAGCGTTCGTCCCGCACATAGCGGTCATAAAGCGGCAGTCCCGGCACGCGCGTCGACTGATAGCGCAGGATGACCGCGCCCTGCCTGGCGATCGTCGCCTGCACGCGATCGCAGCTCATGCGCGTCGGGTCGTAGCGCGAGACGGCCTGCGCCTCGACGGCCACCAACATCAGGCAGGCGGCAAGCAGAATTGTCCTCATGATCTTCTCCCGCAACAGCAAGCCTATCATCCCCCACAACGCATCCCTGGCCGCAAAGCTTCCGCCCGAAGTGGGCTCCGTTGGACGCTATCGCAGCACATGCAGTTAACGCCATCTTGTTTTCGTCGGCGAACCATACTATATCCGGCGCATTGAATTTGGCCGATCGATCGGGCCTCGCGATCTTCGCGTTTGCTGACGTCTATCTCCAAAATTTCGATACCACCGGCTGGACTTCGGTCCGGTCAAACCAAAGCAAATGCGAGGACATTCAAATGGCAACTGGAACGGTCAAGTGGTTCAACGCCACCAAGGGCTTCGGCTTCATCCAGCCCGACTCGGGCGGCGCGGACGTTTTCGTCCACATCTCCGCTGTCGAGCGCGCTGGCATGTCGACCCTGGTTGAGGGCCAGAAGATCAACTTCGAGATCGAGCAGGACCGCCGCACCGGCAAGTCCGCTGCTGGATCTCTGAGCAAGGCAGCCTGATTTGGAGCTAGCATTTTGCACGCCAAGCGTCATCGCCTGGCATTGCACAAATGCGGCTAGTTAGCGACGCGCACTGGGCGAGAGCCTGGAGCGCGCGGCAAGTCACGGATGTACTGACGGTCGTGCGATAAGCGCGCCGGAGCGAAAGGTCCGACAAGCTGGAACAGCAGATAGCTGCCGGCCCGGCCCCAACGCTCCCGATCAGGCTACCGGCATAGGAAGGCGGGCATTGTCCCGCCTTTTTTGTTGCTGGATTTTGAGCGAGTTGTTTTCTGGGTTGAGTGTCCCACTCATGGTACTTTTAGCCCAATAGTGATACCGTTGGCCGATGACCAAACTTGAACAGATCGAAAAGTCCGTTGCCGAACTCAGCCTCGAGGAACTGAAGGCATTTGCCGCTTGGTTCGAGGCCCTCCAGGCTGATTTGTGGGACAAGCAAATCGAAGCCGACGCGAAGGCGGGTCGGCTGGACAAGCTTGCCGATCAGGCTCTGGCTGACCATCGTGCAGGCCGGACCCGGCCTCTGTGAATCACTTCGCCGCCCCTTCGTTTTGGGACGCTTACGACAAACTACCTAATGCAATCAGGGTGAAGGATGCAATCAGGGTGAAGGCTGACAGCAGTTTCGCAAGGCTACGCGCAGATCCGTTTCATCCTTCGCTGCATTTCAAGCGGGTTGGCCGTTACTGGTCGGCTCGAGTAGATCTGGGCTACCGCGCTGTTGCGGTCCGAGATCAGGAGGATGTGGTCTGGTTTTGGATCGGCGCCCACTCCGAATATGAACGTCTTTTGAAGTAGCCGCGACGGCGTGAGCAAGAACTACCCCACCCACTCGATCGGCACGTGCCCCTTGTCTGTCTCGACCTGCTTCAGCCACTCCACCACGGCCGGATAGGCGTCGAGCTGGAAGCCGCCCTTGTCGGCGGTGTGGGTGTAGGCATAGAGCGCGATGTCGGCGACGCTGTAGCTGCCGCCGGCGAAAAAGGCGTTCTGCTCCAGATGTTTGTTCATCACGCCGAGGGCCTTGTTGCCGCGCTCCAAGGTCAGCGCCAGCCGTTCCGGCGTCGCATCCTTCGCCCTCTCAGGAAATGTGAGCAGCGCCTTGCGCACAGCGATGTAGGGCTCGTGGCTATACTGCTCGAAGAATAGCCACTGATAGGCCAGCGCCCGCTCATATCTGTCGGCCGGCAGGAAGCGCGTGCCTTCGGCGAGATAGAGCAGAATGGCGTTGGATTCAGCGATGCGCCGGCCATTGTCGAGCTCGAGCAGCGGCACCATCGCGTTGGGGTTCTTGGCGACATAGTCGGGCTTGCGCGTCTCGCCGGTGTGCGAGCTCACTTCGATGCGGATGAAGGGAATGCCGAGCTTGGCCATCAACAGGCGCGGCTTGTAGCAATTGCCGCTGTCGATCATGTCATAAAGGATCATGGCCCTCTCCGCGCCCGACGAACGATCGAAGAAGCCTCTAACTCGCCTGTGCGGGTCTCATCCAGTGATTTGTTTTTGAGTGAAAGCATCAGCGGCGCTGATGCAAAGGCACGACCTTGTTGTCCATGCCGAGCAGCGCATCGATCGCCAGCGGCTCTTCGTTGAAGATCGTGCCGACCAGCGCCGGGCGGGCGAGGTGATATCCTTGCAGGAGGTCGACGCCGCCATCGAGCGCGACGCGCAGATGCGTGGCATGCTCGATGCCTTCGACCAGCACCTTGGCGCCGCGGTCGTGCAGCATCGAAACCAGCGGCCGGAAGAACCGCTCGGCGGCGGCATGGCGGCAGAACTCGGCGAACCAGCCGCCGTCGATCTTGACGATGTCGGGCGACAGCAGGCTGATGCGCGCTTCGGTGGAATGCCCGGTGCCGAAATCGTCGATGGCGATGCCGACACCGTCACGCCGCATCTCGCGCACGAGGCCGGCAAGCACATGCTCGTCGGCTGCCTGCTCGGTGATCTCGCAGACCAGCATGGCCGGCTCGAGGCCGAAATCGCCGAGATGCGTGGCCATCAGCCGGATCTCGGCGAGCGCCCGCCCGAGATGATCGTTGATCATCGGATTGTAGTTGAAGAACAGGGTAAGACCATCGACGCCGATGTTGCGGTAGTTTCCGAGATGCAGCATCCGGCACATCGTCTCGACGAACAGCCGGTCCTTTGCCGCGACGCTGTCGAAGAAAAGTTTCGGAGCAACCGGCGTCGCGACGCGGCGCGGCTCGATCAGCGCCTCGACGGCGACAGGTTGCAGCGATCTGCCCTGCGGCGCGAAGATCGGCTGGTAGGCGCTCCACAGCCGGAACTCGCCATAGACGCCGAATTGAAGACCAATCTCGTCTTCGAAGATCGCCTCGGCGACACTTCGCCGCCTTTCGGGGCGCCGGCTGTCGGGCCGCCCGGTCATGGCGTCACCTTGCGCCCAAACGCCTTGGTCGGGCGAGCCGACGCCACCGGAGCGGGACTGGCGGCCGCTGTCGTTTTGCCCTGCCCGGCCGCGGGCGCCAGCATGCTCTTGCCGAAGACGCGAAAAACGATCGAGGCGAGTTCCGGCCGGGCAAGCACATAGCCTTGCACCATCGAAGCCCCGGATTTCCCGGCGAGCTCGAGCTGCCAGCCTTCCTCGATGCCTTCGAAGACCGTGCGGACGCCCTGACTTTCAAAGCTCGTCACCATCGTCGTCAGCAGCGCGAATCCGGCCCCGGACTCCATGAGCTGCGTGATCCAGTGGGCGTCGAATTTGACGATGTCCGGCCGCAACTCCTTGATGCGGTTGATGTCGGATTCGTCGGCGCCGTAATCGTCGACGGCGATGCGGAACCCGTTGGCGCGCAGCGCCTCGACGAAGCTGTAGAGCGTTTCCTGCGAAGCCGATTTCTGCTCGGTGACCTCGCACACGATACGGCGCGGGTCGATGCCGGCCTCGTGCAGCACCAGCCGCATGTCGCGCAGCGCCTTGTCGACGATGGCGCGATCGGTGAACACCGACGGATCGAAATTGACGAAGATGGACGCCTCTTGCGGTAGACAGGCGCCGGCGTTGAGCAGATGCAGCGTCCTGGTCAGCGCCTCGATATGCAGCCGGTCGCCCGCGGGGCAAGTGCCGAAGAAGCTCATCGGCGATTGCGGCTCACCGTCGCGGAACGGCCGGATAAGCCCCTCGAAGGCGACGAGCGAAAGCTTGCCTTCATCGAAGGCGAAGATCGGCTGGAAGGCGCTCTGCAGCGTGTAGATTCCCCAGACACCGCTGGAGGTGCCGTCATCATGACGGATGATATGGGCAAGCCCGATGCTGCGCGACAAAGGTCCCTCGCTCCGCAGAGTAAGCGGAATTCGATCTGCCATCCTGCCAGCAAGGGTTTACCGCTCGTTGATGAATTTATAGTTGCCGCTCACGCCACCTTGACCTCTGGATCATCCGACAATGCTTGCGCTTGGCCCGATGATGCGACATGAGAGGCGCCGCGGCCGCTCCTGGCCGTGCCAATTCTCTTGGAGACGCTCTGTCATGGCCTTTCTTGCCGACGCACTTTCCCGCGTGAAGCCTTCCGCGACCATCGCGGTGACGCAGAAAGCGCGTGAGCTGAAAAATGCCGGCCGTGACGTCATCGGCCTCGGCGCCGGCGAGCCGGACTTCGACACGCCCGATAACATCAAGAACGCGGCGATCGAGGCGATCCGCCGCGGCGAGACGAAGTACCCGCCGGTCTCCGGCATCGTGCCGCTGCGTGAGGCGATCGCCAAGAAATTCAAGCGCGAGAACAATCTCGACTACCGACCGGAGCAGACCATCGTCGGCACCGGCGGCAAGCAGATCCTGTTCAACGCCTTCATGGCGACGCTGAATCCCGGCGACGAGGTCATCATCCCGCGTCCCTATTGGGTGAGCTACCCGGAAATGGTGGCGATCTGCGGTGGTACGTCCGTCTTTGCCGACACCTCGATCGACAACGGCTTCAAGCTGACGGCTGAGGCACTGGAAAGGGCGATCACGCCGAAGACGAAATGGCTGCTGATGAACTCGCCGTCCAACCCATCGGGCGCCGCTTACACGGAGCCTGAGCTCAGGGCCCTGGCCGACGTGCTGCTCAAGCACCCGCATGTCTGGACGCTGACCGACGACATGTATGAGCACCTGACTTATGGCGACTTCGTCTTCAAGACCATCGCCGAGGTCGAACCGAGCCTCTACGAGCGCACGCTGACCATGAACGGCGTGTCGAAAGCCTATGCCATGACCGGCTGGCGTATCGGCTACGCCGCCGGCCCGGTGCCGCTGATCAAGGCGATGGACATGATCCAGGGCCAGCAGACTTCCGGCGCCTGCACCATCGCACAATGGGCGTCCGTCGAGGCGCTCAACGGCCCGCAGGACTTCATCGCCAAGAACAAGGCGATATTCCAGGGCCGTCGCGACCTCGTCGTGTCGATGCTCAACCAGGCGCGCGGCATCTCTTGCCCGTCGCCGGAAGGCGCCTTCTATGTCTATCCGTCCTGCGCTGAGCTGATCGGCAAGAAGACGAAGGCCGGCAAGGTCATCGAGAATGACGAAGCCTTCTGCTCGGAGCTGCTCGACGCCGAAGGCGTTGCCGTTGTGTTCGGATCGGCCTTCGGCCTCGGTCCGAACTTCCGCATCTCCTATGCGACATCGGAGGCGCTGCTGGAGGAAGCCTGCACCCGCATCCAGCGCTTCACTGCGTCGCTGATTTGATCGGCAACGCCGCCATCCAGAAAAGCCCGGCTTCGCGCCGGGTTTTTGTTGGCTTCTCAGCTGCCATACTGCTCGTCGGATACCGCCTCTAGCCACTCGGCATGGACGCCGTCCAGCGCTTCCTGCATGGCGACATGCGTCATCGTGGTTTTCGGTCCGGCGCCATGCCAGTGCTTTTCGCCCGGCGCGAAGGAGATGACGTCGCCCGCCCTGATCACCCCGATCGGCCCGCCCCAGGTCTGCGCAAGCCCGGCACCGGCCGTGACGTAGAGCGTCTGGCCGAGCGGGTGCGTGTGCCAATGCGTGCGGGCGCCCGGTTCGAAACTGACCAGGGTTGCCCGCAGCCGCGCCGGCGCCTCCTTCTCGATGATCGGCGTCTGCAGCACCTTGCCGGTGAAATACTTTTCAGGCGCGATGATCGTCGGCACGCTGCCGCACGCAATGATCTTCATCGTAGAACTCTCTCAAATCGTTAGGGACCGTCCGCCGCAGCGGGAGGTCAGTTTCATGCTATATGGCGACCGGCGCAATCGCCTCTGAGCGCTTGAGACACCGGGATGTTCGAAACCAGCACCAAAACCAAAGCCGGCGCAATTCCTATTTTCCTTGCCCTCTCCGCGAACCCGTGTGACGATGGCCTTGGCAGGTGGTGAGCAACAACCCCGCCCGCGACGGCCGAACAGGCCGGCCGCCGCTCCCAGGGAAACGCCTGAGTGGAGGTCAGCCATGGGTAATCGCGCCGGAGGACGACGCACGGGACCGAAATGCATCGCCATAGTCGGTCCCTTCGCAAGCGGTAAGACGACACTTCTCGAAGCCATCCTCGCCCGCACGGGCGCCATTCCCCGCCAGAATCCCGTCTCATCAGGCAATACGGTTTCGGATCATTCGCCAGAAGCCCGCGCCCACGCCATGAGCGTCGAGGCGACCTTTGCCACGACGGAATTCATGGGCGAGCAGTTCACCTTCGTCGATTGCCCCGGTTCCATCGAATTCGCCTTCGAGGCAGAGCCGGTGCTTGCCGCCTGCGATGTCGCCGTGGTCGTGGCCGAAGCGGACGAAAAGAAGATACCCGCGCTCCAGCTCATCATACGCAAGCTCGACGATCTCGGCGTGCCGCGCATCCTGTTCCTCAACAAGGTCGACAAGGCGGTCGCCGGCGTGCGCGAGACACTAAAGATGTTGCAGCCGGCCAGCTCGGCGCCGCTGCTGCTGCGCCAGATTCCGCTGCGCAAGGACGGTGTCGTCATCGGCTCGATCGATCTCGCCTTGGAGCGGGCCTATGTCTACCGCGAATATGCCGAAAGCCAGGTCGCCGAGATTCCGGACGACGACAAGGCGCGCGAACTCGAGGCACGGTTCTCGATGCTGGAGACGCTCGCCGACCATGACGACCAGCTGATGGAGCAGCTTCTGGAGGAGATCGAGCCGCCGAAGGATGCGATCTTCGATGACCTTGCCGCCGACCTGCGCGCCGGCTCGGTGACGCCGGTGCTGATCGGTACCGCCGAGAAGGGCAACGGTGTGCTGCGCCTGTTGAAGGCTATCCGCCACGACGCGCCGGACGTTGAGGCGACGCGCAAGCGCCTTGGCGCGCCCGATGGCAATCAGACGGTCGTGCAGGTGATGAAGACCATCCACACCGCGCATGGCGGCAAACTGTCTATTTCGCGTGTGCTTTCCGGCCAGGTGGCCGACGCGGCCGAGCTCTTCCTCTCCAACGGAGACACGACCAAGGTCTCCGGCATCTACAAGATGCTTGGCAAAGACCAGTTGAAGCTGCCGTCGGCCAAGGCTGGCGATACCGTCGCGCTCGGCAAGCTCGACAATGTCAGGACCGGCCAAACGCTGAGTTCGGCCAAGGACGGCATCAAGCCGCTGATCGCGCTGGAGCCCCCGCAACCGGTGTTCGCATTCGCTTTGCGTCCCAAGGAGCGCAAGGACGAGGTCAAGATGTCGGCCGCGATCCAGAGGCTGGCCGAGGAAGACCCCTCGCTCAGCCTGCACCACAATCAGGATTCCGCGGAGACCGTGTTGTCGGGCCATGGCGAAATGCACCTGCGAGTCGTGCGCGAGCGCCTGGAGGGCAAGAACCAGATCCCGATCGACGGCCATTCGCCGGCTGTGCCCTATCGCGAGACGATCCGCAAATCCGCACAGCAGCGCGGCCGCCACAAGAAACAGTCGGGCGGCCACGGCCAGTTCGGCGACGTGGTGATCGAGATCAAGCCGCTGCCGCGCGGCACGGGTTTCCAGTTCACCGACACCATCACCGGCGGCGTCGTGCCAAAAACCTACATCCAGTCGGTGGAGACCGGCATCCGCGACTATCTGAAATCCGGTCCGCTCGGCTTCCCGGTTGTCGATGTTGCCGTCAACCTTTCGGACGGCTCCTATCATGCCGTCGACTCGTCCGACATGGCCTTCCAGATGGCGGCGAAGCTGGCGATGAAAGAAGGCATGGCGGCCTGTTCGCCGGTTCTGCTGGAACCGATCATGAAGGTTGAGATCGTCACGCCTTCAGATGCGACCTCGAGGATTATCGCTTTGATCCCGCAGCGGCGCGGCCAGATCCTTGGCTATGACGCGCGGCCCGGCTGGCCGGGCTGGGACGTGGTCGAAGCGACCATGCCTCAGGCCGAGATCGGCGACCTGATTATCGAGCTGCGCTCGGCGACGGCAGGCGTCGCCAGCTACAAGGCCGTCTTCGACCATATGGCCGAGCTGACCGGTCGCCTCGCCGACGAGGCGATGAACGCCAACGGCAAGGCCGCCTGATCGTTTTTGTTGAAGACGCGAAAACGGCGCCCGGATCATCCGGACGCCGTTCTTATTGCGGACTGTTCTCCTTGGGAGGCAACGGCAGGTCCGCCGCATCAGGAAATGGTTCGGACGCGGTAGCTGCCTGAGCCCGGCCTGCCCGAGTGATGCCCCCATCTCCCGGACCGACCAACCGCGTCCTATGATCTACCTAATCGATGGAGTGCGTCTGCGACATGTTACCCGATGTTACATGTCACTGTTACGCGGGCCGCGCGCACGCATTTCTGGTGTCGGCGTGACTTCGGCGCAACAAAAAAGCCGGATCAATAAAGATCCGGCTGAGTTTGATTGGAAGTGCCGATTAGGGCTAACCTCCAGAGGGGAACACTCGAGGGCGCTAATGGGAGGAGAACGCGCCCTGGAGATGAACTATATATGTGCTCATCATGCCCAAGAAACAAGCATCTATTTTGCAACACACGCATGCAAAAAGACGTAGGCTGTGGTCTAACCCATTCCGAGAACCGATAGGACCAGAAAAAATCGCCGAATCCAGAGCCGTTCCGGGCTGAAAGCGATCGCTGATATGCGAAACGGCTCAGATACCGGTCCCGAAATACGCTAAATTCACAGTGATGCGAACTTGGGCTGGTCGCGTTTATTTCTGCGGCAGGAGAGCCCGATGCGAACTTTTTCGGCAATTGCCGGCAGCGCCCTGTTCTTTGTCGCCGCCCCTGGCGTCGTCGCTGGGTTGCTCCCCTGGCTGCTGACCGACCGCTATCGCATGCCGCAGTCCATCGTGCCGGGTTTTGCGCCGGTCGGCTGGATCCTCGTCGTCGGCGCCGCGGCGATCCTGCTTCATTCCTTCGCGCGCTTCGCGCTTGAGGGCCTGGGCACGCCCGCTCCCGTGGCGCCGACCGAGAAACTCGTTGTCGGCGGCGTCTACCGCCATGTGCGCAACCCGATGTATGTGGCGGTGCTGTCGATCATCCTCGGCCAAGCGCTCATCTTCTCGAGCTGGGCCGTCTTCGTCTACGGCCTGATCGCCGCTGCCGCGATGCTCTCGTTCGTCAAATTCTATGAAGAGCCGACGCTCGCCCGCCGCTACGGCGCGCAATACGAAGCTTACCGGCGCGCCGTCCCCGGCTGGCTGCCCCGCATCACGCCACGGCGCGATTAAGTCCCTGTCGTGGGCCAGGTCAGGCCGGCACCGGCAGGTCCTGCTAGTAGGACCAACTGCGCGCCTTGGCGATGATGAAATCGCGGAACACATGCAGCTTCGCCTGGTTCTTCATCGCGTCGGGATAGGCGAAATAGGTGTCGAAGGACGGCACCTCGGTTTCGGGCAGCAACTGGACGAGATTTGAGTCCTTGTTGATGACGTAGTCGGGCAGCATAGCGATACCGGCGCCGCCCTGGACCGCGCGCTTGATCGACAGGATGTCGTTGATCTGCAGCGTCGGCACCCTTTGCCCGCCCTCGAAATCGCCGACCGTCTCCAGCCAGTTCAGCTCCGACAGATGCGAGGGCACCGGCACGCCGAAGGTGACGATCCGGTGGTTCCTGAGCTCGGCGACCGAGGCCGGCTTGCCGAACTTCGCCACATAGGAAGGCGACGCATAAAGATGGAAATGCACCGTGAACAGCCGGCGCTGGATAAGATCCGGCTGCTGCGGCTGCCTGAGGCGGATGGCGCAGTCGGCTTGGCGCATGGTCAAGTCGAGTTCCTCATTGGCGAGGATGAGTTGCAGGTTGATCTCGGGGTAGAGCTCGATGAATTCCTGCACGCGCTCGGTCAGCCAGCCGGCGCCGAGACCCACCGTTGTTGTGACCCTCAGCACGCCGGAGGGGCGATCCTTGGTCTCGGTCAGCCGCGACTTGATCGTCTCCAGCTTCATCAGCACGTCATGTGCCGTGCGGAACAGCATCTCGCCCTGCTCGGTCAGCACGAGGCCACGCGCGTGGCGATGGAACAGCGCCACGCCGACGTCATGCTCCAGCGCGCTGACCTGCCGCGAGATCGCTGACTGCGACAGATGCAGCGTCTCGGCGGCATGGGTGAACGACCCAGCCTCCGCCGCAGCGTGAAACACGCGTAGCTTGTCCCAGTCCAGCGCCATGATTCCCCTCGTGTTGCCTTTGGCGTCTGAATGAAAAATCAGGCTTTTGAACGGCTTTTTTCAGCCGATCGATTATTCCGCCGCTTCGCGGTGAACCTCGATCCCCGCCAGATATTTCTCCGCCTCCAGCGCGGCCATGCAACCGAGTCCTGCCGCGGTCACCGCCTGCCGGTAGACGTCGTCGGTTACGTCGCCGGCGGCGAACACGCCGGGGACATCGGTGCGGGTCGAATCGGGCGCCGTCCACAGATAGCCGTTCGGCTTCTGCTTCAGCTTGCCGACGAAGAGCTCGACCGCCGGCGCATGGCCGATCGCAACAAAGACGCCATCGACCTGCAACCGCGACACTTCGCCCGTCACCACATTGCGCAGCTTCAAGCCCTCGACCGAAGGCGGCAGCGGTGCCTTGCCCGGCTGCCCGGTGATCTCGTCGACGACCGTGTCCCAGATGATGCGGACATTGTCCTTCTGAAACAGCCGCTCGCGCAGGATGCGCTCGGCGCGGAAATCGTTGCGGCGGTGAATGACGGTGACGCTCTTGGCGAGGTTGGCGAGGTAGAGCGCCTCCTCCACCGCCGAATTGCCGCCGCCGACCACCGCGACATCCTTGCCGCGATAGAAGAAGCCGTCGCAGGTGGCGCAGGCCGAGACGCCAAAGCCCATGAAGGTCTGCTCGGACGGAATACCCAGCCACTTGGCTTGCGCGCCGGTGGCGATGATCAGGGCGTCAGCGGTATAGACGGTGCCGGAATCGCCGGTAGCGCGAAACGGCCGCACATTGAGGTCGACCTCGGTGATGATGTCGTTGACGATCTCGGTGCCGACATGCTCGGCCTGCTTCAGCATCTGCTCCATCAGCCAGGGGCCCTGGATCGGATCGGCGAAGCCCGGATAGTTTTCGACGTCGGTGGTGATCATCAGCTGCCCGCCCTGCTGCAGGCCGGCGACAAGCATCGGCTTCAGCATGGCGCGGGCGGCATAGATCGCCGCGGTGTAGCCGGCCGGGCCGGAGCCGATGATGAGAACGGGCGCGTGTTTGCTGTTCATGAAAAAGTCCCCTGCGGCGCGAGGCCGTGGTTTGTTGCCCGGTAATGTAAGTGCTGCCCGCCAAGCCAGCAAGGCAGCTTGGCCTTCGTCCCCGGAAAGCTTCTTCGCAGGCATAGCGAGCATATCGTCGTCCGCAACAGAAAAATCATCGCAAGGGATGGCCTCGCGCGCGAAACCAAATTACAAAACCGCGAAAGATTCTTGCGCGAAAGCCGATCATGCCGCTCAAAGCCGATCTCGACGCCATCGACTGGAAGATCCTGCGTGAGCTGCAGAACGACGGTCGTATGACCAACGTCGAGCTGTCCAGCCGCGTCGGCATCTCGGCGCCGCCTTGCCTGCGCCGCGTCAGACGGCTGGAAGAGGCCGGCATGATCCGCGGCTACCGTGCGCTCCTCAACGCGCCGGCGCTCGGCATGGATGTCGTCGCCTTCTGCCTGATCGGCCTGCACCATCAGGCCGACGCCGAGCTCAAGACTTTTGCTGAGCGGACGAGGGGCTGGCCGATCGTTCGCGATGCCTGGATGGTGTCGGGCGAGTCCGATTTCCTGCTGCATTGCGTGGCAAGCGACCTCGGCACGTTCCAGACCTTCGTCATCGAGGAGCTCGCCTCGGCGCCGAATGTCGACACGGTGCGGACCGCGCTGACGATCCGCCGCGTCAAGGACGAAGGGCTGGTCGCCTTTCCGGCTTAATGCGCCGGCTATCAATGAACCCGCTGGAAAAACAGCGGCTTGGCGCTCAATTTTGAATCAATGAACGATCAGAGCGATCGTAATGCGGTGAGCAGGCCCTCTAGGTCGCGCGCATCGCGCAGCGGCAAAACTGAAAGCCCGCCCATCGTTGTGGCTTCCCCATCGATGAGCCAGCCGCATGTGAGGCCGGCGCGCTGACCTGCTTCCATGTCGGCCGGCTTGTCGCCGACGATCAACGATCGCTTGAGATCGAGGTTTAGGCGCCGCCCCGCCTCGAGCAGCATGCCCGGATTGGGCTTGCGCATCGGATGATCGGCGATCCCCAGCGGGCCCGAACCGGCTTCGTGGTAGGCGCAGGCCAGAACCATGTCGACGGCTGCGTTCTTCCCGGCAAGCAGGTCGAGCACCCGCTGATTGACCCGGGCGAAAGCATCCCAGCCAAAATAGCCGCGCGCAATACCGGACTGATTGGTGATGACGACGACCGGAATGCCGCGCCGGTTCGCGGCTTCTATGGCAGGCGCGATACCGTCGAGGAGCTCCATGGCGTCCGGATCGTCAGGATATCCGGTATCGGTATTGATGGTGCCGTCGCGGTCGAGAAACAGTGCCGGCAGGCCAGCCCGAAACGCCTTGGCGCCAATCCGCTCGATCCACAGGCCGGGTTCGACGAGCGGAAAGTCCCGTTCGCGGTCAGCCATTGCTGAGACGCGCTTCGACCGCTTCGCACAGATGGTGGTAGAGGCAGAGATGCCCCTGCTGGATGATCGGCGTCGAGGTCGACGGCACGTTGAGCAGGATGTCGGTGAGCGGCTTGAGCTTGCCGCCGGTGTCGCCTGTCAGGCTGATCACGGTCATCCCCATGGCCCGCGCCTGCTCGGCGGCGGCAAGGATACTCGGCGAATTGCCGCTGGTGGAGATGGCGAGCAATACCGCACCCTCCGACCCATGCGCCTCGACCTGGCGCGAGAAGACGGTGTCGAAGCCGTAATCGTTGCCCCAGGCGGTCAGCACCGCCGCATTCGCCGGCAGCGCGATGACATTATAGGCCTTGCGCTCCTTCAGGAACCGGCCGACCAGTTCGCCGGCGATGTGGATGGCGTCGCTCGCCGAGCCGCCATTGCCGCAGATCAGCAGCGCCTTGCCCTGCGACAGCGCCATCACGACCGTGCTTACCGCGCGCTCCATCTCGCCGGTGAGGTCGCGCTCGACCATCGCCGAGATCGCCGCCGCGGAGCGGACCAGATAGTCGTTCAACTCGGACATGAAACCCTCAATTCGCGCTACCGGCGCGCAGCTTGCCGATGGTGCTGGTCGTGCTCTTGCCGGCGACGAGGTCAACCAGCACCACGCGCCCGCCCGCCTTCTGCACCACGTCGGCGCCGACCACGGTCTCGATCGTGTAATCCGCGCCCTTGACCAGGATGTCGGGCAGAAGCGCCTCGATCAGCTTGAGCGGCGTGTCCTCCTCGAAGACGACAACGGCATCGACCGAGGCGAGCGCCGCGAGCACGCAGGCGCGGTCGTGCTGATCGTTGACCGGACGTCCGGGCCCTTTCAGCCGGCGCACCGAGGCGTCGCTGTTCAAGCCGAGCACCAGCCGGTCGCACTGGCTGCGCGCGGCGTGCAGCAGGCTGACATGGCCGGCATGCAGGATGTCGAAGCAGCCATTGGTGAAGCCAACCGACAGCCCCTCCTCTTTCCATGTCCCCACCATCCTGGCAGCCGCATTGGCGTCGAGAATGGCGTCCTTGTGGGCGACCGGGCCATGCGAGCGGAACAGCGCACCGGACAGCTCTTCGACCGTCAGCCGCGCCGTGCCGCGCTTGCCGACCACGACCCCACCGGCGGCGTTGGCGATTGTAGCAGCCTGCACGCGGTCGGCGCCCGCGGCGAGCGACAGCGCGAAGGTGGCGATGACTGTGTCGCCCGCGCCGGAGACGTCGAACACTTCGCGCGCCTGCGTGGAGATATGGCGGGCATCCTCCGCGGTGACCACGCTCATGCCCTTTTCGCTGCGCGTCGCGACGATGAACTCGAAGTCATGCGCGGCGATCAGGTCGCGTGCCGCGGCGACGATCTCGTCGTCGCCGAATACCGGGCGTCCAACCGCCTCGCCGAGTTCCTTGCGGTTGGGCGTGACCGCCGTCGCCCCGGCATAGCGCGTATAGTCGCGGCCCTTCGGGTCGACCAGCACCGGCTTTCCGGCATCGCGGCAGATCGCGATCAGTTCGGCCACCACGCCGTCGAGCAGGATGCCCTTACCGTAGTCGGACAGGATGACGGTATCGGCGCGCCCAAGGGCGGCCTGGAAATGCTCGACAAGCGTCGCCCGTTCGCGACTGGACAACGGCTTGATTTCCTCCTCGTCGAAACGCAGCACCTGCTGGTTAAGAGCGCTGAAGCGGCTCTTCGACGAAGTCATGCGGCCTTGCCGCTGCACGAGGCCGTCCGTATCGGCGCCAAGATCGCCGAGCATGCGCATGAGGTTGTCGCCGGCCTGGTCGGCGCCGATCACGGACACCGGGATCGCGGCGCCACCCAGTGAAACGATGTTGGAAACGACGTTGCCGGCGCCGCCCATGGCCAGCATCTCGCCCCGCCCATGCAGCACCGGGATCGGCGCTTCCGGCGATATCCGCTCGATGACGCCGTTGACGAAACGGTCGAGGATGAAATCGCCGACCACTAGCACGGTGACCTCGCCGAAGTGGGCGATGGTGCGATGCAAGGGCTCCGGGGAAGGCAAATGGTGCTTGATCATCTCACTGGCACGCGCCGCAAAAGGCGGTTCTTGATCGGGGTTGCAGCGCCGGAAATCCAGCGCTCTTCGTTCATCGCGATGCCGATATACCGCAATTGGGGCCAGCGCAACGGCGGGCGGGTGGGCGCACGGCCAAGGCCGCCGGACGGATCAGCTCCTTTGCAAGGCGACATGGACGCCGAGACCGACAAGCACGGCGCCACCCGCACGCTGCATTAGGTGCTGCGCGCGACCCGAGCGGCGCAGCCGTGCAATCATCGCGCCGGCCAGAAAGACGCAAACGATGTCGGCCGACGAGAACATCAGGTTGACGACGGTTCCCAGCACCACGAACTGCAGCCAAACCGGAAAGGTCGCCGAGGCATCGATGAACTGCGGCAGGAAAGCCATGAAGAAGATGGCTGTCTTGGGATTGAGCACCTCGACCGTGATGCTTTCGAAAAAGGCGCGACGCGCCGATTTTCGCTCGATGGGAGGGAGCGTTCCGTTTCCCTGGATTTTGGCGCGGAACAGTGAAACACCGAGCCAGATCAGGTACAGCGCGCCGACAAGTTTGACGGCCATGTAAAGCGGCGGCACGGCGTGGAACAACACCGACAGTCCGGTTGCGGCGGCAAGGACATGGACGTAACCGCCGAGATGGATGCCGAGCGCCGCCGTCAGCCCCGACCAACGCCCGCGCGCCATGGTCTGCGCCGCCGCATAGAGCATGGCCGGTCCGGGAATGTAGGCGAAGATAGCCGTGGTGACGAAAAAGGCGATAAGCAGTTCGGTCGACGGCATCTTGATCCCTCACGATAAGAGCCGACTGAAGCGGGAGCTTTGCGGCCTCACTGTGGCGACGAACCGGTCTGCCCTGATTTGGCAAGAACGCGTCCCATGAACTTGTCATGGTCGATGACCGCGCGCTCGTGGAAACCTTCGCCGATCAGTCCGGTCTGATCGCTGCACGATACCTTGAAGCGCAGCTTTCGCCCCTGCGCCGCGACAAGCTCGACATCAGCGGTGACCGTCATGCCGACGGGCGTCGCGGCGACATGGCTGACGTCGACATGGGTGCCCACGGTTCTCTCATGGCTTCGCAAGAACGGACGCAATGCCTCGACGCATGCCCATTCGATGAAGCCGACCATAAAAGCGGTGGCGAAAACCGGTGGCATGTCGCCGAAACCCGCAAAGGCAGTTGTCATGGCCGGAACCGTCAGGGAGTCGTCGACCCGTAGAGTTTGAACGTGGCGAAGGCCGGGCTTCAAATCAGATGTCATGGCAAATACCAACGGCAAGAACGCGCGCCGATGGCTCTTGCCACCCTCAAAGGCACCATAGCTTATTGCGCGCGGCAGAGCTTATCTCGCGAGCCGTTCTGCCGATCCATCCCTACATTCGTCGTAGCCGATGCTCCGCAACCAGCGACCATTTATCGACACTCCCTCGCGCCTCCCCTATAAGGGCCGGAATCGGCAACGAAACAGGGCTCACAAGGATGATCATCGTCACGGGCGGCGCCGGCATGATCGGCTCCAACATCGTCGCCGCGCTGAATGCCGAAGGCCATGACGATATCTTGGTCGTCGACGATCTGACCGACGGCCACAAGATCGCCAATCTGGCCGATCTCCGCATTGCCGACTACCTCGACAAGGACGAGCTTCTGGCCCGGCTCGAGGATGGCGGGCTGGGCCGCATCGAGGCCGTCTTCCATCAGGGCGCCTGCTCGACCACTACCGAATGGAACGGCAAGTTCATGATGGACGTGAACTACGCTTATTCGAAGCGCCTGCTGCACGCCTGCCTGGGGCTGCGCGTGCCCTTCCTCTACGCCTCCTCGGCTTCGGTCTATGGCGGCGGCAGCGAATTCCGCGAGGAGCCGGAATTCGAGCGGCCGCTCAACGTCTACGCCTATTCGAAGAAGCTGTTCGACGACTATGTCCGCCGCATTGTGTTCGACACCGATCACTCGCAGGTCGCCGGCCTGCGCTATTTCAACGTCTACGGGCCGCGCGAGGCGCATAAGGGCGCCATGGCCTCGGTTGCCTTCCATTTGTTCAACCAGGTCGAGCAGGGCCAGAACCCGAAGCTGTTCGGCGCCTATGGCGGGTTCGGCCCCGGTGAGCAGAGCCGCGACTTCATCCATGTCGGCGACGTCGCCGACGTCAATCTATGGCTATGGAAGCGGGGCTCAAGCGGCATCTTCAACTGCGGCACCGGCCGCGCCCAGCCGTTCCGCGCCATTGCCGAGACGGTGATCGACACGCTCGGCAAAGGTGAGATCGAGTTCATTCCCTTCCCCGAACACCTGAAGGGCAGCTATCAGAGTTTTACTGAGGCGGATATGTCCCGCTTGCGCGCGGCCGGCTACAATGGCCAATTCCGCACCGTCGAAACCGGCGTCAGAGACTATGTCGAATGGCTGAAAGCCCAACGATCCTAGTGATCGGCCCACGCTGGGTGGGCGACATGGTCATGGCCCAGTGCCTGTTCGCGGCACTGAAGGAAAGGCATCCGAATGCGGCCATCGATGTGCTCGCGCCGGCTTGGGCCGCGCCTTTGGTCAAGCGCATGCCCGAAATACGCTGCCAGATCGACTTTCCACTGATGCCCGGCGCGCTCGAATTCCGCAGCCGCAGGCGCTTCGGCCGCCTGCTGCGCGGCCGCTACGACATGGCCTATGTGCTGCCGGGGAGCTGGAAATCGGCGCTGATCCCGTTCTTCGCCCGAATTCCGCGCCGCGTCGGCCATCTGAGGGAAATGCGCTACGGCCTGCTGACCGACATCGTTCCGCTGCCCGATGCGGTGAAGCGGCGCACGGCACGGGCCTATTTCGGCCTCGCGCGCGGCGGCACCTTTCGCCCGCCAAAACTCACCGTCGATATGGCCAATCAGGCCGATCTGCTGGCGCGGTTCGGGCTGGGCGCAAAAGAATTCGTCGCCCTGTTGCCGGGCGCCGAGTTCGGTCCGGCAAAGCGCTGGCCGAGCGAATACTATGCCGAGCTAGCCCGCGGGATGACGGCAAAAGGCCTGGGTGTCGCCTTGCTCGGCTCGAAGAACGACGCTGAGGTCACAGGCGAGATCGCGAGGCTTGCGCCGGGCGCCGTCGACCTTGCCGGCAGGACGAAGCTCGAGGATGCCATTGATCTGATCGCCGCGGCGAAGCTAGCCGTCTCGAACGACAGCGGGCTGATGCACGTGGCGGCCGCTGTCGACACGCCGATCGTCGCCGTCTATGGCTCGACCTCGCCCGAGAACACGCCGCCGCTGACCGATCGTTCGGAGCTGATCTGGCTGCACCTTTCCTGCTCGCCCTGCCACAGCAAGGTCTGCCCGCTCGGCCATCTCAACTGCCTTAAGACGCTCGATGTCGCGCGGGTCGCCGCCGCCGCCGACCGGTTGCTTGAAATTCCTGCGGCCGCATGAGGGTTCTGATCGTCAAGACATCGTCGATGGGCGATGTCATCCACACCTTCCCGGCCGTCGAGGACGCGCTCCGCAATCGCTCGGACATAAGCTTCGACTGGTGCGTGGAAGAGGCCTTCGCCGCCATCGTCGCCTTGCATCCGGCGATCGGAACCATCCACAAGGTGGCGATCCGGCGCTGGCGCAAGAAGCCGTTCGACGGCGGCACATGGCGCGAGATGGCCGGCCTGCGACGTGCGCTTCGCTCGGGTCGCTATGACCTGGTCATCGATGCCCAGGGCCTGCTGAAGTCGGCCGTGGTCGCCAAACAGGCTGGCGCACCGATCGCCGGCTTCGACCGCTCGAGCGCCCGCGAGCCTTCGGCGGCGCTGTTTTACGACCGCAAATACGCGGTGCCGCGCGACCTGCACGCGATCGAGCGCACCAGACGCCTGTTCGGCCTGGCGCTGGGGTATCGGGCGGACCTCGCGACGCTCAACTCCGGCATAGTGCCGCCGGCGGGCGGACTTTCCGGCATCGAAGGTAAAACGGCTTTCCTGCTGCACGGCACCAGCCGCGAAGACAAGAAATGGCCGGTCGAAGACTGGGTCGGGACTGCGGGCCGACTGGTGGCCAAGCAATTTACACCGATCGTCACCTGGTCGAACGAAGCGGAAAAGCGCGTTGCCGAGGCGATCGCCGGCGCCGTGCCGGAAACGGTGCTGGTTCCGAAATCGCCGCTAGCGGATGTCGCCGCGATCCTCGGCCGGTCGACGCTCATCATCGGCGCCGACACCGGCCTCACCCATCTCGCCAGCGCCTTCGGCCTGCCGACCGTCGCCATATTCCTGGCGACGGAGCCGGGCCTGACCGGCCCGCGCGGGCCGTTTTCATCGACACTGCTGGCGCCCGCCGGCGGCAAAGTCACGCCGACTGAAGTGATGGCCGAAGCGGATCGGCTGCTGGCGCTTAGATCGGAAGCGCCAATCTAGGCCTCAAATAAATTGCACCTGGACGATCTCGTAACCCCGTGCGCCGCCCGGGGCGTTGACTTCGATGGCATCGCCGACTTCTTTGCCGATCAGCGCGCGCGCGATCGGCGAGGAGATCGAGATACGGCCTGACTTCACGTCCGCTTCCTGGTCGCCGACGATCTGATAGGTCTTCTTTTCCTCGGTGTCCTCGTCGACCAGCACGACGGTGGCGCCGAACTTCACCTTGTCGCCGCTGAGCTTCGACACGTCGATCACCTCGGCGCGCGCGATCAGGTCCTCGAGCTCGTTGATACGGCCCTCATTGTGACTCTGCGACTCTTTCGCCGCGTGGTACTCGGCATTTTCGGACAGGTCGCCATGCGAGCGCGCTTCGGAGATCGCCTCGATGATGCGTGGACGCTCTTCCTGCTGGCGCCAGCGCAGTTCTTCCTTCAATGACGCGAACCCCTCGCCTGTCATCGGGACCTTGATCATGATGCCTGACCTTTCCTGCCACCACCCCCGCTTTTCGGGAATAGCCTTGTCGTTGGGTACAAAAAGAAAACGGTCCGGCAGCCTCGGGCTAACGGAACCGTTTCACCACAATTTCCCTGAATATAGCGATCTTCGCGCGATTTTCACGCTCAAAAATGAAGTTCAGTAAAATCACCACCGCTTTCGCAAGGCCGTCCGGCGCGAAATCCGGAATGCCGGCAGCAAAAAACCGGCTGCGATTGCTCGCAACCGGCCTCGAAAAGCATCGGGCAAGAATCAGCTCCTCAGAAAACGTTCGATCTGCTCCGACAACATGCCGTATTCGCGCGAGCCTTTGCCGGTCCGCTTCTCGATTTCCTTGAGCTGCTCCTGGGCGCCGGCAAGATCGCCGATCTGCAGATGGGCCTCGCCGAGATACTCGCGCACCAGCGTGTAGTTGGGGTCGATGCGCAGCGCTTCCTCGTAGTAGCCGAGGCCGACCGTGACACGGCCGGAATGGCGATGCGAATAGCCGAGATAGTTGAGAATGCGCGGATCCTGCTTGTTGGCGGCGAGCGTCAACACCGAGATCGCCTCGTCGTAGCGCCCGGCCATCGCCAGATCGTGGCCTGCCTCGTAGATGCTGTCGTCGTCCAGCATGCCGTACTGCGGCACGACGCATTTCTTCTTCTTCTTATCCCAGACCTGACCCTTCTTGCATTGGGTGGTCGTCTGGCCACCGCCACCGCCGCCACCGCCCTCGCCGGCGGTGAATGCAGGCGCCGCGAACAGCGGCAGGCTAACCGCAACAGCCAAGACCTGAACAAGCAAACGTCTGCGCATCGGAGCCTCCTTGAGCGTGACAACGGCAGATTAACGCCGCCTCGATGCGGTTTCATCCCGAAAAGCTGTCAACAGCCAAACTATTTGGAGGCGGGGGAGCGCATCGCCTCTGCGGACGGATGTGACGCGGGCCGCAAATCCGCTATCATCAGTCGAGCGCACACGGAGGAGAAAGGCCAGTGCAGCAGCGCCTCGAGAAGGAATGGGAGCTTTCCATCGACCCGGACACCGTGCGCCTGTTCATCCTGAAGGCCAAGGCGCTGAGCGCCGCCGTCAACGAGGACTACGACGACGGCGCCGAGCACGAGGTCGAGTTCGATGGCGACAGGCACGACAGTCATCATCACGACGGCCTTGTCGAGGAGGCGTCGGAAGACCTCACCGAGGAGGAGTTCCGAGAGCTGATCAACGATCTCAACGTCGATGAAGCGGCCGAGCTCGTAGCGTTGGCCTGGGTGGGACGCGGCGACTATGAAGCTTCCGAATGGGTCGACGCGGTGGCGGCCGCGCGCGAACGCGCCAACAAGCGCACCGCAAAGTACCTGCTCGGACTGCCGCAGCTCGCCGATTGGCTGGAGGAAGGCCTGGAGGCGATCGGCGCGTAACGAACCGGTAACCGATTTTGATCGCAGCGCCGCAGCGTCCAAGGCAACCTTGCGATGCCGGGCCCGTTTCCGGCCGATGGCGACGCTGAGCTTTTCCGGATTTTGCAGACTGGCGCTGCCTTTGGTGGCGGGGATTTTGCTGGTCACGCCGGCCGATGCCAAGCATCGTCACAGGCCGCCGCTGACACCGCGTATGGAGCAGCCGTTGACGCTGCGGGCCGATCAGCCACTGCGGCCGAGGAGCAAGCACCGCGTGAGATCGCGCGGCAAGCAACATATCGCGCCAAAGCTGGCGCAACAGCAAACGCAGGAGCAGCCGACCTTGCCCGCAGACGTTCCGGTGCCAGAGCCAAGGCCCGCGGAAGCGCAAAAGGCCGACACCGCAACGATGAAAGAGCGGAAGGCTGCCGGTCCAAAGGACGCTGACGCATCCGCCCGGATCGATCAAGAAAAGTCTCGTCAGGGAAAGCGGCAGCATCCCGAGCCTTCGGCCCCCGAGCTGTCAACCGACACGAACGAACCTGAGGCGCCTGCAGCGGTGCCGATTCCGACACAACGACCCGACATCGCGGAACCGGAGCCGCCCGCTGCCGCACCAAAGCCACCTGAAAAGCCGGCTGATACCCACGACAACAAAATGCTGCCCGATCCGCGCTCCGCTGAGCTGCCAGCCGACAAAATGCCCGCGGAGGAAGTAGCCTGCCGTGAGCGCCTCAAGACGCTCGGCGTCGAATTCGAGGAGCACAAGGCCGAGCACGATGCCGAAATCGGCTGCTCCATCCCCTATCCCATCATCATGAAAACGCTGGGCAAATCGATTGGCATAGGCGCCGGCGCCGAACTCAACTGCCGGATGGCGGAGGCCGCGGCACGATTTGCCGCCGAAGTCATCCAACCCGCCGCGAAGGCCGAATTCGGCGCCGATCTCAAATCGATCGCCCAGGCCTCCGCCTTTGTTTGCCGCCCACGCAACGGTGGTGGAAAGCTTTCGGAGCACGCCTTCGGCAATGCGCTGGACATCGCTTCCTTCACACTCTCCGACGGCAGGACGATCCAGGTCGGCCCGGTGCCGCCCGAAAAGGATGCAAACTTCCTGAACACGATCCGCAAGGCCGCCTGCGGTCCGTTCAAGACGGTGCTCGGCCCGGGCAGCGATCCGGACCATGCGCTGCACTTCCACTTCGATCTCGAGCCGAGACGGAATGGCGGAACGTTCTGCCAATGAGTGGATGCGAAGAACAGATGCCGCAATTCCGCCCCAGGCGTGAATGCCGGCGCTGATCTTTCCTTTACTCTTGCCGACTAGACTTGTGCCATCCGGGGACAGGATGCCTTCCGATGGCCGCAATATTTGGCGCCAGCCTCGCCTTGGCGCGACTAAGCACTCGTGCGCGCTCCGCCGCCGTCCGACTGACAACCGGGCTAGCAATGACAGCGGTCTCGGCCTGCACCACCGGTGATGTCTTCTCGCTGCAACCGGCCGTCGACGTCGGCAGCCAGACCGCCTCCATGGCCGAGACTCCGCAATATTCCGGCATGCAGAGGCTTGTTCCTTCCGATCCCTATCTGACCCAGGCAGCCTATCCGCGCATGGATGAGCCGATGTCTTCGCCGCAGCAGATGCCTGCCAGCGAGATCGACTGCCGCAATGAGCTGAAACGGCTTGGCGTGGTTTACCAGGATATCCAGCCAATCCACGAAGGCCAATGCGGCATCGATTTCCCGGTGAAAGTTTCGGCAATCGGCAGCGTCGAGATGAAACCGGCAGCGACGCTGACCTGCAACATGGCCGCGACCTTCGCCGCCTGGACCAGGAACGAGCTGGTGCCGGCCGCCCGCTGGCGCTATTTCTCCGGCGTCAGGGCGATCCATCAGGGATCGAGCTATTCCTGCCGCAACATCGCCGGCGAAGGCGTCTTGTCGGAGCACGGCAAGGGCAATGCGCTCGACGTCATGAGCATCGAGCTCAACAATGGCGACGACATCGACGTTCGCAAGCCCGGCCTGTTCGCCTTCCGCACCCGCGGCTTCCTCAATAATGTGCGCGCCGACGGCTGCCAGTATTTCAACACGGTGCTAGGCCCGGGCTACAATTACGACCACCGCAACCACTTCCACTTCGACGTCAAGAACCGCAGGAGCGGCCACCGCGCCTGCCGCTGACCCTTCGGCCTACTGCCCAACCGGCCCAACACCGCATAGAGTGGGCCGGGCACAGGCTTGGGAGTGGTCTCTCGTGGGTGGGCGAAGCCTTAGGCGACGCGCGGCGATCTGGCTGGCGGCTTTCTGTGCCTTCTATCTGGGTTTTGCCTATCTTGCCGCGCCGGAATTCTGGACGTGGCGGGAGCGCGGCTTCCGTACGCAGCGCTTCGAGATGGTGACGCACACGCCGCAGGGCATTCCCGGCGACCCGATCAATGTCGGACTTGTCGGCACCGAGAAGGAGGTGGTCCACGCCTTTGCCGTCGCCGGCTGGGACACGGCCGACGCCGTCACACTCAGGACAGCGATCGACATCGGCGAGAGCGTCTTGTTCTCCCGGCCCTATCCCGATGCGCCGATCAGCCGCCTGCTTTTCGAAGGCCGCGTCCAGGACCTTGCTTTCGAAAAGCCGATCGGCGACAGCGCCGACCGGCGCCACCACGTCCGCTTCTGGCAGACAAATACCGTCGGCGACGACGGCCGCCCGCTCTGGCTGGGCGCCGCCAGCTTCGACCGCGGCGTCGGCCTGAGCCACGACACCGGCGCCATCACCCACCATATCGGCCCGGACATCGACGCCGAGCGCAACTTCCTGATCGGAGATCTCAGCACCGCAGGCATGCTGACATCGACCAGCGAGATCCCGGGGATCGGCGCGACGAAAGACGGCAGGAACGGCGGCGGCGATCCATATTTCACCGACGGTATGGCGGTGGTTGGCGTCTTGAAGCAATTGCCCTAGCGCATCCGGCATTCTCGAAGCGGCAACGGCGCAATTCGAAAAACAGCCAACCCGCTATTTTCGAATGCACCGCAGCAATGCTATTGACGCCGCATGCTATACGTCGAAATCGCCGTCGTGGCCGCCCTCATCCTGGTGAACGGCCTTTTGGCCATGTCGGAGCTCGCTATCGTCTCATCGCGGCCGGCCCGACTCAAGGCGATGATCGACCGCAATATCAGGGGTGCCGGCCGCGCGCTGGCGCTAGGCTCCAACCCCGGCAAGTTTCTGTCCTCGGTGCAGATCGGCATCACCTTGGTCGGCGTTCTTTCCGGCGCCTTCTCCGGCGCCACGCTCGGCGAGCGACTGGCTCAATATTTGGCCTCGACCGGCATCCGCGACAACATCGCAGACCCTGTCGGCGTCGGCATTGTCGTCGCGGTCATCACCTATGCCTCGCTGATCGTCGGCGAGCTCGTGCCGAAGCAGATCGCGCTGAGGGATCCTGAGCGCGTCGCAGTCCGCGCCGCGCCGGCGATGACCATTCTCGCCACGGTATCGGCGCCGCTCGTCTTTCTGCTCGACATTTCCGGCCGCGCCGTTTTGTGGTTGCTCGGCCAGGCCGGCGAGGCGGAAGAGAAGGTCACGGATGAGGAGATCAAGATGCTGGTCGCCGAGGCCGAGCATCACGGCACCATCGAATCCGACGAGCGGCGCATGATCGCCGGCGTCATGCGCCTTGGCGACCGCGCCGTGCGCGCCGTGATGACGCCGCGCACCGAGGTCGACTGGATCAACCTGCAATCCGACGAGGCGGCCATCAAGCGGCTTCTGATGGAGAGCCAGCATTCGCGCCTGCCCGCGGGCGACGGCAACGTCGATGCCATGATAGGGGTCATCCAGACGCGCGACGTGCTGGCCGCCCTTCTTGCCGGCAGAGTTTTGGATGCGCGCCAGCATGTGGGCACCGCGCCAATCGTCCATGATCAGGCCGACGCGCTCGACGTCCTGCAAAGGCTGCGGGAATCGGACGTGCCCATGGCGCTCGTCCATGACGAATACGGCCATTTCGAAGGCATCGTCACGCCGGCCGACATCCTGGAAGCGATCACCGGCGTCTTCCGCTCGGACCTCGATGCCGGCGAGGAAGAGAACGCGGTCAAACGCGAGGACGGCTCATGGCTGCTCGCCGGCTACATGCAGGCCGACGAGATGGCCGAGGTGCTGGGCATCGACTTGCCGGACAACCGCGACTATGAAACGGTGGCCGGCTACGTGCTGTCGCATCTGCATCACCTTCCCGCTACCGGCGAATGCGTGGACGCGCAAGGCTGGCGCTTCGAGGTGGTCGACCTCGACGGCCGCCGCATCGACAAGCTGATCGCCACCCGCCTGCCCGACGGCCACCGTCCGATGGCGCGGCGATAGCCGGGCCTGGGTCTGCGGGGTTTTCCCAACATCCATTCAGGCCAGTTCCTTGCGAAGAAAGACGCGGGCCTGCCCGTCGAACCCGAACGGAACGCGGCCGAATTCCGCATAACCGTGCCGGGTGTAGAATCCAGGCGCCTGAAAGCTGCTTGTCTCCGCGACGGCGCGTCTGCAGCCGCGCGCCTTTGCCTCTTCTTCGACGGCGGCAAGCAACCGGGCGCCGTGAGACAGACCGCGCAAATGCGCGGGCACGAAAAACATGTCCAAGAATAGAAGGCCGAGTTCGGTCCTTCCCCAAAGGCCGCCCAAAGCTTTGCCTGAGCCATCACACAATATGGCACCTATGGGAATGCGGTCGTCCGTTCCTGTGATGGCGACGTTATAGCGGTAGAGCGCCGCTGCGGCCTCGGCTTTCGCGGCTTCGTCCGTCGACAGGATGATTGGGAATTGAGTCATGCGGATTTGCGCCTGCCCTGAACATCACGAAAACGGATGAACTTCCAGCTTCGGCCGGCGTTCCCGAAAATGCTCCTCAACCTCTTCGTGTTTGGCACCTTGAAGAGAGGGTTTCCTCTTCACAAGGCGGGTTTGTCCGGGGCCGCGTCCCTCGGTGCCTGCAGGACCCGTGAGCGTTTCCCGATGCTGATTGCCGGACCTCGCTTCGCGCCGATGATGTTCAATGAACCGGGTCTCGGCTTCCACGTCAGGGGCGAGCTCTACGCGGTCGACGACCGCGCCCTGGCCAGGCTTGACCGGATCGAATCCGTTGGCAAGCCCGGCAATCTGCGCGTCCCGATCGAGGTTGAACCTATTGAGGGCAGTCCGCATGTGCTGGCGCAGGCTTACATGAAATCCCGCCGTCTCGCGGACCCGGTCCATACCGGATATCTCGATTTCTACGAAGATTGGCGTTTCAAGCTTCACGAGAACGACTAAGGCTCGCCCGGAGGATACCGATTTGAAATCCAACGTTCCTTCAGTATGTCGGGATAAGCTGCAGCAACGCGAAGCCCCTTTAGCGATCATCTGTCAAACGACCGAGGCTTCCGCAAATAAAAAAGGGCGGCGCAAGCGCCGCCCGAAAAGGTATTTGGGAGGATGTAACGACTAAGCCGCCCGGGCTTCGCTGGCGATCGCGTCGGCGGCGCGCGCCGCCTTCAGCACCTTCGCCCACCAGGCAACGTCGTTGATGAGCGCCGCCGCCGCCTGGTTCAGATGTTCGATGTCTTCCAGCTTCTTATCGCCCTGGCGAACCGCAAGGAAATCGCCCCAGGCGATGTGCACGGCCGACTTGACCGGCGCCATCTGCAGCTCGACGGCAATCAGGCGAAGCTGCTCGACGGCGCGCGCGCCGCCGACGCTGCCGTAGCCGACGAAACCGGCCGGCTTCTTGTTCCATTCATTGGCGGCGTAATCGATGGCGTTCTTCAAGACGGCGGTCGGCGCGTGATTGTATTCGGCCGCGGTGAAGATGAAGCCGTCGAACTCGGCGACCTTCTTCTGCCAGCGCTGCGCCACCTCGTTCTGCGACGGCGCCCATGCGGACGATGCGACCTCATCGAAGAACGGCAGCGGCCAGTCGCGCAAGTCGACGACTTCGATGTCGATGTCGGCATGCGTCTTGGCGATCTTGGCGATCCACTGCGTCGGGACGTCGGCGAAGCGGGCGGCGCGCGTCGAACCGACGACAATGGCGATTTTGGGCTTGGACATAAGGGGGCTCTCCTTGCGGGGGGGAATTTCGGTATCGTTTGGATACCGGCGCTATATGTGATACTGACAAAGTGGCGCGCAAGGAGGCACATTTTTGTTACTGAGGCACCCGCACAACACCGAGGACTGCCGGGCCGTATCGGAAATCCTGCAACGGGTCGGCGACAAATGGACCGTTCTGGTGGTCGGCAAGCTGGGCGGCGGACCGATGCGCTTCAATGAATTGCGCACGGCCGTCGGCGGCATTTCGCAGAAGATGCTGACCATCACCTTGCGTGGTCTGGAGCGCGACGGCTTTGTCACGCGCAAGGTTTTTCCGACCATTCCGCCGCGCGTCGATTACGAGCTGACCGAGCTCGGCCACGAGCTGCTGGGGCCGGTTGGTGCGCTCGGCGAATGGGCGCGAAAGAATACCAATCGAGTGCGCGCGGCACGCGCGAAATTCGACGGCGAGCATCCCTGAAAGCCTTGAAACTAAACGTGTTGCGAGCATCGCGCCGAAGCGGTTGCTGACTGCGCTAGGAGTGCGCCGTTGTATCGTTTTGACTTGTCGTATTCGAGGGCATATCAACCTTGATGCCCCGCTCGACCCTGGCGGCTTTGGTCGCGTCTGAGACGACTATTCAGGCTTTTGACGTGGTGCTGCCACACGGCGCCTAAGAGCAGATTGCCCACGTCGTTCCCTGCCTCTGTTCCGCCCCGAGGCCATGTATCCACGCGGTGCGCTGGACCTCTTTTTTCACTTCTGCGTAGACGGTTATGCCGAGCAGGCAGGTGAGTGCGAGAAGGGCTGCCACGAGCCAGCCGTTCAGCATATGTTGACGCATTGTCTTTCCTCCAGCGCGGGCACAATCGGGCGCGAGGGCAACCGTCGGATGTCGCCGGACGCACCTCCCGCGCAAGAGTTGTTACAAATATTCCTGTCCGGAAGAATCGTTCGCCGTCAGCTTTCGGCTGGGACCGGCTTCGGCTTGCCGTCGCCGTCGAGCGCCACCATGACGAAATCGGCATGGGTGACCTTCTCCATCAGGTCGGTGAGATAGCGCTGCGCCCATGCCTCGACCTTGAGCGTCATCGAGGTGCGGCCGACGCGTTCAACGTGGGTGTAGATGCACAGCGTGTCGCCGATCTTCATCGGCTTGGCGAAGGACATTTCCTTCACTGCCGCCGTCACCACCCGACCCTTGGCGCGCTCGGCCGCGCGGATGCCGCAGGCCAGGTCCATCTGCGCCATTACCCAGCCGCCGAAAATGTCGCCGGCGGCATTGGCGTCCGACGGCATGGCGAGCGTCCTCAATGTCAGGTCGCCGAGCGGCTTGCCGTCCGCGTAGTGCACCATGAGGGGTCCTCCAGCCGCTGCTTTCTGAAGCCGTAGCAATGCGATTGCGATGTCGCAAGCTTTGCTGAAGGCGTAAGCCCGCCGCCGCTCGGTCGCTTTTTTCACAAGCCATGCCGGAAGCCCCGGCGACGCGGCGATCCGGCAATGTCTAGGGTAAGCCGGATTTTCGGAGCCGGCCCGCATCATGCAGACTTATGATTTCGTTATCATCGGCTCCGGCTCGGCCGGTTCGGTTGTCGCGGAAAGGCTCTCGGCCTCGGGCCGCTTCTCGGTCTTGGTGCTAGAAGCCGGCGGCAGCGATCGCAGATTCTATGTCCAGATGCCGCTCGGCTACGGGAAGACCTTCTTCGATCCGGCCGTCAACTGGAACTACAAGGCCGATCCCGATCCCGGCCTCAGCAACAATGCCGACCACTGGCCGCGCGGCAAGCTGCTCGGCGGCTCGAGCTCGATCAACGCCATGGTCTTCATCCGGGGCGCGCGCGAGGACTTCGACGCTTGGGCCGCCGCCGGCAATCCGGGCTGGAGCTATGACGACCTGCTCCCCGCTTTCAAGGCGCTGGAGGACAACGAGGCCGGCGCCGACCAATGGCGCGGGGTCGGCGGCCCCTTGCACGTCGCCGATTGCTCGAACGCGGTGCATCCGCTGACCAAGCGCTACCTGGCGGCCGCGCAGCAGGCCGGGCTGCCGTTAAATCCGGATTTCAACGGCGCCTCCCAGGAGGGCGTCGGCATCTACCAGATCACCACCAGGAACGGCCGCCGCATGTCGGCCGCCCGCGCCTTCCTGCGCCCGGCGATGAAGCGCAACAACGTGCGCGTCGAGACCAACGCGCTGGCGACGAAAATCCTGTTCGAGGGCAAGCGCGCCGTCGGCGTCGAGTACCAGCAAAACGGCGAAACCAAGAGTGTGCGCGCGGGCCGCGAGGTGATCCTCTCCGGCGGCTCCATCAACTCGCCGCAACTGCTGCAGCTCTCCGGCGTCGGTCCGTCTGCGCTGCTCGGCGATCTCGACATCCCGGTCGTCCGCGCCAACGACAATGTCGGCGCCAACCTGCAGGACCATGTCGGCATCAACTACACCTTCAAGGGCAAGCTGCCGACGCTCAACCAGATCCTGCGCCCATGGTGGGGCAAGCTTCTGGTCGGCATGCAGTACATCCTGCTGCGTTCCGGTCCGCTGTCGTTGTCGATGAACAATGCCGGCGGTTTCTTCCGCACCGACCCGTCGATGGCGCGGCCGAACATGCAGCTCTATTTCCAGGCCTTCTCGACCGTCATCCCGAAGAGCGGCGAGCGCCCGATCCTGACGCCCGATCCGTGGCCGGGCTTCTCCATCGGCCTTTCCAATTGCCGCCCGTCGAGCCGCGGCGAGATCATGATCCGCTCGAAGAATCCGCGCGACTATCCGAAGATCACGGCGAACGCCTATTCGACCAACGCCGACGTCGACGAGATGCTGGCGGCGGTGAAGTTCGTCCGCAAGATCGCCTCGATGCCGGCGATGGCCGAAATCATCGAGGAAGAAGTTTTGCCTGGGCCCTCAATCACTTCCGATGCCGATCTGATTCAGGATTTCAGGAAGCGCTCGGGCACCGTCTATCATCCCGTCTCGACCTGCCGGATGGGCCCGGACGCCGCCCGCGCCGTCGTCGATCCACGGCTTCGGGTGCATGGGCTCGAGGGCTTGCGTGTGATCGACGCGTCGATCTTTCCCGACAACATCACGGGCAACACCAACGCCGCCGCGATCCTCACCGGATGGAAAGGCGCCGAGCTGGTTCTGGAGGATCAAAAATGAAAGTCACCGACGTCAAGACCTGGGTTGTCGGCAACCCGCCGCCCGGCATCGGCGGCAAGTATTTCATCTTCGTCAAGCTGACGACCGATGGCGGCGTCGTCGGCTATGGCGAGGCCTACAACGCGACCTTCTCGGCGCATGTCACCGCCAGGATGATCGAGGACATGGCCGAGCGCTATCTCGTCGGCCGCGATCCGCACGATGTCGAGAACCTCTTCCGGCGCATCTATTCCTCCGGTTTCACCCAGCGTCCCGACGTTTCCGGCATGGGCTGCTTCTCGGCGCTCGAAATGGCCTGCTGGGACATCATCGGCAAGGAGGCCGGCAAGCCGGTCTACAAGCTGCTCGGCGGCCAGGTACACGAGACGCTGCGCTCCTACACCTACCTCTATCCGCATACCGGCAGCGTCCATTCGGAAGACGCCCGCGGCCAGAACGTCTACAATGATCCCGACATGGCCGCGGCCTGTGCGCTGGAATATGTCGAGCAGGGATTTAACGCCGTCAAGCTCGACCCGGCCGGGCCCTACACCGCCTATGACGGCCATCAGCCGCGCTTGATCGACATCGACCTTTCGGCGCGCATGGTCAAGGCGATCCGCGAGGCGGTCGGCACCAGGGCGGACATCCTGTTCGGCACCCATGGCCAGTTCACCGCCTCCGGTGCGCTCCGTATGGCACGTGCAATCGAGCCTTACGATCCGCTGTGGTTCGAGGAGCCGGTGCCGCCGGACATGCCCGAGGTGATGGCGCAAGTCGCCCGCGGCACCTCAATTCCTGTCGCCACCGGCGAGCGGCTGACGACGAAATTCGAGTTCGCCCGCGTCATCGAAAACCGCGCCGCGACCATCCTGCAGCCGGATCTCGGCCGCTCCGGCGGCATTCTCGAAACCAAGAAGATCGCCGCCATGGCCGAGGCCTACCACATTCAGGTCGCGCCGCACTGCTATTGCGGGCCGATCGTCGGCGCCGCCAACATCCAGTTGGCCGTGACGCTGCCCAACTTCCTCATCCTGGAATCGCTGAAGCAGTGGGACGGTTTTCACGCCACGCTGCTCAAGAAGAAGATCGAATGGCAGGACGGCAACGTCATCCCGTCGAACGAGCCGGGCCTCGGCGTCGAGCTCAACGAGGCGGTCTGCGACGCGCATCCCTATAGCGGCAAGGACCTGCATCTGCAGATGATGCAGATGCCGCTGATGCCGTGAGCGCGCGCCTCGCCTACGCCTTCATCGGCCTTGGTCATCTCGGCGGCAACCTTGCCGCCAGCCTGCTGCGCCACGGCTTTGCCCTCACCGTCTTCGATCGCGACCCGGCTGCGATCGAGCGGCTTGTTGCGCTTGGCGCCGCGGCGGCGACAAGCCCCGCCGAGGCGGCGGTGCGAGCCGGCAATGCGATCACCTGCCTGCCCTCGCCGAAAGTCAGCGAAGCTGTGCTTGCCGGTTCTGACGGATTGCTGGACGGCCTGCCCGCCGGCGGCACCTGGATCGAGATGTCGACCAATGGCCGCGACGAGATCCTGCGGCTGGCCGCACTTGCTTCGGCGAAAGGTATCGAGACGCTGGAATGTCCGGTCACCGGCGGCGTGCACCTGGCGGCGGCGGGAAAGATCACCGCGCTGGTCGGCGGCGACGCCGCGCTCTACGAGCGGCATCGCCCCGCGATCGAGGCGATGTGCGCGAAGTCGTTCCTGATGGGTCCCGTCGGCTCGGGGGCGGTGATCAAGGTCATCACCAACATGCTGGCCTTCATCCATTTGGTCGCCGCCGGCGAGGCATTGATGCTCGCCAACGAAGGCGGGCTCGACCTCGCCCAGACCTATCACGCCATCGTCGCGTCTTCCGGCAACAGCTTCGTCCACGAGACCGAAAGCCAGCTCATCCTGAACGGCTCCTACGACATCGGCTTCACCATGGACCTAGCGTTGAAGGATCTCGGTTTCGCGTTGGGCATGGCCAGGAATTTCCGCGTGCCGCTTCAACTGGCACCGCTCGTCAAAGAGATTTTCGAGGTTGGCAGGCAGGAGTATGGCGGTGGCGCCTGGTCGACCCAGATCGTCAAGCTTCTGGAGGATGCGGTCGGCACGGAGCTTCGCGCGCCAGGCTTCCCGGCCAAGCTCGAACTGTAACCCGCCAAAAATTTAGCCAGCTATTTCAATCTCCTAGTCACACCGGCGGAATCAAACCCTCAAGCAGCTGATTCAACACCTCAGCGTCAATGCGCCGGGCAGTATCTCGAAGGTTGCCGGAATCCGGCCCGGAGATTCTCCGTCGATGTCGACCAGCGCTCCGTTCTTCTCAACGTCGCCCAGTGGTTCGACCAGCACCTTGCGACCGCGCAGGACGGTGATCGCCGGGTGGTTGCGGTGGCGCCCGCCATAGAGGAGCCGGATGTCGCGGATCAGCCCAAGCTTGCCGGCGGCGCGCAGGATGACGATATCGAACTGGCCGTCGGACAGATCGGCGTCCGGCGCGATCATCATGCCGCCACCGAAGAATTTCCCATTGGCTACCGCCACCAGCGCCATGCGCGCCTCGACCGGCTCGCCGTCGTCTATGGTGATTCTGACCTCCTGGAAGCGGTAGCGGATGAATTCGAGCACGGTGCGCCAGAAGAACAGCGCCTTGGCCGAGACCCTGCCCTTGCGCTTGTCCGCATTGACTGCGCGATCGGTGGCGCCGGAGAGGCCGAGGCTGGCGATGTTGATGAAGTGGCGGCTGGCGAGCGCGCCGTGGTCGTCGATGTAGCAGACGCGCCCGGCATCGACCTTGCGCGCGCCGGCGCCGGCGATACGCGCCAGTGCTTCGTCGATTTCGTCCGACAGGCCGAGCCCTCGCGCGAAATCGATACCGGTGCCGCAGGGCAGAAGGCCGAGCGCACTGGTTCGGCCGGTCTCATGCTCTGCCTGCAGCAGCCCGTCCGCCACCTCGCTGGCCGTGCCGTCGCCGCCGGCCGCGATCACCAGATCGCATCCGCTGGCCGCGAGGTCGATTGCCAATCGCTCGGCGTCGCCGCTGGTCTGCGTCTCGCGCAGCTCGAAATCGCCGAAATGCTTCTTGAGCGATGCGGCGGCCTCGGACCAATGCCGCTTGAGCTTGCCCCCTCCCGCAATCGGATTGAGAACCACTCCGACCTTCAACCTGATCTCCCCCAAGGCCTATTTGCGTGAAAGCGCGGGGCGACTCGGCTGATGCAGCGCCCACAGCACTTTGCCGACATTGAAACGCGGGGCGACTGGCGGGGCAAGGCTCATCGTCGAAAGGACCGCGGAAAAATGGGGCGGCTGTCTAAGGTGTTCGGCCAGCAAATTCCGAGACTTGTCGCATCGGTCCCCGATAATCCCGCTATCCACAGGTCCGCGTCTATTCCGCAAATCCCTTACCCGGCATACATTGAACCCATCTCAGGCGGCTACCGAACGCCCTGGCCGAAAGGCAGAAGCGCAAGGCGGATTTCCTGAGGCCCGTGCGGCCCAGAACGAGAGCAGGTTCGCCTGTTGGAGGGACGGATGCCGAGACCTACGGGTGCCGCGGAAAGCGTGCGAACGCCGACGGCGGACCGATGCTGCCATGAAGGCGGGTGAAACCTTCGATGGTGCGCTGGGCGAAGCCCGCAAGGGCGGAGATCGGCGTGGTCTGGAACGGACGCTGCCCTTCGGGTGGCGGCTGGCAGGACCGTCAAAATCAAGGCCGGTCTGGCGCGACAACTTTACGGAAGTTGCTGCCGTAACCGGTTCCTGATCTGACAGGGAGGCGCTGGGAGCAATCCCAGCGCCGACTGTCGTTTGGGCTGCCGCCTCACCGGCCTTCTCGCCAGGGCCTGCCCCGCCCCAGCATTTGCCACTGATGCTTTCCCGCCACAGCCGCAAGCCAAGCAATCTTCAGCAACATGCCGACACGCACAATTCACAATCGCGGCCAAATCCCGCCTTGTTCCCCGGCGATTGATCAGCCTGGGAACGAATTCAAAGGGACAAGACCGTGATCAAGACCGCCGTTGTTGCCATGACCATTGTCGGCTGCGATTGCGACGCCAAGCTCTGCGAGTATATCGGCGAGACTCCCGCCAAATGGGCGACGATTGCCGACTGCGAAGCGGCGATGAAGAGCCAGATGCTGCATCAGCGCAATTTCAACTATCCGCTGGTTTCCGGCATCTGCCGCGCCAAGGGTTCGGCATCGTCCTCCGAGCTTGCCGCGAAAGCCTCGAAGCCCGATATGCAGCCGGCGAACCGCGCCGTCGAGCCGCCATTGCCGCCCGAGCTCAGCCATCGCCCGAGCGCCCCGGTCGGCGCAACGGTGACGGCCAGCGAGACGGAAGCCGCGCGGCCGGTCGCCTTCGAGGCTGCGGTCGACGGCGGCAGCGCCGTGCTCTACCGCACCAAGACTGGTTATGCCGTGGTCAAGACCGATCTCGGCCGCGCCGCCACCGCGACCGTGGACATGGCGAAGCGATCGGCGAACTGGCTGGCGGGACTGGTGCCGAGCGGCTTGTAACCTGACCCAAAGGCTTGGTCCCCACCGGCCGTCACAACGGTGTGCGATAATCCGCGTTGCCCCGGACTTGAAGCCACCGATTGATAACGCCGCCACGATGCGGAAAGATAGCGGCCTATCAGTCTGGGGGGGCTTCATGACCTTTGCCGTTCGCATCGCGCTATGCCTGCTGCTGGCGCTCGTCCCTTTGCAGGTTCGAGCGCAGGACACCGATCAGGGCGACGACAAAACGGTGATGGTGGCCCCTGACGATGCCGAGATGGCGGCGGCGATTGCAAAGGCACGATCCAGCCTGGATGACTTCCTGGCTTTGTCCGACGCGCCGCCGCCGGGAACCGACAAGTTCAAGCTGAAGGTCATGGTGGTCGACGGACATGCGACGGAGCATTTCTGGGTCATCCCCTTCAAGAGGACCGCCACCGGCTTTGTCGGCATATTGGCGAACGAGCCGGAACTCGTCCGCAACGTCGTATTCGGCCAGAGCATCGAATTCACCAAGGACGATATCTCCGACTGGGGATACGCCAGGGATGGCCATCAGGTCGGCAGCTTTACCGTCTGCGTGATGTTCAACAAAATGTCCAAGGAAGAAGCGGATTACATGCGCACCCAATACGGCTTCGATTGCTGAACTGCATCCAACGTATGACCGCCGCCTGGTGCGGCGAGTTCTCCGCAGCCGGTCGGGCCGGTCAGCAGTCGGCTGTCAGGCGGAAAAGATCGCGCCCAGGCGTTCGCTAACCTTCCGCTTCAATCGTCCCTCCTCCAGCGCCTCCACCGGCACCAGCCGCTCATGGCCGCCTTTGGCGAGGCGCATGAAGAAATGCAGTTTGTAAGCGGCAATCTTGCCTCGCGCGGCAGCGTCCGTGCGGACCTCGACGACCAGGATCGAACCGATGCGGCCGGGCCATGTCTGCCTGGCAAAAGCAGTGCCGAGGAAGTCGCCAAGACCGTAGGCGACGAGCGCATCGCCGATGCCCTCGACCGGCTGCACGACATGAGCGTGGTGACCCGCGATCAGCCGGACGCCGTGGCCCGCCAGCCGCCGCGCCAGCGCTCGCGTCGCCGGTTTCGGAAAATGCCGGAACTCCCAGTCCCAATGCGGCACCGCGCAGAGCAAGTCGACAGCCTCGAGGATCCCAAGCGGCCATTCGGCCGGATCGCCCGCCATGGAAACCCGCGCCCGAAATTCGGCCTGGTCAGCGTTGCGCCAAAGCGTGAAGGCGGCGAAGCCGATCGTCAGCGGGCCGGCTGTGTGACGTTGGACTGCGCCGCCAACAGTCGTGCCGATGGTTCGAACGCCGAGCCGCTTCAGCGCCGCGAGCGTCTCGTCGAAGCCGGCAACGCCCTGGTCGAGGACATGATTGTTGGCGAGCGACAGCACCAGCTTGTCACGGGCAATGCCGACGGCCGCCAGCGCATCCGCCAGGAAGCGTTCGCTCATCGCGTGACGCGTGCCAAGCCGCGTGCCCGCCACCGCGCTCGGCCGCTCGACGATCGGGCTTTCGCAATTGCCGACCACGAGATCGACCGAAGCGAGCAAAGCCGCGATCCCAGGGTCGCATTCGGGCGCCGCGCGATTGGCGACCGCCGACAGGTCGCCGATGAAGGCAAGTCGCACAGTTTGCGTTGGCGCCGGCACCATCAGCGTCGCTGCCGGCGCCGCGAAACCGTTTCTGTCGCCGCCAAGCGACGGCTTTAGGAAACGCGGCAGCCACGACAATTTGTAGGAGAGCGGATAATTCGACACGCGATGCCCAACCGTTTGCCATCGTGTGTAGACCGTCTGCGCGACAGGAGGAAGCAGCAGGCGAAGCGCGGCAAATCGGTGTATTGTGGCTGCCGGGATTGGGACGGGAGGATTCACCGTGAAGCGACTATGGAGCCTTGTGGCATTCACACTCTTGCTGCTCGTGCCCTTTGCTTACGCCAAAGCGGCTAGCCCCGACCCGGCCGCCCTGTTCGAGGCGAAGACCGTAGCGGATCGGAACACAGCCCTGGCGGCACTGGAGGCGGCGGCACCGGGCGATCCGGCATCGGCCTATGCCGCCGGTGCCGGCGAATTCTTTACCGCGTTGGAAATCCTGGCCAGCAGTCTGCATCGGCACGGTTTCGAGAGCCCGCAATCCTTCATGCTGCCGCTGATGCGGCTGCCCGTGCCGGACAATCCCGGTCCCGAGCCGCTGACCTACGAAAAGTTCCGCGCCATTCTGATCGCCTTCCGCGACCGTCTGGAGAAATCCGCCGCCACGCTGGGCTCGGTGACCCCGACGCCGATATCGGCATGGTGGTCGACCTCACTCACGCCGGCATCGATCTCAACGAGGACGGCAACATCGCGCCGGACGAAAGCATCGCCGCGATCATTGCCTCGCTCTCACGCGGCGGCGTCGACGCAAGCGATGCCGCCCCTTCGCTCACCTTCCGCTTCGATCGCGCCGACGGCTTCTGGCTGCAAGCTTACGCCGAGTTCCTGATGGCGCAGACCGATTTCTGGCTGGCGCATGATTTCAAAACCATGTTCGACGGCTCTTTCCACATGCTGTTTCCGCACGCGAAACTGCCACTGCAGGACGCGCTGGTCCCGCCGGATGGCGGCATGAGCGGCAGCATCTTCGCCTCGGAATGGCGCTTCGCCGACTTCATTTCGCTGGTGCATCTCGTCAACTGGCCGGTGATCGAGCCTGAGCGCCGGAAGGCCGCGCGCCGTCACCTGCTGGAGATGATCCGGCTTTCGCGCGAGGACTGGAAAGCGATACGCGCCGAAACCGACAATGACCGCGAATGGCTGCCGGGACCGCAGCAGAAGGGCATCAACCCGCTCACCGGCCTTGAGGTTGGCGAGGAGCAAGTGCAGGCATGGCATGCAGCCCTGACCATGGCTGAAGATCTTCTCGAAGGCCGCGTGCTGCTGCCGCATTTCCGCATCATCGGCAACGGCATCAACATGAAGCGCTTCTTCGACGAGCCGAAACCTTTCGACCTCGTCCTGTCGATCACCGGCCCGGCCATCGCGCCTTATCTCGAAAGTGGAAGAATCCTCACCAGCGACGATTTCAATCAGATCCAGCGCGAGTTCGGCGGCGCCGGCTTCCTGACCTTCGCGCTGTGGTTCAACTGAAACGAAACGGCGCGTGCGACATGCCTCCTGACAGCCTTCTGTCAGCACGCTCGGCAGCGAGCACCCGCCATTTCACTCCGCTCTTTCCATTTCGTCCGAGTCCTCCCATATTCGGGCCATGGCCAAACGCACCGACAAGAAAACGCCCTCGCCGGCGCAAGATGGCGCGCCGAAACGGCGCAGTCCGCTGACCGAATTTCTCGACGCCGCCGAGCCTCTGGAGCGCGGCGGCTTTGCCGAAGCGCCGCAGAGCGAGTTCTCCGGCGCGCCTCTCACCGGCTCGATCTCCGATTGGGCCGGGCAGATCGAGCGCGAGGCGGAAAAGCAGCCAAAGACAAAGGCTCCGAAGAAGATCCCTGAACGCTCCGCTGCGCCCGGGCGCACGGCGCGCGGCACCTCGATGGGCGGCGCGGCGTCGGCGAAGGAACGTGCCGCCGCCGGCCTCAACCCGGTGGCCGGCCTCGACATCAGCCTGGAAGACGCCGAGCAGGTTTCCTCGAGCGGTGTGACCGCGACCGTCGCCGCACTGTCGAGGCTCATCGAATCCGGCAATCCGCTGCACAAGGACGGCCAGCTTTGGACGCCGCACCGGCCTGCCCGGCCGGAAAAGTCGGAAGGCGGCATCGCCATCAAGATGGTGTCGGATTTCGAGCCCGCCGGCGACCAACCGACCGCCATCAAGGACCTTGTCGAGGGTGTCGAGCAGAGCGACCGCACCCAGGTGCTGCTCGGCGTGACAGGCTCCGGCAAGACCTTCACCATGGCCAAGGTGATCGAGGAGACGCAGCGCCCTGCCCTGATCCTGGCGCCGAACAAGACGCTGGCCGCGCAGCTCTACGCCGAGTTCAAGAAATTCTTCCCCGAAAACGCGGTCGAGTATTTCGTCTCCTATTACGACTACTACCAGCCGGAAGCCTACGTCCCGCGCACCGACACCTATATCGAGAAGGAATCCTCGATCAACGAGCAGATCGACCGCATGCGCCACTCGGCGACGCGCTCGCTGCTGGAGCGTGACGACGTCATCATCGTCGCCTCGGTCTCCTGCATCTACGGTATCGGCTCGGTCGAGACCTATACGGCGATGACATTCCAGATGCAGGTCGGCGATCGGCTCGACCAGCGAGCTTTGCTCGCCGACCTCGTCGCCCAGCAATACAAACGTCAGGACATCAATTTCGTGCGCGGCTCGTTCCGCGTGCGCGGCGACACGATCGAGATCTTTCCGGCCCACCTCGAAGACCGCGCCTGGCGCATCTCGATGTTCGGCGACGAGATCGAGGCGATCACCGAGTTCGATCCGCTGACCGGCCAGAAGACCGGCGAGCTGAAGAGCGTCAAGATCTACGCCAATTCGCACTATGTGACGCCGCGTCCGACCTTGAATCAGGCTATCAAGTCGATCAAGGAAGAGCTGCAATATCGCCTGCAAGAGCTTGAAAAGGCTGGCCGCCTGCTTGAAGCGCAGCGGCTGGAGCAGCGCACGCGCTTCGACCTCGAGATGCTCGAGGCGACCGGCTCCTGCGCCGGCATCGAGAATTACTCGCGCTACCTCACCGGGCGTCAGCCGGGCGAGCCGCCGCCGACCCTGTTCGAATATGTGCCGGACAATGCGCTGATCTTCATCGACGAGAGCCACGTCACCGTGCCGCAGATCGGCGGCATGTATCGCGGCGACTTCCGCCGCAAGGCGACGCTTGCCGAGTATGGCTTCCGCCTGCCCTCCTGCATGGACAACCGGCCGCTGCGCTTCGAGGAATGGGACGCCATGCGGCCGCTGTCGGTGGCGGTCTCGGCCACGCCGGGCGGCTGGGAGCTGGAGCAGTCCGGCGGCGTCTTCGCCGAGCAGGTCATCCGCCCGACCGGCCTGATCGACCCGCCGGTCGAGGTGCGCCCCGCCAAGACCCAGGTCGACGATGTCGTCGGCGAGATCCGCGAGACCACCCGTCTGGGCTACCGCACGCTGGTGACGGTTCTCACCAAGCGCATGGCCGAGGATCTGACCGAATATTTGCATGAGAACGGCATCCGCGTCCGCTACATGCACTCCGACATCGACACGCTCGAGCGCATCGAAATCCTGCGCGACCTGCGCCTCGGCGCCTTCGACGTGCTGGTCGGCATCAACCTGCTGCGCGAAGGCCTCGATATTCCCGAATGCGGCTTCGTCGCCATCCTCGACGCCGACAAGGAAGGTTTTTTGCGCTCCGAAACCTCGCTGATCCAGACGATCGGCCGCGCCGCCCGCAATGTCGACGGCAAGGTCATCCTCTATGCCGACCAGATCACCGGCTCGATGGAACGGGCGATGGCGGAGACCAACCGCCGCCGCGAGAAGCAGATGGAGTGGAACGCGGCCAACGGCATCACGCCGGAATCGGTCAAGTCGCGCATCGCCGACATTCTCGACTCGGTCTACGAGAAGGATCACGTCCGCGCCGATATCTCGCAGTTCACCGACGATGCCGGCGCCATGATCGGCAACAACCTGAAAACCCATCTCGAGGCGCTGGACAGGCAGATGCGCGACGCCGCCGCCAATCTCGACTTCGAGAAGGCGGCCCGCATCCGCGACGAGATCAAGCGGCTGCGCGAAATGGAACTGTCCATCTCGGATGATCCGCTCGCCCGCTACGCCGACATGGAAAGCCCGGTCTCCGGCCGCGAGAAAGGCAGGCACAACAAGGGACGTGCCGTGCACCGGACCGTCGATGACGACGGCAAGGGTCTGCTCCGCAAGCCGCATCTCGATGAGATGGGCGCCGACAGCGCAATGCCGGTGAAGAAGCCTCTCTTCGCTAAGCCATCGATCGACGATATGGGACCGGGCACCGATATGGCAGCACCCGCTGGCGCTGTCTCGCGCTCGCTGTTCAAGAAGCAGTCGGCGCAGGAAGCGCACGGCTCCGATTTCGGCATTCCCGGTGATCGCACCGGGTCGCTGTTCCGCAAGAACTCGCTCGACGAGATGACGGTGCGCCGTACCGAAAAACCCGTCGAAGGAACGGTGCCTGCGAAGCCACGGCCAATTTCCACCCAAGTGGGGGAGATGTCCGGTAGGACAGAGGCGGGCGCGAAGGAACGCGACGATGTCGGCAAGCCCGTTGTCCGCCAGCGCTCCGGCATCGGCTCTTACGAAGACCCGGCCGATGAGCGCCGCCAGAAACGCCGGCCGAGCAAGACCGGTCGGCCGGGGCACTGATTTCTGAAGAGGTTGATATGTTGACATGCCGGCGGGACAGCGTCCCATATGTCCTGCCGGACATCTCCCTCGCAAGGGCCCACAAGGGGGAGATCGGCAGTTTCAGCGCCCCCTCTTTCCTGCCACCCCTTGCCTTGTCCCCCTCCCCAGGTGTACCCAGTCTCCCAACCCGAACATCTGGAAAGGAGGGCTGCGTGTCTATCGATCACCACCGTCAGCGCGGCCCTGTCTGTGCCCTGCGAGCTTGCTTGCAGGGCTGACCAGGACGGTCGCGGAATTTTTCCCCCGCTTCGATTTTTGGTCTGCCCTTCGTGGTGCCGCTGAGCTCGGCCTGATGGCCTACCGGCGCACCGTCAAAGTGCATCAACCGGAGTTCCTCCGGGCAGACCAGAGAAATCGACATGGCCCTGATCAGCCTCAAATCCCTCGGCGTCACCATGAGTGCGCCGCTCTTCTCCAACCTCAACCTCACCATCGGTGCCGGCGACCGGCTGGGCATCGTCGCGGCGAACGGCCGTGGCAAATCCACCTTGCTCAGATGCCTGGCAGGCGAGCTGGACCCCACGACCGGCGACATCACCCGGACGCGCGGCCTGCGCGTCGGCCATGCTGAGCAATCCGTCCCCGACGCGCTGCTCGACCGCAGCTTCCATCGGGTGGTTGCCGATGCTTTGCCGCCCGAGCAGCTTGGCAGCGAGCTCTGGCGCGTCGACGTGGTGCTGGATTCGCTCGATGTGCCTGAGGACATGCGCGACAGGCCGATGCGGGCCTTGAGCGGCGGCTGGCAGCGGCTGGCGCTGATCGCTCGTGTCTGGGTCACCGATCCGGATGTGCTCCTGCTCGACGAGCCGACCAACCATCTCGACCTCGCCAGGATTGGCCAACTGGAAACCTGGCTCAACGCGCTCCCCCGCGAGGTGCCGGTGGTCGTCGCCAGCCACGACCGCGCCTTCCTCGACGCCACCACCAACCGCACGCTGTTCCTGCGCCCGGAAGAATCGCCGGTGTTTTCGCTGCCCTATTCGCGCGCCCGGCAGGCGCTTGACGAGGTCGATGCCGCGACGGCCCGCCGGTTCGAGCGCGACATGAAGGTCGCGCAGCAGATGCGCCGGCAGGCAGCCAAGCTCAACAATATCGGCATCAATTCCGGCAGCGACCTGCTGACGGTGAAAACCAAGCAGCTCAGGGAGCGGGCCGAAAGGCTGGAAGATGCAGCCGTGGCAGCGCATCGCGAGCGTTCGGCCGGCGCGATCCGATTGGCGAACCGCGGCAGCCACGCCAAGGTGCTGATCACGCTGGACGACGCGGCGGTGGAAACGCCCGACGGCACGCCGCTGTTCAGGACCGGCAAGCGCCATATCTGCCAAGGCGATCGCATCGTGCTGCTTGGCCGCAACGGTGTTGGCAAATCGCGCTTCATTGCGATGATCCGCGCCGCCATCGCCGAACCGGGGTCGATGGAAAACATCAAGGTGACGCCGTCGACCGTGCTCGGCTACAGCGACCAGGCGCTGTCCGGCATCGGCGCCGACGACACCCCGCTGGCGATGGTTTCGCGCCGCTTCGAAATAGGCGAGCAGCGGGCGCGCTCGCTTCTCGCCGGCGCCGGCGTCGCCATCGAGATGCAGGAGAAAAGGATCGCCGCTTTGTCGGGCGGGCAACGGTCGAGGCTGATGTTGCTGGTGCTGCGGCTGATCAACCCCAATTTCTATCTCCTCGACGAGCCGACCAATCACCTCGACATTGACGGCCAGGAAGCGCTGGAGGACGAGTTGCTGAAGCATCAGGCAAGCTGCCTGCTCGCCTCGCACGACCGCTCCTTTATCCGCGCGATCGGCAACCGGTTCTGGCTGATCGAGAAGCGGCGGCTGGCCGAAGTCGACAGTCCGGAAGGGTTCTTCCGCTCGGTGGCCGAGACGGGGCGCTGAGAGCCACGACAAGGCCGGCCTATACCGGCCGGCTTTCCGGGCGCACGAAAAAATTCAGGCGATCTGTCGGATCGCCGCAGCATTCCTCGTCCTTGGGATGCCGACAGGATGGTGCCGGCATCAACCAGGGAGAGTTCATCATGTCCATCTTGTCATCCATCAGCCGCATCGCCAGCCAATATGCGGCGGCGCGCGCCCGCTACCGCAGCGAGCGCATTCTGCTTTCGCTGCCGGCAGACCTGCGCAAGGACATCGGTTTTCCGGAAATTCTCGACACGCGGAACGGCCGCCGCACGGCCACGTTCTCGACCGACGTCATTTGAAAGTGGCCAACCCGGGTCATGCGACGGTCATCGGCTTCGCCGGTGTCCGGCCGGTCCCGGCCCGGCCCGCTAAAAAATTCCGCGACCCGTGTAGGATTGCTGTCGCCTCGTCCGTCTTTTGATCGCAAGGCCCAATCAACCCGTGAAGAGGAACACGTGAGATGACCGACCAGACCCCACCCCGCGCCAAAGTGCTTGGCGGATTGACCCCCTATCTGCAGGTCGACGGCGCCATCAACGCGGCCGAGTTCTACAAGAAGGCTTTCGGAGCCGAGGAGGTCTTTGCCTATCCGCCGGACGACAAAGGCCGCACCATGCATATCCATCTCTATGTCAACGGCTCGACGCTCATGCTGGGCGACGCCTATCCCGAGCACGGCCATCCGCATCAGGCGGCGCAGGGCTATGCGCTTCAGCTCCATCTCGGTAGTGGCGACGTCGATGCCTGGTGGAAGCGCGCGGTGGACGCCGGCTGCGAAGTCGTCACGCCCCTCCAGGTGATGTTCTGGGGCGACCGCTGGGGCCAGGTCAAGGATCCCTTCGGCGTCGCCTGGGCGATGAACGCGCCGGTGAAGTAGGTTTAAGCCCGTCTACCTTTCCCCCGTTGTGGGAGGGGTCGGATTGCCCCGAATTGCCGCCGATCTCCCTTCTCCCACAGGGGAGAAGGGAGAGCCTGTCCGAACCGGATAGATAGGTAACAGAATGGACCGATTAGATGGGTGACAGTTTTCTCGCCAGCCGGGAGGACCGG
>NZ_NSGF01000006.1 GCF_002294995.1 Mesorhizobium sp. WSM3860 | reverse complement strand
TCCTCGATCATCGAAGCCGGCGTCGACCCGAGCCGCATGGACGGCATCCGCGGCCAGCTGAAGTCGATCGGGCTCGAGCCCTATGACTGCCTCAACCCCGCCCTGATGGACTACATCGCCACCTGGACGGCGAAGAAGTCGGGAGCCTTGGCGGCCTGACAATGGCGGGATTCCTGGCAAAGGGCCGGCCAGCGCCGGCCCTTTGCACATTTGGAGAGACGATGCCCGAACCCATCATCTATGTCGATGCCGACGCCTGCCCGGTGAAAGCCGAGGTCGAGAAGGTCGCGGAACGTCACGGCATTGCCGTTACCTATGTTTCCAATGGCGGCCTGCGCCCGTCGCGCGATCCGATGATCCGCAACGTCGTCGTATCCAAGGGCGCGGATGCCGCGGACGACTGGATCGTCGAGAACGCCAAACCCAACGACGTCGTGGTGACGGCCGATATCCCGCTTGCCGCGCGCATGGTGGCGCTCGGCGCGCATGTGCTGGGACCGACGGGCCGTCCCTTCACGCCCGAGACCATCGGCATGGCGGTGGCGATGCGCGATTTGAAGCAGCATCTGCGCGAGACCGGCGAAAGCCGCGGCTTCAACGCCGGCTTCACACCGAAGGACAGGTCGAACTTTCTCGGCGAGCTCGACCGCATCTTGCGGCGGGCGCTCAAATCCGCCACACCCGGCTGACCCGAAGCCCCTTGAGAACCGGCCATGGGCGACGACATATCCCTCAACACGCCGATCCACCGGCACGTGCAGTTCGCTTTCGCCGCGGCCATCGGCATTGTCGCGCTGCTTCTCGCCCTGATGCTGCGGGCGCCGCTGCCCTACTCAATCGGCGCCAACCTCTTCTTCGCCACTTACACCGTTCTGGTGCTCGTCGCGATGCCGAGGCTCACCGGCCGGTACCTGAGCAAGAACGCCCGTGCCACGGACCTGCCGGTGCTGCTGATTTTTGCCGTCACGCTCCTGGTCGTCGGCCTCGCCATCGGCTCGCTGTTTCAGCTCATCAACCAAAAGGCTGCCGCGCATCCGCTGGAGGTGCTGTTCGCGATGCTGTCGATCCCGCTAGGCTGGTTCACAATCCATGCCATGGCGGCGCTGCATTATGCGCATGTCTATTGGATGGACGGCGACGAGATCGACGAGAAAACCAGGAACAAGAATCCGGTCGGCGGCCTCGATTTTCCCGGCGGCAAACGGCCGGAAGGCTGGGATTTCCTGTATTTCGCGACCGTCATCGGCATGACTGCGCAAACCGCCGACACCGCCATCACGACCTCGCGCATGCGCCAGGTCGTGCTCGTCCATTCGATCCTGGCGTTTTTCTTCAACACCGTGATCGTCGCCGCCGCGGTCAATCTCGCGGTCAGCCTGGGCAGCCCATAATAAATCCGTGATCGGATGAAACAACGCTTGGGCCGAAGACGTATTGGGAGGAGAACGAGGCTCTGAGAGGCCGCAGACGATGCAGCCGGGAGGACACCCAGATATGGAGACCGTCGCCAGAAGCGAACCCTCCGCCGAGGTAGAAGCATCCGCGCCGAAGGACCCGACCCTGATTTACCGGCAGTCGCGCTCGACGCGCCTGACCCATTGGCTCTGGGCGTTCTCGCTGTTTTTCATGCTGCTTTCGGGCCTGCAGATCTTCAACGCACGCCCACAGCTCTACATCGGCAAGGAATCGGGCTTCCAATACAACAACACGATCCTCGAGATCGGCGCCGAAAACACGGATAGCGGACCGCGCGGCTTTACCAAAATCTTCGGGCATCGCTTCGACACCACCGGCGTGCTCGGCTGGTCCGGCCCTCCCGGACAGGAAACGCCGCGCGCCTTTCCGTCATGGGCGACGATCCCGTCCTACTACGATCTCGGCACAGCCCGCGTCGTGCATTTCTTCTTCGCCTGGGTGCTGAGCGCAACACTGCTCATCTGGCTGATCGCGAGCCTGATCAACGGCCATATCCGTCGCGATCTTGCCCCCCGCCTGGATGACTTGCGCAAGCTGCCGCGCGACATCGTCGACCATGCGAAGCTGAAATTCCACCACGCGCGCGAATACAACACGCTGCAGAAAATGGCCTATGGTGGCGTGCTCTTCGTGCTGTTGCCGCTGATGATCATCACCGGGCTTGCGATGTCGCCGAGCATGAATTCGGTGCTTCCCTGGCTCAATGAAATCCTGGGCGGCCGACAGACGGCGCGCACCATCCACTTCACCGTCATGGTGCTGCTCGTCCTCTTCTTCGTCGTCCATATGCTGATGATCGTGGCTGCCGGCCCGATCAACGAGCTGCGCTCGATCATCACCGGCTGGTACCGCACCGACCCGCCCGCAAAGCACGACCAGGCAACCGAGAGGAGCGCCTGACATGGCAAAATTCCAGATTAGCCGCCGGAAGTTCTTGACCTCCGCCAGCCTCGGTCTGTCAGGCCTCGCGCTGTCCGGCTGCGATGCCTTCGACAGCGGGCTGGGCGTCGGCAGCGGGCTGCGCAGCTTCCTCGAAAGCGCCAACGGCCTGACATACCGCGCACAGCGCCTGCTTGCCGGCCGGGACGCGCTGGCACCGGAATTCAGCGAGGCCGACATCCGCCAGCCGCAGCGGCCGAACGGCATCACCGCGCCTGACGACGACACCTATAAAGGGCTTCTCGCCAACAATTTCGCCGCCTGGCGCCTGGAGGTGACCGGTCTGGTCGAGAAGCCGCTGTCGCTCACCCGCGAGCAGTTGCAGAACATGCCAAGCCGCACCCAGATCACCCGCCACGACTGCGTGGAAGGCTGGAGCTGCATCGCCAAATGGACCGGCACGCCGCTGTCGCTGGTGCTCGATCAGGCCATCGTCAAGCCGCAGGCGCGCTATGTCATGTTCCATTGCCTCGACACGATCGAGCAAAGCCTTTCCGGCGACATCAAATATTACGGCAGCATCGACCTGATCGATGCCCGTCATCCGCAGACGATCCTGGCCTACGGTTTGAACGGCAAGCCGCTGCCGGTCGAGAACGGCGCACCGCTGCGGGTGCGGGTCGAGCGCCAGCTCGGCTACAAGATGCCCAAATATCTCTACAAGATCGAGCTGGTCGACGGCTTCGCCAATGTCGGCGGCGGCCGCGGCGGCTATTGGGAAGACAATGGCTACGACTGGTACGGCGGTATTTGATGGGCCTTTTCGCCTGCAGGCCGAGCATGATCTTCCGCCAGCCGAGCTCAACGCGATCGAGAAACGCCTCGATGGCGACAATCGGCTTCTCACAGGCGGCCGACCTTCCGGATGGCTCGAAGCCATTCCAACATCATCCTTTGCAAGACGATGGTCTCGGGCGGCTAGGCCACCTTGTCGTACAACCGTTCGGACCAGATCGGGTGTTGTCATCGGCGACGGATGCCGAGAGAGATGTCGCTGGGAGGTGACAACGTGTCGCCGACGGGCTATGGATGGCGCGTCGAGGGCTCAGGTGACTGAGTCCTACCTGTTTGCGGGAGAGAACAGCGCAAGCTGTCGCCGAAGGGGAAATCGCCCGAAATCTCTCAGGCAAAAGAACCGTGGACGGGAAAGACAACTCTGGAAAGTCGGGAATCTTCCCGCGCCGAAGGTGTAAGCGCTGCCGACAGAGTTACGGGGCGCGAGTCTCTCAGGCTTCAGACAGAGGGGCACGGACTGGACCGCCAATGGCGGTCGATTGCGTGCGACTCTGGAGAAGACATGACGGGCGAACACACCAAACATCTATCCCTCGAGGATTTGCATAACGCGGCGGGCGCGCGTTTCGGCGCTTTTGCCGGCTGGTCGATGCCGCTGACCTATCCGGCGGGCGTGATGAAGGAACACCTCCACACGCGCGAGCATGCCGGCCTGTTCGACATCTCCCATATGAAGCTGTTCGAAGTCGGCGGCCCGAGCGCCGCCGCGCTTCTCAACCGCGCCTGCCCGCTCGATGCCGGCGCGCTCGAAATTTCCCAATCCAAATACACCTTCTTCCTCAACGAGGCCGCCGGCATCATCGACGACTTGATCGTCACGCGCCTTGGCGATCACCGATTCATGGTGGTGGCCAACGCCGGCAATGCGACCGAGGACGAAAAGCACGTGCGTGCGTTGGCTGCGGATTTCGATGCCAAGGTCGAGCCGCTCGACCGCGTCTTCCTGGCGATCCAGGGCCCGGAAGCCTGGGCGGCCCTTTCGCGAGCCGGTATCGAAACGGGCTCGCTGCTGTTCATGCATGGTGTCGAGCCCCGGCAACACTGGTTCATGAGCCGCTCCGGCTACACCGGCGAGGATGGATTCGAGATCGGGCTGCCGGAGGCGGATGCCCGCGATCTCGTCGGCAGGCTGCTGCAGGACGACCGCGTGCAATGGATCGGTCTTGCCGCCCGCGACAGCCTGCGGCTCGAGGCCGGGCTCTGCCTGCATGGCCAGGATCTGACAGCCGAGATCGATCCGGCGAGCGCCGGTTTGATGTGGGCGATCCCCAAAGAGCTCCGCGCTTCCGGTCATTTCATCGGCGCCGATGCGCTGCGCTCGATCCTCGAGCGCGGGTCATCGCAGAAGCGCGTCGGCCTGAAGCCCGATGGTCGTCAGCCGGTGCGCGCCGGCGCCGCGCTTGTCGATGCCGACGGCAATGCGGCCGGCCACGTGACCTCGGGCGGCTTCGGCCCCTCGACCGGCCACCCGGTCGCCATGGGCTATGTCGACAATGCGCTGGCCAAGCCCGGCAACAGACTATTCGCCGACGTCCGGGGGACGAGAATCCCGATCGAGGTCACTTCGCTGCCCTTCACGCCACATCGCTACCGCAAAGGATGATATTCCGATGGCAAACACCTATTTCACTGAAGATCATGAATGGCTGCGCGTCGAAGGCGGCGTAGCCACCGTCGGCATCACCGACTATGCGCAGGAGCAGCTCGGCGATCTCGTGTTCGTCGAACTGCCGGAGATCGGCCGCAAGCTCGCCAAGGGCGACACTGCCGTAGTCGTCGAATCCGTCAAGGCAGCCTCTGATGTCTACGCGCCGGTCGACGGCGAGATCACCGAAGCCAACACATCGCTGTCGTCGGACCCTTCATTGGTCAATTCGGCGGCGACCGGCGACGGCTGGCTCTGGAAGATGAAGCTTTCCAACGCAAGCCAGCTCGACAGCCTCATGGATGAGGCCGCCTACAAAGCCCACATCGGCTGATACCAGGATCTTTGGAAATGACCGCAGCACCCATTCCTTTCTCGGCCCGTCACATCGGCCCCAGCGTCAACGATGTCAGGGCCATGCTCGCCACCATCGGCGTTCCGTCCGTCGAAACGCTGATCAGCCAGGCCGTGCCGAGATCGATCCGCCTGGACCTGCCGCTCAACCTGCCCACTCCGGCGAGCGAAGCCGAAGCACTGGCCGAATTGTCGGCGATGATGGCGAAGAACACGGTGCTGAAGACTTTCATTGGCGCCGGTTATCACGGCGTCCATGTGCCGCCGGTCATCCAGCGCAACATGTTCGAGAATCCGGCCTGGTATACGGCCTACACGCCCTACCAAGCCGAGATCAGCCAGGGCCGGCTGGAAATGCTGTTCAATTTCCAGACCCTGGTTGCCGAGCTGACCGGCCTGCCGGTGGCCTCCGCCTCGCTGCTCGATGAAGCCACCGCCGTTGCCGAAGCGGTCGGCATCGCGCTGCGCCATCACCGCGACAAGCGCACCAAGGTGGCGCTCGCCGGCACGCCGCATCCGCAGACGCTCGATGTCGTGCGCACCCGCGCCGAACCGCTCGGCACCGAGGTCGACGGCGAGATCATCGACGACAACACCGCCGCCCTGCTCGTCTCCTGGCCGGACACGTTCGGCGTCTATGGCGACCACAAGGCGGCGATCGAGAAGGCCCGCGCCGCCGGCGCGCTGGTCGTCTTCATCGCCGACCCGCTCGCGCTGACGCTGACGGACGCGCCGGCAAAGCTCGGCGCCGACATCGCCGTCGGTCCGATGCAGCGCTTTGGCGTGCCGATGGGCTTTGGCGGCCCGCACGCCGCCTATTGCGCCGTCTCCGACAAGCTCACCCGTCTGATGCCCGGCCGCCTTGTCGGCCAGTCGACCGACACCAAGGGCCGCCCGGGCTATCGCCTGGCGCTGCAGACGCGCGAGCAGCACATCCGCCGCGACAAGGCGACTTCCAACATCTGCACCGCGCAGGCGCTGCTCGCCAACATGGCGACGGCCTATGCGATCTGGCACGGTCCCGCCGGCTTGCAAGCGATCGCCGAGCGCGTCCACACCCTCGCCGACCGCCTTGCGGCGGGGCTGAAGACGGCGGGCGTAGCCGTCCTCGGCGCACACCGCTTCGACACCGTGACGGCGGAAGTGAAGGGCAAGGCCGCGGCAATAGCCGCCGCCGCCGAGAAGACCGGCCGACTGCTGCGCGTCATCGATGCCGACCGCGTCGGCATCGCCTTCGACGAGACCTCGACCGAAGCCGACGTCGAGGCGATCGCGGCCCTGTTCGGCGCCAAGCCCGGCACGGTGGAAGCCGGCTCGATGCCCGGTAGGCCGCGCGGCAAGGAGTTCCTCACCCAGCCGGTTTTCCACGAGAACCATTCCGAGACCGAGATGATGCGCTTCCTGCGGCGGCTGGCCGACAAGGACCTCGCGCTCGACCGCGCCATGATCCCGCTCGGTTCCTGCACCATGAAGCTCAACGCCGCCGCCGAGATGATGCCGGTGAGTTGGGTGAACGTCGCCAACCTGCATCCCTTCGCGCCGGCCAGCCATTCGGCCGGCTACCGCGCCATGGTCGACGACCTGGAGGCCTGGCTGTCGGAGATCACCGGTTTCGACGCCGTCAGCCTGCAGCCCAATGCCGGCAGCCAGGGCGAATATGCCGGCCTGCTCGCCATCCGCGCCTATCACCGCGCGCGCGGCGAAGGCCACCGCACCGTGTGCCTTATCCCGTCCTCTGCGCATGGCACCAATCCGGCGAGCGCGGCAATGGCGGGAATGAGCGTCGTCGTCGTGCGCTGCGCCGAGGACGGCAGCATCGACATGGATGACATGCGGGCCAAGGCCAACGAGCATTCCAAGAACCTCGCGGCGCTGATGTTCACCTATCCCTCGACGCATGGCGTCTATGAGGAAGGCGCGCGCCACCTCTGCGCGCTCATCCACGAGCATGGCGGCCAAGTCTATTTCGACGGCGCCAACCTCAATGCCCTGGTCGGCCTCGCCTGCCCCGGCGACATCGGCGCCGACGTCTGCCACATGAACCTGCACAAGACCTTCTGCATCCCGCATGGCGGCGGCGGCCCGGGCATCGGCCCGATCGGCGTCAGGGCGCATCTGAAACCCTATCTGCCGGGCCATGTCACGGAAGGTTCGGCGCATGCCGTGGCCGCCGCGCCCTTCGGCAGCGCCTCGATCCTGCCGATCACCTGGATGTATATCCGCATGATGGGCGGCTCCGGGCTGAAGCAGGCCACCGAGACGGCAATCGTTTCCGCCAACTATGTGGCGACGCGGCTCGCGCCGCATTTCCCGCTCCTCTATAAGGGCCGGAGCGATCGCATCGCCCATGAGTGCATCCTCGACACCCGCGTGCTCAAGGAGAGCGCCGGCATCAGCGTCGACGACATCGCCAAGCGCCTCATCGACTACGGCTTCCACGCCCCGACCATGTCGTTCCCGGTTGCCGGCACACTAATGGTCGAGCCGACGGAATCCGAGCCCAAGCGCGAGCTCGACCGATTCTGCGAGGCGATGATCGCGATCGCCGGCGAGGCGGCAAAGGTGGCGAAGGGCGAATGGCCGCTCGACGACAACCCGCTGGTCAACGCCCCGCACACTGCCGCCGAGGCATTGGCAGGCGCGTGGGCGCATCCATACTCGCGGTTGGAAGCAGCCTACCCGGCGGGCGACGTCGATCTGGCGGCAAAATACTGGCCGCCGGTTTCGCGCATCGACAATGTCGCCGGCGACCGCAACCTGGTCTGCTCCTGCCCGCCGCTGTCGGAATATCTCGGCGCCGCAGAGTAGACGGTTAGGGCAAGTTAGGCCGAGCGCAGGGCTGGCCCGCTATCGGGCTGGTCCTCCTGGCTTTGGGCGATCACGCGGTTTCGCCCGGCGCGCTTTGCGGCGTAGAGCGCGGCGTCGGCCTCGGCCAGCACCTCGTCCAGGGTCCGGCCATCGGCGGCGCCAAACCCCATGCCGCCGCTGACGCTGCTGCGCAACGGACCGCGTTGGGTCGGAACGATTTCGGTGCCGAAAGCGACGCCGATCCTGCTTGCCATGTCGTGCGCCTTTTCTGGCGTCATGCGCGATAGGACGAGCGCGAACTCCTCGCCGCCGAGCCGGAAGGCATCGACCCCGGCCCTGCCATATTTCTTGATCACCGCCGCGAACCGGCAAAGCACCTGATCGCCGACGGGATGGCCGAAGACATCGTTGGTTGTCTTGAAATGGTCGAGGTCGAACATCGCGATTGCCATGAACGGACCGAAGCTGCGACCGCCATAAAGCTCGCTGAGTGCCCTGCGGTTCATCAGGCCGGTCAGCGGATCGGTCATCGTCGCGGCCTTGAGCTCGATCTGCGCCTGCAGATGGTGCAGCGAAAGCGTCAGCGCGCCGAGGCCGGTCATGCAGGCGACCGCGACGACGGAGTTCATCCGCTCCGCCCAGTTGTCGGGCGCGACGCCGAGGACCCATTGCCCTTGCACCAGCAGCACCATGCCGCACAGCGCGAAGGATATCGCGCAGGCGCCGCTGAGGAACGAAACGACGAGCAGTATCCGACGGTCGTGATCCCCCTTCATCCAGAACATCGTTCCGATCGCGGCGAGCAGCGCCGTCACCGTCGAATAGGTGATGAGGAAGCCGACACCATCGAAGCCGAAATAGGTGACGAGAGCGGAGGCGGCCATCGCCGCCAGCGCCGGCCCGATGGCGCGGCGATAATTGCGGATGCCGAGATACTGCATCGCCGATAAACAGATGACGAGAAACCCAAGGCTAAGCAGCGCGAGCACGATCTGGCAGAGCCACGGGTTCGCTTGCTTGGTATAGCGCCAGAACAGGACGACATGGGCAACGAGCACGAGTATGCCGCAGGCGACCGTAAGCACGAAACGCGCCCGCGGCGCGGTGAACCAGATCGCGAGCATCGTGACGCTGAGGCATGTGCCCGACAGCGCCGCCGCGAGCAGGAGCGAGCTGAAATCCAACATCTCTGAAGATCTACCGTTGGGGAGTCTCGTTGCTTCCTCAATGTAGGTTGTAGACGCGTGGCGCAAACCGTTTTCGGCCGGTGCCCACTGCTAGCTCGACAAAGGGTTTACAAAGCGTCGACATGCCCGCTGAAACTCCGGCACGGTGCCGCGGCGGGACAAGCCGGAAGCACATCAGCTCTTGTCGAGCAGCGCCAGATTGGCATTGACCACGGTCTGGTCTGCCAGACCGGCCTTGGCTTCGAGCAGCAGCGCCCTTGCCTTCTTCTTGTTGCCGCGCAGGAGTTGCGAATAGCCCATATTGTTGACGATCTGCGGCTTGCGCCCGGCGACCCTCAGCAATTGCGAATAGGCGCGGTCGGCGAAGTCGAAGCGGCCGAGCTCGTCATAGGAGGCGGCAAGCCCCATCCAGGCTTCGGCATTGTCGGCCTTGAGCTCCACCGCCTTGCGGAAATGCTGTTCGGCGAGGCCGAAATTCGCCTCCCGGAACTGCGCCTTGCCCTCCGTGAGGTCGGCGGCGCTGATGTCCTTGGCCGTAGCCTGGATCGCGGTGGTCTTGGTCGTGTCGACGCTGCTGTTCGTCGTGCAGCCGGTGATCATCAAGACGGCCGCCAATACCGCCGTTGCCGTGGAAAGTCTGTGACGCATGCCCCTGCCCCATCGCCCGATTTGCCGGGTCGTTCTTCAGCAAGGACTGTACAGGAGAGCGATTAAGCTTCGGTGCCGAAATCAGCCCAAATTTCATTTGCATGCAAAGGATGCGTTAACCAGCACCGCCGGCCTCAGTGCGACGTCAGCCTCACGACAATCGGGATGATGGCGACCATCAGCACCACCGGCAGGATGCAAACCGTCACCGGCACCGACATCTTGGCCGGCAAGGCATGCGCCTTCTCCTCGGCGAGCGACATGCGCTTGTGGCGCATTTCGTCGGAAAAGACGCGCAGCGCTCCCGACAGGCTGGTGCCGAGCTCCTTGGACTGCTGCAGCAGCGTCGCGAAGGAGCGCACCTCGTCGAGGCTGAGGCGATCGGCGAGCGCCTTCAGCGCATCGTCGAGGCTGCGGCCTGCTCTCAGCTCCAGCGACACCAGCTGCAGGTTCTGGCTGAGCGACGGGTAGGTCCTGGCGAGTTCCTTCGAGACCCGCTCGATGCCGGCTTCCATGCTCATGCCGGCGTCGGAGCAGACGATCATCAGATCCATGAAGTCGGGAAAGCCGTTGCGGTATTCGCGCATCTTTTCCCGCACCTTCTGCGTCAGCACCAGGCCGGGCAGGAAATAGCCGGCCGCTCCCGACAGGATGATGAAGGTCCAGCGGCTGGTCACGGTCGACTCGGCGCTGGCCGCCCAATGGTTGACCAGGAACGCGCCAAGTGCTGCGCCGACCAGCGCGGCAAAACGGATCAGAAAGAACATGCCGACGGCGCGCGGCTCCATGTAGCCGGCCTGGATGAGCTTCATGCGCAATCGCGCGACATTCTCCGGATCGCTCTTGGCATAGAATTCCTGGGCCCGCCTCACCGCCTTCTCGCGCACGGCGGTTGCGTTTTTCCTCGGCGCCGGCTCGGGCTGCTCGATCGGCTGCGCCGCCTCGACCTTCAGCCGGCGCTTGACCTCGTTGCGATCGCCCTGGGCGACGACCAGCGGCCAGGCCACCGCGCCACCGCCCATCACCAGCAGCAGCACCGCCACCGGCATCAGCGATGTCGGCGCTAGCGAGGCGAGGAAGCGGATGACCTCTTCCATTTCAGAACCTGAAATTCGACATCTTGAACATGATGGCATTGCCGAGCAGCAGCCACAGGATGGAGCCGCCCAGCATGTACCAGGTCTTCGGTATCCCCCACACCTCGCGGTAGAATTGCGGCATCAGCACCATGATGGCGGTGAACAGAAGCACCGGCACGGCGGTCAGGATATAGGCCGACATCCGGCCTTCGGTCGAAATGGCGCGCACCTTGCGCCGCAGCTTGCCGCGCTCGCGGATGGTCGACGACAGCCCGTCGAGGATCTCGCGCAGATTGCCGCCGGAGCTGCTCTGGATCGACACGGCGGTGACGAACAGCGGCAGGTCCTCATGGCCGACGCGGTCGAACAGGTTGTTGAGCGCTGAAACGAGGTCCGAGCCATAGGTCACCTCGTCGGCCACGACGCCAAACTCGGTGCCGATCGGATCGGCCATCTCGCGCGCCACCATCGCGATCGCCACCGGCACCGGGTGGCCGGCTTTGAGGCCGCGCGTGATCAGCTCCAGCGCTTCCGGCAGTTGCATGCCGAAGCGCTTATGCCGGCGCTTGCGCAGAAAACGCATCGCCATCAGCGGCAATACCGGCAGCAGCATCAGAAGCAGGACCAGCCCGAACAACAAGGGCAGGCCGTACCAGATGGCCAAAAGCGCCAGCGTGAACGCTATCCCCGACGTGATCGTGAGGAATTTGGGCATTGGCATGATCATGCCGGACTGCGTGCGCAAGGCGCGAAAGCGGTCGAAGGAAAGTAGGGGCGTGCCATCTTCCATGCCGCGCTCCTTGCGCAGCTGGATCAGCACTTGCTCCTGGCTGATCTTGTTCTCCGCCAGCTTCATGCGGCGGTTGATCGCCGTGCGCTTGTCGCTGCGGCCGGCATAGAGCAGGTAGCAGCCTTCGGCGATCATGATGCCGGTGAGCGCCGCCGCGGCGTAGACGGCGTAGATCGGGCTGAATCCCTCGAGCACCGGCTACTCCTGCGGCCGGCCGGGTTCGAAATACTTGCCCGGAAATTCGATGCCCATGTTGCGCAGGTCCTCGAGGAAGCGCGGGCGGATGCCCGTCGCCTCGAAATGGCCGACGATCTTGCCGTCGGCCTCCATGCCGGTGCGCACGAAGCGGAAGATCTCCTGCATCTGGATGACGTCGCCTTCCATGCCCGTCACCTCGGCGACGCTGGTCACCTTGCGCTTGCCGTCGGACAGGCGCGTCAGCTGCACGATGATGTCGATGGCGCTGGCGATCTGGCTGCGGATCGACTGCACCGTCATCGGCATGCCGGTCATGCCGAGCATCTGTTCGAGGCGCGATATGGCGTCGCGCGGCGTGTTGGCGTGAATGGTCGCCATCGACCCTTCATGGCCGGTGTTCATCGCCTGCAGCATGTCGAAGGCCTCCTCGCCGCGGCACTCGCCAAGGATGACGCGATCGGGCCGCATGCGCAGCGCGTTCTTGACCAGATCGCGCTGCTTCAGCTCGCCATGACCCTCGATGTTGGCCGGGCGCGTTTCCATGCGCGCGACATGCGGCTGCTGCAGCTGCAGCTCGGCGGCATCCTCGATGGTGATCAGGCGCTCGTCCTCGGGAATGAAGGCCGACAAGGCATTGAGCATCGTCGTCTTGCCGGTACCGGTGCCGCCCGAGATGATCGTGGTCTTGCGCGCATGAACGGCCGCTGCCAGCACCTCGGCCATGTTTTGGGTGATGGCGCCGAACTCGACCAGCTTATGCAGGCCGAGCTTGTTCTTGGAGAATTTGCGGATCGACACCAGCGGCCCGTCGACGCCGACCGGCCTGATGGCGGCGTTGAAACGCGAGCCGTCGAGCATGCGGGCGTCGACCATCGGCTGCGATTCATCGACGCGGCGGCCGACGGCCGCGACGATTTTACTAATGATCCGAAGCAGATGCGCCTCGTCCTTGAACGGGATATGGACCTGCTGCAGCTTGCCTCGCTTTTCGACGAAGCAGTTCTGATGGCCGTTGATCAGGATATCGTTGATCTCCGGATCCTTCAGCAGCGGCTCCAGCGGGCCGAGGCCCACCATCTCGTCGACGATGTCGTCGACCAGCGCGTCCAGCTCGGCGGTGTTGATCGCCATTCGCTCCTGACGGGTCTTTTCCGAGACGAACTCATGCACCTGGCGGCGCATTTCGTCCTTGGGCAGCCGCTCCAGCGCGACGAGGTTGATTTCTTCGAGCAGCATGCGGTGAATGCGCACGCGCGCGTCGAGCACCTTGTTGGCGCTCTTTGCGGGTGCTGCTTCCGGCTTCGGCGGTGCCGGCTTGCGGGTCGTCGGAATGACCACGGCGTGATGCGGAACGGGCGCGGGTTCGGGCACCCGCAGCGGACGGACATCGCGATTCTGCAGGTTGGAGAAGCGGCTGCTCATCCTGCTTTCCTCTTCAAGAGGCCCTTGCCGAGGCCGAACAGCGACTTCGATTTCGCCGTCGTCGCCACCGCCTCCTCGGGCAGAATGATTTTCTTCAGGTCGTTGACGACATTGGCGTTGGGATCGATGTCGTGCAGGGGCACGCCGCGGTCGACGGCTTCGCGCACCAGCCGGTAGTTGTTGGAGATGCCGCCGACGAAATGCTCGCCCAGGATATCCTGGACGTCGGCCTGCTTGATGCCGCTGTCGAACATCTTCTGCTCGAAGCGGTTGACGATGACGTTCGGCTTCACTTCCTTGCCGGCCGTCTCGTAGATGGCCTGGATGAGACGCTGCGTGTGGCGCAGGCAAGGCACCGTCATCTCGGCCACGATATAGAGCTTGTTGGAGCCGAGCAGCACCGTCTCGGTCCACGGGAACCAGGTGCGCGGCATGTCGATGACGACATTGTCGAAATAGGCCGAAACGAGGTCGAGCATGCGCACCACGACATCGGTCTTGAACGAGCGCATTTCGGAAGGGCGCGTCGGCGCCGCCAGCACGCAGAGCCCGCTTGCATGCTTGGACAGCATCACGTCCAGCAGCTGGCGGTCGAGGCGCTCGGGCTGGTTCTCGATTTCGGTGATGTCGAAGCGCGGTTCGAGGTCGAGATATTCGGCGCAGGCGCCCTGCTGGAAATTGAGGTCGACCACGCAGGTCGAGGCGCCGCGCGTCACCGAATGATGCAGCTGGAAGGCGGTCTGCAGGGCAAGCGTGGTGGTGCCGACACCGCCGGCCGCCGGCATGAAGGTGTAGATCTGCGATTCGGTGTTTTCCTCCCGCCCCGGCCCTTGCAGCGCGCGAATGACGGAACGCACCAGATCGGCGGTGGTGATCGGCTTCACCAGGAAGTCGGCGACCTTGAGCTGGACCAGGATGCGCACCGCCGCCGCATTGAATTCCTGCGTGACGACAACCACCGGGACGCGGCCTTCGATGCGGCGCATGATGCGCTGCAGCGACTCGATCTCTTCGAGCTTGGCCGCGTCCATGTCGACAATGACGGCACCGAAATCGGTCTCCTGGACCTCGCCGCGCAGTTCGTTGACGCTTTTCTCGACCGTCAAAAGCTCGATGACCTCGGATGCGGCGAAAGCCGTCCGCGTGTCCTGCGAAAACGCCCGGTCGGTCGAAACGAGCAGGATCTTCTTGGTCTTGGTGCCGGATGCCATGGTCGTCAGCTCATCAGTCTGCTGTCGTTGATACCGATGTCGTTGAAGCCGCCGCCGCGCCGGCCTTCGCGCCCGCGGCAGCGGCCGTGGAGTTCGTGCTCGGAGCCGGCACCAGAAGCCTGGTGTTCTGGACGCCGTATTGCCAGGGATCGACCATCTGCATGGCCGTGTTGGACGCCTGGGCGTTGCCGGCGGCCGGCGTCACGCCTTCGGTGCGCACATAGTCGTCGCTGGTGCAGCCGGCGAGCGCGCCGGCGAGCAGCAGAGCGATGCAAGGAGCCAGACGCATGGCTTCAGTCCTTCGGCAGATCGAGGAAGTGGCCCGACGTCGTGGCCGCCACCGGACGGGCCGCACTGCCGTCGGCCAGCGCCAAGGGGCGTTTGGGAGCGGAAGCGTCGACTTCCTCGGTGTTGTTCAGGAAGTAGTCGGCATTGCTTGGAGGCCGCGTTCCGTCGGTGGGCTCGACCATCTTCTTCGACGGGTCGACCGGCTTGACCAGATAGGGCGTGACGATGATCACCAGGTCGGTCTCGCGCCGCTGATAGGATTTCGAGGAGAACAGCGGGCCAAGCACCGGCAGCTTGCCGAGCCCCGGCAGGCGCGAGGTGGTGATGTCGTTCTGCGACTGCAGAAGGCCCGCGATCATGAAGCTCTGGCCGTTCTTCAGGTCGACCGACGTCTTGGCGCGGCGCACAATGAAGGCAGGAATGGAAATGCCGCTGCTGACTTCGATCGACGCGGAGGGATCGATCGACGAAACTTCAGGCGCGATATCGAGGCTGACCAGTCCACCCTTGAGCACGGTCGGCGTGAAATCCAGACCGACGCCGTATTTCTTATAGGTGACGCTGATCTTGCCGTTGTCCTCGGATACCGGGATCGGGAACTCGCCGCCGGCAAGGAAGCTCGCCGTCTGGCCCGAGCGTGCGATCAGGTTCGGCTCGGCCAACCGCCGGGCCAGACCGCGCTCTTCCAGCGCCTTGATGGCGATGTCGATCGAAACCCCGTTGGAGAGCAACCGGCCGATGATCTCGCCGGTGCCGGCGGTCGGCACCGTGCCCGGGTCGATGATGACGTCGCGACCGCCGATGCCCAAGCCAAAGTTGGCCCCGTATTTGGCGCCGAGGTCCTGTCCCGCCTGCCGGTTGATCTCGACGAAACGGACATTGAGCTGAACCTGCTGCGAGGACGAGATGTTGACCGAGTTGATCACTTCCTCATTGCCGGAAAAGCGCGACGCGATCTTGCTCGCCTTGTCGGCCGCGACCGCGTCTTCCGCCTCGCCCGAAAGCACCACGCGGCCGTTGGCCGAACCGACCTTGATCTTGGCATCCGGCACGCTGGAGCGGATGGTGTTGGCGAGCTGGTCGGTGTCCAGCGTCACCTCGACGTCGATGGTGCCGACGAGCTGCTTGTTCTGGTCGAACAGCGCGATGCCGGTCGTGCCGAGATTGTTGCCCAGCACATAGAAGGACTTGTCGGTCAGCGGGTTGACGTTGGCGATCTCCGGATCGCCGATGACGATCTGATAGAAGGCGGCGTTCGTCATGATCGTCTTGGGCTTGCCCTTGGCGACTTTGATCGTGGCGTTCTTGGTCGCCGAGACGTATACGACGTCGTTGTTTGCCTGGGCCGGCGCCCCAAAGGCTAACATTCCGGCGGCTGCCAGAAAGGCGCCCGCCGCCATTCCACGCAGAAGGCGCAGCCCTCTCGTCGTCCGTTCTTTGTTCAACACAGGCATTGTCCCGTTCCCGGCCGGTCCCCACCGGCTATTGTTCTTGTTCCTTGGAAGGAACGACGTCTCCGTCGGCGGGCTTGGAGGGAACCTTGTATTCCTCCACCTTCGTGCCGCGCGACACGATCACCGTCTTGAATTTTGGCTCCTCTGGCTCCTTCGCCACCGCATTGACCAGCGAGGCGGCGCTTGCCTCCGCGCTCGCGGCAACCGAACCGCCGAAGGAAGAGATGGTGGTAAGCCCGTTGCCGCCGGCGCTGGCATCGGCGGCGGACCGCAAAGACAGCGACAAGGAGCCGACGGTGCGGGCGAGCGCCACCTTCTGCGCCCCTTCGTTCGTGACCTCGAGGGTCACGGAATTGGCGACCTGCGGCTCGGTCTTGCGCTCGTCCGCCCCCTGCCCGACCGAAAGCACCTTGGCGTCGGAGACGACGATTTCGGACGTGACCGTCGAGCCGGCTGCCCCTTGCGCATTCTTGGACACTTCCTGGATTTCGCCGGCATCGCGCGTCAACACGACGTCGACCCGGTCGCCCGGCGTGATGAAGCCGCCGACGCCGGCGATCTCGTCGGTGCGGATGGTGACGGCTCGCATGCCCGGCGATAGCATGTTGGAGAGCGTCGCGCGGCCATTCGGCCCCGACAGCTTGGCCAGCAGCACCGGCTCGTTGACCTCGATCGGCGACAGCACGACGCGGCCGCCTCCGGCCAGCAGCTTGTCGACGGTCGGGAAGGCGCCTTGCGGCAGAGAATCCTGCGGCCACGGAATTTCGGTGAGTTGCGACCGGTCGAGCTGCATGCCGTAGCGCAGCGGCGCATTGGCCACCACGATGGTCTTGAACTCGACTTTGGGCTCGTGCGGCACCACGATAGATGCCGTCTTCTGCTCGGACTGGGCCCTCGCCTGGCTTTTGACCCAGAAGTCCGCGGCAAAGATCGAGATCGCGCCGAAAACGGCGGCGATGCCGATCATGGTTATGGCCCTGCCCTTCACAACGAAACCCCTGACGCCCCGTGGTCTTTTGTCGTTGAGGCTCACGCTAGGCGTTAATGTTAAAGAATCAGGAATCCAAAGGTGCGGAGCCCGCCCTATTTCCGGCGGCTTGGTTATCGAATGGTTTTAGAATAAGAGACAGTTTGATCCCTGAACGGAACAGGAACTCGTTCGCCCGCCAAAAGCGTGGCAGTATCGAGGAATGATTCGCAGTACCGGACTTAATGGCTAGCATGGACGACACCAGCGATCTTTTCGGCAACCCGGAAAAGCAGCCCCAGCAAGTGCGCGCCCCCTCGCGGCCGGCCGATCCGCTGGTGCAGGCCGCGAAGCGCTCGGCCGCCGCCCGCGACGGCAGCGAGAGCTACAGCGCCGCCGACATCGAGGTTCTGGAGGGGCTGGAGCCGGTGCGCCGCCGCCCAGGCATGTATATCGGCGGCACCGACGACAAGGCGATGCATCACCTCTTCGCCGAGGTCATCGACAATTCGATGGACGAGGCGGTGGCCGGCCACGCCACCTTCATCGACGTCGAGCTTTCGGCCGACGGCTTCCTGACCGTCACCGACAATGGCCGCGGCATTCCGATCGATCCGCATCCGAAGTTCAAGAAACCGGCGCTCGAAGTCATCATGACGACGCTGCATTCGGGCGGCAAGTTCGACTCCAAGGTCTACGAGACCTCCGGCGGTCTGCACGGCGTCGGCGTATCCGTAGTCAACGCGCTGTCCGATCACCTCGAGGTCGAGGTCGCGCGCGGGCGCCAGCTCTATCGCCAGCGCTTCTCGCGCGGCGTTCCGGTGAGCGGGCTGGAGCATCTCGGCGAAGTGCACAACCGCCGCGGCACCAGGACCCGCTTCCATCCCGATGAGCAGATCTTCGGCAAGGGCGCCGCCTTCGAGCCTGCCCGGCTCTACCGCATGACGCGCTCGAAGGCCTATCTGTTCGGCGGCGTCGAGATCCGCTGGACCTGCGATCCCTCGCTGATCAAGGAAAAGGATCAGACTCCGGCCAAAGCCGAGTTCCATTTCCCGGGCGGCCTGAAGGACTACCTCAAGGCCACCCTCGGCGACGAATTCCAGGTCACGCGCGAAGTCTTCGCGGGGAAAAGCGACAAGCAGGGCGGCCACGGCTCGCTCGAATGGGCGGTGACCTGGTTCGGTGGCGACGGCTTCCTCAACTCCTACTGCAATACGATTCCCACTCCCGAGGGCGGCACGCATGAGGCGGGCTTCCGCAACGTGCTGACGCGCGGGCTTCGCGCTTATGCCGACCTCATCGGCAACAAGCGCGCCTCGATCGTCACGACCGAGGACGTCATGATCTCGGCCGCCGGCATGCTGTCGGTATTCATCCGAGAGCCGGAATTCGTCGGCCAGACCAAGGACAGGCTGGCCACCATCGAGGCGATGCGCATCGTCGAAACCGCCATCCGCGATCCGTTCGACCACTGGCTGGCCGACAACCCGCAGGAAGCCTCGAAGCTTCTCGAATGGGTCATCGCGCGCGCCGACGAGCGTGTGCGCCGGCGCCAGGAAAAGGAAGTGTCGCGCAAGAGCGCGGTGCGCAAGCTGCGACTGCCGGGCAAGCTCGCCGACTGCACCCAGAATGCCGCGGCCGGCGCCGAGATCTTCATCGTCGAGGGCGACTCGGCCGGAGGCTCAGCCAAGCAGGCGCGCGACCGCGCCAGCCAGGCGGTGCTGCCGCTGCGCGGCAAGATCCTCAACGTCGCCAGCGCCGGCAACGACAAGCTTGCCGCCAACCAGCAGATTTCCGACCTGATCCAGGCGCTCGGCTGCGGCACGCGCTCGAAATATCGCGACGAGGACCTGCGCTACGACCGCGTGATCATCATGACTGACGCCGACGTTGACGGCGCGCATATCGCTTCGCTTTTGATCACCTTCTTCTACCAGGAGATGCCGAACCTGATCCGCGGTGGCCATCTCTATATGGCCGTGCCGCCGCTCTATTCGATCCGTCAGGGCGGCAAGGTGGCCTATGCGCGGGACGACGCGCACAAGGACGAACTGCTGCGCACCGAATTCACCGGGCGCGGCAAGGTCGAGATCGGCCGCTTCAAGGGCCTTGGCGAGATGATGGCCTCACAGCTCAAGGAAACCACAATGGACCCGAGGAAGCGCACGCTTCTCAGGGTCGACGTGATCGATGCCGAGCAGGCGACCAAGGACGCCGTCGACGCGCTGATGGGCACCAAGCCCGAGGCGCGCTTCCGCTTCATCCAGGAACGCGCCGAATTCGCCGAGGCCGACGTGCTGGATATCTGAACGCCGACTGGTCCATAACAGGCTCCGGCACGGAGACTTGCATGTGACCTGGACGCGGCTGAAGGATCTAGCCGGGACATCGTTAAGTGAGCTGACTCAGCCGACGCGCTCGGACTGGATTTTCGCCCTGCGCACGGTTTCGGCCGGGCTGATCGCGCTGCTTGCCGCTTACGCCCTGGAGCTCGACCATCCGCAATGGGCGATGATGACCGTGTTCATCGTCGCGCAGCCCGTGGCCGGTATGGTGCTGGCGAAGGGCTTCTACCGGCTGCTCGGCACGCTGGCCGGCGGCCTGGCAGCGATTGGCATCACATTGCTGTTCAGCTCCAATCCCTGGTTCTTGGTGACGGTGCTGGCACAATGGATCGGCGTCTGCACCCTCGTCTCCTCGCTGTTGCGCAATCCGGAAGCCTACGGCGCCGCCCTTGCCGGCTATACGGCGATGATCATCAGCCTGCCGGCATTCGGGCAGCCGCATCTCGTCGTCGATCTCGCCGTCGCGCGCTGCGCCGAAATTGTGCTTGGCATCGTCTGCGCCGGCGTCACCAGCCGGCTGATCCTGCCGAAGCTTGCGGCGGACGCCATCATCTCCAGGCTGAAGCGCAGCATCCTCGATCTCGCCGACTATGCCTCAGGCGCCTTTTCCGGCGGCGATCCGGCCGGCCTTGCCGCTCTTCAGCGCAAGCTGATCACCGACGCCCAGACGCTTGCCGAAATGCGCACTTATGCGCGCCTCGAGGCGCCGAGCTTCGCCACCCGCGCCCATCCGGTCCGGCGCACGATCGGACAACTCCTGTGGGCACTCTCGGCGGCCCGCGCGCTGCATACCCACGCCGCGCCGAAGAATGCGACGCTCATTCCGGTGCGCAGCGAGTTGAAGGCGTTCGTCGGCGAACTCGCGATGACGCCCGGCGCGCTGGACGACACCGGCCCATGGGTGGCGCGGCTCGACGCGATAGCGACCCAGGCAAGAGAGACGCCGCCTGTGGCCAGCGATCCCGGCGAAGACAAGGTCGGAACCATCACCCGCCTCACCATCGCCGCCGATTTCGCAGAGGCGCTGAAGCAGGTGATGCGTGGCCTGGACGCGCTTCGCTCCCCGGTTTCCAAGGCGTCCCGTGAGCGGCAGCAGCCGGCCCTGATCGTGCACCGCGACTATCATGCTGCCTGGCGCAATGCGGTGCGCGCCGCGCTCGCCACGCTTCTGGTGGCCGCCTTCTGGCTGACCACCAAATGGTCGGAGGCGGCGGGCAGCGTCATTCTCGTCGCCGTCGTCTCAAGTCTGTTCGCGGCACGTCCCGATCCGGTTCAGTCGGCCTGGGGCTTCTTCACCGGAACGCTCCTCGCGCTACCCTTCGCTTTCCTCGTCGGCCAGATCGCAATGCCGGCGCTGCCCGGCTTCGGCTGGTTCACGATCTTTGTCGTGCCGATCCTGGTGCCGGCGGCGCTCGGCATGGCCAATCCGCGGCATGTCGGCGTGGCCACCGCCTTCGCTATCAATTTCTTGGCTTTCCTCAGCCCGCACCAGATGATGACCTATGATCCCGGCCCGTTCTTCGCCGGGTCGGCATCGATCCTGGCCGGCATCCTGATCGCCATCGGCGTGTTCATCGTCGTTCTGCCGGCCAATCCCTGGGCCACCGTTGAGCGCATCTCGCAGGCGATGCGCGAGGACCTGGCGCGCCTTTGCCTGCATGAGCGCGTCCCCAGGCGTTCGGCCTTCGAAAGCCTGGCCTATGACCGGATCAACCAGTTGATGCCGCAACTGCAGCAGACAGGCAGGAAAGGCGACCCTATTCTTGGCGGCAGCATTGGCGCCGTGACCGTCGGCCTCGAAGTGCTGCGGCTGCGCCAAGCGCAATTGAACTCCGCCGTACCACGCGAGACGGTGGAGTCGATCGGCAACTTCCTGCGCGGCCTGGCGCGGGAATTGCTGTTCAGGAGGCATGGCGAGCCGCAGACCTCGACCATCGCCGTGGCGCGGCAATATGCGGCCAGCATCGCCGACCGCGGCGACCGCGCCGAAATGCTGCAGGTCGCCGCGTCGCTGCGCATCATCGCCGCGGCGATGGAGGGCTATCCGGGTTTCTTCGCGAAGGGCCGGGTGTAGCGCTCGACCAGGCCGATCTCACGTCTTAGCCTGCGGCTTACGCATCGGTACAACCACTCTTGCCGGCTTGGCGTCATCCGTGAGATCGACCTCGAAGTGGCCCGCGACCCGCAAGATAAGATTCGAGATGCCATCGATGGCCTCATCAAGCTTTAACTTATCTGGGGCGGGAGGTATCCGACCAGACGGCGACGGGTATCGAAAAGTTGTCGCGTAGGCCTCCAGCCATGCAAAAGACTTCAATGCCAGTTTCTCGGCACTGTCTTCCGGAAATCGCCTTATCACCTTGTCCAGTTGGTGGGCATCGTGACGCTCTATGTGAATTGCTTCGGAAGTCGCCAGAGCCCGGACAATCTGCTCGAGCGCCTGTTCGCTCAGATACGCCGCGTTCCGGGACCCTGAACCGGCCAGGAGACGTGCGTCGCTGATGCATCCATTCGCCAATCAAGGGCGCTGGCTATCGTCCACTGGTCAGACATCTAGGCGGCGGCCGCCTCGAGCAACGTCATATGCGATCGTATTCTTGGAGTTCCAGCTAGCCGCCAGGTCACTGGATGTCGTGGAAAGAATAGTGGCGGGAATTCCGATCTCATTCTTTATCGTCCAGGCCACCAGGGGATCGAGCAATTCGGGTTTCGCATCGTCCGGCAGTGCAACGAGAATATCCCAATCGCTGTCGGGACGATTATCTCCTCGAGCTCGGCTCCCAAACAGCCAAATAGATTCTGGATTCAAGCGAACCTTGATCGCGTCAATCAGCGGTTGAATTTCAACCGGGACTTGGGCACGTTGTTTTTCGGCAAGTCGGCGCATCGCTCACACATAGTACCAGATTTCACAGCGTACAACGTTACGGGAGTGCGGCGATCCGGCTACGCCGCAGCAATTGCCAGCGCATGCCCGCGCGCGTTCTCACGCAGCGCGTCGAGATGGATCGACTTCACCAGTCCGGCAAGAACGCCCTCGGCCGATTGCCCGCCGAGTTCCTTCAGCATCAGCCAGCTCACCTCCTGCACACCGGCGACGCGCTTGCCGTTGGCGACCTCGCGCCAGATTTTCAGCGCGCGCAGGATGATGCCGTGCGTGGCGGCGGCGAGGCCTGCGCTGCGGAACAGCGCCTGCAGCGCAACGTCGTGCCCGCCGGCGAGCAGCGCCCTCACCCGCTGCTCGGATTGCTGGGCCAGCGCCACCAGCGCCGAGCCGAAGAAGTCGACCTTGCCATGCGCGATGGTGCGGATGATGAAGCTCGCGGTGAGATCGCCGCGCAGTCTGAGATGCTCGATGAGTGCTGCGTGCTCCTCGGCGCGCGTGCCCTCGATCAGCGTCACCGAAGCCTTCACGCAGGCGTCGCGCATCACGCGGTCTGCCCGTGCCGCCCCCATCAGCGCCAGCACCAGCGGCGATCCCTTCAGCGTCTCGCCAAGCTTGACCAAAAGCATGTGCCGGCAGTCGGCGGGAAGCCGCGCGTCGGCGATCAGCGCCTCACGCACCAGCGGCAGGTGGCCGTGCCGTTCGGCCATGCGGCGGAAGCTCAGCGATGCAATATCGGCGCGGCTGTTGGCGACCAGCGTGGCGCAGGCTTCCGGCTCGCCGATCTCGGCGATGGCTGCCGCCAACGACATTGAGACGACGGGACGGTTGGCTATCAGCTTTTGGGTGGCCTTCTGGCCGCAGGCGACGCGCTCGATCAGATCGGCATCGGTAAGCAAGGGCGAACGGGCCAGCACCAGCGCCGCCACTTCCGGCTGGTCGGAAGCGAGCGCTGCGATCACCTGCGGCGGCGCTTGGTGGCTCATCGACAGCGCTTCGGCGAGCGCCTGCCGGACCTTGGCGGAAACGTCGTCGAGCAGCAGCGTGAGCGCCGCCTCGGCGGCGCAGCGATCCTCGAACGGCAGGTCGGAATTGATGTAGGCGCGGGCCAGCGCGCTTGCGGCGGCAGCGCGCTCGGAAACCCTTGCCTTATCGATCCACTTTAGAAAATGCGAAACAACCATGCCGATCAGCTACGCCCTTGCCGAAACGTTTCGGCCCCGTTGGGAACGATAAGCTGGAAATGGTTTACGAACGGTTCACCATGTTTCTTAACCGGCTTGATGGCTTTGCAGCCAACGCCTATCAAACAGGGATAGCGGAGGAGATCGACTATGGCCGGGCTTTATCTGGAGGAGTTCGTCGTCGGCCGCGTCTTCCGGCACACGCTGCGCAAGACCGTCACCGAAAGCGACAACATGCTGTTTTCGGTGATGACGCTGAACCCGCAGCCGCTCCACATCGACTTCGACTTCGCCGCGAAGAGCGAATGGGGCAAGCCCTTGGTCAATTCGCTGTTCACGCTCGGCCTGATGATCGGCATCTCGGTGAACGATATCACCGTCGGCACCACCGTCGCCAATCTTGGCATGAAGGAGACCGTCTTCCCGCACCCGGTCTTCCATGGCGACACGATCCGGGTCGAAACCACGGTCGTTTCGGTGCGCGAGTCCAGGTCGAAGCCCGATCGCGGCATCGTCGAATTCGAGCACCGCGCCTATAATCAGAACGATGTTCTTGTCGCCAAATGCACGCGGCAGGCGATGATGATGAAGAAGGCGTCCTGATGCGCTCGCTGCTCTTCGTGCCGGGCGATTCCGAGCGCAAGCTGGCAAAGGGCTTTGGCGCCGGCGCCGACGTGGTGATCGTCGACCTCGAGGATTCGGTCGCTGCCGGCAACAAGGCGACCGCCCGCGAAGCCGCGGCGAACTTCATCGCCGGCCACCGACAGCAGACCAGCTCCGCCATCTACGTGCGCGTCAACGACCTATCGACCGGCCTGACCGACGATGATCTTGCGGCGCTCGTCCCGGTGAAGCCGGACGGGGTCATGCTGCCGAAGTTGAACAGCGGACAGGACGTCCAGCAGCTCGCGGCCAAGCTTCGGGTGCACGAAGCCGAAAGCGGCTTGCCGGATGGCGGCATAAAGATCCTGCCGATCATCACCGAAACCGCGTCCGGCCTGCTGGCGGCGGCGAGCTACGCCGGGGCAAGCACGCGTCTCGCAGGCCTGACCTGGGGAGCAGAGGACCTGTCCGCCGCGATCGGCGCGCGTTCGGCACGCGACGAGAGCGGCCGCTACACCGATGTCTTCCGCCTGGCGCGCACGATGACCATCCTGGCGGCAGGCGCGGCCGAAGTCGCGGCGATCGATACCGTCTTTCCGGATTTCCGCGACATGGCCGCTTTCGAAGCCGAATGCAGAGAGGCCGAGCGCGACGGCTTTACCGGCAAGTTGGCGATCCATCCGGCGCAAGTACCAGTCATCAACGCCGCCTTCACGCCGTCGGCCGAGGCGCTCGAACGATCGCGTGCGATCGTCGACGCCTTCGCGGCGGCGGGAAATCCGGGCGTCGTCGGCATCGGCGGCAAGATGTATGATCGGCCGCATCTGCGGCTCGCGGAGCGGCTGCTGGCACGCGCGAGAGCGGCGGGACTTTCAGCCTGAACCGCCTATTACCAGACCATGGGGATCAGCTTGTAGCGAACGTGAGCCGTGTAGTCGTCATAGCCTTGCAGACCTGTCCGCAGCGCCTTCTCCTCGATGAACGTGCGGATGGCCAGCAGCACGATGAAAAGGAGCACTGACGCCAGCCCCCACCACGAGCCGAGCAGCAGCGCCGTGCCGGCGAAAAACAGAATGGCGCCGCCATACATCGGATGACGGACATAGCTGTAGGGGCCGCTGGTGATCACCTTCTGCCCGCGCTCGTCCTGGATCTTCACGACAGGCGCCGCGAAACTGTTCTCCAGCATCGTCAGGTAACAGATCCAGATTCCGAGCAGCAGCACGACCGCGCCGACAACCTGGACCCAAACGGGAACTGGCGACCAGCCGTTGCGGAAGTCGAGCCCCATCAAGACCAACCATGCAAAGATGGCGACGAGCAATGTCGAGAGCAGCACCTTGTCCGCCGAGCTTTGACCCTTCTGGATTGGCGGGCTCAGCCTTTCTTTCATCAGGCCGGGATCGCGCTGGGCCAACCCCACGCCCAGCGTCAGGCTTAGCCCGACCATCAGCACCAGATACACCCACGCTTGAGGCCAGTTCAGCGTTCCGGCCGACATGAAGAGCAGTGCGCCCATGAAGCCGAACCACAGGAATGTCTGGGCAATCAATTTCGCGACCATGCCCCACCTTCGATGACATGCTCCTCCGGTCAATCCTTGCCCCAGCGCGGCCGCCGCATCGAGAAAATCTCGTTGACGCTGGCATAGTCCATATAGCCGAGCCGGGCGACATTGCCGGCCCTGACGATGTCGAACAGGCCGTCCCTGAGATAAGCATCCTCGATGTGGACGCCGACGACCTCGCCGGCGATGACGATGGCGCTGGTTTCCGTACCGTCCAGCGCCCGCGGCCGAAATATCTCGGTCACCTTGCATTCGAGGGCGGCGGGCGCTTCCGCCACGCGCGGCGGCGCGACGAGGCGCGACGGCGCCATGGCGAGATCGGCATAGGTGAACTCGCTGACGCCGCGCGGCGCATCGACGGCCGTGCGGTTCATCTTCTCGGCAAGCTCGCGGCTGACGAGATTGGCGACGAATTCGCCGGTTTCTTCAGCGAAGGTGGCGCTGTCCTTCGCGCCTTCGGATGAGAACCAGACGATGAAGGGACGTGTCGAAAAGGCGTTGAAGAAGGAATAGGGCGCTAGGTTGATCTCACCGGCCTTGTTCAATGTCGAGATCCATCCGATGGGGCGGGGTGCAACGATCGCCTTCGACGGATCGTGCGGCAGGCCGTGCCCCTTGGATGGCTCGTAGAACATCTCAGCCGGCCCACGGCCCGGTGTACTCGGCATAAAGCTTCGCCGGATCGGGCCGCGGCCGCTCGGGCGCCGGTCCCTGGTACGAGCCGATATGGACAAAGCCGATGACGCGTTCCTGCGGCGACAGCCCGAGGATCGCCCTGCCCTCCGCAACGTCGGAATACCAGTTGCTGATCATGTTGGTGCCATAGCCCAGCGCGTTGGCTGCGATCATCAGATTCATAGCCGCCATTCCGCCCGACAGGAACATCTCCCATTGCGGGATCTTTGGGTTCTCCCGCGGCACGGAGACTACGCCGATCACCAGCGGGGCGCGCGAGAAGCGCGCCAGTTCCTGGTTGCGGCGCCCCTCCGGCAGCGGTCCTTCGCGCTGCTCGGCAAGCGCCGCGAGCTTCTTGCCGATCTCGACCCGCGCCTCGCCGCGGTAGACGATAAACCGCCAGGGCTCGAGGCGGCCATGGTCCGGTACCCGCGAGGCCGCGGCGATCATCGTGGCGATTTCCGCATCGCTCGGCGCCGGCTCCTTGAGATCCGGAATCGGCGCTGAATTGCGGGTCAGCAGGAAGTCGATGATCGGCGACGCCATGGGCGCAAGTCTCCTAGCATTTCAATTTTGAGCTGAAGCGCGCCATCGGGAGGTCGGGCGGCTCGGGCAATGGCGCAACTATACGCCGGATAAAGAGCCCTGGCGGAGGGCGGCAGGCTCTTGAGCCTTGAAATTGCCACCGCCTTGGGCTTCAACGCAAGGCATGTTTGAGGGGACTCTGCGCCTTTTCGTGATCGGGCTCATCGCTGCGCTGTTCGCGGTGCCGGTTTCGTTCGCGCTCGCCCAGAACGCCAACGATGTCGGCAATATCAAGCTGCCGGGCATTTCGAGCTATGCGACGCCGAAGAACGAGAGGTCGCAAGCGCTCGGTAGCGGCGGAGCGATCACCCTTTCTGCGCAACTGACCGACAAAGGCGCCGACATCACCCGCGGCATCGTCTGGCGCGTGTTCAAGCCGGAACCGGCCAGCGACGGCAAGCTGCCGATGGTGGCGTCCGCGCATGGCGGCACGGCGGTGTTCCAGCTCGACCCCGGCAGCTACCTGGTCCACGCCTCTTACGGACGGGCCGGCGCCACCAAGCGCATCACCGTCGGCAAGGACGCAAAGCGCGAGAGCCTTGTCCTCGATGCCGGCGGCTTGAAACTCGATGCGGTTACGTCCGGCGGCGCGCATATCGCGCCAAAGAAGCTCCGCTTCGCCATCTATGAGGGCCAGGCCGAGGCCAATGGCGACCGGGCGCTGATCGCCCCCGATGTCGAGCCGAACACGGTGGTGCGGCTGAATGCAGGCACCTACCATGTCGTCTCCACCTATGGCGCGGTCAACGCCGTGATCCGCTCCGACATCCGCGTCGAGGCCGGCAAGTTGACCGAGGCCACCGTCGAGCACCGCGCGGCCGAGATGACGATGAAGCTGGTGCGCGAGCCCGGCGGCGAAGCCATAGCCGACACCTCTTGGTCGCTGCTCAACGAATCCGGCGATCCGATCAAGGAAGCCGTCGGCGCCTTCGCCTCGATGGTACTGGCCGAAGGCCAATACACCATCATCGCCAAGAACCGCGATCGCATCTACCAGAAGGATTTTACCGTCGTGGCCGGCCAGAACCAGGAAATCGAGGTCGTGGCCAACGAATCGTCCGCCATTGATCCCGAGGAGGGCGCGGACTAGGCCAATCTCAGGAAAGCGCGCAGCGCCTTTCCGGTCCGGAACCTCGCAAGAACGAATACCTGGAGAGGGTCGGCGAACCGCTCTGTGATACGGTCAGGCGGCCTTGCGCATCCGCTTGGGTAGAAACGGCAAGCGTCCGCGCTGCGCTGCCGCCGGAGCGAGATCGAAAACCGCTTGGTAGAGCCTGTCGAGCAGCGCCTTGCGGTCGCGCAGCGGCTCCAACTCGTTCCACTTCAGCACATTGCCGATGCGCACCTCGATCGCCTTGCCGGACAGCCGGGCGAACTCGCGGATGAGCAAGGAGGTGCGCAGCGTCAGCGACGCCTTGCCGACGAATTTCGCCACGCGGTTGTCGCGCTCGGCCATGTTCATCGGCCCGCTGACGAGGTGGAACAGACGGCCGTTCTGGCCGGAGAAATGCAAAGGGATGACCGAGGCCTTGGCCTCCTGGATGAGCTTGGCCGGAAACATCTTCCACGGCAGGTCGATCGCCCGGCCGAATCCCTTCGGCGCCGTGGCGACGCCGCCGGCCGGAAAAACGACGATCGTGACGCCTTCCTTCAACAGCCGCACCGCCTCGTGGCGCACGGCCATGTTGTTTTTCAACGCTTCCTTGGTCTCGGAAAAATCGACCGGCAGCGAATAGGCTTCCATCTCGCGGATCCTGAGCAGGTCCTTGTGGATCATGACCCGGAACGGACGGCCGAGCTGCTCGGCGAGCGACAGCACGGCAATGCCGTCGCCGATGCCGAATGGATGGTTGGCGACGATGACCAGCGGGGTATCCGGCAAATTCGTCGGCGGCCAACGGCCGGCGTGGTGGACCCTGACGTCGATCAATTCCAGCATGCGGCTGAACACACGTTCGCCCGTTGGAGCGATCTGGCGCCGCCACAATTCGTAGAGCGCGGCAAAGCGGCCGCGGCCCGACAGACCTTCGACGGAATGGATGAACCACCGCGTCAGCGCCGGCTGATGCCGGTTGGCGTAAGAGAGCTCGGGAAACGGCCTTTCCCGCGGTTTCAGCTTGAGCATGGCGGCTCGGTTACAAGGTTGGCGTGACAGGGGTGTGAAAAATGGCGGTGGACCATGCCACCGCCATTTTAGGACGTGCCGGTATGTCAGGCCGCGCGACGCTTGCGATCCGGAGAGACGGCCTCGTCGGCCAGCGATTTCACCGCGTCGCCGAGCTTCAGCGATTCCTGGTCACGGGAGCCGAGACGGCGGATATTGACGGTCTCCTCTTCCGCCTCCCGCTTGCCGCAGACCAGGATGACCGGAACCTTTGCTAGGCTGTGCTCGCGCACCTTGTAGTTGATCTTCTCGTTGCGCAGGTCGGCCTCGGCCAGGAGGCCGGCCGCCTTCAGCCGCTCGACCACCTTCATGGCATACTCATCGGCGTCGGAGGTGATTGTCGCCACCACCACCTGCAGCGGCGCGAACCAAAGCGGGAAATGGCCGGAATAATTCTCGATCAGGATGCCGAGGAACCGTTCCATCGAGCCGCACACCGCGCGATGCACCATGACCGGCTGCTTCTTCTCCGAATCCGAGCCGATATAGAAGGCGCCGAAGCGTTCCGGCAGGTTGAAATCGACCTGCGTGGTGCCGCACTGCCATTCGCGGCCAATGGCGTCCTTCAGCACATATTCGAACTTCGGCCCGTAGAAGGCGCCCTCGCCCGGATTGATCGAGGTCTTGATGCGATTGCCGGAGCGCGTGCGGATCGTCTCCAGCACATTGCTCATGATCGCCTCGGCATGGTCCCAGGCCTCGTCTGTGCCGACGCGCTTGTCGGGCCGCGTCGACAGCTTCACCGCGACCTCGTCGAAGCCGAAATCGGCATAGGTCGACAGGATCAGATCGTTGATGCGCAGGCATTCCGCGGCGAGCTGCTCCTCGGTGCAGAAGATATGCGCATCGTCCTGCGTGAAGCCGCGCACACGCATCAGCCCATGCAGCGCGCCCGACGGCTCGTAACGGTGCACATTGCCGAACTCGGCAAGTTTTACGGGCAGTTCGCGGTAAGACTTCAACCCATGCTTGAAGATCTGCACATGGCCGGGACAGTTCATCGGCTTTAGCGCGAAGACGCGGTCGTCGTCGGTATCGTCACCGGCAACCGTGACCTTGAACATCGCATCGCGGTACCAGCCCCAGTGCCCCGACGTCTCCCAGAGACTCTTGTCCAGCACCTGCGGCGCATTGACTTCCTGGTAGCCGTGCTCGTCGAGGCGGCGGCGCATGTAGTTGACCAGGTTCTGGAACATCTTCCAGCCCTTGGCGTGCCAGAAGACGACGCCCGGTCCCTCTTCCTGGAAATGGAACAAATCCATCTCGCGGCCGAGCTTGCGATGATCGCGCTTCTCGGCTTCCTCCAGCAGCATCTGGTATGCCTCGAGCTGCGCCTGGTCGGCAAAGGCGGTGCCGTAGATGCGCGTCAGCATCGGGTTGTTGGAATCGCCGCGCCAATAGGCGCCAGCCACCTTCATCAGCTTGAACGCATTGCCGATCTGCCCGGTCGAAGCCATGTGCGGACCGCGGCAGAGGTCGAACCAGTCGCCCTGCGCGTAGATCTTGATGTCCTGATCCTCGGGGATGGCGTCGATCAGCTCGACCTTGTAGCGCTCGCCCTTGTCGGCAAAGACCTTCTTCGCCTTCTCGCGCGACCAGACCTCCTTGGTAAACGGCTTGTTGCGCGCGATGATCTCCCGCATCTTCCTTTCGATCACCGGGAAATCGTCCGGCGTGAACGGCTCGTTGCGCGCGAAGTCGTAATAGAACCCGTTCTCAATCACCGGCCCGATGGTCACCTGCGTTCCCGGCCAAAGCTCCTGCACGGCCTCGGCCAGCACGTGCGCCGCGTCGTGGCGGATGAGTTCCAGCGCGCGCGGATCTTCGCGGGTGATGATCTCGACCTTGCCGGAACTGCCGAGCGGATCGGAAAGATCGCGGACCGCGCCGTCGAGGCTGTAGGCAACAGCCTTTTTTGCCAGCGATTTGGAGATCGATTCGGCAAGACCGGCGCCGGTCATCGCCGCGTCGTACTCGCGGACGGAACCATCGGGAAATGTCAGGGAAACGGAATTCAGCATCAGAGTTCTCCTATCCAGTCCCGCAAACGAGCGCGGGTGGTGAATGCATGTCGCAGGAATGTGCTGGAGCATGCAGGGTTGGCCGGAGGCGTCCATCACTTGGACGCTGGCGGGCGGCAGTCTTTTATGAGGAGTTCCCGCCGCCGTAAAGCCGCAAGCCGTTCTATTTGATGAGCCCGGGAAGATCCTTCAGGAAAGCCGCCCGCGTCGCGAGCCCCTTCGGCATGTCGCCGCGCTTGGCGTCGGGTCGACGGTTTTCCGGTCGCGCTTCACCGCGCTGAACTCCCGGCTGGTAATCCCAGCTCGGCGTAACTCGTCGCTCAAAATCCCAGCGCGTAGCCGATCAGCGCCAAAGGCACTTGAAGGTCGAAGCCGAGCTGACGCGCTGGTCGCAGACGCGATCCTGGTAAAGCGTCGCACCGCCCGTCGAATCCTGGATCAGCGTGCAGTGGATGTCCTTGAGCGGCGCCGACTGCGCCCGCATCGGCAGGCCGAGCATCCAGGCCAGCAGGAACAGAATAATGGCAATGAAGAACGGATAGCGGTCCATCTGGCGCATCGAAGCTCACTCCGGAAAAGGGATTACGCGGAGCGGCTTAGCGAGGCGTCTTGTCTCGATTTTGTCTCAAATTGGCAGTGTTTGTGCAGGCTGATGTTAACCCTACCGGAGCGTAAACACGGGCTGCGAAACGCTGACATAGTCAGCCATCTGCGTCGCCGTGCTTCCTGCCGAGCTGCCAATAGCGCCACGGCGTGAACCAGACATAGCGTGGCGCAAGCGTCTCCGGCACGCGGTCGATGCCATGGGTTCCGAATGGCCCGCAGCGCGAGACCCGGAACAGCGCCATCCAGCCGCCGGCCCACAAGCCATGGCGGGCGATCGCTTCATGCGCGTATTCGGAACAGGTCGGCAGATGCCGGCAGCTATTGCCGACGAAACCGGAAAGCGTCAGTTGGTAGAGGCGCACGAGCGACGTGCCTAGGACACGGCCCGGCGTCTTGCGCCAGGGTCCCCGCCAGTTTCGCCCATGCCGGACCGGCCGGACGCCATGCGCATGTCCTTGGTGGTCGTGCACCCACCTCTCTCCACAGCGACTTTTCGCTTAGCGATAAATGTGGGTTGCGGACCTGGAACGCAATGCCGTTCTCAGTCATTCATGGCCTTGAGCGACAGCCGCTCGGCCCACGGGGCATGGTACACACCAAAACATCTCGAGCAGGCGAGTTCGCCACGACCAGGCGAGCGGCGGCCTCTAGGCGCTTGCGGTCAAGCCGCCTGGCCGGCGCGCTGCTTCTCGATCTGGCCGATCGCGTCAACCACTGCGTCGAAGGTCAGCATGGTCGAGGCGTGACGTGCCTTGTAGTCGCGCACCGGCTCCAGATATTTGAGATCGGCGAACCGGCCTTCCGGCGGCGCGCCGTCTTCCTTGAGCATCTTCAGCATGGTCTCCCGCACTGCGCGCAGCTCATCGGCTTTCGCGCCGATGACATGCTGGGCCATGATCGAGGAGGATGCCTGACCAAGCGCGCAGGCCTTCACGTCATGCGCGAAATCGGTCACCACGTCGCCATCCATTTTGAGGTCGACGGTGACAGTCGAGCCGCATAATTTGGAGTGCGCTCTGGCGGTGGCATCGGGGTGGTCGAGCCGGCCGATCTTGGCGATGTTTCCAGCGAAGCTCAGAATTTTCGCATTGTAGACGTCGTCGATCATTTTTTTCCAATCCGTCGCCGCCAAGCGAACAGGCTTTGCCGCTGTTGCGTCTTCCTTTCGCTGTGCACGACCATATATAATGATGGCAGCCGGGCATCGACAAGGCAAACTCAAGCCATTGTCATTGCTCATCTGTTCACGCCGCTTACGGGCTGGAAACCGGGCGAGTTTCACCCGAAAGGTCGTGGTCCGTTCAACTCGTCCCACCTTTGAGTGGGACTACGGGAGACGCCTTTATGGATGCCGTCATCAAGAAACTCATGCCCCCTTCCTCCTATATGGAGAGACCTGTCACCGATCGCCCAAGCGAGGCCGAGGTCGAAGCCGCCGTGCGCACACTTTTGCGCTGGACCGGCGACAACCCTGATCGCGAGGGCCTGGTCGACACGCCGAAGCGCGTCACCAAGGCCTTTCGCGAGATGTTCAACGGCTATGACATGTGCCCGGCCGAGGAGCTTGGCCGCACTTTCGAGGAAGTGGCCGGCTATGACGATCTCGTCATCGTCAGGGACATTAAGTTCCACTCCCATTGCGAGCACCACATGGTGCCGATCATCGGCAAGGCGCATGTCGGCTACCTGCCGGACGGCAAGGTCGTGGGTCTGTCCAAGATCGCGCGCGTCGTCGACATCTTCGCCCATCGCCTGCAGACGCAGGAAGCGATGACGGCGCAGATCGCCGGCGTCATCCAGGACGTGCTCAACCCGCGCGGCGTCGCCGTCATGATCGAGGCCGAGCATATGTGCATGGCCATGCGCGGCATCCGCAAGCAGGGCTCGACTACGCTCACCTCGACCTTCACCGGCGTCTTCAAGGACACGCCCGAGGAACAGGTGCGCTTCGTCACCATGGTGCGTGCCTGATCGCCGGCTGTTGCCGGCGTTCAGACCATGGTCCCGAAAAAGTGGGACCCGGTTTTCGGATAAGATCATGGTCAAACAATAAAGACGAACCGGCAATGTCGGCACCCCAATTTCCCAAAGCCCCGGCAGACAAGAAGGCGCTGGAGGAAGGCGCCGTCCTTTCTCCGCGCTTCGATGCTGCCGGCCTCGTGACCGTCGTCGTCACCGACGCCGGCGACGGCATGCTTTTGATGGTCGCGCATATGAATGCCGAGGCGCTGGCGCTGACGCTCGAAACCGGCATCGCCCACTATTGGTCGCGTTCCCGCAACGCGCTGTGGAAAAAGGGCGAGACCTCGGGCAACGTCCAGCGCGTCGTCGAGATGCGCACCGATTGTGACCAGGACGCGATATGGTTGAGCGTCAAAGTATTGGGCCACGACGCAACTTGTCACACCGGTAGACGTTCCTGCTTTTATCGGACGGTGGGGCTCAGCGACGGCAAGGCGGTGCTTGCCGACGATGGCAGCAAGCCGCTGTTCGATGCGCAAGAAACGTATCGGAAGCCGGCGTGAACCATTCGATATTCACAAACCACTCATATTCACTATTCTCAAACATCCTTGTGATAGAAGGGACACGGGACAAGGGAGATCATGATGCTCGAATGGGCGTCATTGCGCAGCAGACCTGACGTTCAGGAGGCAAACGGCCTTGCATCGTCCGGCGGCGTGCTCGATCCGAAATCGGCGAAGAAGATGGGCATCTCGCTGGCGCTCGGCGGCGGCTGTGCGCGTGGCTGGGCCCATATCGGGGTGTTGCGCGCGCTCGACGAAGCCGGCATCGAAGTTTCGATGATCGCAGGCACCTCGATCGGTGCGCTGGTCGGCGGCTGCTATCTCGCCGGCAAATTGGACGAACTGGAAGAGTTCGCCAGAAGCCTGACCAAGCGGCGCCTCTTCGGGCTACTCGATCTCAATCTGCGCGGCAGCGGCCTGTTTGGCGGCATGAAGCTCGATGCGCGGCTGCGCGAACACGTGGACGGTATCCGTTTTGAGGAACTGTCGAAGCCCTTCGTCGCCGTCGCTTCAGAAATCCGCACCGGCCACGAAATCTGGCTGTCGAAAGGTTCGCTCATCACCGCCATGCGTGCGTCCTACGCGCTGCCCGGCGTCTTCGAACCCGTGAACTGCAACGGGCGCGTGCTGGTCGACGGCGCGCTGGTCAATCCGGTGCCGGTCTCGGTCTGCCGCGCCTACGAGCAGCCGCTGGTCGTTGCCGTCAACCTGCACTACGACCTGTTCGGGCGTGCCGCGGTCATCAAGCACAGCGCGGGCGAACTCGTCATCGAGAACGACGCGCCGCGTCCCGGCCAGGTCAACCCCCAGCACCCGCCGCACCAGACCCGCCTCGGCATCACGGGCGTCATGGTCGAGGCCTTCAACATCATCCAGGACCGGATCTCGCGCGCCAGGCTCGCCGGGGATCCGCCCGACATGTCGCTGCAGCCGAAGCTCAGCCACATCGGACTGACCGAGTTCCACCGCGCCGACGAGGCGATCCGCATCGGCTATCAGGCGACGATGTCTCAGATCAGCGAATTGAGGCGGCTGCAGACGGTGCTCGCCTGATCTGAAGCGTCAGTCAATCAATCGCGGCATCCGTGATGCGGAATTGCACCGAGCGGTTGCCGTTCCAGTAATTGCCGGACAGCGAACCGGCTATGTGCACGGTCCTGCCCCTGTTCTTGAACAGGAAGTCGCCAAGCGCAGTGTCGACGGCGCGGAACGCGATCGCCTGGAGGCGGCCGCCGCTTTGCGACTGCAGGTCGGCGCGGATGTGGTTGGTGCCGATCGGCCGCGCATCGGTAAGTCTGTGCCGCGGCAGCACGAACACCGGCGCGACATGTCCGGCGCCGAACGGGCCGGCTTTCTCCAACGCGTCGAGAAGCGCCAGCGTCGCGCCCTCGGCGGCCAAGGCGCCGTCGATCGCCAGGCTTTCCTCACTCTGCAGCCGGAACACATCCGCCGCTGCGCGCTCCTCGAAGAAAGCTCGAAGCGCACCGAGCTTGGCACGCTCGACGGTGATGCCTGCCGCCATGCCGTGGCCGCCGCCCTTGGCGATCAGCCCGGCCTCCGCTGCCTCGCGCACCAGCCGGCCGAGATCGAAGCCGGAGACCGAGCGCCCCGAGCCGGTGCCGATGCCATTGGAATTGAAGGCGATGGCGAAAGCAGGACGGCGCGCATGTTCCTTGAGCCGCGAGGCCAGCAGCCCGACGATGCCGGGATGCCAGCTGTTGCTGGCGGTCACGACGATGCCGGGACCGTTGCCGCCGGCTAGCTCCGCGTCGGCCTCGGCGCGCGCCTGGGCCAGCATCTCCAGTTCCATCTGCTGCCGTTCCTGGTTCAGCCGGTCGAGCGTCTCGGCAATGCTTGCGGCTTCGACGGGATCGTCGGTGGCAAGCAGCCTGCTGCCGAGCGCGGCATCGCCGATGCGCCCGCCGGCATTGATGCGGGGACCGATCAGATAGGCGAGATGGAAGGTGTTGATCGGCTCGCCGATGCGCGAGATCCGCGCAAGCGCCGCCAGCCCCTCGTTCTTCTGCTGGCGCGCCACCTGCAAGCCTTTGACCACGAAAGCGCGGTTGACGCCGGTGAGCGGCACCACGTCGCAAACCGTCGCCAGCGCGGCGAGGTCGAGCTGCGAAAGCAGGTCGACCGGCGCGGCGTTTGGCAACCGTTCGCGAAGCACCTTCGCCGTCTGCACCAGGCAAAGGAAGACCACGCCGGCGGCGCAGAGATGCCCCTGCCCCGAAAGGTCGTCCTGCCGGTTCGGATTGACCACCGCATCGGCCGCCGGCAGCGATCCGCCGATCTGGTGATGGTCGAGCACCACGACATCGGCGCCGGCTTCTTTCGCTGCCTCGATCGACACGGCGCTGTTGGTGCCGCAGTCGACGGTGACGATCAGCTTCGCGCCGCGCGAGATCAGTTCGCGCATGGCTTCCGGATTGGGGCCGTAGCCTTCGAAGATGCGGTCGGGGATATAGATCTCGGACGGCACCGAAAAATGCGCCAGAAAGCGCTTCAGCAGCGCCGACGACGCAGCGCCGTCGACATCATAGTCGCCGAAGATCGCCACCTTCTCGCCGGCCACGATCGCGTCCGCGATGCGCGCCGCCGCCTTCTCCATGTCGGTCAGCGAGGCTGGGTTCGGCAAAAGCTCGCGAACGGTCGGATCGAGGAAGCGCTCGGTCTGCTCGACCGTCACGCCGCGCCCAGCCAGCACCCTTGCGACGATATCCGGCACGCCATGGCCCTGCGCGATGGCCAAAGCGGCCATGTCCTGCCGCTCGGTCAGCCGGTGCTCCCAGGAAACACCGGTCGCCGACTGCCTGACATCGAGGAAGAAGCGTCTCTCGCCCATCATGAGACGCGCCGTCTGCACACCATCCTTCGGCAGATATCAATATGCGACAGCCCTAGCAATTCCGGGAAAGCGAACCACCCCAGGAAAGCTGTGGACGGGCTCTCCGGCCGAAACTGCGCGAAAGTCTCTACAAGGGCGAAATCAAAACTTTTCCAGATCCTGGTGACGCGCCTTGATCTCGCGCACTGTGCGCGAGGACGAGCGCAGCACGATGGTGTGAGTGGTGATGAAGGTGCGGCCGAACTTCACCCCGCCGAGCAGATTGCCGTCGGTGACGCCGGTCGCCGCAAACAGCACGTCGCCTCGCGCCATGTCCTGCGCGCGATAGACCCGCTTCGGATCCGAAATGCCCATCTTTTCGGCCCGCGCCATCTTCTCCGGCGTGTCGAGGATCAGCCGGCCCTGCATCTGTCCGCCGGTGCAGCGAAGCGCCGCCGCGGCCAGCACCCCTTCTGGCGCGCCGCCGGTACCGAGATAGATGTCGATGCCGGTCTCTTCCGGATCGGTGGTGTGGATGACGCCGGCGACGTCGCCGTCGCCGATCAGCCGGATGGCGGCGCCCGTGGCGCGCACCGCGTCGATCAGCTTGGCATGGCGCGGCCGGTCGAGGATGCAGGCGGTGATGTCGGACACCGCCACGCCCTTGGCCTTGGCGAGATTGGCGATGTTCTCGGCCGGCGGCGCGTCGATGTCGATCAGGCTGTCCGGGTATCCCGGCCCGATGGCGATCTTGTCCATGTAGACGTCGGGCGCGAACAGCAGGCTGCCCTTTTCCGCGATGGCGATGACGGCAAGCGCGTTGGGCAGGTTCTTGGCGCAGATCGTCGTGCCTTCGAGCGGATCGAGCGCGATGTCGACCGCCGGGCCTTTGCCGGTGCCGACCTCTTCGCCGATATAGAGCATCGGCGCCTCGTCGCGCTCGCCCTCGCCGATCACCACGGTACCCTTGATTGCCAGCCGGTTGAGTTCCTGGCGCATGGCGTCGACGGCGACCTGGTCGGCCGCTTTCTCATCGCCACGACCGCGCAGCCTGGCAGCGGCGACCGCGGCCCTTTCGGTCACACGCACCACTTCCATGGTGAGGATACGATCGAGACCGGCTGCGATGTTCTGGGCCATGTTCATGGATGGGCATTCCTCGTTGAAACTGCGCTTCGCCTCCCGCCAGAGGCGCGCTTCTTCTGGCAAAGCTCCATGACAACGGCAAGACTTGCCATGTCAATTTTTGAAATGGCAGCAATATCAATCGATTAAAGGTGAAGTATGACCTGAACTATTCCGCCCGCTCGATACGGATCACCTGCGGCTTGTCGGTGAGATGGCCGTCCTTGGTGACGCCGTCGACCGCCTTGCGCACCGCCGCTTCCGTTGTCTCGTGGGTGACGAGGATGACGGTCTTTTGCGCTTCGGTTGCCGGCCCGGCGGCCTGCTGGACGATCGATTCCAGCGAGATGTCGTTGTCGGCCATGCGCTTGGCGATCGCGGCGAAGACGCCGATGCGGTCGTGCACGGTGAGCCGGATGAAATAGCCGCCGGCATGGCTGCGCATCTGCGCTTTCCTGTAGGGCTTCAATTCCTTCGCCGGCCAGCCGAAGACCGGCCCGTGCTGGAAGCCTGGCCGGCTCTTGGCGATGTCGGCGATGTCGCCGACCACCGCCGAGGCGGTCGCGTTGCCGCCGGCGCCGGGGCCGGAGAGCAAAAGTTCGCCCAGGATGTCGGTCTCGATCGCCACGGCATTGGTGACGCCATGAACCTGCGCGATGACCGAGGCCGTCGGCACCATGGTCGGATGCACGCGCTGCTCGATGCCGCTGTCGGTGCGCTGCGCGACACCGAGCAGCTTGATGCGGTAGCCGAGGTCGGCCGCCGCGCGGATGTCGGCCTGGGTGATGTTGGAGATGCCCTCCATATAGATATCGTTGGCGGCAATCTTCGTGCCGAAGGCAAGGCTGGTCAGGATCGACAGCTTGTGCGCTGTGTCGTGGCCTTCGATGTCGAAGGTCGGGTCGGCTTCGGCATAGCCGAGGCGCTGCGCGTCCTTGAGGCAGGCATCGAAAGAGATGCCTTCGGCCTCCATGCGGGTCAGGATGTAGTTGCAGGTGCCGTTGAGGATGCCGAAGACGCGGGTGACCTGGTTGCCGGCCATCGCCTCGCGCATCGTCTTGATGACCGGGATGCCGCCGGCCACCGCAGCCTCGTAGTTGAGCAGCACGCCCTTCTTCTCGGCGATCTCGGCGAGTTGCACGCCGTGCTTGGCCAACAGCGCCTTGTTGGCCGTCACGACATGGCGGCCGGCCTCGAGCGCCGTCTTCACCGATGCACGCGCTGGCCCTTCGTCGCCGCCGATCAGCTCGACGAAGACATCAATGTCGGCCTTCTCAGCCATCTTCGCGGCATCGTCGAACCACTTGGTGCCGCCCAGATCGACACCGCGGTCGCGCTTCGGATCGCGCGCCGAAACCGCTGTGACGACAATGTCGCGGCCGCACTGGCGGGTGAGTTCGGCGCCCTTGTCGTTGAGCACGCGCGCCACCGAGGCGCCCACCGTGCCGAGGCCGGCAATTCCAACACGCAATGCTTCAGCCATGTCCGGCGACGCCCCTCAAAAATTGGTGGGTATGATGTGCGGTGAATTCAGCGGCGCGCGGTGAGCGGCACAACATTGTTGGGCTGCTTGGCGGTCGAGGCCAGGAAGCGCTTGATGTTGCGCGCCGCCTGGCGGATCCGGTGCTCGTTCTCGACCAGCGCCACACGAACGAAATCGTCGCCGTGCTCGCCGAAGCCGATGCCCGGTGCCACCGCCACATCGGCGTGCTCGATGAGCAGCTTGGAGAATTCAAGCGAGCCGAGCTGGCGGAACTGTTCCGGGATTGGCGCCCAAGCGAACATCGAGGCCGCCGGCGCCGGAATGGTCCAGCCGGCACGGCCGAAGGAATCGACCATCACGTCGCGCCGCTTGTGGTAGACCTCGCGCACCTCGGCGATGTCGGCGCCGTCGCCGTTCAACGCATGCGCCGCCGCCACCTGGATCGGCGTGAAGGCGCCGTAGTCGAGATAGGATTTGACGCGCGTCAGCGCTGCGATCAGCCGCTCGTTGCCGACGGCAAAGCCCATGCGCCAGCCGGGCATGGAAAAAGTCTTCGACATCGAGGTGAACTCGACGCAGACGTCGATCGCGCCCGGCACCTGCAGCACCGAGGGCGGCGGGTTGCCGTCGAAATAGATCTCGGAATAGGCAAGGTCCGACAGGATGACGATGTCGTTCTTCTTGGCGAAGGCGACCACGTCCTTGTAGAAATCGAGCGAGGCGACCAGCGCCGTCGGGTTCGACGGATAGTTCAGGATCAGCGCCAGCGGCCTCGGGATCGAGTGGCGGATACCGCGCTCGACCGCCGGGATGAAGCCGTCGTCCGGTTCCACCTGCAGCGAGCGGATGACGCCGCCCGACATGATGAAGCCGAAGGCGTGGATCGGATAGGTCGGATTGGGGCACAGGATGACGTCCCCGGGCGCGGTGATCGCCTGCGCCATGTTGGCAAAGCCCTCCTTCGAGCCGAGCGTCGCCACCACTTGCGTGTCCGGGTTGAGCTTCACGCCGAAGCGGCGGGCATAGTAGCTCGCCTGGGCGCGGCGCAAGCCCGGAATGCCGCGCGAGGACGAATAGCGATGCGTGCGCGGATCGCGCACCACTTCGCACAATTTGTCGACGATGGCCTTCGGCGTCGGCAGGTCCGGATTGCCCATGCCAAGGTCGATGATGTCGGCACCGCGCGAGCGGGCGCTGGCCTTCAGCCGATTGACCTGCTCGAACACGTAAGGCGGAAGCCGGCGAACCTTATGAAATTCTTCCATTGGAGTTCCAGACGATCAAGGGGGCGCTTTTCGGCGCGCGATATAGACCTAATTGCAGTTAGGGTCGAGGGAGGGATCGCATTTGCCTTCGATCTGCTTCAGCGCGTCGTCGCCATGCGTCCTGGCGAGCGTGTTCAGCGCCGCCGTATTGGCGGCTGGCTTCGCGCGGCCGCCCTTGGCAAGCTGCGCCTGCTGCTCGGCCTTGAGCTGGGCAAGCTTGGCGGCGGTCTCTTCCTTCGTCAGCTGCTTGGCGGCTACCTGCGGCGGAATGTTGAGGTTCGGATAGGAGCCGGTGTCCTTCGGCCCCTCGGTCACCGCCGTCGGCCTCGCATTGTTGGTGTTGCTGCTGGTCTCGCAGCCGCCCGCAAGCAACGGCGTGCATAGCACTATGGCCGCGGCGGCGATGCGGCAAATCGAATCGGCGCCGAGAAAATAAGTCCCGCCATCATTAATCGTCATATTGTTTTCCTGGCAGCCGGGTTAGAGCGTGTTGGACCCGGTCAGATGTCCCATGGTAATATGTCAAGAAAACGCTCCGGGAGGAACCCCGCGAACCATGTCCAAAGCGCCCGATTCGGACAAAGCGGAAAATGGCGGACCTTCGACCGTCGAGCAATATCTGGTGAAAGATCCCGAACGCTTCGCGTTGAACATGGCGCGCATGATCGAGCAGGCCGGCAAGGCGGCCTCCGCCTGGGCCGAGCCGCGCGAAAAGGGTGAGGTGCGCGACCACGTCGCCGAGCCCGTGGTCGACATGGTCAAGACCTTCTCCAAGCTTTCGGAGTACTGGCTGGCCGACCCGCAGCGCGCGCTGGAAGCGCAGACGCGGCTCTTCGCCGGCTATATGACGGTCTGGGCGAATGCCATCCAGAAGGTCAGCCCCGACCCCAACGCCGAAGCCCCCGAGGACGCGGTCAAGCCCGAGCGCGGCGACAAGCGCTTCCAGGACCCGGAATGGGGCCGCAATGCCTTCTTCGATTTCCTGAAACAGGCCTATCTCGTCACCTCGCGCTGGGCCTCGGATCTCGTCGATCATGCGGAGGGCCTGGACGAGCACACCCGCCACAAGGCGAGCTTCTACGTCAAGCAGGTCTCCAACGCCATCGCGCCGTCGAATTTCATCCTGACCAATCCCGAGCTGTTCCGCGAGACCGTCGCCTCCAACGGCGAGAACCTGGTGCGCGGCATGAAGATGCTGGCCGAGGACATCGCCGCCGGCCGGGGCGACCTGAAGCTGCGCCAGGCGGACTACGCGCCGTTCGAGATCGGCAAGAACATCGCCACGACACCCGGCAAGGTGATCGGCCGCAGCGATGTCGCCGAGATCATCCAATACAATCCGACGACGGAGACGGTGCTGAAGCGCCCCCTGCTCATTTGCCCGCCCTGGATCAATAAATACTATATCCTCGACCTCAACCCGCAGAAATCCTTCATCCGCTGGGCGATCGAACAGGGCCACACGGTCTTCGTCATCTCCTGGATCAACCCGGACGAGCGCCACGGCGCCAAGGGTTGGGAGGCCTATATCCGCGAGGGCCTGCAATATGGCCTCGACATGGTCGAGAAGGCGACCGGCGAGAAGGAGGTCAACGCCATCGGCTATTGCGTCGGCGGCACGCTGCTGGCCGCGGCGCTTGCGCTCCTGGCGCAGGAGGGCGACGACCGTATCAAATCGGCGACCTTCTTCACTACGCAGGTCGACTTCACCTATGCCGGCGACCTCAAAGTGTTCGTCGACGAGGACCAGGTCGCGGCGGTCGAGCGCTCGATGAACGAGAAGGGCTATCTCGACGGCACCAAGATGGCGACCGCCTTCAACATGCTGCGTTCGGGCGACCTGATCTGGCCGTATGTCATCAACAACTACATGCGCGGCAAGGATCCCCTGCCCTTCGATCTGCTTTACTGGAATGCCGATTCGACCCGCATGGCGGCAGCCAACCATTCCTTCTATCTGCGCAATTGCTATCTCGAGAACAATCTCTCGCGCGGCACGATGGAGCTGGCGGGCCGCACCGTCTCGCTGGCCGACATCACGATCCCTGTCTACAACCTCGCCACGAAAGAAGACCACATCGCGCCGGCGCTCTCGGTGTTCCTCGGCTCGCGCTATTTCGGTGGCGAGGTCGAATATGTCATGGCGGGCTCCGGCCATATCGCCGGCGTCGTCAATCCGCCGGCGGCGCACAAGTACCAGTACTGGACCGGCGGCAAGCCGGTGGGGGATTTCAACACCTGGTTCGCCAGCGCGCATGAGCATCCCGGCTCATGGTGGACGCACTGGCAGCACTGGATCGAAAGCCAGGACAACATGCATGTGCCCGCCCGCAAACCGGGCAAGCGTATGAAAACCTTGGGAGACGCGCCGGGCACCTATGTCAAGGTGCGTGTGTAACGCGCTGTAATGTGTGGTGAGTTGACGGCCCGCCAAAACAGGGCGAAATGGGGATGTTAATCGTTTTCGCAGCCTCAATCGCCTTCAGACAAGTAATAAATCCGAGGCTTTGCAGATCGATTCAGATCCCGTTTCCGGTTCGGGAACAGGAGGTCGTCGCTAGAGGCACTGGAGCGCTGCGGCGACGATATACGGACCGGATGCCGAGGGGGAATTTTATTTTGAAATCAGCAGGTTGGCGCCTCGCACGAAGGGAAAGCCGCAGCATCGTGGCAGCGCTTTTCTCCGTGCTTCTGGCCTCCTGTACCTCGACCGGCGACCCGACGATGTCGGTCGTCACTCCCGCCTACAATTCAACCGCCACCGAGATGAGCGCGGCTTCCAGCGCCCAGTCCGAGGCGTCGGCCGATTCGACCTCGGAGGCGGCGGCGGTCTCCCCGACATCCCCGCAGACGGCATCGACCGTGATGGGCGATGACGACAAACCGTTGCCGGAAAAAGTTGCCTATGTGCCGGAAACCCGGCCCGGAGCAGCCTTTCCTGCGGTAGCGGTACCTGCTGACGCCGCCTCGATCGCCGGCAACACGCCGCAACCGCTGGTACAGCCGCCGCAGACGGCAGAGGAGACGAAAGCGGCCGCCGACAAGGTTGCTGCCGGCGATGCCGCCGCGGTCGCATCGCAAGCGCAGGCAACCGTGCAGGCGATGAGCAAAGGCGTCTATGTGACAGCGGGCGAGCCCCAGCAGCAGCCGATCGCCGCGCCGAAGAAGGGGCTGTTCGCTTCGCTGTTCAGCACCACGCCGGCCTCGGCCGCGCCTGCCCCCCTGATCAATACGCGCTCCAGCGACCAGCCCGCCGCACAAGCCAAGACCACGCCGCCGCCGGCAAAGCCGATCGTCACCCTCGCCTCCGCGACCCCGGGCGCCAAGCCGGTGCAACTGGCCTCTCTCGGTGACGACAGCAGCAACCACATCACCGGCGCCGATGCCTTGCCCGGCGTGCGCCAGACGGCGCTGTTCGAGATCAAGCGCAAGTCCGGCATCGACGACGAGAGCGACGTCGATCTCAACGAGGACGAAGGCGGCGGCTCCTACCAGGTGGCGTCAGCCGCCGGCATGGCGAGGCTCGCGCCCAACGGCCTCTTGAAGCAGAACGAAAGCGTCGACGTCGCCTGCCTGAAGCCGTCGCTGGTGCGCGTGCTGAAGACGATTGAGGGTCATTTCGGCCGCAAGATGATCGTCACCTCCGGCTATCGCGACCCTGCCCGCAACCGCCGCGCCAACGGCGCCAAGAACTCGCTGCACATGTATTGCGCCGCCGCCGACATCCAGATGCCCGGCGTCTCCAAATGGGAGCTGGCGAGCTATGTGCGCTCGATGCCAGGCCGCGGCGGCGTCGGAACCTACTGCCACACCGAATCCGTCCATATCGACGTCGGCCCCGAGCGCGACTGGAACTGGCGCTGCCGCCGGCGTGGCGGCGGTGGCGACGACTGAGTCCTCGGTAGAAAGGCGCTCGGCCGCCAACAGCTTCCATTTGGACGAGTCCTGCCGCACAAGCATTTCGCGATTGGCCGAAGCCGTCGAACTTCATCATCCTGGAGCGCAGCGACGCGAAGCGGAGCCAAGACCCAAGGATCTATGCCGTGACCTGGGCGGAAAATATCCTGCGGAGCAGAATTCTGAGCTGTTGCAACGCCTTAACGTCGCGGCAGGGGATTCTATGGTCTGCGACCGCGTCGCGTCGCTCCTTGCTCCGCCATAGAATGACGACCGCGAGAGAGGCATTCCAGCTAACCTCTGAGGCTGCAGGATCAAGTGCGGTCGCAAATAGTGTCCGAGCTCGACGAAAGAGCGGTTTTTGCCGCTCTTGAAAAAAGTTGTCGCATGTGGCGGCAGATGGGTTGCCGGTTGCGAACAACGCAATTATAAGCCGCTTCGTCTGAGCGCGCCCATCGTCTAGCGGTTAGGACACCGCCCTTTCACGGCGGTAACAGGGGTTCGATTCCCCTTGGGCGTACCAGCACTGTCAGCGAGTTAGCACCCTCTCCCGGCAAATCATCCAGTAAACGTCAAATAAGCGTCTGCTATTTCGACCGACGGTCACGCACGATTCGCGAAAAATAAAGCGCTCTGCGATCCGCAGCGGGCTCGTGTCAAATCATGCGTTCGCGCTTTTCATAACGTGAACGCCTTCCAGCGCTCCATCGAGTCAGACATTATGGCTCAAGCAGGGCGAGACCATATAGCGCCCACAACTGCTCACATTCCCTCGCCCTGAGGCTCGGTGTTCCTGCTTTTCCGTAAAACACCATCGCTCCGCGAACGCCGTATCCAAGCACGGATGCATTCGCAACGAACTGGATAGCTTGCCCCAGGCGCATGGTGCCGATCTTGGCATCGATCTTGTTGGCGAGATCGACGACTCCAAGAATCTCAGCGTCACAATTCCTGGCTTCGAGAACAGCATCCGAAGACGCACTGGTGACGCTAAAAGCCATCGTATTAGTCTCTGCTAATAATCAACGGGGGACTAACGTGACTTGTTCCCGAGAACCGACAGGGTCCGGCCACCGAAATCGCCGGGCCCTGCCTGGTATTTTAGCAAAATCTGAAACAAAGCGATTTCGCGAGCGTTTAAAGCTCCACAAAGGAGCTCCGACGATGGACCCGGCTACAACAGCGGTGATGGTTTTACTTTTGTGCAGCCCAGGCGAACCTTCCATCTGCAAACCGGTCAATACGGCGCCTCGGGTGTACGCCTCCCTCAACGAATGCCGCATTTCGCTGGCAGAAGAACTCGCCGGCGCTCCTGGCGGAAGAATGGTCGGCCGATGCGACGTGGTCGATCCGACTGTCACGGGCTCTCTGCCAGCCGGCTATACGACAGTTACGGTTACGCACGGCGACAGCGCTGTCAGGTATATGGTTCCGCACAAGGAGTAGCCGGGCCACCTGAGCAGCCGGGCCTCGTCCGAAGAGAATCGATCAGCAGCCCGTCTGCTTCCGCTTCGAAACATGCTCCACCCGAACCAGGACGAAGCCAGTGGAGTGGTGGTCGATACCATTCCCGTACGGATCGCCGTAAAGGGTTTCCATCGAGTGGGTTAGGAATCGCGCAGTAAGATCGACTTGGGCCGGCTTCGCCTTGACCTCTGCGGCTCCGTCGGCCGCGGTGCAAAATGTCAGTCGCGTGCCAGGCATCCGCCACCTAAACAGTTGCATGAACTTGAGCAGCTCATATGGGCGGCCATGACCGTCTGGTAGGGCTGGAGACCGCTCGTGTTGAAAGACGGCGACCTAGCCGCTGGAAGTCCTGCGCAAACTATTCGTACCGAGCAGAACGTTCGAACGAGTGAACGGGACACTCCCATGACGCGGAAGCCACTCGCCTTCGTCGCCAGTGACTGCGCATCGGCACGCTGCGGATTTGCATTCCTGCCGAACAAGTGCGGCTTAAGCCGGCTCCACGCTGAAACTTTGTCAGATACCGTCCCACGTGTTGAAAGAAAGATACTTGGTTGTCGGCATCACTGCCCAGCCAAAATCCATTTGCATTTCGCGCGGCGGGCTGTTCAGCATCCGCGTCGTTTTTTGGGCATCATGCGCATATTTCAGGGCCGCTCCCATGCGGCTGAGCGTTTTTAAGATCGGCATAGCTCATCATCCTTCCATGTGCCGAAGCCGTCCCGCGAACGATCTTCGGCTGCTTTCGATCCGTACTAAATGGTCGATGATTGTTTCCGCTGCGTCACACACAAGCTCACGGGCTGTAACCAAACAGGTGCCGCTGAAACGTTCGCATACAAACAAGCTGGTCCAAGGGTTTTGAGGTGAACAGAGCCGTCCCCAGGCATCCCCGGACAGCGAGCGTGCGGAGTTGCCTCCTCGAAACAAAGCCGAAATTGCCCGCCATCAGATCGAAACATGATCGCTGCAAAAACGGCGTCGACCGGCACTGCCGGAAATAAGAGCAAAGGGAAACTCAAATGACCAACATCATTCGTAATGCAATTCTTGCTACTGTCGCGGTTTTCAGCTTGGCCGGTTCGGCTTATGCTCAGCAGCAGACTATCACTTCTTGCAGCAATCACGATGACTACTGGAGCCAGTGCCTGGGTGCCGCAAACAACGGCCACCAGAGCGGCGGCCGCGGACACGATCGTCGCTGATTACGGTCGGGTTTTGATAAAAGCCTCGCTGGCAAGTTGCCGGCGGGGCTTTCTGCGTCCTGGCAATCTTTTTTGTGATCACAGCACGTCGCGCAGCGGCCAATCGTTTGCGGTGTCCCGAGTTGCACGGCGGGGCCTGCAGCCGACCAGCTGTCGGCTCCGGTGGTTGAACAGCGGATCCACTAGGAAACAGCGTCAAACACCACCGTCTGCAGCTACCCTCCGCCTTGCCGGTTCTCCAGCCGGATCGTCCCGCATAGTGCTCGAGGATGTCCTTGGCGATCGTCAGCCCAGCCCGGCGCCCGGAACAAATGGCGTGCGCGACGGGTCGACGCGGAAGAACGGCTCGAATGCCTTTTCCAATAGGTCGGCGAAATTGGATCCTCCCCTCGGCGGGAGTTTGATGACATTGTCCGGCCAGAGTTTTTGATGTGAGTCCCGCAGATGCCCAAGATGCCTCACGCCGGTCAACGCGTAGGGTTGCCACCAATAGCCGCAGCTCAAAAAGCAATATTTGTTGACCGCTCCGGCGAAACCTGCCGAATCCGCACCTTGCGGCCGAATGAAGTGAATGAACGCTTCACCCGCTGGCTTGCCGATCCCGCCGTCAGCGCCGGGTTGAACATGCCTGGCACGGCAATGGGGCTCGAATCGTTCCGCTCGTATGTCAATAGTTTCGACAATGTATGGCGTAACCTGCTGGCGATCCGCCTGCTCGACGACGACCCGATCGGCTTGATCATGATCGAGATTGATCCACGTCACCGCATCGGGTCGCTGCACATCATCGTCGGGGATAAGGCACAGCGGAAGCTCCAGATTTCCATCGAGGCCACTCGCCTCGCAATCTGGCATTTGTTCGTCGAACGCAGATTGGAAAAGCTGATGTTTGAGCCGCTGGCTCGAAATCAAGCAGCAGTGACAGCTTGCCGGCTTGGAATGCTGCGCCAAGAGGGCACGTTGCTGTCCCACCGACTCGACATAAAAACGGGTGAACGCCTGGATCAGCTTGTCTTTGCGTTGACCTTGGACGAGTTCAAGAAGCGCGTGCGAGTTGTTCCGACCCTTCCGGTTTTTCAGGGACCCGGCTTGTCGCGCCACTTTGTGCGCGAGACAGCCAAGTCATTCGGCCGCAAGCTTTCCTAGTGCATGTCGCCCAAGCTGCGCAGGACTTTTGGGGAAACGACATGCGTCAAATCCAAAGACTTTAAAGCGGGACGCGCTTTTCTCGCTAGAGCCGGATGATTTCAGGTCGAATCGGCCTAAATCTGAATCCGGCTCTAAATCAAAGAGATAGAGCATGATGTCGTCCGAAAACCGCTTCACACTTTTCGGCATCATGCTCTAGAAGCGGTACGAAATGCCGAAATTCAAGGTGCCAAACGACGGTTTGAATGTCACCTGGTCGGCGCCATTGCCGCCCGCGTGAACATTGTTGAACACGTAGTGGACGTATTCTGTCTTGAGCGCCCAATGCGGAGCAAAAGCGTATTCGACACCTGCACCGAATGCCCCGCCAACTTTGGTCGTGTTGACTGCGTCCGCCCCGCCCAAGATTCCGGTTGTCGAAGAGGATGTCTCAAAGCGGGAAACGGCAACGCCGGCTGTGCCGTACAGCAAGAACTGATCCGACGCCAGGAAGCCCGCACGCGCCCGGGCAGACGCTACCCAGTCCAAATCGTAATTGTATGAGTGGGTCTTTCCGCCGAAAATCGGGTCCATCACGACATGAGACGAACTCTGGTTGTGAAAGCCCAGGAAATCGAAACTTGCGACGCCGCCGTAGACGAATTGGCCTGCCTGCCAGTCGTGGCCGGCGTAGACCCCACCTATGAACGCCGTGTCGCTGAAATCCGAACTGCTGACGGCCGAAGCACCATCGAACCCGGGATGCGAAAACCCGGCTCCGATCTCCACGCCAGCGTAATATCCCGTCCAGCTACCGTCCTGAGCGCTCGCTGGCGCTGCCAGGGCAGCCAAGGCGACCGACGCATACAAAATCTTGATCATGAATCATCCCCACCCGTAAGCTCACCCATAGCCGACGTGACAGGCAAATGCTGTAGCAGCGGTACCACACTAGGTTGGGGCGCGCGCTGCCCGATTCAGGTCCGATAGGGACAGGCGAGGAAGATTGGACGGCGCGTTTCTGGCAGCGCGTTTCGGACGTCTGCCGCCGGCGGCTGGGACGGCGCGATCGACAGCACGACGCCCGAAGTCGTCGACGCCACGACTGGCCCGCGGCTGGCATCGAAGACGCAGTGATACAAACCGAACGTCTGCCTGAATCCGCGGGAACAAATCTCCGTGACCCATGGCTGAAAGAAATTGCGCACTATATTATAACATGGTCGAGGCAATGCGATGTCGAACGTCTACGATCTTGGAACCGATCTGGTGCGTCGGATCTATGAAAAGCGCATAGATGCACCAGCGGTTCTTGATGCCGGCACGCATTTTCCCAACGCAACGAAGTTCGCGGCCGCCTGGCAGAGTATTCGCGATGAAGCGCTGTCGGTGCAGTTGAACCGGGTGCCGCGTTTCCACGACATCATGCCGGAACAGACCGAGATTTCGGCCAATGACGGCCTCGATTGGCGCATGTTCGTGCTCAAGGCCTACGACATGACCATCCCGGAAAACCTCGGGAAGATGCCTGCCCTCGGCCGGTTGCTGTCCGAATGCCCCGAGGTGAAGTCTGCGGCTGTTTCATTCCTGGCGCCGCGCAAGCACATCCCGCCTCACCGCGGCCCCTTTCGCGGCATCATGAGATTTCACCTCGGTCTTGTCATTCCGAAACAGTCGGACGGCCGCCCGGCAACGATCATGATGATCAACCAGGAGGAAAAGCGGATCGCCGACGGCGAGTGCCTGCTGTGGGACGACACTTTCGAGCACGAGGTCATGAACAACGCCGATCAGGCGCGTATTGCCTTGCTGCTTGATGTGTGGCGGCCGGAGATGCCGCTGGACATGGAGATCCTGTCCAGGTTGATCGTTCGCGGCGTGCAGGTGGGAATGCACTACAGAGGGGTATCTTTCGGCGGTTGAAGCTTTACGCCCTCGCCTCGCGGAACCCTCTTGCGCTGCCGCCGCGCCTGAGCGGCAACATCATGTCCCTTGCGAGCAAACCGCTGACCCGGCAGAACGCCATGAAGGCCCGGCACGCTTCCTCGGCGCTTGCCACATCGACCGTCGCGCCGAAGCAGGCGTTGAACGCGGCGTCATAAACCTTGCCCTGCCGGCGCTTCGGCCAGTTCTGCAGGAAATCGAGCGCCTGCTCGACGCTGTAGATTTCCTCGACCGGCAGGCCAGGCGCGGGCGTGATGCGCACCGGCACCTCGAATTGCAGTCTGTCCATTCCCCGTCTCCCGAACTGGTGCAGCCGGAGCAACGCCTTCCGTTCCGAAAAGTTTCTTTGACCGGTTTTTGACGCAGGAATGTGACCTCAGTGCGGTGCGGGCCCAGCAATTGCTGCGGCAGATCGGCGCTCTGGCCACACCATTCACAGGGCGATGCAACCGGCATCGCCCCGTCGAGGTTTCGCCATCCCATCGCGTCTACTGGTTCGCCGGGTCCGTCTCCGCCTCATAGGCCATGCGCGAAACCACCATCAGCAGATAGGCGGACGGCACGGCGAAGATGACGCCGAGCACGATCGCCGCCGTCCCTTCCATGCGCAGCGTTGCGGCTACAGCCCAATAAACGGTGCCTATGCAGATGACTGCCTGGACGGCGAGAAACGCGGCTGCCGAAGCAGCGCGCGTGAGTGTCTTGAATGTCTTGAGACGTTGCATCGAGAAATGTCCATGGACGCGCCACGCAACCGGCGGACGGCCGATAGCCGTCGCCAGGTCACGGCGCGAAGGGAATAGTTGAGGTGAGAAAGCTGCGGTCAGCGACCGCCGGATTCAGGCGGTTGGTGGCGCGCGAGGCTGATTGGCATGCGAGAGCGGCCCGGCCACAAAGACAGGCGCAATGCCGGCCTGCGCCGGCAAAGCCCCGCCACCGACAAGGAAAGCGGATGCGGGAGCGAGAATGCCGGGATTGCCGCTGACGAGCTTTACCGGCAGCGGCCGGCCGGCGCGGGCTTCGAGGGCCTGCGTCTTGCCGGCGACCCTCAGCAAGGCCAGCGTTTCGCCCTGGCGCGTCGCGCTGATGTCGGCACGGCCCGAGGCAAACGCTGTCGAGGCGGAGACCTCAGCCTGGGCGAAGCTCACCAGCGCAAGCGCAAGCAGCGCCATCAGGGCCGAGCACGCGGTCCTGATTGGCGGCAGCGTCGATCTTGCGCGCTCCGGTGCCGTCAACGGGCGTAAATCTCCTATATCCGGACCCGGCCTACCTCATGGAGTGGTGAAAGGAAAGCTTGCGACACCCAGACGCGCCGATCCGGCGAATATTCCCGCGGCAAACCGGTTGCAGGCACTTCGTCCTTGAACCTTGCGGCTTCCAGTGCCAAATCTGGAGAAAATTTCCGCATCGGCTCGCGTCAGGAGCCAACCTGCGAACGGACAAGAATGGTTACCTATCTCGACGCCGCAACGGCCCCCTTGAGAAACACCGGCCAGATCCGCCTGTATGGCGAGGAAGGCTTTGCGGGCATGCGCAAGGCCTGCGACCTCACCGCGCGCTGTCTCGACGAGCTTGTGTCGATGGTGAAGCCCGGCGTCACCACCGAGACCATCGACCGTTTCGTCTTCGAGTTCGGTATGGATAACGGCGCATTGCCGGCCACGCTCAACTATCGTGGCTACACCAAATCGTCCTGCACCTCGATCAATCACGTGGTCTGCCACGGCATTCCCGACAACAAGCCGCTCAAGGATGGCGACATCGTCAACATCGACGTCACCTACATCCTCGACGGCTGGCACGGCGATTCCTCGCGCATGTATCCGGTTGGCACGATCAAGCGCGCCGCCGAGCGCCTGCTCGAGGTGACTTACGAATGCCTGATGCGCGGCATCGCCGCCATCAGGCCCGGCGCCCGCACCGGCGCCATCGGCGCCGCGATCCAAACCTATGCCGAGGCCGAGCGCTGCTCGGTGGTGCGCGACTTCTGTGGCCACGGCGTCGGCCAGCTTTTCCATGATGCGCCGAACATCCTGCATTACGGCACCGTTGGCGAAGGCGTCGAGATGCGGCCCGGCATGATCTTCACCGTCGAGCCGATGATCAATCTCGGCCGCCCGCATGTGAAGGTGCTGTCTGACGGCTGGACGGCGGTGACGCGCGACCGTTCGCTGTCGGCACAGTACGAGCATACGATCGGCGTCACCGATGCCGGCTCCGAGATCTTCACGCTCTCGCCAAAGAAGCTCGACCGGCCCGGCCTGCCGGATTAGTCTGCCGCAGGCACAGCATCGGCAAGGTCTCTAATTGGCGAGGCGCGCCTAGGCTATCGAAGCCCGGCAGTATCACCAAGCCCGGCTCCGGTTAGAAGTGCGGACCTGAGGCACCTGGCTGCTGGCAACAAGGGTTTGTCGAGCCGTCGGGCAAGATAGACCCAGCTCTTCGTTGTCCCATTTTCACCAAGCGCAGCAGCTGAAAGCTGCACGAGCCGCTCTTCGACAAGATCCTGCTCGATCAACCAAAGTGGAAGCCGCCCCCAGCCGATGCCTGCTCTGATCAAAGCCAGTTTCGCCTCTTGGCTACCCACCCGCCACTTGCGCTGCGAGAGCACGCCATAATCGCGGCCGTGGGAGCGAGGTGAAGGGTCCATCAGGACGATCTGGATGTGATCGGCCAGCTCTGGCGTACTCACCCGCCCTTCTTCGCAATGAAGGCAAGAGCGTGCCCAGCACCGACAACCGCCACCATCGACAGAGGCGAGAGGGAATCGAATTCCAGGCGCGGATCGCGCAGGTCTTCGCCCACCGTTATCGCAAGGTCGACCGTGCTCTGCAGGAGGCAATCGATCGGTTCCCCAAGGGTACCTATTTGCAAGCGGACGCCAACCGTCGGATAGGTGGCGTGGAGGGCTTCAAGAGCCCTGCCAACGGCCGGCAATGGAACAAGCGTGTCCACCATGAGCGCAAGCTCGATTTCAATGCCGCTGCCCATGCCCTGCCCTTCGCGCGCAGCAGATCGGCGCGTAGAACCAGCGAGCGACAGTCGTCCAGCAGGGCCCGTCGTCCGAGGTCAAAGTCGGCCGACGAGTCGACCGGTCGAACAGCACCGTTTTGAGTTCGGTCTCCAGATTGGCAATCGCGTGGCTTACTGCCGACTGCGCGCGACCGAGCCGCATGGAAGCCAGGCGAAAGCTACCCGCGTCCGCCACGGCTAGGAACATCCGCATCTGATCGAGAGTGAGCGCGTCGAGCATGATCGATCAATTAGATCAGAAGGCGCTAACTTTTAGCAATCCCATCGATCGTCCCGATGTGTCATCACTTTCCTGGCCTGATACAGGAGAGCGGAAGTGACTGAACGGCTCAAGCTCGCAGCGCTGATCGGCAGCACGCGGGAACGACGCTATGGCGACAAAGTCGGACACTGGTTTGCCCAAGAGGCGCAGAGACTGGACGATTTCGAGCTTTCCCTCATCGATGTTGCAGACATTGATCTGCCCAGCCGGCACTTGGCGGAGCCGACACCGGCGATGAAGGCATTCACGGGTAAGCTCGCCAAGGCAGACGCCTTCGTTGTCGTCACCCCCGAATACAATCACAGCATGCCCGGTTATCTTAAGCACGCTATCGACCAGGCTACTGAAGAGTAGCACGCCAAGCCGGTCGGCTTCGTTTCATATGGCGGCGTCTCCGGCGGGTTGAGGGCCGTCGAACACCTTCGGCAGGTATTTGCCGAGCTCCACACCGTCACCGTCCGGGAGGCAGTAAGCTTTCACGGGGTGTGGGAGCATTTTGCCGATGGTGCGGGCCCGCTCGATCCGGAGCGCAGCTCCCGCGCTGTCAAGACCATGTTCCACCAACTCAAGTGGTGGGCTCTTGCGCTGAAGGAGGCGCGTTCGCGCGCCGCCTATACCGTAGGCTGACGAGTCACATGGACTCGCAACGCATCATTGCAGGCGCCCTCATGACCATAGCCATGACGCTGGTCGGATCGGGCGTGGTGGCATCAAAAATCATTGCCGGCGGCATGCACCCTTTCCTCGCCGTTCCCCTGCGTTTCCTGATTTCGACGCCCATCCTCTGGGGACTCGTCTTCCTGACAAGCACGCCGCGGCCGCAGCTCTTGGCAAAGGAATATGTGATTGTAACGCTTCAGGCGGCCGCGGGCAGCGCGGGCTATAGCATTCTAATAATCCTCGCCTTGACCTTGACCACGAGTGCAAATGCCAGCGTCATCCACGGCCTTCAACGTTGGCCTTGAAGGAGAGGTTTGGCGCCCAGCTTTGGATCGCGGTCGGCGCTGTCACGGCAGGTGCACTTCTTGTCAATGTCGCCTCTGCCAAGGGCTTTGGCCTCGATCTGAAACTGCTAGCGGGTAACCTGCTGGTGGTCCTCGCTGTTTCCGGCGAAGCACTGTTTGCGATCCTGAACAAGAGAATCAGCACGCCGCTGGCGCCGCTCTATCTCGCGGCGCTGATGAGTAGCATTTCACTGGTGCTGACCTTGCCGCTCGCCGCTGCCCTTGTCGCGTTTAGCACCGTTGCAGCAGCACCTGCCGCCCTATTGGCGACAGTCTATGTCAGCATTTTTCCCACCGTGATCGGCTTCTGGCTCTGGTATTCAGGAGCCGCGCGCGCCAGCGGCGGAGAGGCTGGCGTGTTCATGGCAGTGCTGCCGGTCGCGGCACTCGCGCTCTCGTTTCTTCTTCTCGGCGAGACCATCACGCCGATCCACATCCTCGGAACCGCCCTTGTCGTACTCGGCATCGCTGTTTCCGTCAGCGGAGCAAGAACAGTGAAGAAGCAGGCTGCCGAGGGTGCTCATGTTTAACGCTCGCCAATATGCGATGCAGCCCACATCGTCACGGCGTCTTGGTATGTCTCAGCAACGCTCCCGGCTACTTTCTTGAAATGATCGAGAACCGTTTCGCGTTTCAGAATCATGCTCTAGTGTCTGACAAAGGTCTTCTTTTCGATCAGCGATGCGGGCGGGCCATGGGGAAAGTCGAAGACGAGCGGGCGTTCTTTTCGGAAGCCTGGATCGAACCACCGCAGAAGCCACAAAAAAAGACCGTGGAAGCGGAGAAGCCGCACTACCACGGCCATCGCGATCGTCTGCGCGAACGCTTCTTGGCCGGCGGTCCGGACGCCCTGCCCGACTATGAACTGCTCGAGCTGCTTCTCTTCCGGCTGATCCCGCGCGTCGACACCAAGCCGATCGCCAAGGCGCTGATCGCCCGCTTTGGTTCGCTTGCCGAAGTGCTCGGCGCGCCGGCGTCCCGGCTCGAGGAAGTGAAAGGCATTGGGCCGATGGTGGCGACGGATCTCAAGGTCATCGCCGCAACGGCGCAGCGCATGGCGCGCGGCGAAGTGCGCGGCCGCGAGGTGCTGTCCAACTGGACGCAGCTTCTCGATTATTGCCGCTCGGCCATGGCCTTCGAAGCCCGCGAGCAGTTCCGCATCCTCTTCCTCGACAAGAAGAACGGGCTGATCGCCGACGAGGTGCAGCAGACCGGCACGGTCGACCATACGCCGGTCTATCCGCGCGAAGTGGTCAAGCGCGCGCTCGAGCTTTCCGCCAGCGCGATCATTCTGGTGCACAACCATCCGTCCGGCGACCCGACGCCCTCGCGCGCCGACATCGACATGACCAAGCAGATCATCGAGACGGCCAAGCCGCTCGGGATCGCCGTTCATGACCACATCATCATCGGCCGCAAGGGCAATGCCTCGATGAAGGGCCTGCTGCTGATCTGACAGTCCCGAATATCAGCTGGATACCGATCAGGAATCGTCGGACGGGCGGGCACGTCGCTGGCAATGGCTCGATCGAGACGCATTGACCGTTCGGACAAGCAGGTCAGTTCATCAAAAGCACCAGAGCGGGATGCAGCTTCTTCAGGTTCGGCAATGATTTCGATTGCCAGGGTATGTCGGGCGTTCCGCGCACGACAAGTCGAACATCGGGATGCTTGCGCACCTCGATGGTAAATTTCGCCAGCAGGTTGATGCCGGACGAGTTGAGAAAGTGAAGGTCCTTCAAATTGAGTGTGATGGAAGCGGGGTTTGAGGCAAGAACACTGGTCGCCAAAGCCGTGATCGGCGCACCCGCCTCAGAACTGGCAAGCCGCATTGCACCGTCGAAAAAGATATCGCTTCCCTCAGTCCACACGCGGTAGTCGTCTGTCTTGATTTCCATATCTGGCTTCGTTTCATCTAGTTGTGAGTTTGCGAGATCGGAATGGAGGCATATGTTTCCAGGCAAATACGGTCGTTTTCATCGGCGGGGCTGAATATCCAGGCCAAGCGTGCGCCATAGTCGCTCATCAACGTCAGCAATCCAAGCCCGGAGCTCCCCACATCGGGGTTCGCGGCATTCGCCTCAATCCGCTGTATCAGCAGGTCCTTTGGGTCGCCAACCGTGATGTCCGCCAGGAGGCTTTGAAACTCGGACGCGATTTCACCTAGGACGTCATTCGACACCTTGAGCTTGAAGCACTCCGAATCCATCGACGCCTCAACCACGATCTCGCCTGGTGCGCGGAACTTGACGGCGTTTTCGATGAGTTCGTTGACCAGATATCCGATGCTGTGCCGCACCTCCATGTAGTCATTGCGGGACGACTGAAAGCGCAACGCGAAAAGATCGGCAATGAAGTCCGAGGTCGTGGCGCAATGACGCCAGCTCAAGTCGAGAGGTCCGTCGAACAGCCGCACGCGACTGACACTCCCCTTCATCCCGATTGCAATGTCAGGAGTACCGAACAGCGCTGTCATCCTACGTATGCCTTATGATCACGAGTGTGATGTCGTCGTGGATCTTCTGGATTCCGATATGGGCCATCAAATCCTCGATAATTCCGGTCTTGATGTCCTCGGCGCTCCTGCCATGACGCTTTTGCACGCTCTTGCAGAGGCGATCGAATCCGAACAGTCTTCTGTCTTCATCTTCCGCCTCGGTCACACCGTCGGTGTGCAACACGATTACGTCGCCGCTCCCGAACACGATGTCTCGCGTGTCGACGAACTGCGAGATGTCGTTTTCCAGGCCAACCGGCAGACCCAGATCCAGCGTATCGATACGTTCGACGTCCCCATCCGCACGCACGACGAGAATGTCCTCATGCTGGCCGGATAGCGTTACCCGCCCATCCTCAAAGTCAAGAAAGGCTAGCGAGAGATGCTTGTCGGTGTTCGTCCGCTCGATGTTCTTGTAGATCGCTCTGTTCAGACGAACCAGAAACTGGTGCGGATCTCCTTCGTTGGCCTCCTGCAGCGCGCGTGCAACGGATTGGACCATCAGCATCAGCACGCCGCTCTCGAGACCATGACCGGTCACGTCGCCGATGCCGATCTTGACCCGTGATCCGTTCTGCAGGACGTCGTAGTAGTCCCCGCCGACCTCGTCGGCCGGCCGCATGTACGCTGCGATCTCCAGCCCCGGAATAGCTTCGAGCTCGAATGGTTTCGGCAGGACCATCATCTGGATTTGCCTGGCAACCGCGAGTTCGGCGCCGAGACGGACGTTCTCGTCCCGCAGTTTTTCGTTGAGCGCGGAAATCTCCTGATTTGCGTCACCGAGCTCCCTGGTTCGTTCGTCGACGAGTTGCTCGAGGTTTTCCGTGTGGAAGCTGATCTGCTCGGCCATTCGGTTGAAGGCGACCCCAACCGCTCCAACCTCGTCGCGCGTTGGAACGCGAACGCGGACGGAATAGTCTTTGGACTGTAGCCTCTGGGCGGCGCTGGCAAGCGCCCTGAGACCGGCCGTGATTCGCTTCGAGATGCCGAGCACTGCCGCAAAAACGATCAGAAGCGAAACGACGATGGCGGCGATCTGAAAGAGCAGGATACGATTGGTCGCGCGGGAAATACTCTTCTGCGCGGCGAACAGAGACGCATAGATTTCGCGTTCGGGAACGACGATTCCGACCGACATCGTTTCGGACTTGATCGGTCCCGAACTCCACAGATTGGTCGGCTTCAATCTCTTGAGGACAACTATGTAGGGTACGCGTTCGCCCTTGTTGTCGAGCGTGATATGCTGAATGACACCGTCATTGTTCTGGTCGAGCGGCAGCGACGCGATGGCCGGCTGCGTGCTTCCCCGCAGGGACCTCTCCAGACCGGTGACGCCCTGCGTGCCTGCATCGTTGGACGAAGTCAGGCCGATGATCGCCTCGCCCGATGGATTGATCGCCACTACATTGCCGGTCGACATGGTGAGGAAGCCGAACCCGGTTTCGGCAATCTTGACGCGCTCGACGACTTCAGCGAGCTGATCGAGAGTGATGTCTGCACCCGCTACACCGGCGATACCGGTACGCTCGCGCGTCCGCAGCGGGTGGAAAAAACTGACGATCAGCTTTCCCGTGATCGCATCGGTGTAAGGCGCTGTCTGAGTGATGTCGTCGGCGACTGGACGTGAGGCTGGATCCCTCGTCCATTGCTGCCATGACCCATAGATCCCCGGAAAGAAGAACTCCCAGAACTCCGCCTTGTTGTGGCCCGGATAGAGTCGGTCGAAGGTCTGTGCCTGGTCCGTATACGGTACCGTCCTGAAGATCGGCCGTTCCTTCGGACCAATATAGTACATCTGCAGTTTTGGCGATCCGCTGGCCATAAGGGTCGGCGCGACGAGATCCAGAACGGTACTGTCTTCGATTTCCCGCTCAACGCTCGGCAGCGGCGTATGGTCGGCGCCCAGCAGGTAGCCCCAGACGCTAATCACGGAAGGCGCGCCCGGCAGGTTCTGCGCCCAATCGCCCTGCGCGTCATAGACGACTTTCACGGAGGCGGGTGCTTCATGCGAAAGGGTTGCTCCGACCTGTCGCTGCCGGCTCGGATCGTCGATCTGGGCCTGCAGAACGCCGGCCAGCGCCTTCACGTCCCCATGAACTCGATCGAGCAGGAGGTCGACGCTTAACGCCGTCGAGTCGGCATAAGAGCGAATGTATTCCTCGTTTGCGGTGGTCAGGCCCTCACCGACTTCCGACGCCGCGTCGCGCGACAGCTTTTGAACGTTCCAGAGCGCCAGGCCACCGCTCAGCAAGAGGTCGAACAGCACGGCGCCGCCAACGACCAAGACGAATTTCGCTCGGAAGGAGCGCAGGCCAAAGCGCGGTGTAGGCTGATCGTCGGCTTTCATTGCGGCCTTCGCCCCGATGCGACCCAGATTGGCCAACCCGCATAACCCTTGGGGTGTAGCGCAGCGAATATGTGATCCTGGAAGCCCTGCCGGAACCGTGCAACGAACTCCGGCCCATCGCCGCGTTTGGTGGCCATCTCGCCGGCATAGACATCGGCCCAGGCTACAATGACATCGGCGAAGTCCTGCGGATCTCCGTCCAGGTTGGTGACCGTGAAGGTCTCGACACGTATGTCGTCGAATCCGGCTTCAATCAGATATCGCCGACTCTTGGGCCCGAGTTCGACGTCCATCTCGAAATGCGCGAACAGCTTCGCCACTTCATTGTATGTCCAACGGATGCTTTCAGCGCGCGGCTCGCCGAGGCAATGCGAATTCTTCTCGTTGGTGATGTAGACCCGCCCGCCTGGCTTGCATATGCGGTAGAGCTCCTTGAGGATGAGTTCCGGTCGATTGAAGATTTGAAGCGAATGTCGGCAGGTGACCAAGTCGAACTGCGCCTCGTCGAGCAGCATTTCCGACGCATCGCCATAAGTATATTCGATGCCCCGGATATCGAACTCCCGCATCACTCGTCGGGCGTAGTCCAGGCTTGATATGGAGTGGTCGAGGGCGACGATCCGCGAAGGCTGGAACTCTTTCTGCACGAGCACGGCGAAATCCCCGATCCCGCAACAGATGTCGGCCATAACGACCCCGGGTCTCATGCCGTGTCGCGGCAAGATTGCACGCTCGTGGCGCCAGGTCATCTTTGTCTGCGTGCGCAGAATTGGAACGAACCCGCCTTCCTCGAGGAAGCCCTGCCCTGGATAGAATTCGCTGTCATACTCCTCGACCGTGATGTTCGGTTCGATTCCGCTCAGCCGACCGAATTTTCGCGAGGTCCATCCGACGACGCTTGACGTGATCACAACAAATTTGAGATCGGGTCGAGCGCGACAGGCATCGAGGATGATCCTCGAAAAAGCGTGAAATGCAGCGTTGTTCATCTGCGCCAAGCGTCTGACATTGACGTAGAGAACGCCGCGTACTCGGCCGATCGCATCGCGAAGCAATGCCAGGCTAGGCCCAAGCTCATCGATCGCCTGAGGCCGGATCACCCCAGATATGGAGAACTCCTGGTTGTTCGCATCGTATTGCGTCTTGAAGCGCGGGTGCAGGTTGTAAGGGCTCAATGTTGCAGGCCCTCAAGCGGAAGATCCATGACAAGCGTGATCGCATCGCCGTCGGCTTCCTCGACCCTGAGTGTCGCGTCGTAGTCGACAGCCAGCTCCAGCAGTACCACCTCCCGGCTGGGCGCCAGATCCCCAGACACAGAATTGAGATATCGTTCCCTGGCCTCGAATCCCGCGACTTGCGAAGCGGCTTCTTGGTAGAATTGGCGCTCCTCCGGCATACAGGGAAATGTCAGCTCGATCCTGTCCGTCGCGCCATGGCGAGACACCCTGCATGCCAGTTCGCCGTCGGCGTGGCGGGTACGAAAGGCGACTTCCAGCAATTCGTTGAAGGCAGAGGAAAAGAGATTCGAATGCCGGACCGAATCTGATCTGTTTTGACTGATCATCCGGGCGATGTACGTCGAAACATAATCGCAGTGTTTCCAAGCGGAGACAAAGGTCTTGATTTCCATGTCGATCTGGATCATCGGCTCAAAAGTCGGTTCGCCAGCCGGGTCATGAAGAACAGATCCCATCCGCATCCTCTCCTATTCCATCCGTATTTGAGCCCGGGTGACGCTTTGAGCTCCGGGACGGAAATTTGACCGCCTCCTGATGAGCCAGTCCCGCATTGCGCGGTATCTAGCCCCGATCGTTTTACAGCTGTCCGATTTACAAACGGTGCAAGGCGCTAGCGCGCCCGATTTGATTCCTCCATCGCTCCCACCCCCTTCGGCGGCGACCGCCTGATGAATTCGCTGGTTGCCTCGGCTCCGAGTGGCCGTCCCACGAAATTGCCTTGCAGGTAATCGCAATTCTCCTTGATCAGCCACCGTGCCTGCCCCGACGTTTCGACCCCCTCCGCGGTGACGCTTATTCCCAGGCCGTGCGCCAGACTTATGATCGATCGCACGATCGTTTGGCTCTTCAGATCTGTCTCCAGGTCCGCGATGAAGTATTGATCTATCTTCAAGGTGTCGAACGGAAAATTCTTAAGGTAGCTCAAGGATGAATAGTACGTTCCAAAATCGTCGAGCGAAATTCGTATTCCCAAGACGTTCAAAGTATTTAATGTATCGATATTGTCGATAGTCTTCTCAAGAAGAACCGTTTCGGTTATCTCGAGTTCAAGCCTTTCAGCCCGGATTCCAACTGCGTCGATGATCTGAGCGACCGTGTCTGTCAGCGAACCGCTCAGGAACTGAGCCGGCGACAGGTTGACTGCCACTGTCAGCGCGGAAGGCCACGCCAATGCCTGGCGACAGGCTTGCTCGAGCACCCATCGTCCAATCTCGTCCATCAGACCGTCGGCTTCGGCGATCGGAATGAACACGCCGGGCGGAATGACCCCGATTTCGGGGTGCCGCCACCGCAGCAGCGCTTCGAAACCAATCACCGACGAGGGAGGCCTGATGAGCGGCTGATAGTCCAGATAAAGCTCGCCCCGCTCCAGCGCGGTTCGAAGGCTGCGTCTCAGATTTTCGCGTTGCTCGAGCAACAACAGCATCGAGCGATTGAACGTTCGAGCGCAGCCGCGACCATCCGTCTTGGCTGCGTAAAGAGCAATGTCGGCCGCTTTCATCAGCTGCTCGCCATCGGTCCCGTGCTCCGGCCCGAAAGCAATTCCGATACTTGAACCGACGAAGACGGGAATGCCGTTGATGACGAACGGGTCCTTGAACGCGTTGACCAGCGATCCGGCGAGGCGCTCGGCTTCCGCGGGCTGCTCCTTGCCCAATTGGATGACGGCGAACTCGTCGCCGGCATACCGGTACGCAGATTCGCCGTCCTGCAAGGCGTCGCGGATTCGACCTGCTGCGAGTTGCAGAAGCGTGTCGCCTGCCCCATGGCCGAGCGTGTCGTTGACCGCTTTGAAATCGTCAAGATCGATTTGCAGCAGGGCGGCTTTTGGCTGAGATCCGCCGATGGCCGCCAGCGCCTGCTGCAGCCGCTCGCCGAATCGCCGCCGATTCTGCAGTCCGGTCAGCACGTCGTGCGTCGCCTGATGGAGCAGAATCATATGCTCCTGCTCCTGCGCCGCGCTGCGCTCCCCCTGCTCCCGTGATTCGATGATTCCCACACCATCTGCAGTGCCGAAGACGAAAACGGACCGGGGCGCTTCGCCCGATGATCGCGGCAGGTCAATGCTTGCTGCAGAGCCGCCCTGGAACACCCGAAGAAATTCGTCGCGACACCTCGTGTCGAGGAAGCTTGGGTAGATCTCCCAAATGGCGGCGCCGAGCACCACCGCACCTCCGTACAGGCGTTTGAGCGCGGCGGCGTAGTGAGTTAGGCGGAAGTCGCCATCATAGAACGACAAAAGTTCGGTCGTATTTGCCAAAAGATTAGCGAGAAGCGCTTCATCGGCACGTGAAACATCGCTCGAGGAAGACTCCTCGTTCTGCGCGCTGACGCCTGATGCCTCTGAACGCAAAAGCCACCTCCGTAGGCGGTGAAAATTAGCGTCCCCCAGTTTAGAAATAGCATAAGTAACAAGCTTGGCAAACTTTCAACTCGCTGTTTCAACAAGCGCCGCATATTGCATTGGATGCTGCGCTGTGATTGGCGGCAGGTTATTCCACAATGGACGTTCATTGATTGTTAATGAATCGGGAATCGACAGATAATCAGCGTCGCGCCAGACGTGATCCGAAATATTGCGACCCACAGGACAGAGCGGAGTTCGCGACCTCGGCTCGATCACACACCTAGTGTTTCGAAATCGGCTTTCTCAAAAATCTGGTTTTCAGCCACGTTTTCGACGGTCCGCTCTTGTAGGGGCTATCGGCGCGTTTCGAGATGACGCCATCGAGTTCTGTTTTCTCGGTGGCGCGAAAGATCGCGAGCGCGTCGCCCTCAAAATGCTCGCTGTATTGGATCTTGCCGAGGCCAGGCTCAACCAGTCGCCACAGCGCTTGCTTGCGCTGCAGCAAGGGCAAGGGGATAAGATTGCGACCGTCGAGATGGAGGATGTCGAAAGCGACGAACACCAGCCGGCTCGGCTCGTTCCAGATCGCGGCTTCCAGCGCAGGAGAATCGGGCGTGCCCCGCTCGCCTGAGACAATCACCTCGCCGTCGAGAATGGCAGCCCGGCATGGCAGGTCGGCCGCTAGCGCGATGGGCCAGTATTTTGTCGTCCAGTCACGCCCGTTCTTGCTGTAAATGCGCGCGCCGCCCCTATCGATGATGATTTGCGTGCGGTAGCCGTCGAACTTGGCCTCGTGGACCCACCCCTCGTCTTCGGGCGGCCGCTCGACAAGAGTTGGCATCTGCGGCGGAATAAACTCCAGCCGTTCGTCGTCGACCTTGTCACGCTTACTCAACTACGCCACCATCTTTGCCGGATAGCGGTGGCGCGAGCGGCACAGGCGATCCGGTCTCCACTTGGACACCTGCCGCCTGCGCCGAGCCCCCACTAAGCCATTCTGCGACGGAATGAACACCGGCCAGCCGCCCCCCGGCCATTGGCACGCCTACTCAATACGCCACCACCTTTGACGGATAGCGGCAGCGCGAGCGGCACAGGGCGATCCGATGTCCCCCCAACTTGGACATCTGCCGCCTGCGCCGAGCCCCCCACTAAACCATCGACCCCCAGTAAGCCATTTCGCGACGGAATGAACACCAGCCGGCCGCCTCGGCCTTGGCACGCTAACTCGCTTACGCTTGACGGATTGCGGCGGCGCGGTCGGCACAGGCGGTGCGATATTCCCCCCAACTTGGAAACCTGCCGCCTGTGCCGAGCCCCCCGCCAAGTCATCGCGAACATCTACGAATATGGCCGCGTTGTCGTTAGCTGCGCATCCAAATACTTGTCCGGGCGTACATATCTCGATCGGCGCGGCATCTCTCGCCCAAGGCTTTTGCCATTTGGGTGCTAGCAGCCATGGGTCCCTTGCCCGGCAGGGATTGCCGCCCGGCTCCCAGTATCACTCCGGGCGGCATTCTGATGAGACGTCGCCGATTTCAACCGCCGCCGATGCTATGCTCAGCTTCCAAGCGCCTTGAGCCATCCTTCAAAGGAGGAGGCCTTCTCGTGCTCGCCAAGCGAACCAGAGTTGGCGGGGCGCGGCAACACCGTCGTCCTGCGCCCTTCGCGGGGGCTGTAACCGAACTCCTTGCTGAATGCTCGGCTGAAATTTGCCGCTGAATTGAACCCGAAGGCCTCCGCAATTTGAACAATGCGCCGGCTGTCCGCGGGATCACTGAGCGCTAAATGGGCTGCCAAAAGTCGGCGACTTTGAATGTAATGGAGCACCCCACCGCTCGGTTCGAACAGCTGATAAAGACGAGATCGCGAAACGCCGAGTGCCCGGCACATTGAATCCGGCGTCAGATGAGCCGCGTCCAGATTGTTTTGGACGTATCGACGCGCCCGCTCCATCAGCGCGACACTCGCCAGTTGTTCGGCCGCAGCGGCTTGTTCGGCCGGCGGCGCGAGGCACGCAATGATCATGCTGCGCGTCGCGTGTACGATGCGAGGCAAGTCGTCCTTCGTGAGACTGCGCAGTCTTGTTACGATGCCGTCGACATAGTCGATCAAAAGGTTAGCAAGATTGCCGGAAAGAATTGAATTGTTGTTTGCGTCGAGGGTTGCCGCCGCGTCGGCGAACAAATCACGCGGCAAATAGAGAACGAGACTTTCGGATTCCGTCATTCTCCCGCGAAACGGGTAGCCCAGCGACCTGATCTCAAGTCTGCCCGGCTGGCCCTCCGCGACACGGCGATTGACCTCCGTCCACGACCGGCCAGTCTGTGGCAAGACGACATACCAATGATCGACCGAGCTGGACCGAAGCTTTGCGGCGGAACGGATATAACTGTGCGCCGGCGTCCGCTGTTGAACGATCAGCATGCCGCCAAGATTCCATGCCGTGTGGGCGGCCGGGAAGCCGTCGTCCAGCGATTTGTTGTCCGGCAACCTGACCTCGACAAGCGGTGCCACATGCGCTTGCCAAGCGGGGAATTGATCCTTTGGTGCCAGTTCGAGCGTTGAAAAGGACAGGGGTTCCAGTGCCGGCGCGATTGGCGGAGCCGCCTCGTTGTCGGGTTGAACGTCGCGAGGCCAACGACGTCGTTCACGCTCCGGCGCCGGCCCGGTATGCGCCTCGTCTTGCTCCTTAGCGTCCATCGCGCGTGGTGCCATATCCGATTCCGGTATGCCCATGCCCCCGCAATCATGTGGTGTATCCCGGGTGTCTGGCAAGCCTGTCGACCGCATCCTCGATCACGCTGGGTTACAATAAGAAATGCATCCGGAGATAAGTTTCTGGATACGAGGCTAACGACACACTTCAGACCGGCGCCTATAGATTCCGACATCGTGAAAGCGACGTTGAGGAGACCAGGAAATGAATGAAAAGGTCAAAGGAGAAGCTCGCCGCAAGATAATTCTTGATGGATACGTCAATAACGAACCATTGAAAGACATTGCGGCAAAGCTCGGATGCTCACTGGCGAGTTTGAAAGTCAGCGCCAGCAAACTTGGCTGCACTCGGGCCCCAAAAGAAGCGGCTGACTTTCGACGCGGCTTCCGTATACCCGAAAACAAACGACAAGATTATTATCAGCTGATGCGGGTTGGGCAATATAGATCCCGGGACTGCGCACAGATTTTGGGATTATTGACAACGCAATCGCCGGTTATGGAGTAACGTTACCAGAAAGCTGTGGACAACATCTTTCAAGCCTCGGTGATAAGGCCCGCCGCAAAGCACGGGCGGCGGGCGCTGAAAGGTTCGCTCAAATGCTGCGTCGGCGTTTCAATCGCACCTGCCTTAGCCCTCTCGATCTGGCTGTTTGCGAACGCGTGTTCAATCAGGTCTGCGCGGATGAACAGCTCGATCCTTTGGACCCGGACGCCGAAATTTTAGCGGTATTGGTTGTGGCCATTTTTCGAAATGCTCACACCAGCGAGCGCGAACTTCTGGAGGCGGTCAAATCTCGCCGGCAAAAGGCCGGGGCAGCCGTCCGAACGCCTAAAATGAACTAGTTGATCTACCCGCCTGCGGCATCAAGCCGGCCATTTGGTCCTCTGCACATCGGCTCTAAGGGCAATGCCTCGACGAAAGCCTGCTGCTGCCAAGGCCTCCGGCGCCCAAAAAGGCCCGGGCGCGCAGCAACGTTTTGCACATCGGCTAGTCGGCTCTGGAATTTCAACCGGAAATCGAGCATGATGCGGCTTGGTATTGGCGTTGGATGCTTCGCGCTCCCATGAAATACCGGAGGACGGGACATGGCCATCGCGCTTGTACTCGTTTTGATCGTCGTGGGCTCGGTGTTGTTCCACTTCCTGAGCCCATGGTGGTGGACGCCGATTGCCTCGAATTGGGACTATATCGACCACACCATCACCATCAGCTTCTGGATCACCGGCGTCGTCTTTTCCGCGGTCGTCCTCTTTATGGCCTATTGCGTTTTCCGTTTCCGCCATCGGGAAGGCAATCGCGCGGTATACGAACCGGAGAACAAGCGTCTCGAATCGTGGCTGACGATCGTCACCGCGATCGGCGTCACCGCCTTGCTGGTTCCCGGCCTGTTCGTCTGGAGCCGCTTCGTCAACGTGCCGAGCGATGCGACCGAAATCGAGGTCGTCGCCCAGCAATGGCAGTGGAGCTATCGCCTGCCGGGCAAGGACGGCAAGCTCGGCACTTCGGACACCCGTGAAGTAACCGCTGAGAACCCGTTAGGCATCGCCCCCAAGGATCCCAACGGCCAGGACGACGTCGTGGTCGAGGCGGCGGACCTGCACTTGCCGGTCGACAAACCGGTCAAGATGCTGCTGCGTTCTATCGACGTATTGCATGATTTCTACATCCCGGAATTCCGCGCCAAGATGGACATGATCCCGGGATCGGTCACCTATTTCTGGTTCACTCCAACAAGGACCGGAACCTTCCAGGTCCTGTGCGCCGAGCTCTGCGGCCAGGGACATCCGCTGATGCATGGCATGGTGATGGTCGACACCGAGCAGGATTATCTGGCCTGGCTCGGGCAGCAGCAGACTTTTGCGCAACTGTCGGCGCCTCAGCAAACGGGCTCGGCGAACCCGCTGCCAGGAAACACGATGGCGTCCGCTTTGGACGTCGCGGCAAAAGTCGAAACTGTCGAGGCCCGCTGAACAGGGGAGGTGCTCCCATGGTCGACGTCACACCCGCAGATGCCGTTCCCCCCGCCGAAGTCGGGGAAATGGAACTCTACCATCCGCACAGCTGGTGGACGAAATACGTCTTCTCGCAGGACGCCAAGGTCATAGCGATCCAGTATTCGGCAACGGCAACGGCGATCGGCCTTGTAGCGCTGGTCCTGTCCTGGCTGATGCGCCTGCAGCTCGGCTTCCCCGGCACGTTCGATTTCATCACTCCGGAGGCCTATTACCAGTTCATCACCATGCACGGCATGATCATGGTGATCTACCTGCTCACCGCGCTCTTCCTCGGCGGCTTCGGCAACTATCTCATTCCGCTGATGGTCGGCGCCCGCGACATGGTCTTTCCCTATGTCAACATGCTGAGCTACTGGGTCTATCTGCTGGCTGTGCTCGTCCTGGTGTCGAGCTTCTTTGCGCCGGGCGGACCGACCGGCGCCGGCTGGACGCTCTACCCGCCGCAGGCGATCATGACCGGGACACCGGGCGGCAATGACTGGGGCATCATCCTGATGCTTTCGTCCCTCATCCTGTTCATCATCGGCTTCACCATGGGTGGCCTGAACTATGTCGTGACGGTGCTGCAGGGCCGCACCCGCGGCATGACGTTGATGCGCCTGCCGCTCACCGTCTGGGGCATCTTCACGGCCACGGTGATGGCGCTGCTTGCCTTTCCGGCCCTGTTTGTCGCCTGTGTCATGATGCTGCTCGACCGCCTGCTCGGCACCTCCTTCTTCATGCCGGCGATCGTCGAGATGGGCCAGCAGCTGCAGCACAGTGGCGGCAGCCCGATCCTGTTTCAGCATCTGTTCTGGTTCTTCGGCCATCCGGAAGTCTACATCGTGGCCCTGCCGGCCTTCGGCATCGTGTCCGACCTGATCAGCACGCACGCGCGCAAGAACATCTTCGGCTACCGCATGATGGTCTGGGCGATCATCGCCATCGGCGCCCTGAGCTTCGTGGTCTGGGCACACCACATGTATGTCAGCGGCATGCATCCCTATTTCGGCTTCTTCTTCGCCACCACGACGTTGATCATAGCCGTTCCGACAGCCATCAAGGTCTATAACTGGGTGCTGACGCTGTGGCGCGGCGACATCCACCTCTCCATACCGATGCTTTTCGCGCTCGCCTTCATCGTCACCTTCGTCAATGGCGGTTTGACGGGGCTGTTCCTCGGCAATGTCGTTGTCGACGTTCCCCTATCGGACACGATGTTCGTCGTTGCCCATTTCCACATGGTGATGGGTGTCGCGCCGATCCTGGTGATCTTCGGCGCGATCTATCACTGGTATCCGAAGGTCACCGGACGGATGCTGGACGAGACGCTCGGCCAGTTTCACTTCTGGGTCACCTTCCTCGGCGCCTACCTGATCTTCTTCCCCATGCACTATATCGGCCTGATTGGTGTGCCACGCCGCTACGCCGAACTGACCGACATGACGATCATGACGGAGTCGGCCCATCATCTGAACTCGTTCATCAGCATCATCGCCTTCCTCGTCGGGTTCGCCCAGATGGTGTTCCTGTTCAACCTGATCTGGAGCATCCGCCATGGCCGCGAGGCCGGCGGCAACCCGTGGCGAGCGACGACGCTCGAATGGCAGACGCCGCAGACCCCGCCGGCGCACGGCAATTTCGGCAAGGAGCTGCCGATCGTCTATCGCTGGGCCTATGACTACAGCGTGCCGGGCGCGAAGGAGGATTTCATCCCGCAGAACGTGCCGGGCGACTTCAGGCCGACGAGAGAACCGGCATGAGCGTCATCCTGGTATTCCTGCTCGTGATCGCCGGCTTTGCCGGATGGTGGCTTTCCCACCAGCGGCTGACGGCGAAGCCGTGGCTCGAGCAAGGCCTGGCCGGGGACCTCGTCGGCCTCGAGCGGTCGGCCCTGCCCACCGCCAAGATCGGCCTTGGCGTCTTCCTCGCCGTCGTCGGCTGTCTGTTTTCGCTGTTCACCAGCGCCTATTTCATGCGCATGGGTCTGCCGGACTGGCGGCCTCTGCCGCTGCCGCGCCTGCTTTGGCTGAACACCGGCGTGCTGGTGCTGAGCAGCGTCGCGCTGCAATGCGCCGTGATCGCGGCGCGCAGAGGCCAGACGGACATGGTCAGGCTCGGCCTTGCGACGGCCGGACTGACCGCCCTCGCCTTCCTGATCGGCCAGTTGATGGCCTGGCGGCAGCTGACCGATGACGGCTACCTGCTGGACTCCAACCCGGCCAACAGCTTCTTCTATCTGATCACCGCAATGCATGGCCTGCACATATTGGGCGGGCTGGTCGGCCTAGGCAGGACGAGCACCGGCGCATGGAACGGAGCGCGGCCGGAGCGGCTTCGCCTCGGTATCGAGCTCTGCGCGATGTACTGGCATTTCCTGCTTTTCGTCTGGCTCGGCATCTTGGCCGTTCTGGCCGGCTGGGCGGCGACATTCGTGAGCATTTGCCAACGGCTGCTGACCTAGGAGACTGGCGATGGCCGAGACGACACTGACACATACCAGCCAGTTGGATCGCCCGGAGGGCTGGCGCGGGATCGCCGCCGACTGGGCCTCGGATCAGCGCGCGTTCAAGAACGTGTCCTGGGGCAAGGCCATGATGTGGATCTTCCTGCTCAGCGACACCTTCATCTTCGGCTGCTTCCTGCTCTCCTACATGACCGCCCGCATGTCGACACGCGTGCCGTGGCCCAACCCAAGCAAGGTTTTCGCGCTGCACATCGGCGGGTCGGAGGTCCCGCTGATCCTGATCGCCATCATGACCTTCGTGCTGATCTCGAGCAGCGGCACCATGGCCATGGCGGTCAATTTCGGCTACCGCCGCGATCGCCGCAAAACCGCGATCCTGATGCTTTTGACCGCCGCGCTGGGGGCGACCTTCGTCGGCATGCAAGCCTTCGAGTGGACCAAGCTGATCACTGAAGGAGTGCGGCCCTGGGGCAATCCCTGGGGTGCCGCGCAATTCGGCTCGTGCTTTTTCATGATCACCGGCTTCCACGGCACGCACGTCACGATCGGGGTCATCTTCCTGATCATCGTGGCGCGAAAAGTCTGGCGTGGCGATTTCGACACCGGGCGCCCAGGTTTTTTCACCAGTCGCCGAGGCCACTACGAGAATGTCGAGATCATGGGACTCTACTGGCATTTCGTCGACCTGGTCTGGGTGTTCATCTTCGCTTTCTTCTATCTTTGGTGAGAGGCAGGCTCTGTTGAGAGGACGAAATGGCTGAAGCAACCGCAAACGGTCTCGGACAACAGGCACTGCACTCCAGCCACGATGCGGCGACCGCCGCCAAGTCGGACACGCATCAGGAACACCCGATCAAACTCTATCTGGTGGTCTGGGTGTGGCTGTTCCTACTCAGCGCCTGCTCCTATTTGGTCGACTATTTCGGCCTCCACGGCTATCTCAGATGGTCGCTGATCCTGATCTTCATGATGCTCAAGGCAGGACTGATCGTGGCCGTCTTCATGCACATGGCCTGGGAGCGGTTGGCGATGATGTATGCGATCATCCTGCCGCCGATATTGGTGCTGGTCTTCGTAATGATGATGGTCTTCGAGGCCGACTATACGCTGCTGACCCGTATCGCGTTTTTCGGGCCCGGCCCCTGACGCGCGGTTCGGATCAATCCGCCGCCTGATCAGCCCGAAATGGCCGGTGCCTCGAAACAACCGGCCGGCGGCTTCGTTTTGATATGCGTCGTAAACTCAAGCAAAGGACGCGGAAAATGACGATAGCAAACAGACTGAGGAATTTCATAGACGGCAAGGGAATCCCGTACGACACCGTCGCGCATCATCGGACTGCAACCAGCAGGCAGGCCGCCATTGCCGCCCACGTGCCCGGCAGCATGATGGCCAAGTCCGTGGTTGTTCACCACGAGCTCGGCTATGCGCTGGCCGTGGTCCCAAGCACCCACAGGATCGAACTCGCCAAGCTCCAGGACGTCATGGACAAGCGCCTCGGGCTCGCTTCCGAAGACGAGGTGGTATCGCTCTTCGATGATTGCGATATCGGCGCCGTACCGCCGATCGGCGCGGCCTATGACGTGCCGGTCATTTTGGACGAAAGCCTCGGCGATGCCGCCGAAATCTATTTCGAGGGCGGCGACCACAAGACCCTTGTGCATGTCAGCGGCAAGGATTTCCGCGACCTGACCACAGGCGCGCGACGGGCACGCTTCAGCCACCCGGCCCTGTGAGAGCACCGGCACTCCCGCCCGTGCTCCTGACAGGGTTTGCTAGTTCGCCGGTCTTGGGGCGGCCGGCGCCTCTACGACCTTGCGATACACGTGCCAGGTGGCATGGCCGAGGATTGGCAGCACAACCGCCAGCCCCGCGAACACCGGCAGCGAACCGACGATCAGCCCAACGGCGACGATAAGTCCCCAGACGGCCATTACGATGGGGTTCGCCAGCACTACGCGTACGGAAGTGTGAATGGCTTCGTAGGCGCCGACATCGCGATCAAGCAGCAGCGGGAAAGCCACCACGGTGGTGCACAACACGACCACGGCGAATACGAATCCGATGGCGTGACCCAGCACGATCAGGGTCCAACCGCGGCCGGTGGCGAATATCTCAGCGATGAAGCTGGACAGCGATGCCGGGGGCGCGGGACCGAACAGTTGCTCGTAGAAGAGTTTGGCGGTCAAAAGCCACGCGATGAAGATCGCGAACAGCATGATGCCGACCGCGGCGATGGCCGGCAGCGCCGGGGAGTTCCTGACCTCGAAGGCATGGCGCCAGGATGCATCGAGCCCGGCTTCCCGTCTGCGGCTGATCTCGTAAAGACCGATCGCCGCGAATGGGCCGATCAGCGCAAAACCGGACACCAGCGGAAAGAGCAGTGGCAGCGCGTTCGCTCCCGATGTCCAGGTAGCAAGCACCACGCCGACGAGCGGATAGATCATGCACAGAAACACGATGTGCGAGGGTTTCACCATGAAATCGTCGACACCGCGCCTGAGAGCGTCGAAAAGATCGGAAAGGCCGATCTTTCTCACTCTGGTATGCTCGAGCGTTTCGCTAGCGCCTGCAATGACGTGAAAGCTTGCCATGACCATTCCTCCAGACCAGGGTCCGGCAAGGTCGCGGATTCGCGGTGCTACGCTCTGCATGGCTGGCCACGCAAAACCGCGACCTGCACCGGCACCCAACATACTCCATTGCGCCCGATTTGTCTCTTTTCATTGGGACGAGGGTGCGGTGGCCGGCCAGAGCTGCACGCTGGTTCCAGAGGTTTTTTTGCGGTATTCTTATACAGCTACGGCGCAGCGCCCTACGGGGCGCGCAAAGAACGCTGGATCACTTTGATTGGCCCGTGATCCTTTCCCGATTTTCGGGGACATGCGCCCGATCGAAGGCGAACGTCATGGACACGCGAACGCTTCTCATACTCGGCCTTGGCATAGCCATTCTGTTGGTGCTGGGATTCTTTGCGCTGCCTGCATGACGGCGCCGGCGGCCACACTTCAGCGGCGTAATTGCCGGCCGCCTTCGGTCGAGGCGAGCCGGCGCCACCGACAGGGCCTGGAAGGGCCCGCTTACTTGGAAAACTGTTTCAGGTAAGCGATGACGTTGGCTACGTCCTGATCGTTCTTGAGGCCGGGAAACGCCATCTTCGCCCCTTTGACCATCCCCCTGGGGTCCTGAAGATACTTTGCCAGCGTGGGCTCATCCCATTTCATGCCGGATTTTCCGGCCTCGATCATGGCCGGGGAATAAGTGAAACCGGGATGCGTGCCCGCGGTGCGCCCGATGACGCCCTGCAGAGACGGGCCGACCTTGTTCTGGTCCTGGTCGGCAATGTGGCAGACCTTGCATTTGGTGAAGACCTTCTCGCCTGCGGCGGCATCCTGCGCCGGCGATGGGCTTGCAATGAAGATCGTGGCCGACGAGGCGATGAAAAGTACGATCGCGCGCATGGCATTCCTCCCTGATCGATCGTCGTTTGCGCCGGACGATCCGCACCACGCCAGCTGCGCTGGCGCGGCCTGCCCGGTAGAGCGGAATATCCGTGGTCCTTCCAGTGGAATTGCGGCATCTACATACCACGGTATCGAGCCGATGGGTAGAAACGCCGGTTTCCGCGAAGGTGCATGTAGCCCAAAGTTGCGCAGCGGTTTTGGTAGAACGACATGCATCGAAACAAGGACCTACGCGCGTCGCCTCAGTCCGTTTCACGCGACGCGCTTTAGGCCGTCTGCTGAGAGTCACGGCGGATCGGTATTGCAGCTTGCAGCCATTTGTCCGATCGCCTCGGACAGTCCGGCGAGTTCGAAATCGGCCTCGCCGCGTCCCGACAGCAGGCCGAAGCGCCATGACAGCAACAGCCGGCTCGCCGAAACCAGCCGCTTGATGCCATCGGCTCCGTCCCTGACCAGCATTTTGCCGCGTGGGCCGACAGACCAGCTTTCATCTAACTTGCCGCTGCCGTCGACCATGACCGACATGGTGATCCTGCGGCTGGCGGAGACAGAGTCGTTGAGCTCCAGCCATTCGCTCCAGCGCGGTTCGCCGTCCGGCCGGCAGGCCAGTGTCAGCACCGGACTGTAGCCCAGCGCGCCGCCGCCGGTGATCAGCTTGTTGGTGGCGTAAAGCGACGCGGTCACCTGGCCGTCGCTCCCGGCGTCGACGCGCCAGTTGCCGAGATCGGGTCCGGCCTCTGCCACACCGGCTGCGGCAAGCAAGAGCGCCGCGCTAACGACCACGCTCCTCATCTTGAATGCCACACCCACCGATGCCTCCAAACGACCCTGCGCAATGTGATACCGCGCAGATAATCATCAATGTTCGGTATCGCCAGCAGCGTGCATTCATCTGAAGCGGGTTGTGTTGCCCCACAGCAACAACAGAGAACATGAACGAAAAAGGCCGCCTCGTGGGCGGCCTTTCGAAATCAGCTGATCGCCGGTTTTACTCGGCGTCCTTGGCGGCCTTCTTCTTCGGGGCGGCCTTCTTCTTGGGCTCCTCCTCCTCACCGGCTGCTTCGCCTGCTTTGGCCTCGGCTTTCTTGGAGGAAGCCTTCTTCGCCGGCTTCGCCTTGGTGGCGGTCTCAGCCTCCTCGTCATCCGCCATCAGCTCTTCCTTGCTGACCTTCAGGTCCTCGACCGAAATCTGGCCCAGCAAATAGTCGACGACCTTTTCCTCGAACATCGGCGCGCGGAGCGAATTAATCGCCTCGGGGTTGCTGCGGTAGAACTCGAAAGCTTCCTGCTGCTGGTTGGCCGGGAAGCGGCGAACCTGCTCAAACAGGCCGCGCTGCAGTTCATCGTCCGACACGGTGACCCCGGCCTTCTCGCCGATCTCGGCAAGAACCAGGCCGAGACGCACGCGACGTTCGGCCAGGCGCATATATTCGGCGCGCGCCTCCTCTTCCGTCGTCTCCTCGTCGGCGAAGGTGCGGCCGGCGGCTTCGAGGTCGCGGTTGACCTGCGCCCAAATGTTGTTGAACTCGGCCTCGACGAGCTTCGACGGCGCCTCGAAGGAATAGGCGGCATCAAGCTGGTCGAGCAGCTGGCGCTTCACCTTCTGGCGGGTCATCGAACCGAACTGGTTCTCGATCTGGCCGCGCACGATCTCGCGCAGGCGCTCCAGCGATTCCAGGCCAAGGTTCTTGGCCGTCTCGTCATTGATATCGAGCGCGCCGGGCTTCGCCACTTCCTTGACGGTGACGTCGAAGGTGGCTTCCTTGCCGGCCAGATGCGCCGCCTGGTAGTTCTCCGGGAAGGTCACGGTGACCTGCTTCTCATCGCCCGCCTTGGTGCCGACCAGCTGGTCCTCGAAGCCCGGAATGAACTCTTTCGAGCCCAGCACCAGCGGCTGGTCGGTGCCGGCGCCGCCGGCGAAAGCCTCGCCACCGATCTTGCCGACATAATCGATGCTCACGCGATCGCCTTCGGCGGCCTTGCCCTCCTTGGGCTCGTAGCTGCGAGCCGATTCGGCGACCCGCTTCACCTGGTCGTCGACTTCCGATTCCGGCACGTCGTAAACCTGACGCGTCACCTTGATGTCGGAGAAATCCTTGACCTCGATGGCCGGGATGACCTCGTAATTGAGGCGGAACTCGAAATCGGCACCGCCGGCCAGGATCTTCTCGGCCTCCTTCTCGTCCTCGGTCATGATGACTTCAGGTTGCATGGCGGCCTTTTCGCCGCGCCCCGAGATGATCGAGCGGGTCGAGTCGTTAAGGATCTCGTTGACAACCTCGGCCATGAACGACTTGCCGTACATCTTGCGCAGGTGCTGCACCGGCACCTTGCCCGGGCGGAAACCGTTGATCCGCACCTTGCCGCGAGCGTCGTTCAGCCGCGCCATCAGCTTGGCTTCCATGTCACCGGCCGGCACGGTGATCTTGATCTCGCGCTTGAGACCGGAGTTGAGCGTTTCGGTGACCTGCATCCTAAAACCTTTGTTTTCACCAATGAGGCTGCCAAACGGTCCTTAGCCGTTCACAGCCTGCCGGTATAATCTTGCCGGAAATGGCTTTTGGTACGGAACCTGGTGATTTGACCGCCAATGCGGCTCAAACCCTCCTGAACTGCGCTTCCAAAATGTGAAGAAGTCTTTGTTTTTCCTACTTCTTCTTGCATTCGGCAGAAGCGGATAGTCGCGTCCCGTCACATTCGACACGCCTTTTGTCACAGGCTAGGCTAATTTTCAACCATCTTCGCGCTTACGAGAATGACGGCGACTTGGACCCCGACATTGACAGAATGATGGCTACATGGGATTGCCGGGGAACGCGGATGTGGCGGAATTGGTAGACGCCCTGGATTTAGGTTCCAGTGCCGAAAGGCGTGGGGGTTCGAGTCCCTTCATCCGCACCACCCTTCGCTCTGGCGAGCTTCGGGCGGCAGGCCGCCCTAAGGTCGTCAGAGCAAGGGGTGTCCTCCGAAGCCTTGGCAAGGAAGGACCGGAGCCATCAACTCCTGGCGGCGCAAGCAAGGCTCGAGGACAATCCCGCTTTTTCGCGTCCAATGCCCTTGAAATAGCCCGTCAACAGGTTCTTAGTCGCAAGAGGCAGGTTGGGGCTCTGTCAGGTTGTGCGCGTAGTTTCTCTGGTTCTGGCGGTTGGGTCGGCTGTCGCGGCAGCGACATGTCACGTTGAGGCCCTAGAGTACACTTCGGTTTCCTCTCCGGGCCAGCAGCCAATGCTTGTTGTATCCGGTGAATTTGGCGCCAATGAACCCCTGAACGCCTTTACCAACGCGGTTGCGAGCAGCAGGGCCAGGGTGGTCGTATTCAACTCCCCCGGCGGCAACGTCGGCAGTGCGATCCGCTTGGGGCGAATAATCCGCGCGGCAGGGTTGGATACTCTTCAGCTTCGCCAATTGCAGTGCGCTTCAGCCTGCTCACTGGCCTTCCTGGGCGGCGTCCACCGCGTTGCCGAACCAGGTTCCATCGGCGTTCATCGGCCGTCCCTCAAACCGGCTGACGGGATGTCAAATGAAGACGCGGAGGCCCGTTTCCAGTTCGGCACGGCCGCAATCATATCCTATGTGGTCGAGATGGGAGCGGATCCCAAGCTGATGGAATTGGCTTCGAGCTATGACAAGCATGACATACGGTACCTGTCGGCCAGCGAAATGGCAGAGTTGCGTGTGACCAATGCCGCAGCGAACCAGTCGCCAGCAGATGCATTGCAGGTGTCAACGACGCCAGATCCTGCGTCCGTATCCGCTCCTGCGCCCGACGCCAGGCAACAGCCGGAAAGCGTTGCGGTCGCCTTCGTCAGGGACCTCATCGAGCATCATGGCGATAACAACGATTTCGCTCTAGCTCAGGCTCAGGCGTCCTACGCTCCCATGGTGGACTATCATGGCAAGTTGACGAACCTAAGTTCGATCATGGAGGACAAGAGGAGCTATTACCAGCGATGGCCTGAACGCGGATACAACGTCCGCAATGACAGCATTGTGGTCAGCTGCGCCAACGATCGCTGCAAGGTCTCAGGCATCTTCGACTGGATTGTGCGCAGCCCCTCGACACACAAGCAGGAGAAAGGCGTAGCGGACTTCAGCTATGAGATAGCGATCGGTCCCTATCCCAAAATCATCGCCGAGAGAGGCGATGTGCGGCCATAACCAGGACCATCGTTAACGAGGACCGTCGCGCTGACGCCCAGGCTCTACACACTAATAAAGTGGCTCCTCGAACAGCGTCTTGTCGCCGTCCATCAGCGCCTTGATCTGCGCCGTGCCATTGGCCGAGAGCGCCAGCTTGATGCCGAACGGCCGCACGCCCATGTCGTTCTGGATCGCCATCCCCGTGCCCTCCGGCAGGTAGAAACGCTCGATCCCGTATTCAGGCGTGATCGTCATGTCGGGTGAGCGTAGATCCCAGCCATCCGCTACATGCCCGACAATGTCGGCCTCGTCGGAAGCGGCAGGCGCCGGCGCCTGATCGAACCATGCCGCGCTCGGCTGCCAGTAGCCGTCGACAGCCTTCTTCAACCTGACGACGAGCTCGGAGTCGTTGCTGGTGAACTTGCCTGGCGGAATGTTGGCGATAAGCTTCACCGGGATGCGCGAGATGTCATAGCCAAGCGAGATGTAATCGCCGCGCAGAAGATCGCGCGGGTCAACGGGCTCGACCTTGAGCAGGACCTCCTTGCCGTTGCGCAGGATCGCGGCGCGCCCCGCGATAATCCAGCCCAGCAAGCCGATCTGGACAAGCGCCGTCACCACCGCCGCGATGATCAGTCTTTTGCCGCTCATGCCGCTGCTCCTCCGGCGGGCGTCTTCATTCGTTTTTCAACGCGGATGATGACCAGCGCCAGTATCCCCAGCAGCACGGCCGCGGACAGGAAGAAGCCCGCCGTGTCGAGCATCGACTGCAACATCACCACATAGATAATGGCGAGCTCGAAGGCAAAGCCGGCATAGGCCACCCAGCGCAAGCCTCTGCTTTCACGGCCGCCGAGCATGGTCGCCGCGACGATGCCGGCAAGCGCGGCCGCCGAGGCAATGGCAAAGCCGCTGTTGTAGCTCGCCTCATCGGCCAGTTCGAACTGGACCATTGCGAGGCCGGCAAGAAAGCCGATGAGCGCATGCAAGGGCAGCCTGCCGCCGAGTTGCACGACGCTGTCGACGGGTTCGGCGACAAAGATCGCCGCCGCGAACAGCAGCGCCGAGACGAGCACGAGCGGAATGGCGACCTGGAGCGTGTTGTTGTGGTCGATCGCCAGCAGCAGGAGATAGAATACGATCGAAAGGATAATGACGTGCCGCGCCGCCTGGCTGCGTGTCCAGAACGAAATGGCGAACAGCACCAGCACGATAACGACGAAGAAATACGGAAACTCGGCCCGGCGGAAAAATCCTCCCCATTTCAGGAACAGCCAGGCATCGGCGATGGCGACGGAGGCGACAGTGAGCGGGTTGGAGCGCAATGCGACCGCCGCCAGCGCCGTGCCGGCGCACCATGTCAGCAATGCCGAAGCCTCGTCGCCCGATAGATGATACATCTGACCGATCAAGGCGATTGACCCGCCAAAGGCCGCGGCGGCGACGAGCCATAGCGCCTCGCCGATCGCCGTATGGTCGCGTGTCTTCAGAACGGCGCCACCGACATAACCGCCGAGGATGACGGCAAACAGCGCCGTCACGCGCGCCAGGCGCGGAATGGCTTCCCAGTTGGCGGCGACGAAGATCAGGATCGCGGCGCCGAACAACAACGCCGCCATCATCGCCAGGATCGAGCCGAAGCTCAGCGAGGTGCGATCGTTGGCGGCAATGTCGCGCGTCAAGGCGTCCGCGGTCGACGCGTCGATCAGGCCCGTTTCCCGCCAGCGGGCGATATCGGCCCTCACCTTCGTCGCATAGCCCGCCATTCCTTCCCCCCGAGCTTGGCCATTTTTTCAACCGCAGGCGCCAAATCGTTGACGCAACGGCATTTTCCGATTCGGGTCTTTCTTATGTCGCAAGCGTGAATCGCCGCTAATGTTGCATTGCACAATTTGCATTGCTGCCATGCGCCAATGGCACTTTTAAACCGATATGACCCTGCCTATTTTCCGTTCGTACGCAAACGGAATGATCCGAACCAAAGACGAAACGAGCACTACCATGAACCTGATCCGCAACTACCGCAACTGGCGCCGCTACCGGGAAACCGTTTCCGAGCTGAGCCGCCTGTCGAACCGTGAACTGACCGACCTCGGCATCAGCCGCAGCGACATCCACTACGTCGCCCGCAAGGCGGTCTAATCCGCTTCGGACCCCGAATGGTCCGAACCAGTTTTTGAGAAGAGCAAGACAATGAACCTGATCCGCAGCTACCGTAACTGGCGCGTTTATCGCGAGACGGTTTCTGAGCTGGGTCGGCTTTCGAACCGCCAGCTCCATGATCTCGGCATCGTTCGCAACGAGATCAAAATGATCGCCCGCAAGGCGGTTTGATAAGGAATCTCGCCAGGGTCGACCTCCTCCCCGACCCTGACGGATACGGTCAGCCTTTACCTCCTCCCAAAGGTTGACCACCGAAACGGCGCCCGCCGGACCTCCTCCCCCGGCGGGCGTTGTTCTCCAGAAAGGATCCGCCCCTTCATTTGGCGGAAGGAATTTCGTCAAAGCCGACCTCCTCCCCGGCAATGACGAATATGGTCGATCTTCACCTCCTCCCGAGGATCGACCCCCAAAACGACACCCGCCGGACCTCCTCCCCCGGCGGGTGTTGTTGTTTTGGAGGTAGTCGGCCCGTCGAAGCCGGCAATTGCATTCGCCGCGCCAAGCGACTATCTCGGCGCTCATGAGCAAAGATCCCGTTCACGTCATCGGCGGCGGCCTCGCCGGCTCCGAAGCCGCATGGCAGATCGCAGAAGCCGGCGTGCCGGTCGTGCTGCACGAGATGCGCCCGGTGCGCGGCACCGACGCGCACAAGACCGACGGGCTCGCCGAGCTCGTCTGCTCCAACTCGTTTCGCTCGGACGACGCCGAGACCAATGCGGTTGGCTTGCTGCATGCCGAGATGCGGCTCGCCGGCTCGCTGATTATGAGCGCCGGCGACGCGCACCAGGTCCCGGCCGGCGGCGCTTTAGCCGTCGACCGCGACGGTTTTTCCGATGCAGTAACCGCAAAAATCAAAGCGCATCCGCTGATCACCATCCAGCGCGAGGAAGTGCCTGGACTGCCGCCGGCGGATTGGGACCAGGCGATCATCGCCACCGGTCCGCTGACCGCGCCCTCACTTGCGCAGTCGATTGCCGAAGCAACCGGCGCCGATGCGCTGGCCTTCTTCGACGCCATCGCGCCGATCGTGCATTTCGACACCATCGATATGAACACCTGCTGGTTCCAGTCGCGCTATGACAAAGTTGGCCCCGGCGGCACCGGCAAGGACTACATCAACTGCCCGATGGACAAGGAGCAATATCTCGCCTTCGTGGCGGCGTTGCTGGAGGGCCAAAAGACCGAGTTCAAGCAGTGGGAAGGCACGCCCTATTTCGACGGCTGCCTGCCGATCGAGGTGATGGCCGAGCGCGGCGTCGAGACGCTGCGCTATGGGCCGATGAAGCCGATGGGGCTGACCAACGTCCACAATCCGTCGGTCAAGGCCTATGCGGTCGTGCAGCTTCGCCAGGACAATGCGCTGGGCACGCTCTACAACATGGTCGGTTTCCAGACCAAGCTGAAGCATGCCGAGCAGGTGTGCATCTTCCGCACCATTCCCGGACTGGAGAATGCCGAATTCGCCCGCCTCGGCGGCCTGCACCGCAACACTTACATCAACTCGCCGACGCTGCTCGATCCCTCGCTGCAGCTGAAGTCGCGCCCTGGCCTGCGTTTTGCCGGCCAGATCACCGGTTGCGAAGGCTATGTCGAAAGCGCCGCGATTGGCCTGCTCGCCGGCCGCTTCGCCGCGGCCGAACGGCTCGGCCGGGCGGCCTCGCTGCCGCCGTCGACCACGGCCTTCGGAGCGCTGCTCAACCACATTACCGGCGGCCACATCGTCTCCGACGACGAGCCGGGCAAACGCTCGTTCCAGCCGATGAACGTCAATTTCGGCCTGTTCCCGCCGGTCGAGGCTCCAAAGTCCGAAGGCAAGCGCCTGCGCGGCAAGGACAAGACCGTCGCCAAGCGCCGCGCGATCACGGCGCGCGCATTGGCCGATTGCCGCGAATGGCTGGGGCTGGCTTCCGAGACGGATGCGGCAGCGTAGCCTATGCCGGCGCGCTCCCTGCCTCAGCTCCTTCCGCCTGGCTTGCCAGTAAGCGAAGAGCCTTATGTGGGTGGCTACGACAGTGTCTGGAGCATCTATCTTCGCTGCAAGAGCCTGCAGAAACTGCGCGAGGTTCATATACCGGCGCTGGAGGCACTGATTGGCCAGCCACATGGCGGCAAAGGTTGGCTATACGACAATGAACGTTACATCGAGAATCGGGACCGAAGCCTGAAGAGGATTATTGCTGTAAGGCGCCTTCCCGGCCCTTACACCGAGCAAATCCTGATCGATTTCATGAAGACGCTATATTCGCTCTCTGCGTATTGGACCATTCAAGCCCGGCTGGACCCGTCGCACCCCCGCGGTGTCTACGTGTGCGCCAGCTTCAAATCCGTAACTCCGCCCTCGGAGGCACCAGCAGTCGTCGACGCGCTGGTCGAGCTGGAGGCCAATTTCACTGATGCGATGGGTGGCGAATCCGGACGCTATCTCGGCTCTGGCCAGCGTATCAGCTAAGAGCGCACTTGGGCATTGATCCTCGGGCGGAGCAAGATACCATCCTACTTCATGCATGGAGCAAGTGCGATGGAATCCGCCGAGAAATTGTCCGTCGCCGTCACGCCGGCTATGGCGCGCACGATCCGCGAGAAAGACGAGGACGGCTCGTTTGGATCTGCGCGAAGTCATTCGCGCAGCGCTGCGCGCCTTCCAGCGCGAGGAGGAAGAAATGCCGAGCGCGCATGGCTTTAATTCGGGCGCGCGTGAAGGCTTCGATCGAGGACAAGAGGCCCGCTGTGCCACTCGACGAGGCGATACAGAATGAAGAACCGGATTTCGTAGCTGGCACGAGATGCTGATGATTCAGCGCCTCGCCGTCGTTCTTAGCGAAGCCGCCATTGCCCAGCCTCGCATCGCATGACGCAAGAGCCGCCAGTGCCGGCCCAAGGTTGAAAGCGTCGCAGTGTTGCCGAGGGGCGATCGACCCGCCTTCTCCATCTTGTCGAGATAAGCACGGGTCAGCGCCAGCGGCAGGAAGGCGGGGCGCAACGACGCGGGGAGAGCCGACGCGCCCTTCTCGAAAGCGCCGAGATGCTCTCGCGCCAGCGCGATCATCGCCGCAACCGCGCGCTCCGCGGCGGCATCGCCGTCGCCCTTGACGAACTCTTCCGGCGACGAGCCCGCGGCTGCCAGGATATCGGAGGGGATGAAGCACTGTCCACGCCGACGGTGCAGCGGCAACAAAAGCAGCAAGCCGGTGATGGCCTGCGCGCAGCCCGCCCTGCCCGCCAGTTCGGCAAAGCGTTGCGCGGCATTCGGATCGAGCACCATCGCCGCAAGCTGGATGAGCGCCGCGGCCGTCTCGCCGCAATATCCCTCCAGGTCGGTCCGCGACGGCATCGGATCGTCGTAGAGATCGAAGATACGCGCTTCGAGCATGTTCTCGAAAGCGGCCTTCGGCAGATGGTTGGCGGCGATCGCCGCCCTCAGCGCGTCGGCGGTGGGATGACCTGTCTCCGCCTCGCCCTCGGCCATAATGACATCGCGCCACCATTGCAGCCGAACCTCGCCCGGCAGCGGCTCGTGGATGCGGTCGCGAACGCTGGCGACCTCGGCATTGAAGGCATAGAGCGCAAGCAACGCGTCGCGCTTGTCGGCCGGGGCGTAGAGTGCCGAGAGATAGCGGTCAGGATCGGCGGCGCGCACCGCCTCCATGACAATGGTCGATCCGCCGGCCATTCAATCGACGGCAATGAGCGCTGCGGCCACAGCACGGTCTTCGGCCAGCAGCACGTTGTAGGTCCGCACGGCCGCACCCGTCGACATCGGGTCGGCCGAGATGCCAGCCTCTTTCAGCGTGGAGCGCAGCGCCGCCGGCAGCGGCCGCAGATCCTTGCCCGTGCCGACCAGCAGGATTTCGACCTTGTCGCCCTGAGCGAACAGCTTGTCGAAGTCCGAAGCTTTCAGTGCCAGCGGATCGGCCGGCTCCCAGCCATGGATGCCTGACGGCAGGCAGAGCAGCGAGCCCCGATGCGACATGTCGGCAAAGCGGAACCCGCCATTGCCATAGGCCTCGATCGGCGCCCTGCCCGGGAAATGCGCCTCGCGGATGATGATGCCTTTGGCCATGGGTCTAGAGCATGATGCCGAAAAGTGTGGAGCGGTTTTCGGACGACATCATGCTCTATCTCTTTGACTTAGAGCCGGATTCAGATTTCAGGTCGACTCGACCTGAAATCATCCGGCTCTGGCGGCATCAGGTCGCCACGGCCTTGCCGTTCACCTGCTTGTCCTCTTCGGCTGTCGCGGCCTGCGGCCGCAACTTGAACAGGATCAGCAGCGGCGCGGCGATGAAGATCGACGAATAGGTGCCGAACACCACGCCGAACAGCATTGCCAGCGTGAAGGAGCGGATCACCTCGCCGCCGAACAGCACCAGTGCCAACAGCGCCAGGATGGTGGTCACCGAGGTCAGCGTGGTTCTGGACAGCGTCTCGTTAATGGCGTTGTTCAACAGCTGGGGCAACGGCATCTTCTTGTATTTTCGCAGATCCTCGCGGACGCGGTCATAGACGACGATGGTGTCGTTCAGTGAGTAGCCGATGATGGTCAGGATCGCCGCCAGGGACGATTGATTGAACTCCAGCCCAGTGATGACGAAGAAGCCAATGGTCATCACCACATCGTGCACCGTGGCGACGATGGCGCCGACGGCGAACTGCCATTCGAAGCGGAACCAGACATAGAGCAGGATACCGAACAGCGCGATGAGCATGGCGATCGTGCCTTGCTTGGCGAGCTCGCCGGAGACCGTAGGTCCCACCACCTCGACGCGGCGGAAATCATAGTGATCCTGCAGTTCGCCGCGCACCTTGTCGATGACGGTCTGCTCGGCATTCTCGCCGGCGTCCTGCGTGCCGACGCGGATCAGCACGTCGTTCGGCGCGCCGAACTGCTGCACCTGGATCTCGCCTATGTTGAGCTCGGAGAGCCTGTTGCGGATGTCACCGAGATCGGCGTCGCCCTGCTTGGACTGCACCTCGATCATCGAGCCGCCCTTGAAGTCGATGCCGTAGTTGATGTCGATGGTCAGGAATCCGACGACCGACAGGATCGACAACAGGCTGGACAAAGCGAACGTCCAGCGGCGGATGCCCATGAACGGGATCCTGGTGCCGGGCGGAATGAAGGTGACCGGCGCCCGCGGCAATTCCTTCGGACGGGCGCGGCGCAGCCAGATCGACACCAGCATGCGGGTGAAGGTGAAGGCGGTGAAGACCGTGGTCAGAATGCCGATCGCGTAGGTGATCGCGAAGCCCTTGACCGGACCGGTGCCCAGCCAGAACAGCACCACGGTGGCAATCAGCGAGGTGACGTTGGAGTCGACGATCGTCGCCAGCGCCTTGGCGAAGCCGGTGTCGATCGACTGGATCACCGAGCGGCCAAGTCGGCGCTCCTCGCGGATGCGTTCATAGATCAGAACGTTGGAGTCCACCGCCATGCCGATGGTGAGCACGATACCGGCGATGCCGGGCAAAGTAAGCGTGGCGCCCAGCAGCGACAGCAGCGCAACGATCATCGCCACGTGAACGGCCAGCGCGATATTGGCAAGAAAGCCGAGGAAGCCGTAGGCGACGAACATGAAGGCGACGACGAGGATCGAGCCGATCACGCCGGCGACCTTGCCGGCATGGATGGAATCCTGGCCGAGGCCTGGACCCACGGTGCGCTCTTCGATGACCGTCAACGTTGCCGGCAGCGCGCCGGCGCGCAGCAGCACGGCAAGGTCATTGGCGCTCTGCGGGGTGAAATTGCCGGAAATCTGGCCGGTACCGCCCAGGATCGGCTCACGGATTTGCGGCGCCGAAATCACCTGGTTGTCGAGGATGATGGCGAACAGCTTGCCTACATTCTGCGCCGTCGCTTGGCCGAACCGTGTCGCGCCCTTGGAATCGAAACGGAACGAAACCACCGGCTCGTTGGTCTGCGAATTGTAGGTCGCCTGCGCGTCGACCAGATTCTCGCCGGAAACGATGACGCGGTTTTCGATGAGATAGGGGACCGGCGGATCGTCTTGCGAGTAGAGGACGGAAGAACCCGCGGGCGGACGGCCCTTCAGCGCATCCTGCACAGGCATCGACTGGTCGACCATCTGGAAGGTCAGCTTGGCGGTCTGTCCGAGGATCTCCTTCAGTCGCTGCGGATCCTGCAGGCCCGGCACCTGGACAAGAATGCGGTCGTCGCCCTGCCGCTGCACGATCGGCTCGGTCGTGCCGAGCTCGTTGACGCGCCGCTCGACCACTTCGATCGACTGCGACAGAGCCGTGGAGGTGCGGTATTTCAGGCCGGCGTCGGTGACGGTGAATTTGAGCAGGCCGGGCTCGGAGTCATCCAGCGACATTTCCTGGATGGAGCCGCCGCTGAACAGTCCCGCCGCCACCGGATCGGTCAGCGGCTTCAGGACTTTCTTGGCCTGGTCGAGTTGAGCCTGGTCCGTGATGCGGACCTGCACGGTGCGGCCGGAACCGGAAAGGCCGGTGTAGTTGATCCTGGGATTGGCGTCGCGCAGCAGCGTCCTGATCTCGTCGCGCGTCGTCTCCATCCTATCCTTGATCAGATCGTTCTGATTCATCTCAAGCAGGATGTGCGAGCCGCCCTGAAGGTCGAGGCCGAGCGTCATCTGCCGCTTCGGCACCCAGCTCGGCAGTTGCGCCAGCATGCTTGCAGGGAACAGGTTGGGCGCGGCGAGGACCACTGTGACGGCCACGGCCAGCCAGATCAGGATCATCTTCAGGCGCGAGAAATAAAGCATTCGTTCTTATCCGTTCAGGCGTACAAGCGGCAGCGTTCCGCCATGAGGTGGTGACTACTTCTTGGCGTTCTGGTTCGCCACCGGCTCGCCCTTGACCCGCACGTCGGAGATGGTCGAGCGCAGCGCCGTCACCTTGGTCCCGCCGCCAAGGTCGATCTCCAGCTCATTGTCGTCGATCACCTTGGTCACCTTGCCGACGAAGCCGCCGCCGGTCACCACCGTATCGCCGCGGCGCACTGCGGCCAGCATTTCCTGGCGCTTCTTCAACTGCGTGCGCTGCGGCCTGATGATCAGAAAATACATGATCACGAAAATCAGGACAAACGGCAAAATGCTGATGAACATATCGGGCGAGGTGCCGACGCCTTGGGCGTATGCCGGTGTGACGAACATCAAGAAACTCCTGGATGATTGAATACCGCCGGGACGGCCCCGCGAAATTTGGCCGGAATATAGTCGGTAAAGTTGCCAATGCAACTGCGCGACCCGCCGAATCCGTTGCTTTTCCAGCCGTTTGGCGCGTGCTAGAGCGTCGCAGCCGGAAGCCGGTTAGAGCTGGCCGAAAAGATCGTGCTACAACAGAAGCTTGCAGTTGGTTCTTGGTGCGCAGCCCCGGATCCGTTTCACGTTCCGTGACTGCCAAAGCGAAAAAGACCGGAAATGACCGATAGCCTGGATGCCCTGAACAAAAAGCTCGACCGCCTGATCGACGCGGTCTCCCGCCTCGCGCTGCCACCGGTTCCCGAGACCGACCTCGGCGCGGCCGATTGCTTCGTCTGGCAGGCCGATCCCGGCTATCTGGAGCCGGTGCGCAAGGTCAACCGCGTCGACATCGGCCTGATCCGCGGCGTCGACCGGGTCCGCGACATCCTGCTCGACAATACCGAGCGCTTCGCGTCCGGCTTCGCCGCCAACAATGTGCTGCTCTGGGGCGCGCGCGGCATGGGCAAGTCGTCGCTGGTCAAGGCCGTGCACGCCAAGGTCAATGCCTCGGACAAGCTCGACCGGCCGCTGAAGCTGATCGAGATCCATCGCGAGGACATCGACACGCTGCCCAAGCTGATGGGCCTTTTGAAGGCGGCGCCCTACCGCTTCATCCTGTTTTGCGACGACCTTTCCTTCGACCATGACGACACTTCCTACAAGTCGCTCAAGGCAGCGCTCGAAGGCGGCGTCGAGGGCCGGCCGGCCAATGTCATCTTCTACGCCACGTCGAACCGGCGACACCTGTTGCCGCGCGATATGATCGACAATGAGCGCTCGACCGCCATCAACCCGTCGGAAGCGGTGGAGGAAAAAGTCTCGCTCTCCGACCGGTTCGGCCTGTGGCTCGGCTTCCACAAATGCTCGCAGGACGAATATCTCGACATGATCGACGGCTATGTCCGTTACCACGGCCTCGCGATCGATCCCGAGACGTTGCGCGCGGAAGCCTTGGAATGGGCAACGACGCGCGGCAGCCGCTCCGGCCGCGTCGCCTGGCAGTTCACTCAGGACCTGGCAGGCAGGCTTGGGAAGCCGTTGAAGGACTGACGGTCCGCCTTCGGCTGCAACTGAAAAAGCCCGCTCCTGGCGGAGCGGGCTGAAGCCGGCGGGCCGGACTGGAGGTCAGGCGGCCCGCAATTTGTTCTTGTTCTATTCGAGATAGCCGCTCGGATCGACCGGGGCAGAGTTCTTGCGCACCTCGAAGTGCAGCTTCGGCGAGTCCGTGGTGCCGCTCATGCCGGACAGCGCGATCTCCTGGCCGCGCTTGACCTTCTGGCCGCGCTGCACCTCGATCGAGCTGGCGTGGCCGTAGACGGTGACCAAGCCGTTCTCGTGGCGCACCAGCACCGTGTTGCCGAACTCCTTGAGGCCGTCGCCGGCATAGATGACGACACCGTTTTCGGCCGCCTTGATCGGCGTTCCTTCCGGCACGGCGATGTCGACGCCGTCCTTGCCGGAGCCGAAGCCGGAGATGACGCGGCCGCGCACCGGCCAGCGCATCTTGCCGATGCCGGTCGCATCCGGCGCCACCGCATCGTCGTCCTCGGCCTGCTGGATGACCTTGGCGTCCTTCTTCGGCGGCGTGTAGGAGGCGAGCGTCTCCGACGGCGTGGTCTTTGCGGGGGGCTCCGTGGTCGAAGTCGTCACCGGATCGACGGCGGGCTTGGTCGCGGCTTGCTTCGCTGCAGCGACGGCAACGGTGCCGCCGGCCGGAACCTTGAGTGTCTGGCCGATCTTCAAGAGGCCGTCCTTCATGCCGTTGGCCTGCTTGAGCGCCGTGACGCCGACGCCGGTCTTGCGGGCGATCGAAGACAGGGAATCGCCCTGCTGGACGGTGTAGGTGCCGCCGGCGCCGGCCGGCTTTGCCTCGGCCATCTGGGCGGGCGTGGCGTTCTTCGAGCCGCTGGCCGCCGCCGATGCATCGACCTGCGCGGCGGATTTGCCGTCCTTGAGCTTCGGCTGCTGCGGCAGCACCGCAACCTTTTCCGGCGCGCCGGCGGGCTGCTTCGGCGTGTTGGCGGGCTTGGTGCTGTCGGCAACCTTCGGCCCGCCCTTGCTCGAATAGGCATAGGCTGGGATGACGATCTTCTGGCCGGTTCTGATGCCCTTGTTGGCATCCAGCCCGTTGACCTTGATGATCGCATCGGCCGGCACATGATATTGGCGGGCGAGACCGGAAATCGTCTCGCCTTCCCTCACCACGATCTCGGTCGCGTGCGGCGCCGCGCTTGCGTTGCGCACCGCGTCGGGCTCGGCGGTCTTGAACGGCTTGGCCGGCGCGACTGTGTTGGTGGCCGTCCTGTCGAGATGCGGCGCGGCAGGAGCCGGCGCGAGTGCCGGGGCCGAGGCGGTCCGCATCGGCTTGGCGGCGGCCGGCGCCGAGGGCGGCGGCAATTGCTGGGACGTCACCGGTTCGAGACTGGAGCGGCTCACCGACTGGGTGTGACTGCCGTCGACAGGCGCCGGCGCGACCGTATCGCCCGGGTAGGGCTGGTCGGCATTCTGCTTGTTGATGATGGCGCGCTGGTTGTTGGTGGACGATGTGAAGACGTCGTCGACACCATTGAAGCGCATCGCCTGAGAGCTGCAGCCTGCCGCGGCACCGGCGATCATGAGGACGGCGCAGCCGCGCGCCAGATTGCGTCCGTTTGCCTTCAAACCATTGAATTGCATCGCACTAACCCGCACAGACCCGGTACAAACTGGTCATGATTAAAGCGCGTTAATGTTACTGGCCGGTTAACCCATTAGAATTCGGCGAAAATTTTCTTAAAACATTTTTCGAGGGGCGCCACGAAGTCCGGACAGCTCGTGCCGGCCGCAGTTCGTCCAGGACGCTCGGAATAGCCTTGCTGTTGCGCCGGGGTAACAGCATTTCCGGGTTGAGTACGGCTAGCATGCACGCGCGTTCGACGCGGATAGCCGACGATCGCTAGATCACCGCGGCGACGCTGCGCAGGATCGGCTGCAGCCTGACCATGCCGATGTCCTCGCGCTCGAAACGGCTGCCGATCTTGGTGAGCTTGGCCAGCACCTGCTCGCCCTCCTCCGGGCCGATCGGCGCGATGACGACGCCACCGCTCGACAATTGATCGAGCAGGAAGCGCGGCAGGCTGTCGAAGGCCGCCCAAGCGATGATGCGGTCGAACGGCCCTTCGTTGGGCAGGCCGTTGGAGCCGTCGGCCTGGCGCACGATGACATTGCTGATGCCGAGCGCCTCGAAACGCTGCTTTGCCTGCTCGGTCAAGGTCTTGTAGCGGTCGACGGTGACGATGCGCGCGGCGAGCCTGGACATCACGGCTGCCGTATAGCCGGACCCGGTGCCGATCTCGAGCACGCGGTTGCCCGGCTCGATGGCCAAAGCCGCAATCACCGCCGCCTGCAGGTCCGCACCCTCGATCGCCTCGCCGCATTCGATCGGCAGCATGCCTTCCGCCCAGGCCATCGAATGGAACTGCGCGGACACGAAGCCGCGCCGCGGAGTCGCCTCGAAAGCAGCGACCAGCGCCTTCGGCGCCGTGCCCCTGCCGCGCAGCCGCAGCAGGAAAGCGGCAAAACCTTCACGGTCGTCGATCGCCATGGTCATGACAGCGCCTTGGTCAGCTGGTCGCGGAGTTCATGGGCGGTGAGGTCGAGCTGCAACGGCGTCACCGAGACCAGCCGGTTACGCAGCGCGTAAAGATCCGTGCCCTTTTTGCCTTCGACCGGCTCCCGGCCGAAGCGCAGCCAGTAATAAGGCAGACCGCGACCGTCGCGGCGCTCGTCGACCCAAAGGCTGTGCACGAGCTTGCCCTGAGCGGTGACGACCGTGCCCTCGATTTCGTCGGGTGCGCAGTTCGGGAAATTGACGTTGAGCAGCACGCCTTCCGGCAGCGGCGTTGCGATCAGCTTTTCGAGCAGCGCCGGTGCCAGCGCTTCGGTCGTCTCGTAAGGGACGACGCGGTCTTCGCCGAGATAGGAATAGGCCTGGCTGACCGCGATCGAACGGATTCCAAGCAGCGCCCCCTCCATGGCGCCGGCGACCGTGCCCGAATAGGTGACGTCGTCGGCGATGTTGGCGCCGGAGTTGACCCCCGACAGGATGAGGTCAGGCGGCCCGGGGAGAATCTTCTTCGTGCCCATGATGACGCAGTCGGTCGGCGTGCCACGCACGGCGAAATGCTTCTCGCCGACCTTCCTCAGCCTGAGCGGTTCCGAAATCGAAAGCGAATGCGCGTAGCCGGACTGATCCTGCTCGGGCGCCACCACCCAGACGTCATCCGACAGCGTTCGGGCGATGCGTTCGAGCGACGCAAGGCCTTCGGCGTGGATGCCGTCATCATTGGTCAGCAGGATGCGCATGTACTCATTTCGATTCGATCTTGGCGAGACCACTCATGTAAGGCCGCAGCACTTCAGGAATGGTTACGCTGCCATCCTCATTCTGGTAGTTTTCGATGACGGCGATGAGAGCGCGGCCGACCGCGGTGCCGGAACCGTTGAGCGTGTGCACGAAGCGGTTGCCCTTGCCGTCCTTGTCCTTGTAGCGGGCATCCATGCGCCTGGCCTGGAAGTCGCCGCAGACCGAGCAGGACGAGATTTCGCGATAGGCGTTCTGGCCCGGCAGCCAGACCTCGATATCGTAGGTCTTGCGTGCGCCAAAACCCATGTCGCCGGTGCAGAGCGTCACCGTGCGGAACGGCAGGCCGAGCCGCTTCAGCACCTCTTCGGCGCATTGCGTCATGCGCTCATGCTCGGCGAGCGAGCTTTCCTGGTCGGTGATCGACACCAGCTCAACCTTGTAGAACTGGTGCTGGCGCAGCATGCCGCGCGTGTCGCGGCCGGCCGAGCCCGCTTCCGAGCGGAAGCACGGCGTCAGCGCCGTGTAGCGCAGCGGAAGCTTTTCATGCGGCGTGATCTCCTCGCGCACCAGGTTGGTGAGCGGCACTTCCGCCGTAGGGATCAGCCCCAGCCGTCCGTCGCCATGCGGCGTGAAGAACAGGTCCAGCTCGAATTTCGGCAGCTGGTTGGTGCCGAAGAGAACCTCGTCGCGCACCATCAGCGGCGGCTGGATCTCCTCATAGCCGTGCTCTGTCGTGTGCAGGTCGATCATGAACTGGCCGAGGGCTCGCTCCATGCGCGCCAGCTGGCTCTTCAGCACCGTAAAGCGCGAGCCGGACAGCTTCGCCGCACGCTCGAAATCCATCATCCCGAGCGCTTCGCCGATCTCGAAATGCTCCTTGACCCAGTTCGGGCGGGTCGGCACATCGCCGACGACGCGCGTGACGACATTGTCGTGCTCGTCCTTGCCGGCCGGCACGTCATCGAGCGGCACGTTGGGCAGGACCGCAAGCGCGTCGTTCAGCGCCTTGTCGAGCTCGCGCTCGCGCGCCTCGCCGTTCTGGATGAACGCCTTGATCTCGCCGACCTCGGCCTTGAGCTTTTCCGCAAGCGCGGCCTCGCCCGAGCGCATGGCGTTGCCGATCTCCTTCGAAGCGGCATTGCGGCGCTCCTGCTTGACCTGCAATTCGCTGAGATGCGCGCGGCGCTCTTCGTCCCTGGCGATCAGATCCTCGACGGCGGACTGCGCGTCGTCAGCCGACCACGAGCGCTTCACCAGCGCATCGACAAGGGCCTTCGGGTTGTCGCGAATCCATTTGATGTCAAGCATGGCTTTCCGTCCTCGAGCAAGGTTCGAGGGCGTAAACCGCATCCCTGATCGATGCAAGACGGCAGCAGCCGGCAGCCGTGTTTTTCAGGCCTAGGACCGGGTTTTAGCGCTAGGTCGACGGCGCGTCCGGCGTTTTTCCGGCGACAGCGCTGCCTGCCTCTTCCTGCCTCTCGCGTGCCAGCCGGTCGCGCTCCCGGCTGCGCTCGATCAGGCGCGAAGTGAAGATGGCGACCTCGTAGAGCACGATGGTCGGAAGAGCGAGGCCGATCTGGCTCATCGGATCGGGCGGGGTCAGCACCGCGGCGACGACGAAGGCAATGACGATCGCCCATTTGCGCTTCTCGGCCAGCGCCTGCGACGACAAAAGGCCGACGCGCGTCAGCAGGCTGGTCACCACCGGCAGCTGAAACACCAGGCCGAAAGAAAAGATCAGCGTCATGATCAGGCTGAGATATTCCGACACCTTCGGCAGCAAGGAGATCTGCACCTGGTCGTTGGTGCCGACCTGCTGCATGGCGAGGAAGAACCACATCACCATCGGGGTGAAGAAGAAATAGACCAGCGACGCGCCCATCAGGAACAGGATGGGCGACGCAATCAGGAACGGCAGGAAGGCGCTGCGTTCATTCTTGTAGAGACCCGGCGCGATGAATTTATAGATCTGCGTTGCGATCAGCGGGAAAGCGATGACCATGCCGCCGAACATGGCGAGCTTCACCTGGGTGAAGAAGAACTCCTGCGGCGCCGTGTAGATCAGCTCGACCTTGTGCGGGTCCAGCCCAGCCCATTGCGTCGCCCATTTGAACGGGACGACCAGAAGGTTGAACAGGCGCTTGGCGAAGAAGAAGCAGACGAGGAAGGCGATGAAGAAGCCGCCCAGCGACCAAATCAGGCGCCGGCGCAGCTCGACAAGGTGCTCGATCAGCGGCGCCGAGGATTTCTCGATCTCTTCCCTCTCCTTGTCCGAGACGCTCACTTGGCGGCTCCTGCCGTCTTCTTGGCATTGGCGGCCTTTTTCGCGGCCGGCTTCGTCGCCGCGGGATTGGCCTCAGCCTTGGATGCCGCCTTCTTAGCAGGCGTTGCGGCCTTTGCCGGCGCCGGCGCAGATTTTGCCGGGATTCTTGCCGCCGGAGCCTTGGCCGATGCCGCTTTCGCCGCTGCACCACCTACCGTCTTCGTCTTAGCCGCGGCCACTTTTTTCGCCGGCTGGGCGGGCGCGGCGGTCTCCGCAATGGGTGTAGTCACGGAGGCCTCAGTCGGCGCAGCCGGGGCGACCTCGGTTCCGTTGATGCCGGGAATCTCCGTCGCGCCGTTCTTGAGCGGCTCGGCAGGCTGCGGCGTCGTTGCATCCGACGGCGCCTGATCGGAAGCCGGCTTGGGCTTCATCATCGTATCGACGCCGGCTCGCACATCGGCCGCCGCCTGCTCGAACGGATTGAGCTGCTTGCGGATTTCGGTCATCGGGTTGAGGCCACGAAGGCCGTCGACCGAGTTCTTGACATCGTCAAGCTCGGCTTCTTTCAGGGCGTCGTTGAACTGCTTCTGGAAGTCGCCCGCCATGGCGCGCAATTTGGCCGCGGTGCGGCCAAACGTGCGTAGCATGTTGGGCAAATCCTTCGGCCCGACGACCACGATCATGACGACCGCGATCACCAGCAGCTCGCTCCAGCCGACTTCGAACATGGCAATCTATTCCAACGAGAGCATGTCGCCCAAAAACATGAACCGGTTCTGAGACAACGACATGCTCAAAGCAACAACCGGACTCAGCTCTTGCTGACCTTTTCCTTGCCCGGCGAAACGGTCTCGTCGGCGCGATGCTCGACGGTCCGCTTGTCCTCGGTATCGTCCTCAGCCATGCCCTTCTTGAAGCTCTTGATGCCCTTGGCCATGTCGCCCATCAGCTCCGGCAGCTTGCCGCGGCCGAACAGGAGCAGCACGATGACCAGAACGATCAGCCAGTGCCATATCGATAGTGAACCCATAACAATCTCTCTCGAATGTTTTCCCTCGGCGATGATCTATGCGTTTTCGCTCGGGGATTCAAACACAACCGCAATGAAGTTGGTAAAATGGCTAGCGGATGTCACGCACTTTCGGCGTGAGCGCCTTGCTACGAATCCGCGCAGCCCCTGCTAATAGACCATTCGCGTCGGCTTCGCGCTCACTCTTCGGTGACGCGCGGCGTGAGCAATCCGAGCTCCTCGAGGTCGATATCGGTCAGCGCATCCTCGTCCTCGGCCAGCGCGTCCGGATCGGCCGGCGGCACCGGCATCGAGAAATTGGACGGCATGCGCGTCGAAAGCAATCCGGCGCCCTTCAGCTCTTCCATGCCGGGCAGATCGCGGATCTCCTCCAGCGCGAAGTGATCGAGGAAAGCGTCGGTCGTGCCGTAGGTCACGGGACGGCCGGGCGTGCGGCGCCGGCCGCGCATCCTGACCCACTCCGTCTCCAGCAGCGTGTCCAGCGTTCCTTTAGAGGTCTCGACCCCCCTGATATCCTCGATCTCTGCGCGGGTGACCGGCTGGTGATAGGCGATGATCGCCAGCACTTCGAGCGCCGCGCGCGAAAGCTTTCTCTGCTGGACCGAGTCCCGGCTCATCAGGAAAGCCAGGTCGCCGGCGGTGCGGAACGCCCAGGCGTCGCCGACCCGCACCAGGTTGACCCCGCGCTTGGCGTAGATTTCCTGCAGATCGGCCATTGCCGCCGCGATGTTGACTCCCTCGGGCAGGCGCGCCGCCAGTTGCCTTCCACTGACCGGCTCGGCGCTGGCGAAGATGATCGCCTCGGCCATGCGGACGGCTTCCGACAATTGCAGCCGCTCGGCGGGGTTCTCGATAGAACCCTGTTCGGCCATCTCGTCTTCCGCTTCGTCCTCGACCTTGAACGGAATGACCGAAGCGTTGGCGCGTTCGCTCATGATGCCACCTCGACTGCCTTGACCCCTTGTACGCGGCCGCGCAGATAGATCGGCGCGAAGACCTGATCCTGCCGCACTTCCAGTTTGCCCTCGCGCACCATTTCGAGTGTCGCGGCGAACGAACTGGCGACTGCCGTGCGCCTTTCTTCCGGCGCCGCCAGATATTGGATCAGGAAGCTGTCGAGCGCCGTCCAGTCGCCAATCGTTCCGACCAGCCGTGCCAGCACGTCGCGTGCGTCCTTCAGCGACCATACGGCGCGTCTGGCGATCGTCACGTTGTTGATCGCCTGCCGCTGGCGCTGCTGCGCATAGGCGGTTAGCAGATCGTAGAGCGAGGCCGAATAGGCATTGCGCTTCTCGACGATCACCATTTCCGGCATGCCGCGCGCGAAGACGTCGCGGCCGAGCCGGTTGCGGTTGACCAGCCGCGCCGCGGCATCACGCATTGCCTCCAGCCGCTTCAGCCGGAATTGCAGCACCGCCGCCAGTTCCTCGCCGCTCTCGCCCTCTTCGCCCGGCTGTTTCGGGATCAAAAGCTTCGACTTGAGGAAGGCAAGCCATGCCGCCATGACCAGATAGTCGGCCGCGAGCTCCAGTCGCAGTGCCCTCACCTTCTCGATGAAGGCCAGATATTGCTCGGCGAGCGCCAGGATCGAGATGCGGGCGAGATCGACCTTCTGGTTGCGCGCCAGATGCAGCAGAAGATCGAGCGGGCCTTCGAAGCCGGCGACATCGACCACCAGCGACGGATCGCCGGTCAGACGTGACTCGTCGTTCTCGGCCCACAGACGGTCCATCGGTGCGGCCTTCGCGGCCTTGCTGTCCAATGTTTCCGCCACTTGCCTTTGTTCCCTTCGGTTCAGGCCACCGCGTCGAAATAGGTGGCGAATTCCGCGCGTATGGTGCTTTCGTCCGCGACGTCTCGGTCCTTTATATAGGCCAGGGCCCGCTCCGCTCTCGCCAAGGACTTGCCTTCGAGCACCGTCGTACGCGACGCGATCCCCGACATTTCCTCGAAAACGCCGTTGCAGTGAAGGACGAGATCGCAGCCGGCCGCAAGGATCGCGGCCGCCTTTGTCGGGAAATCCCCAGAAAGTGCCTTCATCGAGGTGTCGTCGCTCATCAGGAGCCCGTCGAAGCCGATCTCGCCACGGATCACCTCGTTGACGACCCTGGCCGAGGTCGTCGCCGGATTGTCCGGGTCGATCGCGCTGTAGACGACATGCGCCGTCATCGCCATCGGCAGGTGGTTGAGCGCCTTGAACGGGGCGAAATCATGTTGCCGCAACTCGGCGAGCGGCGTGTCGACCGTCGGCAGCGCGAAATGCGTATCGGCAAAGGCGCGGCCGTGGCCGGGAATATGCTTCATGACCGGCAGGACGCCACCGGACATCAGGCCCTCGGCCGAAGCCCGGCCAAGCTCGATCACCGGATTTGGTTCCATCCCGTAGGCGCGCGCGCCGATGACATCGCTGGCGCCCGCGACAGGGACGTCGAGCACCGGCAGGCAGTCGGCGGTGATGCCGTGGCGCAGCAGATCGAAGGCGTGAAGCCGCGCGAGCAGCCACGCGGCGCGGCGGCCCGCCTCGCGATCGTCGCGCCAAAGCGCGCCGAGCGCGCCGCCTGCAGGATAGTTCGGCGCCAGCGGCGGCCGTAGGCGCTGCACCCGGCCGCCCTCCTGGTCGATGAAGACCGGGGCATCCGGGCGTCCGACGCTCTCGCGCATGGAGGCGACCAGGTCGCGGATCTGCTCGGTCTCGCCGACATTGCGCGCGAACAGGATGAAGCCCCAAGGACGTTCGTCGCCGTAGAAGCGGATTTCATCTTCAGTGAGGGATTTCCCGGCACAGCCGAGGATCATGGATTTTGATTCGGTCATGAATCGAAGCTTAGAGCAATTCCAGGAAGAATGTGTAACGGTTTTGCGTCCGGAGCTGCGTAAAAACAAGGAGTTACGCGGGTTCGGCGATTCCGCCGAGCGCTGAACCGCTCTAAAAAATGCGAAAGCAAAGGGAATCACCCCCTGACCGCTGCCGCACGAATGCCGATAGCCGTCCACAACGAAAAAGCCGGCGCGGCCTCGCGACGGCGCCGGCTTTGAACGGTGCGAGATGGGTCAGCGCGACACGAAGCAGGTGCCGCCGGCCGCCTTGTAGTTGGTGCACAGATTGATCGCGTCGTTGCGCGACTGGGCTGGAACCCGGACGCGGTAGAAAGTGCCCTTGCCGGCGATCTGCGCCTTGACGATGTTGGCTGTGCGTCCGGCAAGCACGCTGCCGTAACGGCGCTGCAGGTCCTGGTAGGTGGACTGGGCGCTTTCAACCGTCGGCTGCGAAGCGATCTGCATCGACCACGAGCCGCCGCCTGCCGCCGCCGGATCGATGGAGGCGACCTGGTCGGGCTTGACCTCGCCGACGATATCGACCGGCTGATCGGACGGACGCGGCGGCGCCACAGGCACCTTCGCCGGCGTGTTGGCGGACTGGACCCTGGCTCCGGTCTTCGGCGCGGCGGCGGGCTTCGCTGCCGCGGCGGTATTGGCGGCATCGCTCTGGTCGTCGCCGCCCTGGTCGGCAGCCTGATCGGTTGCCGGCGTGACGGTGCCCGTCGGCTGGGCATCGCCCTGTCCGGCGGAAGCGACGTGCTGCGGCGCCGGATCGGTTGGTTCGGTTGCCGCGACCTGCGGCGCGGGAGCCGGGTCCTCGCGCGGAACCAGCGAGCCGTCAGGCTTCACCATCATGGTCTTCACCTTGCGCGGCGCCACGGCAACGACATCGTTGTTGGTCCCCTTGTCTGCCTCCTGCAGAACCTGGGCGATGCGGTCTTCCGATTTCGGCGCCGGAGCGGCCTGCTGTGGGCTTGCGGGGGCGGCGGCCTCAGCGTTAGCCGGCGCTCCTGCGTCCGGTGCCGGCGCTCCTGCGTCCGGTGCCTGCGCTGCTGCGTCCGGTGCCTGCGCTGCGGCCTCCAGAGCCGGCGCTGCTTCGGCCGGTGCCGGCGCTGCGGCGGCCGGAGCTGCTGTGTCCGGAACCGGCGCTGCCGCGGCCGCATTGCCGGCTGAGTTGGTGCCAGGCGCGGCGTCGCTGTCGTCGGACGAAAGGTCGACGATCCGGCTCTGCGGCGGTTCCTTCGAGGCCACGTCGATAGGTTCCTCGGTGTTGGTCACCAGTTTCTGCTGCGCCGGTTCGGCGGGCTTGGCCGCCCCACCCTTGGCCACGGCGTCATAGACCTTGTTGTCCTGGTTCGGCACCACCGTGCCGCCCGGGTTTTGCGGCTTGACCTTGATCGGCGAATTGTCCGCCTTCACGATCACGGGCGCTTCGCTGCCACCCTTGCCGCCAAAGGAGAAGGCGAGAGCGCCGAGACCGCCCACGACCACAACGGCGCCGACGAGCGCGGCAAGCATCATGCCACGGCTTCGCGGCTTCGCAGCTTCGCGCTCGGCAAAGCCCGGCACAGTCATCGCCTCGTCGAGCTCAGGATCGTAGTCAAGCTCGTCGACGGCGAAGTCGGCCCCCTGCGAGACCGGCCGGCTGCCGGGCAAATCGTCTGCATCGAATTGGCTTGCAGCTGCGGCATAGGACAGGGGCGCCGGTGCAGCGGCCGTCTCGGCCCGCAGTTCCCGGCGGTCGTAGCCAGCCTTGAATCCGGCATTGTGGGAGTCATCCTCATAGCCCCGGCTTTGCACAGGCGCGTGAGCGATCTCGGTTGCGTTCATCTCGCTAAGCAGGCCGGCAAACTCGGCATCGAGATCGTCATAGGCAGGCGCCGCAGGCTGATCCTCCTCGAAGCTGAGCTCCGGAATGTCGAGGTCGTCGGCCAACGCTACCACGCGCTCCGGCACGTCGACCGTCTCGACATCGGGCATTTCCTCCTGCTGGCGAGACTGCGGCGCCGCGGCTGGCTTGGCGTAGGCGGAATAGTCCCTCGCCGGCTCCTCACCATAGGCAGGCGCCGACATCTGCGGCGCCGAGGCCGGCTTGGCGTAAGCGGAATAGTCCTTCGCCGGCTCCTCACGATAGGCAGGCGCCGACATCTGCGGCGCCGGCTTGGCGTAAGAGGAATAATCCTTCACCGGTTCGTAGGCAGGAGCCGCGGTTTGCGGCGCCGTAGCCGCGGGCTGCGCGGCATAAGAGGCCTGCACCGGCGCTGCGACCGGGGTCACGCGGCTCCACGACTTGGACGGTTCGGCGGGCGCGACCGGCGCGTCCATCTCGATGCCCTTGGCGAAGGCGGCATCGAAAGCCTCGTCATCGAAATCGATGCTGGGTTCGGCATCCTGTTCGGAAGCCGCGCCTTCGAAGCTCTGCCGGTCGAGTTCACCGGCGAGCAGCGTATCGAGATCGGCATCGGCGGACTGGGCGATCTGCGTCCCGTACGCGGGCTCGTTGCGTGCGTCGAGATCCCAATCGAGCTCATCGGCCACGCCTGCCTTCTGGTCGGTGTGGCCGGCCGGCTGAACGACCGGCCGCGGCGCCAGAGCGGCGGCCGGAATGGAAGCAACCGGGGCCGGCGCAACCGGAATGGATCGCGCCGTCATGGCGCCAAGCAGCGCATTGAGTTCGTCTTCCAGGCTGCGCTCGCCTGCGGCCGGCTTAGCCGGCTCGACTGCCGCAACCGGCGGAACCGGTGCCGATACAGCCGGAGCAGGCTCCGCGAATGACGGCTCCGCCGCGGCGACGGGCTCGGCGGCCGGCGCTTCCGGTTCCCCGGACAGCACGTTGTCGAAATTGAGTTCAAAATCGTCTTCGAAGACCTCTTCGGCCGCGGCCTCGTGACCGGCGACTGGTTCAGGATCGACAGACGGAGCTTTCGGCTCCTCGGCAAGCGCGTCACGGAAGCTGAGCTCGAAATCGTCTTCGAAGACCTGATCGGCTGCAGCTCCGTGACCGGGTTCGGGATCGAAGGCGGGCTCGGGATCGGCGGCGAAATGCTCGGCCTCGACGGGCGCCTCGACGGCCGGGGGTTGCTCGTCATGGACCGACAGTTCCTGTTCCAGGATCAGGTCCTGCGGCTGATCGATATCCATGACGACATCAGCCATTGCCTCGTCAAATTGGGCCTGATCAAATTGAGCCTGATCAAACCGGGCCTGATCGAATTGGGGCTGATCGAATGCGGCCTGAACGGATTCGGCCTGATCGGACCGGCTCTCGTAATCTTCGGCGGCGATCGGCTGGTCGACAGCGGCGCGAGCCTCCATCGGCTGCACGTCGGCGCCTTCGGGCTGCTCGATATCAAGGCCATCGAAGGCCAACTCGTCCTCGAGCGACATCTGGACCGCATTGTCGAAATCGGCGTCGAACGCCGTCTCGGCCGCAGGCTCAACGACAGCAGGCTCGACAGCCGCAGGCTGGGCGGCGCCCTCGTCCGTGTCGGGCTGTTCGTCGATCCGGAAGTCCTCATCCAATGAGGCCGCCATTTCCTGGTCGACGGAAAGGTCGTCCTGCACGGGCGAGACTTCCAACGAACTCGCGACCGCCTTGTCAAAATCATCGTCGAAGGCCGTGTCCGCGGCCGGCTCCGGCGCACGGGGCGTAGCAAAATGGGCGTGATCCGCCGCGTCGTCAAAGACGAAATCCCGTTCGAGAGAAGCGGCCAGCTCGTCGTCGCTGAGAGCAGTATTGGCAGCCGCGTAAGTCGGCGCAGCCTGGGCAGCCTGTTGCGCGACCGGCTCGTTTTCCTCGGAAATGTCGAAGTCGCCCATCAGCTCCTTTTCGAGGTCGATGTCGAAGTCGGCCCCATCGGCAGCCTGGTTTGCGGGCGCAGCCTTTGCGGCTGCCGGCGACTGCGGCCTGACCGGCTGACGCGGATCGAAACCCATGATGCGGGTCAGTTCGGCGAACGGATCGTCGTCGGCGATGTGATTGCTTGCGGCTACTTTCAGCTGGGTTCTGTCTGCCATTATTGTTCCCGAACTCGCACACAGTCGGACGCCATGGACGTCGCGCAGGGTTGGCCCTTACCAGCGCAATGTGGGCAAAAGGTGACAGGCTTTTTAGTCAAACCTAACGCATTTCGGTAGGCGCATCGGCTCCTATCAGCGTCAGGCCGGAGGTCAAAACATCCGAAACAGCCTGCACCAGCCCTAGTCTGGCATACGTCAATTGTGGGTCGTTAACCTTAACAAAACGTAAGTCTGGATTGTCGGTGCCCCGATTCCAGTGTGCGTGGAAGCTCGACGCCAGATCGTAGAGATAGAATGCCAGCCGGTGCGGCTCCAGCGCAAGCGCCGCGGATTCGATTAGCCGTGGATATTCAGCCAGTTTCCGGATCAGGCCGATTTCGCCCTCGTCCGTCAGCGACGCAACCGAGGCCACAAGACGGTTGCGGTCGAAATTCGCTTCGGCCAATTGCTCGCTCGCCTGCCGGAACACCGAGTGGCAGCGCGCGGAAGCGTATTGCACGTAGAACACCGGATTGTCCTTGGACTGCTCGGTGACCTTGGCGAAGTCGAAATCGAGCGGCGCATCATTCTTGCGGTAGAGCATCATGAAGCGGATCGGGTCGCGGCCGACCTCCTCCACAACGTCGCGCAGCGTGACGAAATCCCCTGACCGCTTCGACATCCGGACCGGCTCGCCGTCGCGGAACAGCTTCACCAGTTGGCAGAGCAGAACCGTGAGCTTGACCGTGTCGCCGGCGACCGCCCGCGCCAGCGCTTCGAGCCGCTTGACGTAACCGCCATGGTCGGCGCCGAGCACATAGATCAGATCGACGAAGCCGCGCTCGACCTTGTCCTTGAGATAAGCGACGTCGGCGGCGAAATAGGTGAACGAGCCGTCCGACTTCACCAGCGCCCGGTCCATGTCGTCGCCGACCGCGGTCGACCGGAACAGCGTCTGCTCGCGGTCTTCCCAGTCGTCCGGCTTCTCGCCTTTCGGCGGCGGCAGCTTGCCCTTGTAGATATGGCCCTTCAGCGTCAGGTCGGCGATTGCCGCGCGGATCTTCTTGGCGTTGTCGGCATGCAGCGTGCGTTCGGAGAAGAACACGTCGTGATGCACGTTGAGCAGCGCCAGATCCTCGCGGATCATCGCCATCATCGCGTCGACCGTGCGATCCTTGACGATCGCCAGCGCCTCGTCTTCCGGCATCTCCAGCAGGCCGAGGCCGAACTGTTCGGCCAGCGCCTGGCCGACGGGTATCAGATAGTCGCCTGGATAAAGGCCTGGCGGAATGTCGCCGGCGGCCTCGCCGAGCGCCTCTCGGTAGCGCAGCATGGCCGAGCGTCCAAGCACGTCGATCTGCGAGCCGGCATCGTTGATGACATATTCCTTGGTCACGTCGTAGCCGGCGAAGGCCATCAGGTTCGCTAAAGTGTCACCGACGACGGCGCCCCGGCAATGGCCGACATGCATCGGGCCGGTCGGATTGGCCGAGACATACTCGACGTTGGCCTTCCGGCCGCCGCCGATCTTGGAGCGGCCATAGTTGCGGCCCTCGCCGAGCAGCACCGCCAAGTGCGCCTGCCAGAAGCCGTCCTTCAGCCGAAGATTGACGAAGCCCGGGCCGGCGACATCGGCGGACGCGATATCGGCATCGCCGCGCAGCGCCTCGGTCAGCTTCTCGGCCAGCGCTCGCGGGTTCTGACCTGTGGGCTTTGCCAGCACCATCGCCGCATTGGTGGCAAGGTCGCCATGGCTGGCGTCGCGCGGCGGCTCGACCGCGATGCGCGAAAGGTCCAGCGCTCCGCCATCCTTGTCCTTCAGATCAAGGGCTTCGACGGCTTTTACGATCCGCGCGTTGAAATCGGCGAAGATATTCATCGGGTATGCTCTGGGCTTTAAGAGGGGACCGGCGGCTTGGCCGGCAAAATCGTGGCTCGCCCTAGCCCAAATCCGGCGTATGGTCAAACAATCGCCTGTGCTCCTTGAGCGCATAGGTATCGGTCATGCCGGCCAGGAAATCGGCGACGCTGCGTGCCTTGATGCGATCCTGCGCCCTGTCGAGCCCTTCGCGCCAGCCGTCCGGCATGGAGCGCGGGTCGGCAAAATAGACATCGAACAGGTCGCGGACGATCTGCTCGGCATCGGCCCGCACGTGCATCACCTCGGCATGCCGGTAGAGATGCTTGTAGAGGAAGGCCTTCAGTTCCTTTTCGGCTCCCGCCATCTCGGCCGAGAAGGTGACCATCGTCTCACCCGCCGCCCTTACCGCATCGGCGCTGTCCGGCTTGAGGCGCTCGATATTGGCGGTAGCGGCAGCAATGACATCCTCCACCATCAGCGTGATCTGCCGGCGCATCAGCTCGTGGCCGGTGCGAACGTCATCGAGTTGCGGGTAGCGGGCGCGCACGCGCTTCAGGATCGAGCCCGGCAGGCCGACATCTTCCAGCATGTCCAGCGTCAGCAAGCCGGCGCGCAGGCCGTCGTCGATGTCATGCGTGTTGTAGGCGATATCGTCGGCGATCGCGGCACACTGCGCCTCGATGCCGGCGAAGCGGTCGAGCTCGAGGTCGTGCAGTTCGCAATAGTCGCGGATCGCCTGCGGCACGGGGCCTTTGAGCCCCTTCCCGCTTGCATCGGTGAGCGGCCCGTTATGCTTGACCAGCCCTTCCAGCGTCTCCCAACTGAGGTTCAACCCATCGAACTCGGCGTAGCGCCGCTCGAGCCGGGTGACGACGCGCAGCGACTGCGCGTTGTGGTCGAAGCCGCCCCAGCCGGCCATCTTTTCATTCAGCGCCTCCTCGCCGGTATGGCCGAAAGGCGTGTGACCGAAATCGTGCACCAAGGCCACTGCCTCCGCCAGATCCTCATCGCCACGCAGCGCGCGTGCCAGGGCGCGGGCAATCTGCGCCACCTCGATCGAATGCGTCAGCCTGGTGCGGTAGTGGTCGCCCTCATGCGCAACGAACACCTGCGTCTTGTGCTTCAGCCGGCGGAAGGCGGTGGAATGGATGATGCGGTCGCGGTCGCGCTGGAATGGCGTGCGGGTCGGGCTTTCCGGCTCATCGAACAGGCGGCCGCGCGAGCGCGCCGGATCGCTCGCGTAAACGGCGCGCGGCCGGTAGCCGAAACCGATATCGCCGAGAGCATCCTTGCTCATTCGCCCACCAGTTGACTTGCCCCCGTCCGCTTCATACCTATCATGGGAAACCGAAAGCAAGGTGACGCCGATGGGCGCGGATGCCAAGACTGCCATGAAGGTCGAAATGACCGAAGCGGCCGCGAAGCGGATCGCCAGGATTCTGTCCGGCGAGCCGGGCAAGAATGCCTTGCGCGTTTCCGTCGAAGGCGGCGGCTGCTCCGGCTTCTCCTATAAGTTCGATCTCGTCGGTAGTCGCAACGACGACGACGTGGCCATCGAGAAGGATGGCGCCACGATCCTCATCGACGACCTCTCGCTGGTCTATATGGGCGGCTCGGTGATCGACTTCGTCGACGACCTGATGGGTCAGTCCTTCCAGATCCGAAACCCGAACGCCGTCGCCTCCTGCGGCTGCGGCACCAGTTTCTCCGTCTAGCGGGCCGGCATGCCTGCGCTCGGCGCGGTCCGCCAGGTCGCGCTGTCGGCCGGGCGCGATCTCGATAGAACGCTTGCTTTCTGGCACGATGTGCTCGGCATGAGCGTGCATGCGCGCTACGATCCGCCGGGCATTGCCTTTATCATCGCGGGCGGCGTGCGGCTGTTCTTTGGCGACGGCGTGCCCCCCGGCACCGTTTATCTCGACATTGCCGGCCTCGAGGCTTTCCATGCCGAGGCGAAAGCCGCCGGTGTTCCTTTCACCGCGCCGCCGGCGCTGGTCCATCGCGACACCGAGGGCCGGTTCGGCCCGGCGGGGGAAAGCGAATGGATGGCCTTTCTAAAGGATCCGGCAGGCAATACGATCGGCCTCGTCGAGCGCCTTGCGCCGGAAGAACATTGAGGTCCGCATGAAGATCGTCACCTGGAACATCAACGGCGTTCGCGCCCGCATCGGCAACCTCACTCACTGGCTGACCGAGAGCGCGCCGGACATTGTGTGCCTGCAGGAGATCAAGACGGTCGACGACCAGTTCCCGCGCGCCGAGATCGAGGCGCTGGGCTATAATGTCGAGACCAATGGCCAAAAGAGCTTCAACGGCGTCGCTCTCCTGTCGAAGCTGCCCTTCGACGAGGTCAATCGCGGTTTGCCTGGCGACGATGCCGACGACCACGCGCGCTTCATCGAAGGCGTCTTCTCGACCGACAAGGGCGCGCTGCGGGTCGCCTCGCTCTATCTGCCGAACGGCAACCCAGTCGATGACGAGCGGAAGTTTTCCTACAAGCTGTCGTGGATGGCGAGGCTAGAGCGCTGGGCACAAGAGCGGCTGAGGCTCGAGGAAGCGCTGGTGCTGGCCGGCGACTACAATGTCATCCCCGAGCCCGCCGACGCCAGGTTCCCCGAAAACTGGCGCAGTGACGCGCTATTCCAGCCGCAGACGCGGCAAGCCTTCCGCCGTCTGAAGAATCTCGGCTTCACGGAGGCCGTGCGCGCCGTGACCGATTCGCCCGATGTCTATACTTTCTGGGACTATCAGGCCGGCGCCTGGCAGAAGAACAACGGCATCCGCATCGACCATCTGTTGCTGTCTCCCGAAGCCGCCAACCGCTTCTCGTCAGCCTCGGTGGAAAAGCACGTCCGCGCCTGGGAAAAACCTTCCGACCACGTGCCGGTGGCCATCGATCTCCGCTTGCAGCCGGCCTGAAAGCGCTGCTTGCGGACTCTTGCCGAACCCTGATGTCGCCACAAATCGCGTGTCTGATGCGGGATTGTTGCGGGGGTTCGATGGCGATCCGATTTGTTCTTTGCCCGATCGGCCTCGCGCTGGCGTTTGCCGCGCCGGCGTTCGCGGCACCGGAGTGTCTTGCCAACGGCAAATCGTTCAAGATCGGTGAGACGGCCTGCTTGACCATTGCCGGCGAAAGTCACCTCGCCCGCTGCGACATGGTTCTCAACAACACGTCCTGGACGAAGGTCCAGGACGACTGCCCCGGCGAGAATCAGGCGCCGAAACTGCACCCGACCTCAATCACGGTGCCGACGGAACCTCCCGAAAATTGAAGCCGAAGCTGCGGCCTACTGGTCGCCGTTGTTGCCCTTGGTCAGGATGTCGTCGGCGAGCGAAATCGCGGTGCGACGGTCGGCTTCGCCAGCCGCGGCGAAGGCCTCTTCCTGCATGCTGCGGATCCAGGGCTGATCCGCCGGCGGGGCACGCTCCAAGGCGGCCGTCATCATCGCCAGGCCACGCACGATCTTGCCGCTTTGGAACAACAGGTTGCCGAGTGTCGCCTGCGCGCCGGCATGACCTTTTTCGGCAGCGAGCTGCAGCCAGCGCCCGGCCTGCTTGACGCTGGCCCTCACGCCGCCCTCGCCTTTCAGGAACATCTGGCCGATCTCGAACTGCGCGTTCGGGTTGCGGTAGTTGGCGGCGGCGCGCATGTAGTATTCCTGCGCCGCGACCTCGTTCTCCTCGACCGGGCTGCCGGGGATACCTTTGCGCAGATAGTCGCCGAGCGCGACAAGCGCGTCGGAGACATAGCTTTCCTCGGGCGAGCCGGGCTCGACATCCTGGTCGACGATCTCGGAGAAGAACTTGAAGGCCGCATAGTCGTCGCGCGCCACGCCGTCGCCCTGGGCGTACATGCGCGCAAGCTTCCAGGTGGCGCCGATCTGGCCGTTCTCGGCGGCATATTTATAGGCCTCGACCGCTTGGTCCTTGTGGCCGTTCTTGTAGGCGGAGAAGCCGAACTGGAACACCGCCCACGGGCTCGACTGCGGCTTGACCCCCGTCTTGTCGTCGAACACCTTGTCGTCGAAGGCCATGGCCTGCCCGACGGCGCCCAAGGTCGCGACCGCGACCAGTGCCGGCAAGACAAATGACCTCAACACCTCAAATATCCGCATAGCAGTGTGTTTCTTTCGCACCGCCCGGATGGGTGACCGCGCCGTCGCGGGCCGACCCTACGGTCTGCGCATATTTCCAGATCGCGCCGGACTGATAGTCGGTCTTGCGCGCCTTCCATTTCTTGGCCCGGGCCGCCAGCTCGGCATCCGACAGCGCCACCTCGATCGTGCCATTCACGGCGTCGATAGAGATCACGTCGCCATTCTTGATGAGTCCGATCGGCCCGCCGACCGCCGCCTCCGGCCCGACATGGCCGATGCAGAAGCCACGTGTAGCACCGGAAAAACGCCCGTCGGTGATCAGCGCCACTTTGCCGCCCATGCCCTGGCCGTAGAGCGCTGCTGTCGTCGACAGCATCTCGCGCATGCCCGGACCGCCGCGCGGCCCCTCGTAGCGGATGACGAGAACCTCGCCCTCCCGGTAATTGCGCTGCGTGACCGCTTCGAAGCACTCCTCTTCCGAATCGAAGCAGCGCGCCGGACCAGAGAATTTCAGTTCCGACATGCCGGCGATCTTCACGATCGCGCCTTCGGGGGCGAGGTTGCCCTTCAAGCCCACAACGCCGCCTGTCTTGGTGATTGGCCGATTGGCGGGACGCACAACATCCTGGCTCTCATTCCAGGCAACGTGCTCCATGTTTTCGGCCAAAGTGCGGCCAGTGACCGTCATGCAGTCGCCGTGCAGATAGCCGTGATCGAGCAGCGTCTTCATCAAGAGCGGAATGCCGCCGGCCTCGAACATGTCCTTGGCGACATATTTGCCGCCGGGCTTGAGGTCGGCGATATATGGCGTCTTTTCGAAGATCGCCGCCACGTCGAAGAGGTCGAACTTGAGACCCGCCTCATGCGCGATCGCCGGCAGATGCAGCGCAGCGTTGGTCGAGCCGCCAGTGGCCGACACGACCGTCGCGGCATTCTCAAGCGCCTTGCGGGTGACGATGTCGCGCGGTCGGATGTTTTTCGCGATCAGCTCCACGACCTTTTCGCCGGAGGCGAAATTGAAGCGGTCGCGCATTTCGTAGGGCGCCGGCGCGCCGCAGGAATAGGGCAAGGCCAGGCCGATCGCCTCGGCGACCGTCGCCATGGTGTTGGCGGTGAACTGAGCTCCGCACGACCCTGCCGACGGACAGGCTGCCTGCTCGATCTCGAGCAACTCGGCATCGGAGATCGTGCCGACCGAATGCTGCCCGACCGCCTCGAACACGTCCTGCACGGTGATCTGCCTTCCGCGGTAGCTGCCAGGCAGGATCGAACCGCCATAGATGAAGATCGACGGCACGTTGAGCCGCACCATCGCCATCATCATCCCGGGCAGCGACTTGTCGCAGCCGGCGAGCCCGACCAGCGCGTCATAGCAATGGCCACGCATGGTGAGCTCGACTGAATCGGCGATCACCTCGCGCGACACCAGGGACGATTTCATGCCCTGATGGCCCATGGCGATGCCGTCGGTGACGGTGATGGTGCAGAACTCGCGCGGCGTGCCGTTGGCGGCCGCGACGCCCTTCTTCACCACCTGCGCCTGGCGCATCAGCGAGATGTTGCAGGGTGCCGCCTCGTTCCAGCAGCTGGCGACGCCGACCAGCGGCTGCGCGATCTCGGCCGCCGACAACCCCATGGCGTAGAGATACGAGCGATGCGGCGCGCGCGCCGGACCCACGGTCACGTAGCGGCTTGGCAGCTTGGCCTTGGAGATTGCCTTGGCGTCCATCGTCGTCCTTGCCGCACACCCCGCGGCCGGTCCCATCGCCGGGCCAACCTGACACGCATCCCGAGACCTATTCGAGTTGCTCCGGGTTTATGGCGGGAAATGGGCAGTTCCCTCGGTTAGCCTTTTAGCTCCGGGGTTGTTCATAAACTGTTGCTGAAACGTCACAATCGTAAGGGACGCCGGTTGCGACGCGAATCTGCAGCATCGCGCCGGTCGGCGAGACCAGACAGCCGATCGCACAACAAAAAAGGCCGAGCAATGCCCGGCCTTTGTGCTGAATTTTCAGGTCTTTAGAACTTGATCTTCACGCCACCAGAAATCGCGGTGACAAGATCGTTGCCAAAGTCGTAGCTGACGTCCGTACCGGCCACATAACCGTTCTCATCGGTCAACGTACCGGAGTGACCGCTGGTCATGACGCCGATAGCGCCGGCCAGGCGAATTTCGATGTTCGGCTTCGGGGTATAGGCAACGCCGCCGCCAAGCGTCCAGGTGTCGGTCTGCGAGCCATAGCCGTGCGAGGTGCCACGGTCCCACGTCAGCTGGCCGGCAGCAGCCCACTGATCGTTGAACTTGTGGCCGATACCCCCAGAAATTGTCCAGCCGTCGCGATACATAAGGTCAAGGGACGTCAACCTGATCGGAAGCGGCGAAACAGTAGTGCAGGTAGCAAGTCCTTGCGAGGCTTGCGAACAGATCGGAATGCTCTGCAGCAGGCTCCAGTTCACCCACTTGATCGAGCCGAAGGCAAGCCAACCGGGTGCGATGCCCGACTGCAACTTCAATTCCACCGTATCCGGCATGTATTGCGTCGGGGCGTAGATTGCTGTGGTGCCCTGCCCGAGATTGGTCAGGTCAAGCGTACCCGAGATGTTGTCGAGCTTGACCTTGGAATTGTAGACGAGGCTGGCGCGTAGCGCGATATCCGGAATTTCGTAAGCGATACCGGCGCGCCAGCCCCAGCCGCTGCTATCCAGATCAACACGGCCGGTGCCCTGGAAGTTGGGCACCAGCGGCGACACCAGGCTCTCTTTGAAGCCATAGACTTCCTGGTAGAACACGCCGCCAATGAAGCGAAGCTGGCCCTTGCCGACGTCCATCTTATATGAGCAGGTACCTGCGTAGTTGTTGCTCTTGATGTCCGTTTCCATGTTGGACTGCGCACCAGCCCAGAGACCCGGAGCGGTGTGCGCCCCCCACGGCTGTGAATAATCGACCATGCAGTCGACGCCAGGGACAAGCTGTGCCTTGACGCCGATGCGCGGCACCCAATAGTCCTCGCTGTCCTTCGCAGTACTGCCGAGCGCGGTCACATTGCCGTCGGTCGGGTCGGTGTCCACCGCGTTCTTGAGCTTGCGGTTGGGCATCACGAAGGTGGCTTCTGCCTCGGTCGCAAACGGAGCTGGATCGAACAACAGGTCGATGTCATAGCCGCCGCGCTCGATGCCGCCGGCATGCGCCGGGTGCATCGCCGCGCCGACCAAAGCCAGCGAAAAGCACCCCGCCCCGAGCAGTGCCTTGAGCCGCAGATTAGTCATGGAATTCCCTCCCGAAATACGAGTGGGTGAAGCTAGAACCAATTCGGGTTAACGGCGCAACAACGAATTCGAAAGGCGTACACGTACACTCTTGACAGCTCGCATTTTCGCCATCGTGCCCGGCCGCGAAATCGAGCCTAATCGCGGCTTAACAGACACCGAATGACAGGAAAAAGCTGCAAAACCCTTTCAATACAGGCCAAAAGCGGGTGATTTTGCGGGAAATTGGCCCCATTGTTACATTATGGCAACAATAGGGCCAAAACTTTCCGTTTACGTCAAAATTAACGCAACGGCATGCCTGTTTTAGAGGCAATTGACGCGCCGGAAAGCGACCTTCCGGACACCCGAATCTTGCCGTTCAGCCGGCGTCGCGGACCCTGGTCAGGGCGACCGAAAGCTTCTCTTGCGCCTCGCGATATTCGGCGAGCTTTTCGCGCTCTGCCTCGACCACCTCTTGCGGCGCGTTGGCGACGAACTTTTCGTTGGAAAGCTTCTTGTGCAGGCGGGCGATCTCCTCGGTCACCTTGGCCAGTTCCTTCTGCAGCCGCGTAGCTTCGGCCTGGAGGTCGATCAGGCTGCCGAGCGGCAAGCAGACGGTCGCCTCGTTGAGAACGATCTGGGCCGAGCCTTTCGGCGGCGAATCGACCAGCGCGATGTCGCCGACGCGCGCCAGCCGCTTGATGGCCTGGGCGTGGCGCTCCAGCCTTTCCTGCGTAAGAGCATTGGCGCCGATCACCATCAGCGGCGCGATCGCGGCCGGCGGCACGTTCATTTCCGAGCGCACCGAGCGGATACCGGAGACGAGCTCGACCAGCCAGTTGATGTCGGCGGCGGCCTCCTCATCCTCGAAATCGGGCGAGGGCCAGGCGGCGTGGCAAAGCAGGGAGGTACGTTCCTTCCCCTCGCCCGCGGTCTGCGCCCAGAGTTCCTCGGTCATGAACGGCATCATCGGGTGCAGCAGCTTGTAGATCTCGTCCAGCACGAAGGCGACACAGGCCCGGCTCTCCGCCTTGGCCGCCTCGTCCGTGCCCATGAACACCGGCTTCAGCAGTTCCAGATACCAGTCGCAGAACAAGTTCCAGACGAAGCGATAGGCGGCACCCGCCGCCTCGTTGAACCGGTAGGTGGTGATGCCCTCGGTGACAGAGCGCGCCGCCCGCGTCAGCTCGGTCAGGATCCAGCGGTTGACCGCGAGCTTGGCATCGTGGAGCCAGAAATCGTCATTCCTGGCAACCTCGTTCATTTCGGCAAAGCGCGTGGCGTTCCAGAGCTTGGTGCCGAAATTGCGGTAGCCGGCGATACGCGCCGGGTCGAGCTTCACGTCGCGCCCCTGCGCCGCCATCACGGTCAAGGTGAAGCGCAGCGCGTCGGCGCCATACTCGTCGATCAGTTCGAGCGGGTCGATGACGTTGCCTTTCGACTTCGACATCTTCTGCCCGTTCTTGTCGCGCACCAGCGCATGAACATAGACCGTGTGGAACGGCTCCTCGTTCATGAAATGCAGGCCCATCATCATCATACGGGCCACCCAGAAGAAGATGATGTCGAAGCCGGTCACCAGCACGTCGGTCTGGTAGTAGGTCTTCAGCTCCGGCGTCTGGTCAGGCCAGCCGAGCGTCGAGAACGGCCACAGCGCCGAGGAGAACCAGGTGTCGAGAACGTCCTCGTCGCGCGTCAGGATCTCGCCCGGCTTGAAATTCTCAAGCTTGTCCTCGACCCAGGCCTTCCACGGGCCTTCCAGCGCCAAATAATATTCGACCGCCGCGGCTAGCGCTTCTTCTTCGGTCTTCTCCACGAAGACGCGCCCGTCCGGCCCGTACCAAGCCGGAATCTGGTGCCCCCACCACAGCTGCCGCGAGATGCACCAGGGCTGGATGTTCTCCATCCAGTCGAAATAGGTCTTCTCCCAGTTCTTCGGCACGAAGTTCGTGCGGCTCTCGCGCACAGAGGCGATGGCCGGCTTGGCGAGCTCCGCCGCGTTGACGTACCACTGGTCGGTGAGGAACGGCTCGATCGGCACGCCGCCGCGATCGCCATGCGGCACCGTGTGGCGATGCGGCTCGACCTTTTCCAGAAATCCGCCCGCTTCCATCAGCTCGACGATCTTCTTGCGCGCCACGAAACGATCCAGCCCATCGAGCTCTTCCCAGACCGCCTGGTGCTGCGGCGTCACTTCAAGACCGGCAAGGAACTCCTCGTTATCCTTGAGCTTGATATAGGCTTCGACGGTCAGGATGTTGATCGCCGGCAGCTTGTGGCGCTTGCCGACCTCAAAGTCGTTGAAGTCATGCGCCGGCGTGATCTTGACCGCGCCCGAGCCCTTTTCCGGGTCCGAATACTCATCCGCCACAACGGGTATCCTGCGGCCCACGATCGGCAGGATGACGTTCTTGCCAACCAGGTCGCGAAACCGCTCGTCGTCGGGGTGAACCGCCACCGCCGTGTCGCCCAGCATCGTTTCCGGGCGTGTCGTGGCGACGGTGATGAATGTCTTCGGATTCTCGGGATCGAAGGCCAGGCCTTCGACCGGGTAGCGGAAATGCCACAGATTGCCGTTGACCTCATGCTGCTCGACCTCGAGGTCGGAAATGGCTGTCAACAGCTTCGGATCCCAGTTCACAAGGCGCTTGTCCTTGTAGATCAGCCCCTCCTTGTAGAGGGTGACGAACACCTCCAGCACCGCCTTGGACAGACCCTCGTCCATGGTGAAGCGCTCTCGGCTCCAGTCGGCCGAGGCACCGAGCCGCCTCAGCTGATTGAAGATCGCGCCGCCGGATTCGGCTTTCCACTCCCAGACCTTTTCGATGAACTCCTCGCGCGTCAGGTCGCGGCGATGGATCTGCCTCTCCATCAGCTGCCGCTCGACCACCATCTGTGTGGCGATGCCGGCATGATCCATGCCCGGCTGCCACAGCACATTCTTGCCGCGCATGCGCTCGAACCGCACCAGGATATCCTGCAGCGTGTTGTTGAGCGCGTGCCCCATATGCAGCGAGCCCGTAACGTTCGGCGGCGGGATGACGATGGTGAAGGCCTCCGCCCCTTCCTCCGCGCCGGCGCCGGCGCGGAACGCATCGGCCTCTTCCCAGATTTTGGCGATCTTCGGCTCGACGGTCTTGGCGTCGTAGGTTTTTTCAAGCATGGAGGAAGTCCGAACTGTCGGGAACAAGCGTCCGGTGTAAATCGGAAGCTCTTGGCCGAGTCAACCGCGAGAAGGAAGGGCCCGCCTTGCCCAGATAGGCTTGCGGCGATCAGCGGCAAGCCCATGGCTCATCGCAAAACAAATCGCGCGACCGCATCTTCGCGGAAATAAAAGCACCGCCCGATGGCGGCGCCTTCTACCCTGAAAGCCCAGACGAAATCACTACCCGCCGCGCGCCACGCGCTCGATTTCCTCGCGCACCAGCCGTTCGACCAGTGTCGGCAGGTTGTTGTCGAGCCAATCCTGCAGCATCGGCCGCAGCATCTCCTCGGCCATCTCGTCGAAGCTCTTCTTGCTGCGGCTGGCGAAGGCATCGGAAAGCTCGCCGAAGGCCGCCGCGACCTGACGGCCCGCATGCTCGGACAGGATTGCCGGCCGGGCCGGCGGCAGGTCGGCCGACGATGGCGTCGAAACGTTGTCGGGCGCCGCGGTTTCGGCCGTTGGCGCGGCAAGATCTTCCTCGTCGATCTCGACTTCGGGCGCCAGTTCCGGCGGACGGGTTGCTACCTTCGCCTTGACGGAATTTCCGCCAACGGCGGCGATCTCGCGCCGCCAATCGGCGACGATGGTATCGGCACTTTGCGGCACGCTCGCCGCGGCCCCCGCAACCGTCGGGGTGTCCGGCTCGGCGGCCACCCTGGCCCCGACTTCCGCCAGGGTGATGGGTGCAGGTGCGGTCTTCACCGGTTCCGGGCTCGTCTCGGCGATCGTCGGATCGGACGCCGCAAGCTGGGCCTGTATCTCCGCCAGACTCACCGGCTTGCTGGGAGCGTATCCGGCGTTGAGCTCGGAACGAAAGGCATCAACGTCGGCCGTCTGCGCCGCCGGCGTCGGCCGGAGGTCCTGGCGCACGTCACCGTTGTCCGCCGCCGGTTGCTTTCGGCCGGTGTCGCTGTCCTCGATGATCCTTCGGATGGAAGCAAGTATCTCTTCCATGGAAGGCTCGCGCTGCGCGCTGCTTGCTGACGCCATCGTCACATCCGCCGCCCTTGTGACTCTTCAAGATCTCCATTCCGGCCAGGCCGGAATTCGAATCAATACGGACAGCGTAACCGACCGATCGTCATCCGAGAATCCCCAATCTGGGGAGACGTTGGATTTCAACAGATTAGCTCGCTACGCCGTCGGCAGCAGACCGTTGGCTTCCTACGCAAAAGCGCCGCGCATCCATTGGACACGCGGCGCTTTAGGAATTGCCAAAGGATCAGCGGCCGTCCGGCGTGCGCAGCCCGATCCACTTGTCCTTGACGGCGTTATAGTGCTCTTCCGGGTTGTATTTCGTGACCGCCAGGCCGAGTTGGCCGGCGGACAGGCGGCCGATCGCCGACAGGATGGCGTAGCTCGCCACGACGACATCGCGCTCGGAGCTCGCCTGGTTGATCTTGGCGGTGATGACGGCGTTCTGCGCGTTGAGCACGTCGAGCGTGGTGCGCTGGCCGACATTGCGTTCCTCGATGACGCCGTTGAGCGCCAGTTGCGCGGCGGCGATCACCTGCCTGTTGGCATCCACGCTTTCGCGCGCGGCGGTGTATTGCGTCCACGCCGAAGCCACGGCCTGGCGCACCTGGTCGCGGCTGACGTCGACCTCGATGCGGGCTTGGCTGAGCGATTCCTTCGATTGGCGGACCAGCGCAGAGGTGCGCCCGCCCGAATAGATCGGCACGGTAAGCGTCGCACCGATATTGGCCGAATTGGTCGTTCCTTCGGATCCCGCCGATGCAAAAACGCCGGGCGAGGTGTTGCGATACTGGCTCGAAATCCCGGCACTGGCGGAAAGCTGCGGCAAAAGCGCCCCTTCGGCCGACTTCACGGAAAACGCCGCGGCGTCGACGAGATGCTCGGTGGCAAGGATGGCCGGATGCTCCGCGGCGGCGATGGTGAAGGCCGAATCGAGGCTTCCCGGCAGCAGCTTTCCAACCGGCGCGGCAGCCCTGAGCTTGCCCGGCTCGTCGCCGATGATCTGGTGGTAGGTCGCGGCGCTCGCCAGCGCCGTCGCGCGAGCGCTGGCGAGTTGCGCCACCGCCGTCGCCCGCGAGGCATCGGCCTGCGCGACGTCGGTGCGGGTGCCCTCTCCGACCTCGAAGCGCGACCGTGCGGCGCGCGCCTGCTCGGTCAGGAATTGCAGGTTCTGTGCGGTCAGGACCGCGATCTGGCGATCGCGGATCACATCCATGTAGGCGCTTGCCGCGTTGAACAGGATGTTCTCTTCGGTGTTGCGGAGACTTTCTTGCGAGGCCCTGACCTGCGCTTCAGCAGCGGCGACATTGTTCTTGGTTTGAAAGCCGTCGAACAGCGTCTGGTCGATCTCAACGCCGAAATTGCCCGTAGTGATATTTAAGGTTTGACCCAGGTTGTTGTTGCGGCTGCTCGTATAATCGATGCTTGCCGATCCCCTGATCGTCGGGCGGTAGCCGGACTTGGCGATGGCCACCCCCTCGTCGGTGACACGGGTGCCCGCGCGGGCGGAATTCAGCTGGGAATTGTATTGATAGGCTTTGGCGAGCGCGCCGGTGATGGTTTCGGCGGATGCGGCCAACGGCGAAAGCGCGGTGGCCGAAACTAGTATGGCTGATAGAAAAGTCTTGTGTAGGGGCGGCACGTATTATCCCTCATTCGTTTGCATGGGAACCACGCCACGCAGCCTTTTCCTTCTGGATCAGCCAGCGCCGCGTGTTTATCGTTCCCCCGCTGATAGCCCCCGAAAACGCCCGTGAAGCAAATCAGCAACGATTGTTCAAGCGCAAGCGATCATGACAGCGCCTTCGCTGCAAGGCAAAACCGCTCAAAATTCGAACGCATGAGCACGTTCGAAGCCCGGTAGTGGCTTAATTGCCGCATTAAATGCGCGTCTGCCGCTTACAACCCCCCCGGCCTTGACAAAAAGACGCGCAACGCCGGAGTTGCCCTGCCCCTCGACTACAACCAGCCGCCCATCCTCGGCGAGCTGGCCTAGCAATGCCGCGGGCACCTCCTCGACGCTGCCGCCGATGAAGATGACGTCATAGGGTGCCGCGGCGGCATGCCCTTGCGGCAAGGGCCCGGTCACCACCGTGGTGTTCTGGCAATCCAGTGCCGAAAGAGTCGACTTCGCGGCTTCGGCAAGCGCCGGGTCGCTTTCGAGCGCAACCACCGATCTTGCGATTCGGGAAAGCAGAGCGGCCGAATAGCCGGTGCCGCAGCCGACATCGAGCACCGAATCGGTGTCGCTGATTTCGGCCAGTTGCAAAAGCTTGGCGAGCGGTGACGGTTCCATCAGGTAGCGGGCTCCGCCGCCATTGACGCCATCGGAGATGCGGATGTCCTCGTCGATATAGGCCAGGTCCCGTTGCCCGGCGCCGACAAAAGCCTCGCGCGGCACGGAAAGCATCGCTTCGATCAGCGGCGCGCTGGTCACATCGGTGGTGCGGATCTGGCCATCGACCATCTTCACGCGGCGTTCGGAGAAATCAGCGTTCATGTCCCAACCAACCCGCTTCCCGCGCCCAATTCGCTGCCCGCGCCCGATCCGATTTCCAGGCAAAGTACGCGGGCCAATTCGACCGGAACCTAGGGCTCCGGCGCGACAGCGCCGGAGTCCGGGCATTGGAGGCCTCGCCCGGAATCGAACCGGGGTGCAAGGATTTGCAGTCCTCTGCGTAACCACTCCGCCACGAGGCCTTCCATGCTCCCGGCGTTCCGGGGCAACTCAATATGTTGGCCGTGAAAGGTCGTCAAGCACCGGCAAGTCATTCCCGATGCTTTCCCATTCGACATCGAAGGCAGTGGTTGCCGATTGCTTGCGGCCGGTCGCGATGGTGTCGCCGGCACCTTCCGGACCCTCTCCCTGCAAGGCTCTCAATCCGGCCGGCGGCGGCGTTCCCACCAGACGACGAAGCGCCGCCTGTGACGACGCACCATTGCGAATTCGTAAGACAGAACCAGCAGGCCGATCGGAACCATCCAGAAACCGAGAATCGGCAGAAAGCCCAGAATCCCGCCGATTGTCAGCAGCACGCCGATCGCGATCCGCAATCCGCGCGAGCGCGGCATGGCGAAGTCGCGGCCGAAGACCGTAATCTTGCGCGCCGGTGGATTATCGTCGTCAGCTGCCGTCATTCAAGCCAGATCCCCATCTGCGCGGCCGATGTCATAGATACCAAAGGACGACCAGCCGCATTGTTCCATGCCTGTGTGAAGCCGCTCATATGTGGGCACGCCGAAACGATGCCGCAAATCGCCGCACGAAAAACTGCAGAAAAATTGCGAATTGCTGCTTTGCAAAGCCGAAAGGTGTTTGCTATAGGCTGCGCCACTCACGTCAAGAGCCTCCGTTCCCCGGTAGCTCAGTGGTAGAGCAACCGGCTGTTAACCGGTTGGTCGCTGGTTCGAATCCGGCCCGGGGAGCCAAGTTTTTCAAGGCTTGCAGAGTTTTCTCACCCTAGAACGTTTCCAGGCGGCCCATTCGGGGCAACATCTGGGGCAACGCGGAAGCCGAAGCTGCCGGGCCGAGGAGCTGGAATGTCGGACGAAGATCTAGAGCGAAAAATTCGTCGCCAGATGGAAGCCGATTTCCGTTCGAACCCCCGCAAAGCCTATGAACAATACGGCCTCACCGCGCCGTTACATCGCGGAGTGGTGGGCGCAGTCGCAGCGGCTGCCGTGGTATTGGCCGGCTTTCTGATCTGGACCGCCTTCCACCACTAAAAAGCCCGGCCACCTGAGCAGCCGAGACCGAGCGCAGATATTTTAGAGACCACTAACCAATGTGAGTTTTGTCACAGACGCATCGACGCATCGGTCTAGCTTGCAGCGTTTAGTTCCTGCAGCGGAAAGGAGTAACTCCGGATGCTCGTGAACCTTCCTATGCTTATGAACCTTCCTATTGTCGTAGCCGGTCCCCTTGTCGATTGGCTCGGTCGCCGAGCCGATCAGAAGGCGCGGTTGAAGGCAACGGACGATCTGAGCGAGTCACCGGACGACATGCTCAGCGACATCGGGATTTCCCGTGACGACATCGAGACCGCGCGCTGGCGGTCCAGCCGGAGAGTGAGCTAACGGAAAAGCCCGCCACCGTGAGGCAGCGGGCGCGGAGTTGCAGTTGCCTAACGCTCTTGCCAGATGGAATTTTAGCAACGGGGAAACAAAGCCCTCTTGCTGGCGTTTGACGCGGCATCGGAGAGCTTTCAAGGGCGGCTAAAATGGACAAGCAATCGTGGAAGACTGCGGTCGAAATCATCGGGGAATTCAAAAGCAGGCATTACGTGCGGGTCATCGAAAATGGCGTTGTGAGTATCAAGGCATTCGGTTCCCCGACAGAAGCCGAGTCCTTCGCCGCGAGCGAAAGGAAGCGGCTCGGAATTGTGCCATCTCGTTGATCTAACCGCCTGGTAGAATGTTCCCCCAACTCCCGATGGGACGGAAGTCCGAGAGGCTGATGCACGCCGCTCGGGCAGCGGAATAACAACCGCCTAGCCAGCGGATTTGATGGTGCAACATTTGTTAATTCGCTAGGTCCGAATCAATGACATGATCGAGCTAGGGCCTCGCGCAACGCAGTTTGCTAAGGTTTATGGCCCCTCTCGCTCCGACGACCGTCGACACACCCCGAGCCCCCCGCCCCGTTCGACGGCCGTCATCCTTCTCGGATCATCCATACAAGCCGCCGACGAGGAAGACGCCGCTCGTGGATAAGCCTACTTAAGCGATCGCTAAGAACTGGTGCGAAGACGCCAGCCGGTGGGGGATTCACAGATTCCCGATTTCGATCTAAGATTCAGGAATGGAACACGCGCTGGATGATCTTGCTCGCATCCTGAAGACCCCGCAAACCCGCCTGCGGGACCGCTACGGCGCCTTGGTGCTCCGCCTGGCTGAAAGCCTCGCCGCCGGCCTCGCGATGGGCGTGGGCTTCGCGATCGTCCACTTCATCGCAAATTAGGCATGCCAGCAAGACCCCAGCGCAAGAAGCCGCTGCCTCCAGGTCCCTCTTCTGGAAAATACGAAGGCGCCAACCATGCCGATCGATGGCGCAAGCGAAAGGAAGAAGGCCAGCGCTGGCGCCTGAGCAAAAACGCCGTCATCTGGGCCTTGATCGTGATTGCGATGGCCACTTCGGTCACGCTGATCGTGCTGAAGGCCATTTGATCGTCACGACCTCGGAAAAGCCGCCGTCGGCGCGGTAAAGCCGCTGTCGCCGTTGTAGCGGGCCACGCCCTTGGTGCCCGCGGCAAAGCCGGCGAAGAAGGGCAGGACAGCAGGGCTTGACCGTTGCCGCCTGCTGCCGGATCCAGCGCCGCGCGCTTGCAGAATTGCTGTAGAGATCGTCGCGGCCGCTTTGCAGCCGGTCGCGGCTAACGAGCCGGGGCCGGGTCAGCCTGAGATAATTTCGTAGTGAAGGACCTGGCCGTCGCCGAGGGACGATCTCCGTCCAGGCGAGATGACGCCGGAGCCGAAGAGGAGAATATCTTCGCGGCGCACGAATACTTCATGGTCAGGTCCCATCGACACAAATGTGCCCGACGAGCTCCGCTCGATAAGCACGGCCTTGCCATTCGAAATGGTGAAGGTTGCGTGGTGCCTTGAGACCCAGGGCCGCTGGATCACGATATTGCATTCCGGAGATCGGCCGATCGTCACGAATTCGTTGTTTCGGCAGGATCGCAACTGATCTCCATAGCGGATGACCAGATTGATCTGCCGCGGCGGGGCGGAGCGTCTCTCGACAATTGTGCCCCGGCTGACGATTTGCGTACTGAGGGCGCCGTCGTCGCTCCCCAGGGTATAAACATCGAAGAGTTCTTGCTTTCCCTTGAAGGCCATTTTGTCGAGGAGCCGTAAGGCACCGCGGCTATCCGCGGAAAGGGCTTCGAAGAAGCTCTGGCTGATCAGCACCTCCCCGGGGTTGGCCGTGGTGGACAACCTTGCCGTGACATTGACAACGTCGCCGAATACCGCGCCCCGCGCGCGAATGACCGCCCCGAAATGCAATCCGATTCGGGCGCTCGACGGCCCTTTCGTCAGTCGGCTGCTGATTTGGCGTACGGCCGTCAGCGCCGCCTCCGAGCTCTCGAAAAGGCTGAGCACGTCATCGCCCTTCGAATAAATGAAATCACCGCCGTGCCGGGCGACGATCTCGCGTATCGCGTCGAGGCAATCCGAGATCTGCTGCAGAGCGGCATCGTCGCCGATGCGCTCATAGAGCGGCGTGCTGCCCACGACATCAGCTAGGAGGACTGCGGCCAGAAGTCTTTCCTGATCCATCGGCTCGTATCCGACCAAGAACGCAACGTATATAACATAAGTCGCCCTCCTTGCCCCCCTGGGAGCCGGTGATGTGACGTGACCATCTTGGGCGGACAACCCGGCCTTGTTGCCGCCCAACTGCGCAAGAGACTTTCCACGGCTATGATTGCCCGGATGACTGCTCGGGCCACGAGGCCGCTCCGATTGGGCGGCAAGGAACGCTATCGCCGATCAGCGAGATTGCGATGGATAGCCAACCGTTCGTTGTTGAATAGCAAACGGATGATGCGGTCCGGAACAGTCATCCCGAAAGCGACGACGAGGATAGCGACGAATAGGCGCGGCATACGGGCCGGTTCAGGGCAATGCTGAGCGGCGCGAGTGAGCCGATGGGGTGAGCTGTATCATTTTAATACAATTCTCAATTTGTAGACTCCTGCGATGCTTCGGCAGCTAGTGTCTCTGTCCAGGCTAGGGAGGGAAGACCGCGGACCGGGAGGAAAAAGATGTCCATCCAAAAGGAAGACTATCGAACGAACCGAGCCGACTATGCGCTTGCCGCGAAAGGCCAATCGGCCGCTGATGTGGGCCGCCAAGAGAGTCTGGAAAGAAGAAAGAAGACTCTATGGCTAAGAGATCCGCGAATCGCCAGATTGGCCGCAAATCCGTGCGAAAGCCTACCAGGACCAAAAGCCAGGCCACGCGGAAATTAGCGACGCTGCTTCTTTTGTGAATGCGTGCCCATCATTGCGGCAGGAGCGCATATTTGTCGTCAGCCGGTGCCGTATTTCGTTTCCTAGCGCCCGCCGGCTAAGGCCCGGCTCTGTTGGCCTGCCGGCCAGAGTGCCGCTCCCGCTTTTCATCACTCATCCCGCCAGGTCACGCGCTTTCCCATAGGATCTTGACAGTCCCCACGCAGGTCTTCGACTTGCCCGCCTGTTTCGCTGCGCGATCGAGATGATCGCCGACGGTATAGCCGGTGATTGGATGCGGTAGAGTCACGAACGTACTGGTCTCAATCTCCGGCTTTTGCATCAAACGGAAGACGGCTCCAGGCCGAGACCCGTGGTCCGCGCCGGCGATCGCGCCTGCAGTGAACCGAGTCTGAGATAGATTGCGGGCACGACGAAGAGGTTGAGGAGCGTTGACGTGATCAACCCACCCAGAATGATGATGGCCATCGGATGTTCGATTTCCTGCCCGGGAATGTTGCCTGTAATGACCAAGGGGACGAGCGCAAGGCCGGTCGCCAACGTCGTCATGAGAATGGGCGAAAGGCGTTCACGCGCGCCGCGCAGGACAAGTTCCGGTCCGAAGGGCTCGCCCTCCTCGCGCTCCAGATGCAGGAAATGGTGGATCAGAAGCACCCCGTTGCGGGCCGCGATGCCCAATACCGTCAGGAACCCCACGAGGCCGCCTAGCGAGATGATGCCGTCGCCCAGATAGGCCGCGATGACCCCGCCGACCAGAGCGGCCGGCAGTGACAGGAAAACCAGGGCAGCGAGCCTCCAGCTTCTCAGGGAGGCCTGTAGCAGCATGAATATTACGACCGCGGCGACGACAGAGGCATAGAAGAGCCTGCTTTGCGCAGCCTTGCGTTCCGCCGCCTCGCCCAGCAGCTGGGCATGATAGCCGAGCGGAAACTCGAACTTGGCCAGGCGCTCCTCAACCTCATGGACGACCGAGCCCAGGTCGCGGTCGCGCACATTGGCATGCACGTCATGGCGGCGCGAGGCGTTCTCGCGCTTGATGGTGCTGGCCACCGGGGCGATCTTGACTTCGGCAATGTCGCCGAGCCGGAGCTGGCCGCCGTCGGGGGTATCCAGGAGAACGTTCTGCACGTCGTCAAGGCCGCGCCGCGATTTGGGCGTCGACCATACCATGACGTCATACACCTTTCCGATGCGATGAACGTCGCTCACCTCGTGACCGGCGAAGATCACGGCAGCAGCGCGACGAACATCCCCGGGCTTGAGACCCCTGGAAGCCGCCTTGGCGATATCCACGGTGACCTGAATTTGCGGTACCGTCTTCTGCGGCTCCTCGTGTAGGTCAATCAGGCCCTCGATGCCGGTCAGGGCGTCGCGCACCCTCACCGCCTGCTCGCGCAATACCGCCGCGTCAGGCCCGAAAATCCGAACCACGATCGACTCGCTCGACCCGGTGAGCACTTCCTTCACGCGTTCGCGAAGATAGGTCTGGACGTCCCGATAGATACCCGGATAGCCGTCGACCGTGTCCTGAACGGCTTTCAGGGTCTTGTCATAGTCGACCTTCGGATCGACGCTGATCCAGTTCTCCGTGAAGTCGATGCCCACCACCTCGTCGGCCACCAGCGCCCGGCCGATGTGAGCGCCGAAGTTGCGCACCCCGGGAATGGATCTCAGTTCTTTGCTGGCAGCTACCGTCATCCGGTACATCTCGGCATGCGATGTCCCGGGCGGCGTCAGCCAGTGCATGAGGAAGTCGCGTTCCTTGAAGGAGGGCAGGAGCGAGGTTCCGAGCAGCGGCGAAACGGCCAACCCCGCGACCACGACGATCGCGGTGATCCCAAAGATCGCGCGAGGAGCCGCGATGATCCGCGACAGCACGGCGGCATAGCCTCGCTGCAACCACCCGACCAGCGGCGAGACGCGCTCGATCGGCGCTCCTTGAAGCAGGATAAGGCAGAGTGCCGGCGTGACCGTCAGCGCCACGGCCATCGAAGCGAGGAGCGCGATGGAATAGGACGTCGCCAGCGGCACGAAGAAAGTGCCCGACAGACCGCCCATGAAGAATACAGGAACGACCGAGATGACGATGATGAGGGTCGCGGCGACGATCGGGCTGCGGATCTCGAGCGATGCTTCCAGGATCACCGACGCGACCGATTTGCCGGCGCCGCTGCGGCGATTCTCGCGCAATCGCCGTGTGATGTTTTCAACATCGATGATAGCGTCGTCCACCACTGATCCCACCGCCACGACGAAGCCGGCCAGCACCATGGTGTTGATGGTCGTTCCGAGCCAGTAGAGAACAAGTCCCGCGGCGACCAGAGAGAGCGGAATTGCCAGCAGGCTGATCAGCGCCACCCGCCACTCGAACAGGAAGGCGCCGAGAACGCAGACCACCAGGACCGATCCCACCAGCAAGGCCATTGTCAGATTGTGGATCGAGAGCTCGATGAACGTCGCCGGGCGGAAGATCTGCAGGTCGACGTCGATACCCTTGAGGCCGTCCTTCATTTCGGCGAAGGCTGCCTCGACGCCGCGCGTGACCTCCAGCGTGTTCGCCCACGGGAACTTCTCGACGATCAGCATCATGCCGGGACCGTCATTGATCACCGCGTCGCCGATCGGCAGCGGTTCCCCCCAGGTGATGTCGGCAAAGTCCGCCAGCACCAGTTGCTCGCCGGCCTTTGACTCGACCGGAATTCTCTTGACGTCCTCCAGCTTCACGCTGGACGCTACGTCGGCGCCGACATAGAGCCGCTGGTTGGCGGTGTCGATGAAGCCTACGGTCTGGCTCTTGGCCGAGCTCGACATCGGCAGCAGGCCGAAGTCCAGCGCATCGGCCGAAGCCTCCATGACCTCGTTCAGCGTCACGCCGTGTTTCAGCATGCGTGCGGGATCGACTTGGATCTGCAGCTGTTTGAGCTTTTCGCCCCACATCGCCACGTTGGCGACGCCGGGCACGCGCAGCAGGCGGAAGCGGATCTTCCAGTAGGCGGTCATCGACAGGTCGAGCTGAGTGAGCTCCTTCGACGAGAGGCCGATCTTCATGGTGCGGCTGGTCGAGGACAAGGGCTGCAGCATGACGGGCGGGCTCGAGCCGAACGGCAGTCTGGCCGACGCAAGCTGCACGCGCTCCTGGACGAGCTGCCGGGCGTGCATGATATCGGTTCCCCGCTTGAAGATCATGACAATCGAGGACAGCGACATCACGCTCTTCGAGCGGATGACGTCGAGTTCCGGTGTGCCGCGCAGTGCATCCTCGAGGGGGATGGTGATCAGTTCCTCGACCTCGGCGGTCGACATGCCGATACCCTCGGTCTGAATCTCCACTAGCGGCGGGGAGAATTCGGGAAAGACGTCCACGGGCATCTTGCGGAACACGTCCAGACCCAGCAGCACCATCAGCGCTGCCGCGGCCAGTACCAGATACCGGTATTTCAGATTCGTGCCGATGATCCAGCGGAACATGGCCCTGTCCTTTGTTCGGATGATTGGACGCCAGCTAACTCAGGCGTTCGCAAGCGGCGGAATGTTTTTCACGCCCGCTCAGTGCCCGCCAAACTTCTGTTCAACCCCCATCAGCTCGACCGCGCCGACCGACACGACCGGCGTACCGAGCGCTGGTCCGTCCGACAGAACCGCTATGTCGCCGAGGACGCGCTCGACAGCCACCTTCTGGCGGACGAAGACGAGCGGCTCCGGATTGGAGTAGAGCCAGCTGTCCCCGTGCTCATCGTAGATAACCGACGAGTAGGGCACGATCTTCGCCATCCTGCCGCTCTCCGGCGCCTTCATGGCCACGAACGCATGGTCGCCTGGCTTGACGCCGCTGCTTGCCTCGAGGAATTCAAAGAACCGCCCGTCGTCCCGGTCCTTCACCGCCACCGGCCGCGCCGTGTAATATTTACCGGAGCGGCCTTGGCCGGTCAGCAGCACGACCACTAGACCATCCTTATCCTCGTCCGCCGGGTTGGCGACGCCGAAAATCTCGGCAAACTCGTCGTGGTCGCCGGCCTCGTCGTCGTCATCCTCGTCGGCGACAACCGCGATCAACATCTGGCTCGCCGCGTCCACAGGCACCTTGATCAGGGATTGCCGTGCTTGGCCGCTTTCACCGGCCGGCGCGATGGACGCCGTCTCCGTAATTGCATTCACCGACGGTTCACCGCTCGCAATCTCGACCTGGGCGTTCATCATCATCCATCGCTTCGCCGTCTCCTCCCGCAGCGCTTCGGTCTGGATGCTCAGTCGTTTGGCGGCCTGTTCAGTCAGAACCACGCCTGGAAACGGGGAACCTGCGACCTCTACCAGCTTGGCAGGCGCACCTGCGGGCGACTCCGCGGCCGCGAACGGTCCCAGGGCTACCACGCCAAGGGCCACACCGGCGACGAGGGATGACGTAAGAAAAAGCCTATTGCGAAGCATGTGCAACTCCTCCAAGGCGTTGTGAAACCGGGCCGGAATGGAGCAACATGGCCGGTAGGACGAACAGATTGATCAGGACTGAAATGACTGCGCCTGCGATTACAACCCATGCCATTGGATGCAGAATCTCCAGACCGGCGGCGCTGCCCATGACCACTGCGGGAAGGAAGGCGAGGCAGGTGATCAGCGTGCTCGTCAACACAGGCGCGAAGCGCTCGCGCGCGGCCGCCGCGACAAGGTCCGGCCAGGAGTCGTCACCCGTCTGCTCGCCGGTCTGATCGACGCGGCTGGCCAGAACCAGACCGTTGCGGAGTGAAAGCCCGAGGACGGCGAGAAGTCCGGCAAGCGTCCCAATCGAAACAGTGCCCGTTACGGCCACGAGGATCGCCGCGACGCCACCCGACACTGCCACCAGCGAAAGGAACATGCCAGTCGCCAGTCGCCAGCTTTGCAGCGCCGCCTGCAGCAGGAAAAAGATCAGGACTGCCGCCGACACTGCGAACAGCGTCACCTGCAGCATGGCTGCACGGCTCTCGGCATACTCGCCTCGAACGTAGGCATGGTATTCGAAGGGGAGCTGCACCTTCTTGAGTTCTGCCGCCACGTCTTCCGCCACTGCCGTGACGCTGCGCCCTGCGACGCTCGCGTGAACGTCCATGCTGCGCGTGACGCCGTCACGCTCGATGGTGCTCAACTGCGGCACCATCCGCACCTCGGCGATATCACCAAGGCGTGTATGCGGGCGATCAGGCGTTTCGATCAGAAGATTCTCGACGTCGGCGATGCTGCTTCGTGCGTTGGGAGCCCCCCAAACCACCACTTCGAACACCTTTTGCTGCTCGAACAGATTGCCAACCTCGAGCCCGGCGAAGACCGTCGCTGCCGCGCGCCGGATGTCCCCCGGTTTCAGTCCACGTGCAGCCGCCTCCGCAACGTCGACCTTGACCTCGATTTCGGGCGAGAAAGCGTTCTTGTCGAGACGTACGGAGTTGATGCCGTCAATGGCGGCGATTCTCGCCGCGACGAGCTTTGCCTGCTCTTCAAGCACGGTCGTCTCGGCCCCTTCGATGCGGACCACCACTGGTTCGCCGGCGTCGGCGAAGATCCGCCCAGCCGTACTGGCCAGATAGCCTTCAACCTTCACCTCGAGGTCCGCGAAGCCTTCCATCGTGTCGCGAATTTGCGACAGTGCGGCGGCTCGGTTCCCCCGCTCGTCGAGGCCAATCCAGAGCTGCCCGGATTCGATGCCGGTGACCTGGTCGCCCGTAATGGCCCTGCCGAGATGGCCAGCGACAGAGCTGACCCCGTCGATTGCGCGGATTTCGGATTCCAGTCGCGCCACCGTCCGGATCATGGCGGGCAAGGATGCACCCGGCGCGGCCGTGAACGAAACGCGGACGGTGCCTTCGTCAAAGGACGGCGACGGCGACCACTTCAGGGCCGGCGTCGCCGCGAGGAGCGCCAACGCACCGAGGCCGGCGATCGCATAGGCAGGACCGGTCGTCGCCGAGAACTTCCCCAGCAGCCGCCCGTAGGCCGCACCGAACAGCCGCGGTTCGGACCTGTTTCCTGCTGCCCTGCCCGAGCGGAAGAAAATCATCGCCAGGGCGGGCGCCGCCAAGAGCACGACGACCATGGCAGCGGCCACCGTGAGACCATAGGCCTGAGCCAGCGGCCGGAAGAATGCCGCGGTTTCGCCGTCGAGTCCGAGAATCGGAGCAACCGCCAGCAGACCGATCACCGCTGCATAGATCATTGGCTTGCCGATTTCGCCGATCGCATCGAATACAGGCGCGGCGACCGGACGGCCGCCACCGGCGTGGAGGCGCCGCCCGATGGCCTCGGCTGCCACTACCGCAGTGTCGACCACGAGCGAAAGCGCGGCCGCGAGGCCGGCCAGGTGGATCAGGTTGAAGATGGGGCTGCTGAAATAGAGAGCGACAAGTGCCGCGACATACGACAGGACGATCGCGACGACGGCGATGCTCGCCGCGCCGACCGGCGTCAAGGACAGGAAGAGGGCTACGGACACGACCACCATGGCGGCGATCACCATCCAGGCCAGATTGGCCAAGGCGCTGTCGACATAGTCGGAGGCGCGGTAGAGGGAGGCGTCGATGTCGATGCCCGGCATGCCTTGGCTCAACTCCGCGAGCGCAGCTTCGACCCCCGCTACGACCGCTTTGGTGTCGACGTTGGGAAGCTTCTCGACAACGAGGATGAGGCCAGGCTGTCCGTTGATCATCGCATCACCGATCAGCGGCGGATGGCCTTCGACGACCTCGGCGACGTCTCCTAGCCTGAGCGCGGAAGACGGGACAGCAACCTTCGTCAGGTCGCTGGCCTTGCTGATCGGTTGCACATGCTGGATGCCGAGCCTCTGGTTCGGCGTATCGATCCAGCCTCCGCTTCCGAGTACTGACGCTTCAAGATAACTCAGCGGCGAGACCCAGAGCGAATCCCCGGCGCTCTCTATGGCTTCATCGAGCGAGATGCCGGCCGATTCGAGGCGCTGAGGTTCGATTTGCACCTGAAGCTGGCGAGCGCGCTGGCCCCAGATCGCGACATTGGCGACGCCCGGTACGCTGAGCAGCTTCGGCGTCATCGTCCACCGGGCCAGCACCGACATGTCGATCAGCGACACGGTCTTGGACGACAGTCCGACGATCATGCCACGGCCCGCCGCCGACTTCGGCTGCAGCATGGTGGGCGGCTTCGAGACATTGGGCAGGGCCCAAGCCATCGTAAGACGCTCCTGCACCATTTGTCGGGCTTTCATTGGATCCATGCCGGGCTCGAAGGTGAGCAACACCGAAGCCATCCCCGGCACCGACCTGGAGTGAATTGATTTGAGGAACGGCGTCGCGGTCAGGATCTCTTCGAGATTGATGGTCACCAGGCTTTCCACTTCGCCTGTCGACAAGCCGAGAGCCTCGGTCTGCACCTCCACGATCGGCGCCCCGAACTCGGGAAGAGCGTCGATTTTGGCCTTGGGAAGCAGAACGGCACCCGCCGCTACCAAGAGTACCGCGGCTGCTAGGACCAGATGCCGAAATTCGAGACTCAGCTTGACGAGCGTTTGCAGCACGGCAATCCCCCACGATTCCGCGGCGCGCGAAACCGCGCCTGCGACAGATCAGAGACAGTCCCAAAGCGTATCACGCGGGAGGGCACCGCATAATTAATCAATATTGCAAGGCGCTTTTACCGTATATCCGGCGACCTATAACTTTCGGAGTAGAGAAATAGTTCATACAAATTTATTATGATCGCGACTCACTCGTCACTGCTCGCGTCGGTTGCATGTGCGTGTGCCTGTTTCCAGCAAAAGGCTGGACGTGCCGTGGCGCAGTTTGCCTCGGCCCGGGAGTGCCATGCGAATACTGATTCGAGGAAGGCGAAGCGGGACCGCCAATTTGCTGCGCCGGCGGTCCTCGGCGAGCGTACCGGGCGCGGAATAGCGAAGAAGTGTTGTAGGGATGCGACACGTTTGCGTTTGTATCGGACAAGTCGCGTTTGTAAGGGACAAAATGACGAAATCGCAGTTGCCACAGTGGACTCATCGTATATCATCGGCGCGTGGTGCATCTCATGGGGGCTCGCCGGTCATTCGCCTTTTTATCTTAGCGCTTAGTGGCATAGGGCTGCTGTACTCTTCGGCTTCGGCACTGGCGGAGGAGCACGAGCGGGCTCTGGCCGAAGAAACGATACCGGCTCTGGCCGAAGAATGCGCTGCGCCCTGCGCGGGGTACGAGGCTACCGCGGAGCTGCAGAACGACTGGATATTTGGTGCACATCCATCTTTCCTGAGATCCGATGTGTTGTTTCCGAAGTTCGAGCTCGATCTTTTCTACGCCCCGACGGATTATCTTCGGTTCGTGAGTGCCATCGTTACCGAGCCCGTGGTCGACCCGGAACCCGGGGAGAATGCGGCCTTTCAAGGGATCGGCACCTATGTCGGTGAGCTCTACGCTCTCGCCAAGGTCGATCCCCTGACCGTGAGGGCCGGAAAGTTCGACACGGTATTCAGCCTGGCCAGCGAAGCCCTGCCGGGGATACACGCCCCGGATCTGGCGTCTGTTTTCGACGCTGACGAACGTCTGGGTGGCGAAGCTGTTGTTGGCTTCGAGGGCTTTGGGCTGAACCATGCCCTGGCCGCGACGGTATTCACGACCGACCGGACGTTCCTCAGCGAGTCGCTCTTTACCAACCGTGGACGGCTCACGCTGGCGGATGGCGGTGCCGGCAACACCACCGGTTTATCCTCGTTCTCGGTTACCCTCGATGGCTGCAAAGGGGCGGAAAAGGGCGATTGTTACAAGGACGGTGAATTCGGCTATCGCCTTGGCATCCGATACCAGAAGCCCGGGCTGTCCACCGACACAGGGGAGGAGGAGGAAGAAGAAGAGGAACCGCTGCCGGGGACCGGCAATGAATTGGCCTACCTTGCTGCCGCCACTGGAAGCTTCGACCTCAACGGGAACAAACTGAGGCTTCTCGGCGAATCGGCCTACCTCAAGCATTTCGACGGCGGTCCGGACGACGCTCTGCTTCTCACCGGCTCTGTCGCACTGGAAGTGCAACCTTTGACCTACATAGCCACCTACACGCACCAGCGGAACTTTGTCGCCGACGGTCCGGACACCCGCGAGCAATTGGCGGATTTCGAAGTGATTTATGCGTCCGGGGAAGAAGACGCGCCGTCCGACGCGGCGAAATGGAACCTCGGCGCCGGCTACACATTCGCGGAGAATGCTGAAGACGAGAGAACGCACACTTTCAGTGTGCGCGCGACGCTCCAATTCGGCGGACACGTGCAGTTAGGCAGGTAGGCTCCATCGTTCGGATGTTCCGGCGCTTGTTGACAGCTGCCTTCCCGTCTGCATGCGCCCGACTTGTTCCTTCCCTCACGCTGATTGAAGTCAGCGACCCTTCAGTGCAAGAGTTTCGTCCATCAGCCCTTTACTTCCTTTCCATCCGGATCGAAGACGGGCTGAACGTTCTTGCCCTTGTAGCTTATGTGGAACTCGTAACTCACCTCGCCGTCGCGCGTCAGCTTCTCCGCAAGCCTGATCTTTCCACCTGCGAATTTCGTGTCAACGGCCGCACGCACCGATTGAGGCACCGCTTCCATCGGAATTGATTCCTCGACGACGATGACCTTACCGTCGCGATGGTAGAGCACATCGCGCGTCATTGCGCCCTCGACGCTTGCTATCTCGAAAACCAGTTCTCCGTTCTCGACCTCCCGGGCGCATGCCTTGACCCTGGCGACGGGAAAATCCTTGTGGAACATGTCCCGCACCACCGACGGCACCTTCTTGCAGGCGATCGGCTGTTCCGCGGCCGACGCGCCGGTCGCCCCGGCAAGCACGAGGACGAACGCGCCGGGCGCCAGGCAGTAACGAGCAGGTTTCATGGGGGACCTCCTTCATATGATCTCATCGGTTTTGGCGGAACGGCGCCAACTGACGTCGACCAGACAAGCACGCAGTGCCGCTTTGCCGCCTCTGCCGCGGCCCGAGCTCGCTCGGCTGTAGTGTTTGCCGCGAGCTTCGCCTGCAGCGCTGCGACCCACCAAGTTGACAAGTGTTGCGCAACCCACCCGCCGCGCCCAGCGGAGCGTAGGCTGGCTGGGGGAGCCAGCGCGACCGTTGCCCGATGTTGAACCGCAGGATAGGACAAAGCGCGCCGGCGCACCGATAGCCCAAAACGGCTTTGCCGGCCTAACCGAAAGCCGTAGCGGCTCATCCGAAGTTCCGGACGCCGCCGGCGGGAGGTAGCGTCGTTCCGGGGAACGGGCATACTTCGCAGGCGGATATCTCATCCGTCGTCGCTCCTATCCACGATCATGCTTTTTTAAGCAGCCGCAGCTCCAGCGCCTGCTCGGCGACGACTTCCTTCAAGCGCTGCGATGAGCCAGAAATCCCGCTCTCTCAGTCAAGCTGGCGCTGACCTCGGACACCACGGACGAGCCCTATTCGCAAAAAGGGGTAATCCCTTCGCAAGCGAGTCAGCTCAACTGCCGAATCGTAAAGGCTGGCGACTGCAGCGATAAATATGTGCGTCAACCTGAAAACGTGCTGGCAGGCACGAGGGAGCCTGCACTGAATGTCTCGCGGAAGTGTCGCCGTAGAGCCCGGCTCATCTGCCCCCGTCTTGGTGGCCGAAGACCTTAACAAGTCCTATGGGTCACGAAAGGCGCTTCTACCGTTTCACCTGCGCGCCGGCCGGGTTCTTGACTTTCTCGGCCCAAACGGCGCGGGCAAAGCAACCTCCACCTGCATCCTGCCGACCATTCTGGAGCCGAGCACGGGATATTTCGTCCACGGGGACGCGGGCCGGCTGCGCGTCGAGCTTCTTGATCCGACGAAAACACCTCCAAGCCGCCATCTCAACAACGAAATCCCGAATGTCCTGATTCGCGCCGAGAAGCCGATCCTCGCCTTCGAGGCCAAGGGCGGGCGGCTCCAGGACGTCTTCCTTCAGCTTACCGAGGAGACGATCCAATGATCGATACCCCTGTTCAGCCGCACGGCCAGCAAAACCTGGCAAGCGCAAGCGAGCCGCATATCGGGGGTTGCCGTCAAAATGCCGACCCCAGAGACGCGGCCCATTCATTCCCGGGGGCCTCGATGAAAGTTCAGTCAGTCAATCAAAGGATGCGAATAAACGCCGCTCGAGCAGCGGGGCTGGTTGCTGCAACCGTTATCCTGTTTTCGCAGCCCGGGTTGGATGGGGGCGTGCATGAGCTTATCCAGATCGCGGGTCTCGGCCTGGTCCTCACCTGCTTCACTGGCAGGATGTGGAGCATTCTCTATATCGGTTCAAAGAAGAACCTGGAGTTGATCACCTCCGGCCCCTACTCGTTGACCAGGAACCCGCTTTATCTCTTTTCTATGCTTGGCGCAGCTGGGATCGGATTGATCCATGGATCGATCGTCGTCGCTTTGGCGCTAGCACTTTTCAGCTATTGGATCTTGGTGACCACGGCAGCCAAGGAGGCCGAACACCTGAAGACGATCTTCGGCTCGCAATACGATTCCTATGCGCGCTGTACGCCGATGTTCTGGCCGAAACTGTCCCAATATACGGACTCTCCGGAAGTTGTCTTCTCCCCCAAAGCGCTCAAGCGCAACTTCCAGGATGGACTGTACTTCCCCGCAGCCTTTCCCGCGATTGAAGCAATCGAACAACTGCGAGCTGGCAGATTCCTGCCGATCCTCATGACGATCTACTGAGATCCGCCAAGTGCCAGATCCTCTCTCAGCAGCAGGAACAAATGGCCTGCCGATTTCGGCATCGTCACCAGTTCGTCGCGCTTGATGAGGTAGCCGCGGGAGTCTTGGCGCTCGTGCCGCGCACCGCCATGGCCATTTTGCATGGCCGAACTGTCGCCCAGATGGTTGACCACCGGTGTCCGTGACCTAGCTTAAACTCCACGATGGACCGTCCAGACTCCGAAATGGCGGCATGGCGCGCACAGTGGGAGAACTCGCGGGACGTTGAGGATGGAGAGGTGCGATCTGGCTTTTCGAAGTCTGCACGCCGTCGGTTGACAAGCGGCTGCTCCAGCATCGTCAACTTTTGCTTCAAGCGAAAAGCGCCTGTGCTGGTTTGTCTGTCAACGTACGACCGGCGCCCCGCCATGCGTCGACAAATTCCCCCAGTACTGGGGGCCGAAGCAGTGACAGCTTCGAAGGCAGGCAGCAAAGTTAGCCACGGCGAGGAGCCACACACCGCTTCACGAGCTTAAGGTTACATCGGAAACCGCGCAATGTCAGATCTTGCCGGGTTTTACGCAGACGACACAGGTCTCGCTCTCCTGGGCGGGATGACAATATTTGTATTTGTAGGCTTCTTCCTTGTGGTCCGGCGTATCCTCATCGCAGCGAGACGGCGTCACCAGTATGGCTACCTGAGCGAAAGCACCTCTATGCCGCTCGACGAGGCTTCCTGGGCCTGGGATCGCCCACTCAATCTTGCAGCCGCTTCTTCCCGGGCCGCCGTGCCCCCAACCCCGGATGTTCAAGATCTAAACTCCGGCAAGACCGGGATGCGAAAGGATTATCTCGACATGGCGCCCGAAGCGGGCGAGAGCTCGCCCGAGGACCTGCCCAATGCTTTCGCTCCGGCGACCAACTTCGCCATGGCCTTACCTCCCCGTGTTCGCAGGCCGACGAGCCTTTTGTCACGCTTGAGCGTCGCCGCAATTTGTCTGGCAGTGCCGCTTGGCTATGCGGTGACGAGACAAAAGCCTGTCGAAAGCGCCCCCGCCATTTCGCGGGCGGATAGCCACTCCCTTCCCGATCTTGCACGCCCCTCGGAGATTCCGGCGAGCACGGCATTGGATATGGCTGAATCAGCCGACGTACCCACGAGTGGCGATTTGCCCAACCCGGATGTCAACGCTGCCGAGGCGCAAGTCGAGGCAGCTCGTGCTCAGGCAGCCGCTGCCAGGGAATTGGCTGGCCAGGAGCACCGAGCGATGGAGGAAGAGCGCGCCAGGAGCGCCTCTCTGCAGAGTGCCCTCGCTGAGGCACGCAGGCAGATCGAGGTGCTGAAGACAAGCATGGCAGCCGCCGACAACGCCAGCGAAGAGCGTTTGCGCAACGAACTTGTGGCAGCCCGCACGCTCGAGGCATTGCGGTGGATCGCGCAAGACGCCCGCGCGCGGTTCAGCGAAACCATCGACTATGTCTTTATACAGATGCCTGCTGCTCGCCTTGAACGGGAGCGAACCGAACGGATGGCGCGCGACCTGTCGCAAGCGCGAGCGCAAATTGAACAGCTTGAAGCCAAAGCCGCCGAGGATCGCGCCAAAGCCGGGGCTTCGCTGGCGCAAGCGAGCGGAATGCTTGACGAGGAGCGCCGGAAGTCAAAGGACCTTCGTGGAGACGTTGCCGAAATGGAGCTGTCCAAGCCCGCGATCGCGGACACGGCTGAGCGGGAACGGACAGGTGCAGCCACGGCGCAGGCAAGGGTTGGGCAAACTGCTGCCGAGACGGCGCAGGCTCTGGCACGGGAACAGGCTTCAGCAGTCGCGGCCCGTCAGGACCTCGACAAAGCCCGGCTCGAGCGCGACGCGGCCGAACAGGAGCGAGCCAAGGCCGTCTTAGCCAAAGAGCGTGCCGAGCAGGCTGCTGCCGAAACGGCGCAGGCTCTGGAACGCGAACGCGGTTCCGCAGTATCGGCCCAAGAGGGCGTAAACAGAGCCCGCCTCGAGCGCGACGCGGCTGAACAGGAGCGAGCTAAGGCTGTCTCGGCGAAAGTGCATGCCGAGCAGGCTGCAACTGAAACAGCGCAGGCGCTGGAGCGCGAACGCGCTTCCGCAGTCGCGGCCCATGAGCACCTCGACAAAGCCCGGCTGGAGCGGGACGCGGCGTTACAGGAGCGAGACAGGGCTGTCGCAGCGAGAGAGCGAGCGGAGCAGACTGCTCGCGAAACGGCGCAGGCCCTGCAGCGCGAACGCGCTTCGGCAGTCGCGGCCCGTGAGGACCTCGACAAAGCCCGGCTGGAGCGCGACGCGGCGTTGCAGGAGCGCGCCAAGGCGGGCGCAGCGAGAGAGCATGCGGACCAGAGTGCTGCCGAGACGGCGCAGACTCTGGAACAAGAACGCGCTTTAGCCGTGTCGGTCGGAGAGAACCTGAACAAAGCCCGCCTCGAGCGTGACACAGCCCGCCAACTTTTAGGACAGGCCGCCATCAGGCTGAAGGAGGCTCTGGACAAGCAACGTGAAGCGACGGTTTCTTTCGCCCGCGAGTTGGCCGCAACGCGCGCCGACAATGACAAGCTTAGGGCCGAGCGCCGCGACGCACGGATCCAGCCGCCGCTGAAGCCGCGCTCTGGCCGCGCATCGGCCGGCACAGGTCAGATGAAGGCTGTCAGCCAAAATCAGATGAAGGCTGCCACCCAAAAGAAGACTACGTCCAGCAAGGTTCGCAAGCCATCGCGCGAGATCCGTGTGCGTGCCATCACGCTTCCGTTTTCCCTCCGGCCAAGCCATTCGACGCTGGACTAAGCTTGAAACGACTGCCCTGGCAAACGGCAGGGGAATCGCATATGGCGATTTTCTTGGTTTTCCAGGTACTTGGCCGGGTGCCGAGAAAATCGTCGACGCGGGCAGTTCGCGCTTTGATTCTGGTCCGTTCTCGGTCCGATTCCGTCTCAATACAGCGATCGAACGCCCGCAAATGTGTCTTGCGACGGCTAAACTGTTGCAAAGACTCGGCAATTCCATATGCGATTGCCCTGTGGCAAACGGGGAGCGGGGCGGGATGAACTCGGCGTCTACGGCGAGTCGTTCCGCGCTGTGCGCTATGTCAGTCCGATCACGCTGCCATTCGCGTTCAGTTCGCAGCCAACCGGCGCCTGACGCGTCTCGACATTGTCTTGATATCCATAGTCGATGCTGACCTGGACGGGGGCCGAGACCCTCTGTCGGCTCAACCGACGAACGGAACCTGCACTGCTGACGCGCACACTGGTCGCGCCAAACTGAGCCGCGGCCTGCTCGATTGCCTCACGGCAGGCGCGAACGATGTTGTCCGGGACGCCCGGCAGCGCTTCGATTGGATGGACTGTCAGTGGAATAGCGCTGTCTTCAAAGGGCAGCAGGGCGGGCGGAAGGTCGAGCGACCGTCCGCCGTTGCCGGATGCGCCCGCGGCTGACGTCACTGACCCGGTTGTGGCGGTGCTGCTTCCGTCATCGTCAGACGGTGGACCAGACGGCGGACTGCCGCTGGAGCCACTGGGATCGCCGCTGGTTCCCTTGTGCTGACCGCTGTTGCTGTTGCCGGACTGACTGCCAGCGCTATTCCCATGATCGCCACCAGCGCCATGACCTTGGCCGCGCTCGCCGCCGGTCGCGGCTCCCGCGCAAGCTATCGCGATCGAGCACGCGAACGCGAATTGTGCCAAGCTGGATCCCAGATATTGACGCACGGCACCCTCCAAAGGTGCTTCGGCCAGTCTGCCGCCGCATTCCGTCAGCACGGCGCAGCCGCTGCCCCAGGCAAAACTCGCGACTACGCCCGCGGAACTAACTAGGGGACGATTCCGGTGTATCAAGACTGGGTGCGGCATCACCCAAGTGCGGGGCGGATCTGAAAGGGATCTGGCAGCTGATAGTTCATGGAGCCCGAGAAGCCCCAAATCCTTTCTCCTTGCGTGTCGATAGCGCTTAGGCGATTTTGCCGATCATTTCGGGAGGAAAATCGTGCGAAACATTCCGGCATCGGCGCTACTGCTGGCGGCCGCTTTTTATGCAACCACCGCCACCGCTCTGGACAGTGCCGGCAGACCTGTTGTCGTGACGCCATTGGCGTCGAAGACGACGACGGCATCCGGCCAGCCGATCAAGCTGCCGCAGAAGAATGTCGAGGTCCAGGTCTCGGCCTACCAGATCGCGCCCGGGGCGACGCTGCCGGTGCACAAGCATCCCTTCCCGCGTTATGCCTACGTCGAGGCAGGCACCCTCAAGGTCACCAATGTCGAGACCGGGGACAGCAGCACCTACAAGACCGGCGATTTCATCGTCGAGATGATCGGCCAGTGGCATCAGGCGACCAATATCGGCAGCGATCCGGTGAAGCTGCTGGTGATCGACCAGGTCGAACAGGGCGCGAAGAACACAATCCTGAAGCAGTAGCGAGGCAACGGGGCTCAGCTGTCCGCGGTCACGCGGCCGCTCCAAGGCTTGAGCAATCAATAACTTCGCGCCGAACAAATCCGGAAGCGGAAAACGATCGCTTTCGCTTGTTGGACCGATTGATGCGGCTTTCGCCTCAATCGCCCCAATGCTAGGGCTGCGCTTCCTTCAACATGGAAAGATGCTGGTGACCGACGCTCAAAGGCCCCTGATCGAACTCTGCGTCGAAGGCATTGACGGGCTGCTTGCCGCGCAGGCCGCCGGCGCCGACCGGGTCGAGCTTTGCGCCAGCCTCGTCGAAGGCGGCATCACGCCGAGCCTCGGCACGGTGCGCGTAGCACTCGAACGCGCCACCATTCCGTTCCATGTCATCGTGCGTCCGCGCGGCGGCGATTTTCTCTATAGCGAGGCGGAATACCAATCGATGCTGGCCGATATCGGCGCGCTGCGCGATCTCGGCGTGGCCGGCGTCGTCGTCGGCTGCCTGACCGCCGACGGCGCAATCGATGAAGCGAGGATGAGCGAACTGGTGCGGACTGCCGGCCCCGTCAACGTCACCTGCCACCGTGCCTTCGACATGACGCGTGACCCGGCCGAAGCGCTCGAAGCGCTGATCCGCTGCAAGGTCGGCCGCGTGCTGACCAGCGGCCAGCGCGACACGGCGCTGGAGGGTGTCGATCTGCTCGCGCGGTTGGTTCGCCGGGCCGGCGCACGCATCATCATCCTCGGCTGCGGCGGGCTGGCGCCCGACAATATCGGCGAAGTCCGCCGGCAAACCGGGCTGACCGAGATGCATTTCGCCGCGCTTGCCGACGTGCCGAGCGCAATGCGCTACCGCAATCCGCATGTCGGCATGGGCGGCACCGACCTCGATCGCGAATACCGCAACACGGTGACCGACCAGGACTTAGCGGCGGCAACGATCGCGGCCGCGAGGGTCTGATGCCGGAACTGACGATGTCCAAAGATCGCTTGCCGATCGAACGCATTTCGCCTGCCGACGAGGCCGCCATTCTCGCTCTCAACAACGAGCATGCCGCCGAATTGTCCTGGCTGGAGCCGGAGCGGCTGTCATGCCTGATCGGGCAGGCATTCTACACGCGCCGCATCGGGACGCTCGAAGCCTTCATAATGTGCTTCGATCAGGACGCCAGCTACGAAAGCCCGAACTTCCTCTGGTTTCGGGAGCGCTATCCGCGCTTCGTCTATGTCGACCGGGTGGTGGTCGCGGCCGAAGCGCGCGGCCGTGGCCATGCCCGCCGCCTCTACGAGGATCTGTTCGAGCATGTCAGGCGCGCAAGTCACACGATCATAACCTGCGAGGTCAATGCCGATCCACCAAACCCCGCCTCGGATGCCTTTCACGCCGCGCTTGGCTTTTCCGAGGTCGGCGATGCCGTGATCCACGGCGGCAGGAAGTCGGTGCGTTACTACGCCAAGCCGATCGACTAGCGCATGGCCCTGAAAGCCAGAGGCTTTCAACCATGCGCCACAAGGTTTCGTGCGGCGGCCGCACTGGCCACAAACAGAAGCTGCAGCTAATGTATCGCCTTCGCGTGCAGGGGGCGTGACGTCATGCCAAGCAACGTCTTCCGCTTCGACGAGAGTTGGAACATTCCCGATGCCACGCCGCAGGAAGTGTGGGACGTTCTGTCCGACGCCGCGTTGCTGCCGCTTTGGTGGGGCGACGCCTACAAGCAAGTCGTGCCGCTCGACAAGAAGGGCAAGGCGGTCGTCGGGTCACGGGCAAGAGCCAGGGCGCGAGGCGCCCTGCCCTACGAGCTGAACTTCATCATCGAGGCCGCGGAGCTCGAGCCTGGCCGGCTGGTGGTGGTGAAGACCTTCGGTGATTTCGACGGCCTGTGGCGGGCCGAGCTGTCGCCAGCCGGAAGCGGAACGCATGTGAAGCTCACCTGGCAGGTCATCGTGGAGCGGCCGATCCTCAAACTCCTGGCACCCTTGCTCAGACCGGCTTTCGCGTGGAATCACCGCTGGACCACACCTCGTGGCGAAGCCGGGCTTCGGCGCTATCTCGCCGCACAAAGAACCGGCAAGGCCTGACCATCCTCACCAATTGCGGTTGAGCCAGCCGCGCGCCGGTTTCTCGACGATGTAGTAGCTCGCCAGCGCGCAGGCGAAGACCGCGGCCAGCATCGGGATCGGCGCGACGTGGCGGTCATAGACGAATTTGTAGAAGGGCTGCTGCCAAAGATAGAGCGAATAGGACCACAGCCCCAGCCTTACCATCGGCCGCGACGACAGTAAGCCGGTCAGATAGCCGCCGGCGAAGTCGAGCGTGTTGACGGCGAGCGCCAGCAGCGGCACGCCCAGCAGATAGTGCAAGGGCGTCGGCACCGGATCGAGGAACAGCAAGATTGCCGCCACGGCGGTCGCCAGCGCCAGATGCCGGTTCCTGAGGAATGCCGGCAGGTGTCCATCGGCCTTGAGCAGGCAGATCGCCGCCGACAGCAGGATCGAGGCGATATGCACGTCGGTCCGCCAGTAGCTGGTTTCGTAGTCCATGCCGAAGACCCAGTAGGAGATGGCGCCGTTGGCCATGGCAAGCAGCGACAGCACGACAAGGAGGCGCACGACATTCGCACGCCGGGAAACCACCACGCTGATCAGCGCCAGGATGACATAAGAATGCTCCTCGATGGCTAGCGACCAGATATGGTCGAGCGCGCCCGCGCGATTGATGAGAATGCCGGCATAGTTGTAGGTAAATGTGAGCGCGGTAAGCGCCGCCTTCCATTTGAAGGCGATGAAGGTGCCGGACAGCCCGACCATAGCGGCGATCACAAACACCAGCAGCGCTGGGTAGACGCGGGCGAAGCGTCGCTTGAAGAATTTCTTCAGCGGAAAGCGCTCGACGAAGAGGATTTCCCCCATCAGCCGGCCGCTGAGCACGAAGAAGAACTCGACGCCGAGCACGCCGAGATTGATGCCGGGAATCGGAAAGAAATGGCCGATCAGTACCAGCGCGATCGACAGGCCGCGCCAGCCGTCGAGATAGGCCAGCCTTGCCCGTGCCGCTTTGTCGGCTGTGGCCAGCGGCAGGACACCGGCCGTCGCGGAAATGTCGGTCATGCCCGTCCTTCGCAACTCGAGGTCCCGGCACGAATAGCCGTGCCTGGAACCGCTTCGCTTCCCGCCGAATTTATTTTGCAGTGCGGGATAATCTTGTGCAAGTGCGAAGCCGCGAATTCCCAGGCAGTTCCTGCCAAGTGATTGCGCATACAAAAGAAAAAGGGGCCGCGGCGGCCCCTTCTTTCATCCAGGCCGAGAGCGTTCAGGCGATGGCCGCGGCCACTGCGCGCTTCGCCATCACCGCGATCAGGTTGGCGCGGTAATCGGCCGAGGCATGGATATCGCTCATCAAGCCCTTGGCGGACACTTTGAGACCATCAAGCGCCGAGACGTCGAAATTCTTCGCCAGCGCTGCCTCTATCTCCTTGGAGCGGAAGACGCCGTCGGCGCCGGCACCGGTCACCGCTGCCCGCACTCCATCCTTGCCCTTGACCACGAACACTCCGACGATCGCATAGCGCGAGGCCGGGTTGCGGAATTTTTGGTAGGCAGCCTTTGCAGGCGGGGTGAAGGTCACCGCGGTGATGATCTCACCTTCCTTCAGCGCCGTTTCGAACAGCCCCTTGAAGAACTTGTCGGCGCCGATCTCGCGCTTGTTGGTGATGATGGTTGCCCCCAGCGCCAGCAGCGCCGCAGGATAATCGGCCGCCGGATCGTTGTTGGCGATCGAGCCGCCGATCGTGCCCTTGTAGCGCACCGCCGGGTCACCGATCAGCGAGGCCATATGCGCAAGCGCCGGGCAGGCCTTCTTCAGATTCTCGTCGGTGGAGACGTCATAATGCGTTGTGGCGGCACCTATGGTGACCGTCTTGCCGGACACCTTGACGCCCTGCAGTTCCTTCAGTCTCGACACATCGACGAGGTCGGAAGGTGCTGCGAGCCGCGTTTTCATTGCGGGGATCAGCGTCATGCCGCCGGAAAGCAGCTTGGCATCGCCGCTCTTCAACAGCTTGGCGGCGTCGGAGACCGAGGCGGCGCGATGATAGTTGACCGAATACATCTTTGCTCCTCCTCAGTGCTTCTTGGCTTGAATTGTCGACCACACGGTCGACGGCGATGCCGGCATGGCGATGTCGACGACGCCGAGCGCATCGGTGATGGCGTTGATCACCGCCGGCGGCGAGCCGATCGCGCCAGCCTCGCCACAGCCCTTGACGCCGAGCGGATTGCCGGGACATGGCGTGTTCGAGGTCGAGACATTGAACGACGGCAGGTCGTCGGCGCGCGGCATGGTGTAGTCCATGTAGCTTGCCGTCAGCAGTTGGCCGCTGGCGTCATAATGCACGCCCTCGAGTAGCGCCTGGCCGACGCCCTGCGCGATGCCGCCATGCACCTGGCCCTCGACGATCATCGGATTGATGATGTTGCCGAAGTCGTCGGCCGCGACGAACTGGATGATTTCCGTCAGGCCGGTTTCCGGATCGATCTCGACCTCGCAAATGTAGCAGCCGGCCGGGAAAGTGAAATTGGACGGGTCGTAGAAGGCCGTCTCCTTCAGGCCGGGCTCCATGCCGGCGGGCAGATTGTGGGCGGTATAGGCGGCGAGCGCCACCTGGACCCAGGGCAAGCTCCTGTCGGTGCCCGCGACCTTGACCTCGCCATTCTCGATGACGATGTCGCCCTCGTCGGCTTCCATCAGATGCGCAGCGATCTTCTTGGCCTTGGCCTCGACCTTGTCGAGCGCCTTGGCGACGGCCGACATGCCGACGGCGCCCGAGCGCGAGCCGTAGGTGCCCATGCCCATCTGCACCTTGTCGGTGTCGCCATGGACGATCGAAACCGAATCGATCGGCACCCCGAAGCGCTGGTTGACCAGTTGCGCGAAGGTCGTCTCGTGGCCCTGGCCATGACTGTGCGAGCCGGTCAGCACCTCGATCGTACCGACGGCGTTGACGCGCACCTCCGCCGATTCCCAAAGACCGACGCCGGCGCCAAGCGAACCGACCGCCGCCGACGGCGCGAGGCCGCAAGCCTCGATGTAGCAGCTCATGCCGATGCCGCGCAGCTTGCCCTGCTTGGCGGCGTCCTGCCGCCGCTTGGTGAAGCCGGCGTAGTCGGCAGCCTTCATCGCCGCGTCGAGCGAGGCGGCATAGTCGCCGGCATCATAGTTCATGATCACCGGCGTCTGGTGCGGGAACGAGGTGATGAAGTTCTTGCGCCTGAGCTCTGCCGGCGACACGCCAAGCTCGCGCGCGGCCGCCTCCATCAAGCGCTCGAGGACGTAAGTGGCCTCCGGCCGCCCTGCCCCGCGATAGGCATCGACCGGCGCGGTGTTGGTGTAGACGGTGCGCACATTGGCGTGGATGGCTGGGATGTCGTACTGGCCCGACAGCAGCGTTGCGTAGAGATAGGTCGGCACGCAGGACGAGAACAGCGACATGTAGGCGCCGAGATTGGCGATCGTGTCGACCTTGAGGCCGGTGATGCGGTTGTCCTTGTCGAAAGCCATCTCCACCGTCGAGACATGGTCGCGGCCATGCGCATCGGCAAGGAAGCTCTCGGTGCGGTCCGCGACCCATTTGACTGGAACGCCGGTCTTCTTCGACGCCCAGAGGCAGACGATCTCTTCCGGATAGATGTAGATCTTGGAGCCGAAGCCGCCGCCGACATCGGGCGCGATTACTCTGAGCTTGTTTTCCGGCGCGACATTGTAAAAAGCGCTCAACACCAGCCTCGCGACGTGCGGGTTCTGCGAAGTCGTCCAGCAGGTATAATGGTCCTCGGCCTTGTCATAGTGGCCGAGCGCCGCGCGCGGCTCCATGGCATTCGGCACCAGCCGGTTGTTGACGATCTTCATGCGCGTGATATGGGCCGCCGACTTGATGGCGGCGTCGGTTGCCTTGCCGTCACCGAGTTCCCAGTCGAAGATCAGGTTGTTCTCGGCTTCGGCATGGACCTGCGGCGCGCCTTTTTCGAGCGCCTTGGTCGCCTCGACCACCGCCTTCAGTTCCTTGTAGGTGATCTCGACCGCTTCGGCTGCGTCGCGCGCCTGGCCCTTGGTGTCGGCGATGACGATGACGACGGCGTCGCCGACATAACGCACCTTTTCGACGGCGAGCGGCGACCAGGCGCCCATCTTCATCGGCGTGCCGTCCTTGGAATGGATCATCCAACCGCAGATGAGATTGCCGATGCCGTCGGCCTTGAGCTCCTTGCCGGTCAGCACGCCGACGACGCCGGGCATCGCTTGCGCTTGTCTTACGTCGATCTTCTTGATCTCTGCATGCGCGTGCGGGCTGCGCACGAACACGGCGTGTTTCATGCCGGGAACCACCATGTCCTCGACATAGCGGCCGCCGCCGGTGATGAACCTCTTGTCTTCCTTGCGCGCCACGCGGGCTCCGACGCCTTCGATACCCATTGCGGAAATTCCTCCCGTAGAAAAGCGAGTAGTGAGTAGCGAATAGTGAGTAGGGAACGGTCAGAGTGGAGGCCGGAAAAGTAAGCCCGACTACTCGCTACTCACTATTCGCTACTCACTCGGGCTTCACGCCGCTTGCCTGGCCTTGCCCTTGGCGCCCTTCGCCATCGCTTGCGATGCGGCGAGGATCGCCTTGACGATGTTATGGTAGCCGGTGCAGCGGCAGATATTGCCGTCGAGCTCGGCGCGCACGGTAGCCTCGTCGAGACCTTCGGGGTGGCGGGCGATCATGTCGGTGGCCGCCATGATCATGCCCGGCGTGCAGAAGCCGCATTGCAACCCGTGATGCTCCTTGAAGGCCGCCTGCACCGGATGCAGGTCGGCGCCGTTCGCAAGCCCTTCAATGGTGACGATGGTCGACCCCGATGCCTGGACGGCGAGCATCGTGCAGGATTTCACCGCCCTGCCGTCGACATGCACGAGGCAGGCGCCGCATTGCGAGGTATCGCAGCCGACATGGGTACCGGTAAGGCCGAGGTGTTCCCTCAGGAAATGCACCAGCAGCGTTCGGTCTTCGGCGTTCCCGCTGACCCGTCTGCCATTAACCGTCAACGACACGTCCGACATGCAACCTCCCCTGGGTATAACCTCGGTCCATCGCGTTGCCGATGCCGTGCTTGTGCGTCGGCAGTGCGTTATTTCGATACCGTACAACGGCCAAAACACCCCTGCCAGCGCTCTTTCCATTGTACTTTCGATTATGACAAAAGCTCCGTGCGCCGCAGCAGTCGGCCCATTGCCAAAGCCGCAATTGAAGGCAAAGATGCCCTCGACGCAGGCGTGCCTGACACGCAAAAGAAGACACGCACAAAAACAGCGTTGGAGGAATTGCGGGAGAAGGCAAGCTGGCCAGTTCGAGCACGCGCTACGCATGCGGCCTCTCGGCGCTCACCACAGATGAGCCCGATCCGAATGCCTTTGCCCGGGCAATCGCGGCCGAAGCCGCGGCCGTCGACGCCGGCTTCGCACTGCTCTTCTTCTCCCAAAGCCTTGTCGACGCGTCGGCACTGACGCATGCGCTGAAGCTGCATGCGCCGGCGCTGGCCTATGCCGGCTGCTCGACAGCCGGCGAGATCACGCCGCAAGGGCTTGAGGAAGGCCATGCACTTGCCCTGCTTTTGCCTTCGGCATCATTTTCGACCGTCAGCACCATGGTCGAGAACCTCTCATCCTCCGGCATGGACCGGATCACCGGCGAGGTCACGGCGCTGCGGCGCCTGCTGCGCGGCCGCGACGGCCAGGAGCGCAAAAACAGCGTGTTCGCGCTCTGCTTCATCGATGGGCTATCCTATGCCGAGGAAGCGGTCACCTCGGCCATCCACTGGGGGCTGGACGACATTCCGCTGATCGGCGGCTCCGCCGGCGACGACCTGAAATTCGAGACGACCAGTTTGATCTCGAACGGCAAGGTCGGTTGCGACAGCGCAATCATCGTGCTGATCGCGACCGAAATCCCGTTCCACGTCTTCAAGACCGACAATTTCATTCCCACCGAGCAGAAGCTGGTGGTGACGGCGTCCGATCCCGATCATCGCATCGTGCGCGAATTCAATGCCACCAACGCGGCGGAGGAATATGCCGCCTCCGTCGGCATCGTGCCGCAGATGCTGACACCCTTAAACTTTGCTTCCCACCCTGTCGTGGTGAAGGTCGGCGGCGAATACTATTGCCGCTCAATCCAGCGCATGCATGCCGACGGCTCGCTATCCTTCTTCTGCGCCATCGAGGACGGGGTCGTTCTGTCCATCGCTCAACCCAAGAACATGGTGGAAGCGACACGCGCCGCCCTGCTTGACGTCGAGCGCAAGCTCGGCGGCATCGACATGGTGCTCGGCTTCGACTGCGTGCTGCGCAGGCTCGACGCGCTCAACCGCCAGGTCTTCCGCGACATTTCGGAACTCTACCGGGCCAACAAAATCATCGGCTTCGGCACCTATGGCGAGCAGTACCGCTCGATGCATCTCAACCAGACTTTTACCGGCATCGCCTTCGGCGAGCGTCAGCCCGCCGAGTAGTGCAGCCATGCCGCTTCGCGACATCAATGACCTCGAAAAGCTGAAGAAGATCAATGCCGCGCTGGTCAGCCGCGTCGAGCGCTCGATGGACCAGCAAGGCAACGCCTTCTCGCTGTTCCAGACCGCCATCACGCTGGAGAACCGGGTGCGCACCCGCACCGAGGAACTGCACGCGACGCTGCGCCGGCTCGAGCAGTCGAACATCGATCTCGTCGCCGCCAAGGAAACCGCCGAGTTGGCGAACCTTTCCAAGACCAGGTTCCTCGCCGCCGCCAGCCACGACGTGCTGCAGCCGCTCAATGCCGCGCATCTGTCGGTCTCGGCGCTCGCCGAAGTCCAGACCGGTGAGGAAGGCAAGAAACTCGTCCGTCAGGTCGAGCGCTCGCTGGAAACGATGGAAGACCTGCTGCGCACGCTGCTCGACATCTCCAAGCTCGACGCCGGCGTGGTGCAGCCCGAAATCGGCGACGTCAGCATGGAGGCGCTGTTTTCCTCGCTGCGCTCGGATTTTCTGCCCGAGGCGCAGAAGAAAGGACTGTCGCTGAAGTTCCGGCCGGTCAATGCCGTCGTGCGTTCGGACCGCACGCTGCTGCGCCGCATCCTGCAGAACATCCTCTCCAACGCGCTGCGCTACACCCGCTCGGGCGGCGTGCTGGTCGGCACCAGGCATCGGGGCGACATCATCCGCATCGACGTGGCCGACACGGGCTGCGGCATCCCCGACGATCAGCGCGAGGCGGTGTTCGAGGAGTTCCATCGCGGCACCTCCACGCTTGCCGATGGCGGACTGACAGGAGGGCTGGGGCTGGGACTCGCCATCGTCCGGCGCATGGCGGCTGCGCTCGGCCATCCCGTGACATTTTCCTCAAAAGTGGGACGCGGCACCATCTTCCATATCGACGTGCCGGTCGGCATGAGCGCCGCGGCTGAACCGGCGGCAGGCAGCGCCGATATGGAAAGGCCGCGCGGCTACGGCCTGTTCGGCACCAAGGTGCTGCTGGTCGAGAATGACGCCGACGTGCTGAGCGCCATGACCTCGCTGCTCGAGCGCTGGGAATGCCTGGTGCGTGCCGCCACCTCGACCGACGATGCGCTCGACCTGCTGGGAGACACCGATTGGGTTCCCGACATCGTCATCGCCGACCAGCATCTCGACGGCGGCGACCTGGGCACCGCGACGATCGCCGAAGTGCGTGACTATCTCGGCCGCCCCGTGCCGGCGCTGATCGTCACCGCCGACGGCTCCGAGTTCGTCGCCAAGGCCGCCCGAGCCGCTGGCATCGAGCTTATGCGCAAGCCGCTGAAACCGGCACAGCTGCGCGCGCTGCTTGCGCATCTGTTGGCTTAGAGTTCCGCTTCAAAACCCCGCCTGATCCCTGAAAAGCTCCGCATTGTCCAGTTTCGAGACCTCGATCACCGCTTGCGTGCGGCTGTAGACGTTGAGCTTGCGCAGTATCTCCGAGACATGCGCCTTCACCGTGGTTTCGCCGACCTGCAGCTCGTAGGCGATCTGCTTGTTCAGCATGCCTTGCCTCAGCATCTGCAGCACGCGCAGTTGCTGCGGCGTCAGCGTGGCCAGGCGCTGCACCATGTCGGCGCGGTCGGTGCTGTCGGGGTCCGGCGGCTGTCCGCCATAGGTTTCCGGCACATAGACCGCGCCGTCCATCACCGAGCGGATGGCGGCGGCGAGATCGCTCTTCCTCGCCGATTTCGGTATGAAACCGGCAGCACCGTAGGACAGTGCTTCCGAAATGATCTTCGGCTCCTCATAGCCGGACACGATTACCACCGGCAGGCGCGGATAGCGGGTCCTGAGCTGCAATAGGCCTTCGAAGCCATGCACATCGGGCATGCTGAGATCGAGCAGCGCAAGGTCGAACGGCTTTGCGTCGGCGAGAAGATCGATCGCTTCCGCGATCGAGCGGGCCTCGACCGTATCGACTTCCGGATAGGCCATCTGCACGGCGCTGTGCAGCGCCTCGCGGAACAGAGGATGGTCGTCGATGATCAGGAAGCGGGCGCGCTCGTTGACGGAGGTCATTGCATCGGTTCGGGCATTGCTTCGGTTTCGTCCAGCACAGAATAGTCCCGTGACCATGGCCAGATTATTGCCAAATAGTATAGCGCCCAATGGTATAGGGTCCCCAATCGTACAGAACATTGTCGGTGAAACGACAGGGCCGACGTGTCCGAGGCCATGGAGCCTTGCCCGTCCGTCGAAATCGGCCGAAGGTGTCGGCGAGTCACATCAATACAGAGACAGCCCATGCCAGACTTCGTCCTCCCTCCGCCCGCGATCGCTTCGGTCGCCGTGGCCGGCTCGGCGGAACGGTTTGCCGTGCGCCGCATCTTCTGCGTCGGCCGCAACTACGCGGCGCATGCGCGAGAACTCGGCAATGACGAGCGCGACCCGCCATTCTTCTTCACCAAGCCGGCCGACGCCGTGGTCGACAGCGGCGCCGAGATCCCCTATCCGCCGCTGACCGCCAATCTCCACCATGAGATCGAGCTGGTCGTGGCGATCGGCAAGCCCGGCTTCCGCATTCCCCGCACCGAGGCGCTCGCGCATGTCTGGGGCTATGGCGTCGGCGTGGACCTCACTCGCCGCGACCTGCAGGACCAGGCGAAGAAAGCGGCCCGCCCCTGGGACTGGTCGAAGGCGTTCGACTTCTCCGCCCCTTGCGGCCCGCTGCTTCCGGTCGCAAAGTCTGGCCATCCCGAAAAGGGCCGCATCTGGCTCGCTGTAAACGGTGACGTAAAACAGGACGGCGACCTCGCCGAGCTGATCTGGCCGGTCGCCGATGTCGTCTCGATCTGCAGCGAGGCCGTCGAGCTCCAGCCAGGCGATTTGATTTTCACCGGCACGCCGGCCGGCGTTGGCGCGGTTCAGGCGGGCGACAAGATCACTGGTGGCGTCGACGGCATCGGCGCCGTCGAAGTAACCGTCGGGCAGCCGAATCGATGAGCGACCTCGTCCTCCATAACTATTATCGCTCCTCCACCTCCTACCGGGTGCGGATCGCGCTGGAGATGAAGGGGCTTGCCTACACCTATGTGCCCCACCATCTGCGCCACGGCGAGCATCTCGAACCCGCCTATCTCGCGGTCAATCCGCAAGGACTGGTGCCGGCGCTGGTGCTCGACGACGGAACGCTTTTAACCCAGTCGCTGGCGATCATCGAATATCTCGACGAGATCGCGCCCGAGCCGACTCTGCTGCCCAAGGATGCGCTGGGACGCGCCAGGGTCCGGATGCTGGCGCAGATGATCGCCTGCGACATCCATCCGGTGAACAATCTGCGCGTGCTGACGTCGCTGCGCACTTTGTTCGGCGCCGGCGACGAGGATGTCGTCAACTGGTTCCGGCATTGGGTGAATGAAGGTTTCCAGCCGCTTGAAAAGATTCTGGCCTCTTCGCCCGAGACCGGCAGGTTCTGCCATGGTGATGCACCGGGGCTCGCCGATATCTGCCTCGCAGCCCAGGTCACCAACAATGCTCGTTTCGGCGTCGACATGGCGGCCTATCCGGTGATCTCGCGCATCCACGCCGCCTGCATGGCACTTACCGCCTTCCGGAAGGCAGCGCCGCAGAATCAGATCGACGCAGAATAGCACCTACAAGGACTCTCCCCATGAAAGCTGTCGTCTTCGAGAAATTCGGCGAAGCGCCGACGATCCAGACCGTGCCGGACCCCAAGCCGGCGGCGGATGGCGTCGTCATCAAGGTCGAGGCGACCGGCCTTTGCCGCAGCGACTGGCATGGCTGGATGGGCCATGACGACGGCATCACGCTGCCGCATGTCCCCGGCCATGAACTGGCGGGCGTCGTCGTCGCTGCCGGCAAGCAGGTGAGCCGCTGGAAGGCCGGCGACCGCGTCACCGTGCCTTTCGCCGTTGGCTGCGGCCGCTGTTTCGAATGCAACTCCGGCAACCATCAGGTCTGCGAGTACCAGACCCAGCCGGGCTTCACAGGCTGGGGCTCGTTCGCCGAATATGTCGGCATCGAGCATGCCGACACCAATCTCGTACGCCTGCCCGATGAGATGGAGTTCGCCACTGCCGCCAGCCTCGGCTGCCGCTTCGTCACCTCCTTCCGCGCCATCGTCGACCAGGGCCGGGTGACGCCCGGCGAGTGGGTGGCGGTGCATGGCTGCGGCGGCGTCGGCCTCTCGGCGATCATGATCGCCAGCGCCATGGGCGCCAATGTCATCGCCATCGACCTTACCGACGAGAAGCTGGAGTTTGCGAAAAAGATCGGCGCGGTCGCGACGATCAACGCCTCGACCACGCCCAATGTTGTCAAGGCCGTCAAGCAGTTCACCAATGGCGGCGCGCATATGTCGATGGATGCGCTCGGCCATCCAACCACTTGCTTCAACTCGATCGCCAATCTGCGTCGGCGCGGCCGTCACGTTCAGGTCGGGCTGATGCTGGGCGAGCATGCCCGCCCACAGGTGCCGATGGACAAGGTGATCGCCTTCGAGCTCGAAATCCTCGGCAGCCACGGCATGCAGGCCTACCGCTATTCGGCGATGATGGACATGATCCGCACCGGCAAGCTCAAGCCCGAACTATTGGTCGGCAAAAGGATCAGCCTCGAGGAAGCGCCGGCCGCATTGATGGCGATGGGCGGCTTCGAGGGCATCGGCATCGGCGTGGTGACGAAGTTTTGAATAGGCTCGCTACCTAGCGAACTTCTTCGCCCCGAACACGCAGGCCACCACGCCGAGCGTGACCACCACCATCAGCGGGCTGACCTGCTCGTGCAGCAGACTCGCCGCGAGCGCCAGGCCGAAGAAGGGCTGCAGCAGTTGTAATTGCCCGACCGCGGCGATGCCGCCCTGCGCCAGGCCGCGATACCAGAACACGAAGCCGATCAGCATGCTGAACAGCGAGACATAGCCGAGGCCGATCCATGCGCCGGAGCCGACCGCGGCAAAAGACGGCGGCAGGGTCGCAAAACTCAGCGCCAGCATGACGGGCAGCGACAGCGCCAAGGCCCAGCAGATCACCTGCCACCCGCCGAGCTTGCGCGACAGCGCCGCACCTTCCGCATAGCCCAGTCCGCAGGCGATGATGGCGGCGAGCATCAAGCCGTCGCCGACCGGTGAGGCCGTCACGCCTTGCGACAGCGCGAAACCCGCGACGAGCGCACTGCCCAGGCAGGAGAACAGCCAGAAGGCCGGGCGCGGTCGGTCGCCGCCGCGCAGCACACCGAAGACCGCTGTCGCCAGCGGCAGCAGGCCGACAAAGATGATGGAATGCGCCGCCGTGACATGTTTGAGCGCCAGCGCCGTCAGCAGGGGAAAGCCGACCACGACGCCCAGCGCAACGACGACCAGCGAGACCAGATCCCCGCGATCCGGGCGCTTCTCGCGGAACAGGAATAGCATCGCGATGCCGAGCAGGCCGGCGATCGCCGCACGCGCCGACGTCAGGAATGTCGGGTCGAAATCCACCACCGCCACGCGCGTCGCCGGCAGCGAGCCGCTGAAGATCAGCACGCCGATGAAGCCGTTGAGCCAGCCGTTGAAACTCTTATCCATCATCCGCTCCGTTTAGGCTTCCATACCGGCGCAGCGCATGGCGTTGCCAGAGACAATGGAGTACAATTCGCCAAAACTGTAATGGTTCGCAGGGAAGTACAGATGGACAGGCCCGACCCGAAAGCTGCCAATGCCGGAACGCTCGTCGAAGCCGTCATGTCGGCAATCCGGCAGCGCATCGCCGCGCGCATCCTGACGCCGGGCGCGCGCCTGCCTTCGATCCGCGCCTTCGCCGGCACGATGCAGGTGTCGAAGTCGACCGTGGTCGAGGCCTATGAGCGGCTTGCGGCGGAAGGCACGATCCGCTCGCGGCCGGGCTCCGGCTTCTTTGCCGCCGGCCCGCTTGCGCCGCTGTCGCTGGCCGAGATCGGCCCGCCGCTTGACCGCGCCGTCGACCCGCTCTGGGTCTCGCGGCAAGCGCTGGAGGCACGCGACGACATGCTGAAACCGGGCTGTGGCTGGCTGCCGGCCTCCTGGATGCCTCAGGCCGCGTTGCGGCGAGCACTGCGCGGCGCCGCACGAACCGACGATGCGACGCTTGCCGACTACGGCACGCCCCTTGGCCTGCCGGCACTGCGGCAGTTGCTTGCCCGCCGCCTGTCGGCGCGCGGCGTCGAGGCTTCGCCTGACCAGATCATGCTCACCGAGTCCGGGACGCAGGCGATCGACCTCCTGTGCCGCTTCCTCCTCGAGCCTGGCGACACTGTGCTGGTCGACGATCCCTGCTACTTCAATTTTCACGCGCTGCTGCGCGCCCATCGGACCAAGGTCGTCGGCGTTCCTATGACGCCGTCCGGACCCGATATCGACCTATTCGCGCAAGCGCTCGCCGAGCACCGGCCGCGCCTCTACATCACCAATTCCGCGCTTCACAACCCGACGGGCGCGGTGCTCTCGCCGGTTATAGCGCACCGGCTGCTCAAGCTTGCCGATCAATCGGATCTCGCCATCGTCGAGGATGACATTTTCGCCGATTTCGAGAACACGCCGGCGCCGCGGCTGGCGGCCTTCGATGGCCTTGGACGCGTCGTCCAGATCGGTTCCTTCTCCAAGACGCTGTCAGCTTCGGTGCGCTGCGGCTTCATCGCCGCGCCATGCGACTGGATGGAAGGGCTGATTGACCTCAAGATCGCCACGACTTTCGGCGGCGGGAGGCTCTCCTCGGAACTGGTGCTGACTCTGCTGAAGGACGGCAGCTACCGCAAGCATGTCGAACAACTGCGCGCCCGCCTGGCGCGCACCATGGCCGAAACCGCCGGCAGGCTGATAGCCATGGGCATCATGCCCTGGATCGACCAGCCGGCCGGCATGTTCCTATGGTGCCGCCTGCCCGACGGCATCGACGCCGCCGATGTCGCTCGCTATGCGCTGACGGACAATGTCGTGCTGGCGCCCGGCAACGCCTTCAGCCTGTCGCACATCGCCGGCCGCTTCATGCGTTTCAACGTCGCCCAATGCGCGGATGAGCGCATCTTCAGGGTGCTTGAGAGAGCAATGGCGGCGTCCCGCCGCAAAGGCGCAGCATAGGAGGGCAGCGGCAGTTCTTAGGCGCCTGCCCGCTTGCGGCGCTCATACATCATCACCAGCGTCTCGGCGGTGAGCGCCGGCTTCTGCTCGCCCTCGATCTCGACGGTGTTCGCGGCCTTCATCAGATATTGGCCGGGGCCGCGGTCTTCCATGGTGAGCAGCGTCGTGCGCAGCCGGATACGCGCGCCGGACTTCACCGGCGCCAGGAAGCGCACTTTGTCGAAGCCGTAGTTGAAGGCGGCTTGCGTGTTTTCCGGCACGATGCCCATCTCCAGCGCCAGCGCGCCGATGATCGACAGCGTCAGATAGCCATGCGCGATCGTAGTGCGGAACGGGCTCTGCCGCTTCGCGCGCTCCGGATCGACATGTATCCACTGGTGGTCCCCCGTGCATTGGGCAAACTGGTCGATGCGCTGTTGGTCGACCGTCGTCCAGTCCGACACGCCGATCTCCTGGCCGGCCATTGTCCGCAACTGTTCGAAGGTCGGCGGCGTTCTCGGCCGATTTTCCGTCATTCCTGCTTTCCTGCTGGCTTCTGCCAATCTCCCGACCATGAACCGACGGCTCCTGTCAATTCGCGGCGCCTCGATTTGACCCTTAGAGTTGACGGTTTTACGGCAGGCAGCGAACGCGCAGCCGCACGCGCCGATGTTCAGCCGCCTGGACCCGATCCGGAAGACCGGATCAGGCGCCCCGGATTGCTCACTTCCCGTCGTAGCCGGCCCGGATTTCCGCCATCGCGTCCTTGATCCTGTCGCGCAGGATTTCGACCGATTCGGTGCCGGACTTCCGGACCAGGTCGGCGACCTCGCCGGCATTCTTCAGCGTTGTCTCGAAGGATTTCCTGGCGAAATCCACCTGCTTCGTCATCAACTCCTGCGGATTGCCTGGAGGCTGGTAGTTGCGTGCCATCCGGGTAATTTCGCCGAGCGCCTCCTGCACCATTTCGTGCTGTCTCGACAGAATGGATGACGCGCCGGCGGCACTTGCCCTGGCCGACTTCTCCAGAGCCTCGAGATTCCTACGGTGGTGATCGAGGATCGCCTGAATGTCGACCTTCGGCAGCTTCAAGTCGCGGCCGAACCTGCTGAAGATGTCCAGAAAAGAGTCGGATTCCGGTTGTCTTGCCATGTCGTCGCCTCCCGATCTGCCGCTTTTGCAGCGCCCACTAGGGAGAATAGTGCGCGCCCGGTCCGCGTCAATTGAGGAGAAGCAGCCGCTCCGCCGTATAGAGCGCCAAACCGGCCAGACCGCCGATCACCATGCCGTTGAACCGGATATACTGCAGGTCCTTGCCGATATTGATCTCGATCAGCCGCGTCAGCTGGGCCAGATCCCAGCGCTTGACCTGATCGGCGATGAATTTCGAGACGCCGCTCTTCTGGCTTTCGACGAACGAAGCGAGCGCCACAACAAAACCCTGGTTCATGTCGGCCCTGATCTGGGCATCGTCGGCCAAATGTCGGCCGACCTCGACGAACAGGTTGGCGAGGTGCTCGCGGATCATCGAATTGGCCGCGTTGGCGTCCTGCTCGATGAACAGGCGCAGGCTTGCCCATGTGTCCCCGGCCAGAGCCCTGACTTCCGGACGGCCCAGGAAATCGCGCTTCAGCTTTTCGGCGCGTCTTGCATATTGCTTCGACGTCCTGAGCCGCTCGACGAAACCGAGAGCGAAACGGTCGAACTCGGCGCGCGCCGGATGATCGGGATCGGCCCGCACCTCCTCCAGCAGCAACCCGGCGGAAGCGACAATCTTCTTGAGCAGATAGGCGTCGGCGCGAAACAGGTTGAATAGCGACGGCAGTTCCTCGCGGATCTTTTCGCGCATCGTCGCCAGCGCCTTCTCGTCGTTCAGGAAGCGCCCGACCACCCTGGTGAACTCGTCGAACAGTTTTTGGTGGCGGCGGTCGTCGGTGAGCGCCGACAACAGCTCCGCGGCTAAAGGCGCCAGCGGCACCTTTTCGATCTGCTCCAGCAGGCGACTGGTGACGAAGTCGCGCAGCCCGGACTGTTCCACAGCGGTTAGCGTCTGCGGCACCAGCCGGGCGACGAATCGCGACAGGTCGGCGGCGCGTTCGGCGTCGGCCAGCCAGTCGGCTACGAGGGCGGCAAAGTCGACCTCGGCGAGCTTTTCCCGCACGGGCTCCGGCGCGAGGAAATTGGCCTCGATGAACCGGCCGAGATTGTCGGCGATGCGGTGCTGGTTCTCAGGAATGATGGCAGTGTGCGGGATCGGCAGCCCGAGCGGGCGCCTGAACAACGCCACGACCGCATACCAGTCGGCGAGGCCGCCAATGATCGCCGCCTCGGCGAACGCGGCAACAAAGCCGAGCCACGGATGGGTGACCTCGAAAGGCTTGGCGAGCGCGAAGACAAGGATGCATAGGCCAAGCGCTGCGGCGGCGACGAACTTGGTCCGCCGCAATGCCGAGAGCTTTGCCTGCGCATCGGCGTCGAATCGAACCGGCGCGAGGGCCTGAGCTGATTGTGACATGGAAAGGCCTTCCCTATTGCACCCGGACTTATCTAGGGCCTGCTCCGGCGAAACGCTCGCTCAAAGCGCATTGCGGTGCGATGCGGCCGACATGCACAAAAAGTTGACAAGGTTATTCAGCTATGTAGCGGTCCAGTCTGGAATTGTTCCAAACTATGAGCCATATTCCGCCCAAGCTAAGTTTTCGCGAGGATACCATGCGGCTCACGCGCCAGACCAACTATGCGATGCGCATACTGATGTATTGCGCCGCGAACAGCGACCGGCTGAGCCGCATCCCTGAGATCGCCACCGCCTATTCGGTTTCTGAGCTGTTTTTGTTCAAGATTCTGCAGCCGCTGGTCGAGGCAGGCCTTGTCGAGACGGTGCGCGGCCGCAATGGCGGCGTCAGGCTCGGCCGCCCGGCCGAGCAGATCAGCCTGTTCGACGTCGTGCGCGTCACCGAAGAGAGCTTCGCCATGGCCGAATGCTTCGAGAACGACGCCGCCGAATGCCCGCTGATCGACAGCTGCGCCTTGAATTCGGCGCTGCGCGAAGCGCTCAACGCCTTCTTCGCCGTGCTCTCCCGCTACACGATCGCCGACCTCGTCGCGGCGCGCCCGAACGTGCGCCACCTGCTTGGCATCGACCTCCTGGAGCAGCGCGCCCCGGCCGCCTAAGCTGCCGATTGCGGCAACACGAACGGAACGCTTCCAGCAGGCAGAGCGCCGACCTTGAGCCGGCAGTCGAACACCTTTTCGATCAGCTCGTCATTGAGCACGTCTTGCGGTGAGCCGGCGGCAGCCAGCTGGCCACGAGAGAGCACGAAAATCCGATCGGCATACATGGCCGTCAAATTGAGGTCGTGCAGGATCGCCACCACGCCGCCGCCGCGCCGGGCGAAATCGCGCGCAATATTCATGATGATGAGCTGGTGCTTGACGTCGAGGCTGGAGACAGGCTCGTCGAGGAAAAGATAGCGCGGCCTGCCCTCGAGCACCGGCGCCCAGACCTGGCATAGCACACGGGCAAGCTGGACGCGCTGCTGCTCGCCGCCTGAAAGCTCCTGGTAGAAGCGGCCGGCAAAGCCGTCGAGATCGACGCGCGCCAGCGCCCGCTCGGGCAAGCGCGCATCCTCGCCGGGCAGCACCCCGGAACGCCCGCCGATCAGGCCGAGACGAACGATCTCTAGCACCGTGAAGGGAAAGGACAGCGTGGTGGACTGCGGCAGCACGGCGCGATGCGTCGCTGCCTCCACCGGCTTCATGGAAACCAGGTCTCGGCCATTGAGGGTGACAGTGCCGGTATAGGAGAGCTCGCCCGTCAGCGCCTTGAGCAGCGTCGTCTTGCCCGACCCGTTCGGCCCGACGATCGCCGTTACCTCGCCCGGCCGTGCCGCGAAATCGACATGCGACACGATGCGCTTGGAGCCGATCGCCACGGAGATGTCGTCTGCTTCGATCATCGGCAGCTCACAAATCGACGATGCCGCGCTTGCGCAGCAGGATCCACAGGAAGAACGGCGCGCCGGCCACTGCCGTGACGATGCCGATCGGCAGTTCGGCCGGAGCGACGACGGTACGGGCGACCGCGTCGGCAAGCAGAAGCAGCGAGCCGCCGAGCAAGGCCGAGGCCGGCAAAAGGTAGCGGTTGTCGGGACCGATCGCGAGGCGCAACAGATGCGGCACGACTATGCCGATGAAGCCGATGCCCCCACTGACAGCGACAGACGCGCCGACCGCCGCCGAAACCCCGACGATGGCCGTGTATTTCAGCCGTTGCACCGGAATGCCGAGATGGCTTGCGGCAGCCTCGCCGAGCGCCAGCGAATTGAGGCCGCGCGACAGGAACGGCATCGTCGCCAGCGCCAGCGCGATCACGGGGCCAATGGTGCCGATCTTCGGCCATGTCGCGCCGGCGAGCGAGCCGAGCTGCCAGAAGGTCAGGTCGCGCAGTTGCCGGTCGTCGGCCACGAAGACCAGTATGCCGGTGAGCGCCATGGCAAGCGCGGCGATCGCCAGGCCGGCGAGCAGCATCGTGGCGACCGATGTCTGGCCCTGGCGCGTCGCGATGGCATAGAGCAGGAAGGTCACCGCCAGGCCGCCGAAGAAGGCTGCCAGCGGCAGGGCGAGCGTGCCGAGGGCGAGCGTGACAGGCGCAAGCCAGGTCGTGCCGAGCACGATGACCGCCACCGCGCCAAGGCTCGATCCGGCCGAGACGCCGATCAGGCCGGGATCGGCGAGCGGATTGCGAAACAGGCCCTGCATCACCGCGCCGGAGACGGCAAGCGCGGCGCCGATCAGCACGCCGAGCAGCACGCGCGGCATGCGGATGTCATAGACGATCAGCCGGTCGCGCGCGGCGAGCGCCGTATCGGCCGGCACGGCTCCGGTCAGCCAGTCGCGGATGACGCGAACGGCGGACGCGTCCGAAGCGCCCGAGGTCAGCGACAGGAATATGGACAGCGCAAGTGCGACAGACAAAAGCAGGATGACGATCCCTGCCCGCGCCGAGCGGTCGCCATCGGCTGCCATCACCCTGCCCGCCGGGCCCGCAATCGACTGTTCGGCCATCACCGCTCAGTCCGCGACCTGATTGCCGTAGAGCGAAACAGCCAGATCGTGAATCGCTTCCGCCGTGCGCGGCCCGAAGCCCAGCAGATAGCCGCCATCCATGCTGATCAGCTTGCGGGCAGCGCCCGCGGGCGTCGAAGCGATCGAGGGGCTGGCGAACAGCTCAGCTTCCGGGATCGGCGGACCGGCGTTCTTCATCATCAGGATCACATCCGGCCTTGCGGTGACGATCGCCTCGTCGGACATCTGCTTATAGCCGGAAAACCCCTCGACCGCATTGACGGCGCCGGCAAGCTTGATGATGCCGTCGCCGGCCGTATCCCTGCCCGCGGCAAGAATCTTGCCACCCTGGATCGACAGCACGAACAGCACGCGCTTGCGCTCCTTGATCGAAGCCGTCTGCTTCTCGGCCGCCGTCAGCTTCGCGTCCGTCTCCGCAGCGAGCTTCTCCGCCTTGGCCTCGATCCCCAGCGCCTTGCCGACTATGCGGATCTTTTCGAGGACGCCTTCATGGCTGTAGCGCTCCGGCACCTCGATAAAGGGCACGCTCGACTTCTTCAGCACGTCGACGGTTTCCTTCGGGCCGCTGCCATGCAGGGCGAGAATCCCCGACGGATTGACCGACAGAACGCCTTCCGGCGACAGCGCGCGCATGTAGCCGACATCGGGCAATTTCTGCGCGGCTTGCGGGAAAAGGCTGGTAGAATCGCGGGCAATGAGATGACCTTCCTCGCCGAGCGCATAGACGATCTCGGTGATCGAGCCGCCGATGGAGGCGATCCGCGAGGTGTCGGAGAAGACGTGCGTATCTTCATCGGCTCCGGCAGGCAGAGCGGCGGCGGCAAGCAGAACGCCGATCAGCGGCGCAAGCGCAGAGCGGAAACGGAGAACGCCACGCATCGGGTCTTGCCTCATGCAGCGGTCGGGCTGGGAATGCGGGGCAGGTTCTCGGCCAGGAAGCGCCAGTCTTCGCGCTCGCCCTCGCCTTCGTGGCGCTTGCCGAAGAACTGGATGATCATGCCTCCCTTGGCGTCATAAGCCTCGAGCGACGTGACATGGCCATCCTTGGTCGGCTTGCGCACCGCCCAGACTTCATGGATGTGATCGGTCCTGAGATGCAGGTGGAAGATCTCGTCGAGCACGTTGATCCACGGTCCCATCGGCTTGACCGACTTGATCGGGCCGGAATGGATCTGGATGCAGCCGCGGTTGCCGACGAAGCACATGATCGGCATCTCGCCTTCCGCCGCGTGGTGGAACATGGCGCCGACGGCATCATTGTCGAGCAGCCATGCATAGTCCTGGCCGACCATGCGCACCGCCTCACGACGGCTGAGCTTCAGCGTCTTCAGCATGCCGAAGAACTGATGCACGTCGGTCATCCGGCTCCAGCGGTCGCGGAGGTCGTCGATGCTGGCTACCGAGCCTTGGGCCTCCACTTCGCCTTCCGGCGCGCTTGAGGCGATCGCGATCGTCGGCTCCTGGTTCGACGATTCAAGGCTCGCCACCAGCTTCTGGTAAGCATAGAGGTTCGAGGCCGGCCGCAGATGCACCTTGTGAACGGCCTCGCCGGCCGCATCGAAGAACTGCAGGCTGCGGCGGATCTCGCTGCCGTCGCGTTTCTCGACGGCAAAGCCATGTGCCCACACTTTCGGGAAGATGCGCAGGTCGATGTTCTCGCCGAGCACCATGGCGTTGTGGTTGCCGGTGACGACCTTGTCGTAGACGCCGATCTTTTCGTGCACGGCGCTTTCGTTGCGGGTCAGCGCCATCACTTCGCCGACCGCTTCAAGGCCGCTCAGCAGGTCGTTGACGCGCGGCTCGACGCGCACGGCTCCATGGCCGCAATGCACCGCGACCAGTTCCGCTTCCGAGATGCCGAGTTGGGCCGCCAGATCGCGCTCGCGCATTTTCGGATTGTCTTCCCGTGCCCGCCGGATCTCGTCCGGCGATGGTCTTACGCGCTGGTCCATGTCGTCCATCTGCCCACTTTTGTCTGCTCTGTTCCGCCTGCCGATTGTGCTCACTTGTTGAGGATCAGCTTGCCCTGGCGGGTGATCTTCAACCGGTAGAGCGCACCATGATGTTCGATGCCGATCTCATGCTCACCCTGGAACAGCGCGTTGCTGGAGAGCGTCCGCACCGACATCGGCACGCGCTCGAAACGCGCGGGCATGTCGTCGGAACGGCGGACGCGGTAGCGAAAGTCGTTTGCGTTATGGCTGTTCATCTCATTCGGTCCCTTTTTCCTGTGCCGGCCACCGGGCCGGTCGCCTCGTCAAATGCCGATTCAATTCTTGACTCGATTTATCATGTTTACTAGTCGTGCATTACCGGACTAAATGAGTCAACATTTAAGACGCCGGACGCGATCAAAAATGCGAGCGAGCCCCGCGCCAGCCAGCATCGAGCCTGAGGATTTGGAGTTGGGGCATGGGGTTGGTGAATTGGGGACGGCCGACAGATCGGTCGATGGCGAAGGAAATGGCGGCCTTGCTGGCTGGCGCGGCGGCAATCGCGCTCTGTATGCCGGCGGCCAAAGCGCAACAGGCCACCCAGCCGGCGGCTGACCAGCAGAGCGACCAGACAAAGAAGACTGATCAGAAAAGTGCGGGCGACTCGACGCTGCTCGACAAGATTCTCGTCATCAGCCGCACCGGCGAGACGGCGATCCAGTCGCTGGCCTTGGCCAGCCATGTCGACAAGGAACAGCTTGAGCGCCGCATGGCGACGACGCCGAACGAGATGCTCCTTGGCGTGCCGGGAGTTGCCGTGCAGGCCGACGCGCGGCGTGTCAGCTCCAGCATCAACATCCGCGGCCTGCAGGATTTCGGCCGCGTCGCGGTGATTGTCGACGGCGCGAGGCAGGATTTCCAGCGCTCGGACCATGGCACGCAGTCGACCTTCTATGTCGATCCCGAGCTCATCAAATCCGTCGACGTGATCCGTGGCCCGGTCGCCAACACCTATGGCTCCGGCGCCATCGGCGGCGTCGTCTTTTTCGACACCAAGGACGCCGAGGATTTCCTCAAGCCGGAAGAGACCTGGGCCGGATCGCTGACCGGGCGCTATGAAACCAACGGCAACGGCTGGACCACCAGCGCCAGCGGCGCCTACCGGATCAACGAGAACTGGGACGTTCTGGGCAACATCGTCTACCGCGACTACGGCGACTACAAGAACGGTGGCGGCGACACTGTTGCCGGCACCGGCTTCGACGTGCTGAGCGGCCTGCTGAAGACCACCATTCGCCCGACCGAGAACAGCGAATTTAAGCTCGGCTGGGTCGGCTCGAGCGACAACTGGACGGAAACCAGCGGTGGCGTTCCCGCCAACGACGTCGACCTCAAGTCGAACACCTTCACGGCCCGCTACAACATCACCGACGATGCCAAAAGCTGGCTCGATCTCCACATCAACGCCTCCTACAACAAGACGCTTCTCGATCTGACGACGCTCGTTCCGCAGAACCGGTTCGATCCGACGACCGGCCTGCCCGTGGTGCTGCCCGCCGGCTCGCTGTCGACTTTCGATGTCGGGACGACCGGCATCGACATATGGAACACGTCGCGCTTCGAGACCGCCGGCATCTCGCATGAGTTGACTTACGGTGGCGACTGGGTCGGCGACGACGTCGAAACCGGGGGCACAGCCGGCGGCGACAGCTTCTACACGCCGTCAGGTAAGCGCAACGTCTCCGGCGCCTATGTCCAGGACAAGCTGACCTGGGAATGGCTAGAGGTCATCACCGGCCTGCGCTACGACAATTACAGCCTGAAGGACTCCGAGCACGAGACATCGGGCGACCGGCTGTCGCCGCGCATCACCGTCGGCGTATCGCCCTTCGAAAGCGCTGGCCTCGCCGGCCTGCAGTTTTACGGCACCTATGCGGAAGGCTACCGCTCACCCTCGCTGACGGAGACGTTGATCAGCGGTAACCATCCGGCCGGCGTCACCTTTCCCTTCCTGCCCAATCCGAATCTCAAGCCTGAGACCGGCAAGACCGTCGAGTTAGGCGTCAACTACAAGCAGAACGACATTTTCGAAGGCGGCGACGCTCTGCGGCTCAAGGCCGCCTATTTCAACAACAATGTCGAAGACTATATCGACGGCGTCACGCTGTCGGCCTTCGACCCGACCAGCGGCTGCCCGTTCGGCCCGGGCATCCCGATCTGCTTCCAGTACCAGAACTTCGCCAAGGCCAAGATCGACGGTTTCGAACTGGAAAGCGTCTATGACGCCGGCTGGGGCTATGCGGGCCTTTCGGCCTCCATCGTCAACGGCCACACCATCTCGTATGAAGGCGAGCGGGCCGCCCTTGCGACCATTCCCTCCTCGCAGGTGACGGCGCAGCTCGGCCTGCGCTTCCTGGAGGACAAGCTCACCGTCGGCGGTGAAGTGCAATATAACGGCAAGCCCAAGGGCAATCCGGTGGCCAAGGACTATACGCTGGTCAATGCCTTTGCCAGCTACCAGACGACCGACAATCTCAAGCTCGACTTCCGCGCCGACAATCTGTTCGACGTCAAATACACCAATCCGCTCAACGGCAGCACGACTGCCGTCCTCTACGAACCGGGCGTCACGCTGAAGCTTGCGGCAACCATGCGCTTCGGAGGCTGAGAACCATGAACTTTGACGACCCCGGCGCTGGCGATGTCTTGCGGCCCGGAGCCGGCGCGGGCCCAGTCCGCGCCGGCTCCGGCCCTCAATCTCGAGCTCAACGCCGCGCAACCTTCCGACAAGGGCTGCCGGCTGACCTTCGTCGTCAATAACGCGCTCGGTGCCGACCTGTCGAAAGCGGCTTTCGAGATCGCGTTTTTCAACGAGGCCGGTGTCGTCGATCGCCTTACCGTGCTCGACTTCAAGAATCTGCCGGCCGGCAAGACGAAAGTCACGCGCTTCGACCTGGCCGGCGCCGACTGCGGCAAGCTTGGCCGCGTGCTGATCAACAGCGCGACGGAATGCGCGGGAACCGGCGTCGAGCCTGCGACGTGCATGCGCGGCCTCAAAACCTCGACCAAGACCGCCGTCGCTTTTGGCGTGTAGAGGTGGGATTGCGTCCGGCCTTCCCGCAAGACGTCATGGCGTGGCCTGCCAACGGTCCGCCGCCATGGGCGGCAACCGATCTTGATTTGACAATTCCTTGTCGCGTCCTGCAGGTCTCGGCGCGAGACATGCAGGACATCAATCACCCCTCCGACGCGGACAGCGAACCCGCGGTCACGCCGGCCGAGCCGCTCATGCAGCCGCGGCAATCGGCCGGGCATCGCAAATGGCCGGTGGCGATCATCGCTTCCGCCGTGCTCCATGGCGCTGCGGCGGGCGCGTTCCTGCTCGCGCCTGCCGGGACATTCGACTCCATGGACGCGATTCAGGCCGAAGGCACCGATCAGTCCGGCGCCGATGCCATGGGCAGCGCCTTGAATGATGAGGCGTCCGGCGCGATGGACGTGACCCTGGTGCCGGATCCGCAGCCGGCGAAACGCCAGGCTGTCCAGCCAACGCCACCGACTGAGGCGCCGCAACCGGCAAGCGAACCGGTGACGCCTCGGCCTCCGGCCGAAGCCGCCAAGGAGCCCGCCTCCACGCCGGATATCCTGGCGGTCGCGATAGCGCGCCAAGATGATTGGAGTGTTCTCACTGGCAGCGAACCGACACCGGCGACCGAACCTCAAAGCGCCGAGGCGCGCCCTGCCGAGCCCGAGCAGCCGCCAGCCCCGGCAGCGGTGTCGAGCGCACCAGCCGGATCGGCAGGGTCAGGCGAACCCGTCGAAACGCGCGGCACGGAAGCAGCAGATGGCGACGCGCGCGATGCGCCGGTCATCGCAAGCAAGGGCAAGAAACAGGCCGCCGCCGGCAATGCCCTGGAGTCCCGCTACAGCGGTGAAATCCAGAAGAAGCTCGCCCGCGCCAACCGTCGCGTTTCGAAATCGATCCAGGCCAAGGCTCGCAACAATGCCAGGGTGGTTTTCGTCGTCGCGGCCGACGGCAGCGTCAGCGACCTGCAGCTCACTGAAAGTTCAGGGTCCGCCGAGCTCGATCAGTTCGCTTTGACGCTGGTGCGCAAGCAAGCCCCGTTCCCTCCCATTCCACCCGAGACCGGAAAATCAAGTTGGGTGTTCAAGGCGCGGATTGGCCCTTTTTAAAGCTTTCGCCATCCTAAACGTCAGAATTCGTTCATTTCGAAAGGAAGCCAATGTATATCGCCATGAACCGCTTCAAGGTCCGGAACGGCTCGGAAGAAGCCTTCGAGGACGTCTGGAAGAACCGCGACTCCAGCCTTTCCGAAATGCAGGGCTTCAAGGAGTTCCATCTGCTGCGCGGTCCCGTCAACGAGACGGACGGCTATACGCTGTTTGCTTCACACACCGTCTGGGCAAGCCAGGAGGATTTCGTCGCCTGGACGAAGTCAGAGAATTTCCGCGCCGCCCATCGCAACGCTGGCGGCTCGAAGGTTCACTATCTCGGCCATCCGCAGTTCGAAGGGTTCTCAGTGGTCGAGGGCGCCTAACCGCGCCACCTCGAAACGTGATCGTCTCGGGCCAACTAGGCAGCCGCAAGCAGACTCGCATTGCCGCCGGCCGCCGTGGTGTCGACGCAGACCGCGCGCTCATGCGCATAGGCTGCCGGATTAAGCACTTCGCTGACCAGCGGCACGATCGGCCCGGCGCGCTCGGCAATCACCTTGCGCACGATCCGCGCCGCTTCCGGCGTGCCGGAGAAGGCGACGACATCGACGCGCAGCGACCGCGCTTCGACCGGGTCCGGCCGGCCGTCGATCGCCGCCAGCGGCAGGCCCTTGCCGGTCAGCGCCGACAGCGCCGCCGGCGCGCCTGGCGCCACTGCCAGAACGGCGTTACCGGCGGCTAAAGCCTGGATTGTCTGCGCAAGCAGCGTCTCGGTGTCCGGTCCCAGGCAGAGCACCCGGCCGCGCGGGGCGAGCGACAGCGTGTTGGCCTCGCCGGTCGGGCCCGGCAGGTCGACCTGGCCGAAATCGAGGCTCGCTGCGGCGGCGATGGCCGCAGCCCCCTTGCCGCGCAGATGTTTTCTCAGAATCGCCACGCGATCGGGTCGCGTCGACCAGCCGCCAAGCGTCGGGTCCGGCAGATTGTCGGCGAGTTCCGTCGCCGTCACCTTGTGGCCGTCGCCGACTTCCGTACCCGCCTCCGGGCCCTTGCGGAAGCGGCGCAGATAATGCGGCCCGCCGGCCTTTGGCCCGGTGCCGGACAGACCCTCGCCGCCGAAGGGCTGCGAGCCGACGACGGCGCCGATCTGGTTGCGGTTGACATAGATGTTGCCGGCATGGATGCCATCGACGAAATGCTGGACCCGGCCCTCGATGCGGGTGTGCAGGCCGAAGGTCAGGCCGTAGCCCTTGCGGTTGATGCCGGCAATCACCGCGTCGATGTCGTCGGCGTCGAAGGTCGCGACATGCAGCACCGGGCCGAACACTTCGCGTTCCATCTCCTCGATGCCTTTTACCCGAAAGACATGCGGCGCGACGAAGCGGCCGGTAGCCGGCGCTTCCAGCTTGCCGATCAGCCGGCCCTCCAGCCCCTTCTTCTTGCAGTAGTCGCTGATCGAGGCCTGCGCCTCATCATCGATGACCGGGCCGACATCGGTCGATATCAGCCATGGATCGCCGACGTTGAGGGCCTCCATTGCGCCCTTCAGCATGGCGAGCATCTTCTTCTCGACGTCCTTCTGGACGTAGAGCACGCGCAGCGCCGAGCAGCGTTGGCCGGCGCTCTGGAAGGCGGAGGCAAGGATGTCGCGCACCGCCTGCTCGGGAAGCGCCGTGGAATCGACGATCATGGCGTTCAGCCCGCCCGTCTCGGCAATCAGCATGGCATCGGGCGCCGCGGTTTCGGCCAGCTGTTTTTCTATCAGCTTGGCGACCTCGGTCGAGCCGGTAAAGCAGACACCTGCGATGCGCGGGTCGGCGGTGAGCGGCGCGCCGACCGACGCGCCGTCACCCGGCAGGAGCTGGATGATATCCTCCGGCACGCCGGCCTCGCGCAGCATCTCGACGGCGCGGAAGGCGATCAGCGGCGTCTGCTCGGCGGGCTTGGCGATCACCGAATTGCCGGTGACGAGCGCCGCCGCGATCTGGCCGGTGAAGATGGCCAGCGGGAAATTCCACGGCGAGATGCAGACGATCGCGCCACGGGCTTCAGTGCCCGCTTCGGCATTCGCCGCCTCGGCCGCATAATAACGCAGGAAATCGACCGCCTCGCGCACTTCGGCGACCCCGTCGGCCAACGACTTGCCGGCCTCTCGAGTGGCCAAAGCGAAGAACTCGGCGGCGTTGGCCTCGTAGAGGTCGGCGGCGCGGTTGAGGATCGCGGCGCGCTCGGCAACCGGGCGTTTTGCCCAGGCCGGCTGCGCCTCCACAGCGATTCGCACGGCGGTCGCCACCTGCTTGGCCGCCGCCTCATGCACCGTGCCGACAACCTCGTCGGGCTTGGCCGGGTTGACGATCTGGCGCTGCTTGCCGTAGCCGGCGGCGCGCGTGATCGGCTTGGCATGCCAGCGATCCGCTCCGGCGAATTCCGCCCGTGCCCTCTCGATGGCTGCAAGCATCACCGGATCGCTGATGTCGAACCCTTTTGAATTGCGCCGGTGGGCGCCGAAGATCGCGGCGGGCCGCGCGATCGCCGGATTGGCGGCGGGGCCTTGTTTCTCTACAGCCTCCAGCGGGTCGCTGGCGATTTCTTCCGGCTCGACCTCCTCGTCGGTCAACTGATGCACGAAGGAGGAATTGGCGCCGTTTTCCAGGAGCCGCCGCACCAGATAGGCGAGCAAGTCGGAATGCGCGCCGACCGGCGCGTAGATGCGGCAGCGCGTCCCTTCAGACTTGCGCACCGTCTCGTGCAGCGATTCGCCCATGCCGTGCAGACGCTGGAACTCGAAGGAGTCGCGATCCTTCGCCATCGACAGGATGGCAGCCACCGTGTGCGCATTGTGGGTGGCGAATTGCGGATAGATGCGGTCGGTCATCGACAGCAGTTTTCGCGCGCAGGCCAGATACGAGACGTCGGTGTTGGTCTTGCGGGTGAAGACCGGGTAGCCAGTCAGCCCAAGCGTCTGCGCCCGCTTGATCTCGGTGTCCCAATAGGCGCCCTTCACCAGCCGCACCATGATGTTGCGGTCATATTTTTTGGCAAGCGCGTAAAGCCAGTCGATAACGAAGGCCGCGCGCGGGCCATAGGCCTGGACGACGACGCCGAACCCGTCCCAGCCGGCAAGCTCCGGTTCGGCGAGCACGCGTTCGATGACATCGAGCGACAGATCGAGCCGGTCGGCCTCTTCGGCGTCGATGTTGAGACCCATGCGCGAATGCCGCGCGGCAAGCGCCAGCGACAACAGCCGCTCGGCCATCACCGGCAGCATCTTTTCCTTCTGCGCAACCTCATAGCGCGGATGCAGTGCCGAAAGCTTGACCGAAATGCCGTGGTTGTAGCGAATGTCGGGGCCATTGGACCCCGCGTCGAGCGAGGAAATCGCATCCGCATAGGCGCGGTGATAGCGTAGCGCATCAGCCTCGGTGCGGGCCGCCTCACCCAGCATGTCGAAGGAATAGAGATAGCCCTTCTGCGTCATCGGACGGCCGCGCTTGACCGCTTCGGCGATGGTGCGGCCGAGCACGAACTGCTCGCCCATTTCGCGCATTGCCGCCGCCACCGCCTTGCGGATGACCGGCTCGCCAAGCCGTCTCACCATGGCGCGCAGCGTGCCTTCGATACCGCCCTCGCCTTCATCGAGCACGCGGCCGGTCAGCATCAGCGCCCAGGTCGAGGCGTTGACGAAAATGGAACTCGAGCTGCCCGAATGCGCCGACCAGTCATGCGGCGCGATCTTGTCGGCGATGAGATCGTCCATCGTCTCCGCATCGGGAACGCGCAGTAGCGCCTCGGCCAGACACATCAGCGCCACGCCTTCCTTGGTCGACAGGCCGTAAGCCGAGAGAAAGACCTCCATCAGCCGAGGGTCGGTCGAGCCGCGCACCGCGCGCACCAGATCGGCCGCGCGCGCCGAGATCGCCTTGCGCTCTTGCGCCGAAAGCCCGGCAGCCGCGGACAGTCGCTTCACCGCCTCGTCTTCGTCGGGCAAATAATTGGCGCGGATCTGCTGGCGGATGGCATCGAGCGGCATGTCGGGTCCATGAGAGCAAGCGTTAGCGAGCGGGTCCGGCGGTCGCGGGACCGACTGGCGCAAGCTAGCACAGCCGGGAGCGCAGGTCGGTCCAAAGAAATCGACAGGATGGTCCATTTGAACTATCATGCAGGCTAAAGCCCCGCCATTTTGACCATCAGATCGATGAACGAAGACCAATTGGACCGGATTGACCGCAACATCCTGTCCGCGCTCGGCCGAGACGGCCGGCTTTCAATGTCTGAACTGGCTTTGAAGGTCGGCCTGTCGAAGACCCCGGTGCAGGCCCGCGTGAAGCGTCTTGAGAAGGACGGCTACATCAGAGGCTATCGCGCGATCGTCGACCGCGAGCGCATGGGCGAAGGCCATGTCGCCTTCGTCCAGGTGAAGCTGTCGGATACGCGCTCGGCGGCGCTCGACGCGTTCAACCGCGCGGTGCAGGGCGTTTCGGAGATCGAGCAGTGCCACATGATGGCGTCCAGCTTCGACTATCTCCTGAAGGTCCGCACCACCGATATCGCCGCCTACCGCCGCGTGCTCGGCGAGCGCATTTCGGCCCTTCCCCACGTGGCGCAGACTTCGACCTTCGTGGCGATGGAAACGGTGAAGGACCGATAACCATGATCCCGGAAGTGCAAGCCGGTTTCGATAAGATCATGGTCATAAGCCCCATCCCGATCAGATCGGAGTGGATCTGGCTCTAGAGCATGATGCCGAAAAGTGTGAAGCGGTTTTCGGACGACATCATGCTCTATCTCTTCGATTTAGAGCCGGATTCAGATTTCAGGCCGATTCGACCTGAAATCATCCGGCTCTAGCTACTCCGACAGGGTCTTCAGAAACGCCACCAGAGCCACGCGCTCGCGATCGGAAAGCTCGAGCGGGTGGATCTCAGAAACGCCTTCGACGCTGGGCGCCGCTTTCGAATAATGCGCCACCACCTCGTCGAGGGTTGAGAACTGCCCGGCATGCATGTAGGGCGCACGCGTAGCTGCCCCCCTGAGCGACGGCGTCTTGTAGGCGCGCACGAGTTGCTGCCCGTCCTTCATCATGAAGCGTAATTCGCGGCAGGCGCTTTCATCGCCGTCGCGGAATTTGCCGGAGCAGTTGAACGGATCGGCCTGGACTTGAGCCACGGCATCGACCCGGCCGCGGTCCGGCGGCAGATCCTTGACCGGCGGCACGCCGGTGTTGTGGAACGAACTGTCGGTGAAGCGCGGCCCATTATGGCAGGTCACGCAATTGGCCTTGCCGATGAACAGTTTCAGCCCGAGGATCTCTTCCGGCGAGAAGGCCGCGTCGCCTTGCGGCTTGGCGCCGGTCGCGAGGTCAATGGCGAAGCGGTCAAAGCGCGTCTGCCGCGGTTCGATCGAGCGCTCGAAGGCCGCGATCGCCTTGCCGATATTGGCAAAGACACGGTTGACGTCTTCGGCCTGGCTGGCGGGCATGGCGTTCCATGCCGCCTTTTCGGCCTCGGTGCCAAGCGGGCTGGCATTGGCTGGCACGGTGGAAAGATCGGGCAGCGGCCCGAAGATGCGCTCATAGCGCTCGCCGAACCGGTTCTTGATGTAATGCGCGAAGGCCGCGCGATTGCCGGCCTGCTCGAGCGGGTTTTCGAGCGGCGTCAGCGCCTGCGCCCACAAACTGTCGCGACGTCCGTCCCAGAAGAACCAAGGATCGCGCGCCACGCCGGCCAGCGCCATGGTTCGGCGATTGGTGTGGCCGACGCCGACCGCCCGCGGCAGGTCGTCCTGGAACTGACGGTCGATCTTGTGGCAGGTCGAGCAGGACACCGTGCCGTCGCGGCTCATGCCGACATCGAAGAACAGCGTCGATCCGAGCGCCGCCGCGGCCGGCACATCGGCATACTGGTTCGTCGTGTCCGCTTTGAGGGCCGGCAGCGTGTTCAACGCCAGCGAGGCGATGGTCTTCTTCTCGGCGTCGCCGAACTCGGGCTCGCCGCAACCGCCAAGCAAAGCGAGCGCGGCCAGAGCGGACAGGCTTGCGACGCGGACAACACGCTTCATCGGCCGCTCACAACACGATGTTGAAGACGACGGAATCGGAGCCCGCCGCCGCCGAGATCGCAAAGCGCAGTTGCCACCAGCCGCTCATGGTGAATTTCACGCCGTCGATGCGGTAGCGTCCCGCCCCCATATAGTCGGTCGCCTGAGGGCTGGTCGGCAGGCCGTGATTGTGCTGCGGCATGCCGCCGGAAACGGTGATCGCGGCCCCCTCCACCGGAGCGCCGGCGGCGGTCTTCAGCGTCAGCAGCCAGGATTGCAGTTCGCCCTGCCGGATGACGCCGCGCTCCGGCTCGAAGCTCGCAACGAACAGGCCGCTCGCCGTCTTCTTTGAACGCGACGTATCGGGACCCGGTGCCGAATGCGGCGCCGTCAGATAGACGACCGCCAGGATGCCGACCAGCAGGGCAGCCAGACCGAGACCCGCAAGAATGTAACGCCATATCGATGCCAAACCGGCTCCTCTTCGGCTGATAACGTCACGGGCTGCGCGCAGCATCCCGTCCCCCTGTGGGAAATCGCTTCTGGCGCAAAAATCGGCCTGCGCCAAGCATGGCGCTGCCGGCTGCAAAAAGCTACAGCACCAAAGCTTTAGGAGGACAAGTCATATGGAAGCCAATGGTGTCGCGTCGATCGGCGAATGCATGCTCGAACTGTCGGGCCAGGCAGGACCAAACTGGCGTATGGGCTTTGCCGGCGACACCTTCAACACGCTATGGGCGCTGCATGCGCTCAGTCCCGGCCGACCCTCGACCTATGTCTCGGCCTTCGGCGACGACCCTTTTTCCCGCGATCAGATCGCATTCTTCGCCCAGAACGGCATCGGTATCGGCAATAGCCCGGTCATTGCCGGTGCAAGGCCGGGCCTTTACGCGATCACACTCACCGGAGCCGAGCGCGCCTTCACCTACTGGCGAAGCGATGCGGCCGCGCGCCAGCTTGCCTCCGATGCAGCGGCACTGGCGAAAAGCCTTGAAAACCGGGCACTTGTGTATTTTTCCGGAATCACTTTGGCAATTCTGGATGATGCCGCGCGCAAAACCCTGCTTTCGGCCGTTGCAATAGCTCGCACCGCAGGCTCGCTTATCGCCTTCGATCCCAACTACCGTCCCCGGCTCTGGCAAAGCCGCGAGGCCGCGCAGGCCGCGATCCTGGAGGCGCTGGCCGTCACCGACATCGCCCTGCCCACCTTTCCGGACGAGCAGACGCTGTTCGGTGACGAGACACCGCACGCGACGGCGGCGCGACTTGGGAAGCTGGTCGGCGAGGTTGTCGTCAAGAACGGCGAGCAGCCGGCATTGATTGCCGTGAACGGCGCCTCGGAAACAATCGAGGCAGTGCATGTCGCCACGCCTCTCGATACCACGGGTGCCGGCGATTCCTTCGACGGCGGCTATCTCGCCGCCCGGCTTGCCGGTCATGAGCCTTCCGACGCGGTTCGGCGCGCGCATCGGGTGGCTGCGGCCGTCGTGCAGGTGCGCGGCGCGCTGGCGCCGTTCGAGATTCTTAGAACAGCCTTTGAAAGCTAGCTAGGGAGCCGGAACCTGTATTCCGTCACCTGATGGTAGATCTGACCCGGCCAAAGCGTGGCTTGGGGGAAATAGGGCCGGTTCGGCGCGTCGGGCCAAGTCTGCGCTTCGAGACAGAAGCCTGAAAAGGCGTTGTAGCGGCGCCCGTCCAGCCCTGGGGAGGACGGCGCGACATATTGGCCGATATAGAGCTGCAGGCCGGGCTCGGTGGTCCAGACCTCCATTTCGACGCCGGAACTGGCGCCCTGCACCCAGGCTGCCTGATGGAGCGGTCCACGGCTCGAGGCGAGGCAGTAATTCAGATCGTAGGGAAGCTGCTCGCCTTCCGATTCCATGCGCAGCGGCCGCGCCTGGCGGAAGTCATAGGGAGTGCCGTCGACGGGCTTCACCGCGCCGGTCGGGATCATCTCGCCATCGACGGGCGTGTAGGCGCCGGCGTTGAGCATCAACCGGTGGTCGAGGATGTCGCCGGCGCCCGCGTCGTCGAGATTGAAGTAGGAGTGCTGCGCGAGATTACAGAGCGTCGGCTCCTCGCATGTGGCGGTCAATTCCATGCTGAGCGTGCCGGGGATCTTCAGCCGGTAGGTGCAGGTGACGTCCAGCGCGCCTGGGAAGCCCATCGTGCCGTCCGGATCGTGCAGTGTCAGCGTCACGAAATCGCGCCCGTGCAGCGAGACCGACCACGGCCGGTGGAAATAGCCTTCCGAGCCGCCATGCAGCGTGTGTTTTCCTAGAAAATTGCGCTCCGTCTGGTAGCGCTTGCCGGCGATGGTGAAGCGGCCGTCGCGAATGCGGTTGGCGAAGCGGCCGACGACGGCGCCGAAATAGGCGCGGTCGGTCTCATAGGGCTCGAACCGGTCGTAGCCCAACACCAGCGGCGCATCGTGGCCGGTGAGCCGCAGATCCTGGACGATCGCGCCGAGCCCGATGATATTGGCCGTGAGACCACCGCCACGGATGGTGAAGCGGCGAACGTCCTCGCCCGCCTGCGTCGTGCCGAAGACCTCGCCGTCCTTCATCGCTGTGCCCGAAAACGTCAATTCATTGATCTGTGGACTACGCCGGTCGTCTCCGGCAAGGGCAGGCCAGGCGCCTGCCCCACCAGCGGAGAGGTTCTCAGAGCCCGAGGCCGCCGATGCAGACATATTTGGTGTCGAGATAGTCCTCGATGCCCTGATGTCCGCCTTCCTTGCCGAGGCCCGATTCCTTGACGCCGCCGAACGGCGCTTCGGGCGTGGTGATCAGGCCTTCATTGACCCCGACCATGCCGTATTTCAGTCCTTCCATGACGCGGAAGGCGCGGCCGAGATCGCCGGTGTAGAAATAACAGGCGAGGCCGAACTCGGTGTCGTTGGCCAATGCGATCGCCTCTTCCTCGGTCTCGAACTTGAACACGGGCGCGACCGGCCCAAAAATCTCCTCCTTCATGAAGCGCATCTTCGGCGTAGCATTGGAAATCACGGTCGGCTGGAAGAACGAACCGCCGAGCGCATGGCGCTTGCCGCCGGCAACGACCTTGCCGCCCTTCGACGTCGCGTCGGCGATCAGTTCCTCGACTTTCTCGACCGCTTTCTCGTCGATCAGCGGCCCCTGCTGCACGCCTTCTTCGAGGCCGGAGCCGACCTTCAGATTGTTGCTGGCGGCGGCAAGCTTCTCGACGAACTTGTCATAGATACCCGCCTGGACAAGGAAGCGGTTGGTGCAGACGCAGGTCTGGCCGGAATTGCGGTACTTCGCGGTGATGGCGCCGGTGACGGCGCGATCGATGTCGGCATCGTCGAAGACCAGGAACGGCGCGTTGCCGCCGAGTTCCATCGACACTTTCTTGACGGTGACCGACGACTTCTGAATCAGGATCTTGCCGACCTCGGTCGAGCCGGTGAAGGTGATCTTCTTGACCAGCGGATTGGCGCAGATCTCGTCGCCGATCTCGCCGGCCGAACCGGTCAAGATGTTGATGACGCCCTTGGGGAAGCCGACCTCTTCGGCGAGCGCGCCCCAGGCGAGGCCCGAGTAAGGCGTCTGCGAGGCCGGTTTGACCACGGCCGTGCAGCCCGCGGCCAGCGCCGGTCCGAGCTTGCGGGCGAGCATCGAGGATGGGAAGTTCCACGGCGTGATGGCGGCAATGACGCCGACGGGCTCCTTTGTCACTAGGATGCGGCGGTCGCCCCAGGGCGACGGCACGATGTCGCCATAGGTGCGGCGGCCTTCCTCGGCGAACCAGAGGATATAGCTCGCGGCCGAGCCGATCTCGCCCTTGGATTCGAACAGCGACTTGCCCTGCTCGATGGTGAGCAGCTCGGCCAGCACGTCCTGATTGTCCATCATCGCATCATGCAGCTTGCGCAGAAGCTTCGAGCGCTCGAGCGCGGTGGTCTTGCGCCAGGTCTTGAAAGCCTCCTCGGCGGCCTCGATGGCGCGGCGGGTTTCGGCCTTGCCGGCCTTCGGCACAGTGCCGATCTTCAGGCCCGTCGCCGGATTGTTGACGTCGATGGTCTGGCCGCTGTCGGCCTGCACCCATTCGCCGTTGATGAGATTGGCCTGGCGCATGAAATGACTGGTCTTCTGAAGCATGGTCTGGCCTCCGTTCGGCGCGCTGATCGGCCGTTTTTCTGGATATCGAGGGGCGTGCAAGGCCGCACGCTGGCGCATTGCTCTTACCTAGGGAAAGCCCGGCAAGCAATCACAAGATGGCATATAGGGGTTGGACCAGCAAAAGCGAGCGCTAGCCGAACACGTGCAGGACCACCGTCAGCCAGAAGGATGTGGTGAGCACCGCGCTGGCCGTGGCGATCGTCATCTGGTTGGAGGCCAGCGCCTGGCCGGTGTTGAACTGAACGGCGATGAGATAGGAATTGATGCCGGAAGGCAGCGCCGCCACCACCACGGCGACCTTTGCAGTCAGCGGCGGCAGGCCGAGCAACCAGACCAGGAGAAGCACCAAGGCCGGCATCACGAAGAGTTTCAGCACCGAAAGCGCGAGCGCTGGGCGGACGTTGCCCGAAATGCCGAAGCGGCGCAGGCTGAGCCCCATCGCAAACAGCGCCACCGGCGCGGCCGTATCGGCCAGCGCGTCGACCAGCCGTCCGATCAGCTCCGGCAGCGGCGCGCCGGTAAAGCGCCAAGCGAGCCCCGCCAGAATGCCGATGATCAGCGGATTGACGAACAGCCGCCTGAGGAAATTCCGGATGACGCGCAGCGGATGCACGGACTCCTCGCCGCGACGGCCGAACATCTCGAACAGCACGATTGATGCCATCATCATGACAGGCAGGTGGATCGAGACCAGCAACGACAGCACCTCGAAGCCGCTGGTGCCGAATATGCCGAGGATGAAAGGCGCGCCAAGCAGCACGACATTGGAATAGGCCGAGGACACGCCGCCGACGATGCCGGCGCGGGCATCGCGGCCGAAGATACGCGTCGTGACCAGATGGCCGGCGGCCCAGGTGATGGCCACCGCAGCGAAATAGGCGCCCCACAGCGACCAAGGCGCCACGCCGTGGAAATCCGACTTCACCATGGTCTGGAAGAGCAGCAGCGGCATCGCCACATTGACGGCGAATTCGGAGATGCCCTCGCCGCTCGCCGGCTTCAGATAGCCGGTGAACCCGGCGAGATAGCCGAGCGCGACGAGACTGAAAACGAAGAGGACGGTTTCGACGAGCGGAGTCATTTTGGGGCGAAGACATTTTTCCCGTGATAGGCGAGCCCCGAGCGCCGTGCAATCGGCCGCTCTCCGGCCGACCGTTGGTCCTCTGCTTGTTCTTCAGCCGGCTTTGCGGTCCCTATATGCCGATCATGGCCCCGGCCTCTCCGGCCGCTATACGGCTCAAAGTGCTCGGCCGCGTCACATTCTGACGGCTAGGTCTGCCCGCTCGGCGCTGTGGCCGAAATGCCACAGCCGGAAGATGCCGCAAGCCCGCCGCGACAATGCCACTTGCGACAACCCGTCGCAGGGTCTATACGCGCGCTCCCGGTCACGAAAACCGAAGCGAGCACACCGGTTGGAGCTTTCGTCTCCGCCCGCGCAGCCGGCTTTGCTGCCCTGTGTACGGTGCCATTTCGGAGTGTTGGGACTTGCGGGTGTAGCTCATGGAGAGCACCGGATTCGGATCCGGAGGCAGGGTTCAATTCCCACACCCACGACACGGATAGCTCAGTTGGGTAGAGCATCAGACTCATAATCTGACGGCCGAAGGTTCGAATCCTTCTCCATTTGGCCTGATAAGCCAAGGCAGCCTCTTACGGTGTTATCTGAAAAACGGTCCGGGGACCGGAATGCGAGGATTTCAAGGACGGCAAGGCTTCGGCCTCGCCGGCCCGCGATGTCCTGTGCCATCGGCTCGTGCCTGGCCCGCGGTGACGATCAAGGCGCGGCGATGCCGGCAAAGGAGGCTTCGGCCTTCGGCGCCCGCTTCGCCGCCCCGCGATCCGCTCCCGAAGGCCCGCCGCGGATCGATGTCACCGGTCTCCGGATCATTCGTGCCGGGAAAAGGAAACGAGAAACGAAAGGACGATCGACGCATGACGTGAAGCCTCGCATGGGGCCATGCCCGACAGGAGTAAAGACAATGAAGACCATTCTCGAAAAGGTTCTGGGACGCCAGCGCGTCCTCGTGAAGGAAAATGAACGTGCCGTCGCCCTCTACAAGGGCGAGATCCAGGCTGTCCTGATGCCGGGTGAACATTGGCTTACCAACCGGCGCGGAAACCTGGAAATCTCCAGGCATGACCTGAAGAACCCGGAATTCGTTTCGGCCTACGAGAAGGCATTGTTCGACAAGCTCCCGGACGTGGCCGCGCGTCACTTCACCGTGGTTCGCACCGGGCGCACCGACATTGCCGTGATCGAGCGCGACGGCGCCCTTCATGCCGTTCTCGCTCCGGATCGCAAGCTCGTGCTGTGGACGGATGCCGGCCCGTGGGCGGTGACGTCTGCCGACACGGCGGCCGATCTGGCCGTCGATCCGGCCTTGATGCGCCGGATCGGCCAGGCCCGGAAGACGGAACACATGTTCCTGCATCCGGTCGTGGACGGTCAGGTCGGTCTGCTGTTCGTGGACGGCGTCTACACCCGCGCGCTTGCCGCGGGTGTGCATGCCTTCTGGAATGTCGGGCGCATGGTCCAGGTGAAGGTCGTCGACCTCAAGCGACAGTCGCTTGATGTCGCCGGGCAGGAAATGCTGACCAAGGATCGGGTGACGATCCGCGTCAACATCGCCGCCGAATACCGGGTCGTCGATCCGGTGACGGCGGTGAGCACGGTGAAGGACTTCTCGGAAGCCCTATACCGCGCCCTGCAGTACGCCTTCCGCAAGACGCTCGGCGCGCTCACCCTCGACCAGATCCTCGACAAGAAGATCACGGTCGATGAGGAGGCAGCGGCCAAGGTGCGTTCCGACATGGCTGCGATCGGCCTTGAGGTCAGCGACATCGCGCTCAAGGATGTGATCCTGCCGGGCGAGATGCGCGAGATCCTCAACCAGGTGGTTTCGGCCGAGAAGCAGGCCGAGGCCAACGTCATCCGCCGCCGCGAGGAGACGAACGCCACGCGTTCCCTCCTCAACACGGCCAAGGTGATGGCCGAGAACCCGGTGATGCTGCGGCTGAAGGAACTCGAGGCTCTCGAAGCCATCGCCGGCAAGGTCGAGCGCCTGACCGTCCACAACGGGACGGGCGGACTGCTCAACGATCTGGTCAAGCTCCGCGAAGGCTGAGCTGGCGTCTCAAATGGAGGGGCTGCCGGGTTGTCCGGCGGCCCTTCTTGCGTCCAGAAAGCCGGCATCCCATCTGCGCCCGGCGTGTCAGGCCTTTTCCTGCTCGGAAAAACCGATTAGACAGCGCCAAAACAAGATGCGGACAGATTCCGCCCGCAACCGAAGGAAGAGCCCTTGTCCACGACGTTCGAGAAAGTCGCCAAGATCATTGCCGACACCAGCGAGATCGATATCGACACCATCACGCCCGAAAGCCATACCATCGACGATCTCGGCATCGACAGCCTCGATTTCCTCGACATCGTCTTCGCCATCGACAAGGAATTCGGCATCAAGGTCCCGCTCGAGAAGTGGACGCAGGAGGTCAATGACGGCAAGGCTTCGACCGACGACTACTTCGTCATGAAGAACCTGTGCGCCAAAATCGACGCGCTGGTCGCGGCCAAGGCCGCCTGACGAGCGCGATATTGCCACCCCTCCAGCCTGACCAACAAAGCCGCTCATGAGCAGCCCGCGCGACGTTGTCATCACCGGCATCGGCCTTGTCTCTTCGCTGGGAGAAGGACCGGACGCGCATTGGCAGCAGCTGACCCGGCCGGGCGTTGAGCCGGTGCTCGATGCGACGCGCTTTGCGCCCTACACAATTCATCCCCTGCCCGAGATCGACTGGAACCTGCAGATCGCCAAGCGCGGCGACCAGCGCCAGATGGAAACCTGGCAGAGGCTCGGCACCTATGTCGCCGGCCTGGCGCTGGACGACGCCGGCATCAAAGGCAATGACGAGCTTTGCGCGACCATGGACATGGTTGTGGCGGCCGGCGGCGGCGAGCGCGACGAGGCCGTCGACAGCGCGATCCTGGCGGCGTCCGAGAGCCGCAACGACCGCGACGTGCTGCTCAACGAGAAGCTTACCACGGAGTTGCGGCCGACGCTGTTCCTCGCCCAGCTTTCCAATCTGCTCGCCGGCAACATCTCCATCGTGCACAAGGTCACCGGCTCGTCTCGCACCTTCATGGGCGAGGAAGGCGCCGGCGTCTCTGCCGTTGAGACGGCCACTGCCCGCATCCGCTCCGGCCAGTCGACCCATGTGCTGGTCGGCGGCGCGTTCCAGACCGAGCATTCAGACATGCTGCTCGGCTATGAGCTCGCCGGCTATCTGCATCGCGGCCCGTGGAGGCCGGTCTGGCAAAGACAGGGCGCGGAAGGCGGCGGCGTGGTGACGGGCTCGGGCGGCGCTTTCTTGGTGCTCGAACAGCGCGAGCATGCGCAGAGCCGCGGTCGCAAGATCTATGCTGAGCTCGGACCTGTGGTTTCCGGCCGGGCCAGGCGCCGGCGCGGCGAACTGAGTGCCGACATCGCCGCGCTGCTAAAGCAGACGGCGCTGCGGGCCGGCGAATTGCTGACGATCTCCGGTGCCTCCGGCGCGCATGCCGCCACGGCGGCCGAGAAGGCCGCGCTCGATGCCAACCCGGCGCTTGCAGTGAGGGCCTTCTCGACGCTCACCGGCCACATGAAGGAAGCGCAGTTCCCCTTCGCCGTGGCGCTTGCCGCGCTCGCCGTCGACCGCAAGGCCTCCTACCCTGTCTTCGATGCCACAGTGGAGCAGCCATTCGGAGGCGCCCCCAGTTCCGTCCTTGCAACGTCGATCGGCTATCACCAATTCGAGGGCCTGGGGCTGATCAAGGCCGCTCAGAGCGAAGGCAAATAGAAGCATGGCCAATCTCCGCGATCACATGGGCAGGCCGATCGTCGCCGTCACCGGCATCGGCGTGGTGACTTCGCTTGGCGTCGGCAAGGCCGACAACTGGGCAGCGCTGACCTCGGGCAAATCCGGCATCCATCCGATCACACGCTTTCCCGTCGATCATCTGAACACCCGCATCTCCGGCATGGTCGATTTCCTGCCGTCGAGCTCCAAGGGTGCCAGCCCCCTCACCTACGAGTTGGCCGAGACGGCCGCCCAGGAAGCCGTGTCGGAGGCCGGCCTCGATTCCGGCGATTTCGGCGGCCCGCTGTTTCTCGCCTCGCCGCCGGTCGAGCTCGACTGGGCCGACCGCTTCTCGCTCTACAATTCCGACAACAAGGAAAGCGGTTCCGAAAGGCTGCTGAGAGTGGCGCGCGGACTGAAGGAGCTCGGCATTTTCGAGACCACCCAGTTCGGCTCGATCGCCGACCGGCTGGCCGACCGCTTCGGCACGCGCGGACTGCCGATCACGCTGTCGACCGCCTGTGCTTCCGGCGCCACCGCCATCCAGCTCGGCGTCGAGGCGATCCGCCGCGGCGAATGCGACAAGGCGCTGTCGATCGGCGCCGACGGCTCCGCCACGGCCGAAGCCCTGATCCGCTTCTCGCTGCTTTCGGCGCTCTCCACCCACAACGACATTCCCGAAAAGGCCTCAAAGCCCTTCTCCAAGGACCGCGACGGTTTTGTCCTTGCCGAAGGCTCCGGTGCGCTGGTGCTGGAATCGCTGGAAGCAGCCCTTGCGCGCGGCGCGACGATCCTCGGCATCATGCGCGGTTGTGGCGAAAAGGCCGACGACTTCCACCGGACCCGCTCCAAGCCTGACGGTTCGCCGGCCATCGCTGCGGTACGTGCCGCCCTTGCCGATGCTGGCTTGAGCGAAGACGAGATCGACTACGTCAACGCGCACGGCACCTCGACGCCGGAAAACGACAAGATGGAGCATCTGTCGCTGTCGACCGTATTCGGCGAGCGGATCGGCTCGATGCCGATCTCGTCGAACAAGTCGATGATCGGCCACACGCTATCCGCTGCCGGCGCAGTCGAGGCCGCGTTCTCTTTGATGACCATGCGCGAAAGCGTCATCCCGCCGACCATCAATTACGACAATCCTGATCCGGCAATCGTGCTCGACGTGGTGCCAAACAGGAAGCGCAACGCAGAGGTCGGCACGGTTCTGTCGAATTCCTTCGGCTTCGGCGGCCAGAACACCTGCCTTGTCATGGCGCGGGAACCGGTCTAAGCGGACGTTTTCCCGCTTCCAAAGTACCGACAGGCCAAATGCGCGCATTGCAACTTATCGAGGACCGCCGGCTTGAAACGGTGGACCTTCCGCCTCCGCCGCCGCCTTCGCAAGGCGAAGTGACGCTCCGCATCAAGGCGGTGGCGCTCAACCATATCGACGTCTGGGGCTGGCGCGGCATGGCCTTCGCCAAGCGCAAGCTGCCGCTGGTCGTCGGCGCCGAAGCCTCGGGCGAGGTCGAGGCGGTCGGGCCAGGCGTTTCCAACCTGCTGCCGGGTCAACTGGTGTCGATCTACGGCGCGCGTACCTGCGGGCTCTGCCGCGCCTGCCGCGAAGGCCGCGACAATCTCTGCGAGCACGTCTCCGGTGTCCACGGCTTCCATCTCGACGGCTTCGCGCAGGAAAAGATCAACCTGCCCGCCCGTCTCCTGGTGCCTGCGCCGCCCGGTGTGTCCGAGTTGGGCGCCGCCGTCGCACCCGTCACCTTCGGCACGGCCGAGCATATGCTCTTCGACAACGCGAAACTGGAGCCCGGTGAGACCGTCCTCGTCCATGCCGGCGGCTCCGGCATCGGCACCGCAGCCATCCAGCTGGCGAAGCGCATGGGCTGCACGGTCCTCACTACGGTCGGGTCGGACGCCAAGATCGACAAGGCGAAGGCGCTTGGCGCCGACCATGTCATCAACTATCGCGAGGATCGCTTCGAAGGCGTGGTGCGCAAGCTGACGAAAAAGAAGGGCGTCGATGTCGTGTTCGAGCATGTCGGCGCCGACACTTTTGCAGGTTCGATGCTATGCTTGAAGCGCGGCGGCCGCCTCGTCACCTGCGGCTCGACCTCCGGTGTCTCGACGCAGGTCAACCTGATGCAGCTTTTCCAGCAACAGCTGAAGCTACTCGGCTCCTTCGGCTGCCGCATGGAGAACATGGCCGATGCCATGCAGAAGATGGCGGCCGGTCTCGTCGCACCCGTGATCGACACCGAAGTCGGCTTCGACGACATCGACGCCGCACTGAAGCGCATGGAAGGCCGCGACGTCTTCGGCAAGATCATTCTTCGCGTTGCCTAAGACAAGATGGTCGGCAAAGTGCTCAAGAAAGCCCGCCGGGACTTCATGTTCCGCTATGGCCGGCGGCTACGCCAAATGGAGCACTGGCTGGTGGCGCGGCTTGCCATGGCGATCATCGGCCTGCTGCGACTTTTGCCGCCTGACAGCGCGCTCAACTTCGCCGACCGCGTGGCCCGCCGCATCGGGCCGATGGTCGGGCGGCACAGGGTGGCGGTCAACAATCTGCGCCTTGCCTACCCGCAAAAGGGCGATGCCGAAATCGAGGCCATCGCGTCCGACATGTGGGGCAACATGGCCCGGCTTGCCACCGAATACATCTTCCTCGATGCCCTCTTCGATTTCGACCCGAATGCCGCCAAGCCGGGCCGGGTCGAGGTCAGCGGCATCGAGCATTTCGTCGAAATCGCAGGCGAAAAGAAGCCGCATATCCTGTTCACCGGCCATCTCGGCAATTTCGAGCTTTTGCCGGTCGCCGCCGCCACCTTCGGCATGAACATCACGGCGCTGTTCCGCCCGCCCAACAATCCCTACCTTGCCGACTACATCCACTCGACACGCCGCTCGAGCATGGGAGGCCTGCTGCCTTCTTCGACCGGCGCGTCATTCGCGCTCGCCGCCATCCTGGAAAACGGCGGCAATATCGGCGTGCTGGTCGATCAGAAATTCACGAACGGCGTCGAGACGACCTTCTTTGGCCGCCCCTGCCAGAGCAATCCGGTGCTAGGCATGCTCGCCCGCCACTATGACTGCGATGTCTATCCGGCGCGCTGCGTCAGGCTGCCGGGAAACCGTTTCCGATTGGAAATCGAAGACAAGCTCGACCTGCCACGCACCGAAGGTGGCAGCGTCGATGTTCACGCCACCACACAGCTGCTCGCCGACGTCGTCGAGCGCTGGGTGCGCGAGGATCCCGGACAGTGGATGTGGTTCCACAAGCGCTGGGAGATGAGCGGCCGCCGCCGTAAGCGCGGCCTGGTCAAAGAGGCCAGCTGAGCTTTGGACGGTGCCGGAAGGTTCCCATAGCTGCTCGCAACTTGCACTGGAACGCTGCCGGATGCCGCGCAAAGAAAAATGCCGCGAAGATCGATCCTCGCGGCATTTGTTTTCGCAAATTAACGGACAACTCTTAAAGGAACGGCACCGAGAAGTTCGGCCGATAGGTGTCCATGGTAGCACCGTTGCGGTCTTCGGAAAGCAGCGTATCCGAGCCGAAGCTTGCCCGCAACCCGATCACATATTTGTGGATGTTTACGCTGCCCGACGCTTCGGAGAAAGTCAGGTGATCCAACTGGTAGCGCCCGAATACCGACCACGGCGTCCCATCGAACCTGTATGTAGCCTGCAAGGCGGCTGTGACAGTATCGAGGTGGCCGCCATCCGCGGAAAGTCTCGAGAAGCCGAGTTCGCCATCGAAACGGAGATTGTCTTGGGCGAAGAAGCGCACCACTCCACGGCCGCCCCAGTTGTCCAAATGTTCCGATAAGCCGCCGGCCCGCAACTGGCCATAGTATACTTGGCCGTAGAGGGTCACGTTGCCGAAATAGGCCTGTGCCTCCGGGCCGACGGTGAAAGTGTAAAGGTCTGCGTCACCGATGCCGTTATCGCCGCCAAATCCGTTTATCGTAGCAAATCCACCCAGAGCGTAGGAACTCGGATCGCGCCAGTAGCCATGGATGGCGCCGCCGTAGCTGTAGATGTTCGTGCCTTCGATCCAGAGCGAATCGATCACTGCATCGGTCTGGATATTCCACCGAGCATCAATCGGGAAATTGACCCGCGCAGCGCCGCCCGCGGTCGTGCCGTCTGCATCGTCCCCGGGAGTCGCGAAATAGATACCGCCGAGATAAACCTCCCCATAACCTGATATGTGCGGTTGGGCGAGTTCCTGGTCCAGAACAACCGGCGTGTCGGCAGCGAACGCCGAAGTTGCTGTCGCTGCGATCGCAGCGCTCAAAAGAAATCGATACATTATAGTCCCCAAGCAGCCAAAATTAACGCTTCGTACTTACCACTGCCTCGGCATGCAGACCAGCTTCGGCGATGCTCTCGGTAGTATAAACCGTTGGTTTTCGAAGCATGTGAGGCATTGTTGCAACGCCCCGAAAGGGCACGCGCGGGCAGAAGATTTCTGTCCGCGCCCGTCAGCCGACCTCCGGCTCATTCTCAGTCGGTCACGACGATCCGCGTGTTGCCGTAGCCGGCTTCCTTCACCATCGAATAGAAAGTCGCGGCATTGGCCGTATGCAAGCGCACGCAGCCATGCGAGGCCGGACGCCCGAGATACTTCACGGCCCCGGTGCCGTGGATGGCGTAGCCGCCGCGGAAGAACACCGAAAACGGCATCGGCGAATTGTCGTACTTGCGCGAGTACCACATCCGCGCGGTCCATTGCGGCCGGTAGCTGCCGCGCGGCGTGAAGTAGCCCCTGCGGGCCGTCGATACATTCCAGCGGTACAGCACCTGGCCGTATCTGCTGACGGTCATCGTCTGCGTCGAGACGTCGATATTGGCGACCAGCGAAGCCGCCCGGCTTGCGATCGACGCGCCGAGCAACGTGGTTGCCAACACGGCTGCCATGAGGATGGACTTTTTCATGCGATGAAACCCCTTCGATTGCCCCCTGCCATCACGTGGTTCTTTTCCATCATTTTGCCGGCAGGTGCGTTAAGTACCACACACTCCTTGACAAATTCGCCAATCCGATTTCGCGCATTTGAACGATTTCCCGCCATGGTTGCCATGCAGCCACCCACTCTCAGTGGTTTAAGCTCCCAGCCTGCCCTCAATCATTGTCTGGCAACCGGCGAAACGCAGCTTGCAAAAGCGCCGCGTTGCTTCTTCAATCCGCCGGATGAACGAACGACTCCTCCGGGCCGTCGATGAACGGGTAGACGACCTGATCGCGCTGACCGCCGACCTGATCCGCTTTCCGACCGTCAATCCGCCCGGCGAGGCCTACCGGCCATGCGCCGAGTACCTTGGCGCGCGCCTCAGGAAGCTCGGCTTCGAAACCGAGCTCATTCGCGCAGAAGGCACGCCCGGCGACACCGACCGCTACCCACGCGTCAATGTCGTCGCCCGCTTCGACGGCCGCTCGCCCGGTGCCTGCGTCCACTTCAACTCGCATATCGACGTGGTCGAGGCCGGCGAAGGCTGGACCGTCGATCCTTTCGCCGGCCTGGTGAAGGAAGGCAGGGTCTACGGCCGCGGCGCCTGCGACATGAAAGGCGGGCTGGCGGCTTCTGTCATTGCCGCAGAAGCCTTCATGGAGGTCTATCCCGACTTTCCCGGCGCCATAGAGATATCCGGCACCGTCGACGAGGAATCCGGCGGGTTCGGCGGCGTCGCCCATCTGGCGAAGCTCGGCTATTTCTCGAAACCGAAGGTCGACCACGTCATCATCCCCGAGCCGCTGAACAAGGACCGCATCTGCCTTGGCCATCGCGGCGTCTGGTGGGCCGAGATCGAGACGAAGGGCGAGATCGCGCATGGCTCGATGCCGTTCCTCGGCGACAATGCGGTGCGCCATATGGGCGCCGTCGTGCAGGCCTTCGAGGACGAGCTTTTCCCGGCGCTCGACCGCAAGGTGACGCGCATGCCGGTGGTGCCCGAGGGCGCCCGGCGCTCGACCATGAACATCAATTCCGTCCATGGCGGCCAGACGGAGGACTTCCGGCCGGGACTGCCCTCGCCCAACGTCCCGGATTCCTGCCGGCTGACCATCGACCGGCGCTTCCTGCTCGAGGAGGACCTCGCCACCGTCAAGGGTGAAGTCACCGGCATCCTCGACCGGCTGAAGCGCGAGCGAGAAAAGTTCGACTACGAGATCCGCGACCTGATGGAAGTGCTGCCGCTGATGACCGAGCGCGACGCGCCGGTGGTGAAAGCCGTCGCGAAGGGCATCATGGAAATCTTCGACCGCGAGCCGGAATACGTCATCTCGCCCGGCACCTACGACCAGAAGCATGTTGCCCGCATCGGCCAGATCTACGACTGCATCGCCTATGGTCCCGGCATCCTCGATCTCGCGCATCGGCCGGACGAATGGGTGGGCATCGCCGACATGGTGGACGCGGCCAAGGTGATGGCGATCGGCCTTGACGTGCTGGTGCGCGGTACGACCGGCTGATCGGGAAAAACATTTCCCTTGGCGCCGCCCGGCAGCACGAAACGCAATTTACTCACAGGCCAAATCACGCTTCTATCCGCTGGCTATTTGAGCAATGGGAGTTCAGCGATGAAATTGTGGAAGACCATTCTCGCCGCGGTTGTGCTGTCATTCGCCGCCGCCACGTCGGCTTTTGCGGCGCGCACCGACCTCGTCATCGGCATTCCGCTCGAACCCCCTCATCTCGACCCGACCGCGGGCGCCGCGGCCGCTATCGACGAGGTGCTCTACGCCAATGTCTTCGAAGGTCTCACCCGCATCGGCCCGAACGGCGAGGTGATGCCCGATCTTGCCGAAAGCTGGACCATCTCGGATGACGGCAAGACCTACACCTTCAAGCTGCATACCGGCGTGAAATTCCACGACGGCAGCGACTTCAGCGGCGACGACGTGAAATTCTCGCTCGACCGTGCCCGCGCCGACAATTCGGTCAACGCCCAAAAGGGTCTGTTCGCGCAGATCGACAAGGTCGATGTCGTCGATCCGGCGACGGTGAAGGTCACACTCAAGAACCCGCAAGGCTCCTTCCTCTACAATATGGGCTGGGGCGACGCGGTGATAGTGTCGCCGAAATCGGCCGACACCAACAAGGAAAAGCCGGTCGGCACCGGCCCCTTCAAGTTCCAGAGCTGGGCCAAGGGGTCGTCGATCACGCTTGTGAAGTCGGACAATTACTGGGGTGCCCCGGTTGCGCTCGACAAGGTCGAGTTCCGCATCGTACCCGACGCCGCCGCCGCCGTGCCGGCGCTGCTTTCCGGCGACATCCAGGCCTTCCCCTTCTTCGATCCCGACAGCGTCTCTCAGGTCAAGGACGACCCGCGTTTCAAGGTGGTAATCGGCTCCACCGAAGGCGAGACGATTCTTTCGATCAACAACAAGAAGCCGCCCTTCGACAAGCTGCAGGTGCGCCAGGCCATCTCCTTCGCGCTCGACCGCAAGGCGATCATCGACGGGGCCTCGGCGGGCCTCGGCGTGCCGATCGGCTCGCATATGTCGCCCGCCAACAAAGATTATGTCGACCTCACCGGCCTCTATCCGCACAATGTCGACAAGGCCAAGGAACTGCTGAAGGAAGCCGGCCTCGAAAAAGGCTTCAAAGCGACGCTGAAGCTGCCGCCGCCGTCCTATGCGCGGCTTGGCGGCGAGATCATCGCGTCCGAACTGCGCGATGTCGGTATCGATCTGGAGATCATCCCCGTCGAATGGGCGCAATGGCTGGATCAGGTCTTCACCAAGAAGGACTACGACCTCACCATCGTCTCCCACACCGAGCCGAACGACATCGATATCTATTCGCGCAAGGACTATTATTTCAACTACGACAACCCGGCCTTCGACGGCATCATCGCCAAGCTCAACCTGACCTCGGACGAGGCGAAGCGGAAAGCGCTGCTGGCAGAGGCGCAGAAGATCCTCGCCGACGACGCCGTGGTCGGCTTCCTCTACGAGCTGCCGAAGGTCGGGGTCTGGGACGCGAAGCTGCAGGGCCTGTGGGAGAATGCACCGATCCAGGCCAACGACCTCACCAAGGTGAAGTGGACGGATTGACGGCCGGCGCGATCGCCTGATCGCCTCCCATGACCACCTATCTCTTCAAGCGTCTCATCATCGCGGCCATTACGCTGGTGCTGGCCTCGATGGTGGTGTTTGCGGTGATGGAAATCCTGCCTGGCGACCCGGCTCGCCTGATGCTGGGCTTCAACGCCAGCGCCGACCAAGTCGAGGAGTTGCGCAACCAGATGGGCCTGAACGCGCCGCTTCTCCTGCGCTACCTGCATTGGGCAGGCGGGTTGCTTAGCCTCGATTTCGGCCGCTCCTACACCTATTCGGTGCCCGTCATCGACCTGGTGCGGGAGCGCGTCGTCGTCTCCCTGCCGCTGGCGCTGATCGCGCTGGCGCTGTCGACCGTCATAGCCATTCCGGTCGGGGTGTTCTCCGCCGGCCGCCAGGGCCGGGCCGGCGACACATTCGCCATGGGCGCTGCCCAGTTCGGCGTTGCCGTGCCGAATTTCTGGTTCGCGCTGATGCTGATCTATCTCTTCGCCGTCTGGCTGCGGCTGGTGCCGGCCGGCGGGTTTCCTGGCTGGGGGGCCGGGATCTGGCCGGCGGTTAAATCGCTGCTGCTGCCGGCCGTCGCGCTGGCGCTGCCGCAGGCGGCTATCCTGGCGCGCGTCGCCCGCTCGGCGCTGATCGAGGTGCTCAACGAAGACTATATCCGCACCGCCCGCGCCAAGGGCCTGCCCTACCGCGCGGTGCTCTGGCGCCATGCACTGCGCAACGCCATGATCCCGGTGCTCACCATTCTCGGCCTGCAATTCGCCTTCCTGCTTGCCGGCACCATAATCATCGAGAATGTCTTCTATCTGCCAGGGCTTGGACGGCTGGTTTTCCAGGCCATCACCCAGCGCGACCTGATCGTCGTCGAGAGCGTCGTCATGCTGCTGGTCGCGGCCGTGATCGCCGTCAACCTGCTGGTCGACTTCTATTACGCCGTCGTCGATCCGCGGCTCAGGGGCCGACAATGACGGTGCGCGTCGACCTGCCCGAGGAAACGCTTGCCGGGATTCTGGCCAAAGCCTTCGGCAACCGCTCTTTTCTGACCGGCTTCGCCATCACGCTGCTGGTGGCTGCGATTGCGCTGCTCTCCTTTGTATGGACCCCCTACGACGTCACCAAGCTGGTGATCGCAGACAAGACGCAGGCGCCCTCGTGGACGCATTGGTTCGGCACCGATCACTTCGGCCGCGACATCCTGTCGATGATCATGGTTGGCGCCCGCAACTCCATCGCGGTGGCGCTGGTGGCGGTCGGCATCGGCATGGGTATCGGCGTGCCGCTTGGCGCCTTCGCCGCTGCGCGCGGCGGCCTTGCCGACGAGGCGCTGATGCGCATCAACGATCTCGTCTTCGCCTTTCCGGCGCTGCTCTCGGCGATCATGATCACCGCAATCTTCGGTCCCGGCGCGGTCAACGCCATCATCGCCATCGGCATCTTCAACATCCCGGTCTTCGCGCGCGTCGCCCGCGCCGCCGCCTTGGCGATCTGGCCGCGCGAATTCATCCTCGCCGCACGGGCAGCCGGCAAGGGCATGACGCAGATTTCCGTCGAGCACATCCTGCCCAACATCGCGACATTGCTGCTCGTCCAGGGCACGATCCAGTTTGCGCTCGGCATCCTCGCTGAAGCGGGGCTTTCCTATGTCGGCCTGGGCGCGCAGCCGCCAATGCCGAGCTGGGGCCGCATGCTGTTCGACGCGCAGACGCGGATGGTGACGGCGCCGTGGATGGCGATCTTTCCCGGCATGGCGATCATCGTTACCGTGCTTGGGCTCAACCTGCTCGGCGACGGCATTGCCGACATCCTCGATCCGAAATCGCGGCGGCGGCGATGAGCCTGCTACAGATCGACAACCTGTCGCTCTCGATCGGCGGAACACCGATCCTGAAGGAAGTCGAGCTTGCGATTGCGCCCGGCGAGGTGGTCGGCCTGGTCGGCGAATCCGGCTCCGGCAAGTCGATGACGGCGCTGACGATCATGCAGCTGCTGCCGCATCTAGCTCAAGCCAGCGGACGCGTCACCTTCGACGGCATCGACCTCCTTGCCGCGAGCGAGGACCAGATGTGCGCGCTGCGCGGCGACGACATCGGCATGGTTTTTCAGGAGCCGATGACGGCGCTCAATCCGGTCAAGACCATCGGCGAGCAGGTGGCCGAAGGCATTCGCTGGCACACCAAGGCGGGCCGCGCCGAGGCCGAAGATCGCGCGCGTAAAATGCTCGACCGCGTCGGCCTGCCGGAAGCGAAATTCCCGCTGTCGCGCTACCCGCATGAACTGTCCGGCGGCCAGCGCCAGCGCGTCGTCATCGCCATCGCCTGCGCGCTGAAGCCAAAACTCTTGATCGCCGACGAGCCGACGACGGCGCTCGACGTGGTGCTGCAGGCGCAGATCCTCGACCTGCTGCGCGATCTGGTCAGCGAGAACCGCATGGGCCTGCTGCTCATCTCCCACGACCTCGCCGTGGTGACCGAAATGGCCGACCGCCTGACCATCCTGCGCCGCGGCGAAGTGATGGAAGCCGGCGATACCGCCCGCACGCTGTCGGAGCAGCAACATCCCTACACGCGCGAGCTGGCTCTGGCTTCGATGCATGTGCCGGCGCGGCCGAAGGCCCATATTGCCGGCTCGGCAAAGCCGCTGCTCGAAGTCGAAGGCGTCAGCCGGAATTATCCCGGCCGACGCAAGTCCCTGTTCCGGCCGGCGGAGCCGATCCGCGCCGTCGACGATGTCTCGCTCACCATCGAACCGGCGCAGTCGGCGGCGCTCGTCGGGCGCTCCGGCTGCGGCAAGTCCACCCTTGCCCGCATGATCCTGGCGCTGGACAGACCGACGGCGGGCGCGATCCGCTTCCGCGGCGAGACCATCACCGGCAAGTCAGAGGCTGAGCTGAAGCCGGCCAGGCGCGACATGCAGGTGGTGTTCCAGGACCCTTACGGCTCCTTCGATCCGCGCCAGAAGGTGGACAAGCTGGTTGCCGAGCCGCTGCATCTACTCGAGACCCAGCCAGCGAAAGCCGAGCGGCGCGAGATGGTCGCGCATGCGCTGCATGAGGTCGGACTCGGCCCGCGCGACATGGACAAATACCCGCATGAATTCTCTGGCGGCCAGCGCCAGCGCCTGTCGATCGCCCGCGCCATCATCACCCGCCCGAAACTGGTCGTCGCCGACGAGCCGGTCTCGGCGCTGGATGTCTCGATCCGCGCCCAAATCCTCGATCTCTTCGCGGAGCTTAACCAGAAGCTCGGCATCGCTTATTTGTTCATCACGCACGACCTGACGGTTGCCCGCGCCATGTCGGACGAGGTGCTGGTCATGCATGAGGGCAAGATCGTCGAGCGCGGCAAGACGGCCAATGTGCTCGACAGGCCGCGCTCGGAAGCCGCGCAGGCGCTGGTCGCGGCGGCGCCAGACCTTCACCGTGCGATCGCGCGACGCATGCAGGAACAAGGGTAAGCAGCGAGCTCGCGCTCAGCCCTCCGGTGTGACCGAATCCACCGGGCTGATGTCGAGCAGGTCGAGCGTGCGACGCAGCAGCTTCACCTCGCTCTCGGCAAGCTTCGAATCCGCCTTGGCGATCTCGGCCATGTGGCGCGCAAGCAGCTTTCGCCGCTCGACATCGAGGTCGCGGAACAGCGCGATCGCTTGCGAGCCGTTGGTCTCGTAGCCGTAGTCGTTGAGATACTCGATGACGCTGTCGATCGAGGCTTCGGGAATGCCGAAGGCTTCCTTGCAGATGCGCCGGAAGGCGACCATCTCGCTCTCCGACACCGAGCCGTCGGCCAGGATCATCCGGAACAGCATCAAAAGCTCTGCCGACAGCACCGGATCGTCCGCTACCTTGCGCACACCCGGGTCGCCGTCGAAGATCGAGCGTATCTGGTCGAGCAGCGCCATCGCCGTAAGCCTCCCCTTGCGATTCCATTGAGATTGTTAGCGTGGAATCGGTCTTGCGCAAACTGTGCAAGCATGATGGAAGCTGCCGTCCCCCCGCCTTGATCCATAGCCCGATGATCGACCTTACTTTGCAGACCGTCCTCATACTCACTGCTGCCGCTTTTGCGGCGGGCTTCGTCGATTCGATCGCCGGCGGCGGCGCCCTGATCACCATCCCGGCGCTGCTCCTGGCGGGCTTCTCTCCGGTGGCAGCGCTCGGCACCAACAAGCTGCAGGGCATGTTCGGCTCGGGCTCGGCCACAATCCACTATGCCGCGAACGGCCAGGTCGATCTGCGCCGACAACTGCCTTCCGCGCTGCTGGCGCTTGTTGGCGGCGCCATCGGCGCGCTGCTGGCGACGGTCGTGCCCGGCGACTTCCTGCGCGCCCTTTTGCCGGTTCTGCTGATCGCGATCGCTCTTTACTTCGCGTTCAAGCCCAACATGAACGACGTTGACCGCGCAGAACGTCTGTCGCCGCTCCTATTCGGCCTGACGGTTGTGCCTGCCATCGGCTTCTACGACGGTCTGTTCGGCCCAGGCACGGGCTCGTTCCTTATGCTCGCCTTCGTCAGCCTTGCCGGCTATGGTTTGCTCAAGGCGACCGCGCACACCAAGCTGCTCAATTTCGCCTCCAACATCGGTGGCTTCGTCGTCTTCGCCGCCGTGGGAGTCATCGACTGGAAGATGGGCCTGATGATGGGTGTTGCCCAGTTTCTGGGCGCGCGCCTCGGCGCCGGCCTCGCCATCAAAATCGGCGCAAAACTGATCAAGCCGCTGCTGGTGATCGTGTGTGTAGCGCTGGCGGTCAAGCTGCTTGCCGACCCGGCCAATCCCCTACGCCGGCTCATTGGTGTGTGACGGTCCTGCTGGTAGAATTCGTGTGTTGCGAATCATGTTGGAGGGACCAGACATGAATCTCAGTGCGCCTACCCAGATCGTGTTCATTATTTCGTTGGTCATCGCCATCATCGGCCTTCTCGCCGCTCTTGGCCTTCTTGCATTCATTCCTCTCGCGTCGGTGTGGATCATGCTCATCGCCTACGCTGTGCTCGCCGGCGGCTGCCTGATGCGCGGCGCTTAAAGCCGCAATTGCGTTAACCGCTAGCACCAATCTCAGGCAACTCGGAGCGCCCGGCCCTGCCGGGCGCTTTTGATTTTTGCGAGCGTGTTCAGCTAGGCTCGCGGCATGTCCGACGAGACGGAGCGCCATCGGCAGGATACCCGCTCTCCCGCCTTCCATTTCGAGATGGTGCGGCGCAAACCCGCTGCCTCGCTCGCAGGCATCGTCACGGATATCTGCGGCTACCGGGAGATACGGCCCGGCCATTTCCGCATGGTCGAATATGCCTCGCTGACCGTACCGCTGGTGATCAGCTTCGCCGAAGCCTTCGCCATCGGGCTCGGCCGCAGCCCGGGCGACAACGATCGCTACGCCAGCTTCGCCGCCGGTCTCTATGCCGGCCCGGTCGTGATCGAATCCTTCGGCGCCGCCTGCTGTGTCCAGGTCAATTTCACGCCGCTCGGCGCCAAGCAACTCTTCGGCCTGCCGATGAGCGAGCTGCGCGACCGCATGGTCGGGTTGGACGAGGCACTGGGCTTTTACGGCATCGCGCTGCGCGAACAGCTCGGCGAAGCGTCGGATTGGGACGCGCGCTTCGACATTGCCGAGGGTTTCATCGCTGGCCGCCTCGCGGACGCGCATGCGCTTTCGCCCGAAATCGCCTGGGCCTACCGGACGGTCATCGCGTCGGGCGGCCGCGCTCGCATTTCGGCGCTCGCCAGCGAGATCGGCTGGAGCCGCAAGCACCTCGCGGCAAGATTCTCCGACGCGATCGGCATCGGGCCGAAGACATTGTCGCGCATCGTGCGCTTCAACCGGGCGCTTTCGCTATCGAAGCAGCAGAATGACGACTGGGCCGGCATCGCCGCCGATTGCGGCTATGCCGACCAGGCGCATCTGGTGCGCGAGTTCCGGCAGCTCGCCGGCGAAACGCCGTCCGGGCTCGCCGCACGGATCTAGGCCTCAGGCGAGGTAACATTTCTTCAAGACGCGGAAACCGCCTTCGCACAGACTTGGCATTCATCAACCGGCACAGGGATACTGTCATGCGAACAGCAAACGAAGCACCCCGTCTCTGTCCAGCCCTGCGTTACAGGAAAGCCGCTAAGATGATCGACTGGCTCAGCGAGGCCTTCGGCTTCGAACTGCGCGCCCGTTATGGCGATGGCGACATCGTTCACCACGCGGAACTGACCTTCGGGTCCTCGATGATCATGCTGGGCACCGCGCGCGACGACGATTACGGCAAGATGGTCGGCGAGCCCGGCGGTGGCGGCGGCAAGTCCATCTACATCGCCGTCGATGACGCCGATGCCGCCTATGCCAAGGCGAAGAAGGCCGGCGCCAGGATCACCCAGGAACTGGTCGACCGCGACTATGGCAGTCGCGAGTTCATCTGCCTCGACCCGGAAGGCAATGTCTGGTCCTTCGGCACCTACTGGCCGAAGGCCGGCGAACAAGGGTAGGTCGATCGCCGACGTTGGGGATTAGCGACTGCGTCTCAACTTCGTCATCCACGGGCGAAGCAGGAGCGAAGCTCCGTCGCGGAGACCCGAGGATCCATTCCGTGACCTTGATCAAAGGGCGCAGCGGAGCAAAATTCTGCCCCGTCGCAACGCCTCAAATTCACGGAATGGACCCTCGGGTCTGCGCTGCGTCGCTACGCTCGTTGCTCCGCCCGTGGATGACGACCCGATGGGCGTTTCCACAAACCGACAGAGCCGCCTATCGCGCCGATCCGAAAATCGCATCGCAGTCGAGATCGGCTTCCAGCTCGGCAGCGATCTCGTCCAGCGCGGTCTCGACCTCGGCGCAGTAATCGATGCCGGCGCCCCTGACACCAAGGCTCTCCAGATAAGCGGCACGGAACGCGTCCGCTGCAAACAGCCCGTGCAGATAGGTTCCGATCACCTTGCCGTCGGCGGAGACCGCGCCGTCCTCGAGGCCGTTGATGATCGCCGACGGCCGCGCCGTATCCGGGCCGGTGGTGCGGCCGAGATGGATCTCGTAACCTTCGAGCGGCAGGCCGAACTGCACCGAATGAGCGCTCGAATTGCGCACCGTCTTTTCCGATTCCATCACCGTCTCGATGTCGAGCAGGCCAAGACCCTCCGTTTCGATGACGCTGCCTTCGATGCCATCGGGGTCGCGCACCTTGCGGCCGAGCATCTGATAGCCGCCGCAGATGCCGACGACATGGCCGCCGCGCTTGCGATGCGCGGCAAGGTCGCGATCCCAGCCATTCTCGCGGAATTTTATCAGATCGCCGATGGTAGATTTCGAGCCCGGAATGACCACCAGCCCGGCATCTTCCGGCAGCGGCTTTCCCGGCGGCACGAACACCACCTCGACCTGCGGCTCGGCCTTGAGCGGATCGAGATCGTCGAAATTGGCGATCCGCGCCAGCATAGGCACCGCCACCTTCAACGCCCGCCTCTCGCCGGAGGCAAGACGCTCGAGGACAACCGAATCTTCGGGCGGCAGCCTTGCCGCCGCCTTCAGCCAGGGCACGACGCCGAAGCAGCGCCAGCCGGTGAACTTGCCGATGGCGCTGATCCCGTCATCGAACAGCGAGACATCGCCGCGGAATTTGTTGATGAGATAGCCGGCGATCATGCGCCGGTCTTCGTCCGGCAGGATCAGATGCGTGCCCGCGACCGAAGCAATGACGCCGCCGCGGTCGATGTCGCCGACAAGCACCACTGGGACGTTGGCGCGCGTGGCAAAGCCCATATTGGCGATGTCGCGGCTTCTAAGGTTGATCTCGGCAGGCGAGCCGGCGCCCTCGACGATGACGAGATCGGCGTCCTCGCCGACCTTCGCCCAGGAATCGAGCACCGCATCCATCAGCCTGGCCTTCATCGCCTGATAGTCGCGCGCCCGCGCCTCGCCAAAAACCTTGCCCTGCACCACCACTTGCGAGCCGATGTCGCTTTGCGGTTTGAGCAGCACCGGGTTCATGTGCACGGTCGGCCTCACCCCGCAGGCCAGCGCTTGCAGCCACTGCCCGCGGCCGATCTCGCCGCCGCCGGCCCTGTTGTTGCCGGGGATGTCGGCGACGGCGGCGTTGTTGGACATGTTCTGCGGCTTGAACGGCCTGACCTTCAGTCCGCGTTTTTTTGCTGCCCGGCAGAGCCCCGCCGCCAGCACCGTCTTGCCGACATCCGAGCCGGTGCCTTGCAGCATGATCGCCCTGGCCATCAGCCCCTGACCTCCGAGCCGAAGGTCGATTTCTGCGCCAGCGGCCCGCCGCGCCATAGATAGAGCGCCATCAATGGCTCCTTGCCGGTACGCATGGCGTGATTGACGTTGGACGCGTGGTGGATGATCTCGCCCGCCGCGCGAACGCGAAAGCCGCCCTCGCCCATGCGCCACTCGGTGCCGCCGGTCACTGGAATGTAGATCTCCTCGGCGATGTGATGATGGTCGGGATAGACGATATCGGGACCCAGAACCAGCAGGCCGGCTGCGACCTCGTCATTGACGAAATGCCCGCGCGTGCCGAACACCTCCAGCCAGCCGTAATTGTCGATGAAGGCCTGGCTGAAATCGGCGGCGGTATAAGTCTGCCCCCAGCACAGCTCATCGCGATGATCCGTGATGAACCGCGCCAGCGGCCCGGCGTCCCGCGGCGCAAGCTCCGCAATCCGGTCGAGATGGCGAAGGCAATCGAGCGTACGCGGTTCGCGCGAACGACAGGGCATGTGCCAATCGATGCGCGCGACGGCGTCCGCAACCAGATCGCTGTCGACGCCGGCGAGATAGACGTGGAACCGGTCCAGCAGCTGATCGAAAATTGTCGGCACACAAGGCTCCGTTGATCAATCCATGCACAGCCGGTCCGCGGCGGGCTGTTGCGCGGCGGCATCATTGGTCTAGATTGATCGCTGCGCAAAGCCAAAAACGACCGGCCACAAGGCCTGAAACGACAGGGAGCACGCCATGGACGCGGCAGTCGATGCGGGCACTGGCCAATTCGAACTCACCGAGGAACAGCGCGCCATAAAGGAGATGGCTGAGGCCTTCGCGGCCGATCGGGTCGCGCCCAACGCGCTCGACTGGGACCGGGCGAAGCATTTTCCCGGCGACGTGATCCGCGAAACCGGGCCGCTCGGCCTCGGCGGCATCTATGTCCGCGACGATGTCGGCGGCTCGGCGCTCGGTCGGCTCGATGCGGTGCTGATCTTCGAGGCGCTGGCGCATGCCGATCCGGCCTTCTCCTCCTTCATCTCCATCCACAATATGGCGGCCTCGATGATCGACCGCTTCGGCAGCGACGAGCAGCGCCGGCGCTTCCTGCCGAAGCTGACCTCCATGGAATGGCTGGCGAGCTATTGCCTGACCGAGCCCGGCTCCGGCTCGGATGCCGCCGCCTTGAAGACGAGAGCGGTGAGGAGCGGCGGCGACTATGTCTTGAACGGCGCCAAGCAGTTCATCTCGGGCGCTGGCGACAGCGACCTCTACGTCGTCATGGCGCGCACCGGCGGCGACGGACCGAAAGGCATTTCGACGCTGGTGGTACCCAAGGATGCGCCCGGCCTCTCCTTCGGCGCCGACGAACACAAGATGGGCTGGCACATGCAGTCGACCCGCCAGGTCATCTTCGAGGATTGCAAGGTGCCGGCGGATAACCTGCTTGCCACCGAAGGCGCGGGCTTCGGTATCGCCATGGCCGGGCTCGACGGCGGCCGGCTCAACATCGCCGCCTGCTCGCTGGGCGGCGCTCAGTCGGCGCTCGACAAGGCCCTCGCCTACACGGCCGAACGCAAGGCGTTCGGCTCAAAGATCAACCAGTTCCAGGCGCTGCAGTTCAGGCTGGCGGACATGGAGACGGAATTGCAGGCGGCCCGCATCTTCCTTTACGCCGCAGCTTCGAAGCTCGATCGCAAGGCGCCGGATGCAGGCAAATGGTCGGCCATGGCAAAGCGCTTCGTCACCGATATCGGCTTCGACGTCGCGAATGAGGCGCTGCAGCTTCATGGCGGCTACGGCTATCTGCACGACTACGGCATCGAGAAGCTGGTGCGTGATCTGCGCGTCCACCAGATCCTCGAAGGCACCAACGAGATCATGCGCGTCATCATCGCGCGAGTGCTGATCGGGCGATAGAGAAACTAGTGAGTAGTGAGTAATGAATGGTGAATGGTGAATGGTGAATGGTGATATAAGCGACACTACTTACTATTACTACTTCCTACTTACTACTTACTATTTACTACTGACCATTCACCATTCACCACACGGAGCGCCACCATGACCACCATCGCCTTCATCGGCCTCGGCAATATGGGCAACCCGATGGCCGCCAACCTGGTCAAGGCAGGGCACCAGGTGTTGGGCTTCGACCTCGTGCCGGAGAACCTCACCATCGCAAAAGAGCATGGCGTCACCGTCATGGCCAATGCCGTCGCCGCGGTGAAGGACGCAGATGTCGTCATCACCATGCTTCCCGCCGGCAAGCATGTGCTGTCGGTCTACGAGGACATCACCTCGAATGCCAAAAAAGGGGCGCTGTTCATCGATTCCTCGACCATCGACGTCGAATCGGCGCGCAAGGCCCACGCGATTGCAGCCAGGCACGGCTTGCCTTCGATCGACGCGCCTGTGTCCGGCGGCACCGGCGGCGCCACCGCCGGCACGCTCACCTTCATGGCCGGCGGGTCCGACGCAGCATTCGCCGCTGCCGAGCCGATCCTGAAGCCGATGGCCGGCCGCATCGTTCATTGCGGCGGTGACGGCGCCGGCCAGGCAGCCAAGATCTGCAACAATATGATTCTCGGCATCTCGATGATCGGCGTCGCCGAAGCCTTTGTGCTCGCCGAGAAACTCGGCCTGTCGCACCAGGCGCTCTTCGACGTCGCCTCCACCTCCTCCGGCCAGTGCTGGTCACTGACCACTTACTGCCCGGTGCCCGGCCCTGTTCCGGCATCGCCCGCCAACCGCGACTACAAGCCGGGCTTTGCCGCCGCGCTCATGCTCAAGGACCTGAAATTGTCGCAGGAAGCCGCGCAAAGTGCCGGCGCCGTGACGCCTCTGGGCGCGGAGGCGACGCAGCTCTACGCGCTGTTCAATGCGCAGGGGAACGCAGGCGCCGACTTTTCCGGCATCATAAATTTCCTGCGCGGAGATCAAACCTAAACAGCTGCTTGAAAAGGGTTATTAGCGGATTTTTTCGACAGAAATCCGGCAAATTTAGATTTGCTTAAGGTCTCGCTAACTCACCGGTAACGATGTGTCTTTAAAACGGACTGCGAGGCGGACATCGCAACCGCCCGGCGCTCCGGATCAGGTCTCGCGTACCGGAGCCCGTAAGTTTCGCAAGTCTCTCGTAGCGAAGCGCCATGCGTATTTGGCAAAGCCGCGTTCCCTTCTGGGGCGCGGTTTTTGCGTTTGGGACGGCTTCGCCGCAGATTCGGATCGCCGGGCACCCTCCAGGAAGGGCGCCCGGCTGTGTTATTGTCAGCGCTTCCGCAAATCCGCCTCGGCAAGGTCGAGCGCCTTGGCGATACGCTCGCAGGCCATGTCGATGGTCTCGCGCGTCCAGATCAGCGGCGGCGACAGAATCATCGTATCGCCTGTGGCGCGCAGCATCATGCCCTGCGCGATCGCGTGGTCGCGCACGACGACGGCCGCACTTCCCGACGGCAGGTATCGTTCCTTGGTCGCCTTGTCCTTGACGATCTCGATCGCACCCATCAGGCCGATCGAGCGCACCTCGCCGACCAGCCTGTGGCCGGCGATGCGTTCCTGCAGCGCCTGCGCGAAATAGGGACCGGTGTCGGTTTTGACGCGCTCGACCAGACCCTCCCGTTCGATGATCTCGAGATTCTTCAGCGCCACCGCGCACGCGACCGGGTGACCGGAATAGGTGTAGCCGTGATAGAATTCGCCGCCCTTCTCGACCAGCGTCCTGCTGATGCGATCGCCGACCAGCAGCGCCGACAGCGGCTGGTACCCGGAGGTCAGCGCCTTGGCGGTGGTGATGGTGTCGGGTTCCACGTCGAAGGTCTGGGCCGCGAACCACTCGCCGGTGCGGCCATAGCCGGTGATCACCTCATCGAGCATCAAGAGCACGTCGTATTTGCGGCAGATGCGCTGCACCTCCGGCCAGTAGCTCATCGGCGGGATTTTCACACCGCCGGCGCCCATTACCGGCTCGCCGATAAAGGCGGCGACTTTGTCGGCGCCGACTTCCAGGATGGCGTCCTCCACCGCCTTGGCCGCGCGGATGCCGAAATCATGGTCGCTTTCGCCGGGCAGCGCGAGCTCATAGGCATAGGGCATCATCACATGGACGATGTTCGGCACCGGGCCGCCGAGCTGCTTGTGCATCGGCTCCATGCCGCCGAGCGAAGTGCCGGCGATCGTCGAGCCGTGATAGGCCATCTTGCGCGAGATGACGCGGTTCTTCTCAGGCTTGCCCTCGAGCGCCCAATAGTGGCGCACGAGCCGCAGCGCTGTGTCGTTGGCCTCGGAGCCGGATGAACCGTAGAAGACCTGACCGACATGCTCCGGAGCCAGTTCCGCCAGCTTCTGCGACAACAGCACTGGTGTAGGCGTCGAACACTTGAAGAAGGAGTTGTAGTAGGGCAGCTCCTTCAGCTGGGCGTAGGCGGCCTCCGCAAGTTCGTCGCGGCCGTAGCCGACATTGACGCACCAGAGGCCCGCCATGCCGTCGAGGATTTCCGTTCCATCGGAATCATAGATGAACGGCCCCTTGGCGTGGGTGATGATGCAAGAGCCCGCTTCACGCAGTTCCTTATGGTCGGTGAAGGGATGGAGGTGATGCGCGGCATCGATCTGCTGAAGCTGCTTCAGCGAATAGTTCTGATAGGTCATGGGTTTTTCTTTCCTCTTGAATCAATCCGGCAGCGGCCGGGGCGGATTCGTCAGAGGAAACGGGGCGGCGAATAGCCGACGCGGGCGCACAGCCGCAAAAGCTCAGCGCGCAGCGTTCGCGGTGACGGCGTCACCGCAACCCCGAAGGCGCCTGATGTGCTGATGCTGACCATGGCGGCAGCTTATGCCGCCTGAGGCCCAAAATACAAGCCGTTCCGGTCAGGCTGCGCTGCCGAGCACCCGCTGCAGAAAGACGTAGCGCATCGCCGTTTGCGCGGCCTGGGGCCGGCGATCGCCGCGCCCGCCATGGCCGCCTTCGGTCTCTTCGAAGAACAGCGTTTTGCCGTGACCAGCACCTTGCAGCCGCGCCGCCATCTTGCGGGCATGCCCAGGATGGACGCGGTCGTCCGCGGTCGAGGTCATCAACAGCACCGGCGGATAAGCTGCACCAGTCGCCACACGCTGATAGGGCGAATAGGCGGCGAGCCATGCCGCCTCCTCCGGCTTCGAGGGGTCGCCATATTCCGCCATCCAGGAGGCGCCGGGCGGCAGCTCGGTGTAGCGCAGCATGTCGAGCAGCGGCACGTCGATGATGACGGCGCCGAACAGCTCCGGCCGTTGCGTCAGCGAGACGCCGGTAAGCAGGCCGCCATTCGAGCCGCCCTGGATGCCGAGTTGTGCCGCCGTGGTGATGCCGCGCCTGACCACATCCTCGGCGACCGCGGCGAAATCATCGAACGCTTTCTGGCGCTTGCCCTTGAGTGCCGCCTGATGCCACGCCGGGCCGAACTCGCCGCCGCCGCGGATATTGGCCTGCACATAGGCATTGCCCTTCTCCAGCCACAGCCTGCCGCGGATGCCGGCATAGCCGGGCAGGAGCGGCACTTCGAAGCCGCCATAGCCATAGAGCAGCGCCGGCACCGGTCCCGTCTGGTCGCGCCGCCTCACGACGAAATACGGGATCATCGTGCCGTCCCTGGACCGCGCCTCGAACTGCTCCGAAACATAGGGCGATGCATCGAAGCGCGCCGGCTGCGATTTCACGGTTTGAAGCGTATCGCCATTGTCGTCCGACCAAATGATCGAGCTCGGCGTCAGGAAATCGGTGAAGGAAAAGGAGACGCTGGAGCCGAAATGCTCGGCATGGCTGATGCCGACATTGCCGTTGTCGGGCAGGCCGACCGGCTTCAGAGACCAGCCATCGCCGACATAATCGCAAACGACGACCTTGCCGCGGACATTGTCCATCAGGTTGATGAACAGCCGGTCCTGCGTCCGGGCGAGGCCGGCGACGGATACGCGGTGCTCCGGTTTGAGCAGCGTCTCGACCGGTTCGAACGAACCGGTTTCAATCCAGCGATTGAAATCCACGGAATACAGCCCATCCGGCAGGCAGCGCGTGCCGTCCAGCGCCGTCCAAGGACTGCGGACGCCAAAGACGAGCTGTCCCTTGAAGATCGCCGTGTCGGTCGCGTCGTCGGGCAGCGGAATGCGCCGGTTTTCGCCCGAAGCCAGCCGGAGAAAACTGTGCGAGGTGAAGAAGTCGATAGTCTTGCCGAGCATGAAATGTCTCTTGTCGCCATCGAACTCCACGCCGCCGCCGACCGCGAGATGATGCTTTTCGCCCTCGAAGATCGGCGTTGCCTCCTCCAGCCTCGTGCCGCGCCGCCAGAGCTTGATCACCCGCGGATAGCCTGACTGAGTTTTGTCCTCTTCCTCAAAGGCCGCCGAGACGATCACCGTGTCCCTGTCCAACCAGGAAAAGCCCGACTTCGAAGCCGGTGCCCGAAACCCGTCCTCGACGAAGGTTTTCGTCGAAATGTCGAACTCGCGCATCTCACTGGCGTCGCCGCCATCCGGCGACATGAAAAGCAGGCAGCGGTCGAAATCGGGATAGAGCCGGCTGGCGCCGCCGAACACCCATTTCACGCCTTCCTTGGCCGAGAGCTGATCGAAATCGATGATCGTTTCCCATTCCGGCTTGTCGGTCTTGTAGGAGGCCAGCGTCGTGCGGCGCCACAAGCCCAACGCGTTGGTCTTGTCCTGCCAAAAATTGTAGACGTAACCGGCGAGCGCCGACCCGACCGCGATATTGTCCTCGGCCGTCATCAGGTCGAGCGCGGTCTCGAATGCCACCTGATAGGATGGATCGCCCTGCAGTTCGGCGACAGTTGTCGCATTCTGGCGATGAACCCAGTCGAGCGCTTCCTTGCTGTTACGGTCCTCCAGCCAGAGGAACGGATCCTCCAGCGGCAATTCAGGCTGGGTTTGGGTCATCGGGCTGGTCATGCGGGTCTCCGGGTCTGGCGGCCCCGCCTACATCGCGTTCGCCGCGCCAACATTCAAGAGCAGCGCTGCCTGCGCTCAGCCAACCCGCTCTACACCACCCGCCGTCGAATAACGGTGACTATGGCCAGCGCCGCGCAGATCGTGCCGAGCGTCACCGGAAGCCCCGCGGCGCCGATCAGGTCCATGATGCCGCCGGTCAGCGGCGGCACGAGGATGCCACCGACGCCCCACATCAAGGAGAAGGCCGCGTTGCCCGCGACCAGCGCCGAGCCCGTAAAACGCTCGCCGAGCTCGATGATCGACATCGTGTAGATCCCGTAGGACACCGCGCCCCAGATGAAGACGCAAGGCCAGATCAGCGGCGTCTCGATGAGGGCGGGCAGCAGCGCGCAGCCAAGAACCGTCACCGAGACACAGCCGAATCGCACGAGGCGCGCCGTCAATCTTTCGGCGAGCAGGCCGAGCGGCACCTGCATGGCGATGTTGCCGGCGATCATCGTCGACAGCAGCGCCGACATGCGCGTCTCGGGAATGCCGAAGTGGGTGCCATAGACGGGAAGCAGCGCCAGCACCGACTGCTCGAAACCGGCGGCAGCGACGACCGCCGACAGGAGCAGCCAGGCGAGCGGCATGAAGCCCAGCACCGAAACTTTTTCGCCTGCCTCGTCGACTTTGGGCAGGCGCTTCACCACGACCGCAAGGCAGGCGCCGCAGAACAGAAAAGCAAAGATGCCGACCAGGAATGGCGGCCAGCCTTCAGTGCCGACCGCAAGCAGGCAAAGCGGCCCGGCTGCGAACCCAGCCGAAATGATGGTCGAATAGATGCCCATAACGCGCCCGCGCCGCGACGGCGGCGCCAGCGCGATCACCCAGATTTCGCTGAGCACATAAAGCGGATTGGTGACCACGCCGACCAGGAAGCGCAGTGGAAACCACAAATAGACGTCCTGCGTCCAGCCGATCAGCGCCAGCACCAACGCCGAGAGCCCAGCGCAGGTGAGCGCCGTGCGCCCTGCTCCGAACCGGCGCGCCAGTCCCGGGATCAGCGGCGAGGACAGGATGAAGCCGACCGGCGTCATCGCGGCCGACAGGCCGATCACCGCCGGCGACACGCCCTGACGCTGCAGAATGAAGCTCAGCAGCGGATAGGAAAGCCCCTGCGCGATGGCGAACACCGACACGGTCGCGATCACGCCGGTAATCGCGGCCCACTGCACCGTCTCGCCGGTCTCTGATTTCGCCAGAGCCATCATTCCTGCTCCATTCAACGGAGGCTTAGCCGCTGCCGGCGACAGCCGTAAGGGCCAACTGGCGGCAAGGGCGCATGTTCCAGCCAATGCTTGTCAGGAACGCCGGCGCAATCGCTGCGCATTCCGGGGAAGCGGTAATCCCGTCGGAGACGGCGCTTCGCCCCCGCCTCGCTTGGGAGCGCGGGCAGGGAATGCATTGGCGGCGGAAATTCGGCGGGCCGATCTGCCCTTCCGTCATGTCGCTTCCCTCGCCCTAGTGGTCGCCGCCTCCTTACCGGCAGCATTGCCGCCGGTCCATTATGCCGGCCAATTTCGCATCCTCACGAGGCCTTCATGACCGCCGCCCTTCAGCCCGCCGAACCGGCATTGGCAACCGATCGCGCCCGCCGCGGCGGCCGTGCGGGCAAACGCGCCGGTGGATCGGCAGCCTTCGAGCAGCCGCCGTTCCGGCAGCTGAAGAACCCGCTGGTGCCCACCAGACTGGTTTCCGACGACGAACTGGAATCGATCCACCTCGCCTCGCTGCGCGTTTTGAAGGAAATCGGCGTCGACGTTCTGCATGAAGAAGCCCGCCGCATCATGAAGGCGCATGACGCCGACGTTCGCGAAGGCAGCGAGCGCGTTCGCTTCGACAGCGACATGATCCTCGAGCTCATCGCGCACTGTCCGCCGGAGTTCACGCTGCACGCCCGCAACCCGGCGCACAATCTGCGCTTTGGCGGCAACAACGTCATCCTGTCTATGATGGCCTCGGCGCCCAATTGCTCCGACCTCGACCGCGGCCGCCGCCCCGGCAACCAGGTCGACTATCGCAATTTCCTGCGCCTGGCGCAGATGCACAACATCCTGCAGTGCACCGGCGGCTATCCGGTCGAGCCGATCGATATCCATCCCTCGGTCCGGCATCTCGAATGCATCCGCGACCTCGCCACGCTGACCGACAAAGTCTTCCACATCTATTCGCTCGGCAAGGAACGCAATGTCGACGGCATCGAGATCGCCCGCATCGCGCGCGGCATCAGCCGCGAGCAGCTGATGGAAGAGCCGTCCGTCTTCACCATCATCAACACCAATTCGCCGCTCAAGCTCGACGTACCGATGATGGAAGGCATTATCCAGATGGCCAGCATGGGCCAGGCGGTGATCGTCACGCCGTTCACGCTATCCGGCGCCATGGCGCCCGTCACCATCGCCGGCGCGCTGGTGCAGCAGAATGCCGAGGCGCTCTCCGGCATCGCCTTTGCCCAGATGGTGAAGAAAGGCGCGCCGGTCGGCTATGGCGGCTTCACCTCCAACGTCGACATGAAGTCGGGCGCACCGGCCTTCGGCACCCCGGAATACATGAAGGCGCAGCTCGCCGGCGGCCAACTCGCCCGCCGTTACAATATCCCCTACCGCACCTCCAACACCTGCGCCGCCAACACGGTCGACGCGCAGGCCGCCTATGAAAGCGTCTTTTCGCTCTGGGGCGCCATCCAGGGCGGCGGCAACCTGATGATGCACGGCGCCGGCTGGCTGGAAGGCGGCCTGCGCTGCTCCTACGAAAAGACCATCCTCGACATCGACCTGTTGCAGATGGTGGCCGAATTTCTCACCCCGCTTGATCTCTCGGAAGACGCGCTCGGCTTCGGCGCCATCCAGTCGGTCGGCCCGGGCGGCCATTTCTTCGGCACGCAGCACACGCAGGAGCGTTACAAGAACGCCTTCTACTCGCCGATCGTCTCCGACTGGCGCAATTTCGAGACCTGGACCGAGGCGGGCTCGCCGACTGCGCTGGAACGGACCAACAAGGTCTGGAAGGAGCGCCTCGCGGCATACGAAGAGCCCTATATGGACCCGGCCATCCGCGAGGAGCTCAACGACTTTGTCGAGAAGCGCCGCGCCGAAGGCGGCGCGCCGACCGATTTTTGATCGTTTGTATTGGTCTGATGAATAGTCGACCCCCACTCCGTCGAGCTTCGCTCGACACCTCTCCCCCGATCGACGGGGGAGAGGAAAGGCGCGAAGCGATTCCAGCTGGCGCCCTTCCTCTCCCTCCGGAGGGGGGAGAGGTGGCGCCGCGAAGCGGCGACGGAGTGGGGGAAGCCCTCCGCGAAACGCGAAGTCGCCGCAAACGGGGCACAACTGAGCGAGCGCGTAGTCTCCGGCAAGCTGGCAACCAAGCGGAAGCATTGCTTTGGATTGAATTGAAAGCACGCAAGCTCGGCGGCTACCGCTTTACGCGTCAGTTTTCCATCGGCCCTTTCTTTGCGGACTTCGCCTGCCGCGAAAAATGGCTTGTTGTTGAAGTCGACGGACACCAACACGCCGACAGCTCGTATGATCGCCGCCGTGACAACTTCATGCGCGATCAAGGCTATTCGATCCTGCGTCTTTGGAATCATGATGTCCTGAAACACCGTACTTCCGTCTGTGAAACCATCCTTGCCGCGCTTGATGGCAAGCTGGCCGAAAACATTGTCGCCTCCGATCTCCGCTTTGTTTTCACGCCCCGCTCACTCGATTCAGTCTCTTTGAAAACGGACCTATCTGTATGAAATCCCATGTTAAAGCGGTTGTCATCGGCGGCGGTGTCGTCGGCTGCTCGGTACTCTACCACCTCGCCAAGGCTGGCTGGACCGACATCATGCTGATCGAGCGTTCGGAGCTGACCTCCGGCTCCTCCTGGCATGCGGCGGGCGGCTTCCACACGCTGAATGGCGACCCGAACGTCGCCAAGCTGCAGGCCTACACCGTCCAGCTCTACAAGGAGATCGAGGAGCTTTCCGGCCAGTCCTGCTCGCTGCATCTGACCGGCGGCGTGATGATGGCCGACACGCCCGAGCGCATGGATTTCCTGCGGCTCGCCCACGCCAAGGGCCGCTATCTCGGCATGGATACCGAGCTGATCACGCCGTCCGAAGCCAAGGCGATGTTCCCGCTGATGGACGAGAAGAATTTCGTCGGCGCCATGTGGGATCCGGTCGAGGGCCATCTCGACCCCTCCGGCACCACGCATGCCTATGCCAAGGCCGCGCGAAAACTCGGCGCCGAGATCGTGCTGCGTAACCGCGTCGTCGAGCTGACGCAGGAAGCCGACGGCACCTGGAATGTCGTCACCGAGCAAGGCACGGTGAAGGCCGAGCATGTGGTCAATTGCGGCGGGCTATGGGCACGCGAGATCGGCCGCATGGTCGGCGTCGAGCTGCCGGTGCTGGCAATGGAGCACATGTACCTGCTCACCGAGCCGATGCCGGAGGTCGAGGAATTCAACAGATCGACCGGCCGCGAGATGATCGGCGTCCTCGACTTCAAGGGCGAGATCTACACCCGCCAGGAGCGCAACGGCATCCTGCTCGGCACCTATGAAAAAGCCTGCAAGCCGTGGTCGCCAGTCAACACGCCCTGGGATTTCGGTCATGAACTCTTGCCACCCGACATCGACCGCATCGCGCCGTCGCTGGAGATCGGCTTCAAGCATTTCCCCGGCATCGAGAAGGCCGGCATCAAGCAGATCATCAACGGCCCCTTCACCTTCGCGCTCGACGGCAACCCGCTGGTCGGCCCGGTCCAGGGCCTGACCAATTTCTGGTGCGCCTGCGCCGTCATGGCCGGCTTCAGCCAGGGCGGCGGCGTCGGCCTGGCGCTGTCCAACTGGATGGTGCACGGCGATCCGGGCTTCGACGTCTGGGGCATGGATGTCGCCCGCTTCGGCGAATGGGCGACGCTGCGCTACACGAACGCCAAGGTGCGCGAGAATTATTCGCGGCGCTTTTCGATCCGCTTCCCGAACGAGGAACTGCCGGCCGCCCGTCCGGCACAAACGACGCCGCTCTACGACACCATGCTCGCCAACAATGCGGTCATGGGAGACTCGTGGGGTCTGGAAACCCCGCTCTGGTTCGCGCCGAAAGGCACCGAGCCGAAGGACATCGTCTCCTTCCACCGCTCCAACGATTTCGGCCCGATCGGCGAAGAAGTGCGCGCAACGCGCGAGCGGGTCGGCGTCACCGAGATCGCCAACTTCGCTAAATACGAAGTATCGGGTCCGGGTGCTGAGGACTTCCTCAACCGGCTGATGACCAACCGCATGCCGAAGGTCGGCCGCATTGTGCTCACCCCGATGGTCAACGAGTTCGGCAGGCTGATCGGTGACTTCACCATCGCCAAGACCGAAGAGGACCGTTTCATGATCTGGGGCTCTTCGGCCGCGCAGAAATACCATATGCGCTGGTTCGAGAAGCACCTGCCCAAGGACGGTTCAGTGCGCATCCATCGCTTCGACCAGACACTGGTCGGCCTGTCGATCGCAGGACCGAAATCGCGCGACCTGCTGCAGAAGCTGGTCGATGTCGACGTCTCGACCAAGGCCTTCCGCTTCATGGATTTCCGCGAGATGGCGGTCGGCGGCGCGCCCTGCATGGTCAACCGCATCACCTACACCGGCGACCTCGGTTACGAGATCTGGATGGCGCCCGCCTATCAGCGCCTCGTCTACAAGGCGATCAAGGATGCGGGCGAGGAATTCGGCCTTGTCGATTTCGGCATGCGCGCGCTGCTATCGATGCGTCTCGAAAAGAACTTCCCAACCTGGTTCCGCGAGTTGCGTCCGATCTACGGGCCGTTCGAAGGTTCGATGGACCGCTTCATCAAGCTGGAAAAGAACGACTTCATCGGCCGCGAGGCGGCGGCCAAGGAGCAGGCGCAAGGGCCGAAGCTGCGCCGCGTCTCCTTCATCGTCGATGCTGCCGACGCCGACGTGATGGGCGACGAGCCGATCTGGGCCAAGGTCGGCAAGGATTACGGCACGGTGGAGAAGCCGCATGGCTACGGCGCGCCGCGCTTCGATGAGACCGGCAAGGAAGTGCGCGGCTCCAAGGCCGCCGAAGGCGCTTCGGCCGTGCGCGGCATCGTCGATGGCGAGTGGCGCGTTGTCGGCTGGGTGACCTCGGGCGGCTATGCGCATTACGTGCAAAAGTCGATGGCGCAGGGCTATGTGCCGGCGGCCCTTGCCGAGGACGAGAGCGCCGGCCTGTTCGAGATCGAGATCCTCGGCCACCGCCGCCCGGCCCGCATCAACGTCGAGCCGCCTTTCGACCCGAGCGGCGAGAAGATGCGCACCTGATTCCAGGAAACCGTGGTGTATCGGTTTCGGATCGTGTTAGTGGCCGGCTGTATGGCAACCGGCCACCAACGCATCAGATGAGAAGACGGCCCTTGCGGCAGCTGGAGAAATGGACCGACTGGCTCTGCGATGAACGGGTCGGCCCCTTCAGTGCCGCAATCGCCTTTGCTCTTGCCTATTGCCTGGTCCAGGTCGCGGTGATGACGCTCTCGTCCCATTTCATGGGCACAGGCGTCGGCGTCGACGACGCCGAACAGTTGATGGCGATGCGCTTCCTCGCGGCCGGCTATGGCGGCTCGCAGCCGCCTTTGTACACCTGGTTCGGCATCCTCACGGCTTCGTTGGTTGGAACCAGCATCCTCGCGCTCAAGATCGTCAAATACTCGCTGCTGGCCGGTGGATTGGTCGCGTCCTTCGCCACAGTGCGCCGCCTGGGCTACTCAGCCCGCGCGGCAACCACCGCCATGTTCGGCCTGCTGCTGTTTCCACAGATCATATGGGAGATGCAGCATGCCCTCACCCACTCGGTCGCGGTTTTTTGCTTTTCATCGCTGCTGCTCCTGGCGGTCGCCGAGTTGCAGAAACGGCGCTCGACAACCGCGTATGTGCTGCTTGGCCTGGCGACGGCCGCCGCTATGCTGTCGAAATACAATGAAGTGATCTTTCTCGCTGCGCTGTTCCTTGCGGCGCTGTCCGTCCGCGAAACGCGTGAGGCGATCTTCGATCGCCGTTTCCTGATCAGTGTGGTTGTGGCGATCCTTGCCTGCCTGCCCACATTCTACTGGAGCCTCACGCATCTGGGGGACCTGCTGGCGCACAGCGGTGGCCTGGGCGTCGCCGAGGGCGGCAGCGCGGCAAAGATCCTGTCTCGCGGCGTCCGCGGCTTGGGCAATGCGATACTCAATTTCGCCGGGCTGCCGGCCACGATCTTTGCCGTCGCGTTTTTCCTTGCGCGCAAGAAATCCGCTCCACCGCCCGAGGCAGCACCGTGGCCAGAGACGCTGGTCTGGCGGGCGATAGGCTTCGCCTTGCTGATCACGCTCGTGGTGGTGCTGGCGGGCGGCATCACACAGTTTCGCGATCGCTGGATGCTGCCCCTATTCGTGCTGTTGCCGGTCGCCCTTGCCATGCGGCTGGACGCGATGGGGGAACGGGGCCGGAAGACGCAAGCGACAATCGTCTTCGTCGGCGCGGTGATGGCCATCCTGGTGCTTCCGGTAAGCTGGTACATGCACGTCCACGGCGGCGATAACCGCGGCAGCATCGTGCGCATGGACTACGCTTCGCTCCATCGTCAGCTGACAGCCGACGGGCCGGTCGGCACAGTGGTCTCGAGCTGGTTCTGGATCGGCAACCTGCGCCTCGTCGACCCCGATCTCGTCGTGCTCGACGACGAGATACCCGACTTCGCCAGATCGATCCGCGAGCCCGCGGTCCTTGTGCTCGCGGATGACGAGGAACCGGCTTCCGTCATCTTCAGCAGGATCGCCGAGGCCGGCTATGTGATGGACAACGTCCATCGGCGCATCGTGGTGCCGCAGTTGGGGAGCGCACCGCGCCCGGTCACGATCACCAGGCTGCACAAGATGACGCCGCAATAGACAGCCAGGGGACCCGCATGGACACGCATCGTTTCGGCCGCCACCGCAAGATCATGCCGTTCGAACCCGGCTCCCTGGACGCGCTGCGCGCCGCCTCCCGCGAAAAGGCTGCCGCGCTCAACCAGCACGCGCTGGGCTATGGCGCGGTAGCCGAAGCCGAATGGGCGGCGGCGGGCATTGCCGCTCCCGACCTGCCTGTCATGCGAAGCTATCGGCTCGAACGCATCCGCGCCGAGCTCAGGCGCCGCGACTATGCCGGCGCCCTGCTCTACGACCCGGTCAACATCCGCTACGCGACGGATTCGACCAACATGCAGCTCTGGGTCGCGCACAACCCGACCCGCCACTGTTTCGTCGCCACAGAAGGTCCTGTGGTGCTGTTCGACTATTTCTCCTGCGAACATTTGTCGGATCACGCCGGCGTCGTCGACGAGGTGCGGCCGGCGGTGTCGTGGATGTATCTTTATAGCGGCGAGCTGACCGACAAGAAGGTCCGTCGCTGGGCGGCCGGCATCGCCGAGCTCCTTGCCGAGCACGGCGGCGGCAACCAGCGGATCGCCGTCGACCACATCAACCCGGAAGGCGTCGAAGAGCTTGCCCGCCGCGGCATCACGGTCGGCAATGGCGAGGCGGTGATGGAAAATGCGCGCCTCATAAAGTCGCCCGACGAGATCCTCGCGATGCGCCGCGCCATTGTCGCCTGCGAGGCGGCGATGGGCGAGATGGAAGCGGCGCTGAAGCCGGGCATTTCCGAGAACGAGCTCTGGGCGGAACTGCATCGCGGCAACATCGCGCGCGGCGGCGAATGGATCGAGACCCGGCTTCTGTCGTCCGGGCCGCGCACCAACCCCTGGTTCCAGGAATGCTCGTCGCGCATCGTCGAGGACGGCGATCTCGTCGCCTTCGACACCGACCTCATCGGTCCCTATGGATTTTGCGCCGACCTCTCGCGCACCTGGCTCTGCGGCGATGGCCGGCCGTCCGACGAGCAGCGTGACCTGTTCCGCATCGCCGCCGACCAGATCGCCCACAACACGGCATTGATGCGGCCGGGCATTTCCTTCCGCGATCTCGTCGAACGCTCCGCCGTGCCGCCGGGAGACTGCTTCCCGGCGCGCTACGGCGTGCTCTACCACGGCGTCGGTCTGGCGGACGAATACCCGACCCTGCCGCATGCCGGCGACTGGACGGACGACACGCCGGATGGCGTACTGGAACCCGGCATGGTGCTGTGCGTGGAAAGCTATATTGGCAGGCTTGGCGGCCGCGAGGGCGTCAAGATCGAGGAGCAAATCCTGATCACCGAGACCGGCAACGAAAAACTCTCAGCCTACCCGCTCGACCAAAAGCTGCTTGGCAGCTGACCCGTCCAAGCCAAGCTCGGCGACGGCCTCGCGCATGGACGCAACGACGTCCGCCGATGTGGTCCTGGCCGAAATAAACGGCAATCCCTTCCGCCTGGTCGTCCAGCCGACCACTTTCACGCGCCGCGCCGCCGGCTCGACTCGCTGCGCCAATGCCCAGCTCTGGCAGTCGATGGCGGCGATATCGGCCCTGCCCTCGGCGATGGCGACGATCGACGACCGGTGGCCGCCGCTTTCGCCGCACGAGGCGAAGACTCCGAGGCTTTCGCCCATCGCCTCCAGGTCGCGCGTCAGCCCGAGCAGCCCGGACATCGAATCCGGATTGTTGAAGATGAAGCGCTTGCCGCGGATGAGATCGAGCGGGATGACGGCCCTGCCATCCTCGGGCGAGCCAACCGACGGCCCGCCATCAGCCGGCATCACCAGCGCGCTGGAATAGAACTGGCCCTGCCCGCCCTCGAAGGCGTCATAGCTCGGCTGAGCGACCACCTGCACATACCGGGCCAGGCCCAATTCCATCGGCCCCCAGCAGGTTTGTCCGATAAGCAGCGCCGGGCTCAGCCAGAGCTGATGAAAATCGAACTCGTCCGGGGGCAATGTCGCCGGGTCGGGCGCTATCAGCTTCCCGGCGCCGTCTTGGATGCCGCCGGGCACCGGCGGCAGGTCGCGATTGCTGCGCGCCATTCTCTCCGGCGCGTCGATGCCCCTCCGTCGAAAAGCGTCGCGGAGTTGCGCCCATTGCGCGTCGACCTCGCCACGAACTTCGGGCCAGTCATACATCGGCAAGGCCGCAACCAACTTGCTCATGACGAATAGCTTTCAAAACAGGCGGTCATCGGCGCCTGAGGTCCGCGGCGAAAAAGCAGTCGCGAAAGGACGAATTACTCTTTGGGCGGCTCAGCCGGCACTGGAGCCGTTCCAAGTCCACTCACATTACGCGCTCTGATGCGCGGCTTGAAGGCGCGGCCGGGTTCGGGCGCGCGGCGCAGCACCGGATGCACCACCGGCTCCTTGGCCTTGAACGCAAATGATTTGATCAGCGCGAAATAATTCGGATACACGTAACCGTTGTTCATCCGCAGCCATTCTTCGCGGCGATCGCGAAACATCTTCGGCAGTCTGTACCAGGCGACCGTCGGGCTCTTGTGGTGCACGAAATGCAGGTTGTTGTTGAGGAACAGGACGGAGAGCGGCGACCGCTCGACGATGATCGTGCGGCCCTCCGGATGTTCCGACCACTGATGCTCGGCATAGGTGCGCACCGAGATCAGGGACTGGCCGAGCCACACCGGCCCCAAGATGTAGAGCCAGAGCGGAATGCCGAAGCCGAAGGTCACAATCGGCACGACCACTGCAAGACCGATGGCATGCAGCAGCCAGGCTTTGCGGATCGCTATGTCGCCGGCGGCCATCTGTCTGGCGTCGTCGAGGAAGAAGCCGATCGACGACAGCCAAGGTCCGAGAACGAAGCGGCCGATCATGGTGTTGTTGATCTTGAGCAGGAACTTCATCGCCGGCGGCATTTCCTCATGCATCCAGAGCGCCTGGTAATAGCTTTCCGGATCGTCGAGCGGGTCGGTCAGCCGCTCGTCGGCGTGGTGGCGAAGATGGATCGCCTTGAAACGGCGGAACGGCCAGACGAGCCCGATCGGCAGGACGACGAAGGCTTCATTGATGCTGGCGTTGCGGGTCGGATGGCCATGCAGCACTTCGTGCATCAGCGAGGATTGCAGGGCCAGTATAAAGGCCAAGGCGACAAGGGCCAGCAGCGGATAGGAAGGCCAAAGCAGGAAGCCGGTGGCAAGCCAGGCGCCATAACAGAACAGTGTGAGGAATACTGTCGGCCATTCCACGGCCGGTGTCCTGCTATGTCTCTTGCTTATGCCAGTCATGCTATCGACCACTGCCTTCCAGTCGCCGGAACCACTTTGATTCCTGACAGCATTGTGTCAGGAGCCTCCCGTTGTCGCAACGCGACAAAGTGCACAACCTGTTGCGAATGCGCATTTTTGGCTGCAGATGTTACGTTTTGTAAACAACTTTGGGGATTCAATTGCGCCTGAGGAGGTACCGAGCAGGCCCCGGCGCAAATTTTTCCTCCGCTGGAAAGGAGTGGCGTGATGGACAAGCGTGATCTGTCGACGGTCTTCCGAGAGCGCCTCAAATTGCTATTGACACGCTCGGACTTGAACCAGTCGGCCTTCGCGAGCGCCGTCGGCATCGATCGTTCGGCGCTGTCGCAGCTCCTGTCGGGCGCCTCGACGCGCCTGCCCCGCGCCGAGACGCTTCTCAACATCGCCGCCGAGTTCAAGGTATCGCTCGACTGGCTGCTGGGCCTTAGCCAGGACGAAGGCGTCACCGGCGAGATTCGCGAAAGCCTCGAGATCGAGGAGGCGCCGGACGGCTTCGACCGCACCCTGCTTGCCAAATGGCATGCCGAGGCGGTCGGCACGAAGATCCGCTACGTCCCGGCGGGCATTCCGGACCTCCTGCGCACCGAGGCGCTGGTCGAATACGAGGCCGGCATCACCAACAAGAGCCGCGAGGCGCAGGCCGGCGAGACCCAATACCGCATCGATTACAACAGGCGGCCGGAGACCGACATGGAGGTCTGCATGCCGCGCCATACGCTGGAGATTTTCGCGCGCGGCCTCGGCGTCTGGGACCGGTTCCCGGAAGCCGAGCGCCGCCGGCAATTGCTGCACATGGCAACGCTCCTCGACGACCTCTACCCGACCTTCCGCCTGTTCCTCTATGACGGCCGCATGCGCTATTCGATCCCCTATACGATCTTCGGGCCGTATCGCGCCGCGATCTATGTCGGCGACATGTATCTGGTGTTGAACGCCACCCAGCCGGTCCGTACCCTGACCAGCCACTTCGACAATCTGATCCGAGCCGCCGACATCAACGCGCATGAGGCGGCGAGCTTCACGCAGAAACTGGCCGGCATGTCCTTCCCATCAGGCTCTGTCTGAACGCGGCCATCACCGCCATGCTGGCATGCGGCGACCAGCCTGGCCGACCCGTCGTTTTTAGGAAACCCGTGCAAGAACCAGTTCGTGTTGTCGTTCCTATCGCGCCCTCATATTCGTTGACTGGATATAAAGACTTCTTTATATCGTTATTTGAATTCAAGTTACGAAAGCCAAAGCCATGACCGCGACCAATCCGATCGACGCATTGCTTGCCGAAAAAGGCGTGCTGCTGGCTGACGGCGCCACCGGCACCAATTTGTTCGCGATGGGACTTGAGGCCGGCGAAGCACCCGAACTGCTCAACGAGACGGCGCCCGACACCATCGCCACGCTGCATCAGAATTTCGTCGATGCCGGCGCCGACATCATCCTGACCAATTCCTTCGGCGGCACCCGTCATCGGCTGAAGCTGCATCACGCTCAGGACCGCGTGCATGACTTGAACAAGCGCGCCGCAGAAATTGCCCGTTCGGTATCCGACAAGGCAGGCCGCAAGGTGATCGTTGCCGGCTCCGTCGGCCCGACCGGCGAGCTTTTGGTGCCGCTCGGCGCCATGTCCTACGAGGAGGCGGTCGATGCCTTTGCCGAGCAGATCGAGGGCCTGAAGGCCGGCGGAGCCGAAGTCGCCTGGATCGAGACCATGTCGGCGCCGGATGAGATCCGCGCCGCGGCCGAAGCCGCGATCCGTGTCGGTCTGCCCTACACCTACACCGGTTCCTTCGATACGGCAGGCCGCACCATGATGGGGCTGTTGCCCAAGGATATCCACGGCGTTGCGGATGGACTGTCGCAGGCTCCGCTTGGTGTGGGCGCCAATTGCGGCGTCGGCGCCGCCGATATCCTGGCCTCGCTGCTCGACATGACCGACGCGAAGCCGGAAGCCACGGTGATCGTCAAGGGCAATTGCGGCATTCCGGAATTCCGCGGTAGCGAGATCCATTATTCCGGCACGCCCGAACTGATGGCCGACTATGTCCGGCTGGCAGTCGATGCCGGGGCGAAAATCGTCGGCGGCTGCTGCGGCACCTCGTTCGCTCACCTTGCCGCCATGCGCAGGGCGCTCGACGCGCACACCAAGTCGGCGCGTCCGACGGTCGAGACCATCGTCGAGCGCATCGGGCCGATGCGCAACAAGATAGCGAGCGCTGCCGAGCCAGGCGAAGGTCGTCGCGAACGCCGGCGCAGCCGCGCCTGAAGTTGGCCTGCTCTATTCGCTGTTTTCAGCGTAGCGCGACAACGCCGTACCGAGATCGGTAGCGGCATTCTTCTTGCTGTCGGCGCCCATCGCCAGCAACGCCCCGGACGCGCGCGGGTCGCTGATGTGCTCCAGCATCGCGCGAAAGCGGTCATTGTTGAGCGCTGAGAGCGCCGTCTCGCGGGCCGCATCGACATTATTCCTGATAAGCGCGGATTCCGCCGACGAAGCGGACGGTGCTCGCGTCTGAAGATTGCCCGCAGTCGGCGCCACGTTCCCGGTGATATGCAATTCCAGCCCCTCAAACCTTCTATGAGCTTTGACTAACAGGAGTGCATTGCGATGAAGTTCCGGAAAGCCGCGCAATTTAACGATCGGCAAAAGCCGGCAGGTCGGACCACCGGCTCTTTGTTCCAGGGGCGGCACCCACCCTATTTGTTGGTGCCCAGCGACGAGGCTAGCCGCACTAGCGACAAGAATTCCGCCCTGTAGCCGAACGGATCGGCGCCGCGCGCGGCGTTGGCGATCTCCAGGATCCGGTCATAGCCGAAATTCGCCGTCTGATCCTCGTCCCGCAGCTTCTGCCCAAAAGCCGCGACCGCCACCGAAAAGCGCTGGCCGACGCCGGCTTCTTCGAAGGACGGCACCTCGTTGGCCGCGGTCACCGGTGTGGCGATCAGTTTCGAGACATTCTCGTTCGGCAGCTTGTAGCGGATTTTCACGAAGGCATATTCGCCCGCATTGGCAACGCCGCCATTGTCGACCTTCGCTTCGCCGTAGCGCAGCGGATCGACCTGCTCGGCGCCGCTGCCCTTGGGCGTGATCTCGTAGATGGCCGTTACCGAATGACCGGAACCGATATCGCCGGCGTCGACGCGGTCGTTGTTGAAATCCTCGCGCTTCAAGGCACGGGTCTCGTAGCCGACAAGGCGGTATTCCGACACCTTGGCCGGGTTGAACTCGACTTGGATTTTCACATCCTTGGCGATGGTGAACAGCGTCGAGGACGCATCCTCGACCAGCACCTTCTCGGCCTCGGCCAGCGTGTCGATATAGGCCGCCGTGCCATTGCCGTTCTGGGCAATGGTCTGCATCATCTGATCGTTCAGATTGCCGCGGCCGAAGCCGAACACCGAGAGGAACACGCCGGTCTTGCGCTCCTTCTCGATCAACCGTTTGAGGTCGTCGTCATCGGTCTGGCCAATGTTGAAATCGCCGTCGGTGGCAAGCATCACGCGGTTGATGCCGTCCTTGACGAAGGACTGCTGAGCAAGCTTGTAGGCTTCCTTGATGCCTGCCTCGCCGGCGGTCGAACCGCCTGGCTCCAGATTGTTGATGGCCGCAAGAATCTTCTGCCTTTCCGCGGCTTTTGTCGGCATCAGCACCGTGCCGGCATTGCCGGCATAGGTGACGATGGAGACGGTGTCGTCGGCCTTGAGCTTGCTGACCAGCAACCGGAACGCCGACTTCAAGAGCGGCAGCTTGTCCGGCTCGTCCATCGAACCCGAAACGTCGATCAGGAACACCAGGTTGGCCTTCGGCGCCTCGACCGGCTTCACTTCGAAACCCTTGATCGCAACATGCATCAGCTTGGTGCGCTCGTTCCAGGGCGTCGGCATGACGGTGACGGTCGAATTGAACGGCGTCGCGGCCGAGTCCGGCCCCTTCCAGTCATAGGGGAAGTAGTTGATCATCTCTTCGACCCGGACCGTACCTGGGTCGGGCAGAATACCTTCCTTCAGCGAGCGCCGGACGAAGGAGTAGGAGGCAGTGTCGACATCGATCGAGAAGGTCGACACCGGATCCTGGGCGGCTTGGTGCACCGGATTGGTCTTGAAGGTCTCGATGCGGTCGCGGTTTTGCTCTTGCGGCTGCATCTGATCGGCCGGCATGGGCGCCGGCTGAACCATCAGTTTGGAGTCGGCGACGGTGCCAGCCGGCATCTCGGCAGGCTGCATGGCGATTGCCGGCGCCTGGGCATTCGCGCGTCCGCCGGCGGCCAGCTGGTCAACCTCCGCAGGTGCAGGCGGCGGCGGAGGCAGTGCCTGTGGTACTTGCTTGGCATAGTCCTTCAACGCCCCGTATTCCTGCCCGGTCCGGTCATCGGATCGGCTCAATTCAGTTTTCGGCGGCGATGCCGGCGCGACCTGCGTGTCGTCTTCGGCACGCCTCTCGCTGTCGGCGTCGGTCTTCTTGTCCTTGGCAGGGGCGGCTGCCAGCGGCTCGTTGATCCCGGGCTGGTTCGGTACAGGCTTCTGCGCAACCGGCTTGTCCGCCGCCGTTTCGGTGACCCTCCCGTTGGAAACAACGGGCGGTTGCTCCTTCAGCATCTCAAAAGCGGCATAGCCGGCGATAGGCAGCGCGACCAGCGCGGTCAGGGCCGGCGTGGCAATGAGTTTCCGTTGCATGATTTCTCTCCAGAGCCTTTGTGCTCGCTCCGTGAGACGAAGGCCTGTCGCCGATCCTTGGGCGGCGGTGGAAAATTTTTCATCCATGTCGAAGGCATGCATCGCAGCCGCCAGCGCGCGGGCCTTCGCTTCGCTGTCAGGCGCAGGCGCGGTGATGTCGCGCATCCTTTCGAGTTCGTTGTCGTCGACCATGGTCACACTTTCCCGGCTGAACGCATGAGCACCTTCAGCCGTTTCTTTGCTTCATGGATGTGCCAGGAAACCGTCGCCTCCGAGATCGCCATCACCTCGGCCGCCGCCGCGTGGCTCAACCCTTCGCCGTAGACGAGCAGCACCGCGTCGCGCTGCTTGTCCGGCAGCATGCGCACCGCCGCCCACAGCGCCTCGGTCGGGTCCTGGACTTCCGCCGGGCCCTCCCCCGCAATCAGCGCATAGGTGCCAAAGGCTTCGGTCTTGGCGGTGTCGCGGGCGCGCTTGCGAATCATGTCGCGGGAAGCGTTCAGCGTCATGGCGTAGAGCCATGTCGTGAACGCGCCGTTGCCCCGATAGTCGCGGATTGCCCTGCCGAGCCGCACGCAGACATCCTGGGCGATGTCCTCGGCGTCTGCCTTCCTGCCGCACCAGCGATAGGCGGCGCGATAGACGAAGCCATAGTGCCTTTCGAGCAATCTGCCGAAAGCCCCCCTGTCTCCGCCCCTCGCCCGCCCGATCAATTCGGCATCGGAGGCTTCGCTGTCGTCCAGCATCATCGCCGTCATTTGCCTGTTGGACGAAGGCTAATGGCGATTCCTTGGGGCGATGGAAAGATTTTTTTGCGGCAGCCTCCGCGCCCTACCCCAAGGTTTCGGCGAACAGCGTGGTAAGCCGCTTCCAATGGCGCTCGGCGCCCGCTTCGTCATAGACGCTGTGGTCCTTGACGCACCAGCCATGACCGACGCCGACATAGTTCTCGATCGTATGGTCGACTTCGGCGACTCTCAGCGCCTCTGCCAGCCGCGCGGATTGCTCCGGCGGAAAGCTGCGGTCCACGCCGGCGACCCCGACATAGATGCGTGCCTTGATCGACGCCGCCTTCCGGTGCGGGCTGTCGGGCGCGTCGCTTGCCAGATTGCCACCGTGGAAGCTGGCCGCGGCAGCAATGCGGTCGGGATAGGCCGCGGCGGCATTGAGAGCCCGCGCGCCGCCCATGCAATAGCCGACGACGCCAACCGGCCCGTCTAGGCCTTCGGCAGTGAGCGCATCGAGGAAGGCGGCGCTATCGCGGATGGTCATCTCTTGCGTGGTGCCACCGCTCAGCGCCGTCAGTTGAGCCCTGGTCTTGTCATCACCGAAGGCAGTCTTAGGGTCGAACGGTCCATAGGGCACGCTGCGATAGAAGAGATCGGGCACCAGCACGGCATAGCCATGCCCTGCGAGGCGTTCGGCCATCTGGTCGAGCGTCGGCCGCGGGCCGAAAATATCCATATAGAGGATGACGCCGGCCTTGGCCGCCGCCGGTCGGAACAGCCCGGCCTTGGCCTTCCCGTCCCGGGTTTCGATCTCGATCTCTTGCTTGGCCATGCTGCTCTCCGTCGGCTGTTGCGCGATAGATATCCGGCTGGAGCGCTCCGGCAAGACAATCCCGGAGCCTGGCGTTCAAGATTTCGTGCGGACGGCTTTCATCCTAGGGCCGAGCAAAAGGCCGCCATATGAAAGGCCTGCGCTTCTGGGGGATAGCGGTAGTCCGTGCCGTAGGGACATGCATTGCGGTCGAGGCAGCCGCCGGTTCGGCAAGGCCCGCCGCGAGGACCACGCACATGGCCAAGGCAGGCTTCATGGGCAAAGCCCTGTCCGGAATAGGCATCGACCGGACAGGATTTCATGCAGGGTCTTTCGGCGCATGTGTCGCACAGATGAATCGCTTCTCGAGGTTCGGCGAGGTAAATCTCTTCCTCGAACAGCAGTGCGCCTCGGTAGGCATGCCAGAGTCCATATTGCGGATGCATGAGGATGCCGAGCGGTGACGGCTTCAACCCTTCGGCGCGCATCGCCCATTGCTGGAACGGCAGATAGGGCCGATCGGAGGGCGACACGGCGCGAGCGCCGAATTCTTGCGCCACAATGCCAATCACCTCCCGCGACCAAGTGTCGAGCGGATTGATGATGGATTGCGGCTGCCCCTCAAGCCAGCGCTGGAAGTGCGGCCAAGGTGCGGCGCCCGCCTGCCCGACCAGGAGGGCGGACTTGGCAGGCGCACCTGCAAGCCCCGCAGGCACGGCTTCATCACCAGCGAAGCGGAAGCCACCCCGAAGGATCAGGCCGTGGGCGGCAAGCGCGGCCGCGGTCCCTTCGATCGTGCCGCGCGAAAAAGTCATCCCTTCCGGTCCGGGTCGGAGAACGCGCTCCGCCAGACTTCCTTATGGATGATGTTGGCGACTTTAGCCCGGCCTGACTCGGGCTCCTTTCAAGTGAAGGCGTCGGCCATCGAGGCCTTCTTCCTGGCAATGAAGTCCTTCAGCGCCTCGTCGATCGCCGGATCGAGATGCGGCGCCTCGTAGCTTTCCAGCCAGCGGCGGGCGAGCTCGTTGGCGCGCTGCGGCGCCGTCTTCTCGCCTTCGGCCAGCCACTGCTCATAGGAATTGTTGTCGGCGATGTTGGAGCGGTAGAAGGCGGTCTGGAAATTCGCCTGCGTGTGGTCGCAGCCGAGATAGTGACTACCCGGACCCACCTGGCGGATGGCATCCATCGCCTGCCCGTTCTCCGACAGATCGACCCCCTCGGAGAATTTTTGCGTCATGCCGAGCTGGTCGATGTCCATCATGAATTTCTCGTAGCAGGAGGCGAGACCGCCCTCGAGCCAGCCGGCCGAATGCAGTACGAAATTGGTGCCGGCAAGGATGGTCGAGTTCAGCGTGTTGGCGCTCTCATAGGCCGCCTGCGCATCCGGAACCTTCGAGGCGCAGAGCGAGCCGCCAGTGCGGAACGGCAGCCCGAGCCGGCGGGCGAGTTGTGCTGCGCCATAGGAGACCAGCGACGGCTCGGGCGTGCCGAAAGTCGGCGCGCCCGACTGCATCGAGATCGACGAAGCGAAAGTGCCGAACAGCACCGGCGCGCCGGGCCTGATCAGCTGCGTGAACGAGGCGCCCGCGAGTACCTCGGCCAGGATCTGCGTCAGCGTTCCGGCAACCGTCACCGGGCTCATCGCGCCGGCCAGGATGAACGGCGTGACAATGCAAGCCTGGTTGTGGCGCGAATAGACCTTCAACGCGCCGAGCATGGTCTCGTCGAACACCATCGGCGAGTTGGCGTTGATCAGGCTGGTCAGCACCGTGTTGTTCTCGACGAAATCGTCGCCGAACACGATCTTGGCCATCGCCACCGTGTCCTCGGCGCGCTCCGGAGCGGTCACCGAACCCATGAACGGTTTGTCCGAATAGCGGATATGCGAATAGACCATATCCAGATGGCGCTTGTTGACCGGCACGTCGACGGGCTCGCACACCGTGCCGCCCGAATGGTGGATCGACGGCGCCATATAGGCGAGCTTCACGAAATTCTGGAAATCCTCCAACGTCGCATAGCGGCGGTTGCCGTCGAGGTCGCGCACGAAGGGCGGGCCATAGACCGGCGCGAACACCGTCGCCTTGCCGCCGATCTGCACCGAACGCTCCGGGTTGCGCGCATGCTGGGTGTAGATCGAAGGCGCGGTCTTGAGCAGCGAGCGGCAAAGCCCCTTGGGGAAATGCACGCGCTCGCCTTTCACATCGGCGCCGGCCTCTTTCCACAGCGCGAGCGCCTCGGCGTCGTCGCGGAAGATGATGCCGATCTCTTCCAGCACCGTGTCTGTGTTCTTCTCGATCAGCGCCAGGCCTTCCTCGTCGAGGACCTCGTAGACGTTGATCTTGCGTTTGATATAGGTGAGCTGGGTGCCCGGACCGCCGCCTGCGCGCGCCGCACGCCTGGCCGCCGCGCCGCCGCTGGCGCCGCGTCCGCGTCGTCCGCCCGACGCTTCCTGCTCGACTGCCGCGTTATCGCTCATGATCGTTCTTCCTATAGATTTTAGATTTGGCCTGAATTGGCTCGCGGCCGGTTCGCCGCCGCTTCTCTCCGGATCGTAGCCATGCACCCTATTGGAAACGGCCCGCCAGCGCCAACGCCTGTCGCAAAATCGACAAGAAAACCGCCAACTTTTCAGTCGCTTTCCTTTTGCGGGAAGTCGCAAATCAGCTATGGCTACCTTGCCCTCGCGGGTTAGGTATTGGCGCATCGATTTTTGAGCTGCAGCAAGCATTCCGAGCAGCAAGGAGCCCGAGGAAAAAATGGCCGACGACGAGATCATCCTTTCCGAGCTTTCCGACGAGGAACTCGTGCAGCAGATGCATGACGACCTTTATGACGGGCTGAAGGAAGAGATCGAGGAAGGCACGCATATCCTTCTTGAGCGCGGCTGGCAGCCCTACACCGTGCTGACCGAGGCGCTGGTCGAAGGCATGCGCATCGTCGGCGAGGATTTCCGCGACGGCATCCTGTTCGTGCCGGAGGTGCTGCTCTCGGCCAACGCCATGAAGGCCGGCATGGCCATCCTGCGCCCGCTGCTTGCCGCCACCGGCGCGCCCAAGCAGGGCAAGATGGTGATCGGCACCGTCAAGGGCGACATCCACGACATCGGCAAGAACCTCGTCGGCATGATGATGGAAGGCGCCGGCTTCGACGTCATCGACCTCGGCATCAACAACGCGGTCGAGAAATATCTGGACGCCATCGAGCAGCATCAGCCCGACATCATCGGCATGTCGGCGCTGCTTACCACGACCATGCCCTATATGAAGGTCGTGATCGACACGATGAAGGAAAAGGGCATCCGCGACGACTACGTCGTGCTGGTCGGCGGCGCGCCGCTCAACGAGGAATTCGGCAAGGCTGTCGGTGCGGACGCCTATTGCCGTGACGCCGCGGTGGCGGTAGAGACCGCCAAGGACTACATGAAGCGCAAGCACAACGTTCGCGCTTCCGCCTGACCCCAGGGCATCAGGATGGATCGAAAAAAGCCGCGCCTTGCAGCGCGGCTTTTTTGTTCCCAGATGATGATGAGGCTGAACGATCAGTTGGCGACAGTGTCTTTGACCGCCCTCGCCGTCGATTTGACGTCCTTGCCGACGCCTCGAATGGTGTTGGCGCAGGCGGTGAGTGCAAGCGCGCAGGCAAGGATGGCAATCGGCGCGATGCGTAGCAGTTTCATGGACAGTATCTCCCTCGACAGATAATTAGCCCCGCAGCGAAAACCGGCTCGACTGGTTCATGGTCAAAACGCAAAAAACGAAACCGAATCAAACAGACAGGCTGCTCGTCATCGCCTGCGGGATGATTGCGCGCGAAGTTTTGGCCGTCAAGCAACAGCTAAAGCTCGATCACCTCGAGTTGACCTGCCTGCCGGCCGAGCTCCACTTCTATCCGGACCGCATCGCGCCGGCCATGGACAAGGCCATCGAAAAGGCCAAGGCGGAAGGCTACAACCACATCTTCGTCGGCTATGCCGATTGCGGCACCGGCGGCATGCTCGACCGCGTGATCGAGAAGCATGGCGTGGAGCGCATGGCCGGCCCGCACTGCTTCGCCTTCTACCAGGGCATGGACGCCTATGGGAAGGTCGCCGACGGTGACATGATGTCGTTCTACATGACCGACTTCCTCTGCCGCCAGTTCGACGCCTTCTTCATCAAGCCCCTCGGCCTCGACAGGCATCCCGAACTGATCAAGGACTATTTCGGCAATTACGAGAAGCTGATCTATCTCGCGCAAACCGACGATCCGGAGCTCGACAAGGTTGCCGAGAAAGCCGCCGCGATGCTCGGCCTCGCCTATGAACGCCGCTCGACCGGCTACGGCGATCTCACGGGTGAACTGGCGCGGGCGGCAGCCAACGCCTGAGGCTTTCGGGGCTGCTTCAACGGCGGCCAGCGGATCGGAAATCGACTTGCAGACGAAGCCCCGTCGCCTCCGCTGTTAACCCCGGATGACAGCGGCCTGCGAACGGGTAAGTTGTGCCCCAGCAGACCAAACAGCTATTCCAGCCACCGATTCGGGAAACGTCCATGATCCCTCGCCTGCTGCTTGCCGCCCTTTGCCTCATGGACTTCGCCCTACCCGCCCATGCCGACGGCGAGGTGCAGAAGCTGATCACCGCCGCGGACAAGGCGCGTCTCGACCGATTTGGCGAGACGCGCAAGGCCGCGCTTGAGGAAGCGAAAGCCGGCGATCCGGCCGAGGTCAGACAACTCGATGCGCTGCTCGCCAAGCCGCTGGTCGCTTTCTCCGACAAGGATCTGACCGGCAACTGGAAATGCCGCACCATCAAGGCCGGCGGCTTGAGCCCGCTCGTCATCTATGGCTGGTTCAAATGCAGGATCACCGACGACGGCTCGGGCTGGCGGCTGCAGAAAATCAGCGGCTCTCAGCGCACCGCCGGTCGCTTCTTCGACGACGGTGAGAAGCGGGCCATCTATCTCGGCTCGTTTTCGGTCAATGACGACAAGGCCGAGCCCTATGGCAGCGGCCCCGAAAGCGACCAAGTGGGCTATGCCTTCCGCAACAGCGCCACCGAGTGGCGCATCGAATTCCCCGCGCCCTATTACGAATCGAAGCTCGACATCATGGAATTCAAGCGCTGACTGAGCCCGAAAAGTTGCAGACTTTCGGACGAGGATCATGCGTCGAACCACTGGGTCCACCAAGGGTTAACCCGCTCGCCCTAGCATGCGCCCGACTTTGAAAGCGGGTGCTTGCCATGGCAACGTCGGAATCCAGTCCGCGACGGATTGTGGTCGTCACTGAAGGCGGCCCGCATATCTGGGCGATCGTCAACGCCATCGCCGACCGCGTCGGCCCTGTCAGGGTCATACTCGAAACCCCTGAATCAAAAAAGCGTTTGCTGCTCGGCCGCGCCCACCGCCAGGGCTGGATCTCGGCCATCGGCCAGCTCGGCACGATGGTGCTGACCAGGCTCGGCAAGCGGTTCCTTGCCGGCCATGCCGCCCGGCTGATCGCCGAGGAAAAGCTCGAGACAGAACCTCGCCCTGACCAGACGATCATCCAAGTGCCTTCCGCCAACGGGCCGGAATGCCTTCAGGCGATCGAGAAGATCGGGCCGGGCGTCGTGCTCCTCGCCGGCTGCCGGCTGCTGTCGAGGGATACGCTCGCCAAGATGCCTTGCCCGGTGCTCAATTATCACGCCGGCATCGCCCCGAAATATCGCGGCATGAATGGCGGCTACTGGGCGCTGGCCTCCGGCGATGAAGCGAATTTCGGCACCACCGTGCATCTGGTCGATGCCGGCGTCGACACCGGCGGTGTGCTGAAGCAGGCGCGCGGCAAGCCGAAACGCGGCGACACGATCGCCAGCTACGCGTTGCGGCAGGCGGCATTTTCCCGCGACATCTGCGGCGAGGCAGTGACCGACGCGCTGGCCGGAAAGCTTACGACGATCGATCCCGGCCTGCCCTCGAAACAGTGGTTTCACCCGACGATCTGGTTCTATCTCTGGACCGGCCTGACGAAGCGCGTCTGGTAATCGGCCGGCGTCGGAATTTCAGCACTCGCTTTGCGTCATCGACAGCGTCGCTTTTGAAGGCGCGCGCGTCGTCCCATAACAAGCGGCACAAGGGCGCATGCGGCAATGCTCCCAACATCGAGGAGTTGAGAATTCATGGCCGATCTGATCGTCGTCTATTGGCGCGACATCCCTGCGCAGGTCATCGTCAAGAAGGGCCGGCAAAACGCCAAGCGCGAGTTGCCGCTGCGCTTCACCGAGGCGATCGACATGTGCGCCATGCGCACCGGCGCCGGCGGCACGGACGATTACCTCGCCGAGTGGCGCAAGGCCGATCCGGTTCCGGTCGGCGACGATATCGAAGCCGAGGTCGAGAAGGCATACCAGGAACTCGATGCGAAATATGACCGCGAGCGGCTGGTCGCTCTGGTCAAGGCTGGCGGGAAAGAAAATGTCTGAGAAGCAGCCGGCGGTCACGCAGGCCACCCTGGTCAAGAAGGCAGCGCCGAAGTCCGACTACAAGCCCGCGGACGTGTCGCCGCAACGCCGCGTTCAGCGCACTTTTGCCGTGAGATTGTGGTCCATCCGCCACTCGCGGCTGCTCGAGTGGTTCTATAGCAGGTTCGCCGATGTCTTCCTGCTCATGCATCCTTTGTGGAAGGGCATCGGCTACGGCCGTGTCGAAGCGCCGGTGAAATTCGTCGAGAAGCGCGTCAAGGGCTTCATGTTCGACTGCCGTATGTGCGGCCAGTGCGTGCTCTCCTCCACCGGCATGTCGTGCCCGATGAACTGCCCCAAGCAGCTGCGCAACGGCCCGTGCGGCGGCGTGCGCGCCAACGGCAATTGCGAGGTCGAGCCGGACATGCCCTGCGTCTGGGTCAAGGCCTGGGAAGGCTCCCGCAACATGAAGCATGGCGACAAGATCCTCACCGTGCAGAAGCCGGTCGATCAGTCGCTGCGCGAAACCTCGGCCTGGCTCAGGGTGACGGCGCAGGCGGCCGCGGCGCGTGAAGCCGCCCAGAACCCGCAGAACCCCGGAGCTTCAGCATGAGCGTCCGCCACCAGCGCGACGAGAATCCGGCCGGCGTTCACCTGCCGCTCGATCCCCTGCCCGGCCATTCGTCGCGCGGCCGGCTGGAGCGCGTGCTGCGCCGCGGCGAGTTCGCGGTGACGACCGAGCTCAACCCGCCCGACAGCGCCGACCCTGAAGACGTCTACAACCGCGCCAAGATCTTCGACGGTTGGGTCGACGCCATCAACGCCGTCGACGCCTCCGGCGCCAACTGCCACATGTCGTCGGTCGGCATCTGCGCACTTTTGACCCGCATGGGTTACGCTCCGATAATGCAGATCGCCTGCCGCGACAAGAACCGCATCGCCATCCAGGGCGACGTGCTGGGCGGGGCGGCAATGGGCGTCGCCAACATGCTCTGCCTCACCGGCGACGGCGTGCAGGCTGGCGACCAGCCGGGCGCCAAGCCGGTCTTCGACCTCGATTCCATGTCGCTGCTCGAAACCATCCGCATCATGCGTGACAACGGCAAGTTCCTGTCCGGCCGCAAGCTGACAACACCGCCGCAGGTCTTCCTCGGTGCTGCCGTCAACCCCTTCGCGCCGCCTTACGATTTCCGTCCGATCCATCTCGGCAAGAAGATCGCCGCCGGCGCGCAATTCGTGCAGACGCAATATTGCTTCGATGTGCCGATGTTCCGAACCTTCATGCAAACGGCGCGCGACCTCGGCCACACAGAAAAAGTCTTCATCCTGTGCGGCGTCGGGCCGCTCGCCTCTGCCAAGACCGCCAAATGGATCCGCTCCAACGTGCCGGGCATCCATATCCCCGATGCAGTGATCAAGCGGCTCGAAGGCGCGCAGGACCAGAAGAAGGAAGGCAAGCAGCTCTGCATCGACATCATCAACGAGGTGAAGGAAATTCCGGGCGTCGCCGGCGTGCATGTCATGGCCTACCGCCAGGAAGAGTATGTCGCCGAGATCGTCGATGAATCCGGCGTGCTGAAAGGCCGCCAGCCCTGGAAACGGGAGATCCGCCGCGACGACCAGATCGTCGCCGAGCGCCTCGACCACATACTGCACGACGAGATTACCGAAACCCAGGTCGACATGGTGAAGACCGCGCATTGAGGCGCGGCCGGCACCTGTCCGCTTGAATAAGACCAGATAACGATATAAAGAACTCTTTATATCCCGACGGAGAGATTGCATGACCCGCACCATCGTCGCCTCGGCGACCCGAGAAATCGTCATCGGCTTCGATCAGCCCTTCTGCGTGATCGGCGAGCGCATCAACCCGACCGGCCGCAAGAAGCTGGCCGCCGAGATGGTGGCAGGCAACTTCGAGACCGTCATCAAGGATGCGCTGGAACAGGCCGCCTGCGGCGCCACCATGCTCGACGTCAATGCCGGCGTGACCGCCGTCGACCCCAATGCGACCGAGCCTGCGCTTTTGGTGCAAACGCTGGAGATCGTGCAGAACTTGGTCGATCTGCCGCTGTCGATCGACTCTTCGGTGACCGCCGCGATCGAGGCGGCGCTGAAGGTCGCCAAGGGCCGCCCGCTGGTCAACTCCGTCACCGGCGAGGAAGAGAAGCTCGAAGCCATCCTGCCGCTGGTCAAGAAATACAATGTTCCGGTCGTAGCCATTTCCAATGACGAGACGGGCATCTCGATGGATCCGGACGTCCGCTTCGCGGTCGCCAAGAAGATCGTCGAGCGCTGCGCCGACCACGGCATTCCCGCGCATGACGTCGTCGTCGACCCGCTGGTGATGCCGATCGGCGCGCTGGGCGATGCCGGCCGCCAGGTGTTCGCACTGCTGCGCCGTTTGCGCGAGGAGCTCAAGGTCAACACCACTTGCGGCCTTTCCAACATCTCGTTTGGCCTGCCGCATCGCCACGGCATCAACGCCGCCTTCATCCCGATGGTGATCGGCGCCGGCATGACGAGCGCCATCATGAACCCGGTCCGCCCGCAGGAGATGGAGGCCGTGCGCGGCGCCAACGTGCTCAACGGCACCGACGAGAACTGCACCAACTGGATCCGCACCTACAAGGACTACAAGCCGGCCGAAGGCGGCCATGCGGTCGCGGCTCCGGTCGCGGTCACCGCCCCTGGCGATGGCGCCGCCGCTGCCGGCGGGCGTCGCCGCGGCGGCCGAGAAGCCCGGATGGCCAGGGGATAAGCGCGCAATCGTGAGCCGCACTGCAAACAGCGCTGATCCGATCGCATCGTCGATGCGGTCGGAGAAGTCTGCTTTGCGGTCAGGCGACGCCCAATATGGCGTCGAACAATACCATTCCTGCCCAGGACCCGAAGATACCTGTAGCGCCGCCGACGATGAAATCATCGTCGTAGGCGGGCCAGAATGCGTGGAGCAGGAGCGCTCCGACGATCGCGCCGAGAATTCCGGAGGCCAGATATTGCGGATTGCGCAGCCATGGGCCTTTGAGCACGCGCACCATGGTGAAAGCGGTGAAGATGGCGGGCAGCAGAATATCCGACATGTTTGGCCCCTGGACCAACGTACACTCCACCCAACAGTAAAACGATCCGTTAAACGATATCGGCAATTGCCATCGAGACGCGTGCCAGCATGAATCCCCCGCCCAACATCACCGATCCGCTCGTGCTGTTCATGCCGTCAGGCAAGCGCGGGCGGTTTCCCGTTGGCACGCCGGTGCTGGACGCCGCGCGCCAGCTCGGCGTCTATGTCGAGAGCGTGTGCGGCGGCCGCGCCACTTGCGGGCGCTGCCAGATCGAGGTGCAGGAAGGCAATTTCGCCAAGCACAAGATCGTCTCTGCCAACGACCACATCTCGCCCAAGGGCGCCAAGGAAGAGCGCTACGAGCGCGTGCGCGGCCTGCCGGAGCGCCGCCGCCTCTCCTGCTCGGCGCAGATCCTCGGCGACCTCGTCATCGACGTGCCGCAGGACACGGTCATCAACGCCCAGACCATCCGCAAGGCCGCCGACACCAGGGTTATCGCTCGCGATACGGCGATCCGCATGTGCTATGTCGAGATCGAAGAGCCCGACATGCACAAGCCGCTCGGCGACCTCGACCGGCTCAAGATCGCCTTGATGAAGGACTGGGGTTTCAAGAACGTCGAATTCGACTTCTATCTCATGCCGCAGGTGCAGGGCATTCTGCGCAAGGGCAACTGGACCGCCACCGCCGCCATCCACAAGGATGCGGACAGCGACATCGCGCGTGTCATCGCGCTGTGGCCCGGCCTGAAGAACGAGGCCTACGGGCTCGCCTGTGACATCGGCTCGACCACCATTGCCATGCATCTGGTCTCGCTGCTGTCGGGCCGCGTCGCCGCCTCTTCCGGCACCTCGAACCCGCAGATCCGCTTCGGCGAGGATCTGATGAGCCGCGTCTCCTATGTGATGATGAACCCGGATGGCCGCGAGGGCATGACGGTCGCCGTGCGCGAGGCCGTTTCCGGCCTCGTCGACAAGGTCTGCGCGGAAGGCAATGTCCAGCGCAACGACATCCTCGACGCGGTGTTCGTCGGCAATCCGATCATGCACCACCTGTTCCTCGGCATCGACCCGACCGAGCTTGGCGGCGCGCCGTTTGCGCTCGCCGTTTCCGGCGCGGTGCGCATCAAGGCCTCCGATCTCGGCTTGAAGCTGAACCAGGGCGCGCGCCTCTATATGCTGCCTTGCATCGCCGGCCATGTCGGCGCCGATGCCGCCGCGGTCACGCTCTCCGAGGGTCCGCACCGCCAGGACGAGATGATGCTGATCGTCGATGTCGGCACCAATGCCGAGATCGTGCTCGGCAACAGCACGCGCGTCGTTGCGGCCTCCTCTCCCACCGGTCCGGCCTTCGAGGGCGCCGAGATTTCCGGCGGCCAGCGGGCAGCGCCCGGCGCCATCGAGCGCGTGCGCATCGATCCGGACACGCTCGAACCGCGCTACCGCGTTATCGGTTCGGAACTCTGGTCCGATCAGCCGGGCTTTGCCGAAAGCGTGCAGGCGACCGGCGTCACCGGCATTTGCGGCTCCGGCATCATCGAAGTGGTGGCCGAGATGTATCTCGCCGGCATCATTTCCGAGGACGGCGTCGTCGACGGATCGCTGGTTGCGCGCTCGCCGCGGATCGTACCCAACGGCCGCACCTTCTCCTATGTGCTGAAGGACGGCGAGCCGAAGATCACCATCACCCAGAACGATGTGCGTGCCATCCAGCTCGCCAAGGCGGCGCTCTACGCCGGCACCAAGCTGTTGATGGAAAAGCAGCACACCGACCATGTCGACCGCATCCATTTCGCCGGTGCCTTCGGATCCTTTATCGACCCGAAATACGCCATGGTACTGGGGCTCATTCCCGATTGCGACCTCGACAAGGTCTCGGCCGTCGGCAACGCCGCCGGCGCCGGCGCGCGCATGGCACTCCTCAATCGCGGCTACCGCCGCGAGATCGAGGAGACGGTGAGCAGGATCGAAAAGATCGAAACCGCGCTGGAGCCAAAATTCCAGGAGCACTTCGTCTACGCCATGGCGCTGCCGAACAAGGTCGATCCTTTCCCCAAGCTTGCGGCCGCAGTGAAATTGCCGCCGCGCAAGGCGACGAGCGAGGACGGCGCCGCGGGCGACGCCACCCCGCGCCGGCGCTCGCGCGAGGAGCGAGCGGCGCGGCGTGGGCGCGAATAGCTCCCCTTCGGCCGACACCTCTTTTCAGTTCGTTTGCATACAAATGTTTCCGAATCCACCGATCCGGAAACCGGAACACTGTTTTCGTGAAATCCGCCGGAAACATGCCGGGCGCATTTACCCGCCATCGAAGGGCTGGCGCGAAATGTCTTCAAGCCGGCGCGACCTTCCGGAGGAACCACTATGTCGATGTTCGATAACCTCAACCGCTTCGGCGTGACCATCAGGCAGGCTCATGCCCGGAGCAAGGCGATCCGCGCGCTCAACGACCTGCCGGTACATGTCCAGAAGGATATCGGCTGGCCGGCCTCGCCGCCGAGCGACCCGCAGGCAGCCCTGCACACGCTGCTCCTGGGCACCGCGCGCTGATGACCTTCGCCGACAAATGCAAACTGCTTAGCAAGCGCCGAGGCCGGCAAGCGGCCTCGGCTGCCGGCGACAACAAGTTGCGCGCCGCGCTGCTGCCAGGGCGTCGGTGACGCGACCGCCGTCGCATCACGCCGATGTGCCCGCGGCGAACCTTGACATTTTTTACCGAGCTACAATCTTCGCATAGCAGGGGGAATGTCTCTTAGTCGGCTCGACCGAAGTCCGTGTTCCGTATGCCCAGTTTGAAAAGCCACGTCGTTTCGTTCATTCTCAGGCACAGCCGCAAGCAGGCCTTTTCCAGTCCCGAAAATCTGCAGCGCTGGATCGCCTACGCCCGCAAGACCGAAGACTATCATCCGCCGGCCCTACTGAAGGCGCGGCTGGATATCGCCGAGACCAGCGTCGATGGCTTCCCGGTCTATGAGATCGCGCCGAAACCAGGCGAGCATCGGCGCATCCTCTATTTGCATGGCGGCGCCTTCGTCTTTCAGATCACGTCCTATCACTGGGTGCTGATTGCCGAGATGGCGGAGCGGCTGGGTTTCGGCATCACCGTGCCGATCTATCCGATCGCGCCGGAGCATAATTTCCACGACATGTTCGGCATGGTCGGCGACGTCTACCGGCGGATGCTGCAAGAAACCGATGCCAAGGACATCATCTTCATGGGCGATTCCGCCGGCGGCAACATGGCAGTCGTGCTCACCATGATGGCCGCCCAGGAAGGCCTGCCCTCGCCGGCGCGCCACGTGCTGATCTCGCCCGGCCTCGATATGTCGTTGTCGAATCCGGAAGTGTTCGAAGCCGAACGCAATGACCCCTGGCTCGGCATCCCCGGCGGACTTGAGGCGATCCGGCTCTACAGCGCCGGCATCGACCGCTCCGACTGGCACATCAGCCCACTCTACGGCGATCTCTCGGTGCTGCCGAAGACGCTGCTGCTCACCGGCTCGCGCGACCTGCTCAGCCCCGACAATCTGATCTTCGCCGAACGGGCTCGCGCCGCAGGCGTCGAGGTCGATGTCGTCTACGAGGAAGGCATGTTCCACGTCTGGCCGCTGATCGATATGCCGGAAGCGCGGCGCGCACGTGACAGCATCGTCGACTTCCTCACAGCCGAAATCGTACCGCAGCGAGCCCATGCCTCGCGCCGAACCACCTATGCGGCGCGACCTGCGCCGGCGGCCGAATAACTCAGAACTTGCCGGTTTCCCGGAACAGTTCGAAGGTCGCGCGGATATGGTCGGCAACGGCCTTGACCGGCGCGCTGGCATCGGGTGCCACCACCATGGCGAGATTGTAGGTGCCGATATCGGGCATGCCGTCCTTTGCGCCCAGCGAAACCATCTCGTCGCCGAGGAAGGACTTCGGCAGCGGCGCGACGGCAAGGTCGGCCATGATGGCGGCGCGCTGACCGGCGGTATGAGCGCTCATATAGGCGATGCGGTAGTTGCGGCCTTCCCGGCCGAGCGCTTCCAGGGCGCCGGCCCGCCAGGCGCAGCCTTCTTCCCAAAGCGAAACTGGCAGCGGTTCGCGCAGATGCGCGCAGCCGCCCTTGGCGCCGGCCCAGACGATCGGCTCGGTGAGCAGCACCTCGGCGCCGACCGCGCTGGTCTTGTAGGAATTGGTGAGCAACGTGATGTCGAGCGCGCGGTCGTCCATGCGGCGGCGCAGATTGACGCTCTGGTCGATGATGACGTCGACGGCGATCGACGGATGCGATTGCGCGAAGCGCTTCAACACGTGAGGCAGCACGCGCTCGCCATAGTCGTCGGGAGAGCCGAGCCTGACCACGCCGACGATGTCGGGAATGATGAACTTCGACACCACTTCGCGGTTGATCGACAAAAGCCGCCGGGCATAGCCGAGAAGCATCTCGCCGTCCGTGGTCAGGGTCACCGAGCGCGCGTCGCGCGCGAAGACGGAACGGCCGAGAATGTCCTCGAGCTTCTTGATCTGCATCGAGACGGCCGAGGGGGTGCGGAACACCGCATTGGCGGCGGTGGTGAAGCTGCCGGTCTCGGCGATCGCCACGAAAGTGCGCAGCACGTCGAGATCGAGTAGCGGCAAAGGATGGTTGAGAGGGGCGTTCATCGGGGTTTGCCTTCAATTTTTCTGATGCAAATGATCATCCCATTTCGTTTGATTGAACATCACTTCGAGCGCATAGTCAACTCGATCGATGCAGGATGCGGCCAAAAGCAGCCAACGGACGACCACCACGCAGACCTGCCATCGACATGAAATGAAGCTGAAGCAGACCTGACGTAACCCATTGCCGGGCGCCTCCCTGCCCGAATCAAGGAGAAAGAAAATGTCTATCCTGTCATCTATCGGTCGGCTCGCGACCGAATTCAGCGCGGCTCGCGCCCGCTACCAGACCGAACGCGCAATCCATGCGCTGCCGATCGAACTGCAGAAGGATATCGGCTGGCCGGAAGCCGCCGACACCAAGACTGGCTTGCGCTACGGCGTGGGAACCTGGGCCGGAGCCAAGTAAATAAGTGTGCATCAAGTATTAAGGGCCTGCCGCGCGTCAGACCGGCAGGCCTTTTTGTTTGTACTCAAACGACTTTTCCAGCCATGCGGCCATCGCATGACGCATATGAACCACTCGCATAGCGGCGTCCGTTTCGAATTAACGCCCTGTAAACAAAAATAAATTTCGAGCACGGAACTCAAAGATGCCGCATGGATGTCGCTTTTCATAACAAGCGCTTCGTTTTTGCGATTTAGTTTTGGCTGAAGCAAGCCTATATCACCGCCAGCAAAAACGAGCTGCCCCACTCCATTAAGCGAAGGCGACCCGTCTGAGCAACCAAATGGAGATGATGATGAAGCTCTTTGCCCGCCTGTTCCCCCGTCGCGAAATGAACCTGACGACCGCTCTTGAGCGTCAGCGTCTTGCCAAGACCATGCCCGGCCAGACCGGCGCCATGGCTGCCGCTCGCCTCGGCTTCGTTGCCTGAGGCAGCAGTTCGAACGGTACCTGTTGCCGTCGCGCTGAATGAAATTCAACGCCGCCCGGCTCCGCCGTGGCGGCGTTTTGCTTCTGACGGCGCATTCGTTGGAACCTGAAGTAGCAACCTTCAGTCTCACGCCATTGACGATTGCCCGTTTGCGACCCGTGTCGCAAATTTAATCGTCGCTTACCCGTCTAGCCGATTGACAGGAATGATTTTTCCTGATGTCGCTATGCTATTAGCGACATTCTGTTCGCGTCATGGCCGCGTGAGGTTTCCCGTGAATGCCGTAAAGCACCCGATCAAGAGATCGTTTGTATTCTTCCTCATCCCCGACTTCACCATGATCGCCTTCGCGACGGCGCTCGACCCGCTCCGCTCGGCCAACCGGATGCTCGGCTACGAGGCCTATAGCTGGCGCCTGGCCAGTATCGACGGCAAGCCCGTGCGCGCCTCGAACGGCGTCGAATGCGCCGTCAACACATCGCTCGAGGAAGAGCGCAGGAAGATGGCCGGGCCGGACCGCCCGAACATGGCGATCGTCTGCAGCGGCATGAATGTCGAGCGCTATCACAACAAGTCGGCCTTCGCCTGGCTGCGCGAGGAATACAATCGCGGCGTCGCCGTGGGCGGCCTGTGCACCGGCGCGCACATCCTGGCGGCCGCGGGCCTGCTCTCCAACAAGCGCTGCGCCATCCATTGGGAAAACCTGCCGGGCTTCTCGGAGGCCTTTCCCAAGGCCAATGTCTTCGCCGACCTCTTCGAGATCGACCAGAATGTCTACACCTGCGCAGGCGGCACCGCGGCGCTCGATATGATGCTGAAGCTGATCGGCGACGACTTCGACGAAAGCCTCGTCAACCGCGTCTGCGAGCAGGTGCTGACCGACCGCGTGCGCAGCCCGACGGATCGCCAGCGCCTGCCGCTGCGCGCCCGTCTCGGCGTGCAGAATTCCAAGGTGCTGACCATCATCGAATTGATGGAGGCGAACCTCTCCGAGCCGCTCTCCCTGATCGAGATCGCCGACCACGTCGATCTGTCGCGCCGGCAGATCGAGCGCCTCTTCCGCACCGAGATGGGCCGCTCGCCTGCCCGCTACTATCTCGAGATCCGGCTCGATCGCGCCAGACATCTGCTTATCCAGTCCTCGCTGCCCGTGGTGGAAGTGGCTGTCGCCTGCGGTTTCGTCTCGGCCTCGCACTTCTCCAAATGCTACCGCGAGCTCTATGCCCGCTCGCCGCAGCAGGAGCGCGTCGACCGCAAGCAGTTGCTGGCCGCCTGAGCAACAAGGCTACGAAAACCTGCGCGGACTGGTCTGCGCGGTCCGCATCCGCCTCGACGCGGATGTCTTCGGTCAACTGCGCCTTCAGCGCCGAGAATTCCGGGCTGGTTTTCGGCGTGGCGTTATGACCGCTCGCCGGTTCGACCCTCAATATCGGTCGCAATAGCACTCCGCGGACGAGATGCGGTCGTTCCAGCCGGAACCTCCGAAATCGCGGACCCTGCGGTTGAGCTCGATCGAGCGGCCGCGCCTTCCTGCATTCTCATAGGCCACGAGCGTACAGCCCCGCCGCACGAGGACCGAAGAAACGCGGTCGTTCCAGAACCCGCCCCGGAAATTGACGGCGTCGTCAGGCCCCATTTCAAGCGAGCGTCCGCGAAAGTTTGCATTCTCGAACAGCACGCAGGCGGCCTCGCCGTAAAATTGGGCGCTGGCGCTTCCGGCAAATATTGTCGACGCAAGTGCCGCCAGGATGACCAAAGGTTTCATGTATTATTTCCTCATTTCATGGCGTTGCGCGATGGCGCCGGCCCGATCACATTTTGCCATTGTGCCACACGAGGAAGCAAGTCCACGGCCGCCGCTCCGGTGGGCCGTTGCCGACCGTCACCGGCTGTCCGGCATCCAGCCGCGGTTGCGCCACATCTTCTCGCCGGCCAGGCAATCGGCGGCCGGCCTGTCGTCGGCGAGCACGACCGGCGGGTGTGCCGCCTCTTCTGCCGCCCATTGCCGCGAGGCCGGACCGGCGAGCTCGAGCACCAGCTTGCGGCGGATCGCTTCCGGGAATTGTGTCCAGTCGTTGACCGGGATCATGAAGGCACCCGGCCCGCCGATCACGCAGTCACTGTAGTAGCGGTCGAGATTGGCGACGTCGAAGGCGCCGCCGTACCCGCCCCTTGTCATCAGCGGCAGTCCGTTGATGGTGATGCCCTGCCTCACCACCTCGTCCCGCGTGATGTCGACCGGCGCGCCCTGGTTGTTGGGTCCGTCGCCCGAAACGTCGATGACGCGCTTGGTCCCCTGAAAGCCGCTTTCGGCGAAAAGGTCGCTGCCGAAGGCCAGCGCGCCGGAGATCGAAGTACGTCGCGCGCTGTCCGGTGGACGCGCGTTCATCTGCGCAACGACCCGTTCGGCGTCTGCGCGATTGGCAATCGCTGTCCACGGTACGACGACCCGCTGCCATCTGGTGCCAGCCCACTCGACATAGGTGACCGCGATCTTGCCGTGGACGCCGTCGGCGATGGCCTTGAGCACGTTGTCATCCGTCAGTGCCGCCGCATAGCCATGGCGCTGGATCTCAAGTTCGGCCGGCGACATGGAGAGCGAAACATCGACTGCGAGCACCAGCTCGACATCGACCGGCTCTATCGCACTCGATGGCGAGGTCAGAGCGAGGAGCAGCGCCAGCGCGGCGGCACCGGAAAGCCAATGCCTTGTTCGGCCCAAAGCGGACATGACCCAACGGTAAGCGATAATCGCGCATGAACAAAGCAAAAAGCCCCGACGCCGACCGGGCCTTCTACCAATCCGGGCGAACGCGCGCTCGCTTAGCTGCGCGGCTTGAGATTCTCCGGGTCGTAGAGCGGCTTGTAACCGACGCCGGCCACCTCGACCGGATAGGTCTCGCCGAAATACTCCACCTGCAGCTTGCGACCTTCCTGGCAGTAGGCCCAGGGCAGGTAGGCAAGCGCGATGTTTTTGCCGATCGTCGGGCCGTAGGCGACCGACGTGGTGAAGGAGCGGCGGCCGAGCTCGTCGACCAGCGTCTCGCCGGTCGCGGGATCCTGTACCGGCATTGTGCCGACCGGATAGCGCGCGACGCCCTTGGAATCTGTGTTCTCGGTCATCACCAGCGTGCAGAGCATCGCCGGCTGATGCTCGCGAGCGCGATATTCCAGGTGCTTGGTCTTGCCGCAGAAGTCGTTCTCCTTGACCTTGGGGCGGGCAAGATCTGCCTCGAGCAGATTGTATTCGGTCAAGAGGTCGGCGTTCTGCAGCCGTAGGCTCTTCTCCATGCGGCGCGTGTTGGCGTAGGTCTCGACGCCGAACGGCATAACACCGGTCGAGCGCAGCGCGTCCCAGACGGCGAGCCCGTCCTCGTAGCGCATATGCAGCTCCCAGCCCTGCTCGCCGACATAGGAAATGCGGAAAGCCGTCACGTCCTTGCCGCCGATCCGGATCGGCTTGATTGCGGCGAAGGGGAAATTCTCCGGCGTCAGCCCGTTCGGGTCCTCGACCACCTTCTGCAGGGTCGTGCGCGCGTTCGGCCCCCAGATGCCGATGGTGACGTACTTCTCGGTCACGTCGGTGACGGTGACGTCGAAGCCCTTGTCCTGCGCGGTGCGCTGCATGTAGCGGAAGTCGCGTGGGCCGGCGTCGGCGCCGTCGATCACACGGCAGCGATCGGCCATGCGGATTACCGTGAAGTCGGCGCGCACCATGCCTTCCTCGTCGAGGAAGTGGGTGTAGATGCCCTTGCCGATATTGTTGTCGCCGCCGATCTTGGCAGCGCACAGCCATTCCAGCAGCGCCACATGGTCGGGGCCCTCGACGTCATACATCGAGAAATGCGACAGGTTGACGATGCCGCAGTCCTCGCTCATCGCCAGGTGCTCGGCATTGGAGACGCGCCAGAAATGGCGGTTATCCCATTCGTTCTCGCGCACCGGCACGCGGTTGCCGTACTTCTCCAGCAGGTGCTCGTTGGCGGCATAGCCGTGGGCGCGCTCCCAGCCGCCCAGCTCCATGAAATAGCCGCCGAGTTCCTTCTCGCGCTCCCAGAACGGCGAGCGCCGAATGTTGCGGCCCTTCGAGAACGGCTCCCGCGGATGGACGGCCGGATTGTAGACCTTCATCGCCGTCTCGGTGCAGCGATCCCAGATGAACTCCTCCTTCGTCTGGTGCGGATAGAAACGCGCATAGTCGATGGCATGGTGGTCGATCGACGTGCGGCCGTCGGTCATCCAGTCAGCGATGAGCTTGCCCATACCCGGACCGTCCTTGACCCAGATGGCGACGGCGTACCACAGCCCCCTCACCTTCTGGCTTTCGCCCATCGACGGGCCGCCGTCGGTCGTCACCTGCAGCAGGCCGTTGAAGGAATGGCCTTCATTGTAACCGAGCTCGCCCAGAATCGGAGTCAGCTCCATGGCGCGCTCAAGCGGCGCCATGATCTGCTCCATGTCGAGGTCGCGCTGCGAGGGCGAGAGCCGCGCCTGGTCTTTTTCGAGCAGGTCGCGCGGATGGCAAAGGCGCGGATTGGTCTCTTCGTAATAGCCCCATTCGATCTGTCCGCCCTCGGCGGTCTTGGGATCGCCGGTGTCGCGCATATAGGCCGAGTTCCCCTGGTCGCGCAGCAGCGGCCAGCCGATCTCCTTGCCGGTGCCGGCGAACTCGTTATACGGGCCGAAGAAGGTAAGCGGGTGATCGATCGGCATGACCGGCAGGTCTTCGCCGACCAGTGCCGCGGTGAGCCGGCCCCAGATGCCGGTGCAGACGACCACATAATCGGCTTCGATCGTGCCGCGCTCGGTCACCACGCCCTTGATGCGGCCGTTCTCGACGATCAGGTCCTTGGCCGAGGTATTGGCGAAAGCGTGAAGCTTGCCGGAAGCGACACCCTGGTCGACCAGCTTGCCGGCGACCGTCTGGGAGCGCGGGATGACGAGGCCGGCGTCGGGGTCCCACAGGCCGCCCTGCACCAGATGCTCCTCGATCAGCGGAAACTTCTGTTTGATCTCTGCCGGCTCTATCAGGCGCGCGCGGGTACCGAACGCCTTGGCGGAAGCAATCTTGCGCTTGATCTCGTCCATACGGCCGTCGTCGCCGACGCGCGCGACTTCGAGGCCGCCGATGCGCGCGTAATGCCCCATCTTCTCGTAGAAATCGATGGAATAGAGTGTCGTCCAGCAGGAGAGAAAATCGTGGCTGGTCGTGTAGCAGAAGTCCGAGGCGTGCGCCGTCGAGCCGATATCGGTCGGAATGCCCGACCTGTCGATGCCGACGATGTCGTCCCAACCGCGTTCGATCAGGTGATGGGCGACCGACGCGCCGACGATACCGCCAAGACCGACGATGACGACCTTCGCCTTATTCGGAAACTCTGCCATGCCCGCGACTCCAAAGTGGTAAAGCGGGCGCGCTGGCGCCCGTTCGAATTGCGCACAATATGCAGAGGAGGCGGTTTGAGCTACCGCCTGTTTGCGACACGCTGCAGGTGCGGCGCGACCCGGCGCGCCGGCTCGGCTCGGGATGCGATTTCGCTCAGCCGAAAGCCCAGATGTCCTCGGCCTGGAAGCCGACCTGGTAGCCGGCGGTCTTGAGCTTGACCACGACCTCACCGATCTGGGCCGCGGGCAGTGCGCCGATCTCGATCTTGATCAGGCCGGGACGGTAGCGCTGGAGATCAAGCTGCTCGAACACCATCCAGTCGGCGCCCTCGCAGTCGACCAAGAAGGCGTCGATATGGCCGATGCCGTTGCGGTCGAGCAGCGTCTGCAAGGTCTCCGACGGCACCTCGATGTCCTTCAGATGCGGCGCGAACCTGTTGAAGTTGGCGTCGGCCTCGCCCCAGGCGTTCTTGCCCGACATCAGATTGGTGTCGGTGACCGACGAGCAGCCGATGAACTCGATCGGCAGCGTGCCAGCCTCCAGTGCCGCGGCATCGAAAGTGCGGACGGTGATCGTACCCTTTGTCCTGGTCACCGCCACCGGCTCGATGACGAAGCGGCTGGTATCGGGATAGTTGGCGCGCAGCCGCATCTGGTTATAGGGGATCGGCTCCACCAGCATGGCACGCGACCGCGGAATGCGATGCAGCCAAGGCGTCACATCGTCGAACAGCGCGCCGTCGCAGGCGCCGACGTTGACCATCTGGAATGGCCGTCCACCGCTGACTCGCGCCTTGAGCGCGGCCTTGGCCAGGAACTTCGTGCCGCGCAGCGCGGGCCCGCGATCGAGCAGACTGGCCGGCAGGCCAAGCGACAACAGAACGCGCGCGAGGCTGGAAACCGAGCTCATGACGTGTCTCCAGGAATGGCGTGTAGCGCACCGCGCTGCCCACCCTGCGTTGCCGATGCCCACAGCGCCATCAGCGGGGCGGCCAGCAGCAGGACGGGCGGCAGGAGATTTGGGAAATAGATGCGCGTATCGTGGATCGGAAATACGGTAAACTTGGCGAGCACGCCGAGCACGAGCGCCGCAAGCAGGATGCCGGCACGGCGGTCGAGCCGGAAGCCCGCACGGTCGAGCCCGTACCAGCCGGCTAAAGCCAGCACCGAGACGCCGATCCAGCTGTTGACGTCGATGGCGCGCACGACCGAGGCGGCGAAGGCCTTGAGATAGGCCGCCACCGAGAATGGCGGCTCGAACCCGTCCATGTTGTAATGCTGCTCGATGCTGGCGAACCACAGATGCGGCCACCAGCCGGGGTGCTGCGCCCAATGCGAGATGGCGAAATAGGCGACGAATGAGGCGGCAAAGCCGGCCAGCGCGCCCCACGCCTTCTGCCGGAACGCGACAAGCAGGATAGCGAAAATGGCGAGGAAGACGATGTTGTCCGGCCGCGACATGAAGGCGAGGCAAAGAAGGAGCGCGGTCGCAACCTCGCGTTTGCGGACATAGGCAAACAGCCCGCCGAGAAACAGCGCCGAGCATAGGAGGTCGGGGGTCGAGGCCCGTGCGACATCGCCGAAATCGGCCATGATCAGGATGGCCCCGACGACCGGCGCCAACGCCAGCGCGCCTTCCGCGCGCAGCCAGGCGAGCGTGATGGCGCCGAACAACAGCACCGAGAACACCTGCACCAGCCGCATCGCCTCGACCGGCGAGACGACATGGCTGAGGCTGGACAGGATCTCGGCATAGAGGAATTTGATACGGTACATGCCGAGCAGCGAGTGGAAGTCGGCGGCATTTTCCGCCATGTGGGTGCGGAAGCCATCGCCATCGTCGGTCAGCGTCTTGTAGTCGCCGGCCGGCACGCCGGCCTTGACGGTGCTGTAGGCATAGTCATGCAGCGCCTGCGGATCGGGATAGGTGCCCTCTTCGGCGATCGCCAGGTATGCCAGCATGTCCCAGTTGGTGTCGGGCATGAACCAGGCGGTCACGGCGGTGAGCAGGATGTAGAGCGAGAACGCGATAGCCCCGATCGGCACGGCCCAACGCGCGTATAGCCCCTCGCCCCAGGCAAGACCGGCGCCGACCAGCCGGTCGAGCGGATTAGCGGGAGCGACGGGCGGCTTGGTCAGCATCGTCTGTCTCAGCGGACCTGGCTTTTCACGAAATCCTTCACGATCGCCACGATGCCGCGCGACAAAAGGCTGTCGAAGGCATCGACGAAGCGATCGACATGCTCGCGCTGGCAGATCAGCGGCGGCTCGAGCCGAATAACGTTGCGGTTGTATTCGGTGAACGCGACGAGCACGTCGTAATCGCGCAGCAGAAGCGAACCGACGAAGCCCGAGAGCGAGCCCTTCAGCTTGTCGTCGAGCACGCTCACCACCGGGCGCAGCACCATCGGCAGGGTCTGCGAGAAATCGTGGAACTCGAGCCCGATCATAAAGCCCTTGCCGCGGACGTCCTTGATGATCTTCGGGTACTTCTCCTTCAGAGCCTGCAGCCGCTGCAGAAGGTAATCGCCCGTCGAAGCGGCATTGTCGATCAGGCCCTCGTCATAAAGCACGTTCAGCGCTTCGATCGCGGTGACGCAGGCCTCGCCCATGCCGCCGAAGGTCGCCATGGCATGGATCATCGCCGTCTTCGGCGTGCCATAGGCCTTCATATAGACGTCGCGCTTGGCGATCATCGCGCCGACCGCAGCCTTGCCGCCGCCGAGCGATTTCGCCAGCGCCGTCACGTCCGGCACGACGCCGTAGTGCTCGAAGGCATAGAAGCGGCCGCTGCGGCCATAGCCGCACTGCACCTCGTCGGCGACCCACAGCACGCCATACCGGTCGCAGAGCGCGCGCAGCTTCTGCCAATATTGCGGCTCTGCCTGGATGATGCCGCCGCCGCCTTGGATGGTTTCGAGCACGATGACGCCGATCTCGGGATCGTTGCGGAAGGCGCGCTCGACCGCGTCGATGTCGGCGAAGGGAACGCGCACGGCATTGTCGGCCATCTTGAACTCGGCGCGGTAGAGCCGTCCGTCGGTGATCGCCAGCACGCCCTTGGTTTTGCCGTGGAAGGAATTCTCGGCATAGACGACCTTCGGCCGCTTCGGACCCGCGGCGCGTTCGGCGAGCTTCACCGCCGCTTCCATGGCTTCCGAGCCGGAGGAGCCGAGGAACACCATGTCGAGGTCACCGGGCGAGCACTTGGCGATGTTGTGCGCAAGAGCCGCCGCATATTGCGACATGAAGGCGATGGCGATCTCCGGGCGCTTCTCCTCCTGGAATTTCTTGCGCGCCTCCAGGATGCGCGGGTGGTTGTGGCCGAAGGCCAGCGAGCCGAATCCGCCGAAGAAGTCGAGGATTCTGCGGCCGTTCTGGTCGATGTAGAACATCCCCTCGGCGCGCTCGATCTTGACCTTGTGGAAGCCGAGCAGCTTCATGAAGTGCAATTGGCCTGGGTTGAGATGCGCCTTGAACAGGTCGGTGATCCGGGCGACGTCCAGCGTCTTGGCCTGCTCGACGCTGATCAATTCGGGTTTGGCGATGGTGGCAGGCGACAGCGCCGGCGCCTCGACCAGCGCGCGCGCGTCCGCTTGTTCCGGCTTGGCCATGACGGTCATCTCGAAATCTCCGTTCGTCGCCTTTACTCGGCTGGCACGTGTTTGGTGGCGACGGCATGGCCGTCCTTCTTGGCCCGGTATTCGCGGTAGGCGGCGATCAGCATGTCCTCGTCGCGATGTTGCGGCACCCAGCCGAGCTGGCGCTCGGCCTTGGACACGTCGAGCACGCATTCCTCGTCGGCGATGAGATACTGCTCCGGGTCCATGATCGGCATGTTGAGGAGATCGAGCAGGTCGAGCGTGCGCTTGACGGCCCAGCCCGGCGTCGGCAGCAGGATCGACTTGGAGCCGGCATGCCTGATCAGGTCACCGAGCAGTCTTTTCACCGGCGGCGGATTGAGCGAGCCCAGATTATAGGCCTCGTTCGGCACGCCGGCTTTCCAGGCCGCGCGGGCGGCTTCCGCGCAGTCGAACACCGAGATGAACTGGTAGGGATTCCTGCCCGAGCCGATCATCGGCACCGGCAGGTTCCAATCGATCAGCTTGAACAGCTTTTCCAGGATGCCGAGACGGCCGGGGCCGATGATCAGCCGCGGCCGGAACAGCGAGATCGACATGCCTCGCTTGCGCCATTCGGCGGCGAGCTCCTCGGTCTTGAGCTTCGACAGGCCATATTCGCCAAGCGGCGCCACCGGATGATCCTCGGTCATCGGCAGCACCACCGTGTGGCCGTAGATCATGTCGGTCGTGTAATGGACCAGCTTCGAGGCGCCGGCCTTGTCCATGGCCTGGACGATGTGCTCGGTGCCGTGGAAATTCACCGGGAAGAAGAAGTCGTGCCGCTTGGCGCGCACCTGGATCGGCGACAGCATCTTGGCCGACAGGTTGTAGACCATGTCGTCGGCCCTGAGGCCGACGGCCGCGACCGAGGCTGGATCCGTCACGTCGCAAGTGACGAAACGCACCGTCCGGTAGTGGGGCAGGTCGCTCTTGACGATGTCGGCGACGACGACGTCCTGGGCATCGGCCGCGAGCTTGGGCGCAAGATGGCGCCCGACGAAGCCGTCGCCGCCGAAAATCACGTGTCTCATCGAACGATCTCGTTTGTGCCGATCTTGTCGGAGGTGATGGAAGCGGTTCGGTCTTCGTGCGCAGCCAAATCGCGACCACTCTGTGCGATCAGCACGGTGCCGACGCAGATGCAGGCGATGCCGGCGATGCGCCAGCCATTGAGGTCCTCGCGGAATACGAAATAGGCAAACACGGCGACCGCGACATAGGCGAGGCTGAGGAATGGATAGGCGAAGCTGAGCTCGACCTTCGACAAAACGTAGAGATGCGACGCCATCGAGATGACGAAGGTACAGAGGCCGAGGAAAACCCACGGGCTGAACACGACCTGCAGCAGCTTTACGAGCGGATTGACGCCTTCGAACGAGATCGGCCCCATCGACATCATGCCCTGCTTCAGCATCAGCTGCGCGGCGGCATTGGTCATGACCGTGAAGAGAATGAAGACGATGTATTTCATTGTTGCCACCCCGCCCTTGCGCGGTCCTACTGTAAACCTGGAAATATTTCGTGAAATCGGAGGTCTATTTTGGGCACCTTGGAGTTCAACGTTCCATTTACCACGATTTACTCAAATTCGATCTATTCCGCCGCTGCGGGGGCGTTGCACTCCACATCCAGTTTTTTCGCTGTCCGCGCCCAGAAACTCGACAGGAAGGCCGGGTCGCGAAGCGCCTCCAGCCGCCGCCATTGCGGGAAGGACGCGGCGAAGATTTCGGACCGCATGCGCGCATCCTTGTAAGGGTTGACAGCCCCGCCCGCTTCGATCGTGATGCGGTCGAGCTCGGCGAGAAGCCTCAGCGTGCTTTCGCCCCTGTTAGGAAAATCGAGCGTCAGCGTGTAGCCGGGCCGCGGGAACGAGAGCAGCGCCGGCGAAGGGACGTCACCAAACCGCTTCAGCACCGTCAGGAACGAGCCCTGCCCGGCTCGCCGCGCCGCTTCGAGCAACGCGGGCACGGCGCGCCGCGCGGCGGCTTCAGGCACAACGCTCTGGTGCTGGAAAAGCCCGCGCGGGCCGTAGAGCCGATTCCAGTCGCGAATGCCGTCGAGCGGAAAGAAGAAGCCCTGATAGCCCGCCCGGCGCGGGTCCGGAGAGCGGCCTTTCTTCCACCGATAGGCAGCGTTGAAGACGGTCAGGAAGCGGCGGTTGAGCATGTTGAAGGGCGGCCGCACGGGCACCGAGAGCCGGCTGCCCGCCCGCGAGGCGGCATGCGAGCCGTGCTCGGCGTGGTTGCCGGTGAACAGCAGGCCGCGCCCTCGCCCGTGGCCGCCGGCGAGCTGATCGACCCAGGCGACGGCATATTCATTGGCCTGGTCGGCGGCGTCAGCAAGGTCGAAGAATTCGCCGAGATCGCGGAACCGTGTCGCTTTCTCGACGACGTCGAGCGAGGGCACTCGCATCAGCCGGATCGACGCCGACAGGATCAGACCGGTGAGCCCCATGCCGCCGATCGTGGCTCGGAACAGATGAGCGTTGCTTGTCTCGGAGCAGCGACAGGTCCGGCCGTCGGACCGCAGCAGCGTCAAGGATTCGACATGGCAGCCGAATGTGCCGCGCCGGTGGTGATTCTTGCCGTGGACATCGTTGGCGATAGCGCCGCCAAGCGTGACGAACTGCGTGCCTGGAACCACGGCCGGAAAGAAGCCGTAAGGCGCGGCATGGGCGATGATGTCGCACAGCAGCGCCCCGGCATCGGCCTCGATCACGCCTGTCTCGGCGTCGAACGAACGGATGCGATTGAGCGGCCGCATGTCGACGACCATGCCGGCGTGGTTCTGGCAGCTGTCGCCATAGGAGCGGCCATTGCCGTAGCCGATGAGCGAGCCCGGCCTGGCCGCGCCGCTCTGCAACAGCGCGATGGCTTTGTCAGCCGGGATCGCTCGGCGCGCCGGCGGCGTCGCCAGCCCGAAGCTGCCGAAGCGTTCGGCGCCCGCCCTCACCACCCCCAGCCTCCGGCGACCAGAAGCGCCGCGCCGATGGCCACCACGATCTGGCTGCGCCAGTCGCGGATAATGAAGACAACCGGGTCGTCATGCATCTCGTCGCGGCGCGCGAGGATCCAGACACGCATGGTGAGATAGAGCACGATCGGCGCCAGAGGCCACATCACCCATGGATGCGGATAGAGCTCGCGCACCGCGACGCTGTCCATGTAGAGCGCCAGCACGAGCGCTGAGGAGAAGGCCGAGGCCATGCCCGCCTGGGCGACGATCTCCTGGTCCTCGGTGCGATAGCCGCGGCCGGCGATGCGCTCGCCGACGGGGATGGCGGTGGCGCGCAATTCGACGAAACGCTTCACCAGCGCCAGCGACAGGAAGAAGAAGATCGAGAAGGCGAGCAGCCAGAAGGAGACGTCGACACCGGTGGCCGCCGCGCCCGCCAGCACGCGGATGGTGTAGAGCCCGGCGAGCGTCAGCACGTCGATCAGCAGCATGCGCTTGAAAGACAGCGAATAGGCGGTGGTCACGAGGATGTAGCCGCCGAGCACGCCGAGGAACTCGATCGGCAGCAGGCAGCCGAGGGCGACACCGATCGCGAGCAGCACGACGATGGCGCCAAGGCCGAACGGAATCGACAGCACGCCGCTGGCGAAAGGCCGGTTGCGCTTGGTTGGATGCTTGCGGTCGAGCGCGAGGTCGAAGAAATCATTGACAATGTAGATGGCGGAGGCCACGGCGCTGAACGACGTGAACGCAAGAATGCACTGCCAGATCATGCCGACGTTGAAATACTCGTGCGACAGCACCATCGGCACCGCGAGCAGCGAATTCTTCAGCCACTGATGCACTCTCAGCATCTTGACGTAGGTCTTCAGCGTCCGCCTCGGCGCCGGCATGGTCTCGGCGCCATGCGCCGCCTGCCAGCGCTGGGCGCTGCGGTCCGGCGCCACGACGATGGCGTGGCGCGCGGCATCGAACACCCTGAGATCATGGCGGCTGTTGCCGGCATAGTCGAAGCCGGCATCGCCATAGGCGGCGACCAGCGAGGCGCGCTTCCTGCCCGAGGTCAGATTGTGCGGTCCGTCCGTCGCCAGCACTCGGTCGAAGAGGCCGAGATGAGCGGCGATCGCCTCGGCGAATTTACGCGGCGTGCCCGTCGCCAGCACGATGCCGCGGCCTTCCTCGTGTTCAGCGCGCAGCCGCTCCAGCAGGTCAACCCGGTAGGGCAGTGAGGCCGGATCAATCTCGATGCGCGTGGCGATTTCCTGCTTGAGCCGCGCCGGACCACCTGTCAGCCAAAGCGGCAACAGGAGGAGATAGAGGGGATTCTTCTTGAGCAGGATGAACAGGCTTTCCCATAGAAGGTCCGTTGCAATCAGCGTGCCATCGAGATCGACTGCAAGCGGAATTGCGTTCCTGTCCGACCGCGCGTCCATCGCCCTGCCCTGCTCACCCCACGCCGTGTTGCGGCGTCTTTGCAACGGATATAACCGGGGATGGCGGAGCGAATGTTAAAACGTCCGGTTGCAGCACGCTGTGCAGGGGACATTTCCGGTGTCATCGTTAAGCACCGGCTACCGGAAAAGATAAAAGGCCGGACGTCCGCCCGGCCTTTGCCGATCTATTCAAGGGAGTTCTTACTTGATCCGCGCGACGCCGCCGGAGATCTCGACCGTTTCCGAACCGGTCAGCGCTTCGAGGTCACCATTGGGCAGGGTGACGAAGCAGCCATTCGGGCAGAACTCCACCGTCTCGCCGGCGGCCAGCGCCAGCTCGGTCTTGCCGCCGCCTTCGGTCACGATCAATGTCCGCGTCTGGGCGTCCTTGTTGACCGCGCTGGCGGCAAAAGCCGAACCGCCCAGGGCCAGGAAAGCGATGGCGGCAACGACAGACTTCCACATTGCAATTCCGGTGTTTCCACACCGCCTCTGTTCAATTTCGCAAGGCATTCTCGCCTTTGCGTGAGAGCTTATATGAGATGTAACGTGAACCGCAACTGAATGCCGCATTCATGCCACAATCGGCTTCGGCGGCCGCCAAACCTAGTCGGGGTCGGGCTTGCGGCCTCTTCTCTTGGTTTTAGCCAGACGCGCCTGCTCGGCCGCGGCCTCCGCTTCCAGCCGCTCGCGTTCGGCGAATTCGGCCTCGATCTTGTCGTCGTCGATCGGCCAGGGCTCGTGCTTCTTGGTCTCGACCACGGCGCGGGGCGCCGACGGGATCTCGATATGCTCGTCTTCGAAGATATCGAAGATCGCGAAACGGATGTCGTTCTGGACGATGCTGCCGTTCAACACGTCGGCCACGAACACGCGGATCTCGAATTCCAGTGCAGCCGGGCCGAAATTGGCAAAGAGCACGAAGGGCTCGGGGTTCTTGAGCACCATAGGATGGGCGCGGGCAATGCCGAGCAGGACGGCGTGGACACGCTTGACGTCGCTGCCATAGGCAACGCCCACCTTGATGTCGACGCGGCCGAGCTTGTTGCGGTGCGTCCAGTTGCCGACCGCATTGTTGATGAGGTTCGAGTTCGGCAGGATCACCGACTGGCGCTGGAACGTCTCGATCTCGGTGGCGCGCACGCTGATTTTTCTGACCGTGCCGCTGATGTCGCCGGCGACGATCCAGTCGCCGACCTTGAATGGTCGCTCGGCAAGCAGGATCAATCCGGAGACGAAGTTCGAGACGACGTTCTGCAAACCGAAGCCGATACCCAGCGAAAGCGCGCCGGCGACCAGGGCCAGATTGGAAAGATCGATGCCCGCCGCCGATATGCCGACGAGCGCTGCAAGCGCGACGCCGGCATAGCCAACCGCCAGCCGGATCGAGTTGCGCACGCCGGTGTCGACCTTGCCGCGCGCCATGACCGAGCCGTCGAGCCAGCCCTGGAACCAGCGCGTGAGAAAATAGCCAATGGCGAACACAACGATGCCGGTGAGGATGCCGAGCACCGAGATGGTGACGGACCCGATGGTCACGCCCGTTGCGAGCTTAAAGGCCCAGGTTTCGATATCGCCGGGCTGGAAGCCCCACATCAAGAGGATCATCGGCAGGAACACCAGCACGATCATCAGGTTGATGGCGATGCTGACCACCAGGCCTAGCTGGTCGAGCGCGGTGTCCTCATAGCTGGAATTGGCCGACAGCCAGCGGCCGACCGAAGTGTCGGCGAAGCCGCCCTCCTCGCCGATCGCTCGCGCCGACAGGAAGCCGATATAGGCGGTGACCAGCGTGGTGCCGGTGACGACGACCTGAATAGAGACGAAAAGCGCAAGACCGATATAGCCGAGCAGTGCCGCGGCGATTGTGGAGAGGCCGAGCCCGATGGCGATGAAGCGAAGCCAGGCCGGCCACGGGCGCCACGAGCCGTCCTTCGCTCTGAAAGGCTTCAGCACGCCCATCAGGATCAGGATGACGCCCACAATGACGGTGGCAACGAAGCTTCTGGCGATCGTCAGCGACAGCGGCGAGCCCATCTTCTCGTTGACGACGGACAGGAAGTAGTTGAAGCCGAGGACCACGGCCATGGCGGTGGCCAGCCGCACCAGCCAACGCGCCGGTCCGGTTGCCACTGGAATAAGCCGCCAGTTCGGCAGCCGCGGCTCGAGGGCCGCATTGGTCAGCCGGTTGACGCAGAACGCCATCGCAACGACCGAGAGCAGCGCGTTGAGGAATTCGCCGATGTCGCCGCGCAGGACGTTGTAATAGTTGAAGAAGAACACGGTCGAGGCGAGGAACGCGCCGAGCGCCACGGTCGGCAGCAGCGTCGACCAGAACGCCACCGAAAGCCGGCTCAGGTACGACGGCTCTTCGACCGAAGGGTCGGCCTCGAAGATGCGGCCGAACAGGCGCCTGCCGCCGATAAGCAGCACGGCCGCCAGCGCCAGCGCCATCAGCGTCGCCGCAAGCATGGCCTGGAACTTGAACTTCAATGCGAAGGTGAGCCAGGACGCCACCGCCTTATAGAGGCCGGTGAACTGCTCGTGCGCGTCGGAAAAGGCCTGCGGACTCAGCGCATCGGTCAATTCGTAGCGTTTCGTCAGAACGCTGCGGAAAAGTCCGCTGCGTAGGGTGGCGATCCTGTCGACCAGCCCGCTGATGCGAATGGACAGGTTCTGCGCGCTGGCGACCACGGCATTGATCTCGGCCTTCTCGGCCGTAAGCGCCGCGCGCTCGTTGGCGACGATCGCAGGCTCCGGCGGCTGCCCCTGCGCCGGCGGCGGCCCCAATACGTTGATGCGAGCGTTGATGTCGTTGAGCCGTGAACGGAACGCGAGCGCGCTGTTCAGCGCCGCCCGTGAAATATCCTCGAGCTGCAAGCGGATATCGACAAGGCCGGCGTCGTCCTGGTCTGGGGCGCTTAACTTCTTCTCCAGGCCGTCGGTCTTGGCCGTCAGATCCTGGATGGCCTTGGTCTGGTCGGCAATGAGCTGCGTGGAGCCCTGACCGATCGCCTGCGCCATCGCGCCGGGCGAGGGCTGCGCCGCGACGGCGACAATGGCGATCAGGACCAGGCGTAGCAGTCGGAAAATCATGACGTGAGGGGCGACTCGCGGCGAAAAATCTTCGAAAATCCCGCCCTTGATAAAGACCGGCCTATCAGGCGGCAAGCCGTCTCCATCCGCGGGCGGGCGGCGTGGATCGAAGTCGGCCTGTCGAAAAGCGATGGCGCAATCTTGGCTTTGCGCTTCTCGCCTGCTCTATAGTCTGCCGCCTCGCACCAAAAGGACGACAGGAAGAATGGCGGAATACTCAGCCTTTTCGCTGCTCAAGAACGCGCTCAACGGCAACCAGGACTGGAAACCGGCCTGGCGCAAGCCGGACCCCAAGGCGTCCTATGATGTGATCGTCATCGGCGGCGGCGGTCATGGGCTCTCGACCGCCTATTACCTCGCCAAGGACCACGGCATCACCAATGTCGCGGTGCTGGAAAAAGGCTGGCTGGGCTCGGGCAATGTCGGCCGCAACACCACGGCGGTGCGCTCCAACTATCTTTTGCCGCAGAACACCCGCTTCTACGAGCATTCGATGAAGCTGTGGGAGAACCTGTCGCACGACCTCAACTATAACGTCATGTTCTCGCAGCGGGGTTGCCTGAACCTCGCGCACACACCGGCTCAGCTCGACGACTATGCAAGGCGCGGCAATGCCATGCGCCATCTCGGTGTCGACGCCGAGCTGATGAGCGTCAATGAGATCAAGCGGCTTGTTCCGGCCCTGGACGTCTCGGGCTCGGCGCGTTTTCCGGTCCTTGGCGGGCTGATGCAGCCGCGTGCCGGAACCGCGCGCCACGACGCCGTCGCCTGGGGCTACGCGCGCGGCGCCGACCGGCGCGGGGTCGACATTATCGAGAATTGCGAGGTCACGGGCTTCCTGCGCGACGGCGACCGCATCACCGGCGTGACGACCACGCGCGGCGATATCCGCGCCAAGAAAGTGGCGCTTGCGGTTGCCGGCAACACCGGCCATGTCATGCAGCTTGCCGGCATCTCACATATGCCGATCGAAAGCCACGTTCTGCAGGCCTTCGTCTCGGAATCGCTGAAGCCGATCATCGGCACCGTTCTCACTTTCGGCATGGGTCATTTCTACATCTCGCAATCCGACAAGGGCGGCCTCGTCTATGGCGGTGACCTCGACGGCTACAACAGCTATGCCCAGCGCGGTAGCCTTCCGGTCGTCGACGAGGTGATGAGCGAGATGCTGGCACTGTTCCCGGGCCTCGCGCGGGTGCGCATGCTGCGCTCCTGGGGCGGGCTTTGCGACATGACGATGGACGGCTCGCCGATCATCACCACCGGCCCGCTGCCCGGCCTGTATCTCAATTGCGGCTGGTGTTATGGCGGCTTCAAGGCGACACCTGCCTCCGGCTGGTGCTTTGCCTGGACCATCGCCAAGGACGAGCCGCACGAGTTCAACGCGCCCTTCACGCTCGACCGTTTCTATCGCGGCCTCATCATCGACGACAAAGGCCAGGGCGCGACGCCGCGGCTGCATTAGGGTTTCAAATCGTATGCTGATCAATTGTCCCTATTGCGGCCCGCGCGATGTCATTGAGTTCACCTACCAGGGCGACGGCAACCGCAAGCGGCCGCAGCCTGCCTCGCAGGATCTCGACGCCTGGAATGCCTATGTCTACGACCGGCTGAATCCGGCCGGCGACCACAATGAGATCTGGCAGCATTCCGGCGGCTGCCGCGCGCATCTGCGGGTAGTGCGCAACACCGTAACCCATGAAATCCTGAGCACTGCCTTTGCCCGCGGCGGACACAAATCCGCGGGCCACAAAGCGGGAGGCAACCAGTGAGCCCTCGCCGCACAGAAACCGGCGGCCGCATCGACCGGCTGCGCACCATCCGATTCACCTTCGATGGCGCGCCCTATACCGGACACGCCGGCGACACGCTGGCTTCGGCGCTGCTCGCCAACGGCGTGACGCTGTTCGGCCGTTCGTTCAAATACCATCGTCCGCGCGGCCTGCTCGCCGCCGGCGTCGAGGAACCAAACGCTCTGGTGACGGTGCTGCGCGGCGAGGTGCGCGAGCCCAACATTCCCGCTACCATGGTCGAGATCTATGACGGCCTCGTCGCCGTCAGCCAGAACCGCTCGCCCTCGCTCGCCTGGGATATCGGAGCGCTCAACCAGCTCGGCGGCAAGCTCCTGTCGGCCGGCTTTTACTACAAGACCTTCATGGGACCGGTGATCGGGCCGCTGAAGGGCACGCGCTTCTGGATGTTCTGCGAGCATTTCATCCGTCGCGCCGCCGGCCTCGGCAGAGCCGGCACCGCGCCCGATACCTCGCGCTACGAGCGCATGAATGCATTCTGCGACGTGCTGGTCGTCGGTTCCGGCCCGGCCGGGCTGATGGCGGCGAAGGCCGCGGCCGACCAGGGCGGCCGCGTGATCCTGGCCGAGCTCGAAGCAAAGTTCGGCGGCTCCGCCAACTGGTCGGGCGAAACCATCGACGGCGCGCCGGCAGCCGACTGGGCGGGGCGCGTCGTCGGCCAGCTCGAAGGCAATGACAATGTCCGCCTTTTGCCGCGCACGACGGTGTGGGGCTATTACGACGGCAACACGCTGGCGGCGCTCGAACGCGTGACCGACCACAAGGAGGTTCCGGCCAAGGGCGAGCCGCGCCAGCGCTACTGGGCGATCCGCGCAAAAACGGTGGTTCTCGCCACCGGCTCCTTCGAGCGTCCGCTTGTGTTCCCCGGCAACGATCGTCCGGGCGTCATGCTGGCGCATGCGGCCGAACGCTACGCCAATGAATATGGCGTGCTGCCCGGCGAACGGATCGCGCTGTTCACCAACAATGACAGCGCCTACCGCTCCGCCGTTGCACTGAAGAAGGCCGGGGCCGCCGTCGTCGCCGTCATCGATGTCCGCAGCGACGTGTCGAACGAGATGAGCAGGCTGGCGAGCCAGGCCGAAGCAGAGCTGCTTGCCGGCCATGCCGTGGTTGCGACGGAAGGCGGCAGGACGCTCGCCGGCCTCAAGGTGCAGCGCTTCGAATTGACGAGCGGCGCGCTGAGCGGCGACGAGCGCAGCATCCATGCCGACTGCCTGTTGATGTCGGGTGGCAGGTCGCCGACGATCCATCTCGCCAGCCAGGCTGGAGCCAAGGCCATGTGGAACCCTGCCAGGCAGGCCTTCCTACCGCCGCAGCCGACGCAGCGCTGGATCGGCGCCGGCGCTTTCACCGGCAGTTTTTCGACCGCGGAAGCCATTGCCGAAGGTCGCTCGGCCGGCCTTCAGGCCGCCGGCGGAAGCCCGTCCTCCGCTCCCCTCCCTGTCGTCGAGGCCGCTCCCGGCGAACCCGATCCGGCACCGGTCTTCGAGATCAAGGCCAAGGGCAAGAGCTTCGTAGACTTCCAGCACGACGTGACTGCCGAGGATGTGCGGCTCGCGCATCGCGAGGGCTTCGTCTCTGTCGAGCATCTGAAGCGCTACACCACGCTCGGCATGGCGACCGACCAGGGCAAAAACTCCAACGTGCCGGGCCTCGCCATCATGGCCGAGGCGCTGGGCAAGCCAATCCCCGAAGTGGGTACGACGCGCTTCCGCCCGCCTTACACGGCCGTGTCGATCGGCTCGCTGGCGGCCGAGCGTTTCGGCGATCTGAAACCGGAGCGGCTGACGCCGATGCATGACTGGCACGTCGCCAACGGCGCGACCATGTATGCGGCCGGTCTCTGGTACCGTCCGATGATCTACGGCCTTGCCGGCGAGACAGTCGAGCAGGCCTATGTCCGCGAAGCCGCGGCAACGCGCGAGAGCGCCGGCATCGTCGATGTCTCGACGCTTGGCAAGATCGCCGTTCAGGGCCCGGATGCGGCGGAATTTCTCGACCGCGTTTACACCAACATGTTTTCCACTTTAGCCGTCGGCAAAGCCCGCTACGGCCTGATGCTGCGCGAGGATGGACTTGCCTTCGACGACGGCACCACATGGCGGCTCGGCGAGCAGGATTTTCTGATGACTACCACTACCGCCAATGCCGGCAAGGTGATGCAGCATCTGGAATATTTCCTCGACGTGATCTGGCCGGAACTGAAGGTCACCGTCACCTCTGTTACCGACGAATGGGCGGGGGCCGCGATCGGCGGACCCAAAGCCAGGGCGATCCTCGCTGCCTGCGTGAATGCCACGGCCGTCGACAACGCCACGCTTCCCTTCATGGGCATTGTGCACGGTGAGATCGCCGGCGTGCCGGTGATGATCTGCCGCCTCTCCTTCTCCGGCGAGATGGCCTTCGAGGTCTATTCCGGCGCCGGCTATGGAACGCGGGTCTGGGAAGCTCTCATCGAGGCCGGCAAGCCTTTCGGCCTGGTCACCTACGGGCTCGAGGCGCTTGGCACCATGCGCATCGAGAAGGGCCACGTAACCGGGGCGGAGATCGACGGCCGCACCACGGCGCGCGACCTTCATCTCGACTGGATGCTGTCGAAGAAGAAGCCCTTCATCGGTTCCGCCATGATGGACCGCGAGGGCCTGATCGCTCCGGACCGGCTGGAATTGGTCGGCGTGATCGCTCTCGATAACCGCGCGCTCAACGGTGGCGGACATATCGTCGAGGAACTGGACGAAGAGAACCCGCACGATTCGATCGGCCATATCACCGCCTGCTGCTATTCGCCGGCGCTCGGCAAATACATAGCGCTTGCGCTGGTCAAAGGCGGCAAGGCGCGCCACGGTACGCGCGCCTTCGTCTCCGATCCGCTGCGCAACCGGTTTGGGCCGGTCGAGATCGTCTCCAACCATTTCTACGATCCGGACGGGAGCCGCCTGCATGGTTGAACGACAACTTCCCGAGCGCCAATTGCCTGAGCGCTTGTCACCGCTTGAACCTGTCTACCATCCAGGCTCGCACGGCAATTTCGAGCATGGCGTTGACGTTATCCTGTCCGAGACGCGGCCGGGCTCGATCCTGCAGCTCGCGGCATGGCCGGGCGAGGAGAAGCGGCTGATGTCCGGTATATACAAGGTGACAGGCCTTGCTCTGCCGGATGCTGCCGGCGGCGGCGTCGTCAACGGCGCGAAAGCGGCGTTCGGATTCGCGCCGGGCAAATTCACGGTGGTTGACGAAGCCGAGGGTTTGGCTTCCGCGTTCACGGGCGTGATCACCCCCGCCATCGGCACGATTACCGATCTCTCGCATGGCCGCACCGCGATTCGCATCGCCGGGCCGAAGGCGGAGTGGGTGATGGCGAAATTCTTCGCCGTCGACTTCGCCTTGCCGGCCTTCCCGCTCGGCGCCGGCCGCTCGACCAACCACCACGACGTCTTTGCCCAGATCCAGCGCACCGGTGGCGACCAATTCGACATCTATGTGTTCCGCTCCTTCGCGCGCTCCTTTTGGAAGGCCTTGTGCCACGCGAGCGAGGAAGTCGGCTACGAAGTGCACTAAGCGCAATTCCAGGAAAACTGCGCGGCGGTTTTCCGTGCGGAATTGCCTTTAAGCAGGCAGCACTCGGGGATTGGTCCAGCCGGAGCGTGGCACTATCGACGGCCACAACTGCCGCTTGAGCCTTGAGCCAGCAAAGACGATAGCTAAGGAAACGCGGGCTCTCGGAGCCCTCAGGCAACCAGTTCGACAATATCCTTCCATGACCGCAGAGACTACGGCGACAGCCACGACCCGCTTTGTTCCGGCGGGCGACCCGTCGCTGCTGTTGCCGGCGACCGTCGCCTGCGGCGTGTTCATGACTAGCCTCGACCAGAACGTCATTGTGACCGCGCTGCCCGGCATCGGCGAGAGCCTGGGCCGCCCACCGAGCCAGCTCGGGCTTTTGATCACCGTCTATGTCGCGAGCCTCATCGTCACGATGCCGCTCGGCGGCTGGCTGGCCGATCGCTTCGGCCTGCGCAACGTCTATTGCTTCGCGCTGCTCGTCTTCGCCAGCGCTTCGGCGCTCTGCGGCCTGTCGGAAAACATCTGGATGCTGGTCGGCTCGCGCGCGCTGCAGGGTTTCGGCGGCGCGCTTATGGGCACCCTCGGCCAGGTCGTGATCCTGTCGAGCTTTCCGCGCGACCGCACGCTCAGGATCAACATGTATATTTCGCTCGCCGGCCAGTCCGGCCCTCTGGTCGGGCCGCTCGTCGGTGGCGCGCTGACCACTTACGTCTCGTGGCGCTGGATCTTCTACATCAACATACCGATCGCGCTGACGGCCGCGTTGCTCGCGGCCTCGCTGTTCCCCACGACCACCAAGCCGGTCCGCACGCCCTTCGATTTTCCCGGCTTCCTGCTAGTCGGCGGCGGCATGGCGCTGCTCGTCTTCGGCATGGATTCGCTTGCCGGGAAGGACGCCGCTGCCAGCATCATGGGCGTCGAGCTCGGCCTGGCAATCGCCATCCTCACCGTCGCCGCCTTCTATTGTCTGCGCGCCCGCAATCCGCTGCTCGACCTCAATCTGCTGCGCATCCGCACCTTCCGCATCAGCTTTCTGACCGGCGGCGGGCTCGACACGATAGGGCTAAGCTCCGTTGTCTTCCTGCTGCCGCTGATGTTCCAGCTCGGCTTCGGCATGAGCGCGGTGCAAGCCGGATCTCTGACCTTCGTCGCGGCGATCGGCTCGCTGCTGATGCGCTTCTTCATGCCGCGCATCTTGAACCGCTTCGGCTTCAAGCGGGTTCTGATCGTCAACACGCCGATCGCCGCCCTGCTGGTCGCCGGTTTTGCCTTGATGCAGGAAAGCACGCCTACCTGGATCGTGCTTGCCTACATCTTCGCCTTCGGCCTTTTCCGTTCGGTGCAGTGGGCCTCGACCGGCAACCTCGCCTACTCGGACATCGCGCCCGAGCAGCTCTCGCGCTTCAGCGCGCTGTACTACATCCTTTGGCAGCTGGCGGTGGCCATTAGCGTCGGTCTGGCCGCGGCGATGCTCTCGCTGCTCGCCGGCGGCGGCCAGGCCAGCGTCAACGACTACCGGATCCTGTTCGTTGTCGAAGGCTTGATCACGCTTTGCGCGCTACTCGCCTATTTCAGGCTCACGCCGCAGGACGGTGCCCATGTCAGCGGCCATGGCGGGCAAATTAGCACGGATTAGCAAATCGGGCTGCGGTCCGCGCCGGAGCTACTTCGTAAAGGTCACCCAGTCTTCGAGCGGCGCGCGGTCGGTGCGGAATTCGTTCTCGGGCTTGGACGTATCCTCATAGCCGAGTGCCATGCCGCAGACCACGATCTCCTCGTCGGGAATGTCGAGTACCGGGCGAATCTGCCGGTGATAGGGCGCGAAAGCCGCCTGCGGACAGGTATGCAGGCCCCTGCCCCGCGCCGCGACCATGACGTTCTGCAGAAACATGCCGTAGTCGATCCACGAGCCTTTGTTCAGCCGCCGGTCGACCGTGAAGATCAGGCCGACCGGCGCGTCGAAGAAGACGAAGTTGCGGTCGTGCTGCGCCCGCATCCTGTCGACTTCGCGCCGGCCGATGCCGATCGCGCCGTAGAGACCGAAACCGTTGGCGCGACGCCGGCTGAGATAGGGCTCGAAGAACTGGTCGGGATAATAACGGTACTCGTCCCATTCGGCCTTTTCGGCCCGGATGCCCGAATTGAGGATGGCGTCGCTGATGCGCTGCTTCACCTCGCCCTTGGTCACATAGACGCGCCAGGGCTGCATGTTGGTGCCCGACGGTGCCCTTGCCGCGACCGTCAGGATGGCGCGTATTGTGCTGTCGTCGACCATGTCGGGCAAAAAGGCGCGAACCGACCGGCGCGACATGATCGCCTCATCGACGATCGCCGCGTCGAGCGCGATCCGGTTATTCTTCTCCAGCATGGGCCGTCCCTTCACGCATGGCTGGACCCGGCAACCCGATTCCCGCAACGACCATAGGCAGACACAAATAGTTTAACTGGTCCTCGACCCGACGCCCCACTCGCCATCGATGGCGAGGCTTTGCATCAACCGCCAAAATGGCGCAAGCAAATCTTGCTCCGCATGAAAATTCACTTGATTTTTTCACAAACTTGCTTTCTCATGAAATTTGTTCAGGTTTTTTCACGAGACTCGAGTGACCTCCACCGCCATCAGATCGGAACAGGACAATGGCGAGCGGCTGCTGGCTGGCGACATCCGTGCGCTGCGCAAGGCCCGCCGGTTGACGCTTGCCGAGATCGCTCTGAAGCTCGACCGCTCGGTAGGCTGGGTCAGCCAGGTCGAGCGCGGCCTGTCGGTCCCTTCGCTCGGTGATCTGCGGGCCTTCGCCGAACTCTTCGGCGTGCCGCTTAGCCTGTTCTTCAGCCATGACGTGCCTATCGAAGAGGAGCGCGGCGTGATCGTGCGCGCCGGCAGCCGCCGCTCGCTTGGCACAAGCGAATCGGGCCTCGTGGAGGAACTTCTGTCGCCCGATCTTGGCGGTAGCTTCGAGATGCTGCGCTCGGTCTTTGCGCCGGGCGCGGAATTGAAAACCGAAGCGCGCCGCCCAACCGAGGAAGCGGGCTACGTCGCGTCGGGTACGTTCGAGATCGAGATCGGCGGCGTCTGGCATCGGCTCAGCGAAGGCGACTCGTTCCGCTTTGAAGGCAAGCCGTTCCGCTGGCGCAATCCTGGCGCCGAGCCGGCAGTCGTCATCTGGGTGGTTTCGCCACCGGTGTACTGAACCAATGCATGCCGCCCAAAACTGTGCAGCGGTTTTGGGACAAGGGCCTGCGTGAAACAAAGAATCAAAGCGCGTCCTGACCCGCTTTAGACGTTGGAGGAGAACATGGCCGGTTTGCCGACCACGGCACGCGTGGTGATCATCGGAGGCGGTGTCGTCGGTGCCTCCTCACTCTATCACCTTTGCAAGGCGGGCTGGACAGACTGCGTACTGCTGGAGAAGAACGAGCTGACCTCCGGCTCGACGTGGCACGCCGCCGGCAACGTGCCGACCTTCTCCTCGTCATGGTCGTTGATGAACATGCAGCGCTACTCGACCGAACTGTACCGAGGTCTTGCCGAGGCGGTCGACTATCCGATGAACTACCATGTCACCGGCTCGCTCAGACTCGCCCACACCAAGGAGCGCATGCAGGAATTCCAGCGCACCAAGGGCATGGGCCGCTATCAGGGCATGGACATCGACGTCGTCGGCCTCGACGAGATCAAGCGCCGCTACCCCTTCATCGAGACGCATGAGCTGAAGGGCGCTCTCTACGACCCGAGCGACGGCGACATCGATCCTGCGCAATTGACGCAGGCGCTTGCCAAGGGCGCGCGCGACATGGGCGCGAAAATCATCCGCTTCTGCCCGGTAACCGGCGTTCGCCGTGAGAACGGCGAATGGGTGGTCGCGACGCCGCAGGGCGAGATCCGCTGCGAGATCGTGATCAATGCCGCCGGCTATCGCGCCGCCGAGGTTGGAAAAATGTTCGGCCGCGAAGTGCCGATGATGGTGATGAGCCATCAATACATCCTGTTCGAGGAGATCCCCGAGCTCGCCGCCTGGACAAAGGAGCAGGGTCACAAGCTGCCGCTGCTGCGCGACGTCGATACCTCCTACTACCTGCGCCAGGAAAAGACCGGCATGAATCTCGGCCCCTATGAGCGCAATTGCCGCGCGCATTGGGCGACCCACAACGATCCGATGCCGGAAGATTTCTCTTTCCAGCTTTTCCCCGACGATCTCGACCGTCTCGAGCATTACCTTGCCGACGCCGTTGCCCGTGTGCCGATCCTCGGCACCGCAGGCCTTTCCAAGGTGATCAACGGGCCGATTCCGTATGCGCCGGACGGCAACCCGCTGATCGGGCCGATGCCCGGCGTGCCGAATGCTTTCGAGGCCTGTGTCTTCACCTTCGGCATTGCGCAAGGTGGCGGCGCCGGGAAGGTGCTGGCCGAATGGGTCACCGAGGGCCAGACCGAGTGGGATATGTGGTCCTGCGATCCGCGCCGCTTCACCGCCTTTGCTTCGGCACCCGACTATTGCGTTGCCAAGGGCATGGGGATTTACGGCAACGAATACGCCATCCAGTTCCCCCGCCATGCCTGGCCGGCCGGGCGCGACCGCAAGCACTCGCCGCTGCATGAGCGCATCAAAGCGCTGGGTGGCCAGTTCGACGCTTATAATGGCTGGGAGCGCGCCACCTGGTATGCGCAACCGGGCGACGACATTTCGGAGGAAGCGACGCTAACCTTCCGCCGCGACGGGCCCTGGCAGCAGCGCGTACGCGAGGAATGCCTGGCCGTGCGCGACGCAGCGGGCATCCTCGACCTGCCCGGCTTCTCGCGCTTCAACCTCGAAGGTCCGGGCGCCGCCGATTGGCTGACCCTGCAGGTCACCGGCCTCGTGCCGAAGCCCGGCCGCATCGGCCTGGTTTATTTCGCCGACGATAAGGGCCGCATCGTGACCGAAATGTCGGTCGTGCGCCATGGCGAGAACCAGATGACGCTGATCACCGCGGCCGTCGCGCAGTGGCATGACTTCGAATGGTTGAAGTCGCGCATGCCGCCCGATGCGGCGTTCACGCTGACCGACCGCACCGAGGAATATTCGACGCAAATCGTCGCCGGCCCGAACTCGCGCAAGATCCTTGCGAACGTCTGCGACGCCGACCTGACGCTGCCCTGGCTGACGCATCAGGAAACGAGCATCGCGGGTCGCTGGGCGAAGCTGGTGCGCGTCTCCTTCGCTGGCGAGCTCGGCTGGGAGATCCACACCAAAGTGGCGGACACCCTAACCGTCTTCGATGCCGTCTGGGCCGCCGGGCAGAAGCATGGCCTAAAGCCCTTCGGCATGTATGCGCTAGATTCGCTGCGGCTGGAAAAAGGCTACCGCGCCTGGAAGGGCGATCTCTCGACCGACTATTCGATCCTGCAGGGCGGGCTCGAACGCTTCGTCAAATGGGACAAGCCCGACTTCCGCGGCAAGTCGGCTCTGCTCAATGAAAAGCAGCAGGGTGTGAAGAAGCGCTTCGTCACGCTGGTCGTAGAAAATCCCGGCGATTGCGACGCGCCCTATATGTCGACGCTCTGGCATGACGGCAAAATTGTCGGCGAGACGACGTCGGGCGGCTGGGGCCATCGCGTCGACAAGTCGATCGCGCTCGGCATGCTGCGTTCCGACTTGACCGAGCCCGGCACCGCCGTCGAGGTCGAAATCTTCGGCGACCGCTTCAAGGCTGTGGTGCAGAAGGACGAGCCGTTGTGGGATCCGAAGAACGAAAGGTTGAAAGCATGACGTCCGTCATTCTTACCGATGGCGGCATGGGCCAGGAGCTGGTCCGTCGCAGCAAGTCCGAGCCGACGCCTTTGTGGTCGGCCAGGGTGCTGATCGACGAACCGGAACTGGTGCGCGACCTGCATGCGGAATTCATCCGTGCCGGCGCCCGCGTCATCACCATCAACACCTATTCGGCAACGCCCGAGCGCCTGGCGCGCGAGGGCGCGGAAGAGCTGTTCGAGCCTTTGCAGAAGCGCGGCATCGAGCTCGCCCGACAGGCTCGCGACGACGCCGGCGACGCCGCCATCGCCGGCTGCCTGTCGCCTCTGTTCGGCAGCTACGCGCCGGCGCTGACCATCTCCTTCGAGGAGACGCTCGGCATCTATCGCCGCATCGTTGCCGAACAGGCAGAAGGCGTCGATTTGTTCCTGTGCGAGACCATGGCTTCCGCCGAAGAGGCTCGCGCGGCGGTCACCGCGGCATGCGAGAGCGGCAGGCCGGTCTGGGTCTCCTGGACTCTCGCCGACCATGGCGCGCCCCGCCTGCGCAGCGGCGAGAGCATTGCCGCCGCGGCCAGCGCCCTCGGCGATCTGCCGGTGGCGGCACGGCTGCTCAACTGCTGCCGGCCCGAAGCCATTGCCGCCGCGTTGCCGGAACTGCTGGCCCTCGGCGGTCCGGTTGGCGCCTATGCCAATGGCTTCACCTCGGTCGAGGCGCTCAAGCATGGCGGCACGGTCGACGTGCTGCACGCGCGCCGTGATCTCGATCCGCACGCCTATGCCGACCAGGCGATGGACTGGGTCGAGACTGGGGCCAGCATTGTAGGCGGCTGTTGCGAAGTCGGACCGGCTCACATCGCTGCGCTACGCGACCGGCTCATTCAGGCCGGCCATCAAATCTCGGGAGTAGCCTGATGCCAAAACCATCAAAGCGCATTACCGGCATCGTGCCATCGGGCAAGGATGGCTGGGAAGTCCACTTCGCCGCCTGGACCCGCAGGGCAGCCGGCGAGGACATCATCGTGCTTTCGGTCGGCGACCATGACTTCGACACGCCGTCGCAAACGATCGAGGCCTGCGTCAGCGCGGTCCGGGGCAGCAACCACCACTATACGCCGCTTCCCGGGCTGCCGCGCCTGCGCAAGGCCATGGCTGCGGCCTCCACCGCCTGCACCGGCGTGCTGACGGAACCCGACGAGGTCATCGCCACCGCCGGTGGCCAGGGCGCGCTCTACGCCGCCGTGCAGGGCGTGCTCGACCCCGGCGATCACGCGATCGTGGTCGCGCCTTATTATGCCACCTACCCCAACACCTTCAGCGCCGCCGGCGCCAGCTTCACCGTGGTCGAGACGCCAGCCGAGGACGGTTTTCAGCCGCGCGCCGATAGGATCCGCGCGGCGCTCAGGCCCAACACACGCGCCATCCTGATCAACACCCCGAACAATCCGACAGGCGCAGTCTATTCGCGCGAACGGCTCGAACAGCTGGCGGAGATTTGCAAGGAGCACGATCTCTGGCTGCTCTCCGACGAGGTCTACTGGACGCTTGGCGGTGGCGAGCACATCTCGCCGCGCTCACTGCCCGGCATGTCCGAGCGCACGCTGGTCATCAATTCCATGTCGAAAAGCCACGGCATGACCGGCTGGCGCATGGGCTGGCTCACCGGCCCGAAGGCGATGATCGCGCTGATGACCGATCTCAATCTGGTGACCACTTACGGCCTGCCGGCCTTCATCTCGATTGCCTGCGCCGAAGCGCTTGAAAACCACTACGGCGTGGAGGAAATAGCCGGGCGTTACGCCGGGCGCCGCGCCGTCTTCCTCGACGCCATTCGCGGCGCAAATGAAGTCACCGTGCGCGGCTCCGAAGGCGGCATGTATGTCATGCTCGACATATCGGCCATCGAGCCCGACGACGAGAAATTCGCCTGGGCGCTGCTCGACAAGGAGAAGATCGGCGTCATGCCTGGCTCGAGCTTCGGCCTGGCCGCCGCCGGACACATCCGCATCAGCCTCTGCCAGCCCGAACCGGTCCTTCAGGAAGCAGCGCTTCGCGTGCGCCGCTTCGCTTCCGACTATCGCCGCGAGGCCGCATGACCAAAACCATTCCCACCAGAGCTCGCGCGGTCATTATCGGCGGCGGCGTCTCCGGCTGCTCGGTCGCCTATCATCTGGCCAAGCTAGGCTGGACCGACATCGTGCTCTTGGAGCGCAAACAGCTCACCTGCGGCACGACCTGGCATGCGGCCGGCCTGATCGGCCAGTTGCGGGCTTCGCAGAATATGACGCGGCTGGCGAAATACTCGGCCGACCTCTACGTCCAGCTTGAGGCAGAGACCGACGTCGGCACCGGCATGCGCCAGGTCGGCTCGATCACCGTCGCGCTCACCGAGGAGCGCAAGCATGAAATCTACAGGCAGGCTTCGCTAGCCCGCGCCTTCGATGTCGACGTGCGCGAGATTTCGCCCAGCGAAGTCAAGGAGATGTATCCGCATCTCAACGTCTCCGACGTGGTCGGCGCGGTGCATTTGCCGCTCGACGGCCAGTGCGACCCGGCCAACATTGCCATGGCGCTGGCCAAGGGCGCGCGGCAACGCGGAGCCACCGTTATCGAAAACGTCAAGGTCACCAAGGTCCACACCCGGAACGGCCGCGTCTCCGGTGTCTCCTGGACTCAGGGCGAGGACCAGGGCACGATCGAGACCGACATCGTCGTCAACTGCGCTGGCATGTGGGCGCGCGAGCTCGGCCGGCAGAACGGCATCACCATCCCGCTGCACGCCTGCGAGCATTTCTACCTCGTCACCGAGCCCATCCCCGGCCTCACCCGCCTGCCGGTGCTGCGCGTGCCGGACGAGTGCGCCTACTACAAGGAGGACGCCGGCAAGATGATGCTCGGCGCCTTCGAGCCGGTGGCGAAGCCCTGGGGCATGGACGGCATACGCGAGGATTTCTGCTTCGACCAGCTGCCCGAGGACATGGACCATTTCGAGCCGATCCTCGAAATGGGCGTCAACCGCATGCCGATGCTGGGCACGGCCGGCATCCACACCTTCTTCAACGGCCCCGAGAGTTTTACTCCCGACGACCGCTACTATCTCGGCGAGGCGCCCGAACTCTCCGGCTACTGGATGGCGACGGGCTACAATTCGATCGGCATCGTTTCCTCCGGCGGCGCCGGCATGGCGCTGGCGCAGTGGATCAATGATGGCGAGGCGCCCTTCGATCTCTGGGAGGTCGACATCCGCCGCGCGCAGCCCTTCCAGAAGAACCGTCGCTACCTCAAGGAACGCGTCTCCGAAACGCTCGGCCTGCTCTACGCCGATCATTTTCCCTACCGCCAGATGGCAACCTCGCGCGGCGTGCGCCGCTCGCCTCTGCACGAGCATCTGAAGGTCCGCGGCGCCGTCTTCGGCGAAGTCGCGGGCTGGGAGCGCGCCAACTGGTTTGCGCGCGAAGGCCAGGAGCGCGAATACCGCTATTCCTGGAAGCGGCAGAACTGGTTCGACAACCAGCGCGAGGAGCACCTCGCGGTGCGCAACGGCGTCGGTCTGTTCGACATGACCTCGTTCGGCAAGATTCGCGTCGAGGGGCGCGACACCTGTGCCTTCCTGCAGCGGCTCTGCGCCAACGACATGGACGTGGAGCCGGGCAGGATCGTCTACACGCAGATGCTGAACGCCAAGGGCGGCATCGAGAGCGACCTGACCGTGACGCGGCTCTCGGAGACGGCCTATTTCCTCGTCGTGCCCGGCGCCACCTTGCAGCGCGATCTTGCCTGGCTGAGGCGGCATGTCGCCGACGAATTCGTCGTCATTACCGACGTGACCGCTGCCGAAGCCGTCATCTGCCTGATGGGCCCCGACTCGCGGAAACTGATCCAGAAGGTCAGCCCGAACGACTTCTCCAACGAAGCCAATCCGTTCGGCACTTGCCAGGAAATCGAGATCGGTATGGGGCTGGCTCGCGCCCATCGCGTCACTTATGTCGGCGAGCTCGGCTGGGAACTCTATGTCTCGACCGACCAGGCGGCCCATGTCTTCGAGGCGATCGCCGATGCCGGCGCCGATGTCGGGCTGAAGCTCTGCGGCTTGCACACGCTGGATTCCTGCCGCATCGAAAAAGCTTTCCGCCATTTCGGGCACGACATCACCGACGAGGACCATGTGCTGGAGGCAGGCCTTGGCTTCGCGGTGAAGACGGCCAAGGGCGACTTCATCGGCCGTGATGCGGTGCTCAGGAAGAAGGAAGCCGGCCTCAGCCGCCGCCTGGTGCAGTTCCGCCTCAAGGACCCGCAGCCCCTGTTATTCCACAACGAGGCGATCCTGCGCGCCGGCAAGATCGTCGGGCCGATCACCTCAGGCAATTACGGCCACCACCTCGGCGGCGCGATCGGCCTCGGCTATGTGCCGTGCGAGGGCGAGAGCGAGGCGGATGTGCTGGGCTCATCCTACGAGGTGGAGATCGCCGGCGAACGCTTCGCCGCGGAAGCATCGCTGAAGCCGATGTACGATCCGAAGGCTGAACGGGTGCGGATGTAAGCGCCGCCTTTCCTTCTCCCCTTGTTGTGGGAGAAGGAAAGACCCGCAGCTCAAAACCTTTCCAGCCTCGCCCTTACCTTGCCAAGGAACGCTGCCCGGCTCTTGGGCGTCGAGGAATCCATCAGGTAGTGCGCCAGGAAGAATGTCTTGCAGCGGGTGGCGCAGATCGCGCGCATGCCGCGCAGGATCGTCTTGCGGCCGGGCTGGCCGACAACGACGCTCCACCAGGTCGGCGCGCCACAGGTGGTGATGACTCCGACCTTGGTCACATGGGTCATCAGCGATTGGATCCGGCCTCTGCCGCGCGGCAGCTTGAAGGCGATGTCGGTTGCCCACACGCGATCGAACCAGCCCTTCAGCGTCGCCGGCAATCCGTACCACCACGTGGGGTAGATGAAGAGGATCGCCTCGGCCCATTGCAGATGCTCGAAATGCTGCCTGAGTGCCGGATCCTCAGGCGCGCGCTCGTTGTAGGACCGCCGCTCTTCGCAGCTCATCACCGGATTGAACTTCTCGGCATAGAGATCGAGCAGCCGCACGTCCCAGCCTCGTCGCGTCAGCACCTCTATGGCCACGTCGCGGATCGCGGCGCAATAGCTCTCCGGCACCGGATGGCAATAGACCACCAGCACGCGCATCAGAATTGATCCATGCTGGCGGCCACCTTCGCCATGAAGGCCTTGCGCGTCTGATCCGTCGAAAGGTTCATCGAATAGTGTGCAAGATAGGATACGGGAGCGCCTGGCTTGATGGTCGCCCGCAGCGTGCGCTTCACCATTTTGCGCGGCGGATCGCCCATCAGCATGGCGCGAAAACGGCTGCCGCCATAGGTGGTGATGGCCGCGAGCTTGCGGATGTTATGCAGCGTCGGCCGAACCTTGCCGTCGACCAGCTTGAACGATACGCCGGGCAGGAAGACACGATCGAAGAAACCCTTGAGGATCGCCGGATAGCCGTAATTCCAGACCGGAAACGACAGCACCAACGCTTCCGCCGTCTGAAGCCTTTCGATGTAACCGGCGACCGCGTCGTTGGGCCCGCGCTGGTCGTGGTAGCCGAGCCGCTCTGCGCGCGTCATCCGCGGATCGAAATCCTCGGCATAGAGGTCGCAGTCGTCGATCGTGTGGCCCGTTGCGGAGAGCCGCTCGACGATCGTCCGATGCAGGCCGGCGTTGAAGCTGGTCTCCACCGGATGAGCGTAGAGCACGAGGATTTGCATCAACTCGCCTTTTGCAGGCCCTTGAACAGGAACGACTTGCCCGAACGGTAGTCGTAATCCGGGTTCTCCCAGGCGATCATCTTGCCCGGGTTGAGCAGCCCTTGCGGGTCGGTCTCGCGCTTGAAGGCAAGCTGGACATCGTCGGTTTGCTTCATGCCGCCCTCTTCCAGCGTGTAGCGGTGCGGGTTGAAGATCCAGCAGCCATTGTCCTCGTGGATTCGGATGATCTCGTCGAGCCGCTCTTCCGTCGTGAAGCGGACCAGCGGCAGCCCGGCGGCGCCGATCGCGCCGTCGAAGCGGATGAATTCTAGATGCGCCGGCACCTCGTCGCCGAAGCGGTCGACCATTGCCTTGACGTGCGCGAGATGGTCCGGCGACGGATAGCGCGCCTGCAGATAGGTGATCGTCGGATCGACCCTGATGGCGCGCAGCGTGGTGTGGTTCCAGGTCAGTTCGTAGGCCGGCGGCAATCCCTTAAGGTCGGTTTCCAGGTCAGCCCTGAAAACGATTTCGCCTTTGCTGGCCCGGACGAACGCGAGGAACCCATCCATCGCGTGTGGCGCGATCATGCACACCACGATGCTCTGCTCGCGCCGGAAGAACTTCTGATGCCGCTTGAAATAATCGTAGGGAATGGGTGCCGCGATCGGCGTGATCAGCTTCGCCAATATGCCGTCCTGCTCGGCGAGGTCGTTGCCAAAGCCGGCCGCGTCCATGAAATCGTCGAACCCGACGATGACATCGATCCAATCGTAAGAGGCCGTCAGCGGCATCTCAACCTCGGTGATGATGCCGTTGGTGCCATAGGCGTGCATGACCTTGAGCACGTCCTCGCCCGTGAGGTCCATGACTCGCGGCTCCGCCTCCATCGTCACGGTTCTCAGCCGAATGACGTTGCCGAGGTCGCGCAGCCCGCCCCAGCGGATCGAGCCGATCCCGCCCGAGCCGCCGGCGACGAAGCCGCCGATGGAGGCGGTATTGTAGGTCGAGGGCGACATGCGCAGTTCCTGCGCGGAATGCGCCCGCGTCGCTCTGTCGATGTCGGCCAGAACCGCTCCGGGCCCGGTCACCACGCGGCCCGGCGCGATCGCCTTCACTTCGTTCATATCGGCGAGGTTGAGCACCACGCCGCCCGACAGCGGCATCGCCTGTCCGTAATTGCCGGTGCCGCTGCCGCGCGGTGTGACTGGAACGCCGTGCCGGTGGCAGGCGGCCAAAAGGCGGATCACCTCGTCCTCGTTCTTCGGCGTCACGATCAGGTCACCGGTGACATGGTCGAGCTGTTGTTTGAGGACGGGGCTGTACCAGTAGAAGTCGCGGCTCTTCTGCTGGACGATGGCCGGATGGTCGTCGATCTTGAGGCCTTCGAGATCGCGCTTCAGCGCCGCGATATCCATCATTCCACCATCAATTCGTCGAGTTCGGCATAGTCGGGCAGCCGGCGATCGATCGCCCTGCCCTTGCGCACCACGATGCGATCCGATTCGGGCCGCGACAGCAATTCGGTCCAACTCCGTCCCTTGAAGACGATGAAATCGGCGCTGCCGCCGGCGGCAAGGGTGCCGGCGCCCTCCAATCGCATCACCTCGGCCGGCGTCGCCGCCATCGCCTTCGGCCAGTCGCCCACCGGATGGTCGAAATGCAGGATGCGGGTCGCCATGCGATAGACTTCAAGCATGTCGAGATCGCCATAGGCGTAGAACGGATCGCGCGTGTTGTCGGAGGCGACCGCCACCTTGATGCCGCGCGCTTTCATCTCATGCAGCAGCGTCACGCCGCGCCAGCGCGGCGTGGTCTGGTTGTTGCGCCTGTCCTGCAGATAGAGATTGCACATCGGCAGCGACACGACCGCCAGTCCGGCCTTCGCCACCTTGTCCAACGTGTCGAGAACCTCGAGGTCGGGCTGGCGCGCCAGCGAGCAGCAATGACCGACAAGGATGTTGCCGTCAAAACCGTTCCACAGCGAAGCCTCGGCGATCTTCTCCAGCGAGATGGCCGAGACGTCGTCGGTCTCGTCGGCATGGAAATCGAGGTCGAGTCCATGCTTGATGGCTTCAGCGAACACCTTGTCGAGCAGTTCCTCGAGGTCGGGCACCATGTAAGTGACCACGCCGAGCACGCCCTTGGCCGCAGCGACGCGTTTCGCCAGCCGCTCGAACCAGGCCTGGTCGCGCACGCTTTCGATGCCGAGCAGGCAGGCGGCCTGCACGTCGATGCGTCCACGCCATTTTTCCCGTATCGTCTCGAAAACCGGCCAGGAAATTTCTTCTTGCGGCGCCACGCTGTCGAGATGCGTGCGAACGGCCTTGGTGCCATGCGCGTAAGCGCAGCGCAGCGAGAAGTCCATGCGGCGCGCCACGTCCTCCGCGCTCCAGCGGGTGGTGCGGTCAGCGCCAGTTGCGTTGAGTGCGGCCATGAAGGTGCCGTCGGGATTTGGCTTGCGCGGCCAGATATGGCCCTTGTCGATATGCGTATGGCAGTCCACGAAGCAGGGCAGCACGATGCGGCCGCCAAGGTCGATCGCATCGGCCGGCGCCTTCGACCTGCCGTGGGCGGCGATGCTGGCGATCTTGCCTTCGCCCACCGATAGGTCGGCCAGCGCGAAGCCATCGGAATCGAAGGTTGCGACAAGGCCGGGCGTCAGCGATTGATGAACGCGGACGTTGGCGAGATAATAGGAGCCAGAGGCTGGTATCAAGCCATACCCCCCTCTGCCCTATGCAACACCATTCCCTCAAGGGGTCGTTTGGACCGGAGACACCGCGAACAGGTGTGCGGAGACATCGCGAACAGTTTCGCACGGCCGCCAAGCTCGAAGGGAACGGCATGGATCCTAGGGTCTGCGCGTCCGCTTCGCTCCCGCTCCGCCCTAGGATGACGAAGAGAACGGATGCCGCCTGCAATCGCAAACGTTGGAGATGCCGGGGTTCCTACCAATCCCCAGCACTGGCGGTTTGCATATGCCTTCCTGCCTTTCGTCATCCACGGGCGGAGCGGGAGCGAAGCGGACGCGCAGACCCGAGGATCCATTCCGTTACGGTCATGGAAGAATCCGGCGGTGCAAAACTGTTCGCGATGTCTCCGCACGCCTGTTCGCCGTATCTCTGGCCCAAGCAGCCCCTCACTGTTCTCGATTATGTCACGCACCCTAGCGCTCCTGCTTCAGCGCGCTCTCGTGCCAGCGGCGCAGGATGAGATGCGACACCAGCGACAGCACCAGGAAGATCAGGATGCCGGTGAGCGAGATCAGGATCAGCGCCGCGAACAGCCGTGGCGCGTTGAGCCGGTAGCCCGCCTCGATGATGCGGGACGCAAGCCCGGACGATTGCCCCTGCGCGCCGGCGACGAACTCGGCCACCACGGCGCCTATCAGGGACAGGCCGCCGGCGATCTTCAGTCCGCCCAGGAAATAGGGCATCGCCGCCGGCAGGCGCAGATAGCGCAATTGCTGCCAGCGGGTCGCTCCGTTCAGCTTGAACAAATCGCGCAGGTTGCGGTCGACCGAGTTCAGACCGAGCGTGGTGTTGGAGAGGATCGGGAAGAAGGCGACGATCCAGGCGCACAGCAAAAGCTTGGTCGTCTGGTTGTTGATGTAGATGTTGATCAGCGGGAAGATCGCCACGATTGGCGTCACCTGCAGCACGATGGCGAAGGGGAAGAATGACATCTCCACCCATTTCGACTGCGCGAACAGCACCGCCAGCCCGACGCCGCCGATAACGGCAAGAAGCAGGCTGAGGAAGGTAATCCTAAGCGTCACCAGCAGCGAAGAGAACAACAGCGGGGCATCGTCATGCAGCGTCTGCAGCACCACGCCGGGGCGCGGCAGGATGTATTGCGGGATCCCGTTCCAGACGCATATGCGGTCCCACAGCCAGATCGCAAGCACCATGATTGCCAGAGGCAGCACCCATTTGCCGATCCGTTCGAGACGCTCCTGGCGGACGCGGCGCGCCTCTTCCGGATCGAGCTTCAGCGCGGTGTCTTCAATGGCCGTCATGGTGCGGTCCGGCGGTTGAGTTGATGGCATTGACCAGCACGTCCGAGGCCTGCCGGCAAAGGGCTGCATAGTCGGGCGAGGTCCTGAAAACCTCGTCGCGCGGATAGGGCGCATCGACGGCAAGCTCGCCGAAGACGCGACCAGGCCGCGCCGCCATGACGACGACGCGGCTGGACAGGAAGACGCTTTCGAAGACGCTGTGGGTGACGAAGACGACGGTAAACCGCTCGTCCTGCCAAAGCTCGAGAAGATCGTTGTTTAGCTTAAAGCGGGTGATCTCGTCGAGCGCCGCGAAGGGCTCGTCCATCAGAAGAATGCGCGGCTTGGTCACCATAGCCCGTGCGATCGAAACACGCATCTTCATGCCGCCGGAAAGCTCGCGCGGCACGGCATTCTCGAAACCGGTGAGGTGGACGCGCGACAGCATTTCCATCACCGCGGGCTTGGCCTCCGCACGCGACACGCCTTTCAGCCTGAGCGGCAGCCAGACATTGTCGAAGACGCTGGCCCATGGCAGCAGCGTGGGCTCCTGGAACACGAAGCCGATATTCGAGCGGTCGATCGAGCCGCGCCAGTCGAGCTGGCCAGAGGTCGGCGTCGACAGGCCGGCGATGAGCCTGAGCGCCGTCGACTTGCCGCAACCAGACGGGCCGAGCAGGCTGAGGAAATCGCCTTCGCGGATCGCCAGGTCGACCTGGCTCAGCGCCGTCACGCCGTTGGAAAAGACCTTGCCGACATTGCGTAAGGAAAGCAGCATCGGGCTCTCACCCGATGCCGTCGCCTGCGCCACTTTCTCCTGGATCATCTCAGGCAGGCCGCCTTACTTCTTCAGCTCCCGCCCGACCCCCTTGTTGATGAAGGCGAGCGTATAGGCCTTCTTGATGTCGATGCCCGGCTGCGCGACCTTGGCCTTGACCATCTTGTCATAGAAGCTCTGGATGCGCGCTTCGGTCATGCCGCCGATGCCGAGCTTTTCCGTATCGCCGGAATCGACAATGCCGAACTTCTTCAGCTGTTCGATCGAGAAGGCGATCTGCTCATCCGTCATGTCCGGATTGTCCTTCTTGATCATCTCGTTGGCGGCCTTGTTGTCGCCGTAGAGGTAGTTGTACCAGCCCTTGGCCGAGCCATCGACGAAGCACTGCACCACCTCCGGCCGCTTGTCGATCGTGTCCTGCATCACCTCGATGGTCGTGGCATAGGTGTCCCAGCCATTGTCGGCGAGCAGGAACTGGTTCGGCACGAAGCCGCCCTGCTTCTGCACGGCGAAGGGCTCCGACGTCACATAGCCCTGCTGGATCGATTTCTTGTTGGCGATGAAGGGCGCCGGATTGAAGGTGTATGGCACGCGCTTGGCGGCGTCGAAGCCGAGATCGGTCACCATCCACTGGAAGAAGGTCTGCGCGCCTTCGTCGCCGAGGATATACTGGTCGGCGTTCTTCAGGTCCTCCCACTTGTCCAGCCCTTCACCCGGATGGGACATGATGACCTGCGGATCCTTCTGGAAATCGGCGGCCACGACGCGCATCGGAATGCCCTGCTGCACAGCGTCGAAGGCCGAGAGCAGGTTGCCGCCCATGTAGAAATCGATCTTGCCGGCCAGCAGCATCGGCCGGCCGCTGACCTGCGGGCCGCCCTGCATGATGGTGACGTCGAGGCCGCAGGCGGCGTAGGTGCCGTCGGCGATCGCCTGGTAGTAGCCGCCATGTTCCGGCTCGGCCAGCCAATTGGTGCCGAAGGTGACCTTCTCGTTGGCCGCCGCACCCAGCGTGCCGGCCGCAAGCAGCGCGATCGCACCCGTCAGGATTTTTTCTTTTCCGTACATAAACATCACCCTCTCTTGGCTCCGGCGCGCTGCGCGCTGGGCTCCATTCCATTGATTCAAGAAGCAAGACACATGCCACCGCCTTGGGCCGCCTGCTTGCGCGGCAGTCATTGCCGAGACCGGACGGGTCATGCTGTACAAGTGGCATCGTGCCTATTTTTTGGACGCCTGTCCATAATCGCCCGGGCGGCATGCACCGCATCTTGAAGCTTTCATGAATCCGGCCTTAGTCTGCCTGCCGACAGGAGAATGCCATGCTCAATTATCTCGCCCCCAAGTCGATCAAGCCGCCCTTTGCCCGCTATAGCCATGGAGTTGAAATTCCTGCGGGAAAGCGCCTTGTGCTATGCTCGGGTCAGTTGGGCATCGGGCCGGATGACGCCGTCCCGGAGGATGCCGGCGCGCAGACCGAGCTTTGCTTCAAGAACATTGCCGCAATCTTGAGCGAAGCCGGGCTGACGCTGAACGATGTCGTGCGCATCAACGCCTTCGTCACCGATCGCGCGCATCTGCAGGCCTATATGGACGTTCGCAATCGCCTCTTTTCCGATCCGGCGCCGGCTTCGACGCTGATGATCGTTTCAGGTTTTGCCCGCCCGGAATTCAAGGTCGAGGTAGAGGTTCTGGCAGCAGGCTAGCTGTTGCCCGGAATGGCCAGGCGCTTTAGACCTCCAGGCCGAACAGCAGACCATCGGGAGACGACAGTGACGACAAGACGTGTGTGGTGGGGCGACTATCGGACGACCGAATACGCCTCGATCGACGCGGAAGCGACGATTGCCGTGCTGCCGGTGGCGGCGATCGAGCAGCATGGCCCTCACCTTCCGGTCTCGACCGACACCTCGATCATGATGGGCATGCTCGAGACGGTGATCGCGCGTTTGCCCGACGACCTCGACGTCCGCATCCTGCCGGTGCAGGCGGTGGGCAAGTCGAACGAGCATCTGCATGCGCCGGGAACGCTTACCTTGCCGGCCACCACCCTGGTCGACGCCTGGACCGAGCTTGGCCTCTCGGTCGCCCGCGCCGGGGTCAGGAAGCTGATCGTCGTCAACTCGCATGGCGGCAACGAGGAGATCATGGGCATTGTCACGCGCGAGTTGCGCGTGCGCGCAAAGATGCTGGCGGTGAAGACGAGCTGGCAGCGCTTCGGCCGTCCCGCCGGCATGTATACCGAGCTCGAAGACCGTCACGGCATCCATGGCGGTGATGTCGAGACCTCGCTGATGCTGCATTTCCGGCCAGATCTCGTCGACATGGGCAAGGCCGACAATTTCGTCTCCAATGTCGGTCGCGCCGAAAAGGAATTCGCCTTGCTGCGGCACACCGGAACGCACGCCTTCGCCTGGATCGCCAGCGACCTCAATCCGAACGGCGTGGTCGGCGATGCCAGCATCGCCACCGCCGAAAAAGGCCGGCTGACCGCCGAGCATCAGGCCGATGGCTTCATCGGCCTGACCAGGGATGTGCGTAAGGCGAGGCTTGCCGACTGGCTGCCGTAGCTGAACAGTGCGAGCTCAATCTCAGATGCTGAGTTCGAAGGGAACCCCTTCAAAGGCATCTGCACCGCGCCCGATTGCTTCGACCGCCGCAATCATCCGGCCTTCTCGCCCAAGCAACATATCCGCAACGGCAATCAGCCTTGGATTGGGCGTCGCTGACGGCGAGAGAAAGCGCAGCGTCTTCGCCAGCTCCGCCTCGTCGCGTTTGGGCGCCAGTGCCGCCGCGATAATATAGGCCGACGCCGTCGAGCGGCTGATACCGGCATAGCAGTGCACGACCATCGGTTTGGCCCTGTCCCAGCGATAGGCGAAGTCGAGCAGCGCGCGCACATGCTCCTCGCCCGGCATGGTCATGCCTTCCTGCGCGGCGACGATGTCATGCATGACGAGATGCAGATGGTTTTCGGCCAGTATCGAGGCCGGACGGGTCATCTCGGTGCCGTCGGCGAGCAGCGACAGCAAGCGCTCCGCGCCGGTTCTCGCAACGGTCTCCTCCACCTTCGACAGCGAACAGACATGGATCATCGTCAGCACTCCCTCGGCGCATCCTCGCGCCGCGAGGCCCACGCTGCAAGCGCGCTCTCGAGCCGCTGCCAGTCCTCTTCGCTGCCGGGCAGACCGACGCGCAAGACCTGCGGTCGATCGGCAAAATGACGAAGGAGCACGCCGCGTTCGCCAAGCGCCGAAAACAAGGATTGAGCATCGGGGAAAGACAAATAGCGGAACAAGCTGGTGCCGCCGGCGACCGCGATATCGAATCGGCTGAGCAGCTCATCGAGGCGCTTGGCATCGGCTGCCAAGCGTTGCCGCATGCCGCCCTGCCACTTGGCGTCCGCCAATGCGCGGATTCCGTATTCAAGCGCAGGACCGGCGACGGCCCATGGCCCAAGCTGCGCCTCCAACCGCTCGGTCGTCAGTTGGTCGGCCAGCGCGAAACCAAGCCTGACGCCGGCAAGGCCGAAGAATTTGCCGAAGGAGCGCAGCACTACGATGCCGCCTTCGCCCACATCGCCCGCCAGGCTGTGTTCGATAGGGCCGACATCCATGAAGGCTTCGTCGACCACCAGCAGGCCGCCCTTCGCACGAAGCCGCGCAGCAAGGCCGACCAGGCGGTCCCTTTCGATCACTCGCCCATCCGGATTGTTCGGGTTGACCAGCACGGCAAGGTCCGCATCCGCCAAGGCGTCGAAATCGCGCACCTCCACAACCGCGTGGCCTGCAATCGCGGCCGCCCTGGCGTGCTCGGCATAGGTTGGACCCAGCACCAGTGCCTTGCCTGGCCTCACCAGAGAAGCGACCCGCGGCAACAGGATCTGCGTGCCGGGCGCGGCTACGATATGCGCCGCCGACTGCGCGCCATAGGCGTTGGCCGCAATTTCGGCCAATTCGCGCAGTCGTCCTGCCTCCGGCAATCGTGACAGGGCGGTGGCGGGCAGATCGAAAAGCGGATAGGAGTGCGGATTGATACCTGTCGAGAGGTCAAGGAAAGGCTGTGGCGCATGGGGAAAAAGAGCGCTTGCCCGGCCAAGGCTGCCACCGTGATCAACCGCTGCAATCGCTCCGCTTAGAAGCTTCATGTCGATCCTAATCGCTTTCCTGTCACTCGCCATCGAACGTGCCCTTGGCTATCCGGACTGGCTGTTCAACGCCATAGGTCATCCGGTAACCTGGATCGGCAGGCTGATATCCTTTCTCGATCGCAGGCTCAACCGCGCCACCGATTCCGACGAATTGCGTCGCCGCCGCGGCGTGCAGGCGCTTCTGGTCGTCCTGTTGGTGCCGGCGGCCATCGGCCTGACGCTGCATGTGCTGCTCTGGCTGATCTTTCCATCCGGCCTGGTCATCGCGGCCATCCTCAGTTCCTCGCTGCTGTCGCAGAAGAGCCTCGCCGAGCATGTCGAGGATGTCGCCGATGCGCTGGAGACCGGCGGCCTGACGCTCGGCCGCATCGCCGTTTCGCGCATCGTCGGCCGCGATCCGGACAAGCTCGACAAGGCGGGCGTTGCCCGCGCCGCGATCGAAAGCCTGGCCGAGAATTTCTCCGACGGGATCGTCGCGCCCGCCATATGGACCGGTGTCGGCGGTTTGGCCGGGGGTGCTGCCTACAAGGCGGCCAACACCGCCGATTCGATGATCGGCCACCGCACGCCGAAATACGAGGCCTTCGGCCGAGCGGCCGCTCGCTTCGACGACCTGGTCAACCTGCCGGCATCGCGGCTCACCGGCCTGCTGATTGTGCTGGCGGCCTTCGTCGTCAAGGGCGCCGACCCCCGCAACGCCTGGCAGGTCATGCGGCGTGACGCGAAGAAGCACCGTTCGCCCAATGCCGGCTGGCCGGAAGCCGCCATGGCCGGCGCGCTGGGGCTCGCCCTGGCCGGACCGCGCAGTTACGGCGGCGACGTCGTCGAGGATGCCTTCATGGGCGAAGGCGGCAGGCGCGAGGCCGAAAGCACCGACATAAGGCAGGCACTGGAACTCTATCGCGTCGCCGACGGGCTGCTGATCGGCCTGTTCGCGGTCCTGTCGGCGACGGTGATCTACCTGACCATTCTGATCAGCGGCTAAGGCGCTTCAGAATTCAATTCCGTGCTGCGCTTTAACGCCGGCCGAGAAATGGTGCTTGGTCAGCCCCATCTCGGTGACGAGATCAGCGGCCTCCACAAGCAACGGCTTGGCGTTGCGGCCGGTGACGACGACATGCAGGCCCTCGCGGCGCGCCTTCAGCGCCGCGACCACCTTTTCCAGGTCGAGATAATCGTAGCGCAGCGCGATGTTGAGCTCGTCGAGCACCACGAGGCTGATAGAGGGGTCGGCAATCAGCTCGAGCGCCCTCGCCCAGGCAGCCTCGGCCGCGGCAATGTCGCGCTTCAGGTCCTGCGTCTCCCAGGTGAAGCCCTCGCCCATCGCGTGCCAGACGACGCGATCGCCGAAAGCGGCGAAGGCATCCTTCTCCCCCGTGTGCCATTTGCCCTTGATGAACTGGACGACGCCGACACGCTTGCCGTAGCCGAGCATCCTCAGCGCCAGGCCGAAGGCAGCCGTGGTCTTGCCCTTGCCCGGCCCCGTGTTGACGATCAGCAGTCCCTTCTCGATCGTCTTGCCGGCCACCTCGGCATCCTGCACCGCCTTGCGCTTGGCCATCTTGGCGCGATGGCGTTCGGCATCCTTGCCGTCAATGATCGTGTCTTTGATCTCGGCCATGTCACTTCACCTTGAGCGGCAGCCCCGCCACCATCATCAGCACGCTGTCGGCGACAGCCGCGACCTGCTGGTTGAGCCGCCCTGCGGCGTCGCGGAACCGGCGCGCCAGCGCATTGTCCGGCACGATGCCGAGCCCGACTTCGTTAGACACCACAAACCACGGTCCGCGCGGCTGCGACAGCACATGCGAGAGCCGCCGGCACTCGGCCTCGACATCATGGTCCGCCAGCATATGATTGGTCAGCCACAATGTCAGGCAATCGATGAGCGCCGGCTGGTGATCGGGCAAGGCCTCGATCGCGCCTACCAGGTCGAGCGGCGCATCGACGGTGACCCAGCCTTTGCCACGGCGCGAGCGATGCAGCGCGATGCGCTCGCGCATCTCCTCGTCATAGGCCTGCGCGGTGGCGATATAGGCCCAAGGTGACGGGCTTGCCGTCGCCAGGTTTTCGGCATGCGCGCTCTTGCCGGAGCGCGCACCGCCGATGATGAAGGTCAGATGGCCCTCGGCGCGATCAGGCAAAGCTGTCGCGCAGGCTGGTCGCCGTGCCGGCGAAGCGGCCGCGCACCACACCGAGGCCCGCACCGAGCACCAGCCAGAAGACCAGATCGGTGAGCGTCACCGCCACCACGAACTGATGGTGCAGCCCCTCGGGAATCGCCGTCTCGAAGCTGACGGGCTGCGGCGCGCCGACTATGTGCGGAGCGACAACCAGCACGACCGCCAGAATTGCCAAGGGCAGCGACTTGCGGAAGGCGATCAATCCAAGGCCGACCGCGGTCGCGGCCACCGTCGAAATCCACCAGATCTGGCGCGGCAGAAGTTCTGCCGCCGGCATGGCCGGCAGTTCCGGCGGCAGGCCTAGGCCGGGCGCGAGCGTGAAAACTGCAAAGCCGGCAAGACCCCAGAACACGCCCTGGCGCCAGTTGCCGATACCGCCGGCGAATTCCGAGACCGCGACCAGGATCAGCGCGAAGCCGATGCCGGTGACGATGTTGGCGACCACGTTGAAGGCGAAGCGCTCGAAGCCGTCGGCCGGAGCCCAGCCCTCGTCCTCCGTCGGAGCAGCCGCTCCCGTCGACGCAGGAGTGGCGCTGCTCATCGCATTGTCAGCCGGAGCGGCCGAACTCATCGCATTGCTGTTGGCGGCGGCGGTATGGTCGTGGTGATGACCGCCCCCTGCCTTTTCATAGACTTCCGCCTTGAGGATCAGCGGCACGGTCGCATAGGCCTGCATGCAGGCAAGGGCGATGCCCGCCACGAGCCCAGCGATCGCCGCGATGAACACGACGTTGCGAAACAGATTCATGATATCGGGCCTTCGTCAGTGGCAGGGAAAAGCCATCGAGTGACGATAGTCGTGGGCAGCGTTGTGGACCGCATCGATGTGCGAGAAGCCGACGAAACCGACGACGAAAATGCCGAGCAGCGCGGCGAGAGCCAACTGCATGATGCGCGACTGCGAGGAGACGGAGGCGCCGAGGGAGACGGAAGCGGTATTCATGTCTTGTCCTTTCGCCCTCCACCCGAGGGCATCGAAGTCAACTTTCCTGTCGCCGGCAGGTCTCCTGGCTCGCGGATTCGCGCCCTTCCCCACCTTCCCGAGGACAAACCTCAGTGGTCTATGGAGAGGACTACCGCATACAGTTGCGGGGGCAGCAACGGCTTTGGGCAAAAAGTCCACCCTCACCGCATTCCCTCTTGGCTCCAAAAACGGAACCGACGACGCCACCGACTATAGGCAGAATCGTCGCGACCGGCAAACCAAATTCCGTCACGCCGCAGCGTGATTGCGGCACCGGTTTGGGACTAAGATCCGGCGATCCGCTCGGCAACGAGCTGCTGCAATCGCCACAAATGGCGGTCGTGAATACCGCGCTGTTCGAGGTTCTTCACGGTGTTGTAGAGATAGTCGGCGCCTGAACCCCAGTGGCCGCACGAGGTCGCCAGCCTTTCGATCACCTCGTCTTCGTTGAGTGGGCCGGCATAGGTCGTGCCTTGGCGATTGATGACGAAGGCAAGCGCTCTCAACTGCCCTTTGTCGGTTGCGAGTTGCAGCAGGCGCGGCCGGTAGCTGGTCGGCTTCAGCGTCATCTCGCGGCGAAAAAGCCTGTCCAGCGCCTGCCGGCGGTCGCCACCGTTCAGGCGGAAAGCAACGCCCTTGCATTGGCCGCCACGATCCAGCGCCATCATCAGGCCGGGGCTTTGCTTGGTGCCGCGCCAGCGCGTCATCTTCATGCAGAAGGAGCGATGCCAGCCGCGTGCCACGGCGACGCGCTCCTCGACATGCTCGATCTCGGGCTTCCAGATCAGCGAGCCGTAGCCGAACAGCCAGAGAGGCTCGGTTGCAGGTAGCTCGACCTCGAATGCATCCAGCATGGCTTCATAGTCGCTGTCCGCGAGATGCTCGGCATCAGGATCGGGCCCTGGGTCTTCGACCGCGCGAAAACAGCGGGCGACCAGCTCCTCGGTAAGCGACATCGTTCTTGCAGGCATGCTTTGCAATCCTGGGCAGCCGGCGAGACCGCGGGCGATTACGAAGCGACCTTAAGGGCGGCACCGGGACACCACAATGGCCGCAATTGACAACGACCCTGTCCGGGTGTCGGCTGTCGCCAGCCAAGGGGAGCCGCTTATGCAGCCAAATCCTAGCGAAAGCAGCCGCTACAATGGCCTCACCAGCCTCGAGCCGACATTGCCTGCAGCGGCGTATCGGGAAGCCGATGCTTACCGGCTCGATCTCGAAGCGATCTGATATCGGAGCTGGCTAATGGTGTGCCGCGAAGCCGATCTCGCGGAACCGCTCGCATTCCGCATCGTCCGCGTCGGCTCGCAGGAGATCGTCGTGCTGCGCGACGAGACCGGCAGCTTGCGCGCCTTTCACAACACCTGCCGCCATCGCGGCTCGGAGCTCTGCCAGGAGAGCGAAGGGCGGCTGAAGGCGAGGCTGCTCACCTGTCCCTACCACGCCTGGTCCTATTCGCTGCGCGGCGATCTTGTCCGCGTCCCGTCGAAATCGCTGCCCGAGGGCTTCGACAAGGCCGACTACCCGCTCTACCGGGTGGCGCTGTCTCTGTGGCGCGGCTTCGTCTTCATCAATCTGGCAGAGGATCCCGACGGCTCGGCGGAAGCCTCCTTCGACTCCGCCTCCGGCGATCTGTCGAACTGGCCTCTGGAGACGCTGCTCAGCGGGCACCGGCTCAGCAAGGTGATGAACTGCAACTGGAAAATCTTCTGGGAGAACTTCAACGAATGCCTGCATTGCCCTGGAGTGCACAAGGACCTGTCGCGGCTGGTGCCGATCTATGGCCGCGGCCTGATGGCGAGGCATGACGATCCGGAATGGGCGCATCATGCGGACAACGATGCGCCGGAGTTTTCCGGCGGCCTGCGCGCCGGCGCCGAGACCTGGTCGCGCGACGGACGCGTCCATGGACCGGTCTTTGCCGGCCTGACGGGTGCCGAGCGAGCCGCCGGCCAGACCTACGCCACCTCGCTGCCCTCGATGTTCATCGTCGGCCATGTCGACTATGTCCGCACGGTGCGGCTGAGCGCGCTCGGCTCCGAGCAGACCGAGCTCACCGCCGAATGGCTGTTCGCGCCCGATGCGCTCGCACAAACCGATATCGACAACATCGTCGCCTTCGGCACCCAGGTGCTGGAAGAGGATGCCGCGATCTGCGAGATCAACCAGAAGGGCCTGCACTCGATCTGCCACAAGGGCGGCGTGCTGATGCCCGAGGAATACGATTTGCGCCGCTTCCACGAGTGGGTACAGGGGCGCCACGCGACATTCAAAGCGACTTCGGCAGGTAGCGCCAGGTGAAGAAGCCGCAAAAGGCGGCCAACAGGCCGAGCGTGACGAACACCGAGCCGAGACCGAAGAAGGAGAGCACCACCGAATAGACCAGCGGCGGCGTCAGTTCGGAAAAGTCGAGATAGGTGCGGTAGACCGCCGCCATCTGCGCCCTTTCATAGGAGCGCACCGAGCGCATGAAGGCGGTCGAGCCCAGCGCGTCGAGCGCGATGGTGAACAAGGCGCCGCCGAGCAGGAAGGCGGCGGTGAGCAGCGGCGCTTCCACGCCGACGCCGCCGGCGGCGAAAAGCATCGCCGCCATGGCGAAATAGGCGAAAGCCATGGTCCGACGGCCGCCGAAGCGCTTTCCGGCCTTGCCCCAGAAGATCGCCATGAACAGAAGCGCATTGCCTGCCGAAACCAGTAGTCCGCCGGCAAGCTTGCCCTCGCCCGTGATCACCATGAAGAGCGGGCCATAGACGAAGAAGGTCGTCCAGAAACACGAGCGGCCGAAGGCGATCAGCCAGGCGAGACGCAACCGCGGCTGCGCGACGAAGCGGCCGATATTGGCGAGCGGATTGACCGGACGGCTCTTGCCGGGACGGATCGAGGGGTTGTCGCCCAGCCGGTAGGTCCAGAACAGCGCCAGCAGCGCCAGCGCGAAAGCCACGACCGCGCCATGCGCGGCATAGATGCCGAAGCGCGTATAGAGGAAAATGCCAAGCGTCGGTCCGCCGGTCCAGGCAAACATCGACCAAGCCATGCGCAGCGATTCCGCCTGCATGAAGTCGGTCTTGCGGATGTGGTCCCTGATGTAGAGGTTAAGCGTGATGGACAGCGCGCTCGCCCCCATGACGCGGCACAGCATCCCGGCGAGTTGTCCCGGCAGCGTGTGGGTGACGAAGAACGCCGAGCCGATCGCCAGCATCAGGCAGCCGGCTGTGTAGACCCAGCGCCGCGCGAAGCGGCGGATCAGCATCGGCATGAACAGCGTCACCGACAGCCCGAGCAGCGACACGATGGTGTAGAGGATCGAGACGATCTGCTCGTTGTGCAGGATCTCGTAGGCCTGGATCGGGATGACGCTGGAGATGGTGGCGCGGGCAAAGGATTCGACCGCATAGAGCGAAGCGAAGGTGCGTGCATCGGCGGGCCTGAGAGCCGGAAGCCAGATCGGATGGCGCACGTGGGTGGACATCGGCCCTCCGAAAAGTGAATCGCTCGCCAAATCTGGCCGGACCAGTGGCGGACCGGTAGCAGGAAACCGACTCCGAGAAGCCGGAAAGCGAAGCCGGCCAAAGGCTTTCCGCCGCTGGCCTAAAGCGGCTTGCCATGCCGCCGGAACGGCAGCAGCCGATCCACCCTCTGCTGTTCAAGCGAACCGTGATAGTCGTTTGGCACGACTGAATCGGATTGCGAGATGATGAGCCTTCAAACGACCGGCGACGCCGTTCAGGACGCGCCGAAACACGGCCGGGTCGTCGCCATCGACGTCCTGCGCGGCATCGCGCTGATCGCGATGGCGAGTTATCATTTCACCTGGGATCTCGAAAACTTCGGCTACACCTCGCCGGGCCTCACCGCCTTTGGTTGGTGGAAGCTCTATGCCCGCTGCATCGCGTCGACTTTTCTGTTCCTGGTCGGCGTCAGCCTGTTCCTCGCACATGGCCGCCATATCCGTTGGCCTAGCTTCTGGAAGCGCTTTGCCATGGTTGCGGTTGCGGCGATCGCCATCTCGGTCGTCACCTATATCGCCACGCCGGACGGCTTCATCTTCTTCGGCATCCTGCACGAGATCGCGCTGGCAAGCCTGCTCGGCCTCGCTTTTCTCAGGCTGCCGGCATTGCTGACGGCGATCGTCTCCGCGGCCGTGATTGCGGCACCCTATTATCTGCGGTCGGAAGTCTTCGACCATCCGGCGCTGTGGTGGGTCGGGCTGTCGCCGACCAACCCGCGCTCGAACGACTATGTGCCGCTGTTTCCATGGTTCGGCGCAGTGCTTGCAGGCATCGCGGTCGTCAAGCTCGCTTCGGTATCCGGGCTTCTCGCCCGGCTGGCAACCTGGATGCCCGGCCGCTGGTCGAACCCGCTGACCTTCATCGGCCGGCACAGCCTCGCCTTCTACCTCATCCACCAGCCGCTTCTGTTCGGCTCGGTGTGGCTGTTCTCGCAAATCATGCCGGCCGCGCCACAAGACAAGGACGCTAGTTTCCTGTCGGCTTGCCAGGCGCAGTGCGAACAGCAGCGGGACAGCAAGTTCTGTTCCAGCTATTGTGGCTGCATGCTGGACACGCTGAAGGGCGAAGGGTCTCTCGACAAGCTCTACAGCAACGACCAGTCCAGCGCCTGGAAATCGCATCTGGCCGATCTGGCGAGCACCTGCACCGCCGCGACCGAGGACGAGATGGAGGGAGGAAGGCAATGACCGGCATCGCAAAGCCCGGATACGGGATCATTCCCTGGCCGCCAGTGATCTATGTCGTGGCGATCGCGCTGAGCGTCGTGCTCGGCATGCTCTACCCGCTGCCCTGGATCGGCGACATATTCGGCGCTATCCTCGTCGGCGCCGGCTGGGTGGCGCTCTTTGGCGTGGCAGCGCTCTGGGTTACCGCGATCCGCGCCATGGTGCGCGCCAGGACGACGCTCAATCCCAATGCCGAGCCCGACCATCTGGTGACATCGGGGCCCTTCGGCATCACCCGCAACCCAATGTATCTCGCCAACACGCTGCTGTTGATCGGCGTCTCCTTCATCACCGGCATCGCATGGTTCCTGCTGTTCGCCTTCCTCGCCGCCTTCGCGACGCAGAAAATGGCGATCGAGAAGGAGGAAAAGATACTGGCGGCAAAGTTCGGCAAGAAATACCGCGACTACGCCAAGCGCGTCCGGCGCTGGATCTGAGGCCGCTGAGGGCCGAATAATCCATCGCAAAAGTGTGCAGCGGTTTTGCGAAAACGACATGCCCGAAACAACGACCTAAAGCGCGTAGCCTGAATCCGCGTCAGCGCGATGCGGTTTAGGTATTCACACCCAGCTCCGCCAACCTCTCCACGCAGGACTCCTCGGCCTGGTCGAGCTCGGCAAGCGTCTCCTCGAGGTCGCGCCGTTTCTGGCGCAGGTCCTCGCGCTTTTCCTCGATGCGCTTGATCATCAGCTTGAGCTGGCCGACCTCGCCGGGCGGTTCCTTGTACATCTGGATGATTTCGCGGATTTCGGCGATCGAGAAGCCGAGCCGCTTGCCGCGCATGATCTGGCGGATCAGATGCCGGTCGGACGGGCGAAACAGGCGCGTGCGCCCGCGCCGGATCGGCTGCACCAGCCCCTCGTCCTCATAGAACCGCAACGTTCGGGTCGACACGTCGAATTCACGCGTCAGCTCGGTAATCGTGTAATATTCCCGCATTCTCGCTCCCACGCCCAAACGTCCAGGCATCGCCACGCAGAAGCGTCGCCCTTTCTCCGATCAACCCCAGTTAATGCCGGAATCGGCAGCTGACCCCAGGGCAACGTCGCACGGCATTTACGTAAAAGTCAATTATAGCACTGTCTTAGGGAACGCCAAACCACCAAGTGGCCAATCCGAGGAAGGCAAAGAAGCCGACGCAGTCGGTGACGGTCGTGACGAAGACGGCGGAAGCGACCGCCGGGTCGATCTTGAAGCGGTCGAGCAGCAGCGGGATGAGAATGCCTGCCAGGGCGGCCGCGAACATGTTGATGATCATCGCCGCCGCGATGATGCCGCCCAGGTTGGGGTCATGGAACCAGATTCCGGCGACCATGCCGATCAGCACGGCAAAGACGATGCCGTTGATGAAGCCCACCCCCACCTCACGGCGGATGATGCGGGCGGCGTTGTAAATGTCGAGATCCCTGGTCGCCAGCGCCCGCACGGTGACGGTCATCGTCTGCGAGCCGGCATTGCCGCCCATGCCGGCGACGATCGGCATCAGCACCGCCAGCGCCACGATATGCTCGATGGTCTGGTCGAACAGGCCGATCACCGAGGCCGCGAGGAAGGCCGTGACCAGATTGACGAGCAGCCACGGCACGCGCGATCGCGAGGTCGCAAGCACGGTGTCGGATAGCTCTTCGTCGCCGACGCCGCCCATGCGCAGGAGGTCCTCCTCGGCCTCCTGCTGGATGACGTCGACCACATCGTCGATGGTGAGCACGCCGACCAGACGCTCGTTCTCGTCGACCACGGCGGCCGAGAGCAGGTCGTACTGCTCGAATTCCCGCGCCGCCTCTTCCTGGTCCATGGTGGCAGGGATGGCATGCCGCGTCTCATGCATCACCTCCTCGACCTTCACCGCGCGCTTGGTGCGCAGGATCTGATCCAGATCGATGGCGCCGAGCAGTTTGAAGCTTGGGTCGATGACGAAGATCTGGCTGAAGCGATCGGGAAGGTTCTTGTCCTCGCGCATGTAGTCGATCGTCTGGCCGATGGTCCAGAACGGCGGCACGGCGACGAACTCGGTCTGCATGCGCCGCCCGGCCGTCTCTTCCGGATAGTCGAGCGCGCGCCGCAGCCGGATGCGCTCTGTGAACGGCAGTTGCGACAGGATCTCATCCTGGTCCTCCTGGTCGAGGTCTTCCAGGATGTAGACGGCGTCGTCGGAATCGAGCTCCTGCACCGCCTGCGCGATCTGCTCGTTGGGCAAATTGTCGACGATGTCGAGCCGGATCGCCTCGTCGACCTCGGTCAGCGCCGAAAAGTCGAAATCCGAGCCAAGCAATTCGACCAGCGCGCGGCGCTGCTCGGGATGCAGTGCTTCCAGCAGATCGCCGAGTTCCGACTGATGCAGGTCGTCGACTTCGCGTTTTAAGGTGAGCGTGTCGCGATCGGCGATGGCAGCGCCGATCTGCGCAAGGAAGGCCGAACGGACGGCGCCGTCCTCGCCATAGATGTCGGCGCCGCCTTCCTCGACGGTCCTGGCGCCGGTCGTCTCTCTGTCCTGGCCTTCCACCAGCGCCTCCCGCCAACAGCAATCCGGAAAGGGTGTGAATCAGGTCTAGAGCATGAGTCCGAAAAGTGGAAACCGCATTTCGGGATATCCGATGCTTATGCGGCAGATAGGGTCGAGACACGATTCGTCTTGAGAAAATGTAGCCGTAGCGCGCGGAATATTCAGAGAAATGTGCCCGTGACGCCTCGCAGTAAAGGCGGATCGCGCCGCATTTGCGGGTTCAGCCGCCGCGACAGCGCATGTCGCTGCGGAAAGAGCGCCCTTTTGTTGTTGGGGCAGAATTGTCATGATGCAGGTCCAGGTGGACCGGTAAGCGCGAGATCGACAGGACAATCGGCAGGCCTTGAACCTCAAGTCCCGGAAAACGAACGAAGCAGTTGGCGAGCAACGCGTGCGTGTTGTCGTCGCGGAGCGCAATCCGCTTGTCGTGTCTGCGCTTCGCGAGATGCTGGAATGCGACGGGCGTTTCGTGCTGTTGAGCTCCGTTCCGAGCGGCAAGCAATTCCTGGAATTGGCGGCGAACACCAGGTTCGACGTCGCCGTCATCGGCTGGAAGCTCGCCGACATGGATGGCGCCGATGTCCTGGCGGAAGTCCAGAACCGCAAGCTCGACCTGCGCATCACGGTCTTTTCCAATGATCATGACATCGGCATCCTGAAGCAGTGCGTGCGGCTCGGCGCCCAGGGCTATTGCTTTCAGTTCGACGACCCCTCGATCATCTTCGAGACGATCCTGGCGGTCGCGCATGGGCGCATCTGCATCCCTTACATCGACATCAACAAGGTCAATGATACGCCGCTGTCGCAACTCACCGTGCGTGAGCGCGAATTGCTCGCGGTGCTTTCCGATGGCTGGACCAATCTCCAGATCGCGACCCGCACCGGGATCTCCGAGAACACGGTGAAGTACCATCTCAAAAATCTTTACGACAAGCTCGACGTGCGCAACCGCGCCATGGCTGTCGCGCTCTATGCCAACGAGAAGCGCCGCGGCTCCAAATCGCCTTTCGGGTAGTAGGATCGGGTAGGCTCGACCTACCCGCGCGTGGCGACAACTTACCCGGCAAGGTGTTGTTGCTGGGCGCCATCGAAACGAAACTTCCTCCACCATCCCAAAACGTAGGAGGAGTTAGCGCATGGCCGGGTTTACCCATCTTTTCATCCCTGGACCCACCAACATTCCTGAAGAGGTCCGGCAGGCGATGAACCTGCCGATGGAGGATATGCGCGCCGCCTCCTTCCCCAATCTCACGCTGCCGCTGTTCGAGGACATCAGACGAGTTTTCAAGAACGAGACCGGCCGCGTCTTCATCTATCCGTCGTCCGGCACCGGCGCCTGGGAGGCGGCGATGACCAACGTGCTCAACCCGGGCGACCGGGTGCTGATGTCGCGCTTCGGCCAGTTCTCGCATCTGTGGGTCGACATGGCCGAGCGCCTCGGCTTCGACGTCGACGTCATCGATTGCGAATGGGGAACCGGCGTTCCGCTCGACCTCTATGCCGAAAGGCTGCGGGCCGACAAGGCGCACCAGATCAAGGCGGTCTTCTGCACGCAGAACGAAACCGCGACCGGCGTCACCAGCGACGTCGCCGGCTGCCGCGCCGCGCTCGACGCCGCGAACCACCCGGCGCTGCTCTTCGTCGACGGCGTCTCGTCGATCGGCTCGATCGACTTCCGCCAGGAGGAATGGCGCGTCGACTGCGCGGTAAGCGGCTCGCAGAAAGGTTTTATGCTGCCCGCCGGCCTCGGCTTCCTGTCGGTCAGCCAGAAGGCGCTGGCCGCGTCCAGGACCGCGACCCACCGGCGCTGCTACTTCTCCTTCGAGGACATGATCCGCGCCAACGACACCGGCTATTTCCCCTATACGCCCGCCACGCAATTGCTGCGCGGCCTGCGCGCCTCGCTCGACCTGATTGCCGAGGAAGGGCTGGAGAACATCTTCGCCCGCCATCATCGCCTGGCCGAAGGCGTGCGCAAGGCGGTCGACGCCTGGGGCCTGAAGCTGTGCGCCAAGCAGCGCAAATGGCACTCCGACACGGTGAGCGCCATCCTGGTGCCGGAAGGCATCGACAGTGCCGACGTCGTCAAGCGCGCCTACCAGAAGTACAACACCTCTCTGGGTGGCGGCCTCAACAAGGTGGCCGGCAAGGTCTTCCGCATCGGCCATCTCGGCTGGCTGAACGAGGTGATGGTGCTTGGATCGCTTGCCGCCGCCGAGCTGGCGCTGCTTGACTGCGGCGTCGACCTGGCGCCGGGCTCGGGCGTGGCGGCTGCGATCGAGCATTTCCGGCGCACCGCCGCGATGCCGGTCGCCGAGGCGGCGTGAGGAACGGACGATGAGCCACACCATCAACCACCTCAAGAAGCTCAGGCTCCAGCGCAGCGAGCTGGCGGTTCCCGGCTCCAGCCCGGAAATGATCGACAAGGCGGCGAACAGCGCCGCCGACTTCGTCTTCCTCGACATCGAGGATGCGGTCGCGCCACCCGACAAGGAACGGGCCCGCAAGAACATCATCCAGGCGCTCAACGACATCGACTGGCGCGCCAAGGGCAAGACCGTCTCGGTGCGCATCAACGGCCTCGACACCCATTACATGTACCGCGACGTCGTCGACGTCATGGAACAGGCCGGCGACCGGCTGGATACGATCCTGGTGCCGAAGGTCGGCGTTCCGGCCGACCTCTACATGGTCGAGGCCATGGTCAACCAGATCGAGATGGCCAAGGGCTTCAAGACCCGCGTCGGCCTCGAAGCGCTGATCGAGACGGCGCTCGGCATGGCCAATGTCGAGGCGATCGCCGCCACGCCCGGTCGCTTGGAAGCCATGCATTTCGGCGTCGCCGATTACGCCGCCAGCAACAAGGCGCGCACCGTCAACATCGGCGGCCTCAACCCCGACTATCCCGGCGACCAGTGGCATTTTGCCTTGTCGCGGATGACGGTCGCCTGCCGGGCCTATGGCCTGCGCGCCATCGACGGACCGTTCGGCGATTTCTCCGATCCCGAGGGCTATACGGCGGCCGCAAGGCGCGCAGCCGCGCTCGGCATCGAAGGCAAATGGGCGATCCACCCCTCGCAGATCGCGCTCGCCAACGACGTGTTCTCGCCGCCGGAAAAGGAAGTCACGCGCGCCAGACGCATCCTGGAGGTGCTGAAGGAGGCGGAGGCGCTCGGCAAGGGTGCGGCCGCGCTCGACGGCAAGATGATCGACGCGGCGTCGGAACGCATGGCGCGCAACGTGCTGGTGGTCAGCGAGGCGATCGAGCGCGCCGGCCAAGCGCAGGCCGCGACGCACTGAGAGTTTTCGGGAGGACAAGATGGACATTCACGAATACCAGGCCAAGGAACTGCTTGCCCGCCACGGCGTGCATGTGCCGCGCGGCGGCCTCGCCTACAGCCCCGAGCAGGCGACCTACCGGGCCCGCGAGATCGGCGGCTCGAAATGGGTGCTGAAGGCGCAGGTTCATTCCGGCGCCCGCGGCAAAGCCGGCGGCATCAAGCTCTGCTCCAACGACGAGGAGATCTCCAACGCCGCCGAGGGAATGCTCGGCCGCAAGCTGGTGACCCAGCAGACCGGCCCGCGCGGCAAGCTGATCTCGCGCCTCTATCTCGAGGAAGCCGTCGACATCGCGCAGGAGCTCTATCTCGGCTTCGTTCTCGACCGGAAGGAAGAGCGCGTCATGATCGTGGCTTCGGCCGCCGGCGGCATGGAGATCGAGGACATCTCCGAAAAGAAGCCGGATTCCATCATCCGCGCCACCGTCGATCCCGGTGTCGGCATGCAAGGCTTCCAGGCGCGCGAGATCGCCTTCGGTCTCGGCCTTGAAAGCAACCTGATCGGCAAGGCCACCGAGACCATCCTCGGCTGCTACCAGGTGTTCCGCGACTACGACGCCTCGATGCTGGAGATCAATCCGCTGGTGGT
>NZ_NSGF01000052.1 GCF_002294995.1 Mesorhizobium sp. WSM3860 | reverse complement strand
GGTCGGAGCCCAGAACATGCATTGGGCCGACGAAGGCGCCTGGACCGGCGAGATTTCGCCGCTGATGCTGAAGGATTGTGACCTCGATATCGTCGAGCTCGGCCATTCCGAACGCCGCGAGCATTTCGGCGAAACCGACGACACCGTGGCCCTCAAGACGGAAGCCGCCATACGCCACGGCTTGACCCCCTTGATCTGCATCGGCGAGACGCTGGCCGAGCGCGAGGCCGGCCGTGCGCGCGAGGTTCTCGACCGGCAGGTGCGCGGCGCGCTCTCCAGGCTCGGCGCCGCCCAGAAGCGGGCGCCGATCCTGCTCGCCTACGAGCCGGTCTGGGCAATCGGCATCAACGGCATTCCGGCGACCTCCGGCTACGCCGACGCCCGCCAGGCGGAGATCATCGCTACCGCCCGGGAGGTGCTCGGCCGCCGCGTCCCTTGCCTCTATGGCGGTTCGGTCAACCGGGACAATTGCGCCGAACTCATCGCATGCCCGCATATCGACGGGTTGTTCATCGGACGCGCCGCATGGGCCGTCGAGGGCTATCTCGACATCCTGTCCAGATGCGTCGCCAAACTATGAGGAGACGATCATGAAGCTCGCGGTAGCAGGCGACAGCGCCGGCGAAGGCCTGGCCAGGGTTCTGGCCGACTACTTGAAGGACAGGCACGAGGTATCGGAAGTGTCGCGCACCGAAGCCGGCCCCGACCCGTTCTATGCCAACCTGTCCGACCGGGTCGCGAGCGATGTGCTGGCCGGCAAATATGACCGCGCCATTCTGATCTGCGGCACCGGGATCGGCGTCTGCATCTCGGCCAACAAGGTGCCGGGCATCCGCGCGGCGCTCACCCACGACACCTACTCGGCCGAGCGCGCCGCGCTGTCGAACAACGCCCAAATCATCACCATGGGCGCGCGGGTGATCGGGCCCGAGCTGGCGAAGGCGATTGCCGATGCCTTCCTCAAGGAGACCTTCGATCCGCAGGGGCGGTCGGCCGGCAATGTCGCCGCCATCGACCAGGTCGACGCCAAGTACAACGTCCGCTGA
>NZ_NSGF01000051.1 GCF_002294995.1 Mesorhizobium sp. WSM3860 | reverse complement strand
GGATGATTTTAGGTTGAACAGTATCCGGCGTTTTCGAAGTAGTTGGTGCATTCGGTTGCGGTGAGGCCATCGAGGATTTCGCCGATCGCGCTGCAGACGGTATCGACGGTCCGCCGCGCCGCCTTCCTGAGCCAGTGCTTGAGCTTGGCGAAGACTTGCTCGATCGGGTTCAGATCAGGCGAATATTTCGGCAGGAGCAGGAGTCGGGCGCCGACGCCGCGAATGGCGCGGCGCACTGCCTTGCCCTTGTGCGAGCCGAGATTGTCCATGATCACGATGTCACCAGGTTTAAGGGTCGGAACCAGAACCTGCTCGACATAGAGCCGGAACCGCTCGCCGTTGATCGGTCCGTCGATCAGCCATGGCGCGTCCAGGCGATCATGGCGCAGTGCCGCCAGGAAGGTCATGGTCTGCCAGTGGCCGTGCGGGACCTCGGCATGGAGGCGCTCCCCGACCGGCGCCCAGCCGCGCAACGGCGCCATGTTTGTCTTGGTCCAGGTCTCGTCGATGAATACCAGGCGTGAAGGATCGACCGCCGCGCGATACTTCAACCATTGCTGACGCCGGCGCGCGATGTCGGGACGCCTCTGTTCGGCCGCGACCAGCGTCTTTTTTTATAACTGAGCTTCTCCTCGTGAACGAAGGCCCAGACCGAGCGATAATCCACCTTCAGACCGCGTTCGGCCAGTTCCGCGACCAGCCCACGCAAGGTGAAGGCCTCCTTGCGGCAGCGCTCAACCAACCAGTCGCGGTGGGCGCCGCGGATCTTCTTGGGCTTGTGTCCACCGATCTGGCCGGGCCTGACGCTGCCTGTTTCTCGAAAGCGCCCGACCCATCTGATCACCGAGCTGATGCCGACATCATAACGCGCCGCTGCTTGCCGGCGCGAAAGCCCCTCCTGCTCAACCGAAGCGACAACCCGGTCCCGAAGATCGTTTGAATATGGCTTGCCCATCCATGCCGGCCTCCTTCTCCCAGCCAGCATCTTGAATCTGATTTGCAGACCCTTGGGAATCCCTTCGATTCAATCCAAATTCATCCCGCTCTA
>NZ_NSGF01000050.1 GCF_002294995.1 Mesorhizobium sp. WSM3860 | reverse complement strand
ACGGCATGGCAACTGTGTTCACGCAAATGCAGTCTTGTCGCGAATGATGGCATTGAGGACGACCAGGAGCTTCCTTGCGACGGCGATGATGGCCAGTTTCTTGGAGCCCGAGCGGGCAGCAAGCGCGGTGTAGAAGGCTTTGAAGCGGTCACAGGTTCGAATGGCACTGAGGGCTGCCATGTAGAGGGCGCGACGCACACGCGATCGGCCACCCTGGATCTGGCTCCTGCGGTTGAGCTTGCCGCTCTTGTTGTCGAATGGGGCAAGGCCGGCGAGCGCTGCGATCGACTTGGGAGAGCGCTGGCCGAGCTCGGGCAACAGCGCCAGGAGGCAAAGCGCGCCAACCTTGGAGACCCCGGGCACGGAGACCATCAGCGTGTAATCGCGGGCGGTGTCTTCCGATTGACGAATGACTTGGGCGATCCTGCTCTCGAGCGCTTTGATGCGTGTGTCGAAGTGGGCAATCGCTTCTTCAAGGTCGGCAATGACAAGCTCGTCGAAGGCCTCCGCGAGGTGCTTCTTCAGCGTTGCCCGCATCCCGACCAGGTGATCGCGATGACCGGCAAGCGATTGAAGCCGTTCGTTTTGTTCGCGCGGCGCCGGCTCGGCTTCAGGCTGATAGCGACGACCATAGTCGCTCAGCATCCTGGCATCGAGACGATCGGTCTTGGCGCGCCGTCTCGTCGACTTCGCATAGTGGTGGGTGTGTGCCGGGTTGTGCCGCGAGAACGCAACGCCTGCCTTGGCCAGCGCGTGGCGCAGCAGCCGGTCATGGACCCCTGTCGCCTCCATGACGACGAAGTCGTGGCCGGGACAAAGGCCCGCCACATAGGCAGCGATCGCATCGGCCTGGTTGGCAATCTGCCGAAATCGGCCGCTTGCCTCGTCAAAAAAGTCCAGCCACGTCTTGGAGATGTCGCAGCCGACATAGTTCTGTACTATCATGCCCACGCCTCTTCCTGTGGTGCGGGGTCTGCTTGGAAAGCCCCGTGCAACTGTTCAGGTTGATGGTTCACCGGTGGGAAGGGACCGGGCCATGCCACGGCCTGTCCGAAAGGACGACCAGGATCCACTCGGTCTCCTTCCCACTTCAACCATACACCGGAACCAACACACAGGAT
>NZ_NSGF01000049.1 GCF_002294995.1 Mesorhizobium sp. WSM3860 | reverse complement strand
TGTCCAGCCGATAGATGGGTAACACTTTGAACCGGATACATGGGTTACAGTTTTCCCCCTGAGTTGCTGTCCGCCGCAGGGCCGTCTGGTCGGGGTTGGACGGGGCTGCGGCGGACCAGTTTCTTGTGTCGGCCGTCGATGATGCCGAGCGGGTGGGCATAGAAGTGGAGCGCCCATTCACCCTCCTCGGTCTCGGTCGCGGCAACCGCTTCGCCGGCCAGCGTCTTGGAGACGTAGATGAAGTCGCCGTTCCACTTGATCTCGCCGTTTTGGCGCACGCGCCGCACCGCCGCCTCGGCAGGATAGTCCGGTTCAGGTATCGTCTTGGGCATGGGGCGGATTGATGGACGGTAGTGCTGTGCCGGCGTGTCCATGCCCAGCGCCTCGTGCGGGCGTTGCTCGTTGTATTCGCGTCGGAAAGCCTCGAACGCCTGGGCCTGCGCTGCCCGGTCGGCCGCCGGCTTCTTGGCCAGTGGCAGCATGGTCAGGTGGAAGCGCTCATGGCATCCATTCTGCTGCGGCTTGCCCGGCTTGATGCGCTCCAAGACTATGCCGAGCTTGATGAAGCGCACCGCCAGCGGCGTCAGCGCGGTGACGCCGACCGACGCGAATGGCGAACCATTGTCGCTTCTGAACCGCTCCGGCAGGCCGTTTTCCTCGAAGGCTCGCTCAAACACCGGCCAGGCTTCATCTTCCGACGTCGAGCCGGTCGCCGCCAACGCCAACAGGTAGCGGCACGCCCCATCCATCACCGTCAGCGGCTCGCAGCGCCAGCCGTCACGGGTCCGGAACCAGCCCTTGTGATCTCCCGTCCACAGCGCGTTCGGTCCATCGGGCTCCGGCCATGGACCGTTGCCCGCCGCCCTCCAACGCGCGCGGCGCCGCCCAACAAGGCCGTGCCGCTTCAAGATCTCTCCAGCTGTCGAGACTGCCGGCCAGCCGCAACTGGGCTCCGCCCGCTTCAGCCGGGCCATGATCTTTTTCGGCCCCCACAGCGGATGCGCTTCCTTCTCCGCCACGATCCGCTCCACCAGCTCCGCTGCCGTTGCTCGGCCGTGATCGAACGGCGCCCGCGGCCGGTCGTGCAGGCCTTCCGGGCCGGACTCCCGATAGCGTCCAAGCCATTTGTAGCCGGTCTTGCGCGAGATTTCGAAGGCCGCGCACAACCGTGTCATCGGCTCCTCACCAGCAAGGCATTCCACAACAAAACGTAGCCGTTCATCCATGATGCCAGTCTCTCGCCAAACCATCGCCGGTCCTCCCGGCTGGCGAGAAAACTGTCACCCATCTAATCGGTCCATTCTGTTACCTATCTATCCGGTTCGGACA
>NZ_NSGF01000005.1 GCF_002294995.1 Mesorhizobium sp. WSM3860 | reverse complement strand
GCGGCCCATTGGATGGCGGAGAGGACCTCGGCGGGGGTGGATGGGGTGAAGGTGGTCATGGGTGTGCGCCCTTCCTCTCCCCCGCTTTGCGGGGGCGAGGAACCCAAGTTCTGAGACGTTCCCATCAAAACCTCGGAATGTCCGGAAACGCCACCTGGCCACGATGCACGTGCATGCGGCCGAGCTCGGCGCAGCGGCGGAGCTGCGGGAAGACCTTGCCGGGGTTGAGCAGATGGCTGGGGTCGAAGGCGCATTTGACGCGCATTTGCTGGTCGAGATCGGTCTGGTTGAACATTTCGGGCATCAGGTCGCGCTTCTCAACGCCGACGCCGTGCTCGCCGGTGAGCACGCCGCCGACCTCGACACACAGGCGCAATATGTCGGCGCCGAAACTTTCGGCCTTGTCGAGCTCGCCCGGCACATTGGCGTCGTAGAGGATCAGCGGGTGCAAATTGCCGTCGCCGGCGTGGAAGACATTGGCGACGCCCAACCCATACTTTTCGGAGAGATCACGCATGCCGGCAAGCACCCTCGGCAGTTCCTTGCGCGGGATGGTGCCGTCCATGCAGTAATAGTCGGGCGAGATGCGGCCGACGGCCGGGAAGGCCGCCTTGCGTCCGGCCCAGAAGCTCAGCCGCTCCTGCTCCGACTGCGAGATGCGGCAGGTGGTCGAGCCGTTCTTGTAGGCGATCGCTTCGACCAGGCCGATCAGGTGATCGACCTCGACGCTCGGCCCGTCGAGCTCGACGATCAGCAGCGCCTCGACATCGAGCGGATAGCCGGCATGGACGAAATCCTCGGCCGCATGGATCGCCGGGCGATCCATCATCTCCATGCCGCCCGGGATGATGCCGGCGCCGATGATGTCGGCGACGCATTGGCCGCCCTGCTCGCTGGTCGGAAAGCCGATCAACAGCGCGCGTGCCGTCTCCGGCTTCTTCAGGATGCGCACCGTCACCTCGGTGACGACGCCGAGCAGGCCTTCCGACCCGGTCATGACGCCGAGCAGGTCATATCCTTCCTGGTCGAGATGGCTGCCGCCGAGCCGCACCACCTCGCCATTCATCAGCACCATCTCGATGCCCAGCACATTGTTGGCGGTGAGCCCGTATTTCAGGCAGTGCACGCCGCCGGAATTCTCCGCGACATTGCCGCCGATCGAGCAGGCAATCTGGGAGGATGGATCGGGGGCGTAGTAATAGCCCTCCTGCTCGACGGCCGTGGTGATGCCGAGATTGGTGACCCCCGGCTGGGCGACGACGACACGGTTCGGATAGTCGATCGCGAGGATGCGGTTGAAGCGGCTCATCACTAGAAGCACGGCATCTTCGAGCGGCAGCGCGCCGCCCGACAGCGAAGTGCCGGAACCGCGCGGCACGACGCGGATATTGCGCTCGTTGCAATATTTCAGCACGCGGGAGACCTGCGCCACCGTCTCGGGCAGCACGACGACCAGCGGCAGTTGCCGATAGGCGGTCAGGCCGTCGCTCTCGAAGGCGCGCATCTCGGTGGCCGTGTCGACAACGCCCTCGCCCGGCACGATGATGCGCATGTCGGCGACGATCTCGGCGCGCCGGCGCATGATTTCGGCATCTGGCTTGGGCATAGCTAGGCCGGACATCGGGCAGCCCCATCTGACTTTGACTGGTCAAAATCCTTTACCAGTGATGCATGGATGTTGCAAACGCTGCCTTGGTTGCGTCCGGCCAGAGCGTAAGCCCAACCTTCCGCAGCGGCAATCTGCCGCTGCGCCCTGATCCTCCTTCGAGGAACCTTCGAGGGGGAGATGGCCGCGAAGCGGTCAGAGGGGGTCCTGGCGCGCGAAGTGCCACGCTGTCTCACGTCGCGAAGAACGTTGGCGCTCCACGCGAGGCGACCCCCTGTGTCGCCTTCGGCGACATCTCCCGCTCGAGGGGAAGTTTACTCGCCCGGATGCTTAGCGGGCTCGGAGTGCATCTTCCTCACCCGGCGCACACCCCACCAGACGAGCAGGATGGCGGCTGGCACCGAAGCCGCGGTGACGACCTCCGGCGCGAAGGCATGGCCGAAGCTCGACGCGCCTTTGGCGACATAGCCGATGAGGCCGACGACATAATAGGAGACGGCAGCGACGGAGAGGCCTTCGACCGTCTGCTGCAGGCGCAACTGCAGCCTGGCGCGATTGTTCATCGAGGCCAACAGGTCGCGGTTCTGCTTCTCGACCTCGACATCGACCCATGTGCGCAGCAGCGTGGTGGCGCGGGTGAGTTTTCGCGAGAGGTTCGCCTGGCGCTCCTCCACCGAACGGCAGGTTCTCATGGCCGGCGCCATGCGCCGTTGCAGGAAGCCTGCCCAGGTGTCGTAGCCCTGCACCGGCTCCTCATCCAGCGCCTCCAGGCGCTCGCTCACGATGCCGTCATAGGCGCGGCTGGCCCCGAAACGGTAGAGGCTGGATGCCGCATCGGCCTCCAATTCGGCGGCAAGTTCGGTGAGGTCGGCGAGCAAGGTCTGACTGTCGCGCGTCTCGGCCGCCTTCATTTCAAGCGTCGTCTGCGCCAGCCGGTCCTCGATGCGGCGGGCGCGGCCAGACAGCGTCAGCGCCAGTGGCAGGCCAAGCATGGCAAGCGTCCGGTAGGTCTCGATGTCGATCAGCCGTTGCGACAAGGCGCCGGTACTGGCCGGCGTCAGGCCGCGGTCGAGCACCAGCATGCGGGTCAGCCCGTCACCATCCTGGCGAAAATCGGTGACGATGGCCGCGGCACCGCGCTCGACCAGCGAATAGCAGAGGCTGGTCGGGTCGAAGCCGGCGATGAGCTTCTCGCTCGTCTGCGTCCATTTGCGGATTTCGAGCCGGATGCCGGAGATCACCGTTCCCGGCGGCGAGAAGCCGTTGCCGAAGGGCGAATCCTCCTGGCCCCGGCTGGCTTCGGCCAGCGGCCCTTCCCAGAGATAGGTCGAGAACTCCGTGTGCCGTTCCCAGCGCAAGGTGCCCTTGCCCCATTTCATGGCATGGTGTCGGGCATGGCGTTCGGGCGCTGCGATGCCCAAGCGCCGCGACAGGTCCGACAGCACGGCAAGGTCGACGGCCGAGCCGCCTTCGGTCATGAAGGAGAGTTGGATGAGCACGCGCGGCTTCTCGACCAGCGGGTGCGGACGAGCATGGACCTCGCCCAGCGCGCCGGGGCGACCCTCATGCGCCGGAAAGCCCATGACGCTGCCCTGGGCGCGCGGCTGGAATTCGAGCTTGGCGTCCGACACGGCTGGTCCCCCTGGTTTCGACCCTTCGTGCAATCGCGTTCGTCTTGCGGCAATCGACGGGACCCGTAAACAGCAAATTTCAGCTGCAGCCGACTGGACAGAGCCGCCGGGAAATCGACCTACCCCCCGAGAATTGGATAAATAATTTGACCAGTTGGCGACAGAGGCTTAGATCTGCGCGACATCCATTCCGTTCCCAGGCGTCCTTTCGTTGAGCGATATCTTCTCCCGGATCGAGCATTCGCGCACTGCCGACGAGGTCGTGCAGCAGATCGAGAGCTTGATCCTCGAAGGCGTGCTGCGCACCGGCGACCGGCTGCCGGGCGAGCGCGAGCTGGCGCGTCAGTTCGACGTGTCGCGGCCGATCCTGCGCGACGCGCTGAAGGCGCTGGAAGGACGCGGGCTGCTGACCACCAGACCGGGCGGCGGCACGCATGTCGCCGACGTCATCGGCCAGCTGTTCACCAAGCCGGTGACCGATCTGATCTCGATGCACCGCAAGGCGGTGACCGACTATCTGGAATACCGGCGCGAGGTCGAGGCGATCGCGGCCGAATACGCGGCGCGGCGAGCGACGCCCGAGGATCTGGCGCTGCTCGACCGCATCATGGCGCGCATGGACGAGGCGCACCGTACCGGCGACTTCGACGACGAGGCGGAAATCGACGTCGAATTCCACCACGCGGTCTGCGAATGCGCGCACAACATCATCCTCTTGCACACGCTGCGCTCCTGCTACCGGCTGCTCTCCGAAGGCGTGTTCCAGAACCGGCTGCTGGTCTTCACCGTACCCGGCGCGCGCGAGGCGCTGCTCGAGCAGCACCGGGCGATCCACGCCGCGATCAAGGCCGCGGATCCCCTCGCCGCGCGCACGGCGGCGATGGACCACATCACTTATGTCGAGCGCTCCATGGCTGAGGCCGAGCGCAGCGGCGACTGGCACCGCGTGTCGCGGCTGAGGCTCAGGCAGCGCTCCGAGGCCGGCGACCGCGAACCCACACGCAAACGCTCCTAAGCACTGATCAAGCGGGGACTACCATGAGCGACATCCTCACCATCGCCGACCTCAAGGACATGGCGCGTCGGAAGGTGCCGAAGATGTTCTTCGACTATGCCGATTCCGGCGCCTGGACGGAGAGCACCTACCGCGCCAACGAGGAGGATTTCGGCAAGATAAAATTCCGCCAGCGCGTGCTGGTCGACATGAGCAACCGCTCGCTGGAATCGGCCATGATCGGTGAGAAGGTGGCGATGCCGGTGGCGCTGGCACCGACCGGGCTGACCGGCATGCAACATGCCGACGGCGAGATGCTGGCGGCGCAGGCGGCCGAAGAGTTCGGCGTGCCGTTTACGCTGTCGACCATGAGCATCTGCTCGATCGAGGATGTCGCCTCGGTGACCAAGAAGCCGTTCTGGTTCCAGCTCTACGTGCTGCGCGACAAGGATTTCGTCGTCAACCTCATCGACCGCGCCAAGGCGGCGAAATGCTCGGCGCTGGTGCTGACGCTTGATCTGCAGATCCTCGGTCAGCGTCACAAGGACGTGCGCAACGGGCTGTCGGCGCCGCCCAAGATGACGCTCGCCAACATCATCGATCTCGCCCTCAAGCCACGCTGGTGCCTGGGGATCGCCGGCACGCCGCGCCGCACCTTTCGCAACATCGTCGGCCACGCCAAGGGCGTCGGCGACGTCTCTTCGCTTTCGTCCTGGACGACGGAGCAGTTCGACCCGCAGCTGTCCTGGAAGGACGTCGCCTGGATCAAGGAGCGCTGGGGCGGCAAGCTGATCCTGAAGGGCATCCTCGACAAGGAGGATGCGCTGATGGCGGCCGAGACGGGAGCGGACGCGATCGTCGTTTCGAACCATGGCGGGCGGCAGCTCGACGGCGCCGCCTCCTCGATCTCGGTGCTGGAAGAGATCGCCGACGCTGTCGGCGATCGGATCGAGGTGCATATGGATGGCGGGATCCGCTCGGGCCAGGACGTGCTCAAGGCGCTCTGCCTTGGCGCCAAGGGCACCTATATCGGCCGGCCGTTCCTCTACGGACTCGGCGCGATGGGCAAGGCGGGCGTCACCAAGGCGCTGGAGATCATCCGCAAGGAGATGGACATCACGCTGGCGCTGTGCGGTAAGCGTCTGGTAACCGACATGGGCAAGGACCAGCTGCGGCGCTAGGGGCTTATTCACCGATCCGCCCTAGTTTCCCGTGATGACCGACACGGGAAGACGTCGCCTTGACTAAAACCGGGATCCACTATCTCGACGCGCGCGGGCCGGAAGGCATACGCCTCTATGCCATCGGCGACGTGCATGGCCGTCATGACCTGCTTGCCGCCATGCACGGCCGGATCGAGAGCGATCTGGAGTACGGGCCAAAGTCCGATTGGCGCATTATCCATCTCGGCGATTATGTCGACCGCGGACCGGACTCGAAGCACGTCATCGAATTCCTGATCGAGGCGCGGAGCCGTGATCCCCGCAACATCATGCTTGCCGGCAACCATGACATGGGCATGCTCGATTTCCTTGCCAAACCCGATCCGGAAGGTCTGTTCATGCGCTATGGCGGCGTCCAGACGGCGGCGTCATACGGGGTGAAGCTCTCGACCGGCAGCAGCTGGTTCGGCAGGTCGGACGAGGCGCTGGCGCACGGACACGCGGCCTTGGTCGAAGCAGTGCCGCAAGCCCATGTCGACTTCCTGCGCTCGCTGTCCTTTTCAGCGTCCTTCGGCGACTTCTTCTTCTGCCATGCCGGGATCCGGCCGGGCGTGCCGCTCGAAAGCCAGAACCGGCAGGACCTGATCTGGATCCGCGACGTCTTCCACGATCACCCGGGGCTGTATCCCAAAGTGATCGTGCACGGGCATACGCCGGTGCCGGAAGTCGAGGTGATGGCCAACCGCGTCAATATCGACACGCTCGCCTGGCAGGCAGGAACGCTGAGCGCACTCGCCGTCAATGGCGGCGACAAGCGCATCCTGACGGTCGAGGGAACGGCGTTCTGGCCATGATCCCGACTGCGGGATCGGCTTCCGTTTGTCGGGAACGGTCAGGCTTTAGCGCAGCGCGGCGGTGACGCCGTAGCCGTCGACGGCCTGGTGATTGTTTGCAGCGTCGGCAGAATAAATGCCGAGGCCGCACACGACGATGGCAGACAGCATTACAAAGGACAAAAGCGCTGCTTTCACGGACGTCATCTCTGGTTGAGCTTTCTGCATCTGTGCACGAGGCGGTTACCAATGCGTTGAAACGCTAAAATGCGTCTCAATGTTTCGACGATTTCGCGCTTCTAAGCAGATTCTGTATCGCCGGTGTGTCGCTTGGATCACACAAGAGGTTCATCGCGGTTGCACGGACGATACAGAGGGCGCCCTCTTAGGCGGGCGGCCGGACACAAACCAAGAATGAAGTGCGTTTTCCCCAGGCGGAACTGCCGCCGCGTGCCAATTATGTCACGCTCTGCAGCGGTGCGACCGTCAGATCGTCGCCACCCAGGCGCGCGCGATCGCGAGCCCTGCGGCGTCGGCGTGCGGTCCATTGCGATCCATTTCGCCGTCGAGCTTGCCGGCCCAGTCGGGATGGCGCTCGGCGATCAGCGCCGCGAAGGAGGTGCTCCAGTCGCGCACCAGCGGGCGGTCCGCCTCGAAATGGAACTGGAAGCCATAGACGGCGCGGCCAATACGAAAAGCCTGGTTCGCCGCGACGTCATTGCCCACAAGCCGCACGGCCTTCTCGGGCAGGTCGAACGTATCGTCGTGCCATTGGAAAATCGGGAACTTTTCCGGCAAGGCGTCGAGAACAGGGTCGTGCTTGGCTTCGGCCGTCAGCGACACGCCGCACCAGCCGAATTCAACCGCACCGCCGATGTGATTGTCGGCGCCGAAGGCGCGGGCGACGAGCTGGCCGCCGAGGCAGATGCCGAGCACCGATCGATCCTTGCCGGCGAAATCGCGCGTCAATTCGAGCAAAGCGGGGAAATAGGGATAGTCGTCGTCGGCCAGCGCATTCTGCCCGCCGCCCAGCACCACCAAGGCATCGTGACCGTTCGCGTCCCGAGGCAGCGGATCGCCTTGGTAGGGGCGGCGCAAGTCAAGCTCGGCGCCAGCCTCCGCGAGAGCGGCGCCGACCTGGCCGAGGCCGGTATTGTCGTAGTTCTGGACCACCAGCACCCGCATCCGCGAATCCCTGCTGACATGAAAATGACGGTGGGAGCGATATCATGCCGCCTCGGTTTCAGCCAAGCCGCGCGCCGGAGAGAACGCTATGCCACTGCAGAATCGGGTCGATCCGTTCGGCGCCATCCATGCCGTGCCTGAGCGCGGCCTCTTCACCGGCAATCGCGGTATCATCCATGACCCCGAGACAAAGACGCTCCTGAGGAAGCGCTGGGCGCTACCGGCCTGGATCATCTGCGTCTGCCAATTCCGCGGCGTGCGACGCGCGCCGATGGGCCGCAATCGGCCTGGAGGAAAGGCCGGCTGGACCGAGTTGTTCTTCCTCGACGAGGTGACGGCGATCGCTGCCGGCCACCGGCCCTGCTTCTTCTGCCGTCGCGAACAAGCGAGTGATTTCGTGCGGCGCTTCGGCGAGGCCTTCGGCATTGCCGAACCGCGCGCGCCGATGGTCGACAAGCGGCTGCACAAGGAGCGGCTGGCCTCGGGCGGGCGGCCGCCGGCCGTCTCGTCCGATGAACTCGCCGGTTTGCCGGATGGAGCAGTCGTGGCCGAGGGTGAGACCGCCTACGCGCTCCGCGCCGGCAGGGCGCTCGAATGGTCCTTCGCAGGCTATGCCGAGCCTGTTTCGTTCAATCGCCTCGCCGGGCGATCGCTGCGGCTGCTCACGCCTGCCACAAGTCTTTCGGTGCTGAGACATGGCTACGCGCCGGTCTGGCATGCGTCCGCCGATACTTGACGACGACCTGCGCCTCGCCCATTGCTCGGCCATGCGCGCCAATTACAAAATGCAGCGGCTGTTCGTGCCGGACGATCTCGGACCGGGCCTCGAATTCGATGCTGGACAGCAGCAGAGCCACTATCTCGCGCATGTGATGCGGCTCGGCGAAGGCGCGCAGGTCCTGCTCTTCAACGGCCGCGACGGCGAATGGTCGGCTTCCGTCACCGCCAAGACCAAGAAGGCGGTGCGGCTCAAAGTGCTTACCCTTCAGCGGCCGCAGCCGCCGCTACCCGATCTCGTCTATTGCTTCGCCCCGCTGAAGCAGGGCCGGCTCGACTATCTGGTGCAGAAAGCGGTCGAAATGGGCGCCGGCGTCCTGCAACCGGTCATCACCCAGCACACACAAGTGGCCAAGCCTGGTATCGATCGGCTGCGCGCCAATGTCGTCGAAGCGGCCGAGCAATGCGGCATCCTGGCGGTGCCGGAGGTCTGCGAAGCCGAGAAGCTGGAGCGGCTGCTCGGCGGCTGGGACAAGGAGCGGCGGCTAATCTTCTGCGACGAGGATGCCTCGACCAACAATCCGCTGCCGGCCTTGCAGAAGGTAAGCGAGAAAAAACTCGCGCTGCTGGTGGGGCCGGAGGGCGGCTTTTCCGATGACGAGCGCAGGATGCTGCGGGCACTGCCCTTCGTCAGCGCCATTCCGCTCGGCCCGCGCATCCTGCGTGCCGACACGGCGGCGGTCGCGGCGCTCGCGGTGATGCAGGCGACGATCGGCGACTGGTGATCAAATCCAGTTGAGGCGTGGCTCAGGATTTTTCGCTTGATCGGCTACTGACATTTCGTCCATCTAGCGCCCGGCGGCTAGCTGACGGCTGCGGAGGGCTTTCTTATGGCGCGCGACACAACCGATATCCAGCCCATCGAAGGCATCGACGAACTCGTCGGCTATCTGGCGGCGGGCAACAAGCCGCGCGACAAATGGCGGATCGGCACCGAGCACGAGAAGTTCCCCTTCTATGTCGACGGCAACGCGCCGGTGCCTTATGGCGGCGAGCGCGGCATCCGCGCCATCCTGGAAGGCATGCAAGAAAAGCTCGGCTGGGATCCGATCATGGATGCCGGCCGCATCATCGGCCTGGTCGAGCCGACCGGCCAGGGCGCGATCTCGCTGGAGCCAGGCGGCCAGTTCGAGCTCTCCGGCGCGCCGCTGGAGACGATCCACCAGACCTGCCGCGAGGGCAACGCACATCTGGCGCAGGTGCGCGAGATCGCCGAGCCGCTCGGCATCCGCTTCCTCGGCCTCGGCGGCAGCCCAAAATGGTCGCTTGCCGAAACGCCGAAAATGCCGAAGTCGCGCTACGAGATCATGACCCGCTACATGCCGAAGGTCGGCTCCAAGGGCCTCGACATGATGTATCGCACCTGCACGATCCAGGTGAATCTCGACTTCGAAAGCGAAGTAGACATGCGCCGCAAGATGCAGGTGTCGCTGAAGCTGCAGCCGCTGTCGACGGCGCTGTTCGCCAATTCGCCCTTCACCGAGAGCCGGCCGAACCGGCTGCAGAGCTGGCGCGGCGACATCTGGCGCGACACCGACAACCAGCGCTCCGGCATGCTCGAATTCTGCTTCGCGCCGGATTTCGGCTTTGCCGACTATGTCGAATGGGCGCTCGACGTGCCGATGTATTTCGTCATCCGCGACGGGCAGTATCACGACATGACGCGCTACACCTTCCGCCAGTTCATGGCGGGCGCCGCGCGCACGCAAGTGCCCGACGGCCTGCCGACGATGGGCGACTGGGCGAATCACCTCTCCACCCTCTTCCCCGATGTGCGGCTGAAGCGCTTCCTCGAGATGCGCGGCGCCGACGGTGGACCGTGGCGGCGCATATGCGCGCTGCCGGCTTTCTGGGTCGGCCTGCTCTATGACGAGCAGGCGCTCGACGCCGCAGAGACGCTGACCTCGAGCTGGACCTACGAAGAAGCGCTGGCGATGCGCAACGCCGTGCCGGAGCACGGCATTTCGGCGCCGTTCCGCAATGCCACCTTGCGCGAGGTTGCCCGCGACGTGCTGGCCATCGCCCGCATGGGTCTGAAGAACCGCGGCAAGAAGAACCGCGACGGCTATGACGAGACCTCGTTCCTCAACACGCTCGACGAGGTCGTGGCGCGCGGCACCACCAGCGCCGAGGAGATGCTTTCGGCATATCACACGCGCTGGGGCGGCTCGATCGAGCCGGTGTTCATGGAATATGCCTACTGACCCTTTGCCGGCCATCTGAGCTGTGGCTCGGCAAAAGCTGCTTCAATCGGTGATGGAAACGCACTAGGCTCCTCCGTGAGGATATTGCGGAGGAGATCTCATGCCTTCCCTGTTCGATATTTTTATGCAAGCCCAGAACGGCGCCGGCATGCAGGCGCTGGCCCAGCAGTTTGGCCTGTCGATGCAGCAAGCGCAGGCCGCGGTGCAGGCGCTGCTGCCGGCCTTCTCACAGGGACTTCAGCGCAACACCGCCGATCCCTATGGAATGGGCGCTTTCATGACGGCGATGGCGAGCGGCCAGCATGCCAAGTATTTCGAGGACGCGACCCGGGCCTTCACGCCGCAAGGCATCGATGAAGGCAACGGCATTCTCGGCCATCTGTTCGGCTCGAAGGACCTGTCACGCGCTGTCGCCGCCCAGGCCGCGCAGGCGACCGGGCTTAGCCAGCAGGTGCTGCAGCAGATGCTGCCGGCGATGGCCTCGATGATGATGGGCGGATTGTTCAAGCAGACCAACAGCCAGATGCAGGCCGCCGGCGGCTTCGGTGGCGGCGGCAATCCGTTCGGCGAGATCATCGAGGAAATGATGCGGCAGGCGGGAGGCGGCGCACAGGCCCCGCAGCCGGCGCCGAATCCCTATGGCGACAATCCGCTCGGCAAGGTGCTGCAAGACATGTTCGGCGGCGGCGCGCAACAGCCGCAAAGCCAACCGCAGCAGGCGCCGAACCCTTATGGCGACAATCCGCTGGGCAAGATGTTCGAGGAAATGCTGCGGCAAGGCGGCGGTTTCGGCACGCCAGACGGACAGCAGGCGCCGCAGCAGTCCCAGCCGCAGACGCAAACCAATCCGAGCGGCCGGCCGAGAAATCCGTTCGACGACATTTTCGGCAGGATGTTCGAGACCGGCGCGCAGCAGCGCGACGAGTATCAGAAGGGCATGGAGACGATCTTCGACCAGTTCAAGCGCGGCATGGACCGACGGTAGGGCGCTCAACTCAAAAGAAAAATGCCCGGTCCTGGAGGGAACCGGGCAATGTGCAGGCAGGCCGGCGGGGAACCGGCAGGGAGTGTGGGAGCCTGCATGAAACTTGGTCGCGCCGAGCCTCCGAAAGGTTCAGCGCGAGCGCAAACGCAGCCGGCGAAGCCGCTCAGGCGACCTTGCGGGCGAGATCCTCGATCATATCGGCGCGCCCTTCTGCAATTGCGCGCAGCTTCACCGTCGGATCGCGGCCGAAAGACACGCTGACGGCGACGTGGAGGTCGGCGCGGGTCAGGCCGATATCGGCAAGCTCGGCATCCGACATCTCGCCAAGGCGATAGAAGGCGCGACGGTTTTTCCAGGCGCAAAAGGCATCGGCGACCGCATTGAGCACGCGGGTCGCAACGGCCGGACGCGTGGTGATGCGCGGAGTCTCGGAGGCGAATTCGATCGTGGTCATGTCAGTCTCTCCTTCGGAGTCGAGCGGACGAAACCATGCAATCGGCGCCTGGGAGGAGCGCCGTTGCGGTCTCGATACACATGCCTTCATGTGGACGATGCCAATTTGCCACGCCGCGATTGATTAATCCAACGAATGTTTCTAATCTTTAGCATCAACACGAATGATGGATTGGACCGATGAAAGCGCCGCTCGATCTCGATCAGTTGCAGACCTTCATCTCGATTGCCGACACCGGCAGCTTCACTCGGGCTGCCGAGGAGGTGCACCGGACACAGTCTGCGGTGTCGATGCAGATGCGCCGGCTGGAGGAGCGGATCGGCAAGCCGCTGTTCGAAAAGGATGGCCGCACCAACAAGCTTACCGAGGAAGGCGACAGGCTGCTTTCCTATGCAAGGCGGCTGATCTACCTCAATCGCGAGACTTTGGCGGCCTTCGACGACCAGCGGCTCGAAGGCACGATCCGCATCGGCACGCCGGACGACTATGCCGACCGCTTCCTGCCCGAGATCATGGCGCGATTCTCGCGCTCCAACCCGCGTGTGGAGCTCACCGTCATCTGCGAGCCGACGCCGGGGCTGGTCGAGCACATCAAGCGCGGCAATCTCGATCTCGCGCTGGTGACGCACAACGACACGCGCGGCCAGTCGGAAGTGGTGCGGCGCGAGCCGCTCTTGTGGGTCACCTCGGCCAACCATGCCACGCATGAACAGGAAATCCTGCCGATGGCGTTCGGCCGGCCGAACTGCATCTGGCGGCGCGCGGCGGTCGACGTGCTCGACCGGCAGAACCGCGACTACCGCGTGCTCTTCTCCAGCTTCTCGGCGACCGTGATCACCGCCGCCGTGCTTTCCGGCCTCGCCATTTCGGTGCTGCCGGAATGCGCGCTCAGACCCGGTATGCGCGTGCTGGGCGAGGCCGACGGGTTCGACGCGCTGCCGGATTGCCGCATCGGCATCATGCGCGGCCAGACCTCGCAGCCGGAGATCGTCGACGCTCTGGCCCGCCATATCGCGGAAAGCCTGGACAACATTTCCGTGCCGGCCAGCGAGGAGGCGGGGAGCTTCGACTTCGCGGCACTCGCCTTCGCCAAGATGAAGCGGACCAAGGCAAACCAGATCCTGCCTGGATGGTAGGGTTCAGGCGCGAGCGGCGGCCGGCTGAACCTCGTCCGGCGAAGCCAGACCGGAAAGGCCGAGCAATTGGACCGGCTCGAGCGGCGGCGACAAGAAATAGCCCTGGAGCTGGCGGCAGCCCATGGCGACCAGCAGCATCTTCTGCGCCTCGGTCTCCACGCCCTCGGCGGTGACGTCGACCCCGAGCGCCATGGCGAGATCGATCAGCGCCTTGACGATCGCCGCCGAGTTGCCGTCGCCATCGAGAAGCCGCACGAAGGAGCGGTCTATCTTGAGCTTGTCGATGGCGTGGCGACGCAGGTAGCTGAGCGATGAATAGCCGGTCCCGAAATCGTCCAGAACGATGCCGACGCCCAACTGGCGCAAGGTGGCCAGAGCCGCCCTCGACGCATCGCTGTTGTCCAGAAGCACGCTTTCGGTGATCTCGAACTGCAGGCGCTGCGGCGCCAGCCCCGTGTCGGCAAGGATCGACGCGACCTGTTCGGGAAAGCCGGCGTCGCGCAACTGCAGCGGTGACACGTTGACCGCGAGCCACGGCAGGTCGGTTCGCACGGCGAAACGGCAGGCCTCCTGCAGCACCCACGCGCCGAGTTGGCCGATCATGCCGCGCTCCTCGGCGATGGCGATGAATTGCGCCGCCGGCAATACGCCATGCACATCATGTCCCCAGCGGATCAGCGCCTCCGCGCCCAGGATCGTCTTGCCGTTCGCCGCAAACACCGGCTGGTACGCGAGCCCGATGCCGGTCCCACCGTCGAGGGCCTTGCGAAGCTCGGTCTCGACTGTGCGCTTGCGCAAGAGCAGGTCATCCATGTCGCCGGCGAAGACCTGGTGCCTGCCCCGGCCATTCTTCTTGGCTTCGTAGAGCGCGATGTCGGCCTTGCGCAGCAGATCGTCGGCATCCGTTTCGTCGTCGGCCGATAGCGCGATGCCGATCGAGGCGCTGACGAAGACCTGATCTTCCAGGAGCTTGAACGGCTCCTGCAACTTCTGCAGCAGCCGCTCGGCGATATCCTCGGCGGCACGGATATCGCGGATGTCGACGAGGATCAGCGCGAACTCGTCGCCGCCCAGCCGCGCCACGGTGTCCACCTCGCGAACGGTGTGCTGGAGCCTGGCCGCTGTCTGACGCACCAGTTCATCGCCCGCCGGATGGCCGAGCGTGTCATTGATGTGCTTGAAGCGGTCAAGATCGAGATAAAGCAACGCCACCCTTCCCGTGTCGTGAACCGCCATATCCTGGCTGGCTCGGAGCAGGGCCCGCCGCAAGCGGTCTTCGAACAAAGCCCGATTGGGCAGGCCGGTGAGCGTGTCGTGGAAAGCGAGATACTGCGCCTCGTCCTGGCTTGTCTGCAGCGCGGACGAGGCGCGGCGGAGCCTGCGCAGCAGAAACGCCAGAACGCCGGCCGCCACAAGCAGCGCCATGGCCAGCGCCGGCGCCATCTTGCGCACCAGCGTGAGACCTGGCCGTTCCTGGTCCCAGCCGACATAGCCGAGGATGATACCGCGGGAATCGACCAGCGGGACCGCCGCGGCCCCGACCGGTTGCGACAGCGGCACGAGACGCGCGCCGTCGAGCAGATATTTTTTGGCGATCTTGCCGACGACCGCGTCGTTGATGAACTCCACCGAAACATGCAGATATTCGGTGCCGGGCGCCTGCGTGACCCGGTCCGTACTCGGCACCAGCGGCATGATGCTCAGGATCGCCGGTTTTCCCTGGAGCGACACCAGGTCCTGCGCGACCATCTTGGCCGGCTGGCCGGAAGCGTCCGCCTTCTGTGACTCAGCCAGCATACGGCGCAGCTTCTCGATGGATGGCTGCAAGGCCGGCTCGTCATCGCCATAGGCGGACCCATCGACCACCTTGCCTTCCTGCATGGCATGGACGGGACGATTGGCGGCATCGAGAATGTAGACCCGGTTGTGACCGTAATAGGTGTACATCCAGACGCTGAGGTTCTCCTCGATCCAGGTCCGATTGCCGGCCCTCACATTGGCGACCGCGTCGTCCCAGACCGCAACGCTTTCCTGCTCACGCTGAACAGACGCAATCTGGTCCTTCAAACCGTCCTCGATGAATATTTTCTGCCGCTCGAGCGAGGCGTTGTCAGCCTGGGCGGCCGCGTAGAAGCCGAAGCCGACGACCATGGCCAGCGCGAAGACGGCCAACGTCAGCACGGTCAGCGTCACCTGATGCGTCAATGGTCTGGTGTTGGCGCTTGCGCTCATGCGTTTCCGGCCGGCTCTCCTGCCGCCAGTCAAAACAAATCCGGCTTAAGATCGCGTTATAATATTAGCGAGATTTGCGCTCTGCCTTGACGCCGCCCGATAAGCGTTCCCCAATCAGAGGATGAGCGAAGCAGCAACCGAATCACGCAGCAACGCCACCGAATATACGGTGAGCGAGATTTCCGGCGCGTTGAAGCGCACGGTCGAGGAGGCCTTCGGCAATGTGCGGGTGCGCGGCGAGATTTCGGGCTATCGCGGCCCGCATTCCTCCGGACACGCCTATTTCGCGCTGAAGGACGACCGTGCGCGTATCGACGCCGTGGTCTGGAAGACCACGATGGCGCGGCTGAAATTCCGCCCCGAGGAAGGGATGGAAGTGATCGCCAGCGGCAGGCTGACCACCTATCCCGGAAAATCCAACTACCAGATCGTCATCGACAATCTGGAGCCGGCCGGCGCCGGCGCGCTGATGGCGCTGCTGGAAGAGCGCAAGCGGCGGCTGCAGGCCGAAGGCCTGTTCGATGCCGGCCGCAAGCGGCGGCTGCCATTCATGCCGCGCGTCATCGGCGTCGTCACCTCGCCCACGGGCTCGGTGATCCGCGACATCATCCACCGCATCAAGGATCGTTTTCCGCTCACTGTGCTGGTGTGGCCGGTCCGGGTCCAGGGCGACACGACCGCAAAGGAAGTGACCGCAGCCGTCAACGGCTTCAACGCACTGAGCTCGGACGGCGCCATCCGTCAGCCCGATCTCCTGATCGTGGCGCGCGGCGGCGGCAGCCTTGAGGACCTTTGGGGTTTCAACGACGAAGGGCTGGCGCGCGCCGTCGCCGCCTCGCATATCCCGATCATCTCGGCCGTCGGACACGAGACTGATTGGACGTTGGTCGACTTCGTCGCCGACATTCGGGCGCCGACGCCGACGGGCGCCGCGGAGATGGCAGTGCCGGTCAAGGCGGAGCTCGAAGCCACACTGGCAAATCTCGGCGCGCGGCTTAGTGCCTGCACCTCGCGGCACCTGGATCGCAAGCGCCAGGCGGTGCGCGCCGCGGCGCGAGCGCTTCCCTCACCCGACCAACTGCTGGCGCTGCCGCGCAGGCGCTTCGACGAGGCGACGAGCCGGCTCGGACGCGGGCTGACGGTGAGCATCGAGCGCAAGCGCGCAAGGCTGGAGCGGCAGCGGCTGACGCCGGCCACCTTGTCGCGCCGGCTCAACGAGACGCGCACGCTGACGGGCCGCGACATTGCGCGTGCTCGCGCCGCATTTTTTGCCATCGTGCGCCAAGGCCGGGCGCGCTTCCAGCGCAACTCGGCAAGGCTGTCGCCGGCGCCGATCGTCAGGCGCCAGAAGCTGCAGGCCGACACGCTGGCCGGGCTGACCCGCCGCCAGGAGCAGGCGATGGCGCGGCGGCTGGACCGCCTGCGTGCCGCTCTCACCCAGGCCGATCGGCTGCTCACCACGCTGTCGCACAAGGCCGTGCTGGCGCGCGGCTTCGCGCTGGTCAAGGATGCCGATGGGACCGTCGTCAAGCGAGTCGCGGAGCTGGCGCCGGGCGCGGCGCTGCAGCTGGAATTCGCCGACGGCAATGCAGAGGCCATCGCCACCAGCGGCGGCGCCCGGCCGAAGCTGGCCGCCAAGCCTTCGGGCAAGGCCAAGGAGCCGGGCAACCAGGGCTCGTTGTTCTGAGATGAGCGGCAACGACCCGCATCTGCGCACGCCATCGGACAAGCCGCGCCTGCGCTCGTTCAACATTGCATTGGACGGTACGCCCGGCCGCTTCAACGCCATCACCGACGTGCCGGGCGTCGCGGTCGGCTACACGACGCTGATTGCCGGCGACGGCCCGCTGCAAGTCGGGATAGGGCCGGTGCGCACCGGCGTGACCGCGATCCTGCCGAGACCTGTCGGGGAACTGGCGACGCCGGTGTTTGCCGGTGTGTTCAGCCAGAACGGCAATGGCGAACTGACCGGCACGCATATCATCGAGGAGACCGGCGCCTTCAACCTGCCGGTCACCATCACCAACACCCATTCCTGCGGCCTCACCCGCGACGGAACGCTGCGCTGGATGAGCCGGGTGCTGCCTGCGGCGCTCGACAGCGCCTGGGGCCTGCCGGTGGCGGCGGAGACCTATGACGGCTTCCTCAACGACATCAACGGCCACCATGTGAGCTTCGAGCATGTCGCCTCGGCGCTCGTCGGCGCGACAGACGGCGCGATTGAGGAAGGCAGCGTCGGCGGCGGCACCGGCATGATCTCGTTCGGCTTCAAGGCCGGATCAGGTACCGCCTCGCGCATCGTCGAATGGCAAGACAGAAGCTATACGCTCGGCGTATTCGTGCAGGCCAATTTCGGCAAGCGGCGCAACTTCACCATCCGCGGCCGGCATGTCGGACCGGAGCTCACCGAACCGGCGATCCGCGAAGGCACGCCGCGCGCCGAAAAGGGCTCGATCATCGCCGTGGTCGCCACCGAAGCGCCATTCCTGCCGCATCAGATGAAGCGCCTCGCCAGGCGCGTGCCACTCGGCATCGCAATGACCGGTGGCTACGGCTACCACAGCTCGGGCGATATCTTTCTTGCTTTCTCGACCGCCAATCCCGAGGCCGCGCTGGCGGCTTCAGGCCGCGTCGCCCGTGCGGCGTTCATCCCCGATGTCGATATCGACCCGTTCTTCGATGCTGTGGTGCAAGGGGTGGAGGAGGCGATCCTCAACGCACTCGTCGCCAATGAGGACATGACCGGGCGCGACGGCAATTTCGTCCCGGCGCTGCCAAAGGCGTGGCTGGAGGACAATTTCAGCTAAGCCGGACGCTCGACTGAGATCAGACAAACCCCACGCACGCTATCTTATTCGGACGGCTCGTCCGACGTCGTCTGTTGCTCGCTCTCTTCGACGACTTCCTCGAGGCGCGAAGCGATCAGTTCCTGGATGTCGCCAACCTCTTCCTGGATGTCTTCCAGAAGGATGCCTTCCTCGGCGGCCTTGGCGCAGCACTCCTTGGCGAGGGTTTCGGCCTGCTCGTCGATCTTCACCGGCGAATGCTGGCATTGGACCTTTTCGCCAATCCATCCGCGCAAGAACTCGATCGCGTGTTCACTCATACTGCTTCTTCCCTAGCGGCAATGCCGGTTGGTAGTCATGAACGCTCGCGTCCCGCCACGGGACGCAGGCCCATTCGAGCCGAGTCGGCCTCTGCCGGCAAGACGTCTTGCCTATGGGACAAGATGTCTTGCCCATGGTCCGCGGAGCCGAAGGACTGGAGAGGTTCGAGGGACACGTTCAGATCGTTGAGGATGATGCTTTGGCCAGGATCGTCAAAGATCCGCTCTGTTGTTTTTGCTTGCTTTCTTCCGGTTTTTTCACCGATTTCCGTCACAAACACCACGCATTTACGGCGATCTCGCAGGCGCAGCCAAGGGGCGAGAAACCGAAAGCCGCCGCTATATAGTGATATCCTCACACAATGTCGACTCCGCTCGCGGTCCTGCTTCTTTCCGTCGCGTCAGGTGGGAGGCGACAAGGTCTTAGTGCAACCGAATGCAAATGAAGCGCCGGGCGCGTATTTCTGGCTGGGACGTTGCCGCGTCGGTCGGCGCGGCGGCTCGCAATTGAGATTTCAAATGGATGGAGATCGACATGCAGTTCATGGTACTAACCCGCCGCTCCGAAGCCTTCGTGGATGCGGATTACACCGCTGCCCGCCTCGAGGACGAGGCTCAGGCGGTCCGAAGTCTCTACCTCGACGGCACTGTAAGGCAGATCTGGCATAGGGCAGATATCGGCGGTGCTTGCCTGATCATGGAAGGCGAAACGGAAGACGACGTCCGCCAGTTGCTGGAATCGCTGCCGCTTTTCGCCGCACGCATGCAGGAGGCCGTGGCGATCGTCCCGCTTTCACCTTATCGAGGGTTCGGCCCGCGTTGATGCCCGCCTGGTCCTGGCCGTCGGCATCCAAGCGCCTATCCATGTGCATCAGGCACAGCGATGCCATCATTGGCCGTTGAATGCTCAACTCTGGCATGCGTAAAAAGGCTATGGACTCACGTGAAAGTTCGCCGCCTCCACCCCTGAGGCCTAATGCATGCCGGCCAGAAGTTGCGCGGTTCTGGAACAACGACATACAAAAAAATAATTTTGCGAAAAAGGCGGACCCGGGGACACCGGGTCCGCCTTGTCTGCCAACGGGCTTCGGGGAAGAAGGCTGCTTGGGCAAACAAGCCGAGGGCAATCTCAGCTGGCGCGTTGGAGTTTCTGCTGAGGCTCGGCAAACACAATAGTGAGCTTTTTTCGCCGCTCGCTCAATTAGCTCAATGGGCTTTAGCTCGATCAGCCTACGATGCCGCCCAAAGTGCGGTGGGTTGGGCGAACGACATGCATCAAAAGAAAGCTTAATGCATGTCGCGCAAACTTGTGCAGCGGTTTTCGAAAAGACAGGCACAAAACAAAGACTTAAAAGCGTGTTGCCTGAATCCGTTTCGCCGCGACGCGCTCTAGCCGGCCAGCAACTTATGTTGTTTTTTTCACAGTCAGCGACACGTTTTTGTTACATTAAGATGCGACCTTAATCTCTGGGTGGCAGAGGTAATCGTGGAGATGACATACAAGTCAGTGCAGGAAACCCTCCGTGCAGCTGGAATCGTCATAAGCAAGAAAGGCGATGTCCACCGCATAAACTTCTTCGGCGGCCTGGAGAACACCGCGCACTACACCACGAGCCTCAAGGAGGCACTGGAACAGGGCCTTGCGATGGCCAGACCGCAGCGCTCGTAGTTGGCGCCGTCGATTGGCAGCTGTGTTCCGCTGCGGTGAGCGCCTGATCGGCTGGTCAATTCAGGCGAGATGCGCAGCGGACCGACTCTACGAGGCTGAGAAGTTCATCCCAGTAGGGCGAAATGTCGAGGTCGAGACCAGCGCCGTAGGACAGCAGAGCGAACTGTTGCGCCAGTTCATCCTGCAGACGCCGGGCTTCATCCGGATCAGAGATGGAAATGGTAGCCATAGCGGCCAGATCGCGGCACCTGGCATCGGTTTCAAAACCGAGACCGCCAACAATCACGCCGAGTTCGACCATCATCGATATGAGTCGCACAAGCCCCCTCCGGCGATCTGCGCAACACAAGTGGCCGAAAATCAACCACGATTGGTCAGGAATGGGAAGCCCATTTCGCGGGAAGTCCCCACAATCTTCGTAAATCACCCTCCCATGGAAACGACGTTTTTCCTGAGGAATACCGACCAGCAAGTCGTGATCGCAATAGTAACGGCCGAGCAAGAAGGGCGGCGGCGTCACGGATCGTCTGCTTTGCCGGGAGGCGCTTTTTCAGCACTGTTGCGCCGGATGCTCGCCGCTGGAAGTTCCTCCAGACCGACAGATGGACCGAGGCTCGATGTCGCCACGTCGCGGGCAGATGGACGGGCGACTGGCCACTGAAGTGGATGGGCGCCCGGGCGGACGCCCATCCAAAGTCGTCATGACATGAACGGCGGGCCGAACTTAGCCGCCACCTCCGGAGCCGCCCGATCCGCCACTGCCGCCGGAACCCCCTGAGCCGCCGCTGCCGCCGGAACCGCCCGAGCCGCCGCTGCTGCCGGAACCGCCCGAGCCGCCGCCAGAGCCACCGCTGCCACCGCCGGACCCGCCTGATCCGCCGCCGCCACCGGACCCGCCGCTGCCGCCCGAGCCACCCGAGCCTCCGCCCCCGCCGGAGCCACCGCTCCCGCCGCCGGAGCCACCGCCACCATCACCGCCGCCGGAGCCACCATTGCCGCCGCCCGAACCACCGGGACCACCCTTGCCCCCGGAACCGCCGCCCTCGCCGTCGCTGGCAAGGACGGAGGCGATCAGAGCCGTTGTGATCGGCGGGCACATTGCGATTTGTGCGCGCGTGAGAATGCTTGTGCGGTTGCTGGCGATGCAGCAAAGCGCGTAGTTGGATTCCGTCAGCGGCTGGCATTGGGCGGCCGTCATGCGCGGTCGAACGTTACTCTGTGCCGATGCCGGGAGCGTCAAATTCACCGCCATAAGGGCGGATGAGACAAGCAGAATTGCGCGAGCGCTGCTCGCGCACCTTGGGTACAGGTGCATTTCTTCCTCCTAAGAAGGGAAAAAGGCGCTCCCGTCCCCAAACTGGGCGCTATGTCAAAGTTTCCGACCATCGGAAACAATTTGTTAAGCATACATTGTTTTAGAATCTGTGCAAACACTAATGGCGAAGCTTGATTTAAAAGATCGGCGAAGATGATCTCGGTCTATCGATCCGAGGGGATGGAACGTGATTCGTTTGGCGGCGCTCGTTTTGCCGCAGTCATGGCTACGGCTGGCTGCAGCGAAACCATGCAGACTTCCGGCGCTGCGTCCATGATGGTCACCAAGGGTTACGCTTTCGCCCCGCCGGCCGCCCGCGGCTTCTGCGCCAGGCAGCCAAGGCTCTGCAGCCCGGGCGGACACGTCAAGCAGGTGAAGCTCACCGAACGGCGCATGGCCGAGCTGGAGGCGGTCAGCAGTTCCGTCAATGCCAGGATTATCGAACGTGACGACGCTTCCGCCGGCCTCGGCGACGATTGGCGAATACCGACCAAGGCCGGCGATTGCGAGGATATCGCCATTCTGAAGAAGAGCGAGCTCATGAAGCGCGGCTGGCCGGCTTCAGCCCTGCTGCTGACCGTCGTTACATCGGGCGGCGCGGGCCACACTGTGCTTACCGTTCGCACGGACAAGGGCGACCTGATCCTCGACAACCGAACCGACGCCGTCCGGAACTGGGCGCAGACTTCCTACCGCTATTTTGCGCGGCAATCCCAGTCCGAAAACGGCAAGTGGCTGCGGATCGATTCCTGATCGATTGTCCCCATCGGCGCAGTTCCGCGTTACTCGTATTTCGCGCCGCGCTGAGATCCCTCAATCCTTTGATCGGCTTGCACCGCCGGTTCCGCCATGGGACCATCATCGGGGGCATTCCTTGGCTTTGTCCAAGGGTTGGGGAATAGCCGATGCAAGGACCATCGACTATTGCCGACGCTCCACGAGCAAAGGGCAACGCCATGCGTGTGGATGTCATCGACAGTTTCGATGCTCTCGTTGAGTTGAGCGACAACTGGGATGCCGTCTACGCTGCGGACCCGGAGGCTCAGTACTTCATGTCCTGGCCATGGATAGCGGGCTGGTTCAAGCGGCTTCGCTACCAATGGCTCGTCCTGGCCGCCAGGCAAGACGATTCAGCCGGCTATGTCGGTTTCTTTCCGCTTCAGCTCCGAACGGAACGAGCCAGGGACGGTGCGTTCCACAACGAATTGCGGACGGGCGGCGGCTACTTCGCCGGATATGCCGGCTTCCTTTGCAAACCGGAGGTTCAGGATGCCGTTGTCCGGGCCTTCGCCGATCATACGACGCGGCTGAACTGGGCCAAGCTGCATCTCGAGAACATATTTGCATCGCCGCGGCGGCTGAATACGTTCCTCGAGCAATTTTCCGCGCCGGAATTCCTGACCGGCAAGGTAAGGCGTCCCGACGATGGCGATGGCATCGACCACGACATCTATGTCTATGTGAACCTGCCGGGCGACTGGGAAGAATTCCTCAATAACCGGCTTGGCGCGGCGACCCGCAAGACCGCGCGGCGCACGCTAAGGGCAATAGACGACGCATCCGAGTATCGCGTCACCAACGTGACCGCCGCAACGCTGGAGCGCGATCTGCAGACGCTTCTCCGGTTCTGGGAAAATCAGTGGGGCGCGAAACTGGCGGCGCGATATCACTCAGGCCTGCCGCAGGCGATGATCAACAACTTCCGCAACATGCTGCGCTGTGCTTTCGAGGACGATGCTCTCTATCTTCCAGTCCTGTGGCAGGGCGACAACCCGATCGGCGCACAGGCCACCTTGATAGACCGGAAGAACCGGGCACTGATCGGGATGCTGAACGGGCGCGATCTCGCGGTCAAGAAGCCGGCGCCCGGCTTCGCGCTTCATCTCTACAGCATACGCTGGGCCATTCAGAACGGCTTTGCCGTCTATGATCTGCAGACCGGGGATTTCTCTTACAAATATGATTTCGGCGGGCTCGAGCGCCGGGTCGAATGCCTTCTCGTTAGCACGGCCAGCCGCCGCAATCTGCGCGACCGCCTGGAGAGCCGGAGCCTGCCGGTCGTGCTCGCGCGCGCCAAAGCGCTTCATCAGGCCGGCGATCTTGAAGCGGCGCTGCGCGCTTGCCGGCAGATCCTGACTGCCGATCCGGCCCATACCGAGGCGCTATCGCTGCTTCGACAACTGGATGCCGCGCGACAGGCCCTTCTGCCGCAAAAGCTCAGCGTTGCCGCCCGTTTCCACCAGGCCGGAAACCTGGCCGCTGCGGAAAAGATCTACCGCGAGATCCTGGACGTTGAACCCAGGCGCTTTGACGTGCGCTACCTTCTCGGCGTGATTTGCCTTCAGCAGCACCGCTATGGCGACGCGGAGCGGCAGGTCGGCCAGGCGATCGAGATCAATCCGAACATCGCAGCCGCGCACTACAATCGCGGTCTGGCGCTGACGAAGCTCGACCGAATAGAGGACGCACTCACAAGCCTTGACGAATGCATCGCGCTGGAGCCGGGCCACAGCCAGGCCCTGGCGCTTCGCGTCGAGGCGCTGAAGGCCATCGGGCGGATCCCTGCCCCGGTTGCTTAAAGCGCGTCGCGCTGAAACGGATTCTGGCGACGCGCTTTAGTCGTTGTTTAGGTGCATGTCGTTGCCCTAGAACCGCGCGCACTTCTGGGGACATCCATCAGCAGGACCGGTCCCGACGAGGTCAGCGATCGTGGCCTATCTCGGGAACGAATTGTCGATAACGATCGACCAGATATCCTTGTTTATTTCCCGGATGTCCTCGATGGAACCGTGGATCCTTGTCATCTCCTCGTCATCGAGCGCTTCGATCTTTCCGTATTTCACCTCGTCCTTGCCGTCCACGATACGCATCAGCTGCGTGCTTCCGTGGGTCCCGGCCTCGTCGAACGAATAGATGCAGTGGCTGTATTTGTTTCGCAGCTTCGCCTGGCGCGTGAGCTTGCCGGTAACGGTCAGCACCGCCCGACGGCAGGCGGCCGACGTCTTCGGCATTTTCGCCAGCCGCTCAACCAGCTCGATGCGCGCGCGGGTCGTGTTCAGCGTCAGGAAAATGATGATCGCGGTTTCCTTGTCGACCTTTGCCAGGCCGGCAATCAGATAGATCAGCAGGCTCTCGGTGTTGGTCCATGTGTAGTTCAGCTGGCCGACAAGGAGCAGGATCTCTTGAAAGCGAGGCATCACCGGCTCACGGCGAAGATTGGACGGGCTGTGGCGAACCGGATCGTTCCAAGCCGCCTTGAAAGCTATCCTTGCGCGCATGAAACACCGCAGCCGCCTCGGTCCGGTTGTGAGCCCCAAGCTTGGTGATGATGTTGTGCAGATGGATCTTGACCGTGTGCTCCGACAGGCGAAGCGTCGCGGCTATGATTTTGTTCTGCAAGCCGCGCGCGACCATTTCCAGGATCTGGAACTCACGGTCGGTCAGTCCGTCCATCTCCTCGAAACCGGACCGGTCCGGCCTTGATTGTTCGGCAGGCGCCGAATGATCCGAAGCCTTTTGCGAAAGGCTGCGAGCGTATGACTGGAACATCGCCAAGGGAAAATATTCGCCGCCGCGAAGCATAAGTCGGATGACCGAAAGCCAGACGTCCAGCTTCAAATCCATGGGCAGGACGCTGCGCACGATCTTGAGATCGAGAACGTCGTGCATTGAGACGGAGGCTCGGCTGTCGTGCTGCACCAGGACGATCGGCGCCGCCGGATGATGCCGCATCAGTTCGGCGGCATAGCCGTCGATCTTATGCAGGAGCTCGGTGTCGATAAGGATCAGGCAAACGGGATGCTCGAACGGCGCGCAGGCGGCTTCGATGCCTGTAGCATGCTCGACGACTGTGGAGGGAAATTCCCTCTCGATGGCGTATACTAAACATTCTGGAAAGCTGTCAGTAGAGGAAACAGTCAGGATAATTCTACGCGCCGCCCAACTCTCTCCGGCACCGCTACCCACGGTGCTGCGCATGTTAACTCTGGACATGGTTGCCACCCCACCCTAGACGAATACTGTCGGTTTTAGTTCTTTTCCCTTCTCAAGTTTTCGGGGGCCGCCACCCCCGCGAACAGCTAGCCTTAACGACTTATACACCAAATTAGACCGGACTGATATAGTTCGGATGAGCTATAGCTAATTTCTCCGTGGTCGCTGCCGACCGGAGACGTTCGACAGAGTCGCCTTCACCTGATCCGGGCAGGAATCTCGGCATTTGCGCGGCCGGAGCACGTCTGGGCGGCGGTCCGGCCGAACGGGCTAGCCCGAACTGTCAGCTTACAATAACCGCCCTCTGGTTCCAGACTTCCCCGGGTTCCAATGTGGGATTGGGGCATATCCAGGACTCTCCCGTTTGAACGACCGGATCCTTAGTGATCCGGCGCTCCCCCGGGTTTTGCCTTGGCTCGGCCGCCTGTCCCGAAGTCAACGGGAGGTACTCAAGCAACTCATGACGAAATTCGGATTGCGGACCTCAGTCCCCTCGGTCCGGCAATCCATTCACCGCTTTAAACGCAACGTCCGCGTACAGCCCATAGCCGCTTAAGAGAAGAATGCGGTTCGGCAGTCGCGGCCTTCAACAGAGGACACGACCATGTCTCTCGACCTCGACAAGAACAACATCAACGCATTCGGTTTGCAGATCGTCGACAGCGAATTCGATATCGGTGACGGCGGTGGCGAAAACGAAAACAAGAACCACAATACCAACGACGCCAAGAACGAAAACGAAAACGAAAACAAGGCCTCGAACGAGAACGAAAACAAGAGCGACAACGACAACTCGAACGAGAACAAGTCCTCCAACGAGAACGAAAACGAGAACAAGGCCTCGAACGAGAACAAGAACGAAAACTCGAACGAGTCCAAGAACGAGAACTCGAACGAGAACAAGAACGTCAACGAGACCAAGGTCGACGTCGACGTCGACGTTGGCGTCAAGCTCGAAGGTGAGCTCGGCAATTCCGACGATGATTTCGCCGATATCTATGCGAACGGCGACATGAAGATCGACACCATGATCAACAATAAGGACGGCAACGTCACTTATGATCCTGGCGACGACGTCACCTTCAAGGACATCCTGAACAATTCGATGACCGGCGCCGGGACCAACACCGCGTCGATCATCAACCAGACCCTGAACATGTACGACAACGACAAGCTCGACAACGCGACCGTCAAGAACGACGCCGATTTCAAGCTTGATCTGAACGCCAAGGGCGGCGAATCCCAGGCTGGCGACGGCATCTCGGCGGGCGGCGGCGGCGGCAACGGCGGCGATGACGCCAAGGCCAATGGCGGCGAAGGCGGCAATGGCGGCGATGCCAAGTCCGGCGACATCGAAGCCGGCGACGGCAAAGGCGGCCTGGCGCTCAGCGCTGCCATCGGCGGCGACTCCAAGAGCGACAACAAGGCCGATGCCGGCGACGCCAAGGCCGGGGACGGCGACAGCGGCGACGCCAAGGGCGGCTACGGCGACGGCGGCAATGCCAACGGCGGCGCCGGCCTCGGTCTCGGCCTCGGTCTCGGACTGGGTCTCGGTGTCGGTGCTGCGGAAGCCGGCGACGCGAAGTCCGAGGACGGCGGTGACGCCAAGGCCGATGCCGGCGATGCCAAGTCGGATGCCGGAGATGCCAAGGCCGACGGCGGCAATGGCGGCGAAGGCGGCAATGGCGGCGACGTGACGGGCGGTGATGCCAAGTCGGATGGCGGCGATGGCCTTGACGTCGACGGCAAGCTGTCGCTGCTGAACTACGGTGAAGGCGGCGACGCCAAGAGCCTCGCCGGCGACGCCACCGGTGGTGGCGGCGGTGGCGGTGGCGGCGGTGGCGGCGGCGGTGCCGACGCTGACGGCGGCAATGCCCAGTCGGATGGCGGCAACGCCAATTCGGACGGCGGCGACTCCACGTCCTATGGCGGCCACGCTCTCGGCGCAGGCTGGGGCGCAGGTACGGGCTCTGGCTCGGGCTCCGGCACCGGCGGTGCCGGTGGCACCGGCGGTGATGGAACCGGCGGCGCAGCCACCAGCGGCAACGCCCACGGCGGCGACAGCCTGGGCGGCTTCGCAACAGCCTTTGGCGGCGACGGCGGTCATGCGCTGAGCGGCGCCTGGGCCGATGGCACAGGCGGCGATGCCAAGGGTGGGTTCACCCTCGCCGGTGACGGCGGTGCCGGCGGCGCCGGCGGCTACGCCTACAATGGCGACGGCGGTGCCGGCGGCGCCGGCGGGACCTGGGGATCGAACAATGGCGATGACGGCTACGTGACCGGCACCAGCCATGCCTCGGCCGACGGTCTGATCGACGTCAGCGCCTTCAACCAGCAGATCGTGATGGGTGCCAACCTGCAAGAGAACCTGGTCGACCAGACCGTGGTTGGCGGCGATTACCACAACACGCTGACCGGCGAGGACGCCGGCGACCATTCCGGGACCTGACTGAGCGCACACGACTGATTTCCAGAGGAAATCAAATAGCTTGGGACTGCGCGGGGTTTCCGCGCAGTCCTTCCATCGGGAGACATGCCGCCCCGAGCGAGCGCGAATGATCTCAAGATACGGAGGCTACCCGTGTACGCGATGCAACTGGACAAGATGACCGAGGTCATCTCGCACTTCATCGGCATGTTCGAGATCTCGGTCGAGGAGGCACGGCAGCTAAAGACTTACGACGACTTCGAGACCGCAGAAGCGGCCAAGGAACAAATCCCCGACCTTCCGAGCACGAATGTCAACGTCAAGGCGCCCTATACGCTCGACGATTTCGAGCCGCACGTCCCGTATATGGGCCTCAAGCCGGACCTGGTGCTGGACACGGTTGGCTCGAGCTTCTGGTACACCCCGCCCGAAATCCATATGCACGGGCACCTGAGCCTCGGCCATCATCATTTTCATCTGCCGCATCTGCCCGGTGCGGGCGGCGGCATGATACTGCCAAGCATCGAACCTCCAGGCGCGGTCGCGGCCTATATCAACCAGGAAATCCGTCTGTCCGACAACGACTATGTGAGCGCCGGAGGACATGGACTGACATTCACGCCGCCTGACGTGGACGACGGCGTCCATCTGACCGCCCTGATGAAGGCGGCGGCGGACGTGTCGCCGATCGACGACGTGACGTTGCTGGGCACGCCCGACGACATGGCGGCCGCGGTGGTCACCATCGGCGAACGCATCGAAGCCTATGCTGAGGACCCGAGCAGCGAAGCGAACGTCTTCGTCCTGTGCCCGGACGCGGCTTCCGGCCCGATCTCGGGAATCTACGTGAACGGCCAGCTGGTCGACGATGCCGACGCGCCGAAAGCGGAGGATCATCTCAACATCCTCAAGGAACAGCAGGATGACGAGACCGTCAGCGACGGACCCGACCAGGACGACTACAACACGCCGCCGGATTCCTCCGACTTCATGTCGGGCTGGGGCAACGGCCTGCTCGGCCCATGCGTCGAATTGGACACCGGCACCAACACGCTGATCAATTCGGCCGTGCTGACCAACAACTGGACGACGACATCGGTCGTCGCCACTGTCGGCAACAGCTATGAAATCAATGCCATCATCCAGATCAACGCACGCTGCGACACGGATATCGTAAGCTCCTCCCTGAATGGGTGGAAGCTGGGCAACGCCCCCGACGAGGCCTTCAACATCGCCGCGTTCAAGCACATCGACCCGTCGGCCGGCAGCGTGGCGCCAACCGCAGCGGACGGTTTCCCCGCCGCCTGGGTGGTGACGCAGGTCACCGGCGACCTCATCATCACGAACTGGATCCAGCAGTACTGTTTCATGACCGACAACGACGCCACCGTTCTGTCCTCGTCGGGTGTCAGGACCAGCGTGAGCACCGGCGACAACACGGCGATCAACGACGTGTCGCTGAACGAGCTCGGTCACTATTACGACCTGATCATCATCGGCGGAAACATCTACGACGCCAACATCATCCAGCAGATGAATTTCCTGATCGACAACGATTTCATCGGCGCGGTCGATGGTTTCCAGACATCCGGACAAGGCTCCTACTCGACCGCCTGCAACCTGCTCTGGAACGATGCGACGATCATCAATGTCGGCGGCCAGAACCACTATGAGGCCTTGCCGACGTCCTATCTTCAGGCGGCCCAGGACTTCGCGGCCGGCAAGGACGCCGGCCCTGGCGACATACTGAACGACCCAGCCTTCGCCGGTATCGGCGCCTTGCAGGTTCTCTACATCTCCGGCGACCTGCTCAACGTGCAGTATGTGTCGCAAACGAACGTGCTGGGCGACAGCGATCAGGTTGCCTTGGCGATGAACCAGTTCGTCGCCCATCCCGAGGCGGAATGGACCGTCACCACCGGCGGTAATCAGGTGGCGAACTTCGCGGGGATCATCGACGTCGACGGAACCGACAAGACCTATGTCGGCGGCGAGCACTATTCACAGGAGATCCTGATCCAGGCCGACATCATCTCGAGCGATCCTGAACTCGGCGGACAGAATCCGGATGCGCTGGTCAACGAGGCGATCGCTTTCCTGGCCGACGATGCCACCGACGACGCTGCGCAGCCGGACCATCAAATCGCGCCGACGCCGGATCATGTCCAGGCTGACGGCATACAGACAATATTGGGTTGATCCGAGATCCGGGGGATATCGTGACCGATGACGAACGAGACCTGTCCTGGGAAACTTTTGCCGAGGATCTGGACGCCGCCCTGCAGGAGCATGAGCAGGCATCGCCGGAGCCGAGTTCCGAGACCCCGCGCAAGACGCTGTCAGATGCGTTGAGCCGGCACGAGCGGGCCATCGACCGCACCATGAAGGAAATCGACAACGTCGTTGGCCGGTTGCACGAGGTCGCGGGCCATCCGGAAACGGAAGCCGGACAGGATCGCATCGCGCCCCAGTCCCGCAGTCAGACGGCCGAGGTCGTTCACTCTGGAGGCGGGTCTACCGCGGAGCGGGCCCAACCGGCCGCTCCCGGCTTCCAGGCCAAGCCGGCGCCATCAGCAGGAGCACCTGCATATTCCGTCCCGCCCCTTCGGCCTGTGCCGGTACAGAGCGGCGGCCAGCCGAAGCCAACCGGGGGCGCGGCAGGTTCAGCCGCGGCCGCGCAAGCCACGGCCGGCGCCCAGGACGCGCCTGCAGCAGCCGCTCGTGCCCCGGCGGCGCCAGGGCCCCACGCCGGATCGACGCGGGCGATGCCGGCGGCGACGGCGGCGCTCACGGATGAAAAGCACAGGGTTGCGCCGGCTGCGGCAAGGCCGGAACCGACGATGCAGCGGCCCGCCGGACCCGGTCCGAAAGCGACGTCACCGGTCGAGAAGCAAGACAGCCCTGCAGCGGTGGCGGCGGCAAAGCACGAGCCCGCGCCGCTGCGGCCTGCGGCGCCGCTGGGCAAGGCGGCGCCGGACGGCAAGCCTTCCGTATCCGAGATGAAGGACGTTCCCAAAAAAGCGCCGGGCATGATCGTCATTGAGGGCGATACCGGCCCCATAAAGACCAGGGAGCCGCGTCAAGGCGGATCGCCTCCCGACGGCGGAGACCAGAACGGCCGGCGCGGCGGCGGAGGCGGCGGTGGCGGCGCCTTCCACAAGCGCCTCGGCCCGGTCGATTTCGGCGCCTCGCTCAGGGCCGGGTTGAGCGCGGTCAAGAAAAACCTGCTGATCGTCATGCTGTTCACAGTCGCCTGCAACATACTGGTCCTGGCGATTCCGATCTATCTGTTCCAGATCTCGGATCGCGTTCTCACCAGCCGTTCTCCCGACACACTGGTGATGCTGACGGTGGTGATCGTCGGCGCGGTGCTGCTGCAGGCGATGTTCGATGCGCTTCGCCGATTCGTCCTGATGCGCACGGCCGTCGAGGTGGCGGCCCAATTGGGCGCGCCGATCCTCAGCGCGGCGGCAAGGGCCTCGCTTCACAGCAACGGCAAAGAGTACCAGGTCCTGGGCGACCTGCAGCAACTGAGAACCTTCCTGACGTCCGGCACGCTGCTGTCGTTCCTCGACGCGCCGATGGCTCCGTTGATGGTGCTGGTGGTGTTCCTCATCCACCCGCATCAGGGCTTCATCGTCATGACCTCGGCGGCGCTGCTGTTGATCATCACGCTTCTCAACCAGCGTGCGACGGCCGCGACCTTCGGCGAAGCGAACGCGCACCAGAGCAAGGCCAACATCCATCTCGATTCGATGTCGCGCAACTCCCAGATCATCAACGCGCTCGCCATGATTCCCGAGGCCGTGAAGATCTGGGGCAAGGACACCGCGAACTCGCTCCGGGCGCAGGTGATCGCGCAGGACCGCAACATCGTCTTTGCGTCGCTGTCGAAGGCCGTTCGGCTGCTCACCCAGGTGACGATGCTCGGCTGGGGCGCTCATCTGGCGATCGCAGGCCATCTCACCGGCGGCATGGTCATCGCCGCATCGATCATCGCCGGCCGGGCGCTCGGCCCGATCGAAGGCGCCATCGAGGGCTGGAACCACGTCGTGCATGCCCGCGCCGCCTATGGCCGGATCGCCTCGCTTCTGCAGTCGTCGCCGCTCAATTTCGAGCGGCTGAACCTGCCGCGTCCCGAGGGCCGTCTCGACGTCGAACGGCTCCTGTTCGTGCCGCAGGGAACGAAGCGGGTTGTGCTGAACGGCATCTCGTTCGCGCTCTCGCCGGGCGATTCGCTTGCCATCATCGGCAATTCTGGCGCCGGCAAGACGACCTTGGGCAAGATGCTGGTCGGGTCGATCCTGCCGACGTCAGGCAACGTGCGGCTGGATCTGATGGATCTTCGCAACTGGGATCCACGCCAGTTCGGCGAGAATATCGGCTATCTGCCCCAGGATGTTCAGCTGTTCCCGGCGTCGATCAAGGCCAACATCGCCCGTATGCGTGGGGATGCGACCGACGCCGAGATCTACCAAGCGGCGGCGCTGGCCGACGTTCATGAGATGATCTCGACCTTGCCCCACGGCTACGAGACCTTCGTCGCCGCCGACGGAGCGCCGCTTTCCGGCGGGCAGAAGCAGCGTGTCGCGCTTGCGCGCGCCTTCTTCGGCAATCCCCGCCTGGTCGTGCTCGATGAGCCGAATTCGAACCTGGATTCGGCCGGAGACGCGGCACTGGAACGAGCCCTCCAGCACGCCAAGGAAAACAAGATCACGGTGATCACCATCACCCAGCGGCCGTCGCTGCTGAAGAGCGTCGACAAGATACTGCTGCTCGTCAACGGCACCGTCGCCCTGTTCGGCATGCGACAGGAAGTGCTGCAGGCCCTTGCGAACCGGGGCTTGAGCATCGAAGGCGGCTCGTTCGGCCATCAGATCCAATAGCGGGACCGGCAAGATGACGACCGACATCGCAAAAGTTCACGACATAGAGTGGTATTCCGAGGTGCCGCGCTCGATCTGGAAGCAGACCGCATTTGGCGCGCTGTTGATCACGGTGGCCTTCGGCGGCTTCGGCACCTGGGCTTTCACGGCGCCGCTCGCGTCCGCCATCATCGCCCAGGGCAGCTTCGTCGCGACCGGGCAAAACAAGATCGTCCAGCATCTCGAAGGCGGCATCATCAAGGAAATCCTCGTCAATGAAGGCGACCATGTCAGCCTCGACCAGCCATTGATAAAGCTCGACGAGACCGCCGCGCAAACCAACGAACGGCAATTGTTCCTGCGCAAGGCGCGGCTCGAAGCGATCGCGGCCCGGCTGAATGCCGAGGTGCAGGGCAGCGGCAAGATCCGGTTCCCCGCGATCATCCTCGACAACCGGTACGATCCGGAGGTCTCCCCGATCATGGCAAGCCAGCAGGTCAACTTCGAGGCCGCGGAACGAAAGCGCGACAGCGACATAGCGCTGTTCGACCAGAACAAGAAGGCAATGGAATTCCGCAACGAAGGGATCGAGGAGCAGATCTTGTCGGTGCGCCGGCAACTGCAATTTCTCAAGGAGGAATATCAGGGCAAGCAAAAGCTTCTCGACCAGGGCCTGATCCGCGGCACCGAGGTGAAGGCGATCCAGCGCGCGATGGCCGACGCCGAAGGCCAGATCGGCAAGATGGTGGCGGAAGTCGCCGAGAACCGCGAACAGATCGTCAGGTTCGAGCAGCAGATCACGCAGACCAAGGATACCTATCGCCAGGCGGCGCTCCAGGAACTGCAAAGCCTGGAGGCCGAACTGGACGCCGTGCGCGAACAGTCGCGCGAGGCGGAGAACGTGCTTCGCCGCGTGACCATCAAGGCTCCCGAGCCCGGCACAATCATACGCATGTATTACCACACCGCCGGCGGCGTCATCGAGAGCGGCAAGGCGATCCTCGAGATCCTGCCCTCGGATGTGCCTCTCGTCATCGAGGCCCAGGTGCCCCGCACCGACATCGACAACATCAAGGTCGGACAGAAAGCCTCGATCCGGCTGATCGCGCTCAATCGCCGCACGACGCCGGTTCTGGAGGGCGAAGTCTACTATGTCTCGGCAGATGCGTTGCCGGAGATGAGCGGCCCCACGCCCAAGGAAGTCTATCTGGCGCGCTTGCGCGTGCCGGCGAGCGAGCTGGCAAAGGTGCACGGTTTTGCGCCGACCCCGGGGATGCCCGCCGAGATCCTCGTCGCGACCGAGTCGCGCACATTCTTCAGCTACCTGACGAAGCCGATCGCCGACAGCATGGCGAGAGCCTTCATGGAACAGTGAGACCTACGAACAGGCAACGATTTCGGGGGAGCCATGCAGATCGACGTCATCACGAAAAGGGAGGAACTGAACCGGCTCAGAGAGAACTGGGATGATCTCTACCAAAAGGATCCCGAAGGGCAGTTCTTCCTCTCCTGGACGTTCCTGTCGTCCTATATGCGACGCTATGAAGACGCCTGGTCCGTCTTGGCGGCACGCTCGGGGCCGCCAGGCTCTCCCTATGTCGCCCTATTGCCTCTGCGGCTGCGCACCAGGCTGAACAAGAAAACCGGTGTCTCCCACAACGAGATCAACATGGCCGGCAACTATGCGGCCGACTATGCCGGCATCCTGTGCGCCCCGGGCTTTGCCGAGCGCGCGATCCCGGCTCTTGCCAGGCATCTTCTGAAGATGAACTGGGCCAAGCTGCATCTCGAAAATCTGCGCATGTCGGAGAAGCGACGGCGCCTGCTCATCGACAACCTCGCCGACAAGCGGCTGACGGCCCACAAGATGCCGCGCGTCAACAAAACCGACAATGTCGACAATTGCATCTGCCCGGCCGCCGCACTGCCAGGCGATTGGGACAGCTATCTCGAACAAAAGACCAGCTCGAACACGCGCCAGAAGATTAGACGTTTCCTGCGCAAGCTCGATGGATCCGGCGAGTTCCGCATCACCCATGCCGACGCCTCCACGATAGATCGCGACATCGGCATCATCCTCGAAATGTGGCGGATCAAATGGGCGCCGCGGAAGGGCAACCTCCTGCCCGGCCTAATCAGGTCCAACCGGATCCTGTTCAAGGACGCCTTTGAAAGCGGGACGCTGTTCCTGCCGATCCTGTGGCAGGGCGACAAGCCGCTCGGGGGCCTGGCATTCCTGGTCGACCGAGTTAAAAAGACGATGCTGTTCCATCTCGCGGGACGCGACGAGACCGCCAACGACATCCCGTCCGGGCTCGTGCTGCATGGCTATTGCATTCGCCATGCGATCGAGCAGGGCTTCCGCAGCTATGACTTCCTGCGCGGCAACGAGCCGTACAAGTATTCCTACGGCGTGGAGGAGACCACCATCCATTGCGTCCTGGTCAAGACCAGGACCGGCCGCAATCTCGGCGACCGGATCGACGAGAGGTCCGTCGGAAGCGTGCTGGAGCAGGCGACCAAATTCCACGAAGCAGGCAACGTTGCCAACGCCGAAAATGGCTACCGCCAGATATTGGAAGTCAACCCTCGCCATCCGCGCACGCTTTACGGATTGGGCCAGTTGCTCGCCGCGAAAGGCGACCACTGGTCGGCGGCCGATACTTTCGGATCGCTCGTGGAGATCACACCGAAATCGGTCAAGGCTTGGTCAAGGCTTGCCATCGAACTTCAGCTGCTCAGCCGGCATGCGGACGCCGCCGACGCCTTCCGCAAGGTGCTCGAGCTCAATCCCGACCTGCCCGGCGCGCAGTATGGTCTAGGCCGCTGCCTGGCGCAGCTCCGGCAGATCGAGGAGGCGGCGAAGATCCTGAGCGCGGTGCAGGAGACAGTCGACAAACCTATCGACCCCGTCCTTCGCGCCAAGACACGCCTGCAATTGCAGAAGCTGAAGGACGATGCGAACCCTTGCTACATCAAACTGGAGCCTACGAAGGCAAGCCTGCCGCTTGAGCTCGTCGGCACCTAGGCAGGGATCTTCTTCGCAGCCGCACCCGCCTGAGACTAGGCGGCGAGTGCTCGACGGCGTCCGGCCGTGTCTGCAGCCAAACGCCAAATCCTTAATTTAATGGTATTTTTCGACCCTGAAGCCGGTGGTACCGTTGGCTGGGATCGGGTAGTTGCCTATACCATTGTTTTTACTTCAGTTTTTCCTTTTCGGCGTCCTATTTGTATCACAATAGGTGTCACAGATTGTAGCACACTCGCAGTTGGCGATTGCCGCTGCTTAGGCCTAAGGCATCGACAATCCACCGCGCAACGTCGAGGCGGCTCCGTGCTTCTTGGTTGATTCAGGCTTTCCCACCCTGCGTATGGCTATTTTGCAACGTCCCGACGATCGATAGGCCGGGTCGTTGCGATGGATTTGGTGGGCCCGGAGGACGACCTCAAACCTTTGATTTTGTTAATCTTTTCGTGAGCGCAAATCGAGATCTTTCCCGTATCGTCCCGTATGGTTCCGCCGCTGATTCGCTCGAACCCAATTCTCAGGCGAACCTGCTGGTGTCTGGCAGATAGCGCCCAAGCCCTCCCTGACCGGGCGGCGTACTGGCGCGGTAGCTGCCGCTCCTTGGTGCACCGCCGGATGTCCAATTTGGGGCCGTGTATGGACGGCTCTCCGTTGGCAAGGGGATCTTTGGAGCATTCTGTGGTTGCTGGTTGGTGCGGCCATGTATCCGACCTGAAGGTGCGGCATTCATGCGCCGCTGGCCATAATGCCATTCGCGCGGCTCAGGTCCCGATCGAAAGCTCGCACTTGAAGTGCACGGCCCCAGTGGGTTTTCCTATCCGGCGGTTTCAACCGGCTTTGTGCATTAGCTCCTGTCCGCCCTTTCCAACTTCGTCGGCGATCGCTCGCCTGGTCTCAGTTTATGACCGGCTCCCTGTAGCGCTCGCCGTTTGTCATCAATGCCCAAACCATCCGGGCGGTCTTGTTGGCCAACGCAACCGCCGCAACCTTGGCTGTTCGCCGCGCCATCAACTGCACGAGCCATGGCCTCCGCGTCCCGTTCCGTTCGGCGTAGCGGATGACCGCCATCGCGCCGACCACGAGCAACTGCCGCAGGTAGCGATTGCCGGCCTTGGAGATGCTGCCGAGCCTCTCCTTGCCCCCGCTTGAGTTCTGTTTCGGCACGAGTCCGATCCAGGCCGATAGACAGCGCCCCGACTTGAACGCATGCGCATCGGCGACGGTCGCTACGAATGCGCTCGCCAGCAGCGGGCCGACGCCTGGGATTTCCATCAACCTGCGGCCGACCTCGGTCTCACGCGCACTCGCTCGAACCCTACGATCGTTTTCAAGGATCTGCTTCTTCACGACCCTGAGCTGTGCCTCGAGCATGCGCAGGCATAGCCGCGCGTCAGCTGGTATCCTGATGTCGTTCTCGTCGTTGACGACCACGAGCAGTTGTTCGATCCTATTGCGCCCGATCGGCGCCACGACTCCGAACTCGGATAGGTGCGCTCGCAACGCGTTCGATATCTGTGTCCGCTGGCGGTTGAGCATCAATCGAACCCGGTGAAGCATCATCACACTTTGCTGCTCGGGTGATTTCACTGGCACGAAGCGCATGGTCGGCCGGGTGACTGCCTCGCAGATCGCCTCTGCATCTGCAGCATCATTCTTCTGCCGCTTCAGATAAGGCTTCACATACTGTGCCGGCAGCAGCCGCACATCATGGCCACGTGCAATCAGTTCTCTCGCCCAATAGTGCGAGGAGCTGCAGGCTTCGATTCCGACCAAGCAACGTGGCAGGCTCTCGAAGAATGCCAGCACGCGCCCGCGCGTCAGCTTCCTGCGAACGACAACCTCACTCGACGCGTCCACACCGTGAACTTGAAACACTGACTTCGCAATATCCAGACCAATCGTCGTAACGTTGCCCATCGTAGATCTCCTCCAGTTCTGGCCCCACGATCATACCGCTGGGCGGGAGGAGAGCCGTCCACCGCATCGACAGAGGACGGTCTGCTTCGGCCCGGAATTTGCGCTGCCAGTTAATTGGGTGGCGTAAGCCCAAGGCTGAAAACCCCAACATTGGCTCGGTTCAAGAAAGCCCAGCCGCCCGCGGGCGGCAATCTCCTGACACCCCAATTTTGCCGCAATCCCGGTGATATTCCCGCGCCTTTTACTTATAGCTTTTGCATTCGAGGATACAGACCATGTATTTCTTTGTTGATGAAAGCGGAAACACCGGACAGAACCTGTTCGATTCTGCCCAGCCGACACTCTATTATGGTGTGCTGGGCAGCCGTGGGAATCTAGACGTCATTGCTGAACCCCTGCTGAAGGCATTGCGCCAGGAATTGGGCGTCAAGCGCATCCACGCTAACGAGCTGGGCGTCGGGCGGCTGACGCCGATCGCCGAGCGGATCGCGCGTTTCAGCAAGAAGAACGATCTGCGGTTCTCGCTCTACCGGGTGTCGAAGCCGGACCATGCCATCATCACTTTCTTCGATCAGGTGTTCGATTCAGGGCTGAACGAGGCGTTGCCGTGGCACCACTACTGGACCCCGCTCCGGTATGTCCTGCTGTTCAAGGTAGCGCACCTGTTCGATGAGGAACTGGCAAAGCAAGCCTGGAGCGCCCGCCGTGAACAGAACCCGGCGCGCTGCGAGGAGAAGCTCGAGAAGATATACGCGACGCTCCTCGAAAGGATCGGCCGTTTGCCCGATGCGCGTTCGCGGGAACTCATCACCGGTGCCATCAAATGGGCGCGCGCGAACCCCAAAGAGATCAGCTTCGGCTCGAGCAACTACGAATCGACCCTGCAGATATCCCCGAACCTGATCGGCTTCCAGCAGGTGCTGCAGGCGATCGCCATGCAGGCGGGGGCACAGAAGCGCCCGGTCCATCGGATTACGGTTGACCGGCAGACCGAGTTTAATGGCGCGCAGGCGGAACTGGCGGAATGGTATCGCAGGCTGCGCGGCCATAAGAGTGATCTTGGCCCGGGCATGCCGAAGATGGATTTTTCCAATATGCCGGAAACGCCACCTGTGTTCGTGCCTGGGGATCAAAGCGCCGGCCTGGAGCTGGTCGATATCACGCTCTGGCTGGCAAAGCGCATGGAGGACAAGAAGCAGATATCGCCTGAGCTCGCTGCTCTCTTCTGGTCACAGGCCAAACGCGGCATGACGGATGAGGTATCGCTCAAGGCGCTCGACAAACGCTGGCGGCATATCGCGCATTTGCCTGAACCGGACAAGCCGTTGCCAGCGGAATTGACGACGATCCTCGAGGAAGCGGAAGCGAAACGCCGCAAAGTGGTGAGCGCCCTTTAAGGTTTGCGCGGCGAGCCGCTGCAGGGAAGATGAGCTGAAGCTTAGAACGCTGCCCTCAGCGTACAGGCAAAGGCATCTTCCGCCCGGCTTCGTACCTGGAGCCGGGTCCCCGAGAAGAACCCTGCCGCTCTGATGGGCGCGGGAAACCGGCGCAGACCGACCGTCGCCAGGATAGGCAGCGAAGCTCAACGTAGGAAACAGAGCCTAGGAATTTCGAGAAATAACGGACAAGACCCATTCCCATAACATGAAGGGAGCAGCGAGGCCGCCCATACGGAAATTCCAGTTTCAACGTTCGATCGTAATCTGGTTCCCAACCTGGATATCGGGTCGCAGGGCCAATTCAATCGGGGTGTACAGATCAATGGTGGTTCGCCTGGCCTTCAGCGTCACGACTAACGCGTATCGGGTGCGCTGATTAACGATCTCGGCGCGCGCTCGATCCCTCCACCAGCCGCCAACAGGCTTAATGCACAAAACGTCGCGGCCGAGCAGATCGATTGCAGGGCCGCTCCATATGTCGCAATGCAGCGATCCTGCGGAAACGCTGTCGGGACCTAGCAGCCAGCGGTTGTCGTCAGGGTGGCGAGGAGCACGCTGCTTGGGTTGTTCGCGCTCAGCCACATTTACTCGACGCTTAAAATTGGTCAGGCTCTCGCCTTTGCGCCGTAGGTCAAAGCGCAAGCCGAAGGACTGGTAGCGCAGCGGATCGACATTCGCGGCGAACCCGGGATTGGGGTCCACGAAGTACGAAAGCGTGATCTTTAGGTCGACGGGCTCGTTGTCCAGCTCCTCGAGAATGGCGGCTGACAGCGGCAGATTGTAGTAGTGGCATTCATTGAACTTACGGCCGCCCTTTAAGCGATAGGGCTGGATTTCGGTCTGCGCAATAAGTGCGAGATGATCGCGGGCCGATGCCGCAGCCCGATCATAATCAGGCACGCCGTACCCAAAGCGCCGCACAATCTCGTAGCGGTTTCGTAGATTTGGTTCCGCGGCAAAGGCGGCTCTCATGGGCTCGGTGTATTCTGCACTATGCACCATGAGCGCGCGGATGGTTTCGGGCCAGTAGTCGGGATGCGCAGCTGTGAGTTGCGCGGCCATGCGTGCAGCCTGCGCGGTAGCGGCGCTGGTCGCCTGGAAGGGCACGAGTGGCGCGCGGCCGATATCGCGGCCGGTGCTAAGAACGCAAAGCGAATCGAGCGTATTGATATCGCGGCCGCTCGGACTGAGAGCGCGGTTGCCCGCTTCCATGACCAATTCGGGTTTGATCGGCGTGCGTGTACCCCACGCGACGCTCGTGCGGCTGTGGGGACTGAGTGCACCCACCTCAGCCAACTGTGTCCAATCCTCGTACCCCTGACCTTCGATCTGATCGAGGTCCGTATACCCGCCGATCGTCAGTGCATTCCAGGCCTGCGCAGGGTCCTGGGCCGGATAGGCATCATTGGTCAACCATAGCCGCGCCTCCATCACCGGCTCGGTATTACCGATCGCGACGACGACAAGCCGTTTTGGCGAGTTCTCGTCGTCGCCCGGCATGGTTCCGGCGACTACCTGATCGAGGGCCGAGCTCCAGGTCGATGGTTGGGCGCCAGTGACGCCATCATTAGTGACGGCCATACAGAACACGCGCATCCGATCCGGGCGCTGGATTTCCGGCAAGGCGACGGCGGCTTGGGTAATCGCTCCATAGGAATTCGGATCGTTGGGATCGGCTCTTCCCGGCGGAAGCAATTTCACGGATTCCAGGCGGTGGGTAAGCACCCGCGCTTCGGTGTCGCCGAGCGGGATCGTGAGATCGCCATGCAAGGCGATGCCACCCATGGCGGTCCCGTGGCTGTCATGGTCGTCAGGGCCCCATCCGCGTCTGACGGCATGCATATCATCGGCCGCAAGAGCTGGCTCGATCAGTGCATGGGCGCGATTGACCCCTGTGTCGAAAAGGCACACGGCAGGGACATCCAGTCCCGGCCAGCTGATCCTGCCGGCAAGCTCCTCATTCCAATCGTGCTGTTCTTCGCGAACCTCATCAACGAAGAAAGTCGGATTGTCCGTCGCGCGGCGCAACTCGACAATGACGCCTGTGGCGTACATCATCAATTCGATCTCGGCCCGTCTTGCAAATACGGGAATGACCACCACCTCGGGAAATTTCAGGCGACGATCGCGCGCTCCGGCGCGCAGGCCCAGCCGTTGAGCGACCTCCTCGAGCTCATCTTCGCGATCGCGCGGGACCCAGATCGCCCACCACATTTGATGCTGCGGATCGAGTGGCAGTGCGTCGGCGTCGTCCGTCCATAAGGTCTCAAGTCGAGCGCGACGAAAGGCTTCGATCGGCTCAATCATGTTCTTGTGGGGAGGCTGCCGCCCTTTCGGCGTAAGCGGTCCGGACCGGTAATCTTCAAGGATGGCAGCGAAGGCGTCTCGCGCTTCGTCCGGAACGAAGAGACCAACGAAACGTGCGGCTTGCCGATCTTTCACGGCACCTGGCCTTAAGCCAATAGAACGCCGCTCGAGGATGTCGGGATTTGAGCCCCGACGAAGCTCGACTTCGATGTATCCGCCTTGTGGCGCAGGCAGTCGCGGATCGGCGGGCCGCTGTTGGTCGATGACTGCGAGTGCCGCATCAAGCTCGTGCTTCAATTTGATCGCGTGCTCTTCGCGGATGCGAACGTTGTTGCTGCGGCCGGCTCCTTCGCCGGTATAGGCGCTGGAAGTATGCCTCTCAGAGATATTGATATGTGGTAGGGTGAAGCGTGTTGGCATGCATCAGAGCTTCGAAGCGTCTAGGAACGCCGAGCGCATGCGGTGCCGCTCTTCAAGACGCATCAAGATATCGTCGGTACCGACGACGCCCCGCTCGTCGAGAATTGCGTCCTTGACGGCGTCGTCGGCAGCTCGCGCCAGCTCTGCCTGGCTAAGTTCCTCGGCTGCCGTCAGGATCTTCGTCCATGCCAGCCGCGGCGATTTCATTGGGCGCAGATTGCGAAAAATGATGTCCTTGATCTGCTCCTTTGTCGGCGCGGAGAACTCGAGAACCTGGTCATAGCGCCGCAGCAGTGCCCGATCGAGCATCTTTGGATGATTGGTGGCGCATATGATGACACTGTCGGTCGCGGCGTCCTCTTCCATGAACTGCAGGAAGGAATTCAATACGCGGCGCATTTCCGCAACGTCGTTGGTGGCGCTGCGATGCGCACCGACTGCGTCGAACTCATCGAACAGATACACGCCCCTACGCTTCGCCGTTTCGTCGAACACCACGCGGAGCTTTGCTGCCGTATCGCCCATGAAGCGGGAGATCAACTGCTCGAGACGGATGACGAATAGAGGCAGCCCTAACTCCCCGGCGACCGCCTCGGCCGACATGGTCTTGCCGGAGCCGGGCGGGCCGACAAACAGCAGGCGTCGGCTCGGCTTCTTGCCATGTTCGCGCAGCCAGTCGCGTCGGCGTTGCTGGCGCACGATATCGCTGACGCGCTTCACAACCATTGCGTCCAGCACGACGTCTTTGAGTTTCAGATGCGGCTCGCGAAGTTCCAGCAGGCCTTCAAGATTGCCGCGTGGCGCGCCAAAAGCGATCGGCACGGCAGCTCCGCGTGCCTTGCTGGCACGGGCTTTCTCCACTTCCGCGCGCAACTCCTCGGCTGCGCTGCGGTGGCCCTGCCGCGCTTCCGCTGCTGCAACCTGCAGGGCAATGGAGAAGAACATTTCGTCGTCGCCCTCGGCTCGACTTCTCAGCATTGCCAGAATCTGTTTGGTATTGGACACGTCTCCTCGCTATGTCCTGTATAGACGAGCGCCAGTTCGCCTTGAAGGCATGGCAGCGCACGTCCACAATTCATTATCCTCGGTCACCATTGCTTTACAAGCACCAGGGTGCGACCCCGCTCCATCCAAGGGACAAGTCGACAGTTTATATTCAATGCAGAACAAATCAAGAACAACGGCAGATCAGAGATACACTCGATTAGCATGGAAGCTCCGTCCGGTCCGGCAATGTCCGCTTTCAGGGAATACTTGATCTATCAATGTCCGAGATCAGGCGCAAAGCTACCATGGGCCTGGCAAAGTCCGTCACATAGGCGTCACCGAGTGACCTGCAACATCCTTTGGAAAGGCCCTCAGTGTGAAATGCGTATTTCACACTGAGGCGCGGAACATTGCCCGTGCCCGGCGCATCAAACACATCGGCGCACTCGAACTGGTTGCGCCGGGCATTGGGCTACGCCCACTGGATTGCCCTGCCGAATGCGGAAAAGAAAGCACCCGTCTGCGGAGGACCTGGCTGCCGCCGAGGCGCTGGCACTTGCCGAAAACCCGTTGATTTCCTCGACACTGATCCCTGGAGCGCGCTCGGCCCAGACAAGTTCGAGGGCGAGGCTATCGGGTAAGCACGCAGTCGGACGACGTCCGTATGTGGGGACGGGGTTGGGAGGTGACCTTCTGAAGCATCCAAAGGATTGCCGCAGCTCCAAGAGGCCTCTCAGGCATGCTTTCAATTACGCTCAGTCATGCCGTTGGCGAGACCGATCAAAGGTTCACCGATCTCGAGGGCCTACCTGCATAGGTGCAAGCCGGCCGACCATTTGAGGGGGCTGGCTGCGGCGCTCGACCGGTGCGGAACGATTGCCGGCCGCCTTGTCAAAAGGTTTGGCCATTTGGTTATACCCTTGTCTGGAGAGTTGAATGGAGAAACTTTCCACAACTTACGGATAGTGACGCCTTGATTCGGGAGCGCAACCTCTTTGAAACACCGATAGACGGTTGCTTCCTCGAGATCGAAATTGACCAACATGAATGCTCACAGTGCAGACGCCTCCGCCCTGGGGTTCCTCTATCAAGCCCAATACGCTCTCCTGAGGCTTTGGAACGAGTCAAGTTTCGAAGCAGTGATCTATCTCGAGACGCTCGACGACGTCGTTCTCGAGGTTAATGGCCAAACCATCCTTGAGCAGCTCAAGCATTCGCTTTCGACGAAGCCCGACGCCGTCACCGTGGCGAGCGTCAACGTGTGGAAGACGTTGAAGGCTTGGATTGACGTCCTCCCGGACTTGGATCTGTCCAAGACGTCGCTCCATCTCATCACTGTGGCAGATATATCGCCGACCTCTCCACTCAACGTCCTTCTCGACGAAGCTGAGAACCGGGACCAGCTTCAAATCGCCCTCCAAGAAGAAGCACACCGCGTCATTCAGGAAAGAGCAGACGCGCAAGCGAAAGGGATCAAGCCGCTTCCCCATGCGAAGCGCGCTGCAGGTTGCGAAGCATTTCTCAAACTCTCCGATGACCAGCAGGCCGAAATCCTCTCCAGGGTTCGCTTGATGCCAGGCCAACAGAACATCCGGCACATCGAGGACGACCTCGCGAAAAGGCTGACGTCCGTCCTCGCGAAGGATCAACTCCATGTGGCGGCGCTTATGGTGGAATGGTGGAATCGTCAGATCCTCCATGCGCATTGTGGGAAGCGCGACAAGGCGATTCATCGGTTCGAGATCGTGAAGCGACATATGGAGATCGTTGCTGATATCGAGCACGACAACCTCGTGGACTATTTTGCCGCGGAACTTCCCCCAGACACCTATCGGTCGCATCCCATGGTCGAGAATCAAATTAGCTTGGTGGGCGGCACTGAGACGTGGATTCAGAGAGCAGTCACCAACGAATGGCGGGCTCGTGAATCGCGGTCGCGGTGGTCCACCGAAAATCCAACCTGGCAGGAGAGGATTTCCAAGTACGACGACCGCCTGGCCGAGGAGTGGTCCTATAAGCACGCCGATATGTGCGATGAGTGCGGCGAACAATCCGACGAAGTGAAAAGGATTAAAGGACGCGAGCTACTCAGGTGGAGCTTTTACGAAGCGCCGGACAAGATCGAATACCTCGCGACGAGCGTCACAGCGCCAAGTTATGTCAGAGGCACATATCATCTCCTTTCGATCGACGGTCGAGTGGGCTGGCATCCTGATTATTTCGTTCTTCTGGGTTTCAAAAAATGAACATTGCCTATGATCTGTTCGCGGAGACGAACCCTGCCTTTGGTACATTCGGTCTCGTTGGCTTCTGTCGAAAATTCGACGCAGCTTCGGGAAGGTCTCCGGAGCTCGCACTTGCGTACCTTGCCCTACCCCTAGCGCTATCTGATGAACTGGAAGCGTCCTTCGAAGAGACAGCCGCCACCACCGGACTCATGTCATGGCTCAACCGATATCCCGATGTTCTTGTGGATCTAGGCGCCAGGCTCGACGCCTCGAAGGAAATAGTCTCCGCCGCATTACGGTTCGGACTTGGCGCAAGGGCGCTTTCTCTTAGCGCTGACGCGACACTCGGCCTCGGCCCCAGGCGGCCGTCAGCGGCACCGGTTACCGATCTCCCCGAGAGCCCGAAGCGCGCGGTCAAACGGGCGGAGCGCCTGGGTACCTGGATGGGCAAAGCGGGTTCGGCAGGGACAATTTTTTCAGCATTCGGAGTGGCGCCGTGAACCGTTGGAACGTTCGTGAAATTGCATTCTATGGCAACGGCGGCAGGCGCAGGACGCTTGAATTCGACACCGACAAAGTCAACGTAATCACGGGGGCGTCAGGCACAGGCAAGTCCGCGATCATCGACGCAATCGACTACTGCCTTGGCTCAAGCGATTGCAAGCTACCGTTCTTCGTGCGCAACCACGCCGAGGCTGTCGCCATACACTGGACGCAGGGAAATAGCGGCCTCATCGTCGGTAGAAAGATTCCGAAGGCAGGAACCGGCACAAATCAGATGTATGTACGGACAGGCCGGAACCTCAAGCTTCCGGATACATCCGAAGGACTTGAGGGACCGACCAACCGCGACACCGCTCGTGCGATGATCGAAAAGACGTTCGGCATTCAAGACACTGACGATCCAGCCGTCGCCGCAAAGGCCGAGAAGGGCCGCGCGACGATCCGTGACATACCGCCTTACCTCTTCGTGTCGGGAGACGTCATCCTTAGCAGGGAGACGCTCCTGCATGATCTAAACCGCCCTGAAAAGGCACGGGACATCAAAGCGACGATCCCCTATTTTCTCGGCGCTGTCGATCAGGCGAGCGTTCTTGCCGCCCGAACCCTCCGGCAGCTTGAGGCCGCGCTAGCGAAAATCGAACGGGAAAACGAAGCGCAGGAGCGGAGCCAGAGTCTTTTGACGCAGCGCTCGATGGCGCTGTTGACCCAAGCGCAAGGAGTCGGCCTCGTGGCCGAACTGCCGTCGCCCGATGCATCCGACAAAATCCTCCTGGACCAGCTCGCCGGCGTCGCGAGTAGCGGAGTCGCCTCGAACGACATGAGGGACTCTGAGGCTCGCGCGATACTGGAGGACGAGCGGCGCGGGCTTGTTTCGGAATTGCAGACGCTGAGAGCGAAGCGGCAGTTGCTCAGGCAGACCATCCGCGAGGCGACCGGCTACGAAACTGCGGTGTCAGGACAGTCTCACAAGCTGAGGCTCGTTGAGCACCTCAAGCTCGACGACAAACGATGTCCGGTATGCGATGCACAAAATAGCGTTGGCCAAGCGATGGCCGAGCAGATTCGCAATTCCTTGGGTATTGTCGCAAACGAAGTTGTCGCGATCGAAGGGATGCGCCCACGTCTCGACGATCATTCGGGACACATCGAGAATTTGATCGGATCCAAATACAGCCGCCTTAGGGAGGTCGAGGCACAGCTCAGTGGGCTCGTCCGGGTTGAGGAAGAGTCTGTGAAGACGGGGTCTCTCCTTCAGGAAAGGGCTCGGGTCGTCGGTCGCATCGATCAATTCCTTGAGACAACTGCGAAGGATTTCCAGGCGGATTCGACGAGTACGGCGTCGCTGATATCCAAGATTGAGGACCTCAGGGATCAGGTCGATCCGCAGGCGCGCAGAGAGCGTCTTCGCGACGCGGAAAACATGGTCAGCGCCTTTGCGACCGAAATGCTTGTAGACCTTCCCACAGTGGTGCCGGCTACTGGCTCACGTGTCGTGTTCTCGTCCACGCCGAAGATTTCGGTAGTTGAGCCTACCCGGCGAGCTGTCCTCGCGATGGCCGAAGTCGGTTCCGATCAGAATTATCTTGCGATCCATCTTGCCCTCGCTTTTTCGCTTCAGAAGCTTTTCAAGGCCATCAAAGCGCCCGTCCCCGGCCTGCTGATCATCGACCAGATCAGCCGCCCTTACTATCCCAAGGGAGGCGACGAGAAGCGGCTGCGAGAGATGGAGAAGGACGACGATCAGGTGGCCATGCTGCAGATCGTTCGGTTCCTGTTCGACGAGACTGCACGCCAAGCTGGGCTTCAAGTCATCCTCATCGAACACGCCTACATTGAGGAAGACCCCGAATATGTCGCCGCCGTAAAAGGCCGATGGACGAAGGCGTCGGGAGTGAAGCTCATTCCCTCTGACTGGCCTCTCAGAGCCTGATTGGATAGACACTCGACAAATATGAGACGGTGCCGACGATCCAGGCTTGAGGTACTTGAGCCTGCTTCGCGTGCGCGTGGAGACTCCTGAAATTGGATCCCTTCAATAGGCTGGACGCGCTGATCGAAACCGGTGGCGCCGATGCGGTCGAGCAAGCTCGCGCTCTGCTGAGCTCACTTGCAGGTGGCACTGAAATTGGTGAGCAGGCCGTGGACGAATTTCTGATCGAGATGATGACACTGTCCTTTCTGGTGGAGAGCGACCGAGAAGCGCTTCAAGCCTCCGCCCGTCGACTGGCCCGTCTTAGGCTGTCCAGATTAAAGGTCTTGTTTGCAGCTTAGGAGGCCCTCTAGGAAGCCTAGCCGGCTGCTTCACTTTATGCCGAGCATTCGCCTAGGCGGTTCCGGGTCGGAAGTCTCGACCATGAGTGCTTGAGCATCGTCGGAGACCAGCTCCGCAAGAAGCCGCCCACTTCAATGAGAATCATTAGCTGTCGTCGCCGGGTACCAATCCAGCTTCGCACAATCTTGCCGTAGCTTATTGACCGACGAGATTCGGACGAATTCCTAATAGCCAAGAGGAGAATAGAATTTGTATAAGCCTGGGGGTACCATCGCCGAAGCGCTTGGCCGTATACAAACGAAGAGCTACGTTCTTCCAGCAATCCAGCGCGAGTTCGTCTGGAAACCCGAGCAGATCGAGCGTCTATTCGATAGTCTTATGCAGGGCTATCCCTTTGGGACCTTCTTGTTTTGGAAAATCGAAGCTGCCACGAGCGCAAAATTCAAGTTTTATGACTTCGTACTGAACTACCATCAGCGGGACGCCGCACACTGCCCTGAGCTCCCTAAGCTTCACCAGCAGAGCGTCACGGCCGTCTTAGATGGCCAGCAACGCCTCACCGCGCTGAATATCGGCCTGCGCGGGTCCATGGCGATCAAGCAGCCAAACAAATGGTGGACCAATCCGGATGCTTTTCCCGTCCGGACGCTCCGCCTTGATTTGCTCTCTTCGGCTTCACCGGACGAGGACGGGGCGCGGTATAGATTCAAGTTTCTCGACGATGCGCAGGTAGCTCGCGACGAAACCGCGCATTGGTTTCCAGTGCCCGAGATCCTTGGCATGAAAGATGGTCCTGCGATGCTCACCGCATTGATAAAGCAGGGCCTCGAAGGCGCCTCATTGGAACAGGCGTATGCGATCTTGGATCGGCTCTATAGGGTGGTGAATTCCTTCAATCTGATCAACTACTACGAGGAAGAAACCCAGGATCTGGAGCGGGTTCTGAACATCTTCATTCGTCTAAACTCCGGCGGAACGATCTTGTCTTATTCGGACCTCCTTCTCAGCATCGCAGTCGCTCAGTGGAAGCAAGTCGATGCCAGGGCAGAGATCCACAAATTAGTCGACGAGCTCAATAGGATCGGGACAGGATTTGCGCTCAGCCAGGATTTTGTCCTGAAAGCCGGCCTCATGCTCGCCGATATCGCTTCAGTGGGCTTCAAGGTGGAGAATTTCACGACCACCAACATGTTGGCGCTCGAATCGAATTGGCCGGCAATCCGTGCTGCGCTGGTCCGAACGGTAGAACTCGCCGCCAGTTTCGGGCTGAATGGACAGACACTCAAGGCCGATAGCTCTCTCCTCCCTATCGCATATTATCTTTACAAGCGTGGCGCCCCCTCAAACTATGTCACCCATAGCCAGTTTGCCGAGGATCGAAGTGCGATCCGAGGCTGGTTGGTGAGATCAATAGTCAAAGCCTCCGGCATTTGGGGCAGCGGTCTCGACACCTTGCTAACAGCTCTCAGGGAGGTGATCCAAACCAGTGGCGCCGCAGCGTTTCCAGTCGATCAACTTCGACAAGTCATGAGCCAGCGTGGCAAGTCTCTGACCTTTGAGCCTGCCGAGATCGAGGATTTGCTCCACCTGGAGTACGGAGACAAGCGCACCTTCCCCTTGCTCTCGCTGCTGTTCCCCTTCGTCGATCTTCGCAACCAGTTCCACGTTGATCACGTGTTTCCGATCTCACGGTTCACCGCGGCGAAGCTGCAGCGCCAAGGTTTCAGCGATGCGCAGGCAGAGCTCATGGCTCGCCATGCGGATACGCTACCCAACCTTCAACTCCTTGATGGCGCGATCAACAATGAGAAGCGCGCAACCCTGCCCGCGGCATGGCTTAACGCACACTTGCCTGACGCCGTCGGCCAGCAGCACTACTGCACGAACCATGAGCTCGGCAGCGTGCCGGCAGATCTTGACGCCTTCGAGGCCTTCTATACCGCCCGCCAAGATCGTCTCCGGGTAAGGCTAACCGCGCTGCTTGGCGGGACCAACGCCTCCCCTTAACCTAGATGAGCGGCAAGATCAGACTGCATGGAAGAGGCTTATATGTTTGACAAACCCGGAGGCGATAACGTAGGCCCCGTCAATAAGTTGGCGGGGTGACATATGTACCGAGTTCTCTTTTGTGCGATTGCAACCCTGATAGCGAACCAGGCATTCGCGAACGACATTATACGGCTTAAGACAGAGTGGGAGCGGTGCGTAGACGAAGCCATATTCAACTTTGCAACCACCAGCACTGAAGCCGCCGACATCATAGTCAGGGCCGGATATGGCTCCTGTTATGGCAGGGCAGTCAACTACGCCCACGACTTCGTCAAGACCATGAAGGAAATTGACGAGCCAGTCGGGAACCCCCGCAGTGTGTGGCTAGACACAGAAGAGGAATCGATGAACCTCTTTATCTCGAAGGTGCTCAAATATCGCGCCGAGGTGGCGAAATAGTGCTCACTTCGACCCAGCCCCAAACCCGCGGATGAATGCTGGCACAACCCACGGTGCAAAGGCCCCGGCCAAGCGAGCCGGGGCCTTCGCCACTATCGCCGCGGAAGATGGGGCCGGCACCGAAAGACAACCGAGGTTAGTGGGGTCTTACCCTCCTGTTGTCGATCACCTCAAAGTCCGTCTGGCCAGCGGATCTCGAACTCGCCGGTTTCTACGGGCCAGGCCAGCCCGAAGCCGTTGTCGAGCGCTAGATTTAGATCGTTCTCGCTCGTCACCTTCGCGCCAACAAGAACGATCTGGCGACCGCTCCACCGCTGATGCTGCCGGTAATCGAGCAGTTGGCCAATGGCGGCGCGGATCGCGAAGCGAACCGTGGCCTGATCAGCGGGCTTTATCTCGACCATCACCTCAGGCATTCCCTTTACCGCAAACCGAAGGTCGTCGCGGAAACAATTCGGGAAAGTGATAAGCGGATATTGCTTGCTGAGAAACGCCACGAACTGCTCCTGCAGCTTGTGATGCTGTGGGTGGACGTTGACCTCATACTCTGTCACGTACCGCTTATAGATTTCGGTTGCGGCGGCTCCAGCTGGCCTCCCACGACCCGGATCTCTATCGGGCGATATTCCGATGGGAGCGACGGTCGGGTCATCCATGAAGGCCTTTACCCTCCTGACGAACGCCCTGGCGGAGCGATCGCTTGTTTCCTCGGCATACCACCAACTCGCCTGGCCACTCCAACCTTTGCCACGCTGTAGTCGAAACTGGCGCTCTTCAGGCCGCAATACGAAGGCGTTTTCGGCCAAGGTTTTGACCATGAACGATCTGAGCTTGTCCCTCCGGTGCTGAGCGGAAGGGTAACGACCCTTGAATTCTTGGCGGCGGCGATACAGCCGCGCATTACGATACCAGCCGACAACCATGCGTGGATCTCGGCCTTCTTCCGGAGCGGTCCACACAATGTCCACCCCGTCGACAAAACCGTCGGACTTGTCTGCGCCCAGGTTCTCGATGCGTACTTGCCGATCCAACTTGCCCTTAATCGTCTCGAAGTGGCCGTACACGTAGCCATCGTCGGCCTCGACAAAATTGCATTCTTCGCCGCAAAAGCCCTCCCTATTCGGAAATGCTCCACCACCAAGCGGCGGATCGTCTACGCTCCGCCCGCCGTAGTCCTTCATCCAAGCGATATTGCAGAACAAAACTGGCATCTGTCAGTCTCCGCCGAAGGGACATTTTCTTACCGATCACGATTCCGCTCGGGCATCCCCTCCCCCAATGCGGACCGTAGGTTCAAATGTTCAAACGAGCAGATTGAATGGAAGATACGGCTCGGCTCGAAGACCCTATTCGAGCTGGTGGATGGTCGCATCAGGCACAACCGCCTCGGCGATTTCGCACAAATGCTTGTGGTGAGTTAGATAGATCACTTGGCCCATGCCCGCCATTTCGCCAAAGAGCCTGAACACTTCTTCGGATCGGATATGGTCGAAAGTCTCCATGATGTCGTCCGCAACAAATGGCACCGATTGGCGGAACTGCGCGAATTCGTAGTAACCAGCGAGCCTTAGGGCCAGATAGAGCTGAAACCGCGCGCCTTTTGATAACGCATCGGCGACCTTGGATTGGCCGTCGCGCTGCATTGCGATCAGAACCTCGCCGCCTTTTACGGGTTGGGTTGTAAGGCCCGAATATTGGCCTTGCGTCATCAGCGTGAACGCTTCCGAAGCACGCGCCATCATTCCTGACCGATGGCGCTCACGGTAGGCGCGTAAAGCGTTTCCGGCCGACATGACGCCGAGCTTGAGTTCGATATAGCGTGTCGCTGCCTCTTCGATCTCTAGCACAATGGTGCGACGCCCGGCGTCAAGACGGGCGACAGCGCTGTCGCCTCCAATGTCGTCAATCTTATCCGCCGCGCGCGTCTGTCGGATCAACTGCTGTTGGAGCGCGCCGTCGAGCTGCTGGAGCCGCTGCTCGCCTTGCGCCTTCTCGATCGCCAGGTTCTCGAAGTCGGTATCGTCAAGGATCGCGCGGGCCTGCTCAAACTTCTCCAATGAAAGTTCAGCCGCCAGGCGATCCTCGAGCTCGGCCACGCTGGTGCGCAAGCGATCTCTCTCGCGCAGCAGCTCGTCCCGCTGCGCCACATCGGTCAAGGTGTCGACGCCGAACGCGATCAGCACTTCATTCTTGCGGCGCTCATGGATCGCAGTCTCGTTGTCGAGTACATTGCGCTCGCCTTGCAAGCGTGTGAGATCGGCCAAAAGGGCTGCCTTCGTGTCACGCGCCCTTTCAGCGCGATCCAGGCGCTCGCCAAGGCGAACTGCTAACTGTTCCGCCTCTCCATCCTTCGTTGCCTCTCCAACGTCTGCTGCGATTGAGCTGACCTCGCTGAGGAAATCGGCCCTGTCATCTTCCATTTTGTCGATGCGCAGCTGGAGGGCGTCTCGCTCTTGCACACCTTTGGCCAGATCGCTCAACTGTTCTAGTACAGTGCTTAAGCCAGATGCCGATACGCCATTCTCGAGCCAAGTTCCCTTGAGCGTCTCGCCTATCGTGGCGAGCCACTCCTCCTCGCGCCGCTCGGCCATGGCGACGGCACGACGTCTGACGGCAAGGTCCTCTTCTCTGCCATTCACGGTTCTCTGCGCCTCAGCGTATTCCGCGTCTAACTTGCGCTGCCGCTCCAGAAACAATTCCGCGAGGGCCATAGAAGCTTCGAGCGTGTCGTCCGGCGCCGGTGCTATTCCGACGCTGGTCAACGCCCTGATAAGTTCCAGCCGGATTTGCTCGCCTGCTTCTGCAGCCCGTTCTGCCTTCTTGCGAGACAGCTCGATCTGCCTCCACGCAGCGAGAGCATCAGTGCGGACCTCAATCTGGTCCTCCAGGTGCGCTAGCAGACGCTCTAGCGATGGCTCCACTACGTCGCCTAGCAACTCACCGCCGGCCTCGCCGACTTCAGCCATTTTGGCTTCCAGGTCGCAGCCAAGTTGGGCGTGTTGCTGGCGCAAACGAGACAGATCCGCCGAAGCTTCGGCAAGCGCCCTGGCCGTTGCGCGCATTTCCGCTAAATGCGACGCGTTCGCCAAGCGACCTAGGCCAACACCGTCGTCGCGGGCGAGCGCTAGAGCAAAGTCGTCAGCTGTGTCGATCGTCAGCGCCGCCCTATGCGTCTCCCAAGCTGCGTCACGGGTGCGCCGGCTCGCTGCCGCGGCTTCGTCGTCAGCCACGTCACTTGACGCTCGAAATGCGTCCAGTCGTGCCGCAAGTTTCGCGGAATTGCTCTCGCATTCAGCAAGACGCTCGGCGAGGACGGAACGGGCTTTGGCCAAATCTGTTGCCGCCGTCTTCCAGGATGCGATCTGCCCTGCACTCGGAACCGTCATGCTAGCCAGCGCACTAGCATCGCCGGCCCATGGCCCGAGCTCAGCCCGTAACTCCTCCCATCGAATTGTTCCTGCGTCTTCCTCTTCGCGGGCCCCCTTGATTTCGGCGAGATGACTGCTGGCTCGGGCCTTCGATAACGCTGAACCAAGCTTGGCCCTCACGGACTCCGGCACAGCTCTATCTTCCCCGACTCGCTCTCTAGCTGATTGAAGCGCATCGAGCGCAGCCGCGACTTCGTCTTGCGCAGCGCCCACCGCGGTGGCGATACCAGACCGCTGCTCAATCATTGTACGCAAGGTTCCCACCGTCGCGGCGGGCAAAAGTAGCTTCCCCGGATCCCGTTCGGAAGTGCGCCCCAGCGCGCTTAGGCAAGTTGCGACGGTATTATTGAGGATCTGCAGCTGGACATTACGTGAGGGTAGATCAAAGCCGGCCGACGAATAGCGCACTTTGCGCTCTGCCAAGTTTCGGATGCGCTCAGAGACCTCCAGAATCAGCTCGTCCACTTCGACGGACTCAATGCTTGCCATCAAACGGTCAACTTCACCGACATTGCCGGCCAAACGCGTCCTGAGGCTCGCATCGTCATCGATTAGCTCAGCTATCGAGCCTGTCCACGTCCGCGTTGGTGAAGGGGTCTGCGGTAACGCCTCCAACTGCACGATCTTGCGCCGAATATCCGCCAGCATCGGTCGCGCGCGCTCGAACTGTGCGATCGCCTCGAGCCGCGCCACCAGAACCGCCCGTTCGTTGACTATGCTCTCGTACTGCTGTGCCGCTTCTCGACGTTCGGACTCTAGCCCTTCATAGGTCGAAGCCAGCGTGTCGATTTCGTCCCTGCGGCTCTTTAGGTCGGCCAGCCGCTTCTTGAGCAGCGCAATCTCCGTGCCTTGGGCCTGCTTGCGATGCAGCGCGTCGGCCTCTGCCTCCAACGCATTCAGCGTTTCGGTCGCATGTCCAAGTCCAGCACTGGCGGTGAACAGCAGCTTGCCGAGGTCGCCGCGCGACTCCAGGATTGCCTCTCCGCCGGCCTCCAGCGTGTCATCATCCAACGAAAACATCGTCTCGTAGGCATCGCGAGACAGGCCGGCAAGATGTGCCGTGATCGCCATCTCGCTGACCGGCTTCCCGGTCGCGTCAAGGAGCGAATTATTCCGCTGTTTCGTGCGGGTGAATGCTTGCTCCACACCTTGCAATTCGAGCACCCCGCCGAGCCGCATGGCGCTGTACTCGTGAATGAAATTGTATTTGCTGCGCTCCTCAATGCCGAACAAGAGGTCAAGGAAACCCGCAAGTGCGGTCGACTTGCCGGCCTCGTTGAGGCCAAAGACGATATGCAGATCCGGACCGGATGTGGGCTTCGGTCCGAAGTCGATCGTCCGGTCCGTGAACTTCCCATAGCGAATGAGCTCAAGGCGTCGCAGCCTCATGACGATGCTCCGGCCTTGAGACGTGCGGTGACCTGATCAATGCCCTTCGCTAACGCTCTATCGAGGAAAAGCTCGAGTTCCGCTTCGCTCTTGCCAGCAAAGTCGCCCTTCCGCCGGAAGTTCGGCAAGGGTCTTTTGAATGAACGCCCTCGCCTCGGCCCGAAACGCCTCCGACGTGGCATCGCCGCGCATCGACGCGGCGAGTTCGTAAATGGGATCGGCAGTGTCCTCGGCTACCTCGGCCGTAGGCGAAACGACGCCGAGATCGAGCTTTTCGATCCACGTGCCACTCAGTTGTCCAGCCACCTGTTGCGCTTCGGCAAGAAGGAGGTCCCTGTCGCGAATGAGCTGCCACGACAATGGGGACGCTCCGGTCAAATTCACTCGAGCCAAAACGTGCCGCGACCGGACATTGGAGCGCAGCTCTTCAAGCGCCGCGCGGATACGCACGACGACTTCTCGCCACTCAACGGTTCCGGTAAGATCGACGCTGAGACGTTCGAATTGCGCGACGCTGGTCAGCCTCTCCTCGATCTCAACGGAACCGTCATCACTTATCGTCACAAGCGTCGCCGATTTCTCGCCGGCCTCATTGATATCCCTGCCCTGCGGAATACCCGGCATCACGACCGTTGCGCGTGGCCCTGGATAGACTTCGCGAACATGGATGTGCCCAAGCGCCCAGTAGTCGAAACCATGATTGTGCAAGTCGGAAACGCTGCAGGGTGCGTACACGTCGTGACCGGGCGAGCCTGCCAGGCTGGTGTGCATGATGCCCACATTAATCGCGCCGTCTCGAGCTATCGGGTACTTGGGCAACAGGCCTTCTGGCGCCTTAGGGTGCGCGAAGCTCAGGCCATGGAAAGCTACGTCGAGACCGCCAGAACTCAGCAATACCGATTGGGCGCGGCCGCCGAAGATGGTCACGCTGTCCGGAAACACGAGCTGCTTTGAGATGCGAGAGAGGGCATCATGGTTGCCGCGGATCTTGAAGACCCTGACACCCGCCTGATGCAGCCGTCCGATTTGTGTCGCCACGAATCGGGCGGTCTTCATCGAGGTTTGATCGCCATCGTAGAGGTCGCCAGCAATGACCAGCGCATCCACCCGTTCATCAAGACACAAATCGACTATGGAGATGAAGGCTTGTCGGCTGGCGTCGCCTACGAGCTCCGCAAGTTCGAGATTTCGCAGCGCTAGCGAGCGCAGCGGTGAATCCAGATGGACGTCGGCCGTGTGGACAAATCGAAACGCCATTCAGCCTCCAGCCCAGGACTGACGTAGTCCAAGGTTCGTCAGATCTAGCGGGGTGCTGCGGCCGCCCTCGCGTTGTCGCTGATATCTCACTGACCGTTTGCGCCGTCGATCAGCAATCCGTCCTGGTACCGCAACGATCCATTCGCGACAGCACCGGCGACCGCCGACGAAATCAATTGCCTCAATTGCGCGCTGGCGGCTTTGAAGCCCAGCATCCTCGAAACGCTGGTCGCGATTTCGTCCTCCGTAGCCCCAAGGTTGCTTCTCACCACCTCGATTGCTCCTTGGGCAACTTCCTCCGACGAGATCATTTCGGGCTTACGCAATCCAGGGGACATGACGGCACTGCGGTCGCGTAGCTGAATAGCGGCGCCAGGCTTGAAGCAGAAGTCGCCTCGACGTGCCACCACTCCACGCCCCTCGGCGACAATCAGGCCACGCTCAATTGCGTCCTGGATCCTACCGCCGGCCCGCTGAAGACCCCAAGCATCCCGGATACGCGAGACCACCTCGTCAAGATGGATTGGCGTCTCGGCTGCCACGACCTGCTCGACCAGCCCAGCCAGGAGGCCGGTGGGTGTCTCGTGAAGCTCAAATTGTCCGGCCGGTCTTTGGACACGGGCCTCCGCGTAGGCTCGATCAGGTACCGCGGCTCCGTTCCCGGTTTCCAAGCCCATTTCGGTTACGTTGCCTCGGTCTACCGTCACGACTTGTACCGCCGCGGCACGGCTTCGCTGATTTCCCAACTCCGCCCGTTCAGCGAGTTCTCTGGTTGCAGCGTCGATAGCTGCCACTGTCCGTTCGAGCTGCTCGCGCGGACGCTGGAACCAGTCAGCGCTCCATATGCGATGAATGATCCAGCCATGGTCTTCGAGCACGGCCTGTCGCAGGCGATCCCGATCTCTGGCTGAGCGTGAGGAATGATACTCAGCACCGTCGCATTCGATACCGAGCAGATAACGTCCTGGCCGTTCCGGGTCGGCTACTGCCAGATCGATGAAGAAGCCCGCGATGCCCACCTGCGCGTGGACTTGATAGCCTCGCGCAATCAATGCGTTGGCTACCTGTTCTTCAAAGATTGAATCCATCTCGCGGGTCGTCGTCTGCGCGAGCGAGATGCGCCCGGTCCGCGCGTAGTGCAAAAAGAGCTTGAAAGCGAAGACCCCCTTACCCTTTCCGCGCTCAAGGTCGATGTCCTCGTCTGTTATCGACGCGTACACCTCACAGGCACGCTTGGCACGGCTTATGAGGACGTTGAGGCGGCGCTCGCCGCCTTCCGAACCAAGTGGACCAAACCGCATTGCCATGTAGCCCTGGGCATTCTTAGCGTAACCCACCGAGATCATAATCACGTCCCGTTCGTCGCCTTGAACGTTCTCGAGATTCTTGACGAAAAACGGCTCACTTGGATGGGCGTGGAAGAAGTCTTCGGTATCGGGATTTAGCCGCCGCAGCGCTTCAAGCTCATCTTGAATCGCACGACGCTGGCTAACTGAGAAAGTGGCAACGCCAAGAGACTCTTGCGGATTCGACTTCGCGTGGCGGATGATCGCTTCTGCTACGGCCCGTGCCTCGATCGGGTTCGTCCCAGTCCCGCCTGAATCAAACACTCCGTCCGGAACGTGATGGAACCGCAGCCCCATGCCGGCCTCCTGGGTATAGGGGCTCGGCACAATGAACAGCCGGTTTTCGTAGAACTGACTGTTCGACACGGCAATCAGCGATTGATGGCGACTGCGGTAGTGCCAGCGAAGCATGCGCTGCGGCAAACCACGCGCCGTGAAAAGCCCCAGGATACTTTCGATGTCAGCGACCTGCGCGCCTTCGCCATCGTCGTCTTCAGACTGCGAGCCGGTCATCTTCGCGAAGAAGGTCGTCGGTGGCAGTTGGCGTTCATCGCCGACGACCACCACCTGGTTCGCCCTGGCAATTGCGCCGAGCGCATCCACCGGCTGGATCTGAGACGCCTCGTCCATGACCAACAGGTCGAACGACATCCGACCGGGCGACAAGAACTGCGCCACCGAAAGTGGGCTCATCATGAACACGGGTTTTAGCGCTTGGACGGCAGGCCCTGCTCTCAGCATCAACTGCCGGATAGGCATGTGCCCCCTTTTGCGCGCCATTTCAGACCGAAGCAACCCGACGGGTCCAGCTCCGCCATCTCTTGAAGGGATCTTGCGATGATGCGCTGTCACGACCTCAATGGCGCTAGCCTTGATCCTTTGCCGATCCAAATCAGCAAAGTCGCGGACCGCCCTGGAATGCAGCTCGCCGTCAAACCTGCCGAGCTCAGGCTCTTTCGTCGCCATCGCCGTCAGCATCTTCTCGTAATAGGCCATGTCGAAGACCGACCGCGCCGATGCGGTCGGAACCTGGCCGTTGGCCAGGCCGTCGATCAACTGTCCTAGCCCGGCCCTGCGGGCGCTCTCAGACCGTTCTTCGTAGGCAACCCATTTCGAGAGCTGCTCCTGGTGCTCAACCCACCCCTCCAATCGAGCAATCAACTCGGCAATCGAAACCTCCGAGAAATCGTCAACTCCGAACAATGACGAAACATCAGCCTTCAAGTCCTCCGCGAGCGCCTTCAATTGCAACGCCGCGGCTTGGGTCGCTTCCCGCGTCGCACAAGCCGATTTTGCGATCTCGGCCCTGTCAGGCAGACGCGCGGCCAGATGTTGGAGCGCGCTGTTATTTTTCAACCATAGCTCGGCTTGCGTCAGCGCGGCCCAATTGGATCCTCGGCCAAGCCAAGAAGAGCCGAATGCGGATATGCCAAGGCCTTCAGCCGCATCGATCTCTCGAGCGAGATTTTGTAGAGCGCCCAGGCGCCGTACAAGCTCCAGCCGATCCGACAACTGATCAGGCACGCCGGCCAGAACCCCTTGAGACGCTTCGTCCGCTTGAGCCACGGAGCGCGCCTTCTCTTCCATCAGCTGTAGTGAAGCCCTTTCCGCGGAAGCCACGTCACCCAGGATGGACGGCGCAAGGTGGCCAAGATCATTCCAGAAACCCTCGATCATCGGCCGGCCGATATCGATCACCTTGCGGACTCGGAGCGCCCGCGCGCCCGCTTCAGAGCGCTCTGCCATACGACCAGCAATAAGTCGCGGTTCCGACCCAAGCCCCCTCAGCGTCCGCATCCATTCCACCAGCGCTAAGAGCGGTGCCGACGACGATTTCTCCCGGCGCCAATCTGCGCCGAAGGCGGAGCGACCAAAGGCGTCGCCATCACGAACCCTTGCGGCTGCCGCTTGCCCCTTCATCAATACGTCAAGGAGACGCACGATCTCGGTCGAAGGCTTGTTGGCATCGACCAGAAGGGATCGAACCAACGCCTTGGCGCGTCTATAGTCGCCGCTCAATGCCTTCAAAAGTCCGGTATGAGTGGCGAGGGCTTGCCTTGCTGCTGCTACGTCCGTGTTCCAGGCAGCATCGACGACCTTGCCCTTCAGTTCCGCTTGTACCGCCTCAAGCGTGGCGACGCTCTCTGCAAGGTCTGCCGCTTGTTCGAGTCCTGAGTCCCAGACGGTCGCGGCAAATGCTTCGGGGCTTGCGTCAGGGGCAGCCGCAACTCTCTCCCCCGTCGCGATCAATCTAACGATCCCCGCCAGCGTGTCCGGTACAACTGTTGATCCGAGCTCCTGGTTCAGCCGCTCGGCTTCATCCCGCAAGCGCGGGAGCAGAACCGTCAGCTGGTGCGCGCGAACAAAGCCGTCCTTCGAAAATTCCGACGGCAGCTTTGCAAGCTCTGTCTCGAGATCCTCAATTGGGGTGTCGATCGCGGTCGCTGCCAAATGCTGCGAAACGTCTTGGAATTTGCGTGCGAAATCGGATGCCGTCCAAAGAAGCGACGAGATTTCCTTAGGGCTGTCATCCCACGCCGGCGAAACTAGCGCTTCGGCTGGGAGGTCCGGTGCAGAGGCGAGAAGTTCCGCGCGATCCTCAAGCTCACCGCTATCGCTCAAAATTCGGGGAGGATCCGCCTCGATCCGAGCGGCAATGTCGACCAGTTTGGCCTGTACGGCCTTCGCTTGCTCCAGCAACGACGTAATTCGCGGCACGAGCCGCTCGACCGTGGTTGGCAATACAACGTCCAGGCCAACCCCTCTCCAGGGATGGTGGATGGCAGCCCGATTTCGTTGATCCGCTGAGAGACCTCGTCCAACAGCTTCCTGCGTGACGAAACGCCTTCACTCGTCCATTCGGTGGCGCCCTCCAGTTCGATATCCACCGGCTTTTGCCCGCTCTGCCTAAGCCGGGTCAGTTGGCCGAAAACCTGATATGGCGTCAGGCCAGACGCCCCAAAGGGGACATGCATCCGGTCGGCATGCGCGTTGAGTTTATCGCGTGCCTGCAAGAGCTGATCGGTAAGCGCAGACGGGAATTGCCCTCGAGGCGATCCGAGCTGCCAGGTACGACGCAGCTCCTCCAGCATCATGCGCTTGTTCGCCTTGTTGCTATGGAGCTCCAGGCAGGCATCTCCTACCCCAGCATTGTCGAGACGGCGCTTCACGACCTCGAGCGCGGCCATCTTCTCGGCCACGAAAAGCACCGTCTTTCCGTCAGCCACGGCCGACCCGATAACGTTTGCAATCGTCTGCGATTTGCCAGTGCCCGGGGGACCTTGGATCACAAGGTCGCGGCCCTTCCGGACATCGTGGATCGCAAGCGTCTGCGAACTGTCGCTGTCGACGATATGCAACATCTCCGCAGGCGCAATGTGCGGATCGATCGCGATATCGTCAGACATCAACGGCTCGCGGGCTTCAAAGCCATCGGAAAGGAGCGAGCGGATCTTCGGCTGTTCGATGATCTTCGAGCCCTCGGGCCAGATCTCTGGATCAAGGTCCCGGTACATCAAGAACTTCGCGAACGAGAAGAACCCCAGCACCATGTCGTCCCGGAGCACCTCCCAACCCTCTTTGGTGGAGACCGCCTCGGCCACGGCATCGAGATACTTTGAGGCGTCGAAGTCGTCTCCCGCATCGAAGCTTGGCATCGCAAGCTTGTGCATCCGATCGAGATAGAGCTCGAGGGAGAGGTTCGCGCTCTGATCTTCAGGCCTAGCGCGTAGCCGGAACTTCTCTCCAGCCGTTCCTCGCTCAAGTCGGACCGGCACTAAAATGAGCGGTGCTTGACGGATGTTTTCCTTGTTGTTCGGGTCAATCCACTTCAGCATCCCGAGAGCCAGGAAGAGGATGTTGACGCCCTGCTCCTCTTCTAGCGTCCTCGCATCGTGGTAGAGATCGAGAAGCCGGCGCTGTAAGCCGGTGGGAGTCATCCGCGTCTGCAGTTTGGTGTCCGAATGTCGCGCGGAGATTCCCCGATCGTCGACTTCGTCATCCTCTGGCTGAGCAAGGGAGATCGGCGAATAGTCGATCTCTTCGTCCGCCGAGGTGCCTTCTTGGCCTGCCTTTGGTCTATCGGGCTTGCCGGCGAGGAAGGTAAAGGCTTTGCCTTCGTTCACTAGCAGCCGATAGATCTCAGATGACCGCTCGTCCACGACGTCGATCGTTTTCGCGCTCTTGGAAAACCGCGGCACATTCAAAAGCCGATTGCGGGCGGAGAGATCGAGCAACTCCATCCGGGCGCGATCGAGTTTCTCCTTCAGAGGCAGGTCGCTCTGGAAGACGGATTTTGCGACGTCAGACAACTACACCCCCCGTACAGAACCAAAAACATAGAACCGACCGAATGGCGGTCGCAACAGAAAACAGTCCCTTTTTGAAATCTGTGAATAAAGCTCTCTATCCGACAGCCTCCCAACATTTGTGAATGCCCCTAGGGCAGCCCACTAGATTTCAAAGCTGCCATTGAAGCTTAAGCAATCGGATTATCGCTCCCCTACAGAGCGGTCGACGAGACTGGGAGTCGACAGCGACGATCCTACAATCTCACGCAAATTTGTTCTTTTGTTTGTTCTGAGACAAAATGCTAATCGCAGTCGTTGCGCCACACCGACAAAGCCCCGAGATGGACTTTGAGCTCTTCAGCCGACCGCGTTGAACCGATCCTCAATCGCTGTCCGAGGAAGAAGACCTCTCCCGCCCACCGCGAATTGCCAATTCGAGCAAATCATCTTCCGCCACCCGCTGCAAATTCTCAATTTCCTCCGGCGTCCGAGCCCGTGGAGGTTTCTTTTTTGAAGACCGTTTAGAAGATGACACTGTCTGCACCTTTGTCTGATTTGCTCTAGTGTGGGCCCCGCCCCTATATTCTCAAGCCAATTCCGCGGCTTTATACAGAGAAAATCCCTCCTCGCAGACGCGTCGTATTCCGTGCGCCCAACCCTCTTGTTAACAATAAGCAGCTCGTGCGATCGGATTTGAACGTGGATTGTTTTGAAGTACGTTCAGAGATAGGTAGCCACGCTGACAATTTTTTGGAGAGATAAATTGGCCGACGAAACTCACAACCACTTGGCGTCAATAATCGAACTTACCGCTGACATTGTTTCCGCCTATGTCAGCAAAAACGCTGTCACAGTGTCGTCACTGCCAGACCTCATTGTGAGCGTGAATTCGTCGTTGGCTCGTATTGGACAGCCCATTGAACCCGAAAAGCCAGCGCAGGTCCCAGCGGTGAACCCCAAGCGGTCAGTGACTCCCGACTACATCATCTGCCTAGAGGACGGAAAGAAGTTTAGATCGCTCAAGCGACACTTGACCACTCATTTCGGCCTAACTCCCGACGAGTATCGGGAAAAATGGGGACTGCCGCGCGACTATCCGATGGTCGCTCCGAATTACTCGGAGAGCCGTTCCGCTCTCGCCAAGTCAATGGGACTTGGCCGTAAGGCTGCTACAGCGAAAAAGGCTCCAGCGAAAAGACCGAAGACCCGATAGCTCGGTTACGTCTGTGCTCGCGAGGAGTTCTAGCAATTGAGGAACGATCGGCAATCCCACCGACATCGGTGGCGCCTAAGGCGCGATCGGCGAAGCCCTGTCGCCCGCGCTCCTCGCGGTCGGACCGTTGCGATGGTATCGCTGGCAACCGCTGGCCTGGCGGCCTCAGCATACGCCGCTTTTTCGTCAATGGGAGGTAGCCATAGCGAGCTCAGCGCAGCTGTAGCCAACTGGACTGCAGCAAGCCCACCAGCCATCATCGGGACAGCGTCGGTTGCGGACGGTGACACGATCGAAATCCACGGTCAGCGCATCCGCTTCAACGGAATCGACGCGCCTGAAAGCCGTCAGCTTTGCAAAGATGCCAATGGCGTAGACTATCCATGTGGGCAGCGAGCCGCCGAGGCCCTGGACACCTTTTTGGCCGCGTCTCGACCGGTGCAATGCACCTTCGTGGCATGGGACAGATACCACCGCTTCGTTGGCAACTGTCGCCGGGCGGACGGCGCCAGCGTCGCCTCCTGGATGGTTGAGCACGGTCAGGCACTTGATTGGCCGCGATACAGCCACGGCGCTTACGCTGAGTCGCAGGCACAAGCGAAGAGAGCCAAAGTTGGAATTTGGACTGGCGAATTCGAGGCGCCATGGGATTGGAGCGCCAGTCACTCGGATGAGCCGAAGCCGTCGGCGAACCACAAGCTTGGGCTGATCACTCATGGTCAGGTTGCGCAGAGCTATTCATGCCAGCCGCGACGCTACTGCTCTCAGATTTCCTCCTGCGAGGAAGCACGTTGGTATCTGAACAATTGTTCTTGGGGTAGCAAGTTGGATCGTGACAGCGACGGAATCCCTTGCGAAGGGCTTTGTTGAGTCGTCACATGCATAGAGCAGGCCGACGCCATAGTGGTCACCCAGGAATACCGCAAAACCTCAAGAATTCAGGCGCGAAACTGACGTGGTGGATGCCGTTCTCATTAGTCTGGTCATAGCCATAAACGTGTATCCCCAACGCTTCGATCGCCTCTTGCAGCGAAGCCTTGAGCTCACCTTTCAACAATAGAACCGAACGTGTCCTTTGAAATTGCTGAAAAGTTGGCGGTAGAGATGCAATTGGCCGATGCCAGTATGCAAATCAGCCGCACCAGAGCCGGATTTGATTTCGAGCAGCAATGCGTCTTGATCCCGGCGGTCAATCTTCATATCGATCTCGTAGCCGCCCTGCTGCCGCCGCTTCTCGTAGGGGATATTCTGAGCCGAAAGCTTCTCGGCTAGCGCAATCCAAACCTCTCCTTGGAGCCTTTTAATCTGACGCGCCTCACTCGCGGTTTTCGGGCCGACCGTGTAAAAGCCACCAGTCTCCGGACGTGCCAGGGTTTCGCCTACGCTACTTTGTGGCATCGGCGTTGCTCTCCCGGGCATGCGTGCCGACCAGCAAAAATCCACAAATCGAGCGGTATCGCGTATGACAGCCTCTGGAGGGTCATCAAGGTTTGCGACCAAAAACCATCGGCGAGCTGCCGCGTTGCCTGTCGCCTCAACCTCGATATGCGAGAGTCCTGTACGGGCAGCGAACTCGCTCTCTTGGATGGTTGCCGCATTTGGACCGCCATGCAGCCGGCCTTGCCGAAGGAGATATCGGCCGCCGGTCTCGTCCTCCGCGATTGCCGAAAGAGCGTTGTAGTCGCCTGGCTTAGTTGGTTCGTTGATTTCCACTGCCCATTTGACGCCGCGAGGATCCTGACCGAATTTCATCTCGACCTTCCCGCTGCTATCGCTACGACGCATGAAGACAAGATGGTCAGTCAGCGCTAGGACTGCCCCTCTCTGGACAGCCGTTTCGGTCATCACGTTGGCCCATCGCGCAAAATGATCTCGGCAGACTTGCGTGTCTGTCACCGGGCGCATCGGCCCGTCTAAAAGCCCTAGCTCGCGGGCAACAGTGTCATAGCCGATTTCAAATCGGCCGATTTCCTCAACGCTCCAGGACACGAGCTCCTCGCGAGTTAGTCGAAGACCGTCTCGTTGCGAAAGATTTGCAGCCACTGGTGAAGCCAAGTAGTTGCCGCCGGTTATTCGGTCGTAGCGCGCGCGGATTGTTTCGCTCTGGAAAACGGTATCGATCTTGACGCAGAACCAACCGCTCGCATCAATGCCTACAGTGTAGGCTAGTTCTTCCGGCGCTTCCGGCCGGGGATAAATCCGGACCCAGGTGTAAGGCTTAAAACGGTGAGCCTGGTTGGTCGGCTTGGAGAGCTTTTTGACAATGCCGCGCGGGAACAGGATCGCACGAACTGCCCGTGCCCACGCTGCAGTCGCATCATAGGCCTCAACCAGCTTCTCATAGCCCTCGTTTTGAGCGGGATCAGCCTTGTTGCGCTCCGTTCCCTTCCATGTTTGCAGCAACTCAAAATGCTCCGAAGCAAATCCACTTGCTGCCATAAGAATTCAAATCCTCGATCTGGTTTCTTTCAAGTAACGAGTCAAGCTAGGCTAGCGACGAACGTCCGGCGCGCTTCAAGTGTGATTGTCTGGCGACTAGGGCTTCGATGCAGTTGCGCTATTGCAGATAGCGCCTGGCAAAACGGCTGGCTGACGTTCGTCCTGGAAAACTCTACCAGCTCGTTGAGCCCACTTGGACTGGAGAGGCGCAACGCTTCGTAGCGGCAGACGGGAATCTGCCGATTGTTTTTGAACGGCCGATCCGGGCCGCCGCTTTTGTTAGGGTGTGCCCAGGTGTGCCCAACAACCTCAGCATCGGACGGGACAGTGCCTGTCTCAATAAAGTTGCTGGGTGCGAATTGTGTCCGAAGGTCGCCATAGGAGACGCCCCCATAGCAGTTACCGTCTTTCACGAGAACGAGATCCGGCATGAAATAGAGGATCTGTCGCCCCACGTGAATCGAAGGCGGGGTGACGTTGCTGCGAACTACGTTCGGTAAGGCGCTTGACTAGTGTCGTCGGCTTCTTGTCGACCAGCATGCTGGCGCCGGCATTGCGTTTCCAAGTTGTTAGATCTTGGATCTTGCCGCCGGCGGCGACATGCCAGCTGCCCGCGCAACCACTGAGCGTTGCAAACGCAGCAACCAACCGGCCATAAGCAGCCTCGGCATCTTCCTCCAGGTCGTAGTAGAGCACGCTCACGCGGCGATAGCCATCAAGCCATTGGCCGATCAGCATTCCCGGTAGAAATGCGGCTACACCTACCATAGGCCCGACGCCCCCGGCCGCCTTCCCTGTTAGGAAACCTAAGATACCGAGCAGAACTGCCAAGATCATGGAGAGCCGCGTTTGCGATTGCCTGGCGTTGATGTCATCCAGCACATTGGCAGATGTCTCGTCGCGCATTTCCATGACGTCGCCGGACTCAATCTCCTTCATCAGGACGCCATCAGCTAAGTATTCCGGTCTGGATGGTTGCAGCTGTGGCTGGAACGTCAGTGGCACCGGTTCCCGGGCAAGCCTTTTTGGACCAGCTTTTCCGAGCGTACCGCGGTAGTAAAGCCCACCTACACCAGCGTGGATATAGTGGCCTCGTGGACCCGTTCCGATCCGAAGGCCTTTCACGCCGACAGAGACGCCAACGCCGCCCGAGGAGAAATTGAAGCGGAACGGTCCTGCGCTGACCGATTTGCGGACGTAAAACCCCATCCCTTTGAGTCCCCCACTCAATGCTGTGAGCGCTAGGTCAGCAGCATCCTTGCTCACTCATGACTTCGATCCCCCGGCGGGCGACACATCCGTCTCTCGGGACCGCTGTCTCACCCTGATTTCAATTCGCCGTCTTGCCTTCACATCGCCAGCCTGTGCTCCATCCGTAAGACGGTCGCCAGGCAGTATCAGCTGGCCACCCGACATCGGCAGGATGGTGAACCCTTTCAGCTCAGGCATGTCGCGAAGGATGCTCGTCACCGAAATTGCTCGCGCCAATCCAAGACCCGCGTTGTCGGCGGGATGAAGCGTACCAACCTCCACCTTGCCGGCCAAAACCGGTTGGAGTCCCTTGTCCATGTTCGATGACTGGCCCGACATTGCCTGCTCGTCCGTGTGGCCAATCACCTCGATCACGTCGACGCCATACGAGGTCGCAATGCCCGCGATCGTTTTCGATAGATCGCGTAGCCTCGTCTTGAAGCGGTCTGAAAGCTCCGCGCTACCGGTGTCGAAATTATAGCCATCGAGCTCGCTGAGGCTGATGATCGGCGGCCAATCGTGTGGCTTGGCAGCAACCGGAGACTCGTTTGCTTTCTTCAGGGCATCCGAGAGGTCCTTTGGCGTCTTGCCACCGCCGACATAGCCGTTCTCCTTCAGCACTTTCATGTGCTCGACCATCACCTTGGCTTGGTCAACGTCGACGTCGTTCTCGACAAGGACTTTGGTGACCGGTGCCGTTTTCACCACCTCTTCAACCGTTAGTCCCGTCTTCCTGATTGTTTCGACGGCCTCTTTCGCCAGGACAAGTTCACGCCATTCCTGGTCGGGCACATTGCCGCCCGTCGCCGCTTTGATCAGCGCATTTAGTTGAGCAACCAGCCGCTTGTTCTCCTCCTCGAGCTTGCGAACGTTCTCTTGGACGGACTGCGCAACCTTCAGTGCCTCCGCCGCCTCTTTCTCCTTCTTTGCTATGATGGCGCCAGCCGCCAACAGAAGGCAGAAAACCAGAAGCAGCATTGTCTCGGCCATCGTAAGGCCAAGGATGAGGCCGCGGCCATAGCCCTTGCGCTCGAAAGCGACCGATGTTCCGCCGACGTCGCTCACCTGCCCCACCAGCTGGATCTTCTTGGCGGCTCAACCTTCTCTGCCTGCGGTGCGCCGCTCAAACTTTGGAAGGAATCGCCTTGCGGGCTCTCGGAAATCTTGATCGGGGCGTCTTCGCCGACACTGGCCAGAGGCGTCACAGTAGGTGTCGGATCGACTGCTATCGAGCCATTGGTGGAATGGTCCGGGCGCGAGACGTGAAGAGTCTTTTCCGCAAGCGTTGCCACGAGTTCACTCGTATCCTTGCTTTGCTTTTGCACCACCGCTGCAAGCGCCTGATTCACGTTCTGTTGGGCTTGAACAGTCTCGGCAGTTTTCTCCGCGGCCGCCGCCGCGCGCTCCACTCCGCTCGCGACCTTGGCCACCGCGTCGGCAAGGCTGGTCATGCGAGCTTGCTGCTCCTGCGAGGCGGTCTCGGTCTTCACGGCATACTGCGCGACCGCGCTGCCCAGCATCTTCACCATCGGCGCCAGGTCGTTCTTCAGTACTTCGTCCGGAACGACAACCTTCTCCAGCTTCGTGGCCACCGTGTCGGCTTGCGCGCCAAGCTTGCTCACCGACGAAGACATCGAGCCATTGGCCTTGTCGAGCAAATCAGCGGCAGCCTCCACGCGCTGGGCGATCGACGAGAACTGACTTTCGACCTGCCCGAAATTGTCCTTAAGCGCGTCACTGAGTTTGCCCGACGCCTCCTGAACCGGCTTGATCGCTTCCATCGCGATCTTGTCTAGGGCTGATCTTATGTGCTCGCCGTTCCGCTCGGCCTGCGCGGCAATCTCTGCGAAGCCTTCTTCGAGCATTTGGTGGCTAACGCGGCGGAAGTCGGCGAACTCCCTGGTCACGCTCTCCATCTCGGCCCTCACCCGCCTTGTCATATCGGCAAGCTCGTGCCTGGCCGTCCGCTCGATATCGGCAGGATCGCGGCGCATCTGATTGTAGAAAATTCTTAGCGCGATGCCGGTTATCGTCGACGTTACAGCGATACCGAAGTTCCGGACGATAGTTTCGGTCGAGCCTTCCGAGCCGAACTGAAACAGCGACACCCCGAGGCTCGTCAGCGTAAACAGGAAGCCCATGTAATAGAGATTGTCGCCGCTCTGCTCATCGTGCAGCCGCAGCTTGCCCGTGAATGCCGATACCCCCAGATAGAAGAACATCAGGCAGACCGGTATGCCCGCCCCCACAATCGGGTTCACACCCGACAGCTTGGCGATGGCAATGAAGGCGCAGCCGCCAAGTGTCAAAGCCGCAAAGACAACTAGCGGAAATCCTGGATGGCCCAACAGGGAATGGTCATGTTTCCTGGCCATCAGTTTAACCCCTCCAAGCCAACCAGCTTTTCGAATTCGCCGTGGTGGTTTTGGACCCACTGCGTCCAGAACTCGGCGTGGTCGAGCGACTGGAATGGCTTCTTTGCCCTGTCGACATAGAGAATTGTGACGTTCACCCCATCGAGCGACGTGCCGTAGGTTCGATCGGCGGCGCTGTTGAGATATTTTTGGTAGTCGAGGCCCGATCGGTACTGGGAGTAAAGGGCAGTGTGCTCAATCATGTCCGATGCAACCACCAAGCGCTTTGCACTACCCTGTTTCGCCAAGCTGCTATCGAAGAGCGACAGTTTGATTTTCTGGATGCCGGCCATGATAGGAGACTGGCTTGCAGAGTCGGCGTTTGGGATCTGATCCGGAAGTTTGTTTAACGGGTCGCCGAAAGCATTTTCCCACTTTCTTTGCCGCCGAGCTGGGTTGTTCGTCCAACTATCCACCGTCGCGCCATCACCGGGATTGCATCCATCGAACATGACCGTAAGGTCGCCCGGATCGGAGTTCAGCGTATAGATCCTGACATAGCCGCCTGGCTCAACACGCCCAATGCCCTTACGGAACTCGTTTTTCAGATCGGCCATCGTCGTCGCCGAAATCGGGTCGGTGGCGTCGATCAGAACCGCGGTGAGACCGGTCGGTCCGTTCAACGGGCAATTCGTGCTGGCGTCGATTTGATCCCTGCCAGATCTTGACCACATCCAGGCAAAACCGGCCAATATGGCGATACACAACATCCCAAGGCCAACAGCCCCAGCGATCAGACCCGACTGTCCCTTCGTGCGTCTGCGGGATCGTCTAGCCATTCGCGCTGTCCGGATGAAGCTTGTCGAGATCGCGGTACTGCTCGATACCCCGCTCGCACTCTTGCCCTATCAAGCGAACCTGTGCGTTGAGTTCTTCCTGCGCTGCTCGGATCGATGTCCCCAGGTCCCCCTCGCTCCACTCACCTTCGCTGGAGGCATGGGGGTTGATTCGATCGAGCTTGTAGGGCGTACCAAAATGCTTGGGCGCCGGATCTGTTCGAGCCTGAATGTTTGCCTCTCGATATTTCGAAAGAAGCTGATTGCACGCTCGCTCGAGTTGATCCTGGTGCTGTGCAAAAAGCGTCAGCAGTCTCGAGCGATGTTCGACGATCGCACGGTGTTCCCGTCGGCGGCTCCCAAGCTGCTTGACGATCTCCTCGACCTCCTCGTTGTGCTCGTCGCGAACGGCTTGAAGGTCCTTGATCAACTCCGTCTTGCGATCGATGTAATCATCACGCCTGGCCACCAATCGGTTCTGAACGCCTGCAAATCCAGGATAGGGGTCGAGAACGAACCACCCGTCGATGAACGCTACCGTTGAAAAAATCAGTCCGATTGCGAACAGGAGCCACGACTCGACGTCCTTCAATCCAACAGGGTTCATCCACATGCTGCGAACGACTTCTGCGCCTGCCCCGTCGACAAGGGTGCCGCTTATCTCACGATAGTGAGCAAGCGCCAGGTTCAATAAAAGGGCCAAGGCGACGTAGGCCGCGATCGACACGCTACCAACCAATTTCAAAAAAAGCGCCTTGTGGGTAACCAGCCGCGCGCAGAAAATGGCCAAAAGCAAGGCCGCGCCGATATTCACAAACGAGAACGAGGCCGCCTCAATCAGCCCTCCGAACAATCCTTGCTCGCTCCCTTTCGCAAGAAAGCTGCCGTTGGTGATGGTCTCAACAAGGAAAAGGAAGAACAGCAGCATCACTCGGAATACGTGGGCCGCACCATGCTGAACTCGCGCTGCCCGCACGAGCCCATGTTTTTCCTTGAACCAAGCTTGCTCCTTTTCCGCCTCGTTGAGGGCACGTCGTAGACCATGAAGTTCGTCCAGACCAACCGCAACCGAAGCCTTGAAATCCGACACGCTGGCGGCGTTCGCCTGACGAATGAGACCGAATTGCTCTTCGAAATCGAGGCTGGCAAGGCGTCCACTTAAGAGCTGTAAATTGTCCTCAAGGGTATGATGTGCAGCCTTCTTCTCATCCTCGACTCGTTCAACGATGGCATGCTCCACATCGTCGAGAATCTTCGCCGCCTTAGGAGGTTGGTTCACTTCGCCGCGCTGCTTTCCCCGACCGGCGAGATCCATATCGCGGTCAATCTTGGCAACGTCCAAGCTGCTGAACAGCTGGGTACTCGCACGAAAATCGTGGTTGGACTCGCGCAGCGACTCGCGCAGCCTATTTAGCTTTTCGAATTTAGAAACCACGCCCTACTACCCAACCCTTATACCCAAGCCTAGTGCTTCTATGCACAGTAGAAGCAAAGGGCAACCGCGCATTGTCAGTCGTCCACGCTAATGTCTAGCGAAGCATGCAATGGGTTCATTCTGGGTTATGTCGGGTATCCTCCCCCGCGCCCCTTCCGTCGAGTGCTACAGCCCCGCCTATGCTCTATCCGCCCTGACATGAATATAATGATCTCCTATCGCGGAAAGCCACTCGAACGTCTTGGCGACGCTTCCGACGAAGAGTATCGTACCCAAACAATATTGGGCTAGGGGAAATTGAATGTCTGACGGATCCAAATCGTTCCTTAAAGGTGACGCCCGAGCAAAGGTGAAAGAAGCCACTCACATCAAGACGACGTCCAACGCGAAGCTGACAGAAAAGTTGGATCAATACGGTTCACTATCGTCGAACACGAGCAATAGCCCTTCCGGAGGCGCGGCGGCCAGTTCGAACTCCAGTGGCGACAAAAAGGAAGGTGGCTAGGCGACGAACATGTTAAGTTTAGATCTAATTGCTGATTTGGTTACCATCGCCGGCCTGCCCGCCGCTACAGCCGGGCTGGGCCTGGCCTTCTGGGAAGCTCGCGCCAACCGGCGTGCCAATTCAGCAGCGCTGTACAACAGCATCGCCCAGTCTATTCGCGAGGAGATGAAGGGCTTTGAGGCGGCCAAAACGCAGGATGAGCAAGAGGACCACCTATCTGAAGTCTTGAACTGGGTGGAGGTTGGCTGCGCCCTTCATCATGACGGGCTTTTGGCTGGTCGAACTGGCCAAATCTTGCGACACACCATTGATGAAATTCAGGACAAGATCGCTCTCAAACCGAATCTCAAGGCTCTGGCTTCCAAGCTGACCACCCATCCGCACACCTTTAGCAACAGCGAAGCTTACCGAGCAGATAGCGAGAGGAAACGGGCGCGCGAGCAAGCGATCACGGACCGAAAATCTGGGGGAGCACTGCCGTCCCCATTCAGTGAAGATCGAAGCTTATCGGGACCACACCACAAATAGATTGGCTGGAGCACCCGCTTCGGCAGGCGTTCACGACACAGCGGTTCATGAAAAACGTCACGTAGCGTTGGGGCTCCTCCAACGATCCACGACACAATCCGCTAGTCACGGCTTCGGTACGTCCGTGGCGGGATCGATCTTGTTCGTGATTTCTGCAACCAACTTCGAGCTCCAGGGACACCAATGCGCCTTTGGCAGGTAGCTTCCGCCGATCTCGTCGACATGTTGTTCCACCTGCGCCATGTTCGCATCGCAGACCTCAATGGCCTGCTCAAAAAAGCCGATGCTCTCGGGGACCAGCGAATAGGACCAGGTAGGATTGTACGGCACCTTTTTGACTACGATCGTCCCTTGCACATGCCGATCGATTCCTGTGTTCAAGATCTTCCTGGCCATCGCGATAGTGCGTTGGTCAACGAGCTTGAACGCGAACGAGTTGCTGGGGCTCATGTCTGGGCCCGGCTGCTCAAAGGTGAAGTAGGCCGGGGCATCCAGATCCGGTAGGCTTTCGAGTATGGCTGCCAGTCTGGAAGCTGCCAACGCCAGCTGCTGATCAACATCGCCAATGTGAGCGTTGTAATAATCGTCACCGAGCACGTCACCACTTTTGACGTAAGCGGCTTTTGCAATGCGGTGGCTGGACTCCGCCCATTTGATGGGATCGGCCTCGGCGACGTCAGCGGGCGCAAGCTTCGGGACGACGTCCCTCGACAGATGGTCTACATATTGTTCGGCAGTAAGTTTGGTGTGGAGGATAAGGCCGCTGTCCCAAACCGAATGAAGATTGGTCTTCTTGTCATCGAAGAACGTCACTTTGACTAAGTTGCCACCTTGATCAGAATCGCCGTTGACCGTGCGCTCGATTGCGTGGAAGGGCTGATGAATATCCCCAACGAAATGCACCAACCTTTTGAGCGCGTCGGCGCGGTCATAGACCGACGCATCCGGATTGGCGATTAGCTCCTCTTCTCGCCCGATGGCCGCAATCACGCAGTCGCCCGTGACCTCTACCGCGCAGTCCCTACCCGCGTCGAAATGATCCTCTTCGTAAGGAATGTCGACAAAATGCCAGCGCGCGGTTTCCGGTCGCGATATTCGGATATCATCGGCCATGATGGCACCTGTCACCAATGGCGCGCCAAACAGTATCTTACGGATCTTAGACTTGGCCTCGGGGGATAGCTTGGCCTCGGCTAACATCGCCACCACCGCGTGGCCTTCCGGGCCCCACGCCAATGCCGGAGAAGCCAGTAGAACTGCCGCGGCTGCCGCCGTCAACACGTTCTTCATATTCGCCTCCCAGGGACAGCCGCCTTAAAAAGGATGCAGACTCGTGGGCGATAGCTCACCACTTCGCCGCGAGACCGATTTTTGCTTGATTCACGAATTGGCCAGTCTCTTCGATATCGCCACGGGAGTAGCTGAGCTTCAACGCCGTGTGACCATCTTCGTCCAAGTTGAAATTCAGACCCAAACTTAGCAATGAATAGTCGCGACCCGAATCCACGTCCTCCAACCACTCATAAGTCGTAAAAAATGACGCTGGCTGAAGCCATTTGGGAACGAGCAAATCGTTCTGTTTTGGTTTGACCGTTAGCGCAAGAACACCACCAACTCGAAGCGAGCTGTCGTCATCTTGGAATATCGGCGATGACACGTCTCCCAGCTTGTCGCTGTAAATGAGCCGAGCGATCGGATCCAGTTCCCAAGTGAAAGGTCCCAGGCCGTTCGGGACGCTGACTGAGATACCGTCGGTGATCCAATAAGGCTGCCATTCCGCCGTAGCCGACCAGGAACGAGGGTCACCGTTGAAGGTTGTGTTCAGCGCCGGCCTAAACCGCACGTATTGGGTACCACCAAAGACGTTTCCCAGCGCGAGTTCACTAGTTGCGGCAAATGACAGCACGTCGACGTTCTTGGACTTCTGGCTTGCCAGCGTGTTGACTACTCGATTGAACGAAAGAGAAGGGGCAAACGCATAGCCCACCACATAAGGAGCGAACGGATCGCTGGGCGGATCGAGGGCAACGCTGTAGCCAAGCGCGGCGACGCCTTTCGCTGACCAAACGTCGTTGTCCGATACCTTGTCGCGGCTCCAGTCGAACTGTGCACCCTTGGCATCCTTTGCAGCTTTCGGACACGTGAAGATGGACACATCCTCAAAGCTATCTCGCAGCAAATACCTCCAGCCGGGAGCGCAAGGATCCTTTTCCGGATCATTTTTTCCGATCACAACAGGGACTGTCTCGCCGTCGGGCGTAACGCGAATTGGATGGCCCTCGGCGGCATGCCTCTCCACGCTATGCAGCGCCGATGCGACTTTGCTGTCCTCGTCGCTGGCATAAGTTGCGACTTCATCAGCACTTAGCTTGCCGTCACAATCGACGTCGTAGTTCTGAAAAACCGGGCTGTTTTTGTGCAGCAAAAAAACATGCCACTCACTCTGATCGGCTGGCGCACCAGCTGGGCCGGTGTATTTGCAAGCCACAGGCTTTGCCACTGCGACTACCGGAAACAGCATGATAGCCGCGAAGAGCGCCGCGCATAGATTCTTCATGGAACCCCCCGACCTCGCCTTTAGGTCTCTGCCGATTTCTTGGCCTTGGCGCGCCTTGGCTTTTTCTTAGGCGAGGTCTCTCGAATTTTCTGCGCCACCTTGGCTTCCATGAATTCATGGGCCTTCATTAAGCTGTCGAGGGTCAACACCTCGGACGCTATTGTCGGCACGGCCACGACATGTTGCAACTTGCGAACGATCAGGTTCGCCAGCTGCTGAATCTGAGGAACGGTCGCCATCTCCTTTTGGGCCAGGCGAACATGAAGTTTTACCATCCACGGTAATTTGCTCAGCGCATCCGCGAACGCCGCCCACGGCGAAGCGCCGATATTGTATGTTTTCGGAATGTTAGTGGCCGGAGTTAAAACTGACGGGTCATCGCCAAAATGAACCGCAAAATAGTCGATAAGGCGATTCTCGATTTCTTGTTGCGAAACTGAGACAAGATTCACGTCACCCTCCCCCAGAGGCTGATCATTTTTGGAACTTAGGTTCCTCTAATTTTACTACTTCGTCAATAAAAATTTACGAACCACTTTCGTCCAGAAAATAATAAACTTCCGTAACAAAATTCCAAAATAAACTATTGATTCATTTCATTGTTTTGTTTATCTACGCTGTCACTAAGCGCCTACAAAAGGCGGCAGTGCGACCGTGGGATCACCAAGTATCACCAAAGCTTGACGATCCATCGCCACCAACTGGCAGTAAAGCGCCCAGTCCCGCGCATGCGGAACCGCTTTGTTGACGTTTTCAATCGCCGTTCGCCAGCCTCCAAGGAATGAGCCCGCTTCGCGGTAGATCCGGGAGAGCGTCAAGCCGATGGGTGTTCGAATCCCGCTCCGGTAGATTTCATTCCAGAGACAAGTGACCAGCGCATGCGTTACCACCTGCCCGTTCTGAGGATCCCGCAGCGTCCAATCAAACGTAGGCTCGACGTGGCCAACGAATGCGCGGATCGGTCGCTTTCTACCGAGTAGCGCGCGGGGCAAAGGAGCTATCGTCGCTCCAGCAGCCGCGGCAACGCCCGTGAGCATCGTCGCAACGTCGCCACCAACCGGAAGTAGACCCGCATAGCGCGTCTCGGCGTCAGAGCCGGCGGAGCAGCATGCGTGAGCATACCATATCGCCCCGGCCGCCGCGTTTAGTCCCAGCGCCTTCGAAGTCAGCGGCATGTGATCGACATCGACTAGGCTGCCAAGCGTAGCCCGCAGACCGTCTGGATCGTTCAAAGGTCCAGTCAAGCCATGGCAAGTCGTGACGATCAAGGCCGGCCTGTGTTCGTCGATTGCTAATGTCAGACGCGCCGAGGTTGCATCCGCACCCCCTAGCCACATGCGCCGCTGCAGATCGTTGTCGAGGGCATAACTGTGGAAGAGCTTTCGACCGATCGCTCTAGCCATCAGCCAAGTAATGTCCGGAGCACCGTGGTCCACGCTCCAAACAAGCGGTGCTCTGGCATCGACTTCGTCGAACCCGTGGACGAGCGCTTCGACATAGTTTGCGAGCTCGTCTCCTTCCAAATCGAGCCGCCCAACGCAGCAGGACATATTCAACGCATACTGGACGGCCCACGGGATCTGCACCGGGCTGGCGTAAATCAGAAGATAACGCGGTACACGCCCCTTACCGATTCCCGGAGTTAGGCCCTGCGCGGATAAATCCTGGACGCAACCGTCCTCATAATGGCGACGAAGATGCCCAACACCTAGATCGGCGCGAAAGCGCAAAATTGGAGAGCCTGGGCGCTCGAGAAGCAGGGATCGCAAAGGCGCAGGCAGATCCTCGCCGCGCGCCTTCTCGACAGCACCCATTGTATCGTTATCCGGGAGTACTATGCCCCACCCAACGGCCGGGTTTCTCCATTCACGCTCGTCCAGCTCAGGCGGCGCCAACCACTGAGCCGCTCGAAATGCCTGCGGCTTAAGCTCCCATTTCGACACTGGCGGAAGTTGTTGGGTTAGAGCTTTTGCCCCATCCCAGGCGTTGGTGCGAAGAGCCTCCGGCCTGTCGATCGGCCCGTTCAACCATTCCCTCCTGCATCCGCCTTGCCAAACCTACCGAACCGATCAGGCCGAAGCTCGACAGGCACAGCAGGTGGCCTTTCCAAAATGGCTAGTATCTGATCGCGGACGTCGTTCGGGGTACTTGCCGGCAAATTGCGCAATGCCTCGGCAACCGTATCGACCCGTGCCTTCATCTCCGCATCGAGGAGGGAGCGAACCTGTAGCGGCACCTGGTTCTCATAAAACACCGGAAGCGACCAACGGCCAAACGCCCCGGGCGGCTGGTTTTGGTACATCTGGTAAAAATGTTGGCGAACAGCGACGATCGCGGGCGACACGTCGATCTCAGCCACTTCACCACCACTATCAGAAAGGGCTTTCCCGACGATATCTAGCACCTCTCGGTAGAAGGTTCGGGTGAATTGCGTGGCATCTATGGCGTCGATGGGATCGTTCATACCTATGGCGATGGGTGAACCGCGCTCGGCGATCTTGAAAGCCATGGAATTTAGATGCTGTGCGGGACGCGCGCCGGAGCAACTATTGAGCACAGTCATCCAAGAAGATTTCTGAACTTCGAGCGCGGCAACTAACTCGTCGACCACCAACCTCACCGATCCGGTATCAGCGCCACTTGCGGTGTCCGTGATTGTCGCAAACTCAAGTGTGGACACGCCCAAGGCCGTGCCACCATGGCAAAAGAGGTGCAAGAACTGGAACTCTTGAACCTTAATTTCGGCCTTCATGGCGTCCGCGGAAAGCGGGATCGGCGCAAACCTGAAGCCCGGCTCCGCCTTGGCCCGCATCTCGGTCAAAAGGTCTTGATCGCCCAGATAGATCTGAGCTTCTACGGGCAGATTTTTTGCACGCGCAGCGACTATTTGTGCAATCAATTCGTCCAGTTCGGGACGTGGATCAATGCCTGCCGCAGAAACAAACGCCATTACCTTCAAGGGAAGGATGTAGGTACGCACACCGATACATCCCTCAGAGATGTGTGAAACCAGCCGAGTGATGCGACAGCCTGGAGCTACGGCAAGAAATTGGCTTTGCGGTCGACACAGAGTTTCCCAACGCACGCGCTCAGCAAGCGGCGTCTCAATACGAAACTGCAAAGCGTCCGCTTCAGCCACATTCATCATCGACAGGCGGTGGATTTCACTGCCTATCGCTTGGTGGTTGGCCAGAGCACCGTATAATGTTTGACCGTAAGCGGTCACGTTTGCGCCGGTGTCACACTGGGGCATGGGATCAGGCAAATTCAAAAGGCTTGGATCCATCCCGCCAAGATAATTGACGGGTGCGCGGTACAGCCTTGCAGCCAACCCTGAACCATTTGAATCGCGCTGAATAGCAATAACGACTGGCGCCATCGTTAGTCGTCCTTCAAGGGCAGGACATGTTGATCGATAATTTTCTGGATGTCGCTCAGCGTGCTTTGCACAACATTGTTGGCGCTCATCGCCGAACTGCTTACCGCCTCATCGAGAAACGATCCTTGGGCGCTTCGTAGGAAGCGAGAAGAGTCTAAGGAAGCCTTCTCGACGAAACGCTGAGCTGCAGATGTCCACGCAGGCGCTTCTGACAGACGATAGTCTGGTATCAGATCGCTTTGCTGCGAAAGCCTGGCCCACACACGCTGCGTGACTGACGCGCGTGGCGGGACCTCGTTGCGCCCCGAGTCCCAGTTTTCATAATCGCTAACCAGAGCGGGTTGGCAATAGAGAAAGTCCTTATGAAGTTGGGGGGCCTCCGACGGATCCGACGCAAACAGAAACTGATAGACTTTGTCCAGCCGATTGCGAACCTGCTCAATATCATCATCGAACTCGTGATAAAGCACTGGTCCAGGCCTTATCTGGGCGAGACTATCGGCAAAGTATCTGCAGGACTCCTCGGAGCCTGACCCTTGCGGCGGCGAAAAAAGCGCTGCCCACGCGCCAGTCCGTTGTAGGAAACTAGCCACCTCCGATGGATAAACAGCGGTCAATGATTGAGCTGCGTCCCTTCCTGGGGATGCCCGTAGAAGCAAATTGGATCTTTCATCGGAAGATTCGGTGGGACAAATGAAGTGCACAGCATCAAGAGCTTCATTGCGCAGAACACTCTCGATCCAGCCGAGCCATGGGGAGAAGGACGGCAATCCGGTCAAGCCACTTTCAATTTCAATCCGTTCCTCGCCCAAGCTATGGATTTTCAACCGCGGGATCGGGTAGGTGCCAAAGTGCTCAGCGATTTTGGGTGTCGTAAACAGGTGAGCGACAATCTGAGCTCTCGGTGCGTCGAATGCACTGCAAATCACATCATGTACGCGCCTAAAGTCGGCGAAATGATCACCTTCGATGGAGGGATCAAAGCAAACGGCGATCTCTAAGGTATCGGGGTCTTCCTTCGACCGCTCTAGGAAATCTGGCAACCTCAGAATCGGGCGGTTAACCACATCCCCGAGCAACCTCTCCCAAGGCACCGCTCCCAGAAGCCCGTACGGTCTGATTAGATGGAGCCAAAGTGGCTCGGATGAACCAGTACGTGCATTTTCATTGGCAGTCGCTGCGATCTCATCCGCCAACGCACGCGGGAGGTGCGGACCTTGCGGCAAGCTCGACCTTCCCTCTTGGGTGATCCCGAGCATCGACGCAGGGAGCTTCCAATTCTTTTTAGAACTTCCGCCACTTTCAAAGTCTATCAAAATGTACGGGTCGCCTGACCAAGCTAATAGCTCCATTCGCAATGACATGAGCTGATGTTCGCGTTTTAGCTCTTCGCCCATGTTCAGGCCCTCGCAATTTGAGTGCACAACGCCCATGCAGTGTAGGAATTCGCTACGTCCCCATGGGAGGTAATTCGCTTGTCGGAGCCGTCGAGCGCCACAATCCTGTAGCCGGCCAAAGCAGGATAATCGTCGCCGGCGTCGGGGATGGGATCAATTTGAGTTCGATCCTCTACGCCTCGCGGACCGTAGCCACCCAGAGCCGCGTAACGGCCGGGTGGCTCACCAGCAGCACCGACTTGTAGCTCCCCAAGATCGGAGGGCCTTCGCAGCGCCAGATGGAAGACGTTGTGGAGGGGGAAATCCATGCTGCTGTACGTCGTGAAAACAGGCGATTTTACTAACCTCAATGCTGTTCTGTAGCCGCCTGAGCCTGTTCGCCCCGGAACGGTCTCCGCAAAGCTCAGATGCGAGATCGCCGGCTGCAGCAACAAAAGCGAGCTTGGTTGGCGCGGGAGTGGTTCTGGCGCACAAAGGGCCGACAAAACGACCTTCGCTCCAAACGAATGCCCGAACACATGCACGCCACCCTGAGCGGCAGACAAAACGTTCCGGAGCAGTTCGGCCACGCCGCGGCTCCCAACTCGCCCGGCGCGATCTTTCATCTGAAAGAGCGAAGCTAGACGAACAAAATCTCGGGGATCCCAACTCTCACTGGCCGCGACCAAAGGACCGGCTCCACCTCCAATTGTATCGATGTGATCAGTGTCGATGTCTTCCTTCCCGGATCCTTTTTCGGCGGTCCGCATCAAGGCTACTAACTTGAGAATCCCCTCCTCGGGTATCGGTTCGCTGGTGGCGCCGTCGACCTCCTCAGGCGGGCGCGATATTATGGACGACATCATGCGGGCCAGCTTTAATGCCTGCTCGCGCGCGAGCATCCCGGTATCGATTAGCTCGTAGAAGTCGGTGCGATTTTCGTTGGATATATCGGCCGCGATCTCAGCGAGCACCTTCTCGAAAATATCCGCTTCGGACAATTTGTGCTCCACATCTCCAGCAGCCATTTGCGGCCCGGGCGTCGATGGCATCCACGCGCTTGGCCAAGTTACGCCGACAAAAATCGGTGAGAACCCCGGCAATGGATGCTGTTGAATTACCGCTTCAAAGGCACGAAGAAAGCGACTGTATTGATCGACGGCCGCCCCAAAATCGGTGTTCCACCCGTGAGAGTAGAAGAGCACATTCGAATACTCGCTCGTGCGAATTTTCTCGATTAGCGCTGCGGCTGTACCTGGGGACGTGCACTCGCCGTCTTTGTCGAAACGAACAAGCCAACTCGGCATCTTGACGCCAGGCAAAGCATAGGGTCCGGCTGGCACCAACGACATACGTCCCTCCCCGCAAAGCGACCTTCTGCCAATTTTATATTGCTTTTGCGCTTACTTTCTAGGCCTCTAATATATTTTTTCACAAGCTGCAGCAGTAATTGATCGCCTGCTCGCTAGAGCCGCCTTCGATCACTTTGACCCACTCCAAAACAACCAATTTGCCATCGGCAACGCTTTCTGCACTGCGGTCAGGCGTTGCCGACACGCAATATGCAGTCCAGTTTCGCGGCCTCCCGAGCGAACTATCGAAACGCTGGAAGTTCGGCTTGTGGACGAGCCTTCCGGAAAGCGCTTCGACGGGGCGTCACCGCTATCGGTGATGTCGCTGCGCACGACAGTTCCACCACTTGCTTCGGCAGCGTTACCTAGGGCCGAGCCTTCTGTCGCCAATTAGGTCGTCGAGCCATGATGCCCGGTCACATGAGGCGAAGGGGGTTCGCCGCGCGCGATACCGATTCCAGATAGTTTGACGACCCGCGTCTGCCCGCTTGCGCTACTTTGCTGAGTTCTCGTAGTTCACCGTGAAGTCATCGGGTGGGGTGGGGCCCCAGATGTAGAAAGCGTCCTCGGCAGCATGATCTCCAGCATCCCAGTCATGGTCCGCTGACACGTAGTCGATGTCCGAGGAATACTCGGAATAGCTGCCCCACGGGTCGCGCACATAATGGAAAAAGTTTGATCCGAGCACATGGCGCCCGAGGCCCCAGCCTTTCGAAAATCCCTTGTCAGCCACTTGCATGGCACCGAGGCCGATCTCCTCGATCGAGCCGACGTCCCAACTGCAATGATGCAGTCCAGGCCCGTCCGACTTGACGAAGGCGATTAGATGATGATCGCTGCCATGGATCCCATGCATTAATGCGATGCCGTCGCCGGAACGGTCCGAGAGACGCAGGCCCAGGGTTCGAGCATAGAAGATGACCGCCTGGTCCACGTCGCGCGTGAAGATCAGCAGATGCGCAAGCCGGCGGGGTCTTGCTGTCCTGGCCTGCGATCTGAGTGAGGCTCCGCGCTGATTGGCCGGAACAGACAGGTTGTTCGTCTCGGACTTGCTGTTGGGTGACGTCTTTTCGGCCACCCGGATTTCGACCAGGACGCCATCGTGGTCGCGGAACCAGAACCCGTTGCTGCCGAGCCCTGCCGGCGGATCGATCAATTTCACGCCCTGCCCTTCGACATGCTTGCGAAATCCCTCGAAATCATCGTCAAAGACGCCGAACGAGAGATAGCTGAGCTTCTTGCTCGCTCCCTCCGAAAGGCTTCCCCGCCGATGCGCGTGGCCGAACGTATAGAGCCCGAGCGAATTGCCTTCCTCGCGCACGTCCATGCCGAAGGTGCCATAGAAATCCTTCGCCTGCTGCAGGTTGGGTACGACCATGTTGAAGCTGTCCATGGAATGGACGCCGAGCATTCCGGGCCGCCGGCTGGCACCGACAAAGCCTCTAATGGCGGTCATGTCGCATCTCCTCCCCGAACAGATCAGGCGGCGGCCTGTGCGTCGACCGCCTCGTACACGATCGTATTGACCAGAACGCCAAGTTTTTCGATCTCCACTTCGCAGATGTCGCCAGGCTTCATGAAGAGCTGCGGCTTGCGCGCGACGCCGACGCCGACGGCGTGCCGGTCACGATCAGGTCGCCTGGCTCGAGCGTCATGGTGCGGCTCATAATAGCCACAAGTTCAGCCACGCTGAACACCATGTCTTCGATCTTGGCATGCTGTAACGACCTGGCCATTGAGCCGCGTTTCCAGTGTAAGTCCCAGGCAGCCGGGAGGCAGTTCGTCGGCGGTGACGAAGGCAGGCCCAAATGCGCCGGTGGAATCGAAGTTCTTGCCGATCGTCCATTGCGGGGTGATGTGCTGGTATTCCCGGATCGACCCGTCGTTGAAGATCGAATAGCCGGCGATATGGTCAAGCGCGTCATGTTCCGCGATCTTTGAGCCGCCCTTGCCGATCACCGCCACCAACTCACCCTCGTAGTCGAGCGTGTGCGAAAGCTGCGGACGCACAATCGCCATCTTGTGGCCGATCAGGCTCGACGTAAAGCGGCTGAACACGGTGGGATAGGGCGGCTGCGCATAGCCGGATTCGGCCGAATGGTCCCGATAGTTCAGCCCGACGCAGATAATCCCCGAACCCGTGGCGCGGTTCATTCGCTACGAAGACCTCTTTGCGATCCTAAATGAGGGGCGTAGCACCGTTCGCACAGAGATTGCGCGCGCTGATGCGTTTGTTGTGGCGCGGCCAGGCGGTGGCGGCATTCGATTGGGCGGGGAGGTTGTTAAAAATGACGCACAGCTTGCTGCATGGTTTGCCACGGTTCCCACCCCGGCACCCGCCCAAGCCCACAGTGTTGCGCGGCGTATGGTGACTGCGCGCGCTGACGCGCGTGTGATATTAGGCGGCAAGATGGGCGTGTTATCCGATCCAGCCGATGCGTACGACGGCGCCATGCCAGGGATCGTCGAGGAGGCTATTTTGACACTGGACGCGGCCAAGCCGCTAGTCGTCCTCGGCGCGTTCGGCGGTGCAGCGCGCGATATCGCCATCGCTCTTGATCTCCTGGCTCCTACCTTCACAGTGCCTCGAACCAAGCAGCACGGGAGCTATGCGCCTGCCATCAAGAAGGTTGGGCGTCTTGGCAGTCGCCTTCCCAGCGGGCTTCGCAGCGCCCTTTGCGATGTCGCGGACGATGACCGGGCCGAGCAAACCGCCTTTCAGGTTGCGACGATAATAGGCAAGTGGCTCACAAGTGAGAAATTGGGTTCCTAACCCCACGTCGGCATCTTGGTTGGATGACTAGCTCTTTACTCGACCAGTGGCTCTCAGGATCTCGCGAACCACAGTCATTTTTGTGCAAACGAGACTGGCCTGCGGCGGGTAGATTGGATCGGCCGACGCGCCTCCTCAATGGCCGAAGCTCTCCCCAACTTGGTGCTACAACAGATTGTTGACGACAATGCCTGCCACCGGCTACGTGCATGATATACCAACATAAAAATGGGCGTAAAAATGGAAACCAGGATCCAGGTTCCCAGCCAACCTACTTTCCCGAGCGGAAGTTCGCGCCATCAGTTTGGGGCTGGGTGCACTGTTAGCGGCAGACGCGCCTCCTGCCTCGATCAAGTCGAGCGTCAGCTGTGATCGAGCTACCCCGGAAAGCAAGCCCTAATTTAGCCAGAGACGCACGAACGGATATCCGTGGCAATCCCGGGATCCGTCGGCACGGGGGTAGGCACGAGACCTCCTGCATCCCGCAGAGCTTTGCGACGCTGGAGATACACAAGCTTCTCCTGGTAACCTGCGAACGCCATCCCAATCGCATTTCCTGGCACAGCGAGTACGCGCTCGACAATGTTGAGTGGTAGTTGGGACAGGCCCGCAATTTCGCTGTCCTTCTTGACTCGCATAGTCGTAAGGACCCCATTCTGAAAATCGAGCTGAGTTATTCGCTTATTGAAGAAGGCGCCGCGCACCTTCAGCCAGCCGACATCTCGCTTGCTCGCCACCGTCTGTTGAGTAAATGGAAAGGCGACCTTCCCGTCGGGCTCAACCAGATAGGCGTTGAATTTACTCTTCGTTGCAAAGCAAACGGCGTCATCTGGGCAATCAGCGATGCCCGTCCGGAAATCGAGTTCGGCTGGCACCGCAACCTTGACCTTGCACAATTGCTTGTTAAACCGCGCGAGAGCAATTTTGTCGTAGGGATCCATCCACGCAGACACTACTGTCCGTGAACAGGTCCCCCTAACTACCTCTTTGGGCGGCGCGAGCACCGGAACCCCTGGTCCTGCCTCCGCGAACAATTGCACAATGTTTAAGATGATATCAGCTGTGCGATCCTGAGCGCCAAAATATACCGCCTTGAGGAAACCTTCCTCCGAACGGCTGATGCATACATTCTCATCGGCAAATCCATTCGCCGTATAGGACAGATACCGCGGCCTCGACCTGTCTGGAACATCAATTGTGTCAATCTTGGACGCTGCAGGGGCGCTCTGATCGACCGTATACCGAACCAGGGTTTGTGGCAGAAAGTATGGAATACCTTCAACTGGATTCAGATTAGAGTGCAGCGCAGAACAACCTGCAGCTATACTGCACAATAATACTGCCCCCAGACGGCTACGCTCGTTCATATGCCTCTCACGTTTATGATCCGACAGCTGCTGTATACAGAAGACCCGTGGGTTGGCTGGGAACGATCGGCTTTGAGTCGCCCGGCGGTCAGGTTGGAAGGGGCTAGGCGCTGAATTCTCTCCTACTAGTGTGTGCGTTATGTTAGGGAGGCTGACTCCCACTGATCAGTGCCTCCGCCCCAGCACCATCGAAGTTAGATTATTCTGCCAATGTTTCTTTATGGCAGTCCGGCCCTCTCTCGCGTCCTACTTGTCCGCCAGTAGGTGCCCTGTTGTCAGCTTGTTTGTGGAAGCCGCATGCTACAGACGTCCGAACTCTTTCACGAGTTGGCCCAACCGTTTTCGCTTCTCCCAGCGTGATCCGAAAAAAAGCGGACGACGAAACGCATGCCTCGAGTCTCGTTTCCCGAGCATCGATTATGGATTACGATCCTGCTACCGACCTCACGGTCTAAATGCCATGACGATGTCCTTGACTTGCTTCACATCTATAACCTCCTTCTTGCCAGTCATAGCGTCAGTAATATCAATAGTAGGAAATAGACTATCACACCACAACTCTTGAACAGTTCTGCGTTCCGGCTCAACGAAGTTCCCCTGCTCGCGATAGATAAAGTACGGCTTTAATGGGCCGTCAAAGCGTTCATTCCCAAGATAGGCAATTTTTCGTATCTCTGTGAACGGTATTGCAACGTCTGGGCACAGTTTTACAGTGCCTGTGTCCGTCTCGTCTAAGTGCAGATTCCCGAACATCAATCGTCCGCTTGTCAATTCAACAACATCTGTATATAGGGATAGTGCCTTCCTCGGATTTAATACCCTTCCATCTTTAACATTTTTCCACAGCTCTGGGTGCAAGTCGGATGAATAAATGAGGCGCCGCTTCACCTGAACGGGCTTGATCGCTGTCCAGTCTTCGCGATGCTCCCGCATCAGTAGAGCTGCTACGAAAACCACCTGCGGTGCGGCGAACGATGTCCCAGTCTCCAGGCTGACTTTGAACACATCGTCTTCAGCGTCATACCGAAGAACGGGAACTCCGCACCCCCACGCGGCGATGTCGACGTGCGCACTACTCCGGTTGGAGTCACGCAGCCACTCGTTACCTCCGTCTACTGCCCCGACAGTTATGATATTGTCGCTATCGTTTCCTCCGAACATCGCCGGATAGGCGGTGTAGTTCGTTCCAAGTTCATCGCCGCCATTTCCGGCCGAAACAACGATTAGAAAATGCTCGTCAGGTCCCACAAACTCTGAAAATCCTTCTATCTCACCAGGAAACCGGAGGCTCATATTAACAATTTTGACGCTTTCATTTGCTTGCGCCAGGTGCAGACCCCGAAGCACGAGTTCTTCTTTCGCCACGAATTGTTTGTGAGCTTGCCCCTGGTCGTCACTTGTCAATTGCACATCGATCACGCGAAATGGTGCAATTTCAACGAACTTCATCAAACCGCTTACACGTCCCAGCAGGTTGCCACCCGCAGAAATCGAGAGCACCTCCGTTCCATGCGCCTTTTGGTCGTGGTCTGGTAACGCCTCGGTCTGATCATGGGGAAGCCACGTGGCCAGCGGCCGCAACATTATCGCCAACAGCGGATTTGCATTGCCTTCCACGCCGCTATCAAGGATTGCCACCCGTACCGGCTGCAGTTCCCTGCTCCAATCTTGTTGTTTGTCTAAATACTCATTTCGGATCAACGCATCAGCAATTTCTTGAAATGCACTCTGGGTCTTCGGTATTCCGCTCATGCGGTCGGCACCGCACCTGCCCTCATTTTTCTCTTCCTCGCCCGAGTCCAAAACACCCCAGTTGGTTGGGCGAAAGGACTTAATTCCTCCGGATTCGATATCCTTTTGTATCGTTCGCACTGCATCTTTTACTGCCTTGCTGCGCACTGGAATGTCGACTGTGAACTTAGGGAGTATCACTGGCTTGCCAATCGGAAGAGCCGATAGGCTGTCGGGAGTCGTGTTGTTTAGGCGTGCAACAGCATGCACGTAGTCGTCCCATGATAAGTCAGGAGTTTCCAGTTTTTGCCTATCAAAGTATGTCCACAACGTCTCCCCGGGCGCTACCGTGTGACTTTCCGCAGTTTTGCCGACACAAAATGGCACATACACGACCTGTGCGGACGTTGCTCTTTTTTCCAACGCAGCTTCTGCGTTGTCTTCATCTATAGATAGCCGTGGATTTAGCTGCCCGATTTTCTCACGGAGGATACCGAGATACACCCCCGTAACAGAGGAGCACTCCTCTTTCACTGTTTCGGTTATTGTTCTTCCAACCGGGACGGTTATTGTAATCGGACCAGCGCTTTCAGCCAGTGTTTTTTCTAGCGATGGCGACATATCCGACGGTGATTTGCCGAGAACGACCCGCGCAGGGAGTTGAACTGACAACCCGTTCAGTAGCTCTGAAGCCCCGGCCTTGGGCGGCAAGGCGCATATACAGACCGCTCCTAAACATCCTAGCCAAATGCTACCCATGAGAACGCCTCTCTAAGGTCGGCAACCAGTTGCTTCCGTGTGGATACCGCAAATAAACGCTTTGGTCTGTTTGCTCCAATCAATGGCCCAGGACACAAACGCCTCGGTATCTGTAGACGATATATAAGATACCTCACTAATGTCGCCCTTTGAATTCACACCCACTATCAGACGATGGCGCTGGATCGCGTCATCATAAACGTATGCGGCACCGCCACTGTCACCAAAGCACACAGCGGCACCTCCATGAGTTATTGTGTAAAGATCATCGTTTCTCGGGAGTCGAGTGACTGTGGCCGTGCCAGAGAATAGCATTCCAAAATTCCGGTCAAAACCTCCAGGAGTCGTGCAACCATAGCCTAAGATGGTTATGGGCATAGCCACCTTTGGAAAAGCAATTGACGTATTAACTGCTTCAAATGCAACACCAGATATCGGAGCGTCGGTATTACAAAGAGCAAAATCGTGAGTGGTATTTGTGTTCTTATAACCAGGATGCCTTTTGCATTGCGCCTTGATTGGTTGGCTGTGTATTTTAATCTGGCCGGATGCTCCGTCCTCAATGCAGTGTGCCGCCGTCAAAACCGCCTGAGGTCCGACTACCGTTGCCGTGCAGCCGCCGATCGCACTCTTAAAGATCAGTGTGGCAGGCCAAATCTCCGGTTTCGCAGACTTCGCGCCAATGACCTCTATACTGCCATCCGTCGCTTGGTCCGGGGTGGCAAATACGAAGGAATCTTGCTGCGCTGCCGTTTGCTGCGCGCCAAAGAGGAGAAGGGCTATCGCAGCCGCCGAGCGGCTCAGCCACACATGAAATTTCCGTTCAAAGCCGTGCGGAGCACAGTTACTCGCGTGGTACATTTTTCGGATCCGTCAATTCATACAAGGTATCATCATCCAGCGTACCGGTTTCGGGTAGACCGCGATCTCGCTGGAACTCCCTTAGAGCGCCCGCATAAGCCGCAGCGGCGTCAGCCTCTTGTTTTGGTTGTGCCCCCGGTTCAGCGGCGGTCTGAACGGCCAGTACGTCCTGCTCGTCAGTGAGATCGAGTGCCTCCAAGGCACTCATAGCAGCCAACCTCTCTTCGTCGTTGAGCTGTGTCGCGGCCGCCACCTGGGCGGGACCTTCGAGGTCCGGACCGAATGCTTTCTTCGCTCTGATGTACCAAATCTTAGCATTATCCAGCCCAACGAGTGCCGGGTTAATCTTCAACCGGACATCGCGAACCGACCCATGGTCAGCGACCGAGTTAATATCGTGCGAATTCCAGTACTCGGTGGCGACCAAAAGGCCTTCATTAGGCGATCTTGCGAGTTCCGGATTCCCGTCTTCAGTGCCCGGGGCAGGCAGGCCCTCCAACTTCAGCCCAGCGTCCTTTCCCCTGTCCCGGAAATTTGCGCGCCCTGTCAATTGGATGTACCCGGAGCCCCTGTAATCCCATCCGTCATTGGTACTTCGCCCTAGGTTCCCGAGCTTCTTGCCATAGACATGGTTGGCGATTGCAACCGGCCGGTGCGCTAGGCGCCTCGCTTGGTCGGGGCTTACGCTCTTCGGGAATATTTTCAAGAGGCCCTGTTCCGAGTAGTTCATGTTCTCATCCAGGCGAAGCAACCCTCCCGTTTCGGCGGCGACTTCCGCTATAAAGTGATAAAATCTTTGCGGGTTATTGATATTCTTTTTTTCAAGATAGGATCGGTACTGAATAAGGCCGGCGATCAGGTCAGCGCGTGCGTGTGGCGAAAACTTCTGCAAATTGTCTAGAGTTAGCGCATCTGTCACTTTGGCAGCCATAGTCAGGTGACTGAACAACAAAACGAATGCGCAGGCATAGGACACAACCTTCAAACGCGAGAGCATCTTTGTCTCCTTGACCTCAAGGACCTTTCTTCCAGGAGGTTTCACGGCTCGCCCTGATGGATCGCATGGATTTCATGTCTGCCGCTAAGATCGATATAGATCGAAGATCGGTCGCCATGGACGAATGGCACCTGCGCCCCCCTCCTCGCCAGCAGCGAATGCTCGATCCTTAGTATCTTCCGAACACTCGCCAGCGCCGCCTCATTCACTTCGATGTAGGCGACGATGTACCACTCGCCATTTTCTTCTCTGGCCATCCCCAGCGGCTCGGCGTGCCATTTCAGCGCACCGTGGTGGGGCATGAAGTAGGTTTCCTGGACGCCGCCGACCGCGGTCAGGCCCTCGTCGAGCGCATATTCCATCACCGCGCAGCAGAGTTGCGTCAGCGTGCCTCGCAGCCCGGTCGAGCGCTTGTCGGGCACGACGAAGGTGCGCGTCCATTCGGCCCAGTCGGGAAGTCTGGGCACACCTGATTTCTCGCACATGTGAGGAAAGACCTCCGAGACCATGTGCGGCTCAGTCGTTGGGATCAATCGGGCCGATGTCACGACGCGACCCTCTTCGATACCGAGCAGATAGGTGGCCACATCAGTATCGAACTGGTCTACTTCCCGACCGTCCGGGCTTGGGGGGCGCCAGTGTTTCTGATGCACGAAAAAGTCGTGTCGGCGGCGCAGGAACTCGTCGAATTCGTTTTCGTAGAGATGCTTGTTCTGCGCATTGACAACATGGGCCGTGATCATAGCGCGATCCCCCGATCGTTCTTTTGGGGGAATAGTTGCAGTCTCTCTAATGTACGTCACCTGTCCGATCGGACAGTTGACGCAGCTATGGATGGATCAGGCGCCTGCGCACCGCCTCGACGACAGCTTGCGTGGTGGTGGCAACGCCGAAAGCCTCGCGGGCCCGCGTGGCATGCCATTTGACGGTACGCTCGGTCAGGCCGAGGATCTGCGAGGTTTCCGAAGATGTTTTGCCGGCCGCGGCCCACAGGAGCACTTCCCTTTCGCGATCGGTCAGCGGGCTCTCTTTGTCTTCGTCGTCATGCGACAGCGCCTGGATCGTCATGCCGGCGTAGATCGCCATGGTGACCAGCTGCACCTGCTGGCGCGCAGACAGCTTGCAGACCTTCGTCGATGACGCAAATGACAGCACAGACTGCCAGTGATGGACGCTCAGCATCGGCACGGCGAAGCCGCTCCAAATGCCGAACTCCGTTGCTTCGCCCGCGACGCGTCGCGACGCTTCCGTATCGGACCACTTGGCCGGGACGTCAGACCAAAGGAACGGCTTCAGTGTCTTGGCCGAATATATGCAGACGCCATCCACTGCTGCGTGCTCGGCTTCGACATAACGCTCGAACCAGCCCCTTGGCCACCCATTCAATTCCACCATTGGGGCCAGCTTCTGCCCACCCAAAGGCACGCCGCTCAAGATGAGATGCTCAAATCCAAGATTTTTTACAGTCGCGAGCAGATCGGTCAAAAGCGACCCTGCTGTCGCATGTTTGCGGCAGCGCTCGACGAAGTCGAATACATCTGAATCGATCATGCCAGAGCGCCTTCTCCCGCACGATCCGTTTATAACGAATTTTAGGGACTTTGAATATCCAAGAGTTGGTGATCTCGATATCTACATTGCGGAAACGAGCAACATTCTGGCGTCAAACCCTCACGGGCAATTCGAGGCATTGTAGCTCCGCTATACGCTCCCGCTGCTGAGCGATGTGTCATCCACCCAGTCTGACCTACCCCGCACAATCAGCAAGCCAAGCGAAACTCGCGTCACTGCCTAAGAGCCTCGACAGCGCTCGTCGCACGCGCGCTGCTGGGCCTCTCTGGCCCTGCGCTCAGCCGCCTTCTGTGCCCTGAACCGCTGATGAGCCGCCTCGGCCTCCTGTTTGCGGCTGCAGCGCATATTCCTCGGGCATGGGAGGGTGATAGGCGGTTTCTTCATGCACGCCAGTGCGCGCGCATTCCAGCGTTCAGACATCCTCGCCGCGCAACCACCAACAGGCTTGCGGAGTTCTACGGGCAAGGATTTTGCCGCAAGGCAGATGTTGGGTTCTCGGTTCAACAAAGAGTCGATTGGACGACGGGTAGACTCAGCTTGACGCTACAATTGAAGCTTGACGAGAATGCCTGCCCTCAACTAACCATCTGATATTGCAACGAAAGGCGGGTCTACAAATGAAAATCCGGGATCCCTCCCCTCCGCCCGATTTAAGTCATAACGCGTTGAAATCTCTGAAGAACATCTAGCTGTTCTTGTCCCTTTCCCAATGCGGTTTCCAATCAAATGTGAACCCCTATGGAGGGGCAAATGCCCAACTTTTCCGATACGCCGGCCGCTTGGTTCAAAGGCCGTTTTCTCGCCGGGCCGTACTTATCCGCACCGTCTCTTCCGCGCCTGTGGTCGCTGCCGCTGCCGCCAACGCAGCACCAGAGCCCCCGGAAACAGCGGACATCAGCCGCACCGACCTATGGCCTATTCCGAATGGTTGCATTTCGAAACGCTCATGCTCCAGCGCGACCTGTACGGCGACAACGTCGACGTTCATGAGCGCGCTCGTTGGGTCCCCTGTAACACCACGGCAAGCTGGTTCATTTCCCACCGCGTGAAAGTGGCCTCGATGGGAGACGATGCCCTCGCCGGCGACACGCGCGCTTGCGGTAATGAAGGCCGCGGGCGTCGATCTCATCAAAGGAGGAAAGTATGTCTGATCTCATTCTCGGGCGCATCTGCTTGAGCCCGTCGTCATCCTCGACACATTCGTGCAAGGCGTCGGTCGCACGGAGGAAGTCGCGCCGAACTTGTCCCGGGTGTCGTCGTACATCAGATCGGCTATGGCGGGGTGCAGGAAAGACTTGCGTGGCCAAGTTCATCATCCCGTTGGAGGCCATGCTGACGATTGCGCAGGACATGGCAGGACGGCAAGCCGCCGCGCGGCTGATGGGGCAGTTTCACTCGCCTGTAAACTGAGAACGTTTCGCCTAATAAACTGGGCCAGGGGAGCGAAACGCCTGGCCATCAGCACCCTTTGTTTTGCCGAAGGTGGTCATGCTATGCATTTTCGCATGAAGCGAGGGGATGACGACCTTGGGTGGCGTGCACCGATGGTGTTTCTCATCATCGCAGTCGCGACGTTTGCGCCTCACGTTTGTGGCCAGCTTATTCGACCGTCTGCGGTAAGGACGAGGGTGCCGCCATTTGCGCCAGAGAGTGGTTCGGCGCTGCGAGTCGATGGATGGCAGCAATTGCCGCAGCAGTCGCAATCGGACCGTTGTTGGGACAGTTGCGAGAGCAGCGAAGGCAAACGGAATTCGCCCTAGGCTACGCGTCGGCGACGCTTAGTGCCAGTCATGTCAAGCATAGCCTCGAAGACGCCATCCTCCACATCGTCAATTGAAATCGCTTTCCGGCCGATCTCGTCGATGGTTCGTATGACGAGTTCTTTGGTCGCAGGGATGGCAATTTCAAGAATTTCGATCTCGGGAGAGTCCATGCAGCGTTACGCTCGCGAAGAAGCCATCGAAGGCATTCTGCGGATTGACGGATGGAGAACCGAAACGGCCGGCCGCCATTTGCGCACGTCACGGTCTACAACATCGTTCAACACTCGCTCGCAAAGAGTGAGATGGAAGACGTGAAGACGTACGTGGAAGCCGGGCGAAAGCATGAGAGTCTGCCGGCCGAGGCACTGAAGGCACGTTATATCGACGTGTTCAAATCTATGGCCGCTGCCGCCAGCCGTGACGAGTCGATAGACTACCGGCCATCTGCGATCTGCAGGCTGAATTCCGGCTGCGCAAAGCGGAGCCGCCGCTTGATGAGATCGGGGAGGAGATGGCGGCGATCACAAAGATGATATCAAGGGTGTATCGCAACCTGACGTCGGAACAGATTGACAAAGCAGGCGGTGAGATCATCGAAGCATATTTCGCGGATTTAGATAAACGGCAGTGAGACGGCCAGACGTTGAAATCCCTCAGCCCCTTGGCTTGTTCGCTGGCGATCTCCTCATTCGCAGCGTCGAGTACCTGGATGTTCGAAGTGCTGGTGGAGCCTGCGCAGCCCGTGCGCCATTTCGCGAGCCACTTCCTCTTGGCTTACTCCTTGGAGTTGGCCCTGAAGTCGTTCCTTGCAGCCAGCGGGACGTCAAAGGCCGACATCTTCGATCTGGGACACCGGCCCAAAAGGATTCTCAAGCGGTGCAAGACCAAGGGGCTGCCCGAGGTCAATTTGCTTTGCGAACTGGTGGTGCGGATGGAGGCGATGAACAAGCTGCACGATTTTCGCTACCCCGCGGGTTATCGATTTGGTGCTGCCCTTCACGGACGAAAGTCTCACAGTTGTGCGTTCCCTCCACCGAGCGATCGCCCCGAAAGTCGAAATGGAGCGTGTGAAGGCAACGCTTCAGTTCGCGAGTCACACGCGACACCTAATGGGAAACAAGGTCGCTTGGTCCGACTGACGGCGATCTTTGCCGCCACTGCCCTTATGCCGCCCTCGCCTCGATCGCCCTCCGGCGGGCTTCCCTAGGGCGAGGGACACCTTTGTCCATGAATCGCTACAATCCCTGATGAACATTGGTGTCGGCACTCGATGGTGGGGAAAATGAGCGCTCGTCTTCTGCGCATGGCGCCTTCGGTCATCGCCGCGGTGACTGTAGCCCGCGGGGCGCACTCCGAAACGCCGAAAGAGGCTTATGAAGCCTGTCTTGCCGCCGCCATGAACAAGATACTGCCAACTAATTGCGGCCGCCCCGACGTGATCGCCAGAATGATAGCGTTCCAGTGCAATCAGCAACTGCTGGCGCTGGTGGGATCTATGCCTTCGGCGAAAACCGTCGACATGGCTGCCCTCCCGGTAATGGGCTCTCCCGATGAGACCGAGGAGATAACAGCTTACTTGGGGAAACACTGGGTTCGCATGGAGTGCATAATTAATCAGCCCATGGCCGTCCCGCTCTACATCGCCGCAATCGGCCTTGCGATGCTCGCCAGCGCGATCTGGTAGCTTCCTTGGCTGCGCGGCGTGCCTCCTGATGGGTGCGCTATGTGCTTATGCGCTGATGCTGTCCCCGGCTCACTCAGGGCCGGCCAAGACCCCCATCGCACGTTGCACAAGCTTCCTGCGCGTGTTCGTGCTCCCCCTTCATGGAGGGCTGAAATACAGCCTCATCAAGGCGACACAGCAGGGAGATCCGCCGACCGTGACGATCGAGTTGAGACCCGCAACAAATTGCGTTCTCCAGGTCGACCGATCGGCTCCTGTGAGTTCGACCGAGATCGGCGCCATATCAAGTTTCTATACGTTGGACGGACAGCGTAGCCAGATCATCTACGACTAGGAGAGGCGCGTTTACACCGCCTCCACGTCCGGTGCGCTCTGGCGCTTCCCTGTGGCCCACTGCATGCTGGCGCAATCAAAGAGCAAGGATCGTCTATGCCCAAGGGAGCCGACTTTCAGGATGATGATATAGTGGTCATCTCGCGCGACCCGCTGATAGGCAAGTTGCTGCTGATCACGGAAGATGACGAAGAGATCGAGCTTCACCTCGAGAGGGACAGCGCCGAAGCATTGGTTGGCGCGCTGGCCGCCTTCCTGGCCGAAGGCGAAGGCAAGGATAGGCCGAGAAGGCTCACCTGAATCCTACGCCGCCCTCGGCTCGATCGCCTCTGGTGGGCTTCCCTGGCCAGCGCCATGGCCCCTATGGGTGATCGCGACACGGCCCTAAGCACCGATGGTGTCTGCCATAAGGTACCAGCCGGCTGTATGAACGCCAATCCTGCCGCTCCAGCCATGGGAGGCTTGACGGCCACTGACAGGGTTGCGAGCACCAACATGAAAAACGTCGACGAGCGCATGAGACAGAAACGGGGTTCCTCGCTGCAGCGGCAACTCACATTGGCGTGAGTTCCTCTCGCCGCTGTCCTACACCGCTGAAGCGTCCGGCGCGCTCCTGCCGGCGGCCTGAATTTGGGCAACCATTCGCGCCTGCGCGGCGATGCGCACCCGGTCGAGCGCTTCCTGCTGCGCGCTCCCGCTCGAGCCGATAGACGTCGGGCAGCGGTTGCCAGTCGGCTGGCCTCTGCTTCATGCACCACTGCGGCCGGCGATAGCCCCAGTGCTCGATCGCGACGAGCTCACTGCCATCGAACCAGCACGAGACGTTGAGGCTTTGGGGAAACGCAGCACCCTGGCCAAGTCGCCCAGAGGCGCAAGCGACGAAAAAATGGCCCAGACGATCCGGTTCGCGATCTTTGCGGCGTCGGCCGCTCTCGCTGGCTTGAGCTTTTCGGTGCTGCATTCCTTCTGGACATGGGCTGCGCCGCTCCTGTCGTTTCCGCACGGCATCCCGGCTGACCGTGATACCCAGATCCCGGCCGACGACGACGGCGCCTTTGATTACCCGGATAAATGTAAAGGTTCAATAAAGCTGAATATTCCGCCGATCAGTTTAATAGGGATTTTTCTTCCTGACCACGGCCGACACAACAAGTAATCTGATGAAATTCTGGTGTGGCATTGACGATGCTGCCAAGGCCGCACGAGATGTCCAAAAGGTATCCGATCGAAAAGGAGGTCCGCACGGAACCTCGGTGATCCAGATTCGCTGTTAGAAGCTCGACGCCTTGCCCATGAACCTTCGTCCAGGCCTTCGCGGAATATGCTCAATTCAGTGCGGCAACACACTGAAGACTGCGACCACAAGAACCGCGGCGACCAGCGCTAGAACGATTGCAGCGAGCCGTATGCGTTTGACCCAGACTTGGCGAGCGGATCGAGCGGCCATGCCTGCGGCTGCGCCAGGCAGAAGGCTTGCTGGAATCGGTGCTGCAACTGATGGGGCTGGCGCTCGCTGTCCCCGATCATACCACCCTGAGCCGTCGGGCGCGGACATGGCAATCGCCCAACAAACGGCATGATCGCCAGGTTCCGCCGGAGGGACCAGTGCATGTTCTTGTCGGCAGCACCGGCCTGCAGGTCTACGGCGCGGGTCAGTGGCTGGAGGAGAAGCAAGGCGCCAGATCCCGTCGCAGTTGGCGCAAGCTGCATCTGGCACTGGATGCCGACAGCGGCGAGATCATTGCCCATACCCTGACTTATCAGGCGATGTCTCTCAAGTTGAGCCACTACTCGACCAGATTGGCGGTCCGATCGGACAGTTTACTGCTGACGACGCCTATGACGGAAAACCGACTTACGACGCAGTCATCGATGATAGCGCTGCCGCCGCAATCGTCATTCCGCCTCGCGTCAACGCGGTCGAACCATTCGACGATAGACCTTCCGGCCAAAGGGACCAGCATATCGCCGCAATCGGCAGAGACGGCCGGATGAAATGGCAGGTCTCCAACGGTTATGGCAAACGCTCGCTGGTCGAGACCGCCATAGGGCGATACAAGTCCACCATCGGGCGGCGTTTGCGGGCACGGTCGCTTCCCGTTCAGAAGACCGAAGTCGCCATCGGCTGCGCCGTCCTCAACCGCATGCTTGCCTGCGCACGCCCCGAAATCCGCCCGCCGCAAGGCAGCCACGGCATAGTCTGCCGCTTCAAAGATCGACATCCGCTCAAGTCCGGACCCATGCACCAACGCCACGTTGATGGAGAAGATCCAGTAGTACGTCGGTGCAGGCTTTCAGAGTTTGACGGAAGCGATCGACACCACGTCGCCGGAAGGGCGCATGATGATGCAGGTGTAGGAGCGTTCGCCGAATTCGAGCGCGCCAAGTTGCGTGAACGCACAAAATATGGTCTGGACGCCGCACGAAAGGATGGCCGCATTGGCGGGCGCCGCCCCAAGCTCAAGGCGCCCCAAGAGCAGGAGATCGTGAATTTGGTGCGCACGGGCCAAAAGCTGGGCGATTCAAGGCTTCGTATCGAGCAGGCCGCTGGCAGGCGGATTGACTAAAGTTCAGGCATGAAAACCTCTAACGACAATCCAAACTCGTTGCTTACAAACTGGCCTCACTCTCAAGAGGAACAGCCCAGGCCAACAGAGGATCAGGCAGCAGCCAGCACCAGGGGCAACCATCAATCACTTGGACGGCCGCCGGCCAAACGGCGGCGGATAGAGCCGGATGAACCTGGGACGTCGACACGACGCGGCCAACCCTTGTCTGTGAATGCGCGAACCGTAGCCAGCGAAGGCGCATCGGACAGTCTCGTTCGGCAACACGCGGTCACCCACTCGCACCGGCGCGATGATCCCACCGAACGACGCGGTACCGCGCCCGAGCGGCGCCCGGACAGAATGCCCGCTGACGGTAGCGTATCGTCGTCGCATCGTGGGCCACAACGACCAACGTATGGTCTGGAGGCGACGGCAGATCTTCGCCTGACGGAACAACAGTCCGACCGGACCGCAGGAAAACGACTGCGGGAAGAGCCGTACAGGCAGCGAAAGCGACCGATGCATCGCTTGGAGTTGACGGCGGCGGATCTCCGCCTGGCCGAACATCAGCTCGGCCCGGCGGCAAAAAAAAGGCTGCAGGCAGAGCGAGAGCGGTATCAGCGACAATTGAGCCGAATAGCTCAGAACCATAACGCCGGCCTGTGCGTGTCCATGGCAAAGGACAACGAGCTGGCGCATCGCATCGCTGGCGGGCTGGCATTGCCCTTCCTGGAAGGGAGCGTCAACGCGCAAACCAACGCAGAGCGGCTCGACAAGTACCTTCAGATGATTGTCAATGCGAGGCGGGCCACGGGGGCAGGCATAACGCACCGCGATCTCGATCGTTGCACCGCGCTCGCGGCGCAGTATCTCTGCGAGACCGGGTGGTTCGAAGGTGTATCGCTGAAGCAGCTGGCTCATGTGGGCAACAAGCTGAGCAAGCACCCGAACCAGCAAGCGTGCATGGATGCAATCGCGTGGATCGCCGGACAGCTCGAGCAGGCCGATGATCTATCGGGGCTGCGTGGCTACCCGTCAGTCCTACTCCTGAACGCCTTCGCCAAGAACATCAACAGTGGCAGGTGTAAACGCGCGGTGGCTCGTTTGGCACGTTACCTGCAACGTGACGACCAGGCCCGGCAGTCTCTGGACTCGAAGGACATCGGCCTGGCACTCAATACCTTCAGCAAGTGGTTCGATAACCCGGACTGCCAGTCCATGGCGCACTCGCTCGCCGCGCTTCTCGCCAGCGGAAGCCGCCTGCGTCATGCGATGGATGCGCAGAGCGTCGCGAACACGCTTAACGCCCTGAGCAAATGGCCCGACACGGCGGTCTGTGCGGAGGCCGCCAAAGCACTGGCCGGGCGGCTGGTCGACGAGCCCGGGTTGCGCAAGGCCCTGGAACCACTAGGCGTGGCCAACGCGCTCAACGCCCTGAGCAAATGGCCCGACACGGCGGTCTGTGCGGAGGCCGCCAAAGCACTGACCGGGCGGCTGGCCTACGAGCCCCGGTTGCGAAAGGCCCTGGACCCGCAAGGCGTGGCCAACGCGCTCAACGCCCTGAGCAAATGGCCCGACACGGCGGTCTGTGCGGAGGCCGCCAAAGCACTGGCCGGGGGGCTGGCCGACGAGCCCGGGTTGCGCAAGGCCCTGGAACCACTAGGCGTGGCCAGCGCGCTCAACGCCCTGAGCAAATGGCCCGACACGGCGGTCTGTGCGGAGGCCGCCAAAGCACTGACCGGGCGGCTGGCCGACGAGCCCGGGTTGCGAAAGGCCCTGGACCCGCAAGGCGTGGCCAACGCGCTCAACGCCCTGAGCAAATGGCCCGACACGGCGGTCTGTGCGGAGGCCGCCAAAGCACTGGCCGGGCGGCTGGTCGACGAGCCCGGGTTGCGCAAGGCCCTGGAACCACTAGGCGTGGCCAACGCGCTCAACGCCCTGAGCAAATGGCCCGACACGGCGGTCTGTGCGGAGGCCGCCAAAGCACTGACCGGGCGGCTGGCCGACGAGCCCCGGTTGCGCAAGGCCCTGGACCCGCAAGGCGTGGCCACCGCGCTCAACGCCCTGAGCAAATGGCCCGACACGGCGGTCTGTGCGGAGGCCGCCAAAGCACTGACCGGGCGGCTGGCCTACGAGCCCGGGTTGCGAAAGGCCCTGGACCCGCAAGGCGTGGCCAACGCGCTCAACGCCCTGAGCAAATGGCCCGACACGGCGGTCTGTGCGGAGGCCGCCAAAGCACTGGCCGGGGGGCTGGCCGACGAGCCCGGGTTGCGCAAGGCCCTGGAACCACTAGGCGTGGCCAGCGCGCTCAACGCCCTGAGCAAATGGCCCGACACGGCGGTCTGTGCGGAGGCAGCCAAAGCACTGGCCGGGCGGCTGGCCGACGAGCCCGGGTTGCGCAAGGCCCTGGACCCGCAAGGCGTGGCCAGCGCGCTCAACGCCCTGAGCAAATGGCCCGACACGGCCGTCTGTGCGGAGGCCGCCAAAGCACTGGCCGGGCGGCTGGTCGACGAGCCCACATTGCGCAACACCCTCAACGCGCAAGAAGTCGCCACCGGGCTCAACGCCCTGAGCAAATGGCCCCGACGTGCGAACTGCGAGAAGGCCATCGACGTCTTGGCCAGCCGGCTGGCTAAGGACCACGATCTGCGACAAGCCATGGATGCGCAACAGGTGGGCGTGTCGCTCAATGCGCTTAGCAGATGTCTCGGAAGGCCGGCGTGCCAAACAGCAGGGCTGTTGCTCGCAGAGCGCGCAGGCTTGGCCGAACTTCCATGGCAGCAGTTCGAGATGGGTGAGATCGCCATGGTGGCCAACGCGATGTCCCGCCTGCTGCACCCTGACGAGGAACAGCTCCAGACCTTGGGTGGCGCCAAGCTGCAGGCGATAGCCGGGCACCTGGAGTTGCACCGCGAGCGTTTTGAGTCCGCCTCGGTCCCGGAGATTGGGATGCTCTTCAAGGCCCTTGCAGCGGCGCGGCTTCATCGCCAGATGCGTCCGCTGGCACGGCCCGCGCTGGAGCGGGTTTCGGTGCTTGTGGGGGACGGCAGATTACGTGAGACCAACCTCGAGGGTATCGGCAACCTATGCATGGGACTGTTGCCGTTGATTCGCAGTCCGGAGCTGAACTCTCGCCATCGGGGCCACGCGTTACGGGTGTTCAACACGTTGCAGCCTATCGTCGAGCGCAAGATCGACTTGTACCTGACCGACGGTGATTCGCAGTCTTCGACCGACATTGATCAGCACGCAACGCGATGCCCGGCACTGACCTTTTTCCAGGTACTCAAGGCCTACAGCATGGTGTCCCGGCAATGGAAGCCGCGCCACGTCGAAGGCACTCACCAGGAACTGCGCCAGCGCCGCGACCAACTGGCGACATGGGTGGACCGGACGCTGGAGCGTACGCGCGAGGCCATCGAGGCGGACCTCGGCGAGATGAGCTGGAACCTGATCGCTCAGATCGAGGCCGGTGACCAGACGTTTGACGCCCTGGATCTGCGCATGGCGAAGGAGGCGCCGACGATTACTCAGGCCCACCCACCGACCAGCTTCGACCTGGACGTTGGGCGCTTGAGCATGCACTCGGTTCCCGGCCAGCCTCGTGTGCCGGCACCCGGCAACGGCAGCACGAACCATCTTGTGGTCGACTTGCAGGGTAAGGAGGTATCGAACAATGCGACTGAGACGAACCAGCAGTACTCGCTGTTTGCGCGGCTGACGGGTCTGCCGCTGGTGGAGGTCCAGCTGCCCGGGGCGATTTCGACGTTCATGCTCGCGCGTACGTTCAACTATCAGGGTGAGCCCTGGCGCTTCGACTTGTTCGGCGGCAGCCGCGCCACGCGCGGCAACATGAGCCGCCCCGCCCAGCTGTTGTCCGGCACATCCGCGGCGCCGTCGCTGCTGCCGGCAATTCGCTACGCCGACACCACGCCGGGCAGTAGCTTGATGACGCTCGTCGCCAAGCTTGCCCCGCAGCGCGAAGACTGGTCGCGCATGCAGCGTTCACTGCTGGAGATGGTGCCGAGCGATCACGTTATTGAGGGCACACTGCGTCTGGGATTCTTTGACGACGTCAGCGGTCCTGCACACCCGTTCAAACCCTTGGCAGTGGACGGACGGCCCCTGGCGCTGTGCCCCAACGATGGCTGCGGATTTTTAAAGTTAGAGGTAGCCTTGTGCATCCCCGCCTTCCGCAAGCACTATGATGCTTGGCAAGCAGTGCAGGCTGGTCAGGCCAGCGAAGAGCAGCGTGACCTTCTGGCAAACGACAAGGGCCCCACGCGGCTGGCACCGCAGGCGCTACAGCACTTCCCGCGCGACGAGGCGGCGCTGCAGGAGGCGCATGAGGCGATGCGGCACCGGCTTGAGGGGCTGCCGCCAGAGCTCAGCCAACTCACGCTATTCGAGCTGGCCACCAGTGGCGGCTACCAGGGCCAGCGAGTCCGGGCGGTGCCCTCCGCCGACGACAAGGTGCATCTGCCGCGCGAGCGCAGCCAGGCCTTCGACGCCGCAGGCGGCCCCTTGCTGATCGGCAAGCCACCCTACGACAAAGAGAATCTGCTACCGGTGCCAGAGGAACGCGTGGCGACCGTGGCGAAGGGGGATGCCACCGCCGAGTTCCTCTCGCAATCCTTCGGCATTCAGTACAGCTACACCGGATTCGACGACCGATCGGGCGACGATGCCCAGATGCTGCACAGCAAAGGCATGCTTATCATCGTGCCGGAGAAGAACTGGCCGGCCGATTTTGTGAACACGGACCTGGTCTGCTCCAAGGAGGACCTCAAGACGCTGTCGTGCTGGACGGCCGGGCGCGACCGCAGCGCCGTGCCGCGTGACATGCTCAGCACCGGCAGCCTGCGGCTAAAGGACATCGTGGAGCCCGGGCGCATGGGCGCACTGCCGATTCGGGAGCTGCGCAAGCGCAACATGGATACCGACGGCGACGACGCGTTCGTGTACGCGGGCTACCCCAGGCTGGCGGCGCTGATCGCGCGCGAGATGGCCGATCGTGAGGACAGGCGCGGCCAGCCGCAGTCCTTCAAGCCGCCGAAGACGGCCACGCCGGCCATTGATCGTGAGACCGGTCATTACAAGGCCGGGCGGCTGTCCGAGATCATGTCGCTGCGGCGTGGCGGTCAGATCATGGGCGCTGCCAGCACCCTGGCGGCGCGCTTCATGGCGCAACCCGACCAATTACGCGAGGCGATGGCGCGCAACATGATGTTCGGCACCTACGATGGCATTGAGCGCGATCTGCGCACCGGCTTGCGTGAGGTACTCGAAGGTGACGCCCGCGATCCACAGGTGTTGGCGAAACTACGCGCCGATGCGGGCGATGCGATTGAACGCGCCCACATGCCTGAGGCGCGTGAAGCCGCCCAACTCCTGCACGCGCAACTGTTTCGCCTTGACCCGCGGGTGTCCTCCGCTGACGTGCCGCAGCTGCCCGATGCGCTGGCGGAGGCCTTCCCGAACCTCGCCAAGGCGTACGTTGCTGCGCCTTCTGCTGAGGCACGTATCCACGCCATCCTCGACAACTACCCTGTGTGCAGGCTCTCACATGCGCAATTCCCTGCCGGACAACCGGGGCTCATCCCCGGCGAGCCGGAACTGACCATGCGCAACCTTTTCACCATTGCGATCAAGGTAGGCACCGATGCGCTGAAATCCGACACCGGCACGGCGCTGTTCGCCAAGATCGTGGAGGCGTGCGAACGATCCGAGCGGGGGTTCGCCGAGCGGGTGCGCGTGGTGCCGTACAGCAAGGCGACAGCCCGGGCCATGCACGATGGGAGATTTGATGCTGAGCAGACCAAGGGGCTCCTGCAGCACATGCCCACAATGGCCGCCGGTGTGATGCAGGATGCGCTGCACGCGCTGCAGCAGGCGGGCCTGATCGGTCCGCCACCGCCACCGGTCGAGCGCCTGCGCGACATAAGGACCGAGGACATCACGCTTAACGCCGTATCCCTGCTGACACGCGCCCGCGATATGGAGCCCGTGGTCACCGACATGCTGAAGCGTGCGGCCCAGCCCTATGGTGGGCGACTGGTGGGAACACAGCATCAACTGAAGTCGCACGGCTCGCTGAAGGAAAAGCTCAAGCAGCAGATGGCTTTGAAAAAGCAGACCCTGGAAGAAGCGACGGCCGGCGTAAACGACGCGCTGCGCTACAGCGTGGCACTGAATCCGGAGGACTTCACCGTCGGCCTGCGTGGCGTGCTGGCCTCGCTGGACGATCAGGGGCATGTGCGCGTCAAGTTGACCAACACGTTTACGAAGCACAGGCAGGCATTCAAGGCAGTCAACGTCACGTTGCGCAGTCCCAAAGGCGCGCTCTGGGAAATCCAGTTCCATACACCGCAGACCTTCGCGCTCAAGGAGCAATTCCATGATCTATACAAGCGCAAACATGCGCTGGAGATGAAGGGCGCTCCACTGGCTGATCAGAGGGAACTGCAGGCACCCGCGCAGGAGGCCTTCAGTCGCGTGGCTTCGCCGCCGGGGTGTGAGGAGATCGAAGATTGGGAAACGTTGGGCAGCGACAGAAAAGCCGCACTGCCAGCTGCCGAGATCTCACATGTCTCCGGTGCTTCCGGCACCGCCACCAGCATGTCCCCAACAGCGCAGTGCTTGCACGATGATCATCCCAATTGCGAGGAGGGCGTCGTGGAAACCATCCAGGCGCCGGCGGCATCATTGAGTGAAGCGGAACGCCCGCCGCCCCTCGTCTCCCTCACCGCCGCCCCGCAGCCTTTGCTAGCCGGCAGTAACGCACGAGCGGATTTAGCGTCTTCCACGAGAAGCAGAGAACGCTCAAGTCGAGGTCGCTAAGCTTTTAGCGGCGTTGTCACGTTGTTTAAATGTGGCCAGGTGAGGCCGAGCCTGCGCTTTTCAGGCAGGGCGTGCACTCACGGCTTCCCACGGCCATTGCCTGGGGTCGATGGGTTCGAATTTGTGCCGCGGGGCGGTTGGTCTGGGATGGGACGAAGAGGTTTCGGACGGCGGAGAAGATCGACACGAAATGCTGCAATGAGCCACCCGACCGGATCCTGTCGCCTTCGCTCCCTTTCGACTGCCGTTGACGTGGGTCCAGCCGCACGATGAGTGCCGTCAACGCTTGTGGCGTTCCTTCGGACAACGGCTGCCATTGCGGCATCGCTGGTGTCTTCCCGGAGCTATGGCGGAAACTGGGTGATGACGGTTTGAGGAGAGCGGCGTATCGAGGCGGGTGATGAAGCCTGCCAGAACCTCTCAAAGAGAGCGATACGCCATGAACGAGGCGTTGGTGCATGGGTCCGGACTTGATCGGCGATCTTTGAAGCGGCAGACTATGCCGTGGCCGCCTTGCGGCGGGCGGATTTCGGGGCGTGCGCAGGCAGCATGCGGTTGAGGACGGCGCAGCCGATGGCGACTTCGGTCTTCTGAACGGGAAGCGACCGTGCCCGCAAACGCCGCCCGATGGTGGACTTGTATCGCCCTATGGCGGTCTCGACCAGCGAGCGTTTGCCATAACCGTTGGAGACCTGCCATTTCTCCAGGCATACGGGTCGGTCGTCCCGATCTGGCGCAGGCTCGTCCGGCTGCGCACCCGCGCAAGCTGCCGGTGGGAAACATCGTCCTCAGAAAAAGACATTCCAATGTGCTCTGCAAGAGCCTGCCGAAGCGATGAGGCGCTCGTTGCCACCCCAAGTTCATGGATGCCGCCGACAGCTCGGCCGTTAATTTCACATAATTTCACATTCCAAATAAGACACAAAAGTCAGCCCCGAGCTGACGGCCGAAAACGCGCTTATGCAGTGGGATCGCGCGTAATGAAGGCCAGGCTTTCGTGTCGATTCCAAGTCTTTTTGCTCTTCGGCTGTCCGCTCATCCGTCTTGACCAGCACGAACCTACAGCCTATCTCACCGCAAGGTTAGCACTTCCCGCTGGCGAGTGCTAACCGGGCTCCGGCAACGGAGAACCTTTCAACCTCCGCACCAGGGATATCCAAAATGGCAAAGTCGAATTTCCGGCCGCTGCATGACCGCGTGGTCGTTCGTCGGGTCGAGTCCGAATCCAAGACCGCGGGCGGGATCATCATCCCGGATACGGCGAAGGAGAAGCCGCAGGAAGGCGAGATCATCGCCGTCGGCTCCGGCGCCCGTGACGAAGCCGGCAAGCTCGTGCCGCTGGACGTCACGGCCGGCGACCGCATCCTGTTCGGCAAGTGGTCGGGCACTGAAGTCAAGCTCAATGGCGAAGACCTTCTGATCATGAAGGAATCCGACATCATGGGCATCATCGGCTGATCATAGACCTCTCCATCAATTGAGTTTTCGGGCTCTTCCCGAACCCTGTCAGGAGCTTAACCATGGCTGCAAAAGACGTAAAATTCTCCCGCGACGCCCGTGAGCGCATGCTGCGCGGTGTCAACATCCTCGCCGACGCGGTGAAGGTCACGCTGGGCCCCAAGGGCCGCAACGTCGTCATCGACAAGTCGTTCGGCGCCCCGCGCATCACCAAGGACGGCGTCACCGTCGCCAAGGAGATCGAGCTTGAGGACAAGTTCGAGAACATGGGCGCCCAGATGGTGCGTGAAGTCGCTTCGAAGACCAACGACATCGCCGGCGACGGCACGACCACCGCTACCGTTCTCGCCCAGGCGATCGTTCAGGAAGGCAACAAGGCCGTTTCCGCCGGCATGAACCCGATGGACCTCAAGCGCGGCATCGACCTCGCCGTCGGTGAAGTCGTCGCCGCTCTCAGCAAGGCCGCCAAGAAGATCAATACCTCCGAGGAAGTTGCCCAGGTCGGCACCATCGCCGGCAATGGTGACGAGTCGGTCGGCAAGATGCTCGCGGAAGCGATGCAGAAGGTCGGCAACGAAGGCGTCATCACCGTCGAGGAAGCCAAGACCGCCGAGACCGAGCTGGAAGTCGTCGAAGGCATGCAGTTCGACCGCGGCTATCTCTCGCCCTACTTCGTCACCAACGCCGACAAGATGGTCGCCGATCTGGAAGACGCCTACATCCTGCTGCACGAGAAGAAGCTCTCCAACCTGCAGGCCATGCTGCCGGTGCTGGAAGCCGTCGTACAAGCCTCGAAGCCGCTGCTCATCATCTCGGAAGACGTCGAAGGCGAGGCCCTGGCCACGCTGGTCGTCAACAAGCTGCGCGGCGGCCTGAAGATCGCCGCCGTCAAGGCTCCGGGCTTCGGCGACCGCCGCAAGGCCATGCTGGAAGACATCGCCATCCTGACCGGCGGCCAGGTCATCTCGGAAGACCTCGGCATCAAGCTCGAGAATGTCGGCCTCAACATGCTCGGCCGTGCCAAGAAGGTGTCGATCTCGAAGGAAAACACCACCATCGTCGACGGTGCTGGCAAGAAAGAAGAAATCCAGGGCCGCGTCGCCCAGATCAAGCAGCAGATCGAGGAGACCACCTCGGACTACGACAAGGAGAAGCTGCAGGAGCGTCTGGCGAAGCTCGCCGGCGGCGTTGCCGTGATCCGCGTCGGCGGCGCGACCGAGGTCGAGGTCAAGGAAAAGAAGGACCGCGTTGACGACGCTCTGAACGCGACCCGGGCGGCCGTGGAAGAAGGCATCGTTCCCGGCGGCGGCGTCGCGCTGCTGCGCGCTTCGCTGGCCCTCACTGTCAACGGCGCCAACTCCGACCAGACCGCCGGCATCGCCATCGTTCGTCGCGCGCTGCAGGCTCCGGCCCGTCAGATCGCGGCCAACGCCGGTGCCGAGGCTTCGATCGTTGCCGGCAAGATCCTGGAGAACAAGGGCGCTACCTTCGGCTTCAACGCCCAGACCGGCGAGTATGGCGACATGATCGTCATGGGCATTGTCGACCCGGTCAAGGTCGTTCGCACCGCTCTCCAGGACGCGGCGTCGGTCGCCGGCCTGCTCGTCACCACCGAAGCCATGATCGCCGAGTCTCCGAAGAAGGAGTCGGCTGGCGGGGGCATGCCTGGCGGCATGCCCGGCGGCGGCATGGGTGGTATGGGCGGTATGGATTTCTAAGGTCCACGCACCTCAACAATCTCGAGGGCGGCAGCGATGCCGCCCTTTCTCTGACGCGGAGCCAAGCCGATCGCCCATCCACAAGGCTACATACGGCGGCACATTCACTGCGGACACCAATGACTGACTTCATTCTGTTCGCCATGGTCGGCTTCCCGCCGCGGCGGTTGACGGCGCATTAGGCATGGACTAGGGCCCGATCTCCTCCACCGTGCTGCTCTCCTTCGGTGTTCCGCCGGCGCAGGCTTCCGCCGCGGTGCACGCGGCGGAAATATTCACCACGGCCGCTTCCGGCACGGCGCATCACTACCACCGCAATTTCGGCCGGAAGCTGTTCTGGCGGCTCGCACGTTCGGCATTCTCGGCGGATGCCTTGAAGTCTTCGTGCTCACCTCGTTCGACGTCATAGTGAAACCCTATGATAAGACCTATCTCGCTGTTGATCAAAAGAGGTTCCACACGACATCAATAGCCAAAGTTTCTGCGGTACTTTCAGCTATTCTACCGACCAAACCGGGAAGTCTCGGGATTTTGGTCGCCCGAGGCAAAGATCGATTAGGGGGAATAGGTGGGTGCAAGAAGCGCGAGCGTGAGGGACTTGGTCTAGCCCGATTTGTTTTGGTGGGAAGGAACCGGCGACGCAGTCCTTCGAGCGACGGGGCTTTTCACCAACCTACGTCACGGGTGGCTTAGCTGGTTGCGGAGCCTCAATCGTTCTTCCGTGTTGGCTGATGGCCGGCATGCGCACAGCGTCGGGACAGCGATCTGGCTCAGCGTCCCGGCTTGTCGTCCTGGTCGATGAGGATGCGCTCAACGGCTCCATCAAGATCTTCATATTGGCCACTTCTCAACGCCCATAGGAAGCCAGACAGCCCCAATGCGCCCAAAAATAGCGCGACTGGTATGAGGTAGATGAGTGTCGTCATGACGGCCGCGCTGATGAGCGTATGCCGGAACGCGTTGCCGAAGAAGCCCTTGTCAGCTCGGCGGGCATAAAGCGGTGCAGCCTCAGCGCGTTTCCGATCACCAGCAGCGATGAGGCGGACATCGCGACCGCCGCGATCACCGGTGTGACATGGCCGAGGATGGCGACCGGAACGGCAACGGCGTTGTAGATGATCGCGATTGCTATGTTCTGGCGGATCAGCCGCCTTGCCTTCCGCGAGACGTCCAGCGCAAGGGGTACCGCCGAAAGGCTTTCACGCAGGAACACGAAATCGGCGGCGTTGCGGCCGACATGGGCGGCGGTGGCTGGAGCGATCGAGACGTGCGCCGCGCCCAGCGCTGGGCTGTCGTTGAGCCCGTCGCCCACCATCAGGACCTTATGGCCGGCCTTGGTCAGCACTTCGATCCGCTCAGCCTTCCCGGACGGCAGCAGCGCCGAAACAAAACGGTCGATTCCCAATATTCTTGCGACATCGCCACAGGCGTCTGCGGTATCGCCCGACAGCATTTCGACCGAGACCCCCGCATCATTCAACTGCGCCAAGCCGGCCCGGGCATCGGGCCGCAACGCATCCTCGAAAACGAAGGATGCGACAATGCCGCCGTCTTTCGTCAGGACTGTTCCGCCATGCCCACTTTCGCTATCGGTTAGGGCCTTCCATCTAGCCCATCCGCGCCGGCCCAGCCGCCAGATACTTCCAGTGACAGTGGCTTCGATTCCAAACCCCGGATGCTCTGTGACGGCATCGAACTTGTGCTGCCCGCCAGCAGCGGCAAACCCGGCTACGGCCCTTGAAAACGGATGACGCGAATGCGCGGCCATATCGGCGGCGATTGCCAGCACGGCCGGGTCGATCGACGACGCATTGACGAGCCGGGGCTGTCCGAGCGTGAGCGTTCCGGTCTTGTCGAACACCGCCGTATCGATCGTCGCCAGGCGCTCCATGGCCGAACCGTCCTTCACCATGATGCCGCTTTCGAACAGACGCCGCGCCGCGACCACCTGCACGATCGGCACCGCGAGGCCGAGCGCACATGGACACGTGATGATGAGAACGGCAATTGCAGTCGTCATTGCCAGGTGCCAGTCGCCAACCGCAACCATCCAACCGATGAATGTTATTAAAGCTGTGAGATGGACCACCGGCGCATAGAGGGCGGAGACGCGATCGGCGATGCGTCGATAGGGCGAGCGGCCGCCCTCCGCCGCCTCCATCAATCGAACCATCTCCGCCAGGAACGAGTCCTTCGCGGCGGCTGTCGCCTCAATCGTGAGCGAGCCGGTAAGGTTAAGTACCCCAGCCTGCACGGGGACGCCTGGCGCCACGTTTCTGGGCGTGCTTTCGCCGGAGACCAGGGAGCAGTCGAGATCAGATGATCCCCGAATGATCTTTCCGTCGACAGGAATCCTTTCGCCCGCTGCGATGAGCAGCTGCATTCCCGGTTCGATCTCGGCAACCGGCAGATAGTCGCGCGCGCCCTCGCCGCGCAGCACCATGGCACCACGCGCCGCCAGCTGCGACAGGCCGTTGACGGCGGTTCGGGCCCGCTCGCGCATGACATGATCCAGCGTACGGCCGATTAACAGGAAGAACAGCAGCGATACCGACGCGTCGAAATAGGCGTGATCGCCGTGATTGATCGTCTCATAGAGGCTCATGGCGTAGGCGAGCGACATCCCGACCGCGATCGGCACATCCATGTTCATGCGGCCGTGGCGCAGCGCGTTCCAGGCCGAGCGGAAGAAAATGCCCCCGGCGAAGGCAAGCGCCGGGATCGCGATCAGCGCAGAGACCCAGTGGAATAAGTCGCGGGTCGCGCCTTCGGCGCCGGACCAGACCGAGACCGAAAGCAGCATGATGTTGCCCGCCGCAAAACCAGCAACCGCGACTGCGCGGATCAGTTCGGATAGTGTCTTGTTTTTGCCGCCGAGCTCGGGGTCGAACAGATGCACCTGATAGCCTAGCCGTCCAAGCGCGCGGACGAACGGTGGCACCTCGTCACCACGCCACCTGACCGAGACCCGTTTCGTCGACAGGTTGACGCGGGCGCTCTCGACGCGATCGAGATTTCCCAACGCCTTCTCGATCGTCTGGATGCAGGCTGCGCAATGAACCGTCGGAACCGAAAGGTCGGTCTGGCGAAGACCATCGCCAACAAAGCGGCTCGCCAACCTGATCTCCTGGCCAGACGGCAGGACCGATGTGGTACCGGTCAAATCCAGCGCCAGTTCCGCGCCGGGTGCACAGCAGCTCATTGCAGCGCTCCTTGCGAAATCATGATCCGGCGAACGTCGCGATAGGGCTCGGCGAGACCGGCGTCGGCATCGACTTCGACGATCCAGACGCCATCCTTGGGCACGTCCCGTGCTGCAAACTCCTGAGCCGAAGCAAGGGCAAGAGTGATGCACTTGTCCTCGGCCTCATAAGCGGGATGACGAAACAGTATCTTCACGCCATGCAAGGTCACCGGCTTGCCGGTGGCATCACTCAAGCTGTAGCGGACCTCACTCCGAGCGATCGTCAGGTTGCCGGTCCAGCCGAGTGCCGTCTGCGCGCGCCCTTCCTGGGCCTTTTTGTTGAATTGCTGACTGGCCACATAGGTGTTCTCGACGACCAGGCCGGTCCAGCTTTTGCTGGCGAGCGTCGCCATGGTCAGGTTGACGGCGATGACCACGCCGAAAAAGCCGAGAATGGTGAGCAGCATGTGCCTGCCGGTGAACTCGCGCGTCTTTTGCGTATTGGTGCTCATCTGGCGATCTCCGGTGCGTTGAAGGTGGCCGTGTATTCGTCCGATTCGAAGTTCGCCTTGTCCTCGACCCGGAACTTGAAGGTTTGTGCAGCATGCCGCACCTCACCCGCTGGCTGGCGCACGAAAACTTTCAGCATCTTCAGCCGGTCGGGTTCGACCGCGATGCCGAAGAAGCGGTCTGGCGGCAGATCACTGCCGACGACGCTCATTTCGGCTCCCTGCAAGCCCTGCATCGCGACAATTATTGTCCTTGGCTCGGGGATCATGTTGAGCAGTTTGACGGTATAGCCGTTGCGGATCGAACCGTCGGACAGCGTGACGAACTGTGGATTGCGGTCATGCAGCACGTTCAGTTCGAGCCGATCGCGCGTCAGCAGCGAATAGAGCAGGCCCAGCCCGATCAGCGACCACAGGCCCATGTAGACGTAGGTGCGCGGCCGAAAGATCTTGCGAATGTGAAAATACGCCACCTGATCGCAGAAGGTGCCGACAGCAGTCCTGACCAGCGACGGATTGATCGAACTGGAGCCGCCTGACGTCGCCAGCGTCATGTTGGCGTTGTAATCGAAGAGCGTCGCGTAGGAGATCAGCCCACGCTCCTTGCCGAGCTTGTCCATGACGCGGTCGCAGGCGTCGATACACAACGCGCAGGTAATGCATTCGAGCTGCTGGCCTTCGCGAATGTCGATCCCCATCGGGCACACCGCGACACAGGCGTTGCAATCGATGCAGTCGCCGACCCGCTGCCCCGCCGCGTGGGCCTTCTTGGCGTGCCTCGAACGAGGTTCGCCGCGCCAGTCATTGTAGGTTACTGTGAGCGAATTCTCGTCGAGCATGACAGCCTGGATGCGCGGCCACGGGCACATGTAGGTGCAGACTTGCTCGCGCATCAGCCCGCCGAACGTGTAGGTGGTCGTTGTCAGCACCGCTATAGTGACGTAGGCGACCGGTGCGGTGGTGCCGGTGAATACCTCGCTGATCAGCGTTGGCGCGTCGGCGAAATAGAGGATCCAAGCGCAGCCGGTGGCTGCCGCTATGACCAGCCAGATGGCGTGCTTCGCTAGGCGCAGTACCAGTTTGCGCACCGTCCATGGGCCGGCGTCGAGCTTTATGCGGGCGTTGCGATCGCCTTCGATTGCCCGCTCCACCACCACGAACAGATCGACCCATACAGTCTGCGGGCAGATATAGCCGCACCATGCGCGGCCGACGGTGGACGTGATCAGGAAGAGGCCGATGCCGGCCATCACCAGAAGGCCGGCGACATAGTAGAATTCCTGCGGCCATATCTCGATGAAGAAGAAGTAGAAGCGGCGGTTGGCAAGATCTATCAGCACGGCCTGATCAGGAGCGAACGGACCTCGATCCCAGCGCAGCCAGGGTGTCAGATAGTAGATGCCCAGCGTGATGGCCATCACCAGCCACTTGAAGCGGCGGAAGCTACCCGAGGCGCGCTTGGGGAAGATTTTCTTGCGCGGTGCATAGAGCGGCTGTCGTGTCTTGGCGGAGTCAACCACCTTTGCCTCGAGCCGCTCCATCTGCGTTTTATCCGGCACCTGGATCTCCACTTGCCCGCGACCTATGACATCGTTGAACGACGGACTTGTCTGCGTCGACAGGCGTCCGGTCTGCAGCGAGCCCTTCGCCGAATGGGGCCGCGCCACCTTGCAGGGTCAATCGCCCCATGCCGGAATGGTGTCGAGGCCCGGCAAAGCCGGGCCTCGTCGCTTGGCGGGGGAGGGCTGAGAATAGGCTTCCGTTCCTATTCTCCGCCGCCAAGCGAATGAACATAAACCGCAAGTTCCTTAACCTTGGTCTCGCCGAGACGCCCGATCCACGCCGGCATGACGCCGTGCTTCGGCGCACGGACCTGGACGGCGACGGCTGTCTCGCCGGACCCGTAGAGCCAGATCGCGTCCGTCAGGTCGGGTGCGCCGAGTTCCCTGTTGCCTTTCGCATTGTCGCCGTGACAGGCGACGCAGTTTTCGGCGAAGATCCTGGCGCCGGGTTGAATCAGACTTGCATCGCGGACCTTGCCGGACAGGCTGGCAACGTAGGCGCTCACCTGTGCGATCTGATCGGCGGTGATGACGTCGCCGAAGGCCGGCATTTCCGACTGGCGCGTGTCCGGATCTGACGCGAAGCGGATGCCATGCGCGATCGTTTGCTGGATCTGCTCGGTCGTGCCGCCCCACAGCCAGTCATCGTCGTTCAGGTTTGGAAAACCTTTCGACCCTTCGGCGCCGGAGCCATGGCACTGCGTGCAGTTGACCTTGAATGCGGCGCCGCCGGCCGCGACCGCGAATTCGCGCAAGGCATAGTCCGAGGTAATTTCAGCGACGCTTTTCGACTCCACCGCCGCGGCGTATTTGCCTTTCGCCGCTTCCGCCGCCGCCAGTTCATTCTTGACATCGTTGCGGCTGGAATACCCAAGCACACCCTTGGTCGCAGAATACAGCATGGGCCAAGCCGGATACGCCATTGTATAGGCCACCGCCCAACCGACAGTGATGTAGAAGGTTATCACCCACCATCGGGGCAATGGGTGGTTGAGCTCCCTTATCCCGTCCCATTCATGACCGGTCGTTGAGATGCCCGAGACTTCGTCGATGTGCTCATCGCTCATGATCGGTCGCCCTTGAGTGGAATCTGGGCGGCTCGCTCGGCCTGTGTTTTGCCGCCTGGACGCAAGGCAAAGGCAATGCTGCCGACGAAGAAGAGCGCCATGGCAAGCAGACCCCAGCTGTCGGCGAATTCCCGCATCAAATCATAGCTCATCGCGTCCCCCTCAGCGGTAGCCGGCTGCATCGTCATAGGTCTTGAAATCGACCAGTGTTCCCAGCATTTGCAGATACGCGACGAGGGCATCCATCTCGGTCACCTGCTGCGGGTTACCGTCCAGGTCGCCGACCTTGGCTTTCGGATAGCGTTTCTCGAGGCCGGAGCTGTCGGCATTCGGGTCGGCCTGCGCCATCAGGTCGACATTGGCATTGGCGATCATGTCATCGGAGTAGGGGACGCCGACGCGCCGGTTGGCGATGAGATGCGTCGAGAAGTCCTTCACCTCTATCGGTTTGTCTTTCAGAAAGGCATAGTTGGGCATGATCGACTCCGGCACGACGGAGCGCGGGTCGCTGAGATGCTGGACATGCCAGCTGTTGGAGTAGCGGTCGCCGACGCGCGCGAGATCGGGTCCCGTCCGCTTGGACCCCCACTGGAACGGGTGGTCGTACATGGACTCTGCCGCCAGGCTGTAGTGGCCATAACGCTCGACTTCATCGCGGAATGGCCGGATCATCTGGCTATGGCAGAGATAGCAGCCCTCGCGCACGTAGATGTTGCGTCCGGCGAGTTCGAGCGGCGAGTAGGGCCGCATGCCATCGACCTTCTCGATTGTGTTGTCGAGATAGAAGAGCGGCGCAATCTCGACGATGCCGCCGACAGTCACCACGAGCAGCGAGCCTACGAGGAGAAGCGTGGCGTTCTTCTCGATGATCGCGTGTTTGTCGATCAAGCCCATTGTCTGGCTCCCTATTCGGCAGGCCGGAGGGCGGGCTCAGAACCCGGCAATGGCTGTTCTTCGCGCTGGTATCCGAGGATGGTCATGGTGATGTTCCAGGCCATGATCAGGGCACCGGAGAGGTACATGCCACCGCCGATGGCACGCATGACGTAGTAGGGATGCATGGCCGCGACGGTTTCGGCGAAGGAGTAGACGAGGAACCCCTGCTCGTCGTATTCGCGCCACATCAGGCCCTGCATTATGCCTGAAACCCACATCACCGCCGCGTAGACGACGATACCCAGCGTTGCCAGCCAGAAATGCCAGGTGACGAGCCGCAGCGAATAGAGTCGGTCACGGTTCCACAGTTTCGGCACCATGTAGTAGATCGCGCCGAACGAGATCATGCCGACCCAGCCGAGCGCGCCGGAATGGACGTGCCCGATGGTCCAGTCCGTGTAGTGCGACAGCGAATTGACCGTCTTGATCGACATAATCGGACCCTCGAAGGTCGACATGCCGTAGAAGGCGACTGCCATCACCATCATGCGGATGATCGGATCAGTGCGCAGCTTGTCCCAGGCGCCCGACAGCGTCATCAGGCCGTTGATCATGCCGCCCCATGATGGCATCCACAGCATGATCGAGAACACCATCCCGAGCGTCTGCGCCCAGTCGGGTAAGGCGGTGTAATGCAGGTGGTGCGGGCCGGCCCAGATGTAGAGAAAAATGATCGCCCAGAAGTGGATGATCGACAGCCGGTAGGAATAGACCGGCCGGCTCGCCTGCTTGGGCACGAAATAATACATCATGCCAAGGAAGCCGGCCGTCAGGAAGAAGCCGACCGCATTGTGGCCATACCACCATTGCGTCAAGGCGTCCTGGACGCCGGAGAAGGCGGAGTAGCTCTTCGATCCGAGGAAAGAGGCCGGCATCGACAGGTTGTTAACCACATGCAGCATCGCGATGGTCACGATGAAGGATAGATAGAACCAGTTGGCGACGTAGATATGCGGTTCCTTGCGCTTCAGGATGGTGCCGAGGAACACGATGAGATAGGCGACCCAGACGATGGTCAGCAAGAGGTCCACATACCATTCGGGTTCGGCATATTCCCGGCCCTCGGTGATGCCGAGCAGGTAGCCGGTCGCGGCCATGACGATAAACAGCTGGTAACCCCAGAACACAGACCAGGCCAGATTGCCGCCAAACAGCCGGGCGCGGCAGGTGCGCTGGACAACATAGAGCGATGTGCAAAGCAGTGCGTTGCCGCCGAAGGCGAAGACGACTCCCGATGTGTGCAGCGGGCGCAAACGGCCGAAATTGAACCAGGGTGGGATGTTAAGGTCGGGGAAGGCGAGTTGAAGCGCGATAATGACGCCGACCAGCATGCCGACGATACCCCAAAACACCGTTGCGATGGCCCCATAGCGGAGCGGACCATCCATGTAGGCGGAGCGGTTCGGCGCCGCGGGCTTGAAATCCCAATTACGCAGCAAGATCGCGGTGAAGCCAGTCAGTGCGAAGAACAAAACCCACATGTGCTGGCGGAAGGGCCCTTCTACGCCGAAGCCGGCAGCCACCAGGGCCGCAAAGGCAAACAGGCTTAAAAGGACGATCTCCGTGCCGAATTTCATGACATGTCCCCCGACCAGGATTCCAATGCGCGACGCTAAATCCGCGATGCATTAATTCCCTAGTTGCCGCCTGCTCGCCCTGATCCATGTCAGAGCCGCACGATTTTGCTTCGGGCAGCATCGAGTTCGGTGAATCAGAAGGTGGCGATTTGAACAAGGAGACGCAGCACGGGCCACCCCACTCATGGACAAGTGCAGCTTCCTCGCGTCGGGCCGGCACAGAGGCGATTCCGGGCGAGGTCATGAAGCGTGCCCATCGGGAAAAGCTGAATCTCTGCGACTCGCTGGAAAGCATTGCCGATGCACTGCCGAACGTCGACCGCCTCAAATGTCTTGGAACGGCCAAGAAAATCGTTCCGCTGCTCCGTGACATTCATGGGTTTCAGGAGACGGTGATTTTCCCTGCGTATGAGGCGCAGTTGACGCCGGCCGAGGCCAAACTTGCCTCTACCAGCCGGTTGCGCGTCGAGCACCTTGAGGATCATTGCTTCGCTAGCGAGGTGGCCGAAACGCTCCTAGCGATAGGTCATGGTAATCCGATAGAGAGTCCGGAAGCTGTCGGGTTCATGCTACGCGGCTTCTTCGAAGGCTTGCGGCGACACATCGCTTTCGAACGCGAGCACGTCCTGCCGCGGATCGCAATAAGCGACGTAGGCGCTTAGGTCTCAAAGGCCGGTTGCCGCGAGCCTCGGCCGCCGCAGCGCTGCTCCAGCCGGCTCATGCTGTCCACCGTTACATGGCGGTTGTTCTTGATCCGGATCACGCCGTCAGCCCGCAATCGCGTAAGCTGGCGGCTCACGGTCTCGTTCGTCAGTCCAAGGAAATCAGAGATGTCGGCACGTGTCAGGGGCAGGTCGAAGCATGAGGACCTAGCCGCCGGGTCGATACTGGAATCCATATTCTGGGCGATCATGAGGAGAAAGCTCGCCACCTTCTCAGGTGCGGTCTTGCGCCCGAGCGTCACCATCCATTCAAGTGCCTCGTCGAGTTCGTTCAGCGTCTGCTTGAGCAAGCGAAGCTGGAGTTCCGGTGATTCCTTCATTATCCGTTCAACGGCCGCCTTCGGAAACGAGCACAGCGAGACGGAGGTTGCCGCTTGCACATTGATCGTGCTTTTCACCTTGAAGGGCCGGCCCAGAAAATCCGGTGCGAACCGAAGACCGACAATCTGCTGGCGGCCGTCCGAAAGGCACTTCGTCAGCTTCACAACGCCTGAAAGCATGTTTGAATAGCTGTCGACAGCCGCGGCGTCGGCGATCAGTTCGACCCCCGGCTCGATTTTGTGCCGCGACGAAGTCTTGGCGAGCCCAACCAAATGGTTTCGATCGAGCGCACCACAGATCCCGCGATGCCGTGCGGCGCAAGACAGGCAAAGAACGGGAATGCCGGAACTGTGAATGTCCTGCTGTACTGTCATTACGCTCGCGCCATCGATCCCAAGTTCGGCAGGATAGCAAGCGATGGCTGAGAAATCCTTGCGGCAGTTTGTCCGTCCTGGAGGCTGACCGAAATCAGGGCTTTGACTCTTCGACGAGTCCAGACTTCAGGGGAGGCAAAAACCACGGACCACCAAATGAGACCGGAATTAGCTGCCAGGCTTGGCGAGACATATGGCGCCACTTATGATCCTGTGACGACGCGTGTATTTCCCAATGGGGGTCGCATGGCAGAGGAGGCCCGCCGGAACCCGCAGGCAGGGCCCAGTTTGTGTCCGCCCGGGAGCTTGGATTGTTCGGGCCATTCTTTCACTGAATGACAGCGACGCACCCCTCATTGCGGCCTCCGCTACTCAGCCTTCGATTACTCGGAACCTGAACCTGACACGCGTCGCGATTTCTCTGACATGCCGGCGGCAGGCAAGCTTTCCTTTCTGGCCCTGGCAAACGCGCGATCGCCTTCCAAGAAGCCGGCCAGCATGAACGGAATGAGCTCAGCTACTGTCTCAGACTCATTGTAGGTCTGACGGTACAGCGCCGCGTAGTCCTTCAGTGCTTGGCTGAGGCCCGCGCTGACGGTAATGGTGATCTTGGAAGGCGTCCGGTCCGGAAGCTTTCCTAATTTCAGGTTCGCCATGAGCGGCTCCTATTCAATTTGTGTATGGTCGTAGCACGATGTCCTTGTGCACGATGACGCGCAGCGGCCAACCAGGACGGACGATAATGGTGGGTTGAATATTGAGGTTTTTTTCGGTGATGCGCTGGCCAGCTTGACTGACGTTCTGCTGAGTGGATTCGCGGATTGCCTTGAGCAGATCGCTTTCGTTGTCCCCAAAGCTCAACTCGGTGCCGACGCCCAACACCGTGGCTAGAGCAACTCCCTTGATCAGCTGCCAGGTGTGGAAATCCACCTGGTCCTCCAGCCCTGCATAGCCGGCAGTATCTGTCGCTGGCAGATTGTCGATTTCAATCGACGACCCGTCGGGCATCACGATGCGCTGCCAGACTAGCAACGCGCGCTTCTGTCCAAAAGCGACGACACTGTCATAGGTGCCGATGAGCCGCGAGCCCTGCGGGATGAGCAAGGTGTTGCCGGTGACTGTGTCGTCCACATTCTCGGTGACCTGTGCAACCACGAGGCCAGGCAGGTCGGAATTGATGCCGGTGATGAGGCTTGCGGCGATCACGCTGCCGGCCATCAGCTGGTGGGGCGAAGCCGGAGTCTGCAGCGCGTGCGGATTATAGATCCCATTTGTGCTCTGCTGGCTGACGAAGTCGAGCTTGCGCTGCTGATTGTTCTGATCACCCTCAGCCGGTGCAACGGAAGCCCTTGCGTCTTTCATATCGTGTTGCGCAAGTGGTGCTTCAAACGGCGGCCGCGCTCCCTGCGCATTGTCGGCGACCTTCGTGTCCCCGGGCCGGTTCTCGATCCGGAACATCACTTGCGACTCACGTGCCTCGATCGCCTGCTGGGCAAGCCGCTGCTCCTCGGCGGAGGCCTCCTGCCCCGGGGCGGTGCCAAGCTGTCGCTGGCGTTCAAGAATGGGGCGGCCGAGATCGCCGGGCAGAGGTGGCCCAAGCACGGGAGGCTTCGGCTTCATTACGGAATAATCCTTGGGAAGCGTTTCAAGTCCCTCTGCGGTTGGCTTATGTTCCGTGTTGTAGAGGTCTTCCGCCCGCTCTTTGATACGCAACGCCGTCCCCTGAAGCGCTATCATCGTGACGCCCAGAATTGCGCCAGACCCAAGTGCAGCGATGGCGACGATCACGCCGCGCCTGAACCGCACCGCGCGGCGAGGAGAAGCCCGCAACTGCAGCTGCTCGGGATCGAGTTTCGGCGGTGCATCTGGTCGGAAACTGTCGGTCATGAGTGCTCCCCTCACCTGCTGGACCGCGCAAAGAGCGGTATTCGCCGCGGCGGTTGCCGGCCGTCGACCCTGGTGATGCGGACCACTTGCTGCTGCTTGACGCCGAGGCGCAATTCGGCGGCGGCAAAGAGACGATCGACGACGTAATAATTCCCGCGCATGCGGTAATTGACGAGCTGGTTGCTCCCGTCAGCACCGACGATGAAGAGTGGCGGTGCCTCACCCTGATCGATGCGCCGCGGGAATTCGATGTAAACCTTGTTGCCGTCGTCGAAGGCACGCGTCGGCCGCCAAGGCGGCGTGTCACCGCTGATCGAGTAGCGGAAGCGAATGTTTTCGAGCGCCACATTTGAAGCTGCCGGCATGGCGGCGTCGGCCTGCGTATTCCGCTGGCGTAACGCGATGATCTGGTCTTCGCTGTAGGTCCAGGAGATCGCCGCCATGGCAGTCTTCTCAGTACTTTGAAGCTGCAAATGGTATGTGCGCCGTTCCGTGGTGATCACCAGATTGGTGCTAAGCGCCGGGGCGAACGGTTTGACCAGCACATGGGTGCGCTGATTGTCACCGGTGCCGCTGACGGTGTCGCCAATCACCCAGCGCACGGTGTCGCCAGCCGACACGGCTGTTAGCTTCTCGCCCGGCTGTAGAGCGATATCGGTGACGCGCTCCGGCGCGGCGTAGAGCTGATAAAGTGCGCCGTCGGTGAAGGGATAGACCTGGACCGCATTGACATAGCCATATCTGGTGGGTTGCTGCGTCGCCGCCTTGTTGGCATCGGTGACCCTTTCTTCAGGGGAGCGCTTTTCCTCAGCGACCTTATCCGGATCGGGCTGCAACTGGCCCGGTAGCGGTAGCGGCTTTGGGACTTGGACAATCTTCACCGGTCTCTCCGGCGGCTTTTCGATCGCGGCTGGTTTGAAGTCGGCAGCATCGTAGGAAATCTCAGGCGGTGGCACCGGCTTCGACGCGCAGGCTGAGATGACGGCTGCCGACGCTGATATGATCAGCACGGCACGGAGGGATGGGGCTCTATTTGTCATTGGCGGGCTCCTTCGGGGGAACGAATGTTGGCGCGGCGCTGTCGAGCTCACGCGACCAATCGATGGCGTTGATGAAGACGCCGAGCGGGTTGTTGCGCAGCTGGTCGGTATTGCTCGGAGGGCGGGTCACGAGGGTGAGGATCGCGGTCCAGCGCGTCGTGCTGGCAAGGCTGCCGCGCTCAAAAACCTGCTCAGTCCATTTGACCTGAAAGGAGCTGTCGGAAGCCCTGACCACGCTGGTCACCTGCACCGACACGCTGCGCGTGCCGATCTGCCCGAATGGATCGTTTGCTTTGGCGTACTCGTTGAGGAAGAGTGCTGCGCGGTCCGTGGCAAAGTCGTAGGCCGCAAGCCAGTTCTGCCGTACCAGCACTGGGTCGGTGGAGATCGAACGGACATTTTGGATGAAGCGGCCGAGATGCCAGGCAATCTGTGCATCGGACGGCTCGTAGTCCCGGATTGCCGGTGCGACTGCACGCGCCTCACCGAAGCGGTCGACCTCGACGACGTATGGCACGACACGGCTTTGCATCGACTGCCACACGAGTCCGCCGGAGAGCTCAGTCGTCAAAGCCAGGCAGCCAAGAGCCATCAGCCGCCAATTCCGGGCCTGCAATCGCGCTGAGCCGATGCGCTCATCCCACAGCTGGGCGGCCTTCTGATACGGCGTGACCGGCTCGGGCGTCTTGCCGTAACGTTGAACGGGTCGCTTGAAGAGCATCTAGTCGTCCTTGTCGTTGAGAGAGGGATTGGCGCTGCCTCCAGGCCTGTCACCGTCACGGACGGCTTGCACGGCGGCGTGGCGATGAGCACGAGCAGTCTGTTCAGAACGCAAGCGCTTTGCCCAATTGGGCGCGGTGCCAGCGGCCGTACTGGACGGGCCCCCGGTCATGGACGCGGTCGGCGCGCCGCCGGTGGCGGTCCATGCGGCTTCGCGTCCGGCATCAGCGCTGCGCCGGAAGCTTCCGCCAGCAGATCGTGCCGCTCGCATCGCCGTACCGCTGGCGGCACCCGCCACGCCCTGCATTCCAGCAGCCAAGCCGGACAGGCCGGTCTCGGGCGAGGTTGCTCGTCCCAACTGCCACGCCGAGGAAGCCGCCGAGCCCATGGTCGTACCGGCTCGGATGGCGGTAAGCGCGCCGCCAGTTGCCATGCGCGCGCCGGCGAATGCCGCACCTCCGGCCACCAGCGACGCACCGGCTGCCGCCGCGGTAGTCCCAAGTGCTGCGCCCGCGCCAAGTTGTGGCGCGCCGGAGACAAGACCCGAGGCGATCCCAGGCCCGAAAATGCCGAGCCCAAGCAGCGCCAGCGCGCCCAGCACCTGTGACATGGCCGCCGCCAGGTCGGGCTCCTTGCCCTGGAGCGCCGAAGCGAACTCGCCGAAGAGCGTGGAGCCGATACCGACAATGACGGCGAGCACCATCACCTTGATGCCCGACGAGATCACGTTGCCGAGCACGCGTTCAGCGAGAAACGACGAGCGGTTCCACAGCGCGAAGGGCACGAGAACGAAGCCTGCCAACGTCGTGAGTTTGAATTCCAGGATGGTGATGAAGAGCTGGATGGAGAGAATGAAAAAGGCGATGATGACCAGGAACCAGGCCAAGAGCAGCACGAAGATGGTGAGGGCGTTGCCAAAAATTTCGGGGAAGCCAAGCAACTGGCTCGCCTGATCGAGAAGCGGCCACGCGCCCTCGAAGCCCGTCGCGGCAATGCGGCCTGGATGCAGCAGATTGTCGGCCGATAGACTGCCGGAAGAAGCATTGATGCCGAGACCGGCAAAAGACCGATAGATGATGTCGGCAAGGGTTTTGAAATTGTTCAGGATGAAAGCGAAGACGCCGACATAGAGCACCTTGCGGACGAGGCGGCCGAGAATGTTGGGCTCGTCGCCGAATGCCCAGGCGAGGCCTGCCAGGGTGACGTCGATGCCAATTAGAATCGTAGTGAGGAAGGCGACGTCGACCGAAAGCAGACCGAACCCGCTATCGATATAGCGGATAAAAGTCTCCATGAAGCGATCGATGACGCCAAGGTCGTTCATGCCGCCGCCTTCCTCATGTTGAAGTGCTAGTGATCAGTTGCCGGATAGGCCGTGCCGGTGCCCAGGAAGCGCTTCGTCGTCTGGCGGGCTGCTTCCTCGGACTGCGCCTTGCGCGCGGCATCCTCGGCCTCGGCCCGGAACTGCGTCGCGAGCAGCGTCTGGATCTGCATCTGCTGCTTGGTCGAAAGCGCGATCAGCTGATTGGTGGCCTGGCTTGCCTCAAGCGCACCGGCCGCGCCTTGGCTGCGGCGGACGAGATCGGCAAGCAGGTCGCCGTCGCCGCGGACATTCTCGACGATCTGCGACTGCACGCCCATGGTCTGGCGGAATGCCTGCATGGCGCTCTGCCAACGCTCGCGTGCGGCGGTGGCCGCATCGCTCACTTTGATGGTGGCATCGTAGCTTTCCGGATACTGCTCTCGCCACTGGTCCTGGAGCTTGCCGAGATCAAAGCTCAGGCCGCTCGCCTGGTCCATCAAACCGTCGATCCGCTGGAGCGAACCGGTAAGTTGGCCGACCGAGGAAAAATCCAGCCTCTGAAGGTTGCGCGCCATGTTCTGCAGCATGGTGGCCTGGTTTTGCAGCGACTGGATCTGGTTGTTGATCTGCTCCAATGCGCGCGCCGCCGAGAGTACGTTCTGCGTATAGTTGGAGGGATCGAACACGATCAGGGCGTAAGCCGGCTGGACATAGTCAGCCATCGGCTTGGCGATCAGGGAAAGAGTGATCAGGCTGGATAGAAAGCGGCGTCGCATCATGACGATTGCTCCATGTCAGATTGAGGGAATTGCCGGAGAAGCTCGGCGGCCCAATCGAGGCCGCGTGCACCGAGGAATCGGGAGGCAAAGCTGTCCTGCCCGTGCTTGGACAGCACGCTATCGATGAGCGTCTGCGTGACCGCATCGGACGCGCCGCAAAGCGCAAGCGTGATGGGACCGAGGCCAAGCTCGAAGAGGCGATTACCGCGGCGCGATTGCAAATAGTAGTGACGCTTTGGCGTAGCGCGGGCGACCAGTTCGATCTGCCGTTCGTTCAGACCAAAGCGTTCGTAGGCTGCCCTCGCCTGCGGTTCCACGGCACGATCGTTGGGGAGAAAGATCCGTTGTGGGCAGCTCTCGATGATTGCCGGCGCGATTGAAGAACCAGCGATATCGGCAAGCGACTGCGTGGCGAAGATGACCGACACGTTTTTTTTGCGCAGCACCTTCAGCCATTCGCGGATCCGCGCGGCGAAGAACGGATTGTCGAGATAGACCCACGCCTCGTCGAGCATGAGCAGTGTCGGCCGTCCGTCGAACCGCTCCTCAAGACGATGAAAGAGATAGGTGAGCACCGGCGTCGTGACGGCGCCCTGGCTGTGCATCAGTTGCTCGGTCTCGAAACACTGCACATCCGACAAGGCCAACCGATCGTCATCAGCATCGAGCAGCCGGCCGAAGGGACCGTCGAGTGTGTAAGGCATCAGCGCGGACTTTAGCGCGTTTGACTGAAGCAGGACCGATAAACCCGTCAGTGTGCGTTCTTGCGCTGGCGCAGTGGCAAGGCTGCTGAGAGCCGACCAGACCGCCTCCTTCACTTCGGGCGTGAGAGTTACGTTCTCATGAGCAATGAGGCCGGCGATCCATTCGGCGGCCCAGCTGCGCGTGGCATGGTCGCCGATATTGCGAAGCGGCTGGAAGGCAAGAGAACCGTCCGCCCCCAATGCGTGGTGTTCTCCACCCATGGCGAGCGTTGCGGCACGAGCGGAATTGCCTTTGTCGAAGACATAGACCTGCGCGCCGGCATAGCGTCGGAACTGCAGAGCTACCAGCGCAAGCAGCACCGACTTGCCGGCGCCGGTCGGACCGACGATCAGCATGTGACCTACATCGTCGACATGGGTGGAAAGCCGGAACGGAGTTGACCCGCTCGTCTCGGCGAAGAGAAGCGGCGGGGCGTCGGTCTGGGTGACTTTCGCGACATGCTCGTTCGTCGCCGGGCCGGCCCACACCGACGACAGCGGCATGAGGTGGGCAAGGTTCAGGGTGTGAACGAGCGGCTGGCGAATATTGGCGTAGACATGACCGGGCAACGAGCCGAGCCAGGCCTCGACCGCATTGACGCTTTCGCGGATGGTGGTGAAGCCGAGTCCATTGATGACGCGCTCGACGGCGCGAAGTTTTTCCGCGGCGGCTTGGCGGTCCTCGTCCCACACCGTCACGGTAGTGGTGAGATAGCCGAAGCCGACGTGATCGCCACCCAACGCCTGAAGGGCTTCGTCGGCATCGTGCGCCTTGTTGTCGGCATCGCTGTCGACCAGCGGGACCGGCTCGTTGGTTACAACCTCGCGCAGGATGGCCGAGATTGACTTGCGCTTGGCAAACCACTGCCGCCGCAACCGTGTCAGCGTCTTCGTGGCGGCAGTCTTGTCGAGCGGAATGAACCGCGTCACCCAGCGATAGGCAAAATCCTGATTATTGAGGGCGTCGAGGATCCCGGGCCGGGTGAGGTTCGGGAAGCCGAGGATGGTGAGGGTACGCAGATGCTGATCGCCCAGCATCGGTTCCAGGCCGCCGGTAAGCGGCACGTCGACGAGGAAGCCGTCGAGATACATCGGCGTTTCCGGCACTGTGACCGGGTGGCGGCGGGTCGCGATTGTGCCGTGCAGGTAGGTTAGCGTCTCGGCATCCTCGAGCCCGCGCACTTCGGGCATGAAGCCGGAGAGAAGGTCCAGCACACGCGCGGTTTCATCACGGAACCGCGCCATCTCCTGGCGCCAGTCTCGTTCGCCTTCGGAATGATGCGAGTCGACGAGCGCGCTTTCCGCCCGCGCTTGGCTGTCGGGCGATGGCATGAACAGCAAGGTCAGGTGATAGCGGCTTTCGAAATGCGCCACCTTGCCCTCAAAGGCCGCGCGGCGTTCTTCGTCGACCAACCATGAGGCAGGGTCGGGAAAACGCGATTGAGGATAGCCCAACGCTTCGACGCGTTCGGCCTCGAAGAACAATGCCCAGCCGGAACTAAGTCGCCTCAACGCATTGTTCGCCCGCGCGCAAATGCCAACGAGTTCGGCTTCCGTGGCGCTTTCGAGATCGGGGCCGCGGAACCGCAGCGTCCGCTGAAAGCTGCCGTCCTTGTTGAGCACGATGCCCGGCGCGACGAGTGCGACCCAGGGCAGATGGTCGGCAAGCCGGTCGGCCTTCCCGCGATATTCCGAAAGGTTCAGCATGCCAGCCACCCCCTCAGACGAAGGTGCCGGACAAGCACGCTGGCAAAGTCCGGATCGCGGCGGGCGGCAAAGACCGCCAGCGCGTGCCCGGCAGTCCAGAGCACCAGCCCCGCTATCCATTGCTGAAGGCCGAGCCCGATGGCTGCGGCAACTGTGCCGTTGAGGATCGCTACCGCTCGCGGCGCCCCGCCCAGCAGGATCGGTTGGGTCAAAGCGCGGTGGACCGGCACCTCGAAGCCTTCGATATGCTGTTCTCCGGTGGCCATCAGACGAGTGCCCCGCCGCCGAAGGAGAAGAAGGAGAGGAAGAAACTCGATGCCGCGAATGCGATCGACAGCCCGAAGACGATCTGGATAAGCCGGCGAAAACCGCCTGCCGTGTCACCAAAGGCGAGCGTCAGGCCGGTGGTGATGATGATGATCACCGCGACGATCTTGGCGACCGGGCCCTGCACAGATTCCAAAATTTGCTGCAGCGGTTGTTCCCAGGGCATGCCGGAACCAGCCGCGTATGCCGGGGCGGTGACTAGAAGCGCGAGCGCGGTGGACGAAAGAAAGCGGAGCTTCTTGAGCATGAAGTGACCTTTCAAAGCTGCTGGAGTTGAGGAGGCGTGAGCTGGGTGACGGCGTAATCGCCGCTGCCGTCGAGACCGGTGACCTCAGCAATCGCGTCGACGCGGCGCGATGATCCTCGCCCGGCGATGAAGACGATCAGATCGATCGCATCGGCGATGATGCGTCGAGGAACGGTGACGACGGCCTCCTGAGCGAGTTGCTCAATACGGTAAAGAGCGGAGCGCGCCGAATTGGCGTGAACCGTGGCGATGCCGCCGGGGTGGCCCGTGTTCCATGCCTTGAGCATATCGAGCGCTTCCGCGCCCCTCACTTCGCCGACAATGATGCGGTCGGGTCTGAGCCGGAGCGTGGAGCGCACGAGATCGGCAAGCGTTACAGAACCACGCCTCGTTCTCAAGGCAACGCAGTCCTTTGCTGCGCATTGCAGCTCGCGCGTATCCTCGATCAGGATCACCCGCTCGTCGCAGTCGGCGACTTCGGTGAGCAGCGCATTGGCAAGGGTCGTCTTGCCCGAGGACGTGCCGCCTGCGACCAGGATATTGCGCCGCTCGCGCACTGCCTTCCTCAGCGCATCGGCCTGCAGCGGCGATATGATGCGGTCGGCGACATAGTTGGCCAGCGTGTAGAGTTTTGCCGCTGGTTTGCGAATGGCGAAGCACGGCGCCAGCACCACAGGCGGCAGCAGTCCTTCGAATCGTTCGCCCGACGGCAGTTCCGCACTGACGATCGGGTTGTCGGCATGGGCCTCGGCGCGCATATGGGACGCGACCAGGCGGATAATGCGCTCCGCCTCCGAAGGATGCATGTGCACGCCGGTATCGACCCGGCCTTCGCCCAACCGGTCGAGCCGCAGCGCGCCGTCGGGATTGACCATCACCTCGATAACCAATGAATCGGAGAGCGCCTCGGTGATCGCAGGGCCCATGGCGGTGCGCAGCATCGCGCGGCGACGATGGTCGGCCTCCGGATGAGAGCTCATCGTTCCCCTCCCCTGCCGTTCTCCTTGCCGAGCGACCGTTTCCCGGAAGCAATCTGGCGACCGACCTGCTCGACGAATTTGTCGAAACGGTCCTGGGCAATGGCTTGCGTCGCCTTGTCTGGGACAGGCGTGTGCGCGTGAAGCGTGATCGAAAAGCGAATGAAGAGCGCAAGGCTCTCCAGGATCATTTCGGCATCGCGCCGGACTTGAACGAGGTCGCGTGAAAGACGATCGAGCCGCACACCGTAGCGCCGGTCGAGCTCGTTCTCGCCACGCCGCTCGATAAAAGCCTCAACCGCCCTGGCCACAATGGCTGATTTGGTCGTCGAGGGATCGCGACTGAGGTTCTCCAGCCTCTCGCTCAATTCGGGTTCGAGCAGAAACTGGTGACGAATGCGGGGGGTCTTCATGCGGCTTGTTCCGACGGGCCGGCGTTGCGTTGGCGACGGGAACAAGCATCGGCCAAACCCCCGAAATCGCTTATGGCCGTTATCTACGCTGAAGTACGCCGGCTACGCGCCGGCGTTCAGAAGCCGGGCACGATGTCCTTGTCGTCGCCCCTTCCCTCGTTGATGCCATAGGCACGCCCGACGGTGGAGATCCGGTCCATGACGCGCTTGTCGGCCATCGCCTCGCTATCATCATCTGCGGGTGGGGACAGATCGTCCTGGTCCGGTTCCCGGGTGACGGCGGTATGTTCTTCGGGCAGGCCGGGATGGCGCTGCTGCTGAACACCTCCCTCGTCGGCAAGCGCGGCGCCAGCGTTTTCGTCGTCGGAGGCAAGACGACGGTCGACTCGGCGTACTTGGCCAGTCCAGTCGTCTTGGCGCGGCGCAGGGGAGTCTGCGTAGAGAGTGTCATGCAGCACCGGCGCAGGCAGCATCCGTTCGGTGAAATTCTGATCCTCGTAGTAGCGCAGCTTTTTGGCGCGGATGGGGGGCAATCCCGAAACGAGCACCAGTTCGTCCGAGGGCGGCAATTGCATCACTTCGCCAGGTGTCAGCAGCGGGCGGGCGGTTTCCTGGCGGCTCACCATGACATGCGAGAGCCAGGGCGCCAGCCGGTGGCCCGCATAGTTGCGCATCGACCTCAATTCCGTGGCCGTGCCAAGCGCGTCCGAGATTCGCTTCGCCGTGCGCTCATCGTTGGAGGAAAAGGCAATTCGCACATGGCAATTGTCCAGAATGGCGTTGTTCTCGCCATACGCTTTGGAGATCTGGTTCAACGATTGCGCGATCAAGTAGGCGCGAATTCCGTAACCGGCCATAAAGGCGAGCGCGGTCTCAAAGAAGTCGAGGCGACCGAGCGCCGGAAACTCGTCCAGCATCATGAGCAGTTGATGCTTGCGACCCTTCTTTGGGTCACCCTCGAGGCGCTCCGTGAGCCGTCTGCCGATCTGGTTCAGGATCAGCCGCACCAAAGGCTTGGTGCGCGAAATGTCAGATGGCGGCACGACCAGATAGAGCGATGTAGGCCGCGCGGCATCCATCAAGTCGGCGATCCGCCAGTCACAAGACGAAGTGGCTGCAGCCACGGTAGGATCATGGTAGAGCCCGAGAAAAGACATGGCGGTCGAGAGGACGCCTGAACGCTCGTTCTCCGACTTGTTCAGCACCTCGCGCGCCGCAGAAGCCACAACGGGGTGTACTTGAGGGCTTTCCGCCGCGCCCAGATGGTTGGTCGTCATCATCCGCTGTAGCGTTGCAACAAATGAGCGCTGCGGGTCCGACAAGAACGTGGCGACCCGAGCGAGTGTCTTTTCCTCCTCGGCATAGAGGACGTGCAGGATGGCGCCGACCAAGAGTGAATGGCTGGTCTTCTCCCAATGATTACGCCGCTCCAGCGCGCCCTCAGGATCGACCAAGATGTCGGCGATGTTCTGAACGTCGCGGACCTCGTTCGGACCTTTGCGCACTTCCAAGAGTGGGTTGTAGCGGGCCGATCGCGGATCAGTCGGATTGAACAATAGGCAATACGAGAACTTCGACCGCCAGCCGGAGGTCAGCTGCCAGTTCTCGCCTTTGATGTCGTGAATGACGGCCGATCCGGACCAGGAGAGAAGAGTTGGGACAACCAGTCCGACGCCCTTGCCCGAACGTGTCGGCGCAAAGGCCATGACGTGCTCCGGCCCGTCATGACGCAGATACCGATCCTGCAGTTTGCCAAGGAAGACGCCGGCCGGCTGAAACAGCCCTGCTTTGTCGACCTCCCGCGTCGCCGCCCATCGAGAGGAGCCATAGGTAGTAACCAACCCGCGCTGGCGCGCGCGCCACAGGGAACCAGCGATTGCAGCGGCAAAGCCCATCAATCCACTGGTGCCCGCAAGCATGCCCGCCTTGTCGAATACCTCGGGCGCATAGGCATCGAATTGGAACCACCATTCCAACAGTTTCCACGGCTCGTAGATCGGCCAGCCAGCCGCGACAAACCATGGCGCGCCGAGTTGTTCCTGAAAGGCCAGCATTTGAGCGCACCATTGCGTGGCAGCCCACACGCCGATCAGAACGATGGCGAACACAATGGCGATCTGCCCAATCAGAAGCTTTGTGGGCGTCACTGGATTGCTCCGCTGTTCTGGAGAGGTGGATCGAGCATCGCCCGGGGCGGGCGGAAGAGGAATGCACTCTATGTACGACTTGGTGCGATGAGAGGGTTTGGCGCGCCGTTGCTCTCCTTCGAGGTGGGTATCGATATTCGGGCATTCCCGAGCAAGTCTTGACTGCTGTGTCAGAGGGGGGCCGGTATCGTTCGTGCTCTCGTGAGCACGTCGGATATTTGGTCGGGGAGCTGGCGGTAGCGTGCGGGCAAGCCGCTGAGGAAATCCTGAACATCGAACCCGATCTGAGGTACAACAGGCCTATCGAGGTCGGCTCGCGAGGTCGGCCTGCCCGCCACGGGAATTTCTCAGGCGAGCTGGGACATATTGGGCGCTGAGTGTATCTTGGGCGATCTTATCGGACGCCGAATTGACGACATTCATTGTGTGGCAAGGTTCGCCGGCGATGCTGTCGAACAGAGGCCGCGATCACTCCCCGGCCGTGGCACATCCGCGCGCTGCAGAATCTCGATGGGCCACCGTTTCAACGCCCACGCGGATGTCCACAGACGCGTTCCGCCAAGCGCTAGTTGCCAAGCATATGACCCGCATTTCGCAACGCCCCTAGGAACTGGCTAGCAAGCTGAGTGACATCGATTTTGGCCTGCATTGACACCGGCATGCTGGTCCAATTTTCCAACGGCACAATGAAGCGGGAAAAGGTACCATTTACGACGCAGTAGCGGCTAACAAGGCCTTGTCTGTCCAACGCCACCACACCCATCTGGTCGTCTCGATATCGGATGGCCGCGATCCGCTGGATGTCGGCGTCATCGTCGACCCGCGCGTCGAAAAGCAGGGTTCCGCGGCTCCTCGCTGCTATTTCCGCCGCTTTGTCATTGAAGCTCAAGCAGAGTGAGCGGACGCTTTCCACTGCCATCTGGAAAACCAACAAATCCAGTTCATTCACGGCCATGTGGGCAGTTGAGCCATTAGATGGATTATTGCAATGTCGCACACGGCTTGTTCACAGGTGTCGACCAACTCCACACGACCGATCGTTTTAGTCGACCGCCGACAGACGGCTGCTCCTTGGCTGCCGCTCCTGAGGGGCGCTCGCGGGCGTTAACGAGGCCGGGCTTCTGCACCACTCTTGAGAAACTTTTGCTTCCGCGCCGCTTCGCCAATCTGCGCCTCGCCTGTGCAGCCGTCCCTTATCGGACCCAGATCTCGAGGCTCGTTGGGCCCTTACCGTGGCCTTCTTCGAGGGCGGGAAGCCGCTTGAGGCCCGCTACGCCGGCGACGGCTAAGAAATCCTGACCTACAAGAAGGCAAACCGCATGTGCTTCGACTTTCCTTTCGGTGTCGCCTTGGCCTCCCTCACACTCGTTGGTTGACTCACGGGGCAACCCGGTCGAGAAAAGCATCGAATGCGGCAGCAACAGAGCGAATCGCAAAGCGATGCTGCCGCGATACGCGGACAAAACCCTTTTCGATGTCCACCATTCCGTCCTTGGTAAGCATCGCCAAGCGTTCAGCTGATTCGAGAAAATGGATCGGATCAGACCCGTGGGCGGCACAGATTGCCGGCACATCGGCCTCGAGATCGCACATTAATCGCTCGATGATTGCGGCTCGCGCGCGGTCTTCGTCGGTAAGACGGTAGCCCTTTGACGTCGCCAGACGGCCAGCTGCGATGTGCCGGCTGTAGGAATCCCGTGTAACCTCGTTCTGGACGTAACCCTCGCCGACACGCCCGATAGCCGACGCGCCGAAACCGATCACGGTTTTGCAGGTGTCGGCCGAGTAACCCAGCGAGTTGCGCCGCAGGCGACCGGTTTTCTGTGCCAGGGCGAGATCGTCGTCCGGCAAGGCGAAATGGTCGAGCCCGATCTCTCGGTAGCCGGCGGCAATCAGCGTCACAGCAATGGCCGCATCCTGTTCGGCGCGGGCAGCGCTGCCTGGAAGAGATGCCTCCTCGATGAGGCGCTGATTCCTAATAAAGGACGGGATGTGGGAGTAGCCGAACGCCGCAAGCCGGTTGGGGCGCATGGCGACCGCCGCTCTCGTGGTCTCGACGCAAGATTGCACCGTTTGATGCGGGAGACCAAAGATGAGGTCGAAGTTGATGCTTCTCACTCCATGCCGACGCAGCATTTCGACGGCAGCCGCGGTTTGCGCCTCAGTTTGGACCCGGTTGATCGCTTTTTGAACAATGGGATCGAAGCTCTGCACGCCGAGGCTCGCGCGGTTCACGCCTGCTGCTTCCAAGGCTTCGGCCATGTCGGCCGTGAACGTGCGTGGGTCGATCTCGACGGCGATCGTAGCCGTTTTTTCGAGCGCAAAGCTGCGGCGCAGCAACTCCATGATGGCGAGGAACTCTACTGGCCCCATGAGAGTTGGCGTTCCCCCGCCAAAATGCACATCGCTGACGGGCAGCGCCTGCGGCGCGTGCTCCGAGACCAAACGTATCTCGTCATGCAGCGCCGCCAGATAATTGAAGATCGGCGCATCATGGCGAGTGATTGCGGTGGGAAAGCCGCAAAACCAGCACTTTGATCGGCAGAACGGAACGTGCAAGTAAAGTGACGCCGGATCGTCAGTCGGTAGGTTCCTGAGCCATTCCTCATAAGCCTCGGCGCCGACCGCCCCAGAGAACTCCGAGACAGTCGGATAGATGGTGTACCAAGGCAGGCGGACCTCGTGATCTTTTGTGGTCTGCAATAGTTACCGTCCCATGTTGATGCCTTCCATCCTTACCACTGCGCTCTCCTGTGTCTTTGCGCTATATCAGGCCGTTCCGCTTTCGGTCTGATTCGCAGCGATAAGCGCTGTTCAGCCTTGGCTGGACAGCGACGGTATGAGGACGCGCTGGTCAGCGACAAGCGCCATGGGTTTCCCGTCGAGAGTATCGTGCACACGTTTGGGGCTACTATCTTATCCCCTTCCCTTCAGCGTCCGCCTGGGCGAGGAGATGCTGCTGGAAGGCGGCATGCCGCATCCGACTAGTCGGATTCGGGCTCGGCCAGTATCCCAGCTTCGATAACGACCGGATCGGCGGCGACTCCAATGCAACCTAGGCGTCCAAAGACCTCGACGCGCTGACCGCCGCCGGCGTGACCGCGCTCGCCGCGCAGGATCCTTCGGACAAGCAGATCACTTACGTCAAGGCGCCGTTCACGTCGCTGACGGGGTTGCCCGTAGGCACAGCCAAGCAGCGTGAGGGGCGGCCAAAGGGATAACCAATCGTTGCTACCGGCATGCTCCACCAAGGCGGTGCGCGCTTGCGCCGGTTGAAGGGCTTGGAGTTTTCCCAACGGTGCGAGCGTTGCGACCTATGAAAGCTTCCCAATCATTCGACTGTGACTGATTTCGCCAGGTTGCGTGGCTGGTCGAGATCTGTGCCCACGCAGACGGCCGTGTGATAGGCAAGAAGCTGTATCGGCAGCGAGAAGATCATCGGCGCGACAATCTCGTCGGTGGCCGGCAGCACGATCGTGTGCATCGTATCGAGTTTCGATGCGGCTGCCCCTTTGCCATCGGTGATGAGGATAATGCGCCCTCCGCGGGCGGCCACTTCCTGCATGTTTGAGAGGGTCTTGTCGAAAAAGCGATCATGTGGCGCGATGACGATCACTGGCATGTTCGAGTCTATCAATGCGATAGGACCGTGTTTCAATTCACCTGCCGCATAGCCCTCGGCGTGGATGTAGGAAATTTCCTTGAGCTTCAGCGCACCTTCCATCGCCAGTGGGAAATTTGTGCCACGGCCGAGGTACAGGACATGATGACACTTTGACAGTTCGCGCGACAGAAGCTCAATCTCCGGCTGGATGCTGTTCAGCACCTGCCTCATGAGGCGCGGCATTTCGGCGAGGCTCCCGACGAACGCCTGCGCCTCATCTTCGGTCACGGTTCCGCGGACCTTGGCTGCGTGGATGGCGAGTGCTGCAAGTACGCCAAGCTGGCAGGTGAAGGCCTTGGTGGAGGCGACACCGATCTCCGGGCCGGCAAGGATCGGGAAGACCACATCGGCCTCCCGAGCGATGGTCGATTCGCGCGCATTGACGACGGCGCCAATTTTCAGCCCAAGCTGCTTGCAGTACCTCAGCGATGCCAGCGTATCGGCGGTTTCGCCCGACTGTGAAATGAAAAGAGCCGCAGACTGCGGCGACAGCGGGATCTCGCGATAGCGGAATTCGGATGCAACATCTATTTCGACGGGCAGGCGCGCATAGCGCTCGAACCAGTATTTTCCGATCAGTCCCGCGAGATACGCGGTGCCGCAGGCAGAGATCGCCAAGCTCGGGATCCTGGCGAAGTCGATGCCAAATACCGCATCGGCGCCATTTTCTATGAGATTGGTATACTGACCGAGCGCATCGGCGATGACCTCGGGCTGCTCGAGGATTTCCTTCTCCATGAAGTGGCGATGGTTGCCCTTGTTGGCCAGAGTGGCCGCAGCCATGGAGGTCTGGCGCGGACGCGCGACGGGGAGGCCGTCGTTATCAAAGATGTCGGCGCCCGTCCTGCTGACAACTGCCCAGTCGCCGTCGACGAGATAGGTGATTTCATTCGTGAATGGAGCAAGCGCGATCGCGTCGGAGCCCAGGAACATCTCGCCGTCGCCATGACCGATCGCCAGCGGTGGTCCATTGCGCGCCGCAATGATGGTCGACGGATCATCTTCAAAGAGGATGGCAAGCGCGTAGGCACCCCTGACGCTTTTCAGCATGGCATGCACCGCCTCACCGCGCCCCATGCCCGCCCGGCGGTGTCCTGCCAAGAGATGCGCAAGGACCTCAGTGTCGGTGTCGGTCTGGAACTCGGTTCCCGTCGCCGCCAATTCGTCCTTCAGTTCGGCGAAATTCTCGATGATGCCGTTATGGACGACGGCCACACCGTCCGTGAAGTGCGGGTGTGCATTGCGTTCCGTCGGTGGCCCATGGGTTGCCCAGCGGGTGTGGGCGATGCCGATGGTGCCACTCAGCGGCTCTTCCTTCAGTCTCGTCTCGAGATTGACGAGCTTGCCCTCGGCGCGCCGGCGGTGCAAGGTGCCCTCGGTGATCGTCGCAATGCCGGCCGAATCATAGCCGCGATATTCCAGACGCTTCAACGCGTCGACCAGGCGCTCCGACACCGGCTGTTGCCCAACGATGCCAACAATCCCGCACATGTTCTTCTCCGAATTCTTCCCGGCAGCCGACGCAGACGAGGACGAACACGCGCCCGGCGTGCTCAGTTAGAATCTTCTAATGAAATCCAGTGAGATCAGTAAAATTGATTGTTAGGATGGCTATCATCCACGCTATGGATGAATAAACCCCGGCCGCTGCGGGTGATGGCGCTGTCCACCTGCGACCGCTCTTGCGGCGCATTCTTGAGCAGGGATTGCTAATTGGACCGGTCGCTCCCGTACTGCGAGAAACCTCCTATACTGGACCGCTGAAAATCTCAGAAAGTGGCAGTTTATCTTGAACCAGTGAACTGCGATTTTGGCTTGTAGTCATGGAAGCGATCGGGACCGGTCGCGTCGTTCTTGGATGCTTTGCGCTTGAATTGATGGAGTTGCCTGGATGTTTGAGGGTCCCATCATCGACGTCGAATCGAGAATATTGCGCCGGGATTAAGAGCCGTGAGCGTCCACGTCGATGCCACTTCTGACGGGAGTGGAATGCCCGACACAATGATGAACGGAGAGGCAGTCAACGATGGCGCGACGACATTTGCGTCACCTGCGTTGGTGACCGTGCCGGACGACGCATTGGCGGAGGCGACGAATGCCCTGGTCGGAAGATTGAATGCTTTATGCAAAATTGCGAGCCAAGAAATTGCCCCCGGATGACGTTTCCGGTCGACGGATCCATGGCCGTGGCAATCCGGTGCGATCGATCCGATCGAGATTATCAAGGGCTGAGAGAATGAATGTCGATCTCCATCAGTTACTCATCGTCTTTGCTGCATATGTCATTGCCGCAGGGAGCCCCGGCCCGAGCAACATGCGCATCATGGGGGTTGCCATGTCGCGCGGCAGGGGTGCCGCGCTCATACTCGCCTCTGGCGTCGTCAGCGGCTCGATCTTCTGGGGTTTTATGGCCTCGACCGGCATCTCCGCCCTCTTGGCCAGGTACGCCCAGGCACTGCTCATCCTGCAGGTTTTCGGGGGCCTTTACTTGCTATTCCTCGCCTTCAGGGCGGGACGGTCGGCGCTTACGTCGAACGAGAAGCTGGCGGTGCGCGCCTCGACCGACGAAGTCGCTTTTTCACGGGGTAAGCTCTATGGAAGGGGCCTCCTGATGCATTTGGCGAACCCAAAATCCGTGCTGGCATGGATCGCGCTCGTCACACTGGGAATCGGCCCGAATTCGTCGTGGCAGACCATGGCGGCCATATTGGGTGGCTGCGCCGTCTTAAGTGTCACGATATTCTGCGGCTACGCCATTGTCTTCTCCACACCGCCGATGGTGGCTCTGTATCGCCGCTGTCGCCGTTGGATCGAAAGTCTGCTGGCAATGTTCTTCGTGTTCGCCGGGCTGCGCATGCTGCTTTCCCCTATGTAGTTTCGAAAGGATGGATGATGACTTTGTTTCGCGGCATGTCGGCGTTCCCCCTCACGCCAACCGATGCGAAAGGGCATGTCGACACCGAGGCATTGGCTCGTTTTCTCGAGCGTATCCAACGAGCGGGAGCAGACTCCATCGGCCTTTTGGGGAGCACGGGCGGTTATGCTTACCTCACGAGGGAAGAACGCAAGCGCGCCGTTCAGGCTGCCGTGGAATGCATTGGCGGCAAAACGCCTCTTTTCGTGGGGGTGGGTGCATTGCGTACCGACGAAGCTCAGGCTCTGGCGCGCGATGCAAAATCCGCTGGCGCTGACGGCCTGCTCCTGGCACCCATGTCCTACGTTCCCCTGAATGAGGATGAAGTCTTCCAGCACTTCGTCGCGGTTGCCGAGGCGGGGGAACTGCCTTTGTGCATATACAACAATCCAAGCACCACGCGCTTCACATTCAGCGACGCATTGATCGCCCGGCTGTCAGAGGTGTCCAACATCGTCGCCGTGAAAATGCCTCTGGCGGCGAATGAGGATTACACGGGAGAACTGGCACGCTTGCGGTCGATGACGCCTGACACGTTCACAATCGGATACAGCGGCGATTGGGGCGCGGCGGATGCCCTGCTCGCCGGATGTGACACCTGGTACAGCGTTGCGGCAGGTTTGCTGGCGGTCCCGGCGCTTGCGCTGACGCGTGCGGCGCAGTCCGGCGACGTGGCGGAGTCCGCTCGGTTGAACCGCGCTTTCGAGCCGCTCTGGACCTTGTTCAAGCACTACGGCAGCTTCCGCGTTATGTTCGTCATCGCCGAATACCTCGGTCTGGCGCACGTCGAGCCACCGCGCCCTATTTTGCCGTTGCCGGACAACGCCGGAGATGACATTAGGCAGGCACTGGAGAAGCTCCACACAGCATGCGCAGTGCAACTGCTACACTAAGCAGCCCGCGCGCTGGCGTTCCCCGCACCGTTCGAGATGGAAGTCAGGCGGCGCAGAATTGGATAGCTGCTCAACACCGCCTTTAACCACGTGCGGACTACGCCGGCATTAACCGGCGGGCAGATGCGCCGAGGGCAACAAGCGCGCCTGACGCAACGCCGCCAGATCAGCCGAGCCGGTGCAGAAGCAGGCGACTGCCAGCTGGCGGATGACGATCTCGAAATGCGCGACAACCGCCTCGGTGGACACCATCGCCGCGGGCAGCACGCCGGCCGCCTGGCCGGCGAAGTCCGCGCCCAGGCGGATGGCCTTGGCCACGTCGCCGCCGTCTCGGATACCGCCCGACGCGATTAACTTCACCGTTGGCAGCGCCCGACGCACCGCCTGCACGCCGGCCGGGGTCGGAATCCCCCAGTCGGCGAACGACATCGCCACTGCACGGTCGGCGGCATCGCGGGCCCGCTCGCCCTCCACCGCGGCCCAACTGGTGCCGCCGGCGCCGGCGACATCGATCATCGCCACGCCCGCCTCGACGAGCGCAGAGGCCACCGAGGCGGACAGGCCCGACCCCACTTCCTTGGCCACGATCGGCACGCCCACGCTGCGCGCGGCACGAGCGATCTGCGCCAGGACGCCGCGCCAGTCGCGGTCGCCCTCCGGCTGTACCGATTCCTGCAGCGGATTGAGATGGACGATCAGTCCATCGGCCTCCAGCGCATCAACCGCCCGGCGCGCCAAGTCCAGGCCGTCGGCCTCGCGCAGTTGCGCGGCGCCGATATTGGCCAACAGGGGGATGTCTGGGGCCAGGTGTCGCAGCGCGCGCGTCAGCCCTTGGGAGTTGCGGGATTGCAGGCTAACGCGCTGGGAACCGACGCACATCGCAATCCCCAAGGCTTGAGCTGCCTCGCTCAGATGCCGGTTGATGGCCTCGGCGCGCGGCGTGCCGCCGGTCATGGAGCTGATCAGCAGCGGCGCGCGCATGGTCTTGCCTAGCAGCGAGGCGCGCAGGTCGATCTGCGTCAGGTCCAACTCGGGCAATGCGCAGTGTTCGAAACGGATATACTCCCAGCCGGCGGCGACCGTGGCCGGCGCCGTTCGCCGATCCAGCACGATGCCAAGATGGTCGTCCTTGCGGCGGCTCAGGGTGGTGTCGTTCATGCTCGCTCCATCGGTCGCATCGGGCGACGGCGTTGCGTCGGATCGGACTGACGGCAGCGCGCGCACGTCGCCGCCTCCCGCGCCTTCAGGCCGGCCCACGCTGGCCTCCCCCGCAGTGTCCCTGGCCTCCCCCGCAGTGTCCGTGCGGTAGCGGCTTGCCGATGTCTGGTAGTACTGCGTGCGGATGGCTGCCATGGCCTCGATCAACGGTCCCCACGGCGCGGGAAAGCCTGCTTCCGCCATCACTCGGTGCAGCATGCGCGTATGGCCGGCCAGCTCGTCGTTGAGGAACTTCACCACAGGCATAGCCGGATAGCGCTGCAGCAGCAGAATCGCCGCGTTGTCGGCCTCGCCGGCCGACCTGTCCTTGTCGCGTCCATGCAGATCGTTCTGCAGGCGCCCTATCGCGGAGATGAGCCGCAGGACCTGGCGAAACGCCGGACGCGCGCGCAAAGTAGCCATGTCCAGCCCCCACAACAACGACAGGCAACACAACACGTTCCCGTAGGCGATCGAATCGACGCCGTTGTGCAGGTACTCGGCGTAGGACCAGCGCTCCGCCCCTGCTGCCTGCGCCTCTCCGGCGCGCAGCGCCGCGCAGTAGCACCGGGTATCGTCGAGAAGCTGAGCATAGTCGCGACGATCGTAGGCGAGCGCGGCCAGCGAAGCGCTTAGCACAGCGCAGCCCTCGAATCCTGGGAGTGCGCACGGTACGCCCTGCCCCAGCGCCTGCTCCACCGCGGCGAGCTGCTCCGGCGTGATCAGCCCAAGGTCATTGCAATCGTCGAGCCAAAACAGCAGCGCCAGTTCGCGATAGAACGTCACGATCAGCGTTTCATCCTGCGGATCGCGGCCAGTGCGGGCGCTGGTGTCGCGCAGGCTCTGGTCGATGCGCTGCAGGATGTACTGGCCGCCCCTGACCGCTTCCACGGCATGCTCCTCGGCGAACCCGGTCAGGGAACGCCCCCACTCCAGCACCTGCTGCAGCGCGCGTTCGGTCTGGGTCATGGCGCCGCTCCTGCTCCCTCGGCCAGCACGCGCTGCCCCCAACCAAGCGCCAGCCACAACCCGGCGAGTTCGGCCACGCGCACCACCCGGGTTGGGCAATACAGTTCTTTGCCGATCCACAGCGGCATCTGCCGCAATACATGCGCCCTATAGCGGGCGAGCATCCACTCCAGCGCACGCGCCACGGCCTGCGCGATGCGTCGGCGCCCTATCGGCTCTTCGCTTCCGTCCATCACGTGCAACGCGAACAGCGCATAGGCGGTTTCCTCGAATGTGGACGCGCGACCGGCGCCCCAGCCGCCGTCGTCGCGCTGCGCCTGCAGCAGCGCCGCCAGCGCGCGCTCGTCGCGCCAGTGGGGCTTGCCTTGCGCCAGCGCAGCGACCGCATGCGCGGTGGGATACAGCCAAGAGACATGCCATTTTTCGTTGCCCCATAGACCGTGCGGGTTGCGATTGGCCTCGACGTAGGCGCTGGCGCCGGCGGCGGGCTTGCCCGACAGTCGCAACGCATGCAGGGCATGGATGTTGGTCGAGACCGAAGCATTGCGCTCGCCTGGGAAGGTCACGAATAGCTCGCCGATTTCGAAATGGCGCAACGTATCGACCGCCGGATCGCGGCCTGCAAGGCGCAGGACGCACAACGCAACGGCGGTGTCGTCCGCATCGGCCGCGAACTGCAGGGCCGGGCCCAGACCGCGCTCGCCCAGGCGGGCCTCGAGCTGCGCGACGATCACGCGCACCATCTCGGCGAGCGCGGGATGCGCGAACAGCCCGGCCAGATGCAAGGTGTACAGCGACCAGCATGGCTCGAACACATTGATCGGCCAGACGTTGGGAACGACACCTTCGATGCCGCTGCGTGTCGCCCGCGATGCCGTTTGCAGATACGCGTCGGCGCGCCCGACTTGCGGCGTGCTCCCTTGTCTCACGGCCTGCGCACGCCACGCGGCGGTTGCCGCCGGACTGATGCCGATGCTGCCGTCGGCATCCGGGCATGCGGTGGTCGGCGACGTCCCCCAGGCTTCCCAGGAGTGCAGCAACGGATGGCCGCTCGGCAACGCCGCCACCGCCCCCAGCTTGACCAGGCACGCTTGCCGCAACGGCAACAGCGCCGGGTGGCGCGGAAACGCCACGCCGCCCAGCAGGGATGAAGCCTCGCCGGATAACTGCGGCAGAATCAGCTCCGCCCCGATCGGCGCGTCTTCCGGCACCGCATCCGCGTAGGGATCGGGCTGGCGCTCGAGGAATCGGGTTGCAGCCTGGACTGCGTCGGCAGCGTCGGGAATAGAATCGGCACGTTGCAGTGCCAGCAACGCCGCCCACGTGGGCGCATGGCGGAACAGCGGGAAGTCCGCGTTTCCCCATCCGCCATCGGCCTGTTGCTGCGCGATGAGCCACGCGTAGGCCTCCTGCCGACCGGTGACGTTGCCGTGGAAATGCAGAGCTCGCGCCGTGTCGTATACGGACGGACCGACGGCGCCGCCGTCGCTCATCTCGCTCAGCAGCTGGCGCAGTTCGGAAAGGACCTGTTCGGACAGCGCGTTCACGCGGGATGTTCCTTCTGCAGACGGTTACCGAGGATAAGGATCGGGCAGACGCCGCGCGCCTCGCCGCAGGCCCGTCGCGGCCCGGCGCATGTGCAACGCCGTGCGGCCGCCCTGCTGCGGCGCGGCGACGCGCCCCGATGCTGGCGCCGGTGCGCTGCATAGGCTTGCGCGCAGAGCGCCGGTGTGCCGCGACCGTGCTGGGCAAGCGCTGACTATTGCCGCGGACGCGGACGCAGCGCAGCATGCACCGGTGGCCCCGGCCGATCGCAGCGGCACAGGGGCGACTTCATGCGGACGGGCGCGCTCATGCGCATGGCGCGTGCTTGGAGAGATACGCTTTGGCCCGCTGCAGCATCTGCGCCAACGGCTCCGCACGCGGCCCCAGCGGGGCGATGGCCTCCCCGGCGTCGCGCAACAGATCCAGCGCGAACTGGCGCGCTGCCTGCAGCCCCATGATCGACGCGCAAGTCGGCTTCTGCGCCGCCGCGTCCTTGCCAGGGGTCTTGCCCAGCGCCGCGGCATCCGCTGTCGCGTCGAGAATGTCGTCGACCACCTGCAAGGCGAGTCCGAAACAGGCGCTATAGCGATCGAGCGCACAGTACAGCGCAGCGTGCAGGGCATCCTCCGCAATGGCACAGAGCGCGCCCATGCGAACGGACGCGCGTACTAGCGCTCCGCTCTTCATCCGGTGCATCGCCACGATCCTGTCCAGCTCGACGTGCTTTCCGACTAGCGACAGATCCAAGGCTTGCCCCCCTGCGGCACCTTGGGCGGACACCGCCTGCGCCAGTTCGCGCACGATCGCTATACGGTTGTTACCTGGCGCATCCAGCCTCGCCAAGGTCAGGAAGGCGTGCGCCTGCAGCGCATCACCGACCAGGATCGCAGTGGCTTCGCCGAACTTGACGTGCACGGTCGGAAGGCCGCGGCGAAGCACGTCGTTGTCCATCGCGGGCAGGTCATCGTGGACCAGGGTACAGGCGTGCATCATCTCGATGGCGGCTCCGACGTCGTCGAGCATGTGCGCCGGCGTATCGGCCAGTGCGCCGGCAGCCAGACAGAGCAAGGCGCGGGTGCGCTTGCCGCCGTGCAAGGTGGCGTAGCGCATGGCCGCCATCAGCTCGGTCTCACCGTCATCTTCGGCGCAGAGAAGACGCGCAAGCGCCTGTTCGACGCGCTTTGCGCCGTCCTGCATCCAGATCTCCGGCGGTAGCGCGCCGGATGCGCCGCGCGACTTCGCGCCCAATCCGCCGAGCGCGGAAACGCCAGTTCGGTCGTCGTGTAGCGTGGAACCGGTCTGCATGCTGTTCATAGTCCTTGTACCTGACACGGCCACTGCGAGCGCCGAGCCGCAGTGTCGCCGGCGCCGAGCGGTTGCGCCGAGTGCTGCAATGCTGCCCGTCGCCGGCGCCGCTGCCTCGCCACACGGGGCATGCCATGCCAGCTCATGAGAAACCGATGCGGACTGTCATGGACGGATGTGCGGTCGGGTAATAGCGCCGGCCTTTTTCGACGCCGCTCAGCAAACGCGGCCGCACTCCGGCCTCGTGCATGGTCAGCGCCAAGGCGATGCAGAACTGCACCATTTCCAGCCATACCAAGTGGTAGCCGATGCAGACGTGTGGGCCGGTACCGAACTGCAGCATGTCCACCGGATGGATCGGATCCGTGCGTTGCAGCCACCGTGCCAGGCGGAACTGATCAGGCGCCTCGTGCAGCAGCGCCGAGGTCGAGAAATGCAGCAGTGGGATGCACAGATGGGTGCCCGCGGGAATGCGCCGTTGGCCGAGCTGCAATTCCTGCAGCGCGCGACGCGGCAGGAGCGTGGTCGCCGGATGCACTCGCAGCGTCTCGCGGAACAGCGCCTCGGCGACCGGACACTGCGCCAGGTCCGCGTGCCGGGTCGGCACCGCGCCTACGCGTTGCGCTTCCTCGACCAGGGCGTCCCACAGCATAGGCTGTCGCGCCAACTCGATCACCATCCAGGCCATCGTCGAGGCGGTGGTGTCGTGACCGGCGAGCAGCAGCAAGCGGATGTTGGCGACCAGTACGTCATCGGAGAGCGCATCGTCGCTGCGATCGAAGGCGCTCACCATGTCGTTGATCAACCCGGTGCGCGCGGCATTCGCGCGCGCGTCGCGGACGAACTGGTGCAACTGCGCGTCGATCCAGTCGCGGGCGGCGCGGCCGCGCCGCAAGGGCAGTCCGGGGAGATCGAGGGGGGGCGCGACGATCAACTGCAGCAGTTGCCGGTACTTGCGATGCCATCTCGGCAGGTCCTGCGCGGGGATTCCCATGAGGCTGAAGATTAGCTTGAGCATCAAGTCGCCGGTTTCGCGCAGGATGGTTACGTCGCCGCGGTCGCGCCACGCCTGCACCCGCGCTCGGATAACGGGCGCGAACAGGTCGCCGATCCCGGCCTGGGTCAGCCCCTTCGGCAGGAACGCCGCCTTGATCGCATCGCGCGCCTGCCGGTGCGCGCCGCCGTCCTGGGCGACCAACGTTCCGCCAAGCAATTCGGGCGCGATCTCTTCGATCAGCGCCGAGGACACGTCCTTGTGTCGGAGCAGTGCGAACGCATCCGGATCCATGCAGGTCATCAGGTGGCCGGCGGGGCCGAAATCCAGCCAGAAGTGGCTGCCCAGCGTCCGTTCCGCGCGCCGCAGCAGGCGCGGCAGGTCGCAGACGATGGCGGGAAGATGCCCGATCAGCGGGAAAGCGCCGGGCATGACCGGGATGTTTTGCCGCAACCGGCGCCGACGGTCCAGGGGGTTGAGGAGCATGTCCATCAGCAGTGCTGCTCCGCGGCCGCTTCTGCGATGCCGCCGGCAGGCCGCGCGGCGGCGCTGTTGCCTCCGTCAGCGTATGTCGGCACATGCGCCAGCATGCCGCCGTCGATGCACACGACCTGCCCGGTAATGAATGCAGCATCATCGGAGAGCAGGAACGCCACCAGCGCGGCCACGTCCTCGGGGCGGCCGACACGCGGCAGGAGCTGGTGCCGGCGCAGATGCCGTTGCATGCATTCGTCAAGCTTGGCGAGGAGACGCTCGGTCATGATGAGACCCGGCGCAACGGCGTTGCAGCGGATGTGCGCATGACCGTACTGCGTGGCGAGCGAGGCCGACAACATGTTCAGCGCCGCCTTCGACGCGGCGTAGGACGTCTGCGCGGTGTCACCGCTGAGCCCCTGGCACGACGACATGTTGACGATCGCACCACCGCCGCGGGCGATCATCAATGGGATGGCCTGTCGGCAGCAGAGCAGCGTGCCGCGCAGATTGGTCGCCATGGTCTGATCCCAGACCGCCAGGTCCAGGTCGAGGATCGCGCAGTCGCGCGGGGTCAGATGCATGGCGCTCGCGTTGTTCACCAGCAGGTCGACCCCACCGAAGTGCCGCTGCGCCGTCTCGAACAGCGCTGCCACCGCCTGCGCATCGGCGATGTCCATGGCTAGGGCCAGCGTGTGGTCTGCTTCGGCCCCGATCTGCGTGGTGCAGGCGATGGCCGCCGAGGCATCAATGTCGGCCACCACCACTCTGCCGCCCTCGCGCGCGATGGCGAGGGCGCATGCCTTGCCGATGCCGGCGCCGGCGCCGGTCACCACCGCCACCTTGCCCTCAAACCGTCCCATCGTGTCCTCCTGGATTGCGTTGGTCTTTCGCGGCATGCCGCTCGACCTCCACCGGAGAAGGCGCAGGGTCGGCACTGGCGAGCTCCTCATCGCCAGCGTCGCTTTCGATGACCAGAATGGCGGCGACTGGGCACTGGCTGGCTGCGAGTCGCACGGCGGCGTGCAGCGCCTGCGGAATCGTTGCCACGCACAGTTCGGCCACTCCGTCCGGTTCGCGCTGGCGAAAGGTGCCCGGCAGCGTAAGCGCGCACTGCCCGGTGGTTCCGCACAGGTCCTGGTCGACCACGACGCGCATCTCAGCCCCCCTGCGCTTGCAGCCGCACCGGCAGCGCGCGGAACGTCCTAAGGAACGCGGAGGGCTCCCGGGTCGGCTGCTCGGCCAATGCCAGCGTGGGGAAGCGCGCCTGGATCCGCGGCAGGCTCTCGGCCAACTGCACCCGGGCGAGTTGCGCACCGAGGCAGAAGTGGATGCCGTGGCCGAAGCTCAGCATGATCTTCCCATCGCTCGACATGCCAGGACTGGTGCCGTAGAACCGCGCGGGATCGAAGCGGTCGGGATCGGCGAAGGCGTCCGGGTCGCGATTGCCGGCCGCGATCAGCACGCGCACATCCGCGTTCTTTGGGATTACCACGCCGCCCAGTTCGATGTCGCGCTGGGCGATACGCGGAATGGAGCTGAACATGGCGGGCGCGTCGCAGCGCAGGACTTCTTCGACGAATGCCTTCACCCCCACGGCGTCCCCCTGCAGCCAGTGCCGCTGTTCGGGAAACGCCAGCATCGCCAAGACCGCATGGTCGATACTCGAAGCAGTGGTGGCGAAGCCGCCCAGCAGCATGCCCCACAGCATGCTGATCAACTCCGCATCCGACAGCGTGTCGGCATCGTCGTCGTGTGCGCCGACCAGCATCGACACGATGTCGTGGCGGGGATCGGTGCGTTTGCGCTGTATGAGGTCGCCGAAGTAGGCATGCACCTTGGCGCTGGCCGCGTCCGCCGCGGCGAGTTGGGGATCGCTGGCGTGCGGGCTCAAGCCTTCCAGAATGGCGCCGATGCCGGCGGCGAGCCCGAACATGTCGTCCTGGGGCATGCCGAACAGTTCGGCGAAGACCAGCATGGGCAAGGCCAGCGCGAATTCCCGATGCAGGTCCACCGCCTCCCCGCGCTCCAGCGCGGGCGCCATGGCGTCCAGGCGCGCTGCGACGATGCGCGCGATGGTCGGCCGCAGGTTGTCGATCTCGCGCACGGTGAAATCGCGCGAGATCAGCCGGCGCAGACGCGTATGCGTCGGTGGTTCCTTCATCGCTAGCGTTGACGCCAGCAGACTGAGCGAGAGGCTGGTCGCCGCGCGCGGGAAATAGCGCGCCAGTTCGCCCGGAGCCGGTCCCCGAAACGCATCGCCCGTGGCCTTGAGCACCCAGTAGATGTCGGCGTGGCGGCTCAACAGAAAGAGGCCCGACGCCGCGCGATGCACCGGATCGTGCTCGCGCAACCACCGCATGAATGGATACGGGTCATTGATGCACGCTGGAGATGCCAGTTCGGCAAAGGCGTCCCGGCATGCTGCCATGGTTTCTTGCACGTCCATCTTGGTTACCTGTTGGCTGGAGATCTGACCGGCGCGCGCCAGGGGCGCCGGCAAGTTAAGATCGCGGTTCCCGGCGGCGTCGGTGAATCACCAGAGCACCGGGAACTCCTCGAACCCGCCGGTGATGATCTCCTTGCGCAACTTTAGCGCTTCGGGCGCCACGGCCAGGCGCAGCGCGGGAAAGCGCTGGAAGATCGAACCGAACACCACCTTGAGTTCCAGCCTGGCCAGCGCCATGCCGATGCAGTAGTGCGGCCCGTGCGAGAACGTCAGGTGCGGATTTTCCTCGCGTCCAATATCGAAGATTTCCGGGTCGTCGAAATGGCGCGGGTCGAACGACGTCGCCGGCAGGCCGACGAGCACCTTGCTCTCCGCGGGGACATGCACGCCCGCGATAGTCACGTCGGTCCTCGGATAGCGCATGATGCCGTCCCAGCCCGCGCCCGGCGGGTACATGCGCAGGATTTCCTCCACGGCCTTGTCCACCAGGGATGGATCGCCGACCAGGCGTTCGCGCTGTTGCGGATGGCGGAACATTGCCAGCAGGCCGAATTCGATCTGCGCGACGGTGCTCTCGTGCCCAGCCACCAGCATGCCCGCCGCCAGGCCGATCGCCTCTTCCTCGGTCGCCTTGCCCTGGTCGACCGCCGAGAGCAGGTCCGTCAGCAGGTTGTCGCCCGGATCCTGGCGCTTGTCCCACATCTTGCCGCGAATGTAGGCGCGCAGTTCTTCCCAGGCCAGGCGAGACGCGCTGCGCGGACCGCTTTCATGCTGGTGCGTCATCACCTCGTCGGACAGCCCGGCGAAAAAGGCGTGATCCTCATAGAGCACGCCAATCAGCGCGCTGATGACCATGGCCGGAAGCGGAAAGGAGAAGTGGCGCCTCAGGTCGGCGGGCTGGGGCTGGACAGCTAACGTCTCGAACAACTTCGCAGCGATCGCCTCGACCTGCTGCGCGAGCAGCTTCACCCTGCGGTTGCTGAAGGCCGGCGCCACGATCGTACGTAACCGATCGTGCTCGCCCCCCTCGTGGGAGACCAGCCACCCCGGCGAACCGAGAATCACCGAATCCGGGGTGAATGCCGCCGGCGGCATTCCCCCGGGTCGGAATGCCGCGTCGGAAAGCGTCGCCTTGGCCTCGTCGTAGCCTGTCACCAACCAGCCTTCGTGCCCGGACGGGAAGCGCACGCGGTGGATCGGACCGTTGGCGCGTAGCGCCAACATCTCGGGCGAGGGCTCGATGTGATCGACGCGCCACATCGGCAGCGTCGGCAAGGAGTGTTCGGACATGGTGGCACTTCACTTCTCTAAGCGATGGAAGGGCGGAAGGCGCTGCGGGCAGCGAATGACGTAAGACGGCATGTAGACGTCCTCCGCGGCGTAGCCGGCGCGATTATCAAGATTGGCCAAGGTATAACTGTGCAGGCACCGCGCGGGGCGAGATGCAGAACTCATCCTGCGCCTTTGATGTCAGGATAAAGCGAGTGTGGTGGGCCGGCCTTTGAGTGGCAGCCGGCCATCAAGATTTCGTGCGCAAGGGTCGGCAAGGGCGGCGCCTGTTTGGGTACGGGGCGGTCTCGCCGAGGCCGCCCTGCCATAGAATGCTATCTGATGGGGATTTGACATTTGCTTTTCTTTCTTCGTTCCACCGATCGCGGTGTCATCCACGAATGAAGGTCGGTCGGCGGCCCCCGGCTCCCAACGAAGGAGTTTCAAAACTCGTGCCAATTTGGCCGACCCGACAGAAGAAAAAACATTGTGATTGTTTTCAGCCGATTAGCGTGAGGCCAGACAAGAGCTCCGCGAAAAAGACCGGTGGCAGGGACCCGACAAAAGCGACAGAACAGTGTCGGATAGTATACGATCGTCCCGCGCCAGACCGGCGACACACCCCCGCGAACGCGCCGTCCTCCCACTTCCTCGTTATTGAAGCCTGACCGGCACATCAGGGCACCAGCGCTTGCTGATGTTGGCGCTCATGTGGGGCGGCGCGGAAGAACCACCCATCGGGCGGTGTTTCCAGAATACTTGGGGGGAGCGGCTTTGGCCTTGAGATAACGCAATTTGAAAGGCGCAGACCGACCGCAGTCATACCCCCGCCTGAAGAAAATTATCGGTCGTAGTCTGAACTCGACAGTGTTCAAGACACCCGCACCGAGCGCTGCGAGCGGACAATACCGAGCACCTTTCTGCCTTCTTTACCGAAGGGCCGAGTTCGAGCGAGGGGGAGATATCCTCGCGATCGGCTTCCGCTGGGCGGGTCACTCCTTCTTCAGCACGAAATCGAACTGCGCTTTCCATTTGACGTCCCCCTCATCGACCTGGACGAAATCCACGATCAGCGAATCCTTTACGCCAAACACCGCATCCGACTCGATATAGCGGTCGCCCGCGACGAAGATATGCGTGCAAACGCGATCATACCCAGGCGCGCCGCATAGGAAATGCACGTGTGCCGGCCGGTAGGGATGGCGGCCCAGCTTCTCCAGCATCTGGCCGACGGGTCCGTCGTCGGGGATCGGATAGGAGACAGGCTTGATGCCGCGGAAGAAATAGCGACCGTCCGCTCCGGTCCTAAAGATGCCACGGTTGTTAAAGGGCGGCTGGATGTCCGGCTGCTGGACATCGTAAAAGCCCTCTTCATTGTCAGACCATACGTCGATGCAGGCGTTTTCAATGGGCGTTCCGTCTAGGTCGATAACACGCCCCTCATAGAGGCAAAGCTCCCCCAAGCCATCTAGGTTGATACTGTCCCCCATCTGCCTTTCGGGGGCGCCATCAACATGGAATGGGCCATACACAGTGCTTTCCGTCGCGCCGCTCGGTCTCCGGTGATTGATCGCGTCAACCAGCATTGAAACGCCGAGCACATCGGAGAGCAGGATGAACTCTTGCCGCGATTGACTGCAGATTTGCCCGGTCCGTGTGAGGAATTCGATGGCAAGGCCCCATTCCTCTTCCGTTGGTTCGACGTCTTTGACGAAAGCGTGCAGATGGGCAACGAGGGAGCCCATAACCTGGCGGAGGCGCGGGTTGGCGTTGTTGCCCATACGCGCGTTGACCGTTTCGGCTGAGTTGTGTTCGTTCAGATACTTCGCCATGTTCCACTCTTCCCATTTGCGCGCTTGCTCGTTGGTCGACCAAGTCAGACCGTTCCCCCCAGTGATGCTTCCAACTGCGCAAGCTCTTGTCCGCCGGCCATCAAATTTTGCAGCTCTTCGGCGCTGATATGACCCCGGTCAGCTGTCCCCAGGGTCTTGCCCCGATTGAGGACCGTGAAGCGGTCTCCGACTGCAAGTGCGTGCCGAACATTATGCGTGATGAACACGACACCGATGCCCTTTTTTCGGACATGATCGATGGTGGTGAGGACATTGGCCGTCTGCCGGACCCCAAGGGCTGATGTGGGCTCGTCCAAAATGAGAACCTTCGCACCGAAGTAAACCGCGCGCGCGATGGCAACGGCTTGGCGCTCGCCGCCAGAAAGGGTTCCCACTGCCTGGCCAGGCTCGCGCAGACTGATGCCCATATGCCGCATTTCCTGCATAGTTATGGTGTCGGCCGTTTCAAGGTCGAAGCAACGGAAAGGCCAAAAACCCTTCTGGGGCTCCCTGCCCATCCAGAAGTTTCGCGCGACGCTCATCAGAGGGATCATCGCGAGGTCCTGATAGACCGTTGCGATGCCCGCCGCCATTGCGTCTCGAGGGGTGGTGAAGTGGGCGACCTGCCCTCCTACCCTTATCTCCCCTTGGGAAGGCACATGCACGCCGGACATAGTTTTGATCAAAGTCGACTTGCCTGCGCCGTTGTCTCCGAGGAGGCAATGGCACTCGCCAGCCTGCACGCCGAAAGACACTCCAGACAAGGCTATGATGTGGCCAAACTGCTTGCGAATGTCGACCATTTCGAGGATCGGGGCAGCCATCACTTCTCTCCCGTGATCAGGCGGCGGACATACGTATTGGCCAGGACCGCGGCAAGCAGGATGCTCCCTAGGAACACTCGGAAAAGCGAGCTCTCCACGTTGGTGAAAAACAGGCCTTGCTGGACGACACCGAAAATAATCGCGCCCAGCGCGGCGCCGACCACAGAGCCGTAGCCACCGGTCAGAAGTGCGCCCCCGATCACCACGCAGATGATGGCCTCGAACTCCTTCATGATTCCCCGATCAGAGGCTGCCGAACCGAATTCGATGACTTGCTCGATGCCGAGGAACGCGGCACAAAGGGCCGCAACCATAAACATCAGTATCTTCACGCGAGCAACTGGAACACCAACGTATCGGGCAGCTTCCGGATCACCGCCTGCAGCAAAAATCCAGTTTCCGAAGCGGGTCCGGGTGAGAACCCATTGCCCGACAAGCACGAAAACGATGGCCCAGACCATCAACATGGGGATGCCGCTCACGACTGGCTGCCCCATGCGGGTGCCCTTGGTGAAGGTCGCGATGACGCCTTGCTGGCCAAGCCACTGGAATAGTCCTGTGAACGCCTCACCTCCAAAGAGCCAGGCGATCGGATCTCCGGCCGCGACTTCGCCAACGCCCGAAACAACGGGCTGACGGTTGAATGTAATGGCGCTCCAGATCGTGGCGCCGCGAAGAATGAAAAGAAAAGCGAGTGTGACGATGAACGATGGCAGCCCGGTTCGGATGACAAGCCAGCCGTTGATCATGCCTAGGCTAGCGCAGAGCATCATCGTCAGCAGGATTCCTCCCCAAACGGGAATGCCGAGCTTCATGACAAGAAGTGCAAATATCATCCCAGAGAAGCCGACCATCGAGCCTAGCGAGAGGTCGAATTCACCCGCAATCATCAAAAGACATACACCTACTGCAAGCACGACGAACTGAGCCGAAACCGTGCCCCAATTCATCACTCCCTCGAGGGCGAACATTTGCGTGCCGCCAGCAAGGATCATGAAGAATACAAAGACCGCGATCGTGCCACAGATTGCCCCGAGCTCCGGGCGGATGAGCGCCTTGTGGAGGCGATGCAGCTCTTTGACGCGCTCGTCTTTAGGGAGCGTAGGCCGTGGGGCCTCGTTGGTCTGGACGTTCGTCATGATTCCAACTCCTGCCGCAAAGCTACGGCGGAAGCACATGCCTCCGCCGTGCTCGATGGTGATTGCCCTAGCGGTACTGACCCGCGAGGGATTCAACCAACTTGATGTTGTCCTTGGTCACGAAGCCGGGTCCGGAGAGGACTGAGTTCGCCGGAACGACGCCGTAACGGAGGTAGTTGGTCAGAGTGATCACCGGCAGGTAGCCCTGCAGGAAGGGCTGCTGGTCAATGGCGAAATTGATGACGCCATCCTTGATCGCCTTGGAGATGTCGGGGTTCAAGTCAAAGGTCGCGAAGAAGATCTGTCCCGCCATTCCGTTGTCCTTCAGGGCCTGGATGGTCGGGAGCGCAGTCATCGGGCCGAGCGCCAGGACGGCGCCGGTATCAGGGTTGGCAGAGAGATAGGCCTTCACCCTGTTGGCGATCTCCGCGGCATCGGTGCCAGAGTCAATCATCTGCTTGCCGAGTTCTACGCCAAGACCCTTCGCGAAGCCCTGGCAGCGCTGCTCGCCGGCGACATTCGGAAACAGGCTGTTCACGCAGAGGAACGATTTGATGCCCGCAGCCTTCGCTCGTTCACCGGCGCCCTCGCCCGCGTCGAACTCTGGTTGCCCGACATGCAGAAGCGCTCCGAGCTTCTTCGACTGTTCGGCCGTTCCGGTGTTCATCGTCACCACCGGAATGCCCTTGGCGACCGCATCAGCGATGGGGCCGCCGACGAGGTCGGCGTCGGGAATGGTTACGATGATCCCACTCGGCGCTTCTGCAGTGGTCTGCTGAATGATGCGAACCATGTCTGCAAGATCGCCGGTCGGCGGATTGCGGAACGTAACCTCCGCTCCCACTTCCTTAGCCGCCAAGCTGGCGCCGTTCTTCACGGTGTTCCAGAAGGTCTCGCTATCGGGCGAATGCTCGATGAGGACGTATTTCTCGCCATCGGCATGAGCGGATAAATTCCAACCGACGGTGGCGGCGACGGTGAATACGGCCGAAAGCAGTGCGTTCTTGAATGAAGATTTCATTGGATCCTCCCTGGTGGAATCTTGCTGTCGCTCTGCCCAACGTTGCTTGAAGCGACCTCCCCGCTGTCCGGGCAGCTCGGCTGCCAGGTCCAACGTATGTTCATTTATGCAGATAGCGGCAATCGGGATAAACGGGGCAATCAAGGAAACAGTCTTGCATTACTTGCAAAAAGCTTTCCTGACTTGATCTTTCGTGCGAGCTGCAAAGCAAGGGCATTGCGCAAGCGAAGCCCAGCCGACCACCACCGTGATCGACGGCTATTGCACCGTTGCTTCTAAGGTCAGGTCGGCAGAGCGCCCGGCGTAGAACCCCTCGTTCGGGATTAGGCGTTGAGGTCTACAAGAATTTTCATTTTCGTTCCACTCGGGTCCAACAGTGGTTGGAAACCCTTGTCCACAAGCTCGTCGAGCGAGATGACCTCATCAACCAGTTGATCGACTGGAAGCCGCCCGCTTTCTATCATCGAGAATACCCGTGGCCACATCGAGGTCGGGTAACACAGTGAGCCCTGCAGCCGGATATCCCGCACAATGAGGTCGAATGGTGAGACCTCGACCTTGCCATTCGTGAGGCCGATCAACACCACTGTTCCCTGCGGTCGGACGGCCGATAGACAATCGGAGATCGCGCGTGGGTTGCCGGCGCATTCGATCGCGGCGTCGCAACCGAGCCCTTCGAACGTTTGTCTGCTGATCGACGAGGCCAGAGAGGATTGCGTCGGGTCGATCGTCGTAACCGGAACCCCGAGGTTTTCTATGCGGCGACGCCTTGATGCATTGGGTTCACTAAGGAAGATCTTCGCTGCTCCGGCGGCGTGGGCCGCCAAGACAGTCAGCGCTCCGATTGGGCCGCCCCCAGTGATTAGAACCGACCCCCCAGGCTGTAGTCCACTTCGATCAACCGCGGTCACCGCGACAGCCGCGGGTTCGACCAGGGCGCCCTGGCGAAACGTCAGCTTCTCGGGCATTTTCACGGTGGCGTAACCCTTCATCACCGCATATTGCGCGAAGCCGCCCCAAGGCCAGGTTAGTCCGGTGGCGGCCCCGCGCGTGCCCAGGAAATGCAATCCGCGAACGCCAAAATAGCCATCAAGCGGTCCCATGTGGGGCTGGATGGAAACGCGATCGCCGGGTTTCAGGTGGGTGATTTCACCGCCTACCTTCTCGACGATCGCGCTGAACTCATGTCCCAGGATTTGCGGAATAGAGGCGCCAGAAAATGCATTCGGTTGAGGCGAGATGAAAATCGGACCGGCAGCGAACTCATGAAGGTCGGTCCCGCAGATTCCGCAGAGTTGGTTTCGAACGAGAACTTCGTCGGGAGCGAGCTGTGCTGGCAATTCTACTTCCTCGACGCGAACATCGCCCTTCGCGTGAAACCGAGCTGCTTTCATGTCAGGTATCCTCCACGAATTCGCCGAAGGAGATGCGAGCCTCCGTTCCAGCAACCGGCGGCGCATTGTTGCTCGGCCGGCTCTAGTCGTTAAACAATCGACCGGATCGATCCACCATCGACACCCCAGACGGCCGAAGTGACGAAACTCGCAAGGTCGGAAGCGAGGAAGACGAGGACATTTGCGACCTCGTCGGGATCGCCAAGTCGCTGGAGTGGCAGCTGGCGGAGCTTCATCTCATGCTCCACGGCGGCTTGCGGCTCCATCTTGTGATACTTGCCCATCGTCTCGGCGAATCCACCAGGCTTTGTCCAGAACGGCGTCCAGATGGGACCGGGTGCCACTGCGTTAACGCGGATCTTAGGGCCTTCGGCGCGAGCAAGGGCTTTGGTCAGGGAGAGCACAGCAGCCTTCGACACCGAATAGTCGATCGGCACCGGTTCAGGTTGCCTGGCAAGATCGGATGCGTTGTTGACGATCACGCCGCCCTTTTCGCGAAGGATTGGCAACACTTTGCGGATGGCCCGCACGTAGCTCATGAAGTTCAGGGCCAGGGTAGCATCCCAAGCAGCATCATCGACGTCGTCGAAGGAGCGGATGGCCCCCGACCCGACATTGTTCACCAGAATATCAATGCGATTGCCGAAGGCGGCGAGTAACGTGTCCATACCATCGGATACGCCGCGCGCGGTCGAAAGATCTCCGGCCGCGGTGTGCACCGTGACTCCGAGAGCCTTGGCAGCCTCGGCTACCTTTTGCATTTCGGCCTCATCGATATCCAGGATGCCGACGTGCGCACCCTCTTTCGCGAACGCTATAGCCGTGGACCGACCAATTCCGTTCGCACCGCCAGTGATAAACGCGACTTTACCTTTGAGACCAGTTTCCATTGTCTTCCTCCATATGGTCCCGCTTAGATTGAAGCCCCTTCGGCCCCGGTGCGGAAGTCAAAGCCAGCAGTCAGGCCGCCGTCTGCGACGAGGTCTGCACCCAAGATCGCGTGGGCGCCGTCAGACAAAAGGAACAGCGCTGCTCGAGCGACTTCGACCGCCTCCAGGATCTTTCCCTCCGGCTGCCTGTTGGAGCGCGTCGCCAGGAATTTGTCGCCGTCGGTCGCGGATTCGAGGTGGCGCTTGAACAGTCCAGCCATCATAGGGCCGGGGCTGAGGACGTTGATGCGAACACCGGCGCGAGCATGGTCCAGGGCTGCAGTTCGTGCAAGTTGCCTTACCGCAGCTTTGGTTGCGTTGTAGACAGCCAATTGCTGCTCGGCCAAACCTGCATTTACCGATGCTACCGCAACGACTGAGCCCCCTCTCCTCTCCATCAGCGGGATCAACGCGGCCATTGCAAGCGCAGTGCCCGTGACGTTCACGTCCATCGCACGCGCGATAATCTCGGGGGTTGTGTCCGGTATGAAACCTGTGTCGAGGATCGCTGCGGAGGTAACCAGACCTAGCTTCCCGGAGCTCGTGGAATTGATGGCGTCTTTCACCTTTGTCCAGGTGCTCCGGTCGGAAACAGAACCTAGAACCTGGATGTAGCCTTCACGTTCAGACAATCGGGAGGACGTCAGATCCACTCCGACGACCTTCGATCCACAATCCAGCAGCAAAGTCGCGATCTCGCTCCCAAGCCCGGACGCGGTGCCGGTAACGACGATTAGGTCGGGCAATCCGAAGGTGAGCGTTGGCATTGATGTATATCCTCCAACTTCGAACGGCGATCGGCAAGGCTAAGCGATTCAAGCCTATTCGACGGCGTTGTGCGATCGACCAGTGCTTGAGAGCGCGCTCCTGGAAGAGGAGGCGACTGCCTCTACGTCCTGGACGTAGTCAACTTGGTGCCTTGCTATGCGCATACCCTCCAACTCATCTCGGACTTTCAAATGAGCTGGGTGGGTCGCGTATGCAGCAAGTGCTTCCTTACTGCTGAACTCGGAATACAGGACCACATCGCAGGCATAGGATACCCGGCTGAAATCCACACCGATTTCCAGATGGAGGAGCCCGGGAATGAGGCCCCTGAGGCCCTCGAACCTCAATTTTATTATAGCGGCAGCCTGATCCTTCTCGGTCTCGTTCGCGCCAGCAACGTTCCACATGACGATGTGCTTTATACAGTCGCCAACAGTTCGGTTTTCAATGCTGGGGAGACCCATCCGACCCTCTCAGGCGTGTGACAACTGATTATCGTCAGCAGGAATTGCATTTGCCGTAGAGACGATAAAGACTGCCAACGAGAAAACACCTTCCCGCTGGGCGCAAAAATGGATCGCTGGACCGAACTGGACGTGTTTGTAAGGATCGCGGAGGAAGCGAGCCTAACTCGAGCAGGCGAGACGCTCGGAATGTCTATTTCGAGCGTAAGCCGCAACCTGATGAACTTGGAGACACGCCTCGGCGTTCGCTTGGTCCAGCGATCCACCCGCCAATTGAGCCTCACCAGCGAGGGTGAGCAGTTTTATGAACAGGCACGGGAAATCATCCACAACCTTCTCGATGCTGAAGCAAACGTGTCAGCCAAAGCGGCTAGCCCGAATGGTCGACTGCGGGTCGGAGCCTCTCTTTCATTCTCCTTGCTGCATCTGATGCCTGTCGTACAACAGTTTCGCGATCGATACCCCAACGTCATTATCGATATCGTGTCGTCCAACCGATACTATGACATCGTCGAGAATGGCCTCGATCTCGCAATCAGAACGCGCCGTGTAGAAGCGGACAGTTCCATTACAATCAGACGCCTAGCCGAGACGCGGCGTCTTTTGGCGGCGTCTCCAGCCTACCTGGAGCGTCGCGGCACGCCCCAGCATCCCAGTGATCTGGCCGATCATGATCTCATTCTCTACACACTCGCCGACAACTGGAACCAGTTCAATTTCCGCAAGGGCGCCGACCAACTAAGGATCGACGTGGACGGCATCATCAATGCAAATGATGGCCAGTTGATCTGCGTGGCTGCGCGAAACGGGTTGGGGATTCTGGCCCAGCCAGCCTACATCATACAGGCCGATCTGGACGCCGGGCGTCTCGTCAGGGTTTTGGACGACTGGGACTTGCCCCGCCTTACCATGAACATCGCGTTTCCTACCAAGGTCATGCTTCCAACACGAACCCGCCTGTTCATAGATTTCCTGGTCGAACGCTTCCGCGTCGGCGAATACGAAAAAATTTGGACGAGTTAAGCGTGTGTTGGTGCCTGGGCTCGCACGAACGCCCGGCATTGGCGGCAACTGCCTATGTTCTCTCCAATGCCACCGCGATCCCCTGTCCGACACCGACGCACATGGTAGCAAGGGCTCGCCTGCCGCCCGACAGAGACATCTCGATTGCTGCCGTGCCGGCAATGCGGGCGCCCGACATGCCCAAGGGATGACCCAGTGCGATCGCACCGCCATTGCGGTTAACCCGATCATCATTCAGAGCTACCCCTAGCTCACGGAGCGTCGCCAGACCTTGCGAGGCAAAAGCCTCGTTGAGTTCGATGACGTCGAAATCGTCCGCCACTAACCCCAAACGGCTCATCAACTTCTGAGATGCTGGCGCCGGGCCGATGCCCATGATCCGCGGTGGAACGCCCGCGGTAGCGCCGGCCACGATGCGCGCGATTGGTGCCAGTCCATTCTTTTTGGCGGCGGTCTCGGTTGCGATGATCAAGGCCGCGGCCCCGTCATTTACTCCTGACGAGTTGCCAGCTGTCACGCTGCCACCATTGAAGAGCGGCTTCAGTTTGGAAAGGGTTTCGAAGGTAGTGGCGCGAGGATGTTCGTCGCGGTCGACCATCAGAGGGTCGCCCTTGCGCTGAGGAATAACGACAGGCGTGATTTCTCGCGCCAGGCGCCCATTCGACTGAGCATTTGCCGCCTTGTTCTGCGAAGCTACCGCAAACAGGTCTTGATCCTCCCGGCTGATCCCGAAATCGTCCGCAACGTTTTGGCCAGTCTGCGGCATCGAATCGACACCGTAGCGCCCCGCCATCGCTGGATTGACGAAGCGCCAGCCGATCGTCGTGTCGTGGACCTCTGCATGTCGAGAGAATGCCGTTTCTGCTTTGGGCAATACGAACGGCGCCCGCGACATGGACTCAACGCCCCCTGCGATCACAAGGTCTGCTTCACCTGCCTTGATAGCGCGGGCCGCGGTGATCAGAGCATCCATGCCTGAGCCGCATAGGCGGTTCATCGTCGTTCCGGGCACCGTTTCAGGTAGTCCGGCTAGCAGCAACGACATTCTTGCCACGTTGCGATTGTCTTCGCCTGCTTGGTTCGCGCAGCCGAATATCACCTCATCCACCGCTTGCCAGTCGAGGGACCCGTGTCGCTTCATCAGTTCCTTCAGCGGAACAGCTCCGAGGTCGTCAGCTCGCACCGACGAAAGCACGCCGCCGAAGCGGCCGATCGGCGTGCGAATGTAGTCGCAGATAAACGCTTCGCTCATGTCAAACATCCGCAACGATAAGGTCGGCGACCCCGCCGACAACGTGCAATTCAGCGCCGGTCAGCGCCTGCAATTCGTCGATTGAAATGGAGGACAGTTTTTCACGAAGCACGAAGTGCTCGTCCTCGACGTCGATCAATGCCAGGCTGGTGTAGATGCGTGTCACGCACTGGACACCGGTAAGCGGCAGACTGCATCGCTTGACGAGTTTGGCCTTACCATCCTTGGTGATGTGGTCGGTTATCACCGCTACCCGTTTGGCGCCATGGACCAGGTCCATGGCCCCACCGACGGCGGGGACACCTCTTGGCCCGGTCGACCAATTTGCCAGATCGCCATTTTCAGCCACTTCGTAGGCACCGAGAATAGCGACATCCAGATGGCCGCCACGAACCATCGCGAAGCTGTCGGCATGATGGAAGAAGGCGGTCCCTGGGTTCAGTGTCACTGCCTTCTTACCTGCATTGATCAAATCCCAGTCCTCTTGTCCTGCTGCAGGAGCTTCGCCGAAACCCAGGATTCCATTTTCGGTATGAAAGATCGCTTGGCGTCCGGGCGGCTGAAAGCGCGCGACGAGCTCAGGGAGCCCTATGCCGAGGTTCACGTATGCGCCATCAGCTATGTCCTGGGCAGCCCGCCACGCGATCTGGGTGGGGTTCAACTTGTTCATTGGACGGCCTCCGGGTAGACGGCATTTGCCCGGTTAAGCGTCTCCTCCTGCGCCGGCTCCGCAACCTCCACGAGGCCTTGCACAAAAATGCCGGGAGTAACGACGGTCTCCGGATCGATGTCTCCCGGGCGAACAATGCTGGAGACCTGGGCTATTGTGGTCTGGGCTGCCATACACATCAGCGGATTGAAATTTCGCGCGGCTTTGTTGAAGGTGAGGTTGCCAAACGTGTCGCCAAGATGCGCCTTCACCAATGCGAAGTCCGCCTTCAGCCAACGCTCCCTGATGTAGCCGCGTCCCTCGAACTCCTCGACCGGCTTGCCCTTTGCAAGGTCCGTTCCGTATCCTGTTGGCGTGTAGAAGGCCGGGATGCCGGCGCCTCCCGCACGAATACGTTCGGCGAGTGTGCCCTGCGGAACGAGTTCGAGTTCGATCTTGCCGGCCAAATAGAGGTCAGTGAAAACCCGCGGATCGGCCGACCTCGGGAATGAGCAGATCAGTTTAGACACCATTCCCTGTTCGATGAGGGCTGCGAGCCCGACATGCCCGTTGCCAGCGTTGTTGTTCACAACCGTCAAGTTCGTCGGATGGCCGGTTTGCACGAAACGGTCGATCAAAGCGTGGATCAGCTCGATCGGTGCCCCGGACCCTCCGAAGCCGCCGATCATCACCGTCATGCCGTCTTCGATGCCCCTCACCGCTTCGCGCAGAGACGCGATAGTTTTGTCCATACCATCTCCTCTTGGACCGGGCTTGCTCTCGCGAAGGCGAGGGAGGATCGGCCCACACTTTTCAAGCCTGTGGTGGTTCTCCGGCATAGGCCCGGGCGATCAGTTCCCTGATTGGACCGCGCTCCAAGGTGCGCGGATTCCAATACGGATTTGCGAGCGCACGGTCGGTTGCGATATCGATTCCGCTCTGCGGCATGCCGATGTCCGAAAGTGCACGTTTGGCCCCAATCTGTCCGGCCAGGTCATAGAGCGCCATCGCAGGATCCGCCTTCAGGATCGCACGCAAATTGTCGACGACCGTCGGAATGGCAGGAGCGTTGTAGGCTAGCGCATGCGGCAACACGATCGTGTGGGTCTCCGCATGTGGCAGGTCGAAGGTGCCTCCCAAAGTGTGGCAGAGCTTGTGATGCAACGCCATTCCAACCGAGCCAAGACATATGCCACAGAGCCAGGCGCCATACAGCGCTTTCCACCGCGCCTCTGGGTCTTGCGGCCGTAGCGCAATGACCGGCAAAGCGTCAGCGAGAGCACCAATCGCTTCTTTCGCCATCAAGCTGATTACCGGATTGCTTTCCCGGGCATAGAGGGCCTCAACCGCGTGTGCAATCGCGTTCATGCCGCTTGTTCCAGACATAGCGGCGGGAAGTGTCATCGTGAGCTCCACGTCATAGATGACAACCTCTGGCAGGACCTTCGGGCTCGATTGGGTAATCTTCGCACCGTCTTTGGTCTCACCAAGGATCGGGGTCATTTCCGAGCCAGCATAGGTTGTTGGGGCTACGATCTGCGGCAAGTCGGTGCGCAGCGCGATTGCTTTGGCGAGCCCCGTGGTTGAGCCACCTCCAACTGCAACCAACCCGTCGATATTGAGATCGGCCACCGTGCGCATCGCCTCTTCCGTGACCGAAACTGGCGTATGCATTGTTGCTTTTGCATAGACACCAGCAGCCCGTTCCCCGATTGACTCTGAAAGACGTAAGGCATCGGCCTCCTGCGGCGGGGTCGCCAGCACGAGAACGCGTTGCAGGCCCATCCGCTGGACCTCTTCCGGCAGGGTCGAGATCGTGCCGGAGCCGAAGATCACTCGAGCAGGTTGGCCGTTATAGACGAACGTCTTCATTGTCATTCCTTTCGCGTCAGAGGCGGTTGTCCACACGCATCAGAAAGGGATGGATGTTCACGCTCTGCCAGACATTGGCCGAAGCGAATGGATCTGCAGCGTTAAAGGCCTTTACGTCGTCGATAGCGTTGGCCGAGAAAACGAAGAGCGATCCAATCATGGTCACACCGTCCTGCGCGACCAACGGCCCGGAAATCACGGTCGCGACGGAACCGCTCGCAAGGTACGCCTTGTGCGCGTCGTAATTTGCAAGACGCCGCGGAAGTGCATCTGCATGGTCAAGGCAGTGAACGGCAAAGAGCAACTTGTATCTCCCGAGTTTTCGATCGGTCTATGGCGCAGTGTAGCCGCCATCAATGACGAGCTCGGCGCCAGTCATGAAGCTGGATTCGTCACTGGCCAGGAACAATGCGCCGTAGGCGATCTCTTCTGGTCTCCCGAGCCGCTTCATGGGTGTGATATTGACTATGACCGCCGTGATGCTCGAATCCTGGGCGTCGATCATCGGCGTGCTGATAATCCCCGGGTGGATTGAATTGACGCGTATACCGTCGCCCACATAGGTCAGAGCCGCGTTCTTACTCATATGCCGGACAGCGGCCTTGGACGCGGTATAGGCGGACACGCCTGCCGCTCCGGCAATTCCCCAGATCGACGACGTGTTGATAATTGACCCGCCGCCATTTGCCTTCATGTGAGGGATGACGACCTTCATTCCGTAGAATGGGCCAGTTTGATTGATGGCAATGACTTTGTTCCAGTCCTCGATCGCGATCTCTGCGATCCCCTCGTAGGACAGAACCGTCCCCGCATTGTTGAAAAGGATGTCGATCCTGCCGTCTTCAGCGATGATGGCTTCCACGACGGCAGTCCAATTCTCAAACTCTGTAACGTCGAGCTTGTGTCGAACCACGCTCTTGCCGGTGGGTTCGTCATCGAAACTGAGATCGCATGCGTGGACCTTCGCGCCCTCCCTCTCAAACAGCTCCACAGTAGCCTTGCCTATACCTCGTGCTCCGCCGGTTATGAGTGCCACCTTGTCCCTAAGACGCATCGTCTTTTCTCCCGTGTCGTGCCGTGGACCGTTTCAATTGGCCTTGTCGGCTCCGCTTATTTTGCTGATGAAGAGCGCAACGAGGATGATCCCGCCTGTCGTGGCATTGATCCAATATGCGGGGACTTGGGACAGGACCAACACGTCCTGGATCAGAACAAGGAGAAGCACACCCCCACACGCGCCAGCGATGGTACCGCGCCCGCCGTTCAAACTTACTCCGCCCAAGACAGCGGCTGCGAAGGCATTGAAGATCAGGTTCTGTCCGAGAGATGACGGGATTGACGCAATTCGTCCTGCCTGCAGCAACCCTGCCAGCGCCGCGAGGACGCCGGCTACCACGAATACGCCCATCAGAATTCGCTCCACCGGGATACCTGCGACCCGAGCTGCCTGTGGGTTGCCGCCAACCGCGTAGAGCATCCTCCCGATCCTGTGCCGGGACATGAATACGGTGAGAATGATCAGCAAGCCGACGGCGACCAAGAAGGAGACCGGCGCTCCCAGAGCAGTCGCTTCTCCGGGATATGTCAGAAGCGGAGGCAAATCAGAAAGAGTTTCGCCACGTGTCAGCCCGAGGCTGATGCCGCGCAGCAGGATCAGGGTGGCCAAGGTGGCGATGAAGGCGTTGAACTTGAGATAGACCACTAAGATGCCGTTGAATGCACCGATCACTGCGCCCGTTAGGAAAATTGCGATAAGCGCCAGGAACGGAGAGCCTGCGAGGTTCAGGCCACTACCGCCTGCATCGAGAAGGCAATAGACGCCGACCATAGGCGCTAGCCCAAAAGTGGATTCAAGCGACAAGTCGAACTTGCCGGCGATGAGAACCACGGTCAGGCCCATGGTGAGAATCCCAAGCTCACTGGCCTGCTGCACCACGCCATAAAAATTGTCGTAAGACAGGAAAGACGAGTTCAGCGCGGCGCCGACGATCATGACGACGACCAGGACCGGCAAGATTGCCCATTCCGGCTGGAGCAGATCGCTCAGAACCCTTTTTGGCGCGACCGCGCCTGCGATTGGGTTGTGTGTCATGGTAACTCCGGAGACAGATGGAACCCTTCCATTGCGGACACGAGCTCTTCCTCGCTCATCCCGCTTTTTTCGATGACTTTTCGCCCGCGAACCCAGACTTGGACACGATCGCAGAACGCAAGTTCCTCGGGTTCGTCGCTGACGAGGACAACGGCCAATCCCTCCCGACGGTGCCGTTCGACAATCTCGAGGATGGTGGCCTTCGAGGCGATGTCGACGCCGGCGGTTGGGTGGAAGAGGATCAGCACGGATGGGTTGCTGCTGAGCGCCGACCCCAGCAACACCTTTTGCTGGTTGCCACCACTCAATTCTCCGACGCCTTGCTTGATCGAATGACAGACAATTCCGAGATCTGCGCGATTGTCTTCCGCAAATTTTTTGCGAGCCCGCCGGTCAATGAGAACGCGTTTCGAAAATGCTTTGAGGGACGGTAGAGTGATGTTGTCCTCGATGGACATTGAGCCGACGAGGCCGGTTTTGATGCGATCCTCCGGCAAAAGCGCCATGCCTCGCGCGACCGCTGTCCCAGGATTCCAAGGCTTGGGAACGGTTTTACCGTTCAGCACAATCTCGCCCGACCACCTCGAAACGTGTCCCGCCAATGCGAGCGCCATATGGCGAGAACCTGAGCCAGAATGTCCGGCCAATCCGACGACCTCTCCAGCGCGGAGCGAGAGATCAAGGGCATCCTGGCAAGCGCCCACCTTAACTTGCGCCTTGAGCACTACAGGGGTCTTGGGGGGGAGCGCCGGCCGCGCTACGTGCTCGCTGGCCGTTAAAGCGATGCCAGTCGCCTCATCCCCTACCATGGCTGACACGATCTGGCCAGTAGAGAGCTTTTGCGCGTCTCCATGCAAAACATCGCGACCGTTGCGGAGCACAGTCACGGCGTCACAGACGCGCGGCACCTCATCCAAGTGGTGCGAGATAAAAAGGAAGGTCACCCCTCGCTCTCGAAGTTCATTAACCCGCGTTATAAGCTGATCGATCTCGCTTGTGATAAGCTGAGCAGTCGGTTCATCGAGGATAACGAACCGCGACCCCTGGCTGAGGGCGCGCGCTATCTCCACCATTTGCGCTTCCCCGACGCCGAGGTCTCTGACCTGCGTAGTGGGGAGGATGGGAATGTTCCAGCTCTCCAGGGCCGCTGCAGCTTCCCGGTTCAAGGCGCGCCAGGAAATCACCCGTTTGCCTTGGTAGCGCCCAAGGTAGAGATTCTCGGCGACGCTGAGGTCTGGAACGAGAGTTCGATGCTGATAGACGCAGGCTACCGCCTCGCGCCACGCATTTCGATCGCTCAGCGCCGGCGGCGCTGAGCCATTCAGCAAGAAGGTCCCGGAATCGATCGCCCTCAGGCCCGTGAGGACTGATACGAGGGTAGACTTGCCCGCGCCATTGCGGCCGATCAGGCCATGCGACTCGCCCCGTCTAATCTCGATGGACAACCCATTGAGAGCGGTGGTCCCGCCGAAGCGTTTGACGGCGCCGTCGATCTTGACGATCTGCTCGGACGCCGCCGACGCATTCGAATATTCGGGGCGGGCGGCCATGACTACTTCGCGTTGCCCCAGAGGGTTTTGTCGTCGACATTTGCTTTGGTGATAATCGGCGAGGGCAGTTCGTCGACGAAATACGCGCCGTCCCTCACGACCGTGCTGCCGTGATCGGTCGGGCCTTCTTTCATCGGCTTTCCCTCGAGTGCAGCATTGAGATACTCGACGCCGTGCTTGGCGTAGTCCACGACAGGCTGAGAAATGGTGGCGTCCAGGAAACCCGCGCGAATTGCCTTCAGGGCACCCGAGCCGCCGTCGATGGCAACCATGGCGATGTGTCCCGACTCGCCAGCCGGAACGAGGCGGCCACGGGACTTCAGCGCCGAAGAAACCGGATCATAGTAGAGGGTGTCCGTTGCCAGATAGATGCCGGCGATGTCAGGATTGCCGCTCATGACGGTGAGCGCAACGTTCGCGCTTGTCGGACCGTCCCAGTTGGCGGTCTGTTCAATGATTTTTGCGTCGGAGGCTTTTTTGAACGCCTTGTCGAAGCCGTCCTTGCGATTGCGGCCGTTGGTGGTCGTCAGCGCTCCGGTGATTTGTAGAACAGTGCCTTTCTTGTCGCCCATGGCGGCTTTGAGAGCTTCAGCTGCGCGCGCTCCCATCTCGAGATTGTCGGCACGCACAACTGCGTAAACCTCGCCGGCGGCAGGCTTGTCGTCGACGATGACCACCGGAACCTTGCGGCTCTTTGCGTAGTCGAGCGCCGGCTTGATGGCGGCGCGATCCACGACGCCGGCCAGGATCACGTTTGCGCCAGCACTGATCAGGTTGCGGAAATCCGTCACTTGCTGGCTCGCGTCCCTGTTTGCGTTCGTCGTTTGCACGACCTCTCCACCGACCGACGTGGCCCCATCGGTGGCTGCGTTCACCAGAACGGTGAAGAACGGAGTGTTGAGCGTAGGCATTGAGAGGCCGAGCTTCATTTTCTCGGCCGCATAACATTGCGACGCGAATGCGGCCGCTGAGACGAACAGCGTCGCGGTGAGCATGGATCTGTGCAGCTTATTCACAATCTACCTCCCTTGATGGCTCTAGATTCATGCCATTCCCGTCAGATGGGATAAAGGCGATGGATAGGGAAACAGTGTTGCTCCCGACGCAAAAAGCACCAAAGTCCTGAGGAGTAGGCGGTTAGTCTCGGGCGACCACTGGCGTCGGCAGTCCCCGGCCACCCCCGCCACACCGCTTATTGCGAAAACTGCAAAAGTGTTTCTTAAACGCTTCCCTTTCTTTCTAAATTCGGCATGATATTCCCTTGGGCAGGCGGGACGGGGCTGCCAAAATTTCAATGATAGGATGCAACATCGTGGCTCAAGACGTTGAACTCCTGATCTCGTATTTTGCCCTTTCGGGCGACGTTTATCCTCTCGGCCCTGTCGAGATCAGCCCGTTTCCATTCAAGGACAGGGTAGAGGCAGCAGCGCGAGCCGGCTTCAAAGGCTTCGGACTTCACTATGAGGACACGATAGCCACGCAGAGCAAAATTGGCTTTGCCGAGATGAAGCGCATCCTCAACGCAAACGGGATGAAATATCTCGAAATCGAGTTCTTGTTGAACTGGTATCGTAACGACGAGAAGCGGAAGGAGTCGGATAAATTCCGCCGCCAGTTGTTCGATGTCGCCGCAGAGCTCGGTATGCGCGATATCAAGATCGGCCCCGGTTTTCACGAACAGACTGCGGATGTCCCGCTTATGGCGGCTGAGTTCGCAAAACTGTGCCAAGAGGCGGCGGTCTATGGCGCAGATATCGTGTTGGAGATCATGCCTTGGTCGAACGTTCGCACGATCGAGACTGGCCTTGCCATTGTAAGCGAGGCAGACCAACCGAACGGCGGCCTGCTTGTCGACATCTGGCATCTGGCACGCGGGGGGATTCCGTTCAGCGATATCCGCAAGATCCCGACCCGCTTTATCAAAGCGGTAGAAGTTGACGACGCCATGAAAGTGCCGCCGGTTGACGACCTTTGGGAAGACACCATCCATCATCGCGAACTCTGCGGTGAGGGAGAGCTCGATGTCCCGGCGTTCTTGCGAGAAATTCGGGCCGCTGGTTACAAAGGCGTCTACGGGACAGAAATCCTGTCGGCACGCCACCGCAAACTGGGCCTCGATGAAATGGCAAAGCGCGTGTTCGACAGCACGATGGCACAATTCGCGGAGCTGTAAATTGCCGGCCTGCGTGATCAACGGGCAGGTTGAAGGTCGTGATGACTTGGGCATGCCCGAGACCGCGTTTCGGCAGCAAGCCAGGCGCGCGCATCACGTGCAAGCATAACTGGACCACGTCGATAGCTTCTGACTGGCTGTTTTCAGCAAGCCGAGCTTGCCGGTATGTGACTGGTAACGCAAGGAGTTTCGCGATGTAGACCCTACCGCTTTCCGCGACGAGCACAAGGTGCCTTCGCGACCAACGGCGCAGGGCTGCCTTCGTGGCCAGCGGCATTCAAGACGGTGCGGCAGCGCGTCCCGGGTTGATCCGCCGCCTGAGGCAAGCGTCGGGCGGCGCGATGGTCGCGCTGTGCGTCGGCCTCGGCTCTCGCGAAGCACCCTCCTGCCTGAACTTTGAATCCGATCGGTTGGGCATCTCTCCGTGTAGGCGGGTGAGCTTGCGGAAGCAGATGGAATGCCGCGAACCAGCTTCGGTCATTGCACCTATTCAGGCGATGTCTCAGCAGGCGCGGCACCACAGTGAGACAAGCGTGAGTTCGACTGACTCGCCGTGAATCAACGCACGGTAAAAGCCATGTCAGCCCAGAATGAAACCCGTTCATGGAAGGAAAACCAGCCCATGGGCCAAGCATCGCCCCGCTTTGCACTCGATCATATGGCGACACCCGGACTTGACGTCAGGGCACTTTTCGCTTTTGCCCGCGACCAGGGCCTGACCGATGTCCAGATCCGCAGCCAGCTGTGCGGTAACGATATTGCACTCGGCATGCCGGCTGCAGACGTCCGGTCTGCCGCCGCCGAGGCGGGCGTTGGGATTATTTCCGTCAATGCCCTGCAGCGCTTCAATGAGTGGACACCCGCCCGCAAGGCCGAGGCGAGCAAGCTCGCCGATTATGCGGCGGCCTGCGGAGCCAAGATGCTCATGTTAGTGCCGGTCAACGACGGCTCATGGCCTGCCAATGGCGAGCGCCGAGGCGATCTCCGTGTCGCCTTGAAGGCGCTCAAGCCGATCCTCCAGTCGCGCGGTCTGATCGGTCTCATCGAGCCGCTGGGCTTCCAAACCTGCTCGCTTCGATCGAAGCACGAAGCGGCTAAGGCCATTGCCGCGATTGATGGCCAGTCAGTCTTCCGCCTCGTGCACGACACGTTCCACCACACGCTCGCCGGGGAGACGTTCTTCTCCTGCGACCTGACCGGTCTTGTGCACATTTCAAGAGTGAACGATCCAATTCACTGGATTTACCCGGATCGCGTCCTAGCCGGTTCCGACAATGGCAGCCAGATCCGGGCCCTGCTTGATGGCGGTTATGGGGGCCCCTTCTCGTTGGCATCCTTTGTCGACGCAACCGACCCGCTGGAGGACCTCGCAGGCTCACTTGCAGCGAGCATCGATCTAGTCCGGCACGGACTATTGACGCGAGTGGCGGCGTAAGACGCGGGGGTAAATTAGGCGTGCCTGCGACGCCTTTTGGCGTCCTGCAGAGAAGTCATTCGAGACGCCTCCTGTAACAATACCTCTCGCATCCATATGCTTGCCGGATCGCTGTTGTGAAGGGCGGGCCATTGGACGGCCTCGGTGAACGTGGGTAGTGGCAGCGGCAGTTCGACGATCCGCAGGGGCAAGGTTCTTTCGAAATATTTAACCAGCCGGAAGGGCATGCTCCCTATACGAGCTGTGCCTGAAACCATCGGCGGGATCATGCTGAAGGCCTGCACGACGACCTCGATACGTCTCTTCAGGCCATGCTCAAGCAAGAACCGTTCCTCGATGGATGGCATCTGCGCACGGCCGAGCCTGACCGCGACGTGCCTCATCGACATGTATCTTTCGAATGTAAGCTGCCCTGGCAGCTGCTTGTTCGTGGGGCAGCCCACGCACACCAGCGTCTCGTCGAACAGCGCCGCTCTTGGATGGGCGCTCGACATGAACAATTCTGGACAAATCAGGAAATCAATGTCGCCGCGCCGGAGCAGCTCATCGGGCTCGTCGTCGAGCGGCAGCAATTCGAAGCTGATGGCGGGTGCTTCGCGTGCAACACGCTCCACGACCTTTTCAAAAAACACGAGTGTGATGAAATCGGAAAGAATGATCCGGAAGCGGCGATCGGATTGAGCCGGGTTAAACGGCTCCCAAGAAATAATCGAGCTCTGGATTTTCAGGAGTGCGCCGCGGACCGCGGGGGCGAGTGTTTCCGCACGCTGTGTTAGAACACGTTCGCGGCCGCTCATCGTAAACAGTTCATCGTTGAAAAAATCGCGCAGCCGGGCGACGGCCGCGCTCATGGCCGGCTGACTAAGGTTGATGCTGTTTGCCGCCGCCGTGAGGTTGCGCTCGGTCAGCAGCGCGTCGAGCACGACGAGGAGGTTCAGATCAAGACCCTTAAAGCGCATGGCTTTCAATTATCCATAGCGTGGATGCTCGCGATCTAAACAATCGATTTTACCAAACTTCCATGGCGCTGCATAGACACCTGAGATGCAACCGATCACGCCACTGCACGGCGTAGCCGCTCACTTGGACCTGCTGCGCCGTTTCCTCACGGCTGGCGAGGTTGATTTTTTGGTAGGCGAACTCGGATTGTACACGGTGCATCCGGATCTTGAGAGACTCGGAATGAGCCATTCTATCCGCGTCATGCGCCCGGTGCTGCAGCAGTTCGGCATTCCATTCGCCGTCGGCACGGTTCGGCACGCGCCGCGGAACCATCTTGAGAGGTTCTGCACAGACGGCGTAGTGCCGGGCGTCTGCGTCGCCACACATGATCGCGACCGCCACCGCGGTCGAGATTGCGATCAGGCACTTGTCCGCTTGCACCCGGTCGGCCCTCAAATCCACCCCGCGATCCGCGTCAATTTCGATCCTTGGCACCGAAACTGGCGCACTCGCCGTGCCCGTAAGCGGCAAGTAGCAACTGCGATAGATAGGCTGAGGTCTGATGCTTGATCACATAACAGTCGGAGCGGAGGCACGCGGCTCGCGCCGAGCAGGAGCAAACAACCGAGACCTAAGCTTTGATTTCGCCAAAGGTATACTCATTACTTTGGTGATAATTGGGCACCTATTGCAATATTGTATTTACCGCGGCACTGACGCCTTTTGGCTGTCGCCGTATTACAAGTCGATATACATATTTCACATGCCCCTCTTTATGGCGATAAGCGGCTATCTCTCTTCCGGGGCAATCTTGCGAAAACCGTTCATTCAAGCGGTCAGCGATCGAGCAACCCAGTTACTGCTGCCAATGCTTTTCTGGTGTGCGTTGATTTGGACGCTAAAGTCCACCGTGATGGTTCCGCCGAAGAGTTTAACTGATGGATTCTTGGGTCTATTAACCGAGGTCATTGGAACATACTGGTTCATATGGGCAGCATTTATTTCGTTCATCCTGGTTAAGTTTTTTACAACTTTCAATCGTCTATCGATGTGGATCATAGGCGCATCTGCAATTGCGATCGCAATCGCCCCCATCACATCATCGATAATCCCGTCGATAAGATACACTTACCCATTTTATTGTCTTGGGTTCTTTTTTGCTCAATCTAAAGGCTGGCAGGAGAGTATCATCTGGGCGAATAAATCAATTTTCTTATTTTTACTCTCGATAGCAGCTCTCATATGCTTCCTATGGTGGGATAAGCAGACCTACGCCTTCAACAATCACGTGTTCATCAATGATGAACTGTCAGCTAAGCAAGTATTGCTGATGTTTTCCGGCTCTGTGTCGGCTTCTGCAGTGGCAGTGCAGCTTATGTTTCAATGCTGGAGAAATGTCCATTCGACCAGAATAGCTCGCTTTGTCGCGGTCGAGCTTGGTCAGAGCACGCTGCTGCTTTATCTGGTTCAGGGTGCCGTGTTTCGCCTCACGGATTTTATACAGTTTGGGGAAGCCTGGAATCTCACGACCAGAATCGCGTTCGCAGGTGTTCTTGGAGTGGCCATCGTCCTGATCGCGATGGCAATTCGCAAGATTGCGCGCGACCTTGGATATGTGTCGCGCACCGTTGTCGGAGCGACGCCGCGCCCAAGTCTGCTCAAACCTCAATCTGTAAGCAACTAGCCACGTGAAAAATTCTTTTCATCGCTCCGGACCTATCCGATCAACTGTTGTGCATGTCGGCCATTCGCTCATCTCCCGCGAAATCGGCATAAACACGACGAGCACGTCCTCCACACGCGTGGGCGGCAGGTCGAGATACAACACCTCTGAGTTGGACTGTACGCGAACGCATACGATGGTCGCGATGACAAGCAACCACGTTACGGACGGATAGGGCATGCGTTTCAAAGGCCTTGATCTGAACCTCCTCGTCGTGCTCGATGCGCTGCTGACCGAGCGCAACCTTACGGCGGCGGCAAACAGCATCAACCTTAGTCAGCCGGCCATGAGCGCCGCCGTCGGCCGGCTGCGTAATTACTTCAACGATGAACTGTTTACGATGAGCGGCCGCGAACGGGTTCTAACCCCACGTGCGGAAACACTCGCCCCCGCGGTTCGCGGCGCACTCCTGCACATCCAGTGCTCGATTATTTCTTGGGAGCCGTTTAAACCGGCTCAATCCGATCGCCGCTTCCGGATCACGGCATCGGATTTCGTCACACTCGTGTTTTTTGAAAAGGTCGTGGAGCGTGTTGCACGCGAAGCACCCGCCGTCAGCTTCGAATTGCTGCCGCTCGATGACGATCCGGATGACCTTCTCCGGCGCGGTGACGTCGATTTCCTGATCCTTCCGGAATTGTTCATGTCGAGCGCGCATCCAAGAGCGCCGCTGTTCGACGAAAGATTCGTGTGCGTAGGCTGCCCCACGAACAAGCAGCTGCCGGGGCAGCTTACATTCGAGAGGTACGTGTCGATGAGGCATGTTGCCTTCAGGCTCGGCCGTGCGCAGATGCCCTCCATCGAGGAACGATTTTTGCTTGAGCATGGCCTGAAGAGACGTGTGGAGATCATCGTGCAGGCCTTCAGCATGATCCCGCCGATGGTCTCAGGCACATCTCGTATAGCGTCCATACCGTTCCGGCTGGTTCAGCATTTCAAAAAGACTTTCCCCCTGCGGATCGTCGAACTTCCGCGGCCACTACCCACATTCACCGAGGCCGTCCAATGGCCCACCCTTCACAACAGCGATCCGGCAAGCACCTGGATGCGGCAGATAATGTTGCAGGAGGCATCCCGCATGTGAAGTCGCGGGCGGTCCTGGTCTAAGCCCAGATCGTACTCAGCGCCTCGTAGTGTGCAAACGACCCGCAAAAACCGGGTCTGACTCAGATTCGATGATTTTGCATGACGAGGTGTGGTGCTGATTTCCCGACGCTGCAGCCGGGTGCTTCCCGAAAGATCAGGCGGCGATTGAGATACCGCCGTTAGCAGAGACCAAGCCTGCAACCGCCAAAAATCGTGCGTAGGATCGGACCGCGCGGCTGATGTGTTTGCATCTTCCCCGCACTGCACTGACGGCCTCTTTCAAGCGGTCTAGGGTTCGCGCTTCGGGCCAAGCAAGAACACCGTCAAGGCGGCGAGGAACGAGGCTACCGCGCTGTAGGCAAAAACACTGGCCACTCCGGCAGTGTCCACGAGTAGTCCGCCGAAAGCCGCGCCGGCTGCGATGGCCACTTGGAACGTTGCGGCCATCAGCCCACCGGCGTTCTCCGCCTGCTCGGGAGCAGCGCGCAGCACCATCCATGTCTGCAGTCCCACCGGCACCGCGCCGAAGGCGAAGCCCCATACTGCAACCGCAATCGCCGCGGTCCAGGCCCATGCTCCCAGCGTCAGCAGCGAGACAGCGGCCGTCGTTATGATCAGGGGCGCCAGGGCCGCGACTGCCTTGAGGCTGTGCTCGGCCAAGAATCCGCCGGCTAGATTGCCGAAGAAGCCGCCGATGCCAAAGGCGAGCAACACGAGCGAGATTGTCTCGATATCGAGCGCGGGAACATCCTCAAGGAAGGCGCGGATATAGGTGAAGGCGGCAAAGTGCCCGGAAGCGGCCAGCAGGACCACCAAAATCGCGACTTTGATGGTCGGGGTCCTGGCCACATCCAGCAGACTGCGAAAGCTGGCCGCTCCAATCGGAGGCAGCCTCGGAAGCGTCACGAGTTGCACTACCAGTGTAGCGGCGCCTGCGACTGCAGCGAGCATGAAGCCGCTTCGCCATCCCCAGATGTCGCCGACATAGGCGCCGATTGGAGCCGCGCAAACGTTAGCGACGGTAACGCCGGTGAGGATAATCGACATGGCTCGCGGCAGGAGGTCACTTGGAACGAGCCGCATCGCCAGCGCTGCCGACATCGACCAGAAGCCTCCAATCGCTATTCCGAGCAGGACGCGGGCGGTCAGGAGAACCGGCAGCGACCCCGCTACGGCCGACAGAACGTTCGACAGGATCAGCAGCAGCGTCATCGCCCACATGACGATCCTGCGGTCTAGGCGATTTGTGATGATGGCCATCATCGGCGCCGCGATGGCACCGACGATTGCAGTCGCTGTCAGCGCCTGTCCAGCTGCACCCTCGGTGATACCGAGATCATGCGCGAGCGGCGTCAGCACGCTGGCAGGCAGAAACTCTGCCGTCACAAGCCCGAAGGTGCCCAAGGCAAGCGAAATGACCGCACCCCATGCGGGGCCCGCCCGTTGATTTGGCTGTTCCGGGTCATGCAGAACGCCGCCCATGAAGCCTGTCGCCGAATCGGTCATGAACAGGGTCTCCAGTTTCGACGTGCTGCAACATCGGCGAGGCTGAGCTCCCGCATTGACGCCAGAAGGGCCTTCCGCTCGGGCGTTGCACGCAGGGGGTGTTCATCGCTTCGCGATACGCAAACGTTCGGCGCAAATGTGCACGGTCCTTGGGCGCTCGCGTTTTGCCATGGTTCTGTTGTTCTACGTGCGTTGATGGGCTCTAACGGATGACAGCAAGCGCCATGCCATTTCGCTTGGAGGCACCGAATCGGACTGTCTTTGCCGAATTCCTGTTGGCTTGAGCAGGGCTGCGGTGCCTTGACCTAGACCGAGTGCGCCGCACATCGATTTCGTCACCCGAACCGATCAAAAGAGCGTCTTGGCCGGATAATCAGCACACCGGCTCGGGAAGGCACCGAGCCCGATGCATTGCCGCACGCCGCCCTGCATCGACCGCGTAAGGCTTTGTCTCTAGCAGGCAATTGCGTCCGAAGGCCGCCGATCTTGGAGGACGCAAGCATCGCACCTCTACCATCGCGTTGTTGCTGCTCCCGCTATCGAGGAGGGTCTTTGACGCCTCCCCCCATCAGCACCGCGCGCGCCGGTTTGCCCGCGGCTCGGCCGTGCGCCTATCCGGAAACGTTGTTGTGTCCAAAGGCGGACGAGAATGTCGCAAGAGCGACCAAAAGATCGCCACGGCCGGTCTGCCCGTACGGGGGCATGAAAGGCAAATGACACGGCAATCACTTCCTCGACAATTTTGTCAGTGAAGACGTCAGCAGTGCTTCATAAAGCTCAGCGGATTGGCCAACGATTAGACGGCGTGGCGGTGTCGAATTCTGACGCGAAACACCGCGACGAGAGCCTTGATGCCCTATCGCCACGGGCATGTGACGCTGCCCGATGCTGCAGCATGTATGCGCCAAACCGGGCGCGATCGTCCCCGTAGACCCAGCCAGCGCTATTGACGACGGGAGCGGCGACTAACCTGTCTTAGTCAACAGCAACCCATTGCTCCAAACGTGGTCCACGCATCCCCACTCGCACGCCGCCGCGGCATCCGGAAAGAACCCACGTCCGTTAAGGTTGGCACTGGTGTTGCACAGCAGCGGGATGCCGGTGAGTTGTTCATATTCCTCCAGGAGCTCTGCAATAGGGTGATCAGATTTTCTAGACACTGTCTGTAATCGTGCCGTCCCGTCTAAATGAACGACTGCCGGGATTTTCTCTTTCCACTCCGAACGTGTTCGGTGATCAAACAGCATGTAAGGATCCGGCGTGCCAGGTTCGAATATCTCATGTGCACGATCCTCCAAGCATATTGGCGCTACCGGCCGGAAGTGCTCTCGACGTTTCACCTTGTTGAGGTGGTCCTTCATTTGCGGCGAAGTCGCGGCTGCCAGGATGCTTCTGCCTCCCAAGGCTCGTGGACCAAGCTCTGCACGGCCGGTGAGGAAAACGACGGGCTTGCCGTCGGCGAGCACGCTGGCCAGTTCTGCCACGCTGCATGGAGCAGCCTGCCATCCCGGAGGCACAGGGCCATCCTTAATGTCTGGTCCGCTGTAGACCGACCAATCGAGGTGAACGAGGCCTTTGTCGGCAGCCAGCGCGCAGCAAGCAGCACCGATCGCCGACCCGCTGTCGTTTGGAAACGGAGGCACCCAAACTGTGTCGAACAAACCGCTCGCCCGAAGTGCGCTGTTCCATTTGATATTCAGCCCGCATCCGCCGGCGATGCACAGGTTTCGCGTTCCGGCAACCGAGAGCCCACGCATCGCGATTGCCATCTCGCGAACGAGAAGACGCTCGAGAAAGGCATGAAACGAAGCAAGTATGTCCTCAGGTGTCTCGGCGACCAGCCGTGACTCGGCTGCATCGAAGAAATCATGCACGGCCGTGAGTAATGCGTCTTCGGAGCGGCTGTTGTTTCTATACTCAATTGCACGCTTCGTGTCACCGGCGAAATGTTGGTCGTAAAGCTCCCCAAATACTGTCTCGATCTTTTCGTTGACAGATCCGAGCGCGATATAGGCCATCAGCTTGCCGGCAATATCCAGATTCCAGCCCGTCCTCGTTTCCTGCCTGTAAGGACCGAAGTGTTGGCCCGCGGCGGCATAGGCATGACCCATCATCGGAAACAGGCATTCGATAAACCGCACTCCGCTTGGTTCCACGTAGTAAAGCCGCGGAAAGATGAAGCCGTCCCATACCAGGCAAAGGGCAGGTTCTTTGGCTTTAGCAAACGGGCTGGTGCAGTATGCGGAAGCTACGTGGCCAAGGACATGCGGATAACTTTCATAAGAAAATACCCCGCCGCCCAGCACGAGGCCTGAGCCGTGACAAGCTGTCAGGGGACTTTTAGGATCCCGCTCCACATACGGTGCCCCGTTGAGAGTGACCGGCGTGCCCTCACTAACAACCTGGAATCGCGACTCGATCTCACCGTCCCAGCCATCGATGACGAACCGATCAACATCGCGCGGATCCAGGCCATGTTCCGCTAAGGCGGCAACAATCGTTTCAAGACGATCGATGGATTGATATCGTGGATTATTGTCGAGTTTCTCCTGCTCGATGCAAAAGACCAATCGGCCGTCCTCGACGACAGCGATTGCCCCGTCGTGCGTGAGCTTGATGCCGCAAATTCGCATTATGGATCCATGTCAAAGTTAGCTGTGGAACAACTTAGAACAGCCGAGGAAAACGTGAGATGGAAAGCACGGAACATAGGCTTTCAAGCAATGCGCTATGCAGTATGAGGCCCCATCGGTAAACTTGATTGTTTGGATATATTGCATCCATGCTGTGGATATGCGTGCCATGTCCACGGGCGACTGGCCCGGTTGATGCACCACGATGAGCGAAAGCATGCACCGTAACGATGACCAATCTGGATGATCAATAAGTGGCCGATACCGCCGGCGAGTATGGGCAAAAGGTGCGTGGCCGTTCCTCTCTTCGGGGTCGGCCGCCGCAAAACCGCGCGGTGATGAAGCACTCCGATGTCCTTGGCGGGCTCGAATACCTCGCGGCGGATTATCACCGGCAGGACTTCGCCAGGCACGTCCACAACGAGTATCTGGTAGGCCTAATCGAGCGGGGCGTCCATGACGTCTGGTGCCGGGGGGAGACGTGGCACGCAGGCAGCGGCACCATCGCGACATTCGCGCCCGGCGAACCGCATTTCGGGGGTGCCGGTGACGATCTTGGCTGGAGCCAGAGGATCTTCTACCTACCCGAAGGCCTTGTCAGGCAGGTGCTTGAGGACAGCGGCCAAACCGAACCCGGAACGATCGACTTCAAGAGCCCGTTCCAGGAGAATGCCGCAGTTGCGCGCGGCCTCAGCGCGCTTTGGCGCCAGCTTGAACATCAGCACAGCTCGGCACTGGAGATCGAGGAGCATCTGATCCGTTGCCTGCCCTACATCTTCGCACAGGTCGGCAGGTCGCGCGTTGCTGAGCGCAAATCCGTGCCACCCAGGTTCCGCGACGTGCGCGACTTCATCCATGCCCACTCCGATGAAGTCCTGCAGCTCGCCGCCCTTGCCGCCCTCGCCGGATGCTCCAAAGCGACGCTGATCGACGGCTTCAAGGCCCATTTCGGGGTGCCTCCCACCCGCTACCTGATCCAGGTCCGCATCGACGAGGCGCGACGGCTGCTGAGGCGAGGTCAGAACGTCGCCGAGGTAGCCGTGGCGGTCGGGTTCGCAGACCAGAGCCACCTGACCCGACAGTTCAAGGCCGTGTTGGGGGTGACGCCGGCACGTTACCTCTCAATTTGAATATCGTTCAATAAAGCGCTCGGCGACCCGTCTAACTTGGACGCTCAATGGATGAAACGAGCGTCAAGACCATGAGCGACAGCAAGCAGACCCGCCCCCGCGGCTTCACCAGCGACAACATCGCCGGAGCCTCGCCCGAGGTTATCGCAGCAATCACGGCGTGCGCTTCGGGTCAGGCGCTTCCCTACGGCAATGATGAGCTGACGCACTCGGTCGAGCGCCAGCTCGCCGCAATGTTCGAGCATGAGGTCGATGTGTTCCTGGTCTCGACGGGGTCTGCGGCGAACGCACTGGCGCTCGCGGCGATTACGCCGCCATGGGGCAGCATCCTCTCGCACGCCGATGCACACATCCACCGCGACGAGTGCGGCGCGCCGGAGTTCTATACAGCGGGAGCAAAGTTGGTGCAGCTCCCGGGTGAGGCCGGCAAAATCGACATCGACGCCTTGGCGGCCAGTACGACGCGCATGGTGGGCGACGTCCACTCGGTCCAGCCATCCAGCGTCAGCATCACGCAGGCGACCGAGGTCGGATCGGTCTACTCTCTTGATGAGATCAAGGCGATCGGCCATATCTGCCGGTCGGCGAACCTGCCGCTCCACATGGACGGTGCCCGCTTCGCCAATGCTCTCGTCACTCTCGGCTGCTCGCCGGCCGAGATGACCTGGAAAGCCGGCGTCGACCTTTTATCGTTTGGCGCCACGAAGAATGGAACGTTTGGGGTCGATGCGGTCGTCTCGTTCCGCAAAGATCTCGCGAGCACGATCGCCTTTCGCCAAAAGCGGGCCGGCCAGTTGAGTTCCAAGATGCGCTTCATGGCGGCGCAAATGGACGGCTATCTGAGAGATGGTGTCTGGCTTCGCAACGCGGCCCATGCCAATGCGATGGCGTCGGCGCTCGCGCAGGGGTTGGCTCCCCTGCCGGCTGTGAAGATCCAGCAGCGTCCCGACGCCAATATATTGTTCTGCCGGCTTCCCATGCCCCTGATACGGGGGCTGCTCGACATGGGATTCTGCTTCTACCATGATCGCTGGCAGTCCGGAATCGTGAGGTTCGTCACCTCTTTCGCGACGACCGAGGCCGACGTGTCCGACTTGATCGGCGCGGCGACCAGTCTCTGCGCACGAATCGGCCCGGCTCGTGTTCCGGCGGCGCCGAATGGGTGTGGAGACCGTTGAAGGCTAGGCCACCGGCGCCGGACGCGGCGCCGGGCGCCATATGGCAGGCGGCCCAGTCGGCCGCTTGGGCAAGATTACCGGACAGCGGCTTGTCAACTACCGTTTGGTTCATTACCGCACCGACGCGCTCCTTTCGAACCGACCGAGGAACACCGCCAGGGCAGCAAGAGAAGGAGAATATGCCGCGGGCTAAATCGCCAGGCGCGCCTCATCGCCGGAAACTCAGCCCCGAACCAGTCCGGGCGTGCTCAGGATCACGTCGCGAACCGCCTCATAGTAGCCGACATAACCGGTGCAACGACAAATGTGCTGCGCAAGCGCCTGCTCGATCGTGCGTTCGACTTCGGCCCTGCGGATCGGCTTCCTCATTAGATGCTCAACCAGCACGGTTGCACCAGTGACAAAACCCGGCGTGCAATAGCCGCACTGGAACGAAAAATATTCGACGAAGGCCTGCTGAATCGCGGAGAGCCGGATGACGTCGCCATTCGCGCCGCGTTCGGCATGCGCTTCGATGGTGCGGACGGACTTGCCCTCGAACAAATGCGCGCCGGTGATGCAGGTCCGGATCTCGCGGGAACTTCCGTCCGGCCCATCGAGAATGATCGCGCAGGCGTGGCACATGCCTTCCCCGCAGCCGAGCCGCGAGCCTGTAAGGTTCAGATATTCGTGCAGGAAGTCGATCATCATCAGATCGTCCGGCACATCGACCGGGCCGACCTTGCGATTGTTGACGATCATGGAGAGTGGTCGCGTGGCGAGGCTCACAGCAGGGCCTCCAGGATCTTCTCGGGCGTGATCGGTGTCTGATAGAAGCGCTTGCCGATGGCATGGTTTAGGGCGTTAGCAACCGCGGGAACGATCGCAATCATCACGACCTCGGCCATGCCCTTCGGCGGATCGGTTTCAGATAGTGGCGGCAGCACCTCCGACGTCTGCGTCCAGACCGCGACATCGGTCGCTTGCGGCAGGCGATAGCGGTTCCAGTTCCAGGTGCCGTCACCGGGGCCGTCCTCATAGAGCGGCAACTCCTCGAGCAAGGCATGGCCGACTCCCATCGCGAGGCCGCCCTGGATCTGGCCGGAGACGAGTTCCGGTACGATTTGAGTGCCGCATTCAAGGATAGAATGATGTGATAGGAGCTTCACGTCGCCAGTGGCGGTGTCGACGGCGACCTCTGCGATCGTCGCCATGCCAGTATAACAGGTGCCGGCACCGTTCTGGCACTGCGGCGGATAGAAGACCTGGCGCCGGTCGAGAAAATGGAAGCCGCCCGAGGTCATCAACGCCTTCAACTCGGCTGGCGCGCTTCGGCCATAGCAGACCGAAAGCGCATCGACCGGCAACCGGACGGCGCCGACGTTCGGCACGTCGAACATCGCCTCGGCCCATTGCCAGCGATTGAAGACATGGACGCTGACCCCGCTGACCAGACCGAGCTTGTGCGCCACTGCCGCGAGCTGATCCAGTCCGAGCGGCTCCATTCCATCTGCCGTCAATTTGCCGTCGAGGACTCGCGCATCGGCGATATCGATCGCGAGCGGACGCGCCTGCCCGCCACCCGACCAGAGCGCGATTGCCGCCGGCCAGAGCGACAGGCGCAGCAGTGCGCGGGCCGCCGTGCGCGTTGCGTGGCCGATGAAACAGGCGCTGCTCGAGGCGCTCATCGGTGAAATGAATGAGGGCGTCCAGCGCGGGTTCTGCGCCAGCGCGTCCTCCTCGTCCTGTGGCGTCGTATAGGGCTCCTCGGTAGAAACGAGCGGCATTTCCGGCCAGTCGACGACGCCGAAGGCGCAGTCGTCCGGCACCCGGCCGATGATGTCGGCGACCATGACCGCCTGCGACGTGGTCAGGCCCGTACCGATGTCGTTGCCGTTCTGCCGCATGGTGAGCTGGCCGGACGGATCGAGCGACAGCGTGGTCACCGCTGCGTCCGCTCTGGTCCCGTAATCCTTCTGCACCTGCGCGAAACCGACGCCATAGCGCTTGCCCGGATTGGCGGTGTCGAACGCCGTTTTCTTCGCGGCGCGACCCTTCCAGAGCGGATGGGCACGGGCCCGTTCCAGGATTTCCTCCGTCCTCAGGACCCCGCCGGGACCGGCGCCCTGCGAGTTCTTCATGCCGGTCTTGAACGCATTCTTGAGGCGAAGCTCGATCGGATCGATGCCGAGCAGTTCGGCCGCCTCGTCGACCATCATCTCGGTCGCCGCCATGGTCTGCAGCGCGCCGTATCCACGCGTCGAGCCGGCGTCAACGGCGCGCGAGGCCCGGACCTCGACAGAGAAATCGCTCTTAGGCAGGTAGTAGATACTGCGCGCCGCGTTGGCGCCGACATTGCCGACATCGGGCGAGACATTGCGCCGCCCGCCCGCGTCCGTGCGATAGCTCCCCTTCATGATGCGAAAGGCGTGCGTGGAGCGATCGACGACCAGCGTGTTCTCCATCCAGAAGGCATGGCGCTTCAACCCCATCTGGAACTGCTCGAACCGATCGTTGGCAAGACGCACCGGCTGCCCGTCGCCATAGAGGCCTGCCAGGACGGCGTAGTAAGGGAAGATCGAATGGCTTTTAGTGCCGTAACCGACCGTATGGCCGATCGAAAGGTCGAGCGCCTTCACTGCGAACCGCGATTTCGACAGCATTTCCAGCGTCGAGGTCGCCACCTCGTAAGGCGATTGGGTCGCGAAGATTGCATGCAGCGTCGAACTGCCCGGCTCGAACCAGATATTGCCGTTGTCGGCTTCCATCGCCGAGGCGTCGATCGATTGCGAGAAATAACTTCGCTTCAGGATCAACGCGTCGGCGCCGGTGGCCGCGATCTCGCGCTCGATCTCGCCAGCCGCCCACATGGCACGGGCCTCGGCATCACCGCTCTGATCCGGCTTCGGCCAGACGACCTGGTCTGCGTCGAAACCGCCGTAGATCGTCGTGCCTTTTTCGAGTGGAGCAAAAATGTCGGCATCGTCCGATGTCGCGCCGACGATGCGCACGACACGGCCGGCGCCGTAATGCGGCGGCGTGCAGTATCCGCCGACCGCGCCCCAGCGCACGACCCCCTCGGCGACACGGACCAGCCGCTTCGCGGCGTCGAATCGCGCGAAATCCTTGTAGATCAAGAGCGCAACGGGCTGACCGAGCAGACGCGGCGTGCATCCCTTTGTCACCAGGAACATGTCGCCGTAAAAGCCCGGGGCCGCTGTTTCCGGCGGCACAAGGCCATCGCGGACAAGGTCTTCGCCAAGCACGAGCCGGTCGGGCTTGAGATCCTCGCCGAGCAATGAGAGGTCCAGTCCGTCGAACGGAGCGTTGGCCCGAGTTCCACGAATAAGGAAAGCATGGCTCTGTTCCTGCGGCCAGCCGGCCACGTCGCGGGCTCGAAAATCGCGGGTGAAAGTCTTGTCGCCGGTGACCTTGGCTACGGCGTCGATCCGGAAGCGCGGCCGACCAGCCGGTCCGATCCAGTTCGGCAAACCGTCCGACCGATTGGCAATGAGCGCCGCCGCAGGCCGACCCAGAAACCCGATCTTGACCGATATCCCCGCGCCGGCAGCCGCCGCTATGAACTGGCGCCGCGAAAACCTGCCGTTCATGTCGTCTTCCCGAACGGCCCAGAGCCCGACCTCACACTCGGCCGGCTCGCCTCCCGGCGTCGCTGAAAAACGAAACAGTCCCGCCAGATCATGAAAATCGCGAGAATTCCTTTGTACAAGTCAGCACCATTGAGCCGCCTAACTTCCGCTTCTGATCCGAACGTTCTGGCAGACATTGTCCTCTGTCTAGTTCGATGCGTTCGAGCCAAGCCGGCTGGCTTACGGTGGTGTGTCGCTCTTCAGCCCTCGGAATCGACATTGCGAGTTTTTTCCTTCTGCATCGGACCACCGTGATCGGCCAGTCTTATTCGCACAGCCTATACTTGCCTTTTCGCCGCCGACCTGCATTAGGCGTCGCAACTGTATTCAAGCTGGGGCTCAGCCTTTCCCACGTGAAAACACGCTCTGCTCGCTCTTGAGGAAGGCCGGTTTGTATGGTCGACTTCGTAATGATATTAGTCCTGCTTCCATCTGTTCCTGTGTCTGGCCGCCAGACAAATCGACAGCGCGACCGATGGCGGCATTCGGCCATCGGTGTGTCGCTGTTGCCTGCAACGTTTGAGGATCATCTGTTGCAGGAAGCTTGCCAAAGGAAAAAGCTTTCAATTACAACATTGTGAGCCGCCCTATGTCCGTCGGACCTCTGACTTTGTTGCAAAGCCGACAGACCTACTCGAGACATCTGGCGTGATGGCTAGTGTGGACGTTGGGCTTGGCGTCGCGCAGAAATGTCGGTGGCGAGAGCGCGCGAATGTCGCTCGCACGGTAAGCTAAAGCGTCTTTGAGCCGTGCCAGGCAACCAACGCAACAGGTTTGGCTGGCTCCGGTTGATGGTCACAGCCGTTGACGTACCCGGCCTCTTAATGCTGCTCGATGTTCAGCGCCGCAGGCCTCGAGGTTTTCGCCCGCTTCCACGTCAGCGGCCCCAGATATCGGCCGAAGCCGTGGTCAAGCGGACGTTTTCATCGCCACTGCGTGGGCAATCGCGCGCAATGGTGATTGCGGTGACGCTCACGGCTTGCTCACAGCTCTCTGCTCGCGCATGAACATTGCCCGCGCGGCGAAACGGCCGGGAGCGGCTGGCCAACTCGCGCCGCACTCCTCAACCACCCCGCTTCGCCCCTCGCCGACAATCCGCAAGTTCCTGAAGGCCGCCAAAGGGGTCGAATTCGCAGCGGTCGACTTCACGCCGTTGGCACTGCTCAGCGCCCGCGCGCCTGAAGGCGCGCGTCGGGTGCTCGTGAACCGAGCCCGCTTTTTCTTCGGCAAGCTCAGGCGGTCTCGGCCATGCGGCTTCGCCCCCTGGCGCGGGCAGCCTCTCGGCTGCTGACGGTCGCCGGCCCATGGGCCGGCGTCGTTTCTTGTACTGGCCTTCCCCGGTGGCGCGCGGTGGGCGGCACTCCCTTCTAGGCCCGCCGCGGCGTCCCGCAACCCTTCGCTTGACGCTTCGGGTCCTCCTCTTCGTTCCGGTCCTTCGGATGCGGCCCGCCTTGGACGTCGGGCCTTTCCGGTCGCTTTCGCCGCCCACCCCGCTTCCGGGGAGGGCGCGGGATTGAAGAGCGGAGGACCAGACGATGGGTGCGAAATACAAGCGTTCCGGTAGCCGAGAGGCTGGCGCAGGCAAGAACGGGCGCACGGGCGCCAGCCTTTATCAGCAAATCACAGATCGCATTATCGCCGAGCTGGAGCGCGGCACCGTGCCATGGGTCAAGCCATGGGGCAGTGCGAAGGCCGGTCTCGGCCTGCCCAGCAACGCGGCCACCGGTCGCCGCTATTGCGGCATCAACATCCTGATCCTTTGGGGCGCCGTCTTCGAGCGCGGGTATGCCAGCCAGAGCTGGCTGACCTTCCGGCAGGCTCTCGCGCTTGGCGGCAATGTCAGGAAGGGCGAACACGGCACCACCATCGTCCACGCTGACCGCTTTGTTCCCAAGGAAGAAAAGGAACGCGCCAAGACGGATGGCGATGAGCCGCACGCCGTGCCCTTTTTGAAGCGCTTCACCGTCTTCAATGTCGCGCAATGCGACAACCTGCCCGAACATCTCTATGCCGCCGCCGAGCCGCTGCCCGAGCGCCAGATCATCCCGCAGGCCGAGGCGCTGATTCACAGCTGCGGCGCTGACTTCCGCATCGGCGGCGATCGCGCTTTTTACATGCCGGGCAGCGACTTCATTCAAGTGCCGCCGCAGCCCGCTTTCTTTCACCAGATCGACTATTACCGCACCTGTTTCCACGAGCTTGGCCACTGGACCGGCCATCCAACCCGGCTTGCGCGCGACCTTTCCGGCTCCTTCGGCTCGAAGGCCTATGCGCGCGAGGAACTGGTCGCAGAAATCTGCGCAGCCTTCGTCTGCAGCTCTCTCGGCATCGAGCCGACCGTGCGCCATGCCGACTACATCGGCTCATGGCTCGCCGTGCTGCGCCAGGACAACCGCGCCATTTTCCGCGCCGCCAGCCAAGCCACGAAAGCCGCCGATTTGCTGCTTGGCCTCAACGCCGGCGACGAAGGCAAGCCCCATGACGAGATTGCCGCATGAGCGCGCTCGATTGGCCATGCACGACCGCCTTGCGCTTCTGACGGCGCGCCGAGCGCGCGCGCTCGGCGCAGAAGCCGCTCGCATCCGCCTGTTTCAAAAAAGCCGCTCTCAATCAACCCGAACCGTTTTGGAGGAATTCCGCAATGATCCTGATCACCGACGACCTTTGCGCCCGTCTCCTCGCCAATGGCGCCTCCGACACCGAGACCGACCATGTTCCGGTCGTAAAACTGTTCGACCCGACCGGGGCAGCAACCTGGCTCTTGAGCGAACTGGACGCCGACGGCGACACGCTGTTCGGCCTTTGCGATCTCGGCTTCGGCTTTCCCGAACTCGGCAGCGTCAGCCTTGCCGAACTGCAAAGCGTCAACGGCCGGCTCGGCCTCGGCATCGAGCGCGACCGCTGTTTCAAGGCCGAGTTTGCGCTCTCCGTCTACGCCGAAGCTGCTCGGCTGTGTTGCCGCATTACCGAGGACGAGCGGCTGCTGCGGCAGGCAGCAGACGCGCTTGCAAGCCCCCATTCCGAGCTTCCGCCTGACACGGCGGGACAGACGCGCCGCTAGGGCGCGAAAACCGTCCCGCCGCGCCGGCCTTGCGGCCTTTGCGGCGGGAAAACCTCAACCAGACCGAAGGAGACAGATCATGCAGCTTGCTCATATTCCCCTTGATAGGCTTAACATTTCCGCCCTCAACATGCGCCACGGCAAACGCGCGCCGGATATCTCTGACATCCTGCCGTCCGTTCGCGCGCGCGGCGTTCTCGTGCCGCTTCTGGTGCGGCCCAACGGAACGCCGGAAAGCTTCGAAATCGTCGCCGGACGGCGACGCTATTTCGCCGCCAAGTCGCTCGCCGACGAGCGCGGCGAGAGCGACGCCCTGCCCTGCGCCATCATGGAGGACGGCGACGACGCCGATGCGCTCGAAGCCTCGCTCATCGAAAACATCGCGCGCCTCGACCCCGACGAGGTCTCGCAATGGGAAACCTTCTCGCGGCTGATCAAAGAAGGCCGCTCCATTGCCGACATCGCCGCCACCTTCGGCATCAGCGAGCTTCAGGTGAAGCGCATCCTGGCACTTGGCGAGCTTCTGCCCAAAATCCGCGAAGCCTACCGCCGCGAGGAAATCGACGCCGAGACGGCGCGCTATCTCACCATGGCTTCGAAAGCGCAGCAGAAGGACTGGCTGGCGCTTTATGCCGACCCCGAGCAATACGCGCCGCGCGGCTATCAGCTGAAACAATGGCTGTTCGGCGGCCAGTCGATTTCCACCAAGGTGGCGCTTTTCGCCATCGAGGACTATCCGGGCCTCATCGTCTCCGATCTTTTCGGCGAGGACAGCTATTTTGCCGATGCCGACCTGTTCTGGCTCAAGCAGAACGAGGCGGTCGCGGCCAGGCGCGACGCCTATATCGAGGCCGGATGGAGCGAAGTAACCGTGCTCGAACCGGGGCAGTATTTCCATTCTTGGGACCACGAGAAAACCCCGAAGAAGAAGGGCGGCAAGGTCGTCATCACCGTCTCGCATCGCGGCGAGGTCGAGTGTCACGAGGGCTGGCTGTCGCGCAAGGAAGCGCGGCGCGCCCGCGCCGATGACGAGGGCGGCGAGCCGGACGAACAGGTCGTCAAACCGTCGCGGCCTGAACTCACCGGCCCGATGCAGAACTATGTCGATCTGCATCGCCATGCCGCCGTGCGCGCCGCCTTGCTCGACCATCCCGCCATCGCCATGCGCCTCATGGTGGCGCATGCGATTGCCGGCTCAAGCCTGTGGCAGGTGCGCCGCGAGCCGCAGCGCCCGGCGAACGAGACGGTCGCCGCCAGCCTCGCCGCCTGCAAGGCCGAAGCGGCCTTCGCCGAGAAGCGGCGCGAGGTTTTGGCGCTGATTGGGCAAGCGGATGCCGATGGCCCGCTCGCCGGCGGCCATGGCGACGCCTTCGTTCTCGCCGGCTTCTTTGCCCGTCTGCTGGCGCTCTCCGATGACGTCGTCCTGCGCGTTCTCAGCCTTGTCATGGCCGAGACCCTCGAAGCCGGCAGTGCCGTCATTGAGGCGCTTGGGCATCATCTGAACGTCGACATGGCTGCTTCCTGGCAGGCGGACGAGGCGTTCTTCGAGCTACTGCGGGACAAGGAAGTCGCCAATGCCATGCTCACCGACATCGGCGGCAAGCCCGTCGCCGACGGCAACGTTTCGCAGAAGGTCAAGACGCAAAAGAAGATCATCCGCGACTTCCTTGCCGGCGAGAACGGCCGCGAGAAGGTGGAAAGCTGGCTGCCGCGCTGGATGAAATTCCCCGCCGAAAGCTACACAGCGCGCGGCGGCTTCCGCACCGCCGATCAGTGGGCCAAGGTCCGGCACCTGTTCGTGTCGGAGTGACCGGCCAAGCCTCGAGCGGCGGCATTTCGAAAGCCGCCGCTTGGGGCACCTCTCGGGCAGAACCGGTCGCACTTTCGCGATTCTTGAAGCGCGCACTGCCGGCGGTGGTCCAACGCACATCGATGCCCTTCGCCAGCCCTGTGCCAGGCCCCAATGCGCGCCGAGGCGCCACACGGTCAGGCACGTCGTCGCTGGCTGCGGTGCCTGAACCCGTGCCAAGCAGGTACCCGCCATGTTGCCTGGGGATCGTGCCAGCCGATCGCGCGATCTGTCTCCCAAGCGTCTTTCAGGACCATTTCCCTGCGGTTGGCTTGTCGACCTATGGGCGGTTCCGGCCCGCCCGAAACCCTCGGCCAGCAGCTTTTTTCCCCGCCGCCCATGGCGGCTTCCTCGCGCCCGCTTCGCTCCAAAAAAGCCGCCCGCTCGGGTCCTGCGCTGCCGCTGCGGCCCTGTCGGGTTCAGGCGGGCCGGACGCGCCCATCACGGTCCGCCATCGCAGGGGAATGGTCCCCGGCGACAGCAAAACAGGAGACTAACATGACCGCGATCGGATACGTCACCAAGCAGGAAAACGGCGGCTACAAGGGCCAGCTCAAGACGCTCAGCGTCCGCGCCGACATCGACATCGTGCCCAACCAGGGCAAGACCGCCGACAATCATCCAGACTTCCGGGTGCTGACGCAAGGCGTCGAAGTCGGCGCCGGCTGGACCCGCATCGGCGAGGCTTCCGGCAAGGACTATGTGAGCCTGTCGATCGCAGCCCCGGAGTTCGGTCCGCGCAAGCTCTACGCCAATCTCGGCCGCGCCGCCGGCCAGGACGATGACGACACCTACGCCATCATCTGGAACCCCGTCGACTAAAACGGCGGAGCTCCGAGCCCGCGCCGCCACCGGCGCGGGGCTCATCCCAAGAGCGGCGAAAACTCGCCCCCGACTCTTCGCCCGTCCCCGCAGCGACCTCGCTCGCCCATCCTCTCCATTGCTTCTCCTTAAGCGACACGAGGACAATCATGGACGACGAAAACGAACGCGCCGCCCGCGCCAAGAAGGGCAGCCCGTTTCTCAATACCGCGCAAGCAGCCTTCTATATCGGCCTCTCCCAGCGCACGCTCGAAAAGATGCGGCTCAAGGGCGGCGGCCCGAAATTCCGCAAGCACGGCCGCTATGTCCGCTATCACATCGACGAGCTCGACGAATGGTCGAAAGGCCATCCGCACTACGGCGCTCCCAAAGCCGGTTCCACGCCGGCCGACGATGGGGGCCGCTCATGAGCCGGCGTCCTTTTCTGCGCATCATCGGCTCCGGCCTGCGCCGCGTTCGCGCCCGCAAGACGATCGCCATTGCCACGATTGGCCTCAGCCTTTTAGGCTTCACCACGTTCGCAAAACCCACGCCCTGGCTGGTCTGGAACGCCTCGGCCAGCGCGCCGATCGGCCTCTATCGCATCGCTACGGGCACGCCGGCGCTGGGCGATCTGGTGCTCGTCCGCCCGCCTGATTACGTGGCGTATCTGGCGGCCCAACGCGGCTATCTGCCTGGCAATGTGGCGCTGGTCAAACGCCTTGCCGCACTGCCAGGCGAGCATGTCTGCGCCTTCCATGACGCCATCATCATCGGCGGCGACATCGTCGCGCGCCGGCTCAAGATCGACGCCCAAGGCCGGCCCTTGCCATGGTGGAACGGCTGCCGGGCACTCACCAAGGACGAGGTGTTCCTGCTCGGCAACGAGACCAATCGCTCCTTCGACAGCCGCTATTTCGGGCCGGTGCCGGCCCAAAAAATCATCGGGAGGCTCGTGCCGCTATGGACCGAGTGACCCTCCTGATGTTGGGCATGATCGCCACCGCGCCATGCGCCTTTTCCGCCTCGACCGGCGCCGAGCCGGTCGCCATCTCCCAAAGTCCGCAGCTTGGAAAGTGGCAGAAGTTCGTCGCGGAAGCCAGCCGGCGTTTTCGTGTTCCGCAGGCCTGGATCCGCGCCGTCATGAATGCCGAAAGCGGCGGCAACACCATGCGCGACGGCCGCCCCATCACCTCTCGCGCCGGCGCCATTGGCCTCATGCAGGTGATGCCCGCCACCTATGCGGAGATGCGCGTGGCCAATGGTCTCGGCCCAAATCCGCACGATCCGCGCGACAATATTCTGGCCGGCACCGCCTATCTGCGAGCCATGTATGACCGCTTCGGATTCCCCGGCCTCTTCGCCGCCTACAACGCAGGCCCCGGGCGCTACGAAGGGTATTTGAAGCACGGCAAGCCATTGCCCAAAGAGACCGTCGATTACCTCGAGCAGCTCAGGGCGGCGGGGATTTCGGCCACCGACATGAAGCAATTCAAGGGCAAATCTGTCGCTCCGGAGGGGCCAAAGGCACCCTCGGGGCGCTCGTTGTTCTTCCTCCACGACCGTGTTCGCGCCGGCATGCGAAACGGCGATCTCTTCGTGCCGCTTGGCAAGGATGGCATGCGGCCAAAGGAGCCGGATGGCTAGGAGTTTGGGGCGGTGGCGCGCGCAAAGGCAAGGCGCGTGAGGCAAGGCGCGTAAGGCAAGATAAAGGCACCGCCTCTTTGAGGTGGTGAAGTCTTTGTCTGCACATCGTTTTTCCAGGAGGCAGTTTGCGGCGCCAGGAGGCTGCGGCGCCTAAGCGGTTGATCTGGCTTTGGATTACCCGGAGGCCGGGATGCAGGATGATGAGTTCCGACCGAAGCTCGGGAAAATAGGCTCCCGCGGTTCGAAGGCCGGCAAACGCTATGCCGGTCAGGTTCGGGCCGCGATCAACAGGGCCGGCGGCCGGCCGCAGCGCGGTGGTCGCTTCACCGGAAGCCGTACAGGGCGCGGCGGGGCGGCGGCTGCGCTGCTGAAATCGCGCGATCGCTATGCCGCCTTCCGCCAGCGGCGGGTCGTCGTCAAGGCCCGCTTCGTCAAGCTCGCCGGCAAGGGCGCGGACGGGGCGCGTGCGCATCTGCGCTATCTCCAGCGCGACGGCGTCACCCGCGAAGACGAAGCTGGCGAGCTCTATGGCGGCGATAGCGACCGCATCGATGGTAAGGCGTTTGCCGATCGCACTGATGGCGACCGCCATCAGTTCCGCTTCATAGTCGCACCAGAAGACGGCATCGAGTATGAGGACCTGAAGCCGCTGACTCGACGTCTGATGGCTCAGGTGGAAGAGGACCTCGGGACCAAGCTCGACTGGGTCGCGGTCGACCATTTCAACACCGGCCATCCGCATACGCATATCATCGTGCGCGGCAAGGACGATCGCGGCGAGAACCTCGTCATCGCAAGGCAGTATGTCTCGAGTGGAATCCGCGAGCGCGCGGCAGAGCTGGTCAGCCTCGACCTTGGACCTCGCACCGATCGCGAGATCGAACAGCGCCTGCGCCAGGAAATGGAGCAGGAACGCTTTACCAGCATCGACCGGCAGCTGCTGCGCATGCGTGACGATGACGGTCTTGTTTCGACGAACGGCCGCGACACCTTTCGCCAGACGCTGCACCAGGGTCGCTTGCGAAAGCTCGAGCGGATGGGCTTGGCTGATGAAGTCGGCCCGGGCCGCTGGCGACTCGAGGGCGAGCTGGAAACCACCCTGCGGCGCATCGGCGAGCGCGGCGACATCATCAAGACCATGCATCGCGAGCTGGCCGGCAAGGGGCTCACGCGCAGTGCCGCCGACTGCGTGATCCACGATCGATCCGGCGAGGCGGCACAGCCCGTCGTCGGCCGCGTCGTGGCGCGCGGGCTCGCCGACGAAATCAATGACCGGCAATACCTTGTCGTCGACGGAGTTGACGGTAAAAGCCATTGGATCGACATCGGCAAAGGTGAGGCCACCGAACCCACGCCCGAAGGCTGCATCGTGTGTGCCACCCCGAGGAGCACCGAGCCGAGGCAGGTCGACCGTACTGTCGCCGAGATCGCCGCCGCCCATGGCGGCCATTACGACGTGGATATCCATCTGAAGCACGACAAATCCGCCACCGAGAGCTTTGCGCAAACGCATGTCCGTCGATTGGAGGCGATCCGGCGCGCCATCGGCGGCGTGGAGCGCGAGCCGGACGGCACCTGGATCATCGCGACGGACCATCTCGATCGCGTCTGCGACTACGAGCGCCAGCGGGCCAGGACCGAGCCCGTCACCGTCGAGAAGCTCACTTCGATGCCCCTGGAGCGGCAGGTCGGCTTTGACGGCGCCACCTGGCTCGACCGCGAGCTGGTCTCCGATATGCCGGGATCGTTGCACAACTCCGGCTTTGGCCGTGACGTCCGGGAAGCGCAAGCCCGCCGGCGGCAATGGCTGATCGCGCAAGACCTCGCGCGCGAAGAGCAGGATCGGATCGTTTACCGCGCCAACATGCTTTCGATCCTGCGGCAGCGTGAGTTGAACCGTGTGGCTGGCCAACTATCGAACGAACTTGGACTGTCGTATTCCGAAGCCAAGCCTGGGGTTCGGATAGCAGGCAGGCTGCGCGAAAAGTTGGAGCTTGCCAGCGGCAAATATGCCGTCATCGAGAAATCGCGCGAGTTCACGCTGGTACCATGGCGGCCTGTGCTCGATCGACACCTCGGTAAGGAGGTGTCCGGGATCGTGCGCGGTGAAGGGATTTCCTGGAACTTCGGCCGGCAGAGGAGCGGGCCAGGCGTGTCATAGTGGCGCCCCGATAGTCACGCGCACAAGCCGCCGCCCTGCGGCAAGGGAGACGTCGGCGTCTGCTTAGGCGGCGGAGACATCGCTTAGCTGCTCAACGCTCTTGCTATATTTGCGCCTGTAAGCGGCAAGGAAATCGTCGTCGCTACAGATGCAGCGGCCGCTGGAATCTTTGGCCTTCGGATCGTGCAAATGAGAGCCAAGGGGCCGCAGAAGATTCACCCGAGTGCTCGTCATCGGGCTCATGGGAAAACCCGCACTATGCTTGACCAGTTCCGCGGCAAGCATAATCCCGGCAAGCGCTGACTGAAACGCCATCGGAACCGCGGCTCGAACGAGGCGACTTCCATTACTGAGCTGGAACACCAGACCGCCGCAGATCGCCTGCTGATAAAAGGTGCGCAGCGGCTGGCCAACAAACGGGGCTAGCGGTTCAAACGGCACAGCCATCGCAGCAGCCACCCGAACAACAAAGTCGTTGGGAACTCCGGCATTCGTCTGCAGGAGCGTTTTCACCTGCTCCTGTGCTTCCGGTATTCCCAGTTCCTCGGCAATCAGCTGGTGCTCGTCCTTGGATTTTCCGGACGGCATGTACATGCAACAAAGGCAAGCCTGGCCGTAGTCGAAACCATGCCGGGAGATTCCGAGATCGTGCTCCTGGGTCCAGGCATTCGCGATCCATCGGGGCAGAGCACCTTGGACAGCCAGACGGTCGGCGGCGGTGTCAAGCGCCACACCCACTTGGTCGAAGACCCAATTGCCCCTGCGCGCAACATATTCTGCCCACTTCACCGGGTGCGCCTCGACATCGAGGGCGGTCGATCGAAGGACGGTGGTTGCAAGGACCGCCTTGGACATGCCTATCTCCGCCTGGCCGGCCAATGCGTAGCGCTGCAGGTTTGAGAGTTCGATCGCTTCGGGATCGATTACATGCAGGCGACCCGAGAGACCGGGTTGTCTCGCTAGCGTCCAAAGCGCGCCATGACCTATCGCGCCGAGCCCGACGAGGTGCGTTTCGCCAAGGTTGACAGGGAAGTCGATGGGGCCGGCATCGCCGGCCTTGGTCTTGTCGTAGCTGTATAACGAGAGGTCGATGGTTTCGTCCAACTCGGCGCCGGTGAGCTGGGCGGCGAAGATCGTTCGAAAGACATTGGCGGCGCCGAAACAACTGGCGGCGCCAGCTCCATAGGGCAGCAAACTTGGGCCAGAGCCCACCGGGTCGGTACGCGACAGCTTTGCCGCCCAACCGTCCGATCCCATGAAGAAGGTTGGGCACCGCAGTGATGGGCACGTTGCCCCTGCCACCACGCACACGCTGGCAGACTTGCCGGAGCGCCGGATGCCTACTTTCGGATTAATCGACTTTGCCAAGCGCTCCAGCGCTCGGGCTTGCGCGTTTGCCGCGCTGTCCAAGGGGAGTATTGCCAGAACCGGATAGAGTCTGGCGAGCAACCTCACCGCAAGATCCAGCGTCGCGTGGCCTTCGGCGCACGAAGCGGCCTGATTGTCGAAGGCGACAGCCACGACCTGCTTTTCGAGAGCTGCCTTGAAGTCGCCCAGATGAAAGTCGGCCAGCACCTGAGATGCCGCCGTGGCAGCGCGGTCGATGAAGTTTGCAAGGGCCATCGTCAGCTCGTTATCGTGATCATTCGCATCAGGGCCGCGGACGCGACCTCATTCCAGTTCGCCTTTGCGTCAAGTCGATAGGCAGCGACGCGAGCAAGATCGAAAGGCTCACGGGCGAAATTCGGCACCACCAGCGACAGACACCCAACCGTTGTAGCAACCGCATAAGCGTCGTCGGTCGTCGAATGGTAGGCGCGGCCCGGATGGCTGTGAATCTGGGCCAACAGTTTCAGGCCGCTTTTGTAGAGCCAGACGTTGAGCCGGTGCAGTTCTTCGGCCGGAACTATCACGCAAACGCCATCGCTTGTGCGAATGTGACGCTGCGCCGGGATAACCGTCTCTGTCACGGCAAATTGCCGGTCTTGCTGAACGCCGACCCAGAGCGCCATCCCCTCATTGCCCTCGCGACCAGCTGAGCGCAGATGCGCATGCGTGGTCGAGATGCAGCTCCGCGGGAGAGTCACGCTCGTTACATCTTTCAATTCAGTCATTCCGGTATCGCCTGAGGCGACACCGCCATTCCCACGATGGTCGGTTGGAGCTGAATCTGCAACTGCTCTATAGGGTTGATTCCGTATTTGATGATCTTGTCCAGAATGAAGGCCAAACAGCCTTCTCCAGAACCCCGATGAAGTAGCCATGGGTCACCCGAATGGGCTGGATTATCGTGGTATTCCCGCACTCCCGCCATGCACAGGAAAGGTTCGTGCTCGGGCCCGTTGGCCTGGATGAAGTCCGTCAGCGGCACGGCGTTCTGCTGGATGAGAGCTCCAATCATCTCCGGCGGCGTTCCGGGCAGCGGCGGGCGTCTCAGCATTTTCAGGTATAGATCTTTCCGGGCAATCCGCTGGCGCGTAAATGGATCGACGAAGCCCACCGACGGCGGTCTTAAGTCGTAGTTGGTGAAGTCGACCTCGCTCGCTGCGCTAATCACCCGCGGTTTTAACTTGGGGCTTCCGAAAATAAAGAAAGCGCGTGGGAAGCTCGCCTCAAGCAGGAAGCAGCCCTGAGCCCGATAGGCATCGGCATATGGCCGGAAACGGCCGATCTCCCGATCAAACTTCGCTCGGGAGACCTCCGGATCCACAGTTTGGGGTTCAGGCACCTGCAACGCCCGCCTTCAGACTGAGGAACAGGGTCACAGTGTTCGCGAAACCGAGATCGCCAACTTTTTTGTCGACGTCGAGCAAGTTGCCGGCCTCGTCCTTGAATTCCCAATTCTCGGCCGGTTGGGCGACGTTCTGCGTGTTTTCAAGGGCTTTGGTACGAACCACGTGCAGCGGCTGGTTGGGATTGGCTTCGACCTGCGTGGGCTGGCCGTTCACCACCACCGTGATCTCGATCTTGCCTGGCCCGCCGGCGTGATCGTTCTTACCTGAATCCTTCGACATTATCCTACTCCTGTGGCTTGCCAATCCCGCCCCCCGTGCCCACCTGCTGGTGAGTCCGTCGGTCTTCAATCGTCCACGCGGCGCCACGGACCGCGAGTACGCGAAAGACAGGGAATAAGCTACCGAATCGGTGCTGCGCTCTTTTATCCGTGACTTGAGCGGCAAGTAAAGGGACGGAAATTGCTCTTCACGACTATAATCGATTAGAGCAAGGCAAAATATTGAAGACCCCTCCCCGATTCATGTGTTCCTTCACTCGCCTGCTCCACTTGCAGCGTGCAAGGTTGGCCGACCCCGTGCAAGTCAGCCGGCCGAGCTCGTGCAAGTCCGCCGGCCGGTATGATTTCATGTTCGGGCGCTGTGACGATTTGGCTGGGGCGGCTTCTGGCCACTGCAATCTTGACGCAGGGTTTATAGTTGCGGCAAGCGCATCCGCGCTGGGAACAAACGTTTTGAGCGGGCGGTTTGCCTGGCGCTGGCTGAAGTGCCTGCCGGCTGGCCGGCGAGCTGTCGCCGCGCCGAAAACTCTTGGCGGCGGCACCAGAACTGCGCGCCAAGGGCGCCGGCGGCGTTATTTTTACTCCTGAATGAAGATGCTGTCGCCGGATCGCTTGTGACAAAAACCTGTCGGGCTTTGCGACGCCGCGCCTGTTCGAGCGACTGTAACTGCTCGAGGCGGTGTGCGAGCTGTCGGGCCGCACCCCCTTCCGGCTGTTTGGGCTCTCGCGATCAGCCAAGCGTCCGCCCGCCGCAAGCCGAACGATCAGCCGTCGCTGTTCGAGACCGAACCGGAACATCAGCCGGTGGAACTGCGCTGGCCCGAATGGATGGGCCGCGTCGAAGCGGTGATCATTGCAGCCAACGAAGCGGCGCCGCGCGAGGTGCTCGCGCTGCGTCGTAGGCAAGGGGTGTCTTGACTTGGTCATCGATGACATTCGCGCTGAACTCGCCGGCCGCCCTTTATGAGTTGTGTCGGTCGCCGGCGGCTAGCAGCACCTGGGCGTTGTCGCTTTGCGCCACAGCGACAGGCTCAGGACAGGACGACTGGTCGGGTGGCAGCCGGTGATCGGGATCGTGAACCGCGACATGATCGCTGTCGACAAGGTTGGCCGGAAAGATCACCAGGTTGGTGCCCCACCGGCATGACGCAGCGACGGGAACAGGATGCCGCGCAGCCCGGCCGTGATGACTCATGTCCGCAAGCTGCCATGATGGCGGGGTTTTCTTCTCGATGCGAGCGATCTGGCGCCCGGACAGTCCCATTTTTGCCAGGGGCTGTCCGGGAGTCGGCGATCGGTTCGTTGCGATACCAGTAGATCGCCTTGTCTATGTCGCCGGTAAGTTCCGTCGCAGCCGAGATCACCTTCACCATCTCGCGCATTCGACCCTGCAGGCGCTCCGATGACGGGTTACGGAGCCTGTTGCGGTGAACCCCCGTCAACTGGGCCAGGTTGGCACCTTCACGCCGAGCGCCTGCGATAGCCGCTTCGGCGAGTTGTAGGGCGTCCGCGGCTCCTGCAGACTATCGAGGAAGCCTGTCAGGGATCGGGTCATTGATTGCCGGCAGCCTTTGTTCCGGAAGCCACGCCCTTAAAGACAGAGAGCGAGGACACCTGGTTCAGCATCGAACACATGTTGTTCGGACCATCGAAATTGAAGCCCAAGCATTTCTGATCCACGGCGCAAGCAGTCACGCAACTGGCATAATTGCTAGGCTCGTTCGAATAGGAATCGCCTACGACCACCGTATTCTTGTAGAAGACTAGGCTGGAATACTCGACCTTGCTCGCGACCGCGGGCTTTGCGGCCATGGCGGCGTCCGGAGCCCTAACCAGGATCGAGGCATCGCCCTTCAGGAAGCACGCGGAGTGCTTCTTGTCATAGGTGATGGCCTGACATTGATCGTCACCCTCGCATCTGGTCTGGCATTGATCGAACGAGAGGTTCATGAGCGGCATTCCTTGGAGGTCGAACCCCATCGCGTCCCAACCATCTTGCGCGATGAGCTTCTTGGCCGCTTCGGCCCGTCCAGAAGGGAGCTGGAAGTCTGCTGGGCTAAAAGCCTTGCCGTCGAGCCAAGCACATTTGGATGCAAGCTCCCTGGCGGAATCGTCGTTTAGCCCGACTGATGCGAGTGTCGCTGGCGGCGCGATGGGAGCTTGGGGCGTCGCCGTTGGGGTCAGCCGGTTTACAAGGTCTGTGTTGACGTCGACGCCGTTCACAAGCCGACGGGTGTAGCACCACGCTCGATCCCAAGTGGGATCGTTCTCTTCGGTGAAGTAGTGCCCCGATGTAAGCGTCCAGTGAGCACCCCCGAAGTCGACCTCCTTCGTGAGGAACTTGTTGAAATCCTCGGTCACCTTGTCAGGCTTGGGCAGCGGTGCCGGTGAAGGCTCAACCGGCTTTGCTTCCTTAGGTGGATCGGTTCGGACCGACTTGGGTTGTGTGGTCATGTCGGACGGATCAAGTCTGTCGGTGTGCTTCTCGACCGGCTTATCAGGCGCGACTGGCGGTCTGATCTCACGCCCGAAGAACAATGCTGCTCCATAACCAATGCCGACCGCAGCAACCGCCACGGCTGCGCCCGTCATCATCCTGCGGAAGGCATTAGCGCGGGCCATCCTGTCGTAGGCTGCAGCTTCAGCCTCCAGAGTGGGAATTGCCGCTCGCTTGACGACCAGCTCGACCGCCTTTTCGAGGAGTGCAGTGTTATGCCGGACCAGCACGTTTGCGACCGCCCTTTGCTGCTACCTTCACGAGATCCACGACGTCGGCCGGCAATTCCTCGTTCAATGCTTTGCGCAGCGCGTCCGGATCGTCGGTGAGGACTGGAACATACAGAATCTCCTTCACCACTTTTTCGACCGGGACCTCGACGCGCTTTTCCACCTCCCTGTCAACCGGCACTTCGACCGGGACTTTGACAGTTCGCACTCGGCGCCAGCGCCATCTTAGAAGCAGGCGCCTGATCAGACGTGACAACCGGTTCTCGGAACGAGATTCAGCCTGTGCAGCGATGCGCTGCAGACCGAGAGCCACCATCGCGGTGATCGGTCCGGCAAGGCCGGCGATGAGCGCAAGCGAGCCAAACCAAATGGCCGCTATCTTTCCTGCCTCGCCTTCGCTTACCTGTTCGGGCTTCTCGCTGTACCACCGCGCTGCAATTCGCCGGATCTGATCAGTCCGAGCCAGCGGGATTCGCCTTTTCTCAAGCTCGTTGAGTTGCTTTGCTATCTCGTCGCGTCTCGCCTGGTTTGCTGCAAGCACCTTTCCTTCAGTCGCTTCGGCGCTCTGCGCCGCGGACAGGTCTCCTCGCGCTTGAGAAAGCCGTCGCTCCCAATCGGCCGAAATCTCGTCCAGTGACTTCTCCAGATCTACACGCCGATTTTGCAGCACCTGCTTCTGTTCATCGGTCATCTTGGGGCTTTGTAGCCTCAGCCGGTCGAACTCAGCGCGGGCAGCCGCGATCTGCTCATCAAGGTTCTGAATCTGCGGGTCGTACTTTGCCTCCGTTTTCGTGCGGGGATTAGCGAGCTTTCCGATCTCGTCTTCCCAGCGCTTCGCTGAAGCCGCGTCGCCGCTTTCCCTGGCGTCTTTGATCCGTTCGACGTAACTGTCTCTTTGCCGCTCAAATTCCTCGACCGCTTGCTTGACCCTTGTGTCTCTTTCGGCAACTAGGTCCGTGCGCCTTTGCTCCTGATCCTTAAGCTGTTCTCTTGCCTTTGCCGCCTCAGGCGTCAGTGCCGTGGTTGCCTGTAGTTCCGCGTCAACATCCCCGATGCGTGATTGAATTTCCTTTCGCGCATTGTCGGCAAGCGTGCCCACCTCCTCAAGATCGGCCTTTGCTTTGGCAACTTGATCCGTCTGTTTTGCCGCTTCGTCCGAGGCGGTCAGCTTTGCGTTCTCCCTGGTGAGAGTGTCGATCTCATCGGCGATCTCCTCGTATTGCAGTTCACGAAGAGTGCCGGCGCGCTCCAGGCCAAGCAGCACAGTTTCGAAAGTGATGCCGGCAAGCAGGAGCAGGAAGATCAAAAGCACAGGCTTCCAGAACCAGGACGCGCTGTACAGAAGCGTTGCGATCGGGATTTTGGTGAGTTCGGCAATCGACACAATGAAGAAAGGAGCGCTCGCCAGAACCAAGTCCATTGCCGTAGCTGATTGGCTGGCTTCGAAGGCTTGAACACCCAAAGCCAGACCGGTGGCCAAACCGATGATGGATGCTGTAATCTCAAGCGCCCAAGCGCCACGGTATGTCCACTGGCCGTAGCTGGCCAGCTTTTGGCTCATGCTTGAATTCACTCGGCGCCCGCCTTTTTACTTTCCCATTTTTACCCTGCCATTTAATTGCTCGGCTTGCATCAGGAAATTTTCTGAAACGGGACAAGGCGGTCAACAAGTTGGAAATATCGTTACTATGATCTGGACGAGTTGTGTTCCCGTAGAACAAGCCGGCAACAGAACCCTCAGACATGGGCTCGTTTGACCGCTTTCTCGGCTGGTCGAACGCGAAGGGGCCTACTTCAAGAATCCGAGTGCGGAGCTCTGGCATTGTTTTCGCGCAGGGACCGAGCTCGAAGTGCAAAGAGGGGTTTCCGTCCTGTAGAGAAACTCTACCGCTTTGACCGTCTCCAACCGGCTGCGACGGCCTCGGCTTCCGAGCAGAACCACCTTTCCCCCTTAGCCGGGCTAATTAGGGTGACGCTATAATATTTTTGTCCCGGTATGTGATAGATGCGTTCGCCCTCAGCCGATATATTGCCTTTGATATTGCAGCCGGCATTTCCGCTACTGAAAACTGAAAGCGGTGCAGTCGTTGGCCCGTCGTCACTATGTTGCGCTCGCCAGTCCCACGGCGCTTGAAAAGATCCCACCCATAAACCGACCCTCGCAGCACTGGCCTTCGATTGTTGCGTTGCATATTCGCCCTGACTGTACTTCGGCCAATCGAGAGCTTCGCCATGCTCGACCATCCACGCCGCCACGTTGGCGCCGTCGGACCGGGTGCAATCTCCGACAAAGCGCCCGTAGCGATCCCACGTAACGAACGAGCAGTGAATCGGCCTGGAGGCAGCCAGGAACTCATCCAGCGCTTGGGCGGAACGCCGGCCGCAGGGATATTCGAACCCCTTCGCATCGTCGCAGTACTGGCGGCTCTCCGGCGCGTCGATACCGTTGAGACGTATTCGTTGACCATGTACCTCGATCGTATCGCCATCGATGACCGAGGCGACTCCACCAATCGCGACTGGCTTCGGCTTGATCAGGTTTTGCAAATTGATCTCTGGCAGCGAGCCGGTGTTGTGCATGACAAACTGCGTCACCAGGGCGGTAGCCGCCGCCACAGTTACCAGCACGAGGCGGAGCGGCACGCTTGCCCAACGGCTGGCGCGAGAGCGCTTGGCGCGGAGTTGCTTCATCTGCCGCCAAACAACCTTTTGAGCAGGCTCCAGAAACTGACGGTGGTGCGGTCATAGACCCGATTGTAAGCGGCTCGCTTAGGGTCGGTGACCCATCCCATACCGCGTGGAGCCTTCATGCCGAGACTTTGCTTCACCATACGCTTGACGGATGTTCTGGCCGCCAAGCTGCGTTTGATGCTTGGTCTGCGGATCCCGAATTTCATTTTGCTCCCCTACCTCTCGCAACCCACGCCATCGTGATCACGGTCAAGGCGGTTGCGATCGGACGGGCCGACCGAGACAGGTCCCTGGACGACGGGGTTGTTGCCCCTGCCGCCGGCGCAGTCCAGATCGGCGCCGGTGTTTGGCAAGGCAGATGCCGGCTGCGCCGTTCCGCGGTACTTTTGAATGACAGCCGTCATCCGCTGCCCGTCGCCCTCGATCTTCGTGTTGTTGCTGTTGGGGTTGAACGGGTCGACCGTCTGGAGAAGCTGGTTCTGGCGAGCGGAGTCACCTGACGCCAACGTCATCGTGTCGTAGTTGTTGAGATAGTCGGCCGCGCAGCCGCTAACACTCAAGGCCACGATTGCGACGCACATCGAGATCTTCCTTCGCATAGCGTCGTTCCCGCCTTACACCGGGGAGGGATTGATGCCGGCTGATTTCAACTTCACTCCAAGTTTAGCTCGCGTGGCGCAAGCCGCCTTGTCACCAGCAACGCATTTGTTGTTCGCATCCTTCCAGTCCAACAGCGCGGTGTTGATCCAACTGCCAGGCGCGCGGGCAATCCCATAGGGCGTAGCCGATGCACCGGTAACAACCGGCGCTGCTGCCGCGCCAGCTTGTCCATGCGGCGCTCGCTTCCAACCGCTGATGATGAGACAATTTCTCATGAAATCATCCTCGGCAATCGCATTGCCGATAGCATTGCCAACCCCGGCACCGGCAACAAACCCCGGCGACCCGATAGCAATATAGCCTTGGTCTACTGACCTTTTCTGAAGTTCGCACTGTGCATGAGCGACATCGAAACTCGGCCCATACCCGATCTGAACGTAATCTGCTTGGTTGCTAGTTTGACAGCCGCATAGAGCGGCAGCCGCACAGAGTGCCGGCAACACCTTTATTTGCATATCCCCCCAACCCCTCCCATGGCTGAGGCCAGCATCTCTCAAAGCAAATATTAGCGCAAGAGACCAAATCCATTCTGGTGAACGCTGAACTGAAGTTGCTGTCGTCTGATATTGTCCGGGTGTAACGGGCGCTCTCAGCTGGCAAGCATGCTTGGCCAACCCACTCCATCGAATGACCAGACCATCTCACTCATGACGGATGTAGGGATTGAGGTACGCTCGTATCGGAGAGCAAACACGAACCAGCGTCATTACAGCCTCTCCGTGTTCGCCCTTTTGTGCTTCGAAATGCCTGATTGTGACAGTCCGGGCGCGATGTCGACATCTGCACGCCGGTCGAAGCCGCGCTGCTATTCAAACGGCGGCGAGACTTGATGCTTTGGATTCGCTAAATTGTTGTGACGGCCGTGGCAGAGGAACGCACCTTTGCGCGATTGCGTCCCTCCCCTCATCATCGGCTGCGAGCGGTGGGCGGCGAAAATCACCATGACCGCATTCGCTTGCAGGCCCGCATGGCCGCATGTGGGCGTATGTCAATGTCGGCGGCGCCATTACCAGGTGGGAGGAGCGCGGCTCGGCGCAGCAGCGCCGTTCTGCACCACGAACTCGGCCAGGTGAAAGATGGCGTCGCGCGCCGGATCATCGTGACGATCAACGAGCAGATCCACAGCGGGGTGCGCGAGTCGGAGGACCGGCCTGATTCGCAGCCGAGCGGTCGGGCGTACCCCTTATAACGGCAACGGCGGCTTGGTTGGCCAAACCTTGTGGACGTAATCCGCGATCCCCAAGGCGCGCGATGTAAACCTCCGGCAAGTCCAATAAAAAATTTATGGCGAAGTGGATCATATGCAAGCCCTTCATAAGCAAGGCCACACGATAAAGGCTGGGAAAGCAGGCATAGGATCTTGCGTTTCAGTGATGTACTGGAAGCGAGCGAATTTCATATCCGCTGGCATGTAATGCCGGAATCAGATTGGACAGCGCCACAACGGTCTGGTCGCGCAGACCGGCTTGAGTGCCGGAATCGTCGGGAGGGCAACCGTCATGCAAGAGCACGATTGCGCCAGGCCGGACCGAAGCGAGCACTGCATCGACGATCGCGTCGGTGCCGGGCCGCGCCCAGTCTCTTGGGTCTATCGACCAATGAAGGGCAGCCAGCCCGGCGATCTGTGACGCAGTGAACACTTCTTCGCTCCAGGCGCCGTATGGCGCGCGAATGTAGCGGATCGAGGCCTGCGGGCATGCTCCCATGATGGCACGGTTCGCCTCAAATACCTCACGTTGCACTTCGCCCAAGCCGCATTTGGACAGATCCGGATGAGACATCGTGTGGTTGCCCACCTCGTGCCCTTCTGCGATCATTCGCTGGATGAGATCCGGGTGCTCTGCGGCATAGGCACCAATGACGAAGAAAGTCGCTGGCACCCCGTTTTGCGCCAGCACATCGAGTATCTGTGGTGTGAAAAATGGATCGGGACCGTCGTCAAACGTCAGGTAAACGCTCGGACGGCCGGTTCCATCAGCGCATTCACTCTGCACCTCACATATCTTATCAAGATGCTTCATAGCTGCGTATCCTCAATTGTTGTACCGGACATCGGCCGCGCAATCGGCATAGCCAAGAGAGCACGTGCTCAACGCGCGAGACGTGCAGGTCGAGGCTCGGCACTCCGGAGTGGGCTCGTTCGCGAACGTAGACGCAATGGCCGCCACGCGGTACCGACGATCTGGTCGAAAAGCAGAGCGGCTCGCTTAGAGTTCGGCGCAGAGCAGGAAAGCACACACCAGAAAACGCATACACCGACAAACACCACCTAAGGCCGCATCTTGAATTCTTCTATGCGACGTCCTTTCAATCGGCAAAATCGATTGTTTCGATGACGAGCATCCACTTTGCGGATAGACGAGACAAAGGCCATGATCTGAACCTCCTGGTCGTGCGACGCACCCACCGAGCGCAACCTCATGGGGTGGCAAGCAGATCAACCCCAAGTCAGCCGGCCATGAGCGCGGCCGTGTGCCCGGCTGTCAATTATTCCGACGATGACTGTTTTCGGCGAGCACCCACGAACGTGGCCTGCCCGCGCGCGGAAACCGTAAGCGTCTCAAAGTTGAGCGACGACGTCCCGCAGCATCTCGACGCCTTTTTCGATCTGCCGGATGCCCAAGGCGGAATAGCCCATGACAAGCCCGACGCGATCGGCCTCGCCTGCTCCCGACTGCCGATGATAAAGCGGCGAAATGGGGTGCAGACCTAGACCCGCGTATCGCGCGGCTTCGACCAACGGCGTTTCGCGCGACCGCGGCAGGTCGTTGAACCATATGACGACGTGCAGTCCAGCCTCTGCCCCCTGGACGGCGATCCTATCTTGAAAACTGCGTTTCATGGTGGTCAGCAATACCTCCCGGCGCTCGCCGTTGAGGCGGCGCACGCGGCGCACATGGTTTTCATAGCTGCCGCTCTCGATCAGGGAGGCCAATGACTCCTGCTCGGCTATCGGAGAATGCCGGTCGGCAAACTGCTTGGCAGTTTCGAAAACCTGCTGCAATTCCACCGGCACGACGAGATAGCCGATGCGCAGCATCGGCGAGAGCGTCTTGGAGATGGTGCCTAGGTAGATGACGGCCCCATGATCCTCCAGGCTGTGCAGCGGGGGAACGGGGCTGATATCGTAGCGATATTCGCTGTCGTAGTCGTCCTCGATGACGTAGGCGCCCTCGTCCCGCGCCCATTCCAGAAGCTGATGCCGCCGCGCGATCGGCATGACGCCGCCGAGCGGAAACTGATGCGACGGCGTCGCATAAGCAAGCCGGGCCGCGACTCCCGCCAGTTGCTCCGTCTGTATGCCGTGCTCGTCAACCTCGACGGGAACCGGCGTGGCACCTGTACTGGCAAAGACCTCGCGCGCCATCCTGTAGCAGGGGTCCTCAATGACGAAGCTGTCCCCTGGGTCGAGCAGCAGGCGCGCGCAGAGATCGAGCCCCTGCTGCGAACCATTGACGATGACGATCTGCTCAGGGTCGCAGCGCACAGTACGAGCGCGCCAGAGATAGCCCTGAAGCGCCTGGCGCAGCCGGCGCGAACCGCATGGATGGTCGTAGGCGAGCCGTGCCGGCCGCTGCGCCATCACCGCGTTCATCGTGCGCTTCCAAACGGATGCCGGGAAATCTGAGGGCGCCAGGTCGCCATATCGGAAATCGATCTTCAGCCTGTTGGGCAGGTAATCCGGCCAGCGCCGAGCGCCACGCAGCCGTTCGCCATAGTTTGACAAGTGACCCGGGCCGGCCTGTTTTTGGGGATTGGCCGTTAGCTCAGGTCCGATCAGCGAGGACGCGACACGATGGCGCGCGCCTTGACGGACGTCGATGAAACCTTCCGCCGCCAGCTGCTCGTAGGCAGCGGTGACGGTCGTCCGCGAGACTCCGAGTTCCTCGGCGAGACCACGTGAGGAGGGCAGTTGGCTGCCGGTGTTGTAGACGCCTCTGAGGATCTGCTCGCGAAGCGATTCGTAGATCTGGCGCGCACCCATGCCGTACGAGCGGTTTGAGCCACCGGGACTTGGAAACTGGACCATTTCTTTTCCTCCCAACTGGACCAGTTTGCAGCTATTGTTGCAGAAAGCCAAGAGTTGTCCGAAGTCGATGCCCGAGCCCGACCCCCGCTCCAAGACTGAAAAACTGGCACAGTTTGCGAGCGGCCAATTCGGCTACCCGCGCGATAGGCTGCGGCGCTCCAGTCGAACTCGCATGGATTAGATCGGCGTTGCCAACTGAGGTTCGCGTCACGCTAGGAAGACGTTCAACGTTCCTCGCGGAAATCCTTCAGCGACGCGTGGCGCAGCTTGAGAAGCGCACCGCTCTCTACCATGCCGCGCGGCTGGAGATGTTGCACAACGGGGTGCTTGAGCGAAAGGAGCAGACCGACCGTTCTGCTGAAACGGTCGAGGAAGCGGCGGAAATATTCGCCGAGGCTGTTCAGCCCTTGCCGGAGGCACTCAGACGCTCGGTATGTGAGAGCCAGGCCGTCACATCGGGCTTTTGCAGTAGCAGACAACGGACGGCATCACTCGTCCCGGCCATCCGGATATCGGCGCTATCATTCGCGCTCGAACACCTTGGCTCAGATCGACCGACGCCGAGAGCGGCCCGTCGTCGCGGCTTATCCTTGGCGATGCCGATAGTCCGATCAATCACTCGGCCGGCCCGACCCGCGTCCGCCAGATATCCGAGTTTGCGCCGCCTTATCGCCTGGCTTATGCCGCCACGGATCGCTTCGACCTGGTCGCTTCAGAGCCTCACCGGCCAAACCCCTTCCTCCGGATCTGCCGACATCAACGGTTTTATTTTCGACATCCAATGCGCCCGTAGTAGTCCAACAGCTCGCGTTGGCCACGCCCTCATTCGCTGACCTCGACACGAGGCGATAACGCGTTCGACGCGGCTCCAACTGCCGGCTCCGTGAACGAATTTGATCTTCGGACTCGCCTTTCGCCGACGCCTCGAAGCGCGCCATTGTGCGGGACTCCAGATCCGCGACATGCCTTGCGCAGGTCGTGTGAGCGCCAGGCCGAGGCTGAAGTCCATATAGTTGGCGCGGCACCAGTCGAAGACCTGCGGATTGCAATAAATGGCTGTGGATCAGGATCCGGGTGTTCGGCCAATTGCTCCGGATCCCCGGCACCAGGCGGCGTGTCATAAGAAGGTTCTTGGACGACCGGTGTTTCGGCAGCTGGTATCGGTCGTCCAGGCTCTGGCATCATTTCTGGTGAACGCGAACAGCTTGTGAGGGGTGCATCCGAACGTGGCGCTGCTCCCACAATCGTCTCAGCTCTGATGTGAGAGCCTCGCGCTTGGCTTGATCCAGCGTAATCGTGTCGAGGAGATCCGCGAGCACGGCCTCGCCTTCGATCCGCGTCAGCAGATCGAACAAGTCATGTGATATACGCGCACAGTCACGGTTATCCGTTCGAATTTCGCAGACGGTCTCCTGGCGATCCTGCGCCGTGTATTCGCGGACTTTATGCAGGGATACATAAGGCGGCAATGAAACCGCGAGCGCAGTCCAGTCCTGCAGCGTTGCGGCCCGTTTTTTGACGAGGTACGGCCCGACCACAAGTCCATCCAGCTCTGTCGTCAAGAACGTGGCAATCGAGTCTGCAACTGAATCTACGATGGGCTCGGCATTGTTGTTAAAGGACGTGTTGAGCAGCATTGGGATGCCCGTCCGCTGCTTGAAGGCATTGATGAGGTTCCAGTAGGCAGGACTGGCCTTGCGCGATACTGTTTGCAGCCGAGCCGTACCGTCGACGTGCGTGATGGCGCCGAGCAAACCACGTTTGGAATCGTGCACACGAACTACGAAGTTCATGAACGGAAATTCGCACGCGCTCCCCGGGAGGTCGAAAAATTCGCGCGCATCCTCCTCCAGCACTGATGGGGCGAACGGGCGATACCCTTCCCGCTTCTTGACCATAGCGTTGATCCGGTCCTTGTTTGTGGCGGGCCTGGGGTCGGCAAGAATGCTGCGATTTCCGAGCGCGCGCGGCCCGAACTCCGAACGACCTTGCACCCAGCCGATCACGGCGCCACCCGCCATCCACTCGGCTGCCCTATCCGCCACTTCCTCGGTGCGTTCAAACTCCAGGTGCCCCGCCCATGCCTTTAGTTCCTCTTCGACAGCGTGATCACTCGCGAGATCCGGCCCCCAATAAACCTCCTGCAATCGCGCACGCGGCGCGGGGCGGCCCAGCTCATTAGACGCGATTAGTGCAGCGCCAAGTGCGCACCCAGCATCATGCGATGCGGGCTGCACGAAGATGTCTTCGAAAAGTCCTGAATAGAGCAGCTTGCCGTTCATGGAGCAATTGTGCGCGACTCCCCCGGCCAGGCACAACCGCGTCATCCCGGTGGCCTCACGATAATGCCGAAGAATGTGAAACACGATGCGTTCGAGCGCCTCCTGTAACGACGCACTCACATCCTTATGTTGCTGGGTGAATGGCATTCCCTTTTGCCGAACCTGAATGCTGCGGAGCAAAGTCGGGCCGATGCGGTCCAGGTGGACGCGATACTCGCCGTTTGCTGACAGTTCATAGAACTGCTCGAAAAGCTCGCGATACGGAACGGGATCGCCGTAGGGGGCAAGCCCCATTACCTTATACTCATCGAACAAGCCGTAGCCGAGATACCGGATCGTCTCGAGATAAAATTGCCCAAGGGAATTGTTCTCTGGGAAAGTCGCTAGTTGCTTAATTTCAGTACCGGATCCTATCGCCATAAGGCCCGACAGGAAATCACCAGAGCCATCGACCGCAAAAATCAGACTTTGCTCGAAGCCCGACATTGCAAAAGCACTCACGGCGTGCGCCTGATGGTGACTTACGAACGAGATGCGCGAAGCGTCAAGTTCGGTACCGAATTCCTGCGCCAACAGCTTCTGCACCAACAGTTTAGCATCCAACGGAATGGAGGCATCCGGCTGGGAAACAAGCATGTTTTCCAGCATGGCATTCGAGTAGGCTTCGGTAGCGTAGAACGCCACACGATCGATTTCGCTGAGCTGAACCCCGGCTGCTGAAAGACAGTATTGAGCCGCACTAATTGGGAGCTTGTTGGAATGTTTGATCCGATTGAGGCGCTCTTCTTCTACTGCCGCAATGACCTGTCCGTCCCGGACGAGCACCGCAGCGCCATCGTGCATGAATGTGTTCGGAATCTGAAACCTGTTTTCATAGACTTTGTCCAATCCGCCGTTCACTCCTAGACACAGCATCTTGCTCTCCATTTGTCGTACAGGAATACTAAATTGGCCTGTCTCGAGGCCGTTCGATCAGAAAGACCGGCTGCGTCGTCATTCGCCGCCGGCGAACGCCAGTCAGACATCATTGACCTCAAAGAAATTCTCTTGGGTCCGCCGGGATCAACATAAGATCCTGTGCTCGAGACGCCGGTCGTTCCATAGCGTCGTGAGATTGAATCGACGCCAGCCAAACCCTCGCCGCACATACTGGCGACGTCGTTTTATTTGCGTCCATAGCGCATGAGTTTTCGCCTTCTCTTTCGCGTCAGCGCATCAGTCGGCGGCGAAACAGCGCCATCGAGAGAAAGAATGGCAAGAGTGCGTACAGGCCGAGCACACCGATGTGCAGGGCGATGCCGGCGATCGGGCGATCAAGCATAATCGGACGAATGAGGTCGATCGAATGTGACAGCGGCATGCATCGCGCTATCTTCTGAAAGGTCTCAGGCAGCTGATTCAATGGGAAAACGGCGCCCGACAGGAACAGCATAGGTGTGAGCACAAGCGTCTGGTAAAATACGAAGTAATCGTAGCTGGGCGAAAGTGCGGTGACGATCATCGCGAGGCTTGCAAATACGCACCCCGTCAGAGCAATGATTGGCAGCCCATAGAGGACGGACGGCCAAGCTGCATAGCCCAACGTTACGGTGACAATGGTAATTGCCGTACCGGCCAGGAAGGCCTTGGTGGCTGCCCAGGCCAGTTCACCCAAAACGATGTCGCCGAGGGTAACGTGCGTGTACAGCATGGCTTCCCATGTGCGTTGAGAATGCATGCGAGCGAAAGCGGAGTACAATGTTTCGAGGGTAGAGGCGGTCATCGCACTTACCGCGACCATGCCGGCCGCCAAAAAGGCGATATACGACGCACCGTCGACGTGGCCGACCATTATGCCGAGTCCGGTGCCGAGTCCGAAAAGATAGATCATCGGATCGGCTAGGTTACCGAGAATCGACACGAGTGCGACTTTCTTCCATGCCAGATAGTTGCGGCGCCACACCGCAACCCAGTTCCACGCATTGGCCGGCAGCGCCGCGGCAAAACCTTCAATCATCGTTCACTCCTCCATCTCGCGCCCGGTCAGCCGCAAGAAAACATCCTCGAGATTGGCTGGGCGCAGAAGAAGACGCAGACCTGCACGCTCCTGCAGTTGCGTGCGCACCTGGTCGGGGTCTGGCGCATAGCAATAAAGGGTTTCGCCGCTGATCTCGATGCGCTGAGAATGTGGCTTGACCAGCGAATGCAACTCGCGCGGATCGCCGCCGTAGATCTCCATGACCTGGCATCCTATATGCTTGTCGATAAGCGCCTGCGGGCGGCCTTCGGCGATGTTGCGACCTCTTTCGAGCACGCACAGCCGATCGCATAATCTCTCAGCCTCTTCCATGAAATGCGTCGTCAGGATAATCGTCTTGCCGCGTGCCAACAGGGCGCGCAGCCGTTCCCAGATCAGGTGGCGCGCGTGCGGATCGAGGCCGGTGGTCGGCTCGTCCATCACAATGAGCTGGGGGTCGTTGATCAACGCCCGCGCCATCGTCAGGCATCGCTTCATCCCGCCGGAAAGTTCCGAGACACGCGCATCCGCCTTTCGCTCGAGGCGAGCGAATTCGAGAAGCGACGGGATGACCGCTTCGCTCTGGCGTGTGCTCATGCCGAAGTAGCGGCCGAACACCAGCAGGTTCTCGCGTACGGTGAATTCCTGGTCAAGATTGTCGAATTGCGGGACCACGCCAATGCCCCTGCGTGCCAGCCGAGCGCGCGCCGGCACCGGGACGCCGAGCACCGTGATCGTGCCCGCGTCAGGGCATGTCATGCCAAGGAGCATACGCGCAATCGTGCTTTTGCCCGCGCCGTTTGGTCCGAGGAGGCCGAAACACTCGCCCGACGCAACGCTGAACGACAGTTCGTCGACAACGACCTTGTTCCCATACGACTTGGTTACGCCGGCAAAATCGACCGCCACGGTCGACAGAAAGTCAGGCAGGGAGCTTTTCGCGCTTCTTGGCCCCTCAGACTTCCGTTCGATCGGACCAGTCTCGAGCCGCCGCAAATCCTCATGGCCCAACTTCCCACTCAACACTTGATGTTCCTGGTCCTGGCTCAAAGCTCTTCCACCTACGTGACTATTGCTGTTCGCTGTAAGTTGCGTCAGGTCTCACCAAGTTGTGCTTTGGAATGGCGCCACCCGTGTTTGACACATTGGCCGCAGAGCCTCGCGATAACCAATCGCTATTGCTCAATGTACACAGCGCGTATGCTTTCAATGGGAGCAAGAGAAAAATGTTGATGAGTGTGTGGAGCGAGAATCCGAGAAATCGAAGTTGGCGCGAACGAAACGCTGCCACGCTGCAGCGAATAAAAGTCATGACTGCGATCGTCAGGCATGCCGTCCAAGGCACGGTACCTGTCGTTACGAATTGGGCGAGTCCCGCCAGGAGCGACAATGACAGCAATAATGGTCCAAGGTTCTGCCCAATCACGTCCAATGTGATATAGATATTAAGGCCGCGCAGCAGTTGGAGCCCCAGCAACGTGTCACGGAACGTACTCCGGGCCCAGCGAAGTTGTTGACGCAGATAAGGCCCGATGCTGTTGGGAACGACTGTCGCCGCGACCGCCTCCGGGACATATTCTGTTCGAAAGCCTGCTTTCAGCATCAGGATCGTAAGGTGGCGGTCCTCACCGAAGTCGCTCGGCTTCCCTCGAAAGCGCTGCGTCTCGTACTGATCCAGCAGCGAAACGAGCGCGGTTCGCCGGTACATGGCACACGGACCGCAGCAACACATGACGGCACCGAACCGAGCCTGCGCTGCCCGCTCTTCGTTGCAAGCGAGCCAGTATTCCATGTCAATTAACCGCGTCAGCCAAGTTTCATTGCGATTGCTAGCCGCCAACTGGCCCATGGCGGCGCCGATCGCTTGATCTTGCATCTTTAGCGCAAGCCTTGTGATGACGTCTGGTGCGAGTATCGTGTCCGAATCTACATTGAGCACCAAATCTCCGCACGAGCGGCGAACCGCCGCAATCTGTGCCTTGCGCTTTCCGACATTCTTTGGGAGCGCAATGAAGTTGAACCTCGGGTCGCGCTCGTATTCCTCGTGTACACCTATGAGGGCATCGCGGTTTCCAGAACCGTCATCGACAACATAGACCTTCAATTCTCCGGCATAGTCCTGACTTGCGATGGAAGCCAGGCAGTCCGAGAGGGTGCGAGGTGCCTCGTTGTAGCACGGGATAATGACATCGACGCTCGGCCAAGGCTCACAGCCGGCCGGTTCGCCAGACGTCGGCGGTACGTTTGCAGGCAGGGTATAAAGCACCTGCGCGGTCTTATAGACGGTCGACAGCAGCGCATAAGAGCAGACGGCGACAATACTGGCTGGGACAAAGAGGTTCATGAGATGTCAGGTTTTTCAGTGCATTTGAGGAAGCGAGCGGACAATAAATCCGTGGTCAAGGCTGGATTCAGATCGGTCAATGCGATGAGGGGCGGGTCGCGGTGACTGATATCATTGTGAGTGTTCTTCATAGCTCTGGACCGTTCCGATCGATCAAAGTGCCGGCCGGCCACTCGCTCATTGAGCGGCCAATTGGGAGCACCATGACGAGCACGTCGTCGTCGACTCGCGTGGGAGGAAGATCGGGGTACACGTCCGGGTGGGTTGAACGCACGCTGACACCCGACAAAATGCTCGCCAAGCCTTTGCGGCAGAACCTGCCAACATGGTTTCGGAGCGCGTGCCGAACCGTGCCGAAAGCGAATGGAACGCCAAGCTGCTGCAGCACTGGATACATCGCGCTGATCGAATGGGCGATTCCTAGCCCCTCAAGATCCGGACGCACCCCGTATAGACCGAGTTCAGCGACAAGCAGATCAGCGTCGCCAACTTTGATGTATCGGCGCAGCACGCCCAAGTGAGCTGCTACTCCGTGCACATCATAGCCGATTGCGCGGACCTCCGGCCTAGCACCGGCCCAACTTCGACCGCCTGCGAAAGCCTTTGCACTAAAGGCTCCGACAGGCTCATAGATCTTCTGGAAGAACTCAGAGAGTTCGAGATGATCGGAAAGCCGCAACTCATTTTCCCAGCACAACCTCCACTGCACGTCAGAGCGCATGCGAAGACTTCCTCTTTTTCGGGTTCTTTTACGCACTACGCGGTTGGTGCAGCGGCGGTGCATGTCATGTGGGCGGTCTATGAACGACCCGCACAGATTGGTAAAATTGATTGTTTAGATCGCCAGCATCCACGCTTTGGATGCTAAAACCATGCGTTTCAAAGGCCTTGCTCTGAACCTTCTGGTCGTGCTCGATTGGGCCGATGGAGCGACGGCATCGACGGCAGCTGTCGGTGACACAACCTGCTTCAAGACGGCCAGCGCGTGGCTGCGCCCCCGTGCCGAAGCCGCGGTCAAGTGGAGGATGGGCCCGACTGTCAGGCTTCAGCAAACATTGCGACCTTTGAGGCACGATCGCAGCTCTGGTTGGCCGGTGGCAACAGGCTCCGGGAAGCCTCTGGCTCGACAAGTTGCGGCGAGGCGGCATGCCAATGGCGCGATTGTCGCGCTCGCCTACAGAAATCGTCGGTCAATGCTCTCGAGTGTTGCCTGTCAACCGGACTGTCGGTGAAAGCACCTGAGAGCGGAAAGGAGGGCGCCCCCGGATGGCGAGGTCGCCTGATAGGCGGCGCAGGTTGTCGTCTTGAGCTGCCTCCTGTCCGATCGATTTGACGAGGGGCTGCGATGCCGTTGCCGTGGACCGCTGCTTCCAATTCGCGCGGTGGACAGGTCTCGTATGCCGGCTGCGCCGTATCCAGTTGAGAACGACATGCGTGCAAGCAGGAGCCGGCTGCGCGTTGCGCGGGTCAAAAATTGGGGCTACGCCGCCATGCTGATGATGACACCAAGGTGACCGGGGTTCACCGCCTCAGCATGGCCGCAATGCCATGACGGACAAAGGGAAGATGTTGTCCGAGGCGCAGCCCCACATGCCTTGCTAGCCGCGCCGCCGGATGCTCGCTTGAGTAGAGTCCGACGAGGATATTCGTAGCATGATAGAGCGGCGCCGCCGACAGGCGCAATCGGCTTTCATATCTGTGGAGCATGTCGGGATCGGCAATGTCGCGACGCTCAAGCCATGCTGTCTGGATAGCACGGGCGAGATGCTTTTGGCCGCCGAGGCCGATGTTGAAGCCATGCGCGGTCACCGGGTGCATGCCGATGGCAGCGTCGCCGATCAATGCGGCGCTGGGCGCCCGGAACCTGTGCGCCCAGGTTGTAACCAACGGGTAGATATGGCGTTGGCTTGCCAGGCTCATCTTGCCGAGACGCCCTCGACAGCGCTTTGTCAATTCAATCAGGAACAACTCCTCGTCAAGGGCAAGCAGTCCGTCGGCCTCGTTTGAGGCCAAAGTCAAAAGCAGCGACGACACGCCTTGCGCGAGGGGCAACATCGCTACCGTCTGATGATGATCGAACCATTCGATAGCGATCTGGTTGTGGGGGCGCTCGTGCCTCACCCGGCAAATCAGCATCGAGTTGCCAAGCCGATTGATATCGGCGCCGATGCCGAGCAGATTGCGGGTGGCGGAAAATCGCGAATCGGCAGCAACGAGAAGCCGGGCGGTCAGCTGCCTGCCATTGGAGAGCGTTATGACTGCTCCCTGGCGGCTGTTTGTTGCACGAACGACCGAGTGGCCGCACAACAGCCGGGCATGGCCCTGCAAGCGGATGATCTTGAAAAGGGCATCGCGGATCCGGCAATTCGGGACCAGAACGCCCAGTGGTTCTGCGGATCGGCCCGGCGAATCGAAACACAGCGCGAAGGGACTCGATCCGTTGAGGACGCGTGCGCCTTGAAGCGGTGACTTGTCCGAAGCGCGGATAACATCCCAGGCGCCGAGCTCGCGAAGGATGCCAATCGAGGCGTGGGTGAGCGCGATCTCGCGACCGTCGAAAGCCGGACTTGCCAGTCTTTCCAGGGACTGTCCTTCGACAACCGCCAGTTTGAGCTCGCTGTGGGCAAGCGATGCGGCGAAGGAAAGACCGACCGGCCCGGCGCCAACCACAATGATGTCGAAGCTGTCGTCAAGGCCAGACATCAGCGTGCCGCCTGCGCGTCGGCTCTCTTCGCGAAACGCTGCTGGAGTCGAGCCGTATGTCGCACATCGATCGCGCTGCGATCCATGGCCGGCCGCATCGCCTCAGGCGCGTTTCTCGCGTCGGTTCCTGGCTGGTGAAGCGTCATTTGCCCGCCGTATGGTCCAGATTGTCAAGATGATGGGAGCGACGATCAGGCTGTCGGTCAGCACATGCGTTTCCCCTGAAGAACTGGCCGATCAAACCACGCCGACAAGGACATGGCCTTGATCTGGGTCAGTCTAGGCCCCCAACCGGAGTGACCTCGATCCAGTGTGCCAGCTGATCCCATGACGACGCCATGGCACCAGCTAGCCCAAGGGAGAACCAGGCGTGTGATCTGGGGAAAGCTGTTTTCAGGACTTTTGCGAGATCAGCGAATGACCGGCTCGCCGTGGAAGCGCCGGCGCGAGGGCGGGGACACGCCGAAGCCGACTTCCATCATCAGCCTTGGCGTGCGCGAAGGCACGGTGCCCATATGGAAGCCAAACGGATCCTCGACAAAGCCGAGGCCGGCTTCGCCGGTCAGCGTGACGGGGCTGTCATCGCCATAGACGTTGAGAACCTCATGCGCGGGATGGCCGACGAGCAGCGTCAGTTGATGCTTGAGGATGCGCCGCTTGTGGCTGCCCCGGACATAGACATGCGGGCCGGTGCCCTCGTCGACCGGCGCCAGATAGAAGAAGAATTTCAGCATCCGCCAGTCATCGAGATCGAAATGATACTTCCCCAGCGAGGCACGGTTCTTGTCGGCGTCGGAAGCCTGGCCGGTGGGAAAGCTCCACCACACGCGTGTGGTGATCAGTTTCGCCTGAGCGCCCAGATAATGCGCGGCGATGTCGAGCAGCAGCGGGTCGTTCTGGATTGCGACCGCTGCCTCGCAGCCGAGGATGCGTTCGAAATAGTGGCCGCTGAGCAAGGAACGGCCGAAACGCTTCTCGGCCCCGGCATGGTCCTCAGGCATGAATTCGAAACGCCGATCGAAATTGCCGAAACAAGGCGTGCACCGGGCGAAGGCGGCGATCTCCTCATGGATGAAAGTCGGAAGGACGAGCCCGCAAAACAGCCCGTCCGACCGCAGCGACTCGACAACATCCTGGCGATCGACGCCGGCAAACATCGTGTCGTGGGCCTTTTGCGACACGCAAACCGGCTTTGCCCCACGCCAGTGCATCCTGCGGGCCGGCATGGTGCGGGCCAGCACGAACATCGGCAGCCATGCCGGGTTCTCCCGAATGTCCGACAGATAGGTGGGAATGCGCACGGCGATGCGGCGCAGAACGCCGCCGTCTCGCGCGATGGCCTCGAGACTAGCGGTGCCGGATTTGTCAGGGCTCGAAAGGGTCATGAAGGTCCTCAGCTATGAATGCGATATCGACGAAGCCTCGGTTCTCGCTGCCCCGCCGCTGGGTTCCAAGCCCGATTCCCGCAGCGGAAGGACGTCTAGCTGCGGGTCGGATTTTGTGCAATGCACAATAGCCCTTGCGCGTGGCAAATGCTGTTAGGATCAATGTCCGAAGTTGGTCGGACAGAAGACCCCGCCGAGCCTTCGATCGAGAACAGCCGTATTTTGAGATCGGGGCCCTATAAACGCCGCCTGAATGGCAACTCTGTTTCTGAGGAAGCTGGGGTGGCGCCCGCCGAGTGCACCAACTCGCCAGCGATGATCGCGGTGGCATCGCTTTGAACGCCAATCTGTGCGGTGACGTTTTTGTCCTCGCCGTAAACTTGGGAATCCAAAACCTCCGATCCGGATTTCGCAGATATACTGCGCATCGACCGGCCCACGACCGACTGCAATGCATTGTCTGGTCGATCGGACGGTCGGCTATCTTAGCGAGGCACACGCGTGAAGGGCATAGAGGTGCCATGCGCCGAAGGAACTGAGTTCCAAATTGTCCTTATTGAAGGGGACGTCTGACAGCGCAGGTAATGGACCGAATAGCTCTTTTAACCGGCATTTCGGCCGAATGGGAGCATCTTCACCGTTCCAGTAATCAACGCAACCTTCTCGCTTCAACTCGGCACGTCACAGCTTAACGAGAAAACGGAAACCTCAACGAAGTTCCCTTCTGATCACGACCTGTAGACGTCGGACTGTCAGGTTCGGCCGTATACGTCCTCAAACCGCACAATGTCATCTTCGCCTAGATATTCGCCGCTTTGGACCTCAATCATAACCAAGCCGATATTGCCGGGGTTCTCGAGCCGGTGTTTGTGGCCGCACGGGATATAGGTGGATTGATTGGTGGTGAGGAGTAGCTCCTGGTCGCCGTTGACTATTTTCGCAGTGCCGCTGACCACGACCCAGTGCTCGGAGCGGTGATGGTGCATCTGCAGGCTCAAACGCCCGCCCGGGTTAACCTCGATACGCTTGATCTTGAAGCGCTCGCTTTCCTCCAGAACCGTGTAGGTGCCCCAGGGCCGGTGCACGGTACCGTGAAGCAAGTGCGCTTCGTGTCCCGCAGCCTTGAGCCCCTCGAACAGTTTCTTGACGTCCTGGACGCGATCGCGGGATGCAACGAGCAGCGCATCGGGGGAATCGACAATCACCAGGTCGCTGACGCCCACCGTCCCTATCATTCGTTTGTCCGAGCTTATGTAGGTGTCGACCGTGTCCACTAGATGGACATCGCCGCGGATCCTGTTGCCGCTCTCGTCGGGAGGGATCAGTTCGGCCATTGCGTTCCAGGAACCGATGTCGTTCCACCCCATCTCGCAAGGGACAACGGCGAGATTGTGCGCCTTTTCCATCACCGCAAGGTCGAGCGAGATGCGCGGAGCCACGGCGAGATGCTTGGCCGAGAGCTCGATGCTGGCGAAGCGCTCGCCGTCAATGACTGCGGCGTTCTCGTAGCTGCCGAGAACGGCATCGACCACCTCCTTGCAATGCAGGGCCATCTCATCGAGCATGACTTGCGCTTTGAAGCAGAAGATGCCGGCGTTCCAGAAGAAACGTTTGGAGGCGACATAGGATTTGGCGGTCTCGACGTCCGGCTTCTCTACGAAACGGACGACTTTTTCGCCATCGGCCTCGATGTAGCCGAATCCCGTGTCCGGCCTTTCTGGATTAATGCCCAAGGTTGCAATGCGCCCCTGCCCCGCATGCTCGATCGCCCGACTGATGGCGCTTCCAAAGGCCGCCAGGTCGCCGATCATCTGGTCCGCGGGAAAAATGCACAGGATTGCATCCGGCCCCTGTGTCGCCTTGGCGTGGATGGTCGCCGCGGCGACCGCGGCGGCCGTGTCCCGGCCCTCCGGCTCGAGCAGGAAGGTGCGTGGGAGCACGACGGAATCCAGCTCGTCAAAATGGTCTTTCGTGAGGAAGAGATGGTCCTTGGAGGTCACGGTGACGAGCTCGGCCGCCCCAACAATCGAAGCCGCGCGCAAGACGCTGTGCTGAATGAGTGAATGCCCGTCGGCCATCTTGAGGAAAGGCTTGGGGTGCGACTGCCTGGAGGCGGGCCACAGCCGCGAGCCGGCTCCGCCGCTGATGATGACAGGAACCACTTTCATCAAATGCCCTCTACCGTCTGCGACGAGAATGCCTGTGCTCTTTTCAGCACCGAGGCGACGATCGTCGTGGCTCTGCTCTCGCTCGAAGCTTCCGAATAGCAGCGCAGTTCGGGTGCATTGCCGGAGGGCCGCAGGTGTATGATCTCGCCTGTGCGCATACGCACCCTGAAGCCGTCGGTTTTGTCGACTTCGGCTACGGTCCCGAACGGGGCGAGAAATTGCTGCAGCGCGTCGAGGTTTGCGAGGCGATCCATCAATCTGCTTGAACGCTCGGCGGAGAAATCCTGCAGCCGGTCGCTCGCGCATACCGGAAGCTTCCAGAGCTCGCGCAGTTGCGACAGCTTCTTCTTTGTCGATGCCATGGTACCGAGAACAGCCAGGATGGGGAGAAGCGAGTCCCGCGTCGGCAGGGCGGTCAAAGTCTTCCCGTTCGCCGTGTAATCCGACCCCAGGAGAACGCCACCATTGGCCTCGAAGCCGACAACGATGCTGCCGGCACGATGTGACGCCTCCATGGCTTCGATGACAAATGGCGACCCGACCTTTGTCCTCAGAACGTCGAAGCCGAAAGCTTTCGAAATGCCGGAATTGGAGGTCACAGGCGTCACGACGGTATCCGCCTTCAGGAAGAGAGCCGTGGCGAGCCCAACCAGATCGCCGCGAAACAGATCGCCATTTTCATCGGCAATGAGTGGCCGATCAGCGTCCGCATCGGTCGACACGATGGCATCGAGATTGAATTCGCGGATCCATTCTTTCAATTTTGCAATCGTGGCTGCATCCACGGCTTCGGTATCGATAGGCAGGAAAGTTTCAGTTTTCCCGACGGCGACCACGCCGGCGCCGAGCGATTGAAGAACTTCCACCAAAAGTCTTGCTGCTACCGAACTGTGCCGGTAGACTCCAAGTCTTAGGCCGGAAAGGGAGCCCGGCTCCAGCATGTCATTGGCGCGCTCTCGATAACAGGCCATCGCTTCTTCATGGCGGATAGGCCACGTCGTTCCCAGAGGAGCGGGTGGCAAGCAATATGCATTTGATCTTTCGGCGACAAAGCGCGTAATCGCGGCCTCATCCGCCTTGCTGATTTCACCATTCGGGCCGTAGAATTTGATGCCGTTGCGATCGGCTGGAATGTGCGACCCAGTGACCATAAGAGCCGCCGCGCCGTGTCTGCGTGCATATAGTGCCAGGGCAGGCGTCGGTATGGCGCCGCAATCGATCGGCTGGAAACCATTTGCGGCCAACGCCGCCATGCAATTGTTGACTATCGCTTGGCTGCTGTCACGCAGGTCGCGGCCTACGAAGACCGAACTATTCGGCTGAACCTGGCTCGAACTCAAACGCCAGGCGAAAGCTTCGGTATAAAGCCCGCTGGCCTTGCCGAGCAATTCCGAATCCAAACCTCGAATGCCGCTTGACCCGAACTTCATGACTTCGCTTTGCTGGTGGACAGGTAAGGTATAATATTGCGGTGGGGTAGTAGCTTCTATTGAAAGCGCCATCGTTCTCAGCCACCTGCTATTCACATGTAATGTCTCTTCAGCATGGTAACGGCCGATCAAATTTGCAGAACGACCCAAACAGGAGCTCAGAACGAAAGTTAGGGACTCCACTGGCAGTCAGGGGCATCCATAGCTCTCCTTCAATTGAAGCTCTTGGCGCGCTCATCTAACGATCAACGCAGGGAGTGATCGGTCAGTGTCCGCCGGTACTTCGCTATGCAGCATTATGACGTATCGGTAAACTTGGTTGTTTGGATGGCAGGCATCCATGGCATGGATTGGGAAGCCTTCTTGATCAGCGCCGTAGAACCCTGCGATTTAGCTAATGGATGAAGGTCGGCTCGATGTGGAGCTTCCGCCCGACTTTGCGGCAAGCCTTGGCAAGGCCTTCGACCTATAGCAGGGGCCGTTATGGTCATGACACGCTCGACGGTAATCCCAAAGACCGGCACAGAGGGGAGAGCAGCCTTGAGGAAAGGCGGAGGCGCTTTCCTTCTTCTCGTCGGCAAGATTTTCGAGAAGGCGACACGTCAAAGAGTCATCGATGCAGACATGGACGAACTCCCATCCGATGCCGCGGCTGTTGGATTGTTCCTTTCGATCGCCGGTGATGCGGTGACCGAGATCCGGAGCGGCTTGCGTAGGCGGGGCGGGGCGCGCCCATGAGGGCAATTTTTTATATCGATGCTTTTAATTTCTACTAAGAACCAAATACCAGCCCCAATTAAGTGGCTGAATTTAAGGCTTTGGCGGATCTAATGGTACCCTAGGGGACGACTGTCGGCGCCGACAATATTATACAGCCGCTGTGTCAGGAAAGATCGACAACGATGCGCCAAAACGCCAGCAGGTGTTGGTGGCGGCGGTGAGGACGGTCTCAGAAATCAGCATTCATAACGGGGGTTTTTGTATTCGGAAAAATGGGCTGGATTGGTAAGCCCGCCTCAGGCTACGCCAGATGGCTACATCTGGGATATGCCACCCCCAGCGGTGGTATAGGTGGCCAAAACAGAAGAGAAGGCAGCGACGTCAATTTAGGCGCTTATCTCGTCCGCGACGCCTTCGTCGATGCGTTCGATGTGGCCTATCTTGTGACGAATGATACCGATCTAGTCGAACCCATCACGATGTAACCCAAGAGGTGGGCAAGCAAGTTTGTATCGTCGCCCCGTGCCAGCCGCGCGGCGTCGTTCCCGTGCCGTCCCCTCTCTAGAAAGCTGTGTCATGTTCAACACTACACCGACGACGCAGAGGTGGCGGCATCGCAGTTTCCGGATGTGGTGCTTAGGAGGGGAAGAACCCGATCAATAAACCGGCTACTTGGGTCTAGGGTGCCGCATTCATCCGCTGGTTTGGGGGGCTGGGTCGCGGCAGCGATTCACTTTTCGTTCACGATATTAGCGCAAGCTAACGTAAGGTCATGCTGGTACAGCGTACATGCCTGAAAGCCCTAGCGCCGATCACCCTCTGCGCTGGGGCTTTTCTGTGTCTCCAGACGGTGTGAGTTCTGGAGGTGCTTGCGGGACTGTTCAAGGGCAAGCCGCGATTGCTCGATTTTCAATCTTGCATCTTCCACTTCGGCGCGGGTGCGGCCAATCAAGCGGCGCGCGCTATCGACAAGCCGCCGTTGTGTTCCCCATGGATGCATCTCTTGGATCACCGGGCAACCCGTTCAAGTTCTGCCGATAGCTGGTCAGGATCAATCGAGCCTCGCCGGTAAAGCGCCAGGACTTTAGGCGCTATGCGCTCGGGCTCATGATCGCCTGCGACCGCGTGCTTCGCACAACGGTCGTTCAGGGCTTTCGTGAGAATTGCGAGTTGGGCGGAATCCGCCACACCGTATGCCGACATGCTCGTCTCCCCAGACGGACGACGGGAAGACGATACACCTAGAAAAAGTCAGAACCGAGTCAATTCCGTGCGACCTCAGTCGCGCATTACAGCGCCTAGGTTCCTACCTTGAAACATATTACCCGCTATCTAAGCGTTGTTTCCGGATGGGGGTTTTGAGGCCTTCGCCGCCAGTCGAAGTGCCAAAGCTAAAACATTCGCTGCGCCTTGCCTAACTCCACCGGTGTTTTCGTTCTGGGCGCGGCTCGTCATAATCCGTTGGTCAGGCGACCACACGAAACCCTGGCAGAAGACATCGGCTAAAAAAACCAACGGCGATGCAAAATCTCTGGGTCTGTCAGTCTACCGATGAATCTTCCGACTCCGGAGATGGGGCTGCCAGCTCTTGTCCGCGGCCGCTTCTTCTGTGCCACGGCGGTCTCGTCAGCGACGCTGCAATCGAAACAGCGCATCTTCACCAAGGTGGGACAGGTTCTCCGCCCGAAGTGCTCATGCGGCGAATTGCCAGCCAGGGTAGGTATGCCGGCAAGCCACTCCCCGTTGTGTCCACGGTCCCCGGGTCTGCGACCGCACGTGAACATAGGCTGGCGCCGTGTGAAATCTCCGAGGGTTTGAGACGTACAGCCCGTTCCCGTCCCAGAACCCGGCCGACTCTGGACTGCATTTGCCTACCCTGATGGCTGCGTCTGCACCGTTGTCGGATCTTCGACGAAGTCGGACATGAGACACAGCGCTCTCAGAGCGATCGCATTGTTTCGCAATGATTTGTCATTTTGGCACGACCTATGCGGGGGCTATCGCGCATGACCGCTCCGTCAATCTCGATTGATGCGAGCAGGGTTCAATCAAGGCGCAGTGCGTCGCTTCTGCGGATCAAGGAGAGAAGAGTATGGCGAGAGCGCGAATTAGCGTGGCGCGGGCAGTAACAGCGGCTGTCGTCCTCATCGTTGCGGGACAGGCCGGCGCGGCAGATATTCATCGAGCCGCGAGCGTTGCGAAGGTAGGAGCCCCGGTCGCGGAAGCTCCAAGCCCCTGGCAGCTCCGCATGCGCGCGTTGGGGGTGATCACCGAGGATTCGGGCTACGTCAACGCGGTGCCCGGCTCCGGTCTTTCCTATTCGAACAGCGTGACGCCGGAACTCGATATATCATATTTCTTCACCGACAACATCGCCGCCGAACTCATACTCGGCACCACCTATGCCAACATCGATGGCCAAGGTTCGATCGGCGGGCTGGGCGAGATCGGCAAGGTCTGGCTGCTGCCGCCAACGCTCACATTGCAGTATCATTTTACCGATTTCGGCCCCTTCAAGCCCTATGTCGGCGCCGGCTTGAACTATACGATCTTCTATCATCAGCAAGCCGGCAGCGCCGATGATCTCAAGGTCAAGAACACATTCGGCGCCGCGCTGCAGGTCGGATTCGACTACATGGTGGACCAGCACTGGGGCGTCAACTTCGACGTGAAGAAGCTTTTCCTTAAGCCCGACTTCGACGTCACTGTCGCCGGCGCTAAGCTCACAGGCAAGGCTAAGCTCGATCCCTGGCTGGTAGGCGCAGGTCTCACCTACCGCTTCTAACGACGAAGCACACTGAAGAGGCACTTCCCAGGTCCGCGCCCGGATCATCCGTGCCGAGAAGTGCACCGCGATGGGTCTAAAGGGAGTTGTTGGCATGCGCGTAGAAAACGATCATTGCGACGTGATCGGTGTGCCGGCCGCTCCCACGCAACTTGATGATCTGTCTTCTGCGATTCTGCAGCAGAGGGGAGTGGCGCGGGTGTCGCTGCCTGGCGATGTGGTGGCCTGGGCGGCAGGCCGTCACCAGACGCTCAGGCGGATGCTTTCCGACCAGCGTTTCAACAAGGACTGGCGACAGTGGCGGGCGCTGCAGGATGGCGAGATTCCCGAGGATCATCCGCTGATCGGGATGTGCAAAGTGGACAACATGGCCACAGCGCACGGCGCCGATCACCGGCGCTTGCGCGGCCTGCTGTCCAGCAGCTTCGCGCCCAGTCGTATCGCCTTGCTGGCGCCACTGATCGAACAACGCGTCGATCAACTCCTGGCCGAGATGGCGCAGCGCGGCGGCAGTGCCGATCTGATGTGCGAGTTCGCTGTTCCGCTGCCCACAAACGTGATCGCCGAACTGTTCGGTTTGCCGGACGAACAGCGTGAAGAGATCGTCGCCCTCACCTACAGCCTGGCCAGCACCTCCGCTACAGCCGCAGAGGTAAGACAGACGCGGCAGCGCATCCCGGAGTTCTTCCGTCGTCTGATCGCGCTCAAGCGTCGCCGGCTCGGCGACGATCTGGCTTCGGCGCTGATCGTCGCACGCGACAATGGCGAGCTCGTTTCCGACACCGAGCTCATCGACATGCTGTTCATGGTGCTCTCTGCAGGCTTCGTGACTGTCGCCGGCGTCATCGGCAATGGCATGCTGGCATTGCTGACGCATCCGCAGCAACTGCACCTGGTACGCAGCGGCCAAGTTCCGTGGTCACAGGCGATCGAGGAGATTCTGCGGTGGGGCAGCTCAGCGGCCAATCTGCCATTTCGCTATGCCACCCAGGACGTGGAGATCGACGGATGCATAGTGCGCCGCGGCGACGCCGTGCTGATGGCGTTACATGCGGCGAACCGGGACGAAAAGGCCTTCGGTCCCGGCGCCGACAGGTTCGATGTCACCCGGCTGCACAACCCGCACCTGTCGTTCGGCGAGGGACCCCATTCGTGCCTGGGCGCTGCGCTGGCGCGCCTGGAATTGGGCTGCGCCTTCCCCGCGCTATTCGGGCGGCTGGAGGATCTGGCGCTGAGCATCGCCGCGGAGGACGTGGTCTACATGCCGTCTTACGTCATTCGCTGCCCGGAGAGCCTGCCGGTCACCTTCCGCCCTTCCATGCCCCAGAGAGTGCGGCATTCGCCCCGGATTCACTGATTCTGAGTGGAAGGCTCGGCCAGTTGTTCTGCGTTTGCATGGGAAGCAGGCGCTCGGCGCAGTACCGGAGGTCATCCCGAAGCTCGGGTGGTAAACGTTGTCGCTTACGCCCTGGTCCAGACTTCGCTCCAGCTGGCTTTTCCCAGTATCGGACGCGGCGACCCCCAATTCTCTACCAGCCGTATGATCGAGGTCCTATAAGGAACCCGCAGGTGCGGAGTACAAACCGAGGCCTGCCGACATACAACTCCGCTGCTCTTGAGAGGAATCCGGTATTGCCCCTGCGCCTGCCAATAATCCGTCGCTTGAAATCCCCTGACCTGTTTGGCGCCATCGGTCGCCTGCCAGCACCCGGCACGCCGGCTAGCGAGCGGACATTCGAGGTCCTCAATCCATCGAGCGGGGAAGTCTTGGCGGTGCTTCCCGACATGGGTGTGAAGGAGACACGCGCTGCGATCGACAAGGCCTACACGGCGCAGCCTAGATGGGCTGCACTGACCGCCCGAGAACGCAGCGACGTTTTGTGGCGGTGGCATGAACTGATCATTGACCACGCCGATGATCTTGCCGCGATACTCACTGCAGAGATGGGCAAGCCGTTTGCCGAAGCCAAGTCGGAGGTGTCGCATGCGGCCGCGTATCTGCAATGGTACGCCGAAGAAGCCAATCGCATCTACGGCGAGACGATCCCCGCACCATCGATTGACCGTCGCATGATGGTGATCAAGCAGCCGATCGGTGTCGTGGGCACAATTACGCCATGGAATTTCCCAGCGTCGATGGTGGCGCGCAAGATCTCGCCGGCCCTGGCGGCGGGCTGCGCGATTGTGCTTAAACCCGCTGAACAGACGCCGCTCGTGGCAGGCGCAATGTTTGCGCTGGCGCATCAAGCCGGCTTTCCCGACGGCGTCATCAACCTGGTCTATGCGTCCGAAGGTGACGCCGTAGGACGCGAACTCTGCTCAAATCCCAAGGTGCGAAAGATCAGCTTTACGGGCTCGACCGAGGTTGGCCGGCTGCTCATGCGCCAGTGCTCGGACCAGATCAAGAAGGTCAGCCTCGAGCTCGGCGGCAATGCCCCTTTCATTGTCTTTGATGACGCCGATATCGACGCTGCGGTTGACGGCGCGATCCAGGCGAAATTCCGCAACGCCGGTCAGACTTGCGTTTCGGCGAACCGCCTTTACGTCCAATCGAGCGTTCACGATGAGTTCGTCGAGAAGTTCGTGGAGAAAGTGCGGCACTTGTCGGTTGGCGACGGCTTCGTTGCCGGAGTGGACATTGGACCGCTGATCGACATCCATGCTCTGCGCAAGATCGAGTCGCACATTGCAGATGCCGTTGCCAAGGGTGGGATTATTCGATGCGGGGCCGAACGCATCGGCAAGGATGGCACCTTCTTCAAGCCCACAGTGCTCACCGAAATTTCCAGCATCATGGCTGTTGCGCAAGAGGAGACTTTCGGGCCGCTGGCGCCGATCATCCGCTTCGAAGATGCGGATCAGGTTGTGCGTGAGGCCAACGACACGATCTACGGCCTCGCCGCCTATTTCTATGCCTCGAACCTCAAGCGTGTCTGGCGCGTTGCAGAGGCATTGGAATACGGCATGGTTGGCATCAACACGGGGCGTATGTCTTCGGAAGCGGCGCCCTTTGGCGGCATGAAGCAGTCGGGCATCGGGCGGGAGGGTTCCCGCCACGGGCTCGAAGACTACCTCGAAATGAAATACCTCTGCATGGGCGGCATCTGATCTCTATCTGGATGGACACCTCGGGCGGCGCAGAATCAAACCAAAGAGATGATTCGAGCGGTTGGGGAACCTTGTTGCGGATCGCTCCGGGTCGTTTCAGTGCCCCCGCCTGCGCGCCTTAAGTATGCATCTAGACGCCCAGCTACGTTGAACCCCCTCTACAGCGAGGAGGCAAGGTGCACCTGCGGACGGTAGGTTCTCACCTATCCAAGCGCGGCACGTCTCGCCAGGCCAGTGTCTGCTGCAACTAAGAAGGCGATTGTGCATCAGGTGCGCTGAGACAGCGAATGTAATCAACCCGACGATGCAGGACGTCCGCACGGCGAATTGGCGCACCGAAACGTTTACGCCGCAACCTCCTTATTGCCGCACGGCCAACTGAGCCCCCTTCGCGCATCGCTCTTAATCGGTACAGTCGCCGGCATTCTCGCCTGGAGAGATTCAGTGACACAACGTGCCCAGGCCGTGCATGCACGAAAGACATTGAGGGTTGAGATCCAATGATTACAGCGCATCTGCTCGACATGGACGGGGTCCTGGTCCGGGGCGGCCAACCGATTTCTGGCTCGGTCGGCTATGTCGCCGGGCTAATCGCCAAGGGTGAGCCGTTTCAGATCTTCACCAACAACTCGCGGTTCACGCCCGAAGATCATGCCGAGCGTCTAAGAGCGGTTGGCTTCGCCGTGCAGCCAGAGCACATCTACACATCGGCGCTCGCCACCGCGCGGTTCATGGCACTGCAAAAGCACAGATCAACTGCCTATGTCATCGGCGACCACGGTCTGGTCGAGGCCCTGCGGCAGGCAGGTTGCCGAATAACGGAGTTTGCTCCCGAATTCGTGGTCCTCGGAGACACCACTTCGTACCATTACGAGCAGATCGCAACTGGCGCTGAGCTTGTGGCGAAGGGCGCGCGCTTTCTCGCCACCAACCCGGATGCCACTGGCCCGACCGAGCGGGGCTCCCATCCGGCGTGCGGGGCTGTCGCGGCACTAATCGAGAAGGCCACCGGCCGTCAGCCCTATTTCGTCGGGAAGCCGAACCCGTTCATGATGCGCGGCGCGCTCGACCGGCTGGGAGTTCGAGCTGTCGATACCATCATGGTCGGGGACCGCATGGATACCGACGTGCTCGCGGGGCTGGAATCGGGCCTGAGAACAGCCCTTGTGCTTACTGGGGTGACCAAGCTGGCAGACATAGAGCGGTTTCCATTCAGACCGGACTACGTGGTCGAGTGCCTTGCGGATCTGGGCCAGATCATAGTGAACCAATAAGCCGAACGCACGCCTACACGAAGACCGAACCTCCTCTACGTTCCGCATGCCGGCCGTCAACCTGGGCAGTGATCGTGAGGAACAGCCGGCCCGCATCCAGAAAAGAAGTGACAAGCGTGACAACTTAGTCGAAGTACACCCATGTAGGGCAAGCAAGTTCATTGTGAGCTTCACTGCTTTGGTTCAGCCGTTCCAGCGATCGCACCGGAGTTGAGCCGGTGCTTACCGGGTGCGCCGTTTTCGGATCTCGACGATGTCCGCGAGGTGACACAACGCTTCCAGCGCGATTGCATCGTTCCTAACGATTTTCCCAGTTGGCACGACGATGCGTCCTGTGTGCAAGAGCACTGCGACGCGGCCGACCCGAGAAGGCACCACCTGATGATCACGCCGTTCCAACAATAGGGGCGCCGCCTCCAACGAGCGCCGATCAAACGGAAGCCATCGCGCTTTCATTTGTCTGGTTGTCCGGACATGACGAATTCGATTTCGGGCCAAAAGTGAGTGCACCCGATGACCCCCATGTTTGTGGAAGGCGGACCGGCACTTGCGTCGACGGCCGGCCAATCGGCAAACATCCTGAAGCACTTCGGGGGAGCGCAGTTCGAGCGCGACGGGGGCGCTGACCGCGATTTTCGACCGACCCGACCGTCGTATGCGGCTTTTGAAAGAGCCCCCATCAGCGTAAGGGGGTTATTCGCATAATCACATAAACATCTCGTTATATGGTATTGACAAGGAGCGAAGCGGCTGTGATTGTGCGCATGTCATGGTTCTCCGCGCGGCACTGCCGTAGCGGAGCTAAGAGGGAAGCCGGTGCGATGCCGGCGCTGCCCCCGCAACTGTTAGCGGCGAGCCAAGCCCATTGATGTCACTGAGGCGAACGGCCTCGGGAAGACGGGCGGAGGCTTTGACCCGCGAGCCAGGAGACCTGCCACGACGAACAACGTCCACGGGCGGGGTGTCTGGTGGTCGCGGTAGCTCGGCTTCGTGCCGCCTATTCGCGGGTTCCTTGTCCCCCGCCCCAACCATCGGGGTATGGCATGACTGTCTCTCAACGGATTCCTGTAGCAACGCTCGGCGTGCCGCGTATCGGTCGACGGCGGGAACTGAAATTCGCGCTTGAAAACTACTGGTCCGGAAAATCTCGCGCTGCCGATCTGCTCGCGACGGCGAAGACGCTGCGTGCCGCTAGCTGGAGGGAGCAGCACGATCGCGGCGTGTCGAAAATCCCGTCCAACGATTTCTCGCTTTATGACCACGTGCTCGACACAGTCGCCATGGTCGGCGCCGTTCCGGCACGATACGCCTGGACTGACGGCGAGGTCCCACTCGATATCTATTTCGCCATGGCGCGCGGCAATCAAGGTCAGGCCGCGGATTGTGGACCTGCCGGTAACGAGCCTGCGGCCAATGGGCAGGGCCTTGCCGCGATGGAAATGACCAAATGGTTCGACACCAACTACCACTACATTGTGCCGGAACTCAGGGACGATCAGAGCTTTGCCCTCTCGTCGGCGAAACCGGTCGACTATTTTCTCGAGGCCAAGGCGCTCGGCATCCACACTCGCCCGGTCCTGCTTGGACCGGTTACCTTTCTCAAGTTGGCGAAGTCACCTGAGGAAGGTTTCAACCCTATCGCGCTCCTGCCACGGCTGCTGCCCGTCTACGAGGAGCTCCTGCAGAGGCTAAAGCTCGCGGGAGCCGATTGGGTGCAGATCGATGAGCCGGCGCTCGTGCTCGATCTGATTCCCAACGAACGGGATGCGCTCCAATTCGCCTACTCCCGGCTGTCGAAAGCAGCACCCGAGTTGAAGATCATGGTCGCTACCTATTTCGGATCGCTGGGAGACAATCTCGAGACCGCAATTTCTCTTCCCGTGGCGGGACTGCACGTGGATCTCGTGCGCGCTCCAGAGCAGTTGGAGGCTATCGGCCGGCTCGCGCGGAAGGAACTTGTGCTCTCGCTCGGGCTGATCGACGGACGCAACGTCTGGCGCGCGAACCTGCCTGCGATATTTGACCGTATCAAGCCCATCGTCGCCGGTTGGGCGCTGGAGCGGGTGGAGATTGCCCCGTCCTGCTCGATGCTGCATGTGCCGATCGACCTGGACTTGGAGACGGCACTCGATGCGGATGTGAGGTCGTGGCTCGCCTTCGCAGCGCAAAAGACCGACGAGCTGGTCGTGCTCGCCCGTGCCCTGGCCGAAGGCCGGGACGCAGTGGCCGCCGAACTGGAGGCGTCGGCTGAGGCTGCCGCCGTTCGCGCGACATCCGCCAAGGTGCATGATCCGCTCGTCGAAGGCAGGGTCGCCAGCATCAAGGTCGGCATGACGCGCCGGAAGAGCGCATTTGCCGTCCGCTCCAAGCTTCAGGCCGGCCTATTTGGCCTGCCCCCCTTCCCCACCACGACGATCGGCTCCTTCCCGCAAACAGCCGAGATTCGCAAAGCGCGGGCAGCTCATGCCAAAGGCCAGCTGAGTTACGTCGACTATGAAGCGTTCCTGAAGAAAGAGATAAAAGCCACCGTTGGCTGGCAAGAAGAGATCGGACTCGACGTGCTGGTCCACGGCGAATTCGAGCGCAACGACATGGTTCAATATTTCGCCGAGCAGCTCTGCGGCTTCGCCTTCACGCAACACGGGTGGGTGCAAAGCTATGGCTCGCGCTTTGTGCGCCCCCCGATCATCATTGGAGATGTGTCGCGACAAAATCCGATGACACTACATTGGTGGCGATATGCCCAGTCGCTGACGCTGAAGCCGGTGAAGGGCATGCTTACCGGTCCCGTGACGATCCTCAACTGGTCCTTCGTCCGAGACGACCTTCCGCGCTCAGCCGTCTGCCGTCAGGTCGCGCTCGCCATTCGCGATGAAGTGAGCGACCTTGAAAAGGCTGGCGCCAAGATGATCCAGATCGACGAAGCCGCACTGCGCGAGGGCTTGCCGCTGCGCCATGCCGACTGGGAGGCCTATCTCGACTGGGCCGTCGAATGCTTCCGGCTGGCTTCAACGGCCATCGAGGATGCGACCCAGATCCACACCCATATGTGCTACTCCGAGTTCGGCGACATCGTGGATGCGATTGCCGCAATGGATGCCGATGTGATCTCCATTGAAGCCTCGCGCTCGCAGATGGAACTGCTCGATACGCTTCGAACCTTCAAGTATCCGAACGAAATCGGACCTGGCGTCTATGACATTCACTCGCCGCGGGTCCCGGAAGTGGGCGAGATTTCCAACCTCATCATGCTTGCGCGCGATCGATTGTTGGATGACCAACTGTGGGTGAATCCCGACTGCGGCCTCAAAACGCGCAGATGGGAGGAGGTCCGCCCTGCCCTGGTGAACATGGTGGCTGCGGCACGCGCAATTCGGGAAAAAGCGCAAACGGCGTAGGACTCGGTGACACTTGCCGGCGGTGAGCGGCGACGCTGCACCCCGGGCGAAGTAGGTTGAGGAGGCTATCCGGCTCACCCAAAGAAATCGACCTGCCGCCGACCGAAGCGCCTCCGTAAGCTTGGTCTGGTCGGGCCTTGTTATGGCGCGCCGACGCCAGCTGTTCCGAAGGCGGGCGTTATGGGCGATCGAAGCAGGCCGGCCCTCAAATGAGCCGGCCAGAGATCAGACGGCTGACCCCCAGCGGTTTCGGACTACGCCGGATTTAAGCTAGTCCAATATCACTATCATCTTTCCGATGCGATCGCCGAAACCTCCGTTCCGACATCGGCGACCATCGGGAGAGGCATCGGCGATCACGCGGGGCCGGTCCAAGGGTGTTCCGGGAAACCGGATGCAGGGCTAATCTGGGGGAGGTTCAAACGGCACTTCTGTTGACTATCGTGACAGTATCGACGCTCCGCCATCTGCAGTCGGCCAACTCTCGCTCAATGGCCCGTCTGCCTCTGTCTCCAATTACGATCGCCGCGCAGGCGAAGCCGAGCGACCGCAGCTTGGCTGCCCTTGTGTTTTGATGGTGGAAGATGCCACGCGCGACCAGGAAAGCCATTGCGGAAAGTAACGGGGTTGGTTTGCTCCTGGCGGATGCCGGCAGGGATGTTCGGACCGTGGCCAACAGCGATGCGCAGAGGGCCGAAATTCATGAGCGGCGTGATAAATCTCAATCGTTGCGCAGAATGCGTGCTTCGAGCGCGGCTGCGACGAAAGCTCGTCGAGCGGCTGGCGCATGGGTCTTACCGCGTAACACCTGCAGACAGACGTCCATCGCTATTCTGCGTTTATCGGTCTCATTATGCAGATCCCGCAGCAAGATAGCGACCGCGTCGTTGACGTCCACCACGATGCGCTCTGAGCTGCGGCGGCTGACCTGAACAACGACTGGCCTCTCAAATCTGATCAACCCGGTCATCCCCCCTCCTCCACAGCCACTATGCGGCAAACTGCCCCGGTCGTATTTGTTTACTCAGTCGAACGCGACCGATGCACCTGCACCACTGAGGCTGGCCATTCACGACCAAGCGATCGCCATGAGCTGCGTCTGGCCATAGTCAGGTTGCGTGCGATCTGGACTTTTGTAGTCGGTGGTGAGGAACTGCTTCTCATTCGCGCGGTCTAGCCGTGAAAACTGGACAATAGTGCACTGTTTGACGCGCCTTGCCAGTCTCAAACACGTCGTCGAGGTCTACACCTGCACTTTTCCACTGCCCGATCTGCAGGAAGCAATCCACTTCATCGCCGAGGTTGGATCTTCCAATATGTCGACCCGTTTCGCAAAGCCGAAAAAGGCATTGCGAGCCGTGCTTACCGGCTTGCGCCCATCGTATGCATCGTAGCATGCCCTCAGGGCGATCTCGTGGATCATGTCTCTGCGATCTTCAGGCCATTCATTGAGAAAATCGATGGCATCCGCAAGGCCGGCAATCTCTTGGATGATGTGCGTTGCGCGCTTCACGAAAAGGGGGTTGCTGAAAGCCTTAGCGTTCATTCGTTTCTCCGAACTATCCGAATAAATTTGGGTGAAGAGGCGCCGCATCGACGCGGCACAACCATGGCACAGCGGTGTTGTCAGGACGATGACGGCTGAAGAGTTATCCTGCGACTGCGGCCGGGTGTGTAGCGATCCGCGAACAGATCGTGCAATGGCTTGGTTGCCATCAAAGGCGGTCGTCACTATTAAGCTATGAATTGATTCCCCACGCCTAGTCTAAGTCCGCAGGAGCGTTTTCATGACCGAAGAAACTGAGACAGCTGATAACCTTATCGAACTCACCGCCCATGTCATCTCAGCCTATGTTTCGAACAATCCGGTTCCCGTCAGTGAACTGCCTGGGCTTATCGGCCTGATCCACATCGCATTGAAAGCCACTGCCGGTGGTGCAGCACCAGAAAAGTCGGAACCTCTCAACCCTGCCGTACCGATCAGAAAATCGGTTACACCCGATTACATTGTCAGCCTTGAGGACGGTAAGAAGTTCAAGTCGCTTAAGCGTCACCTGGCTACCCACCATGGCCTTACGCCCGACGAATATCGCGCGAAATGGGGGCTGCCGGCGGACTATCCCATGGTGGCGCCAAACTACGCTGCGGCCCGCTCGGCATTGGCCAAGACCATGGGTCTGGGCCGCAAGCCGAAGGAACCGGAAACGTCGGCACCTGCCAAGCGCGCCCGCAAGAATGGCGCAGCCTGACTGCACTTTTAACGATCGACCAAGCCGATGCGGCATGATTTCGCACCTGCGAGACATGATTTGTGCATTGCAATATCGGCGGCTATCGGTATGATCATGTTGTCGGCCATCTACTCCTCTCGGATGTGGTGCCGACGCTGAATGGGGCGCACCTCCTCCCGTGTCTCATTCGAAAATCGAGTCCGCTGCCACCTCCTCCCGGCAGCGGGCTTTCTTCTTTGTCTAAGGCGCGATTTCGTTAGGGCAAAGCATTTGGCTCTAAACGAGGCGAATGCTCCGAACCTCCGGGCCTTTCTTGCCCTGCCCGCATTGGACAAACACCTTCTGACCCTCCATCAGCGTGCTCAGTCTTGAGCGGGTCAGCGCGGTGGCATGAACGAAGATATCCTTCTCACGGTTTTCAGGAGCAATGAAGCCGAAGCCCTTTGGGGATTGTACCACTTGACCGTGCCCTCGCTCTCCAACTGGGCGCCGTTCCGGCGGCGGGCTCTCCAGCGCAACGCGTATGTAGCTGAGTTTTCGCGGTCTGATTACCGACCTCCAGCACTTGCGAGACATGGTGACATCTTGGACTTTCTTCCGTTGTGACCTGGAGACGCCTTCCCTCGGAAACACCGCGGCTTCCGCGCTGCCTCCAGCACCCGGATGTGCCTCAATGCGGCAATTTCACAAAGCCAAACCCTTGCTGGTGTTGAACAAGATTACGTCGGCGTTGACAGCGCGTGCGGTTACGGTTGACGAGCGCAGAAAGTAGCTTGGCTCGGAAGGCCGTTCCGCAAAAAAACCGTGTCACCGTCATGGCGATGCCAGCGTGGCTCACGATGGTCCTTATGATTGCCCATGATCGTCCGACTGGCGTGAACAGCGGTGCGCTCCCATCAGAATAATCTCAATCGGGCGATGCCTTCATGACAATTCACGAGTCGGCCGCTTACCCGCTGTATCGCACGGCCGGCCTGTTGGCACACGAGGCGACCACGGCGGGTGGGCAAGATTGCGATAGGTCGAGCTGCTAATCGGAACGCTTCCCCATATCGCACGGCAGAAGGTTCGCACTGGAGGGCGATACTCACCCTTATCCATCGTGGCATGCCCCCCGGTTGCTTCTCACGCGGATGCGCATCCGACATTTCGATTTACGCGCACCGCCCCGCACGGTCCGCAGGAGGGGAGACGGGCAGCCCGTCGTTGATCGCCCGGCTAGATCGACCCGGCCTGCTCGGCCTCGCGGCGCAGATTCTGGCGCGGACGCGGCCCGATCTGCTGGATCACCAGCCCGGCGGCCAGCGAGCCGAGGTCGCCGCAGTCCTTGAGGCTCCGTCCGGTCGTGTAGCCATAAAGGAAGCCGGCGGCATAGAGGTCGCCGGCGCCGGTCGTGTCGAGCAGTTCCTTGATCTTCGTCGCCTCGATAGTGACGGTCTCGTCGCCGCGCACGATCACCGAGCCTTTCTCGGACCGGGTGACAGCGGCTATTTTGCAATCCTTGCGGATGGCGTCGAGCGCCTCCTCGAAGGAAGCGGTCTGGTAGAGCGACTTGATCTCGTGGCTGTTGGCAAAGACGATGTCCACGGTGCCCGAGCGCATCAGCTCGAGGAACTCGTCGCGGTAGCGGTCGACGCAGAAGGAATCCGACAGCGTCATCGACACCTCGCGGCCCGCGGCGTGCGCCAGCTTGGCGGTCTGGCGGATGGCCTCCTTGGCGCGCGGCGGATCCCACAGATAGCCCTCGAAATAGGTCACCCTGGCGCCGGACGCCTTGTCCGCCTCTACATCCTCGGGCCCAAGCTCGACGCAGGCCCCGAGATAGGTGTTCATCGAACGCTCGCCGTCGGGCGTGACAAAGATCATTGAGCGTGCGGTCGGCGGCTCGCCAGCGAGCGGTCTGGTGTCGAAGGCCACGCCCTGGGCGTGGATGTCGTGCGTGTAGATTTCGCCCAGCGCGTCGTTCGACACCTTGCCGAAGAAGGCGGCTCGTCCGCCGAGGCTGGCGACGCCGGCCGCCGTGTTGCCGGCACTGCCGCCGGAAGCCTCGATCGCCGGTCCCATGCGGCTGTAGAGCAATTCGGCGCGCCTGGCGTCGATAAGGTTCATCGCCCCCTTGATGATGCCGTTGGTCTCAAGAAAAGCCTCGTCGCACTGCGCGATGATGTCGACAATGGCATTGCCGATGCAAAGCACGTCATATTCCGGCATCAAAATCTCCGCCAAGGAACCACCCGGCTATCTGGCATGCCGGCCGCGCGCGGGTATAGCGAGTTGGAATGGATTGCCGCATTCGCTTGACCGGCCCTCACGCAGCTGCCGGTCCTTGCTTCACGCAGCAAGTCGTCGGCTCTGTCCGTCTTTTCCCAGGTGAACTCAGGCTCTTCACGGCCGAAGTGCCCGTATGTCGCGGTCTTGCGGTATATCGGGCGTAAGAGATCAAGCATCTTGATGATGCCTTTCGGTCGGAGATCGAAAAGCTCAAGAATAAGGCGCTCGATCTTTTTTTCCTCAATCCTTGCGGTTCCGAATGTGTTGACCATGACAGAAACCGGACTGGCCACGCCGATCGCGTAAGCAAGCTGAACCTCGCAGACCTCCGCAAGGCCGCTGGCAACGATGTTCTTCGCGACATACCGGGCGGCATAGGCCGCCGAGCGGTCAACCTTGGATGGGTCCTTGCCCGAAAAGGCGCCGCCGCCGTGACGCCCCGTTCCACCGTAGGAATCGACGATAATCTTGCGTCCAGTGAGGCCGCAGTCGCCGGCGGGCCCACCGATCACGAACCGCCCTGTTGGGTTGACCAGAAATCTGATCCCAGAAGTATCAAGGTGGGTCGGCAGGACCGGTTTTATGATCTCCTCAATGACGCCTTCGCGTACTGTATCTTGGGAGACCGCCACGTCATGCTGCGTCGACAGGACTATCGTATCCAGCGCCACCGGGCGGAGACCCTCATATCGTACCGACACTTGAGATTTCACATCCGGACGCAGCCAGCCAAGCTGTCCCGTTTTTCGGACCTCTGCCTGTCTTTTGGTCAAACGGTGAGCGAGTTGGATCGGCAAGGGCATCAATGTATCCGTCTCATTGCATGCGAATCCAAACATGAGGCCCTGATCCCCCGCGCCCTGCTCGAGATCCTGCCCTCGTCCTTCGTCAACACCCTGGCTTATGTCGGGCGACTGCTCGGTGAGAGCCAGAACGACGGCGCAACGTCGACCATCAAAGCCTATGGCATCGTCGTCATAGCCAATATCGAGTATCGTATCGCGGGCAACTTGGCTGTAATCGATCTGCGCATGGGTGGTGATCTCGCCAGCCAGAACGACCATCCCTGTCTTCACCAACGTTTCACACGTCTTCACCAATGCTTCACAAGCGACGCGCGCCTTAGGATCCTCGCGAAGGACCGCATCGAGGATGGCATCCGATATGTTGTCTGCCAACTTATCCGGGTGTCCCGCACCGACGGATTCGGAAGAGAACACGAACTGCCTGGTCATGGAATGCCCTCGCTTCAAGTGTTGGAGTTAGCTGGGAGGTTTCTGGATTAGGGCGGCTCTATCGGTCGCTGATGCCGGGGACGTCGAACGCAGTGCAGAAGTCGGCAACCTCTCTTCGTACGCTCGCATGGACTTCCTGGTCATCGGGCTGGCGGCAGACCGAGTGGATGAAATCGGCGATCTGCACCATCTCCGTCTCGCGCATGCCCATGGACGTCACCGCTGGCGTCCCTATGCGGATGCCGCTTGTGAGCGCCGGATGCCGTCGGTCACCCGGCGCCATATTAAAGTTCGTAATGATGCCTGCCCCTGCCAGGCGATCGGCATAGGCTTTGCCTGATAGCGGCCGGTTCCGAACGTCAAGGATCAGCATGTGATTGTCAGTCCCGCCTGTGACGAGTTCATAACCTCGCGCCAGAAGCGCCTGGGCCAGAGCCTTTGCGTTGTTGATGATCTGCTGACCGTAGATACGAAAGGACGGCTTCGCTGCTTCCTGCAAAGCGACGGCAAGCGCGGCGATAGTATTCATATGCGGTCCGCCTTGCAGGAGAGGGAACACGGCGCGGTCAATGCGTTTGGCCAGATTGTATTGGCTGTTCGGACGATAAAGCGCCTGATAGCGATCTTCATTCTTCGACAGAATAAAGCCTCCACGGGGCCCGTGGATCGACTTGTGAGACGTGCTGGTGACCACATCGCAATGGGGCACGGGGTTCGGATGCACTCCTGCCACAACTAGGCCGCTGATATGGGCGATGTCGGCCACTAGATAGGCGTTCGCCTCCGAAGCAATTTCGGCCATTGCCGCGTAGTCAAAAATGCGTGGATAGGCAGTTCCACCGACCCAGATGAGTTTCGGGCGTTCCCGCTTGGCGGTCTCGCGCAAGCGGTCATAGTCGATTTGCTGCGTGTTTTCGTGCAGCCCATACGGGACGCGTTGATAATCAGTGCCGGAAAAGTTGACGGACCAACCGTGAGTCAAATGGCCGCCTTCGGGTAAAGGCAAACCCATGACTTTGTCTCCGGGAATCAAAAGGGCGCGATAGACAGCCTGATTGGCCGGCGAGCCGGAATAGGGCTGGACGTTGGCGTGTTCACTACCAAATAGCGTCTTCAGGCGCTCGATGGCGAGGGTCTCAAGCTCATCGACAATCTCGTTTCCCGCGTAGTAGCGCGCACCCGGGTAGCCCTCGGCATACTTGTTCGCGAAGATCGAGCCGGTCGCTTCCAGGACGGCCGAGGAGGCAAAGTTTTCGGAGGCGATAAGTTTGAGAGTTGTCCGCTCCTGGCGCTCCTGTCTTAGAAGCAGTTCGTGAACGCGACAATCTACGGCCGCAAGATGAAGCCCCCCGTAAGTGTCGGGTTCTGTGGTGTCGCCGCCGGCCGAATTGTGCGTGGCAGTTTCGCGCTCCAATTGGATGGATCTATTCCCCATCAAGCAGGCGGCCCCCCTGGCCCGGCCGCCTTGTACCGCCTCGAGCCGCTCCAGATCCCGCTTATGAGGCCCATCGTCGTGGGGCAGGAGATCGACCAAGAATTGAACCAAACCTCGGTCCTTGGCCACTGTGTTGAGATGATATGAGGACCAAGGACGTTGTCCGTTGCCGCAAAGAAAGTCGGCTCTGGCGAGCCTCCGCACATGTCGCACGACGTGCTCGCGATGCAGACCCAGAATCTCTGCTAGTTCGCAGACAGTCAGGTCGGCATGCGCGCAAAGGCCCAGAATCCTTAACCGATCAAGATGTGCTGCTGTCATTAGGCGGTCAATAAGCATCATCATCGGTCAGCACGACCACAGATAGAACAACACCCGAATCCTCGTCCTGCTTGCTTTGTCATTTCGCGCTCTTCGCAAGCTGTTCGGCGATGGAACATATCAACTATATCAGATTTCTGCCGCCACTGAAGTCGAAGTTCTAGTGAGAGTACCATTCACAAGGATTTTCGGTGCAAAGATTACATGAATTTTCTTGAAGGGTTTGTTGCAACCCCTAAACAAGAACGCAACGAAATTGGCGAAGTGCTGGTGAGACGGAAAGCTGGCGAACTGCATGGCCCAAAAGGTAGGCGGTCGGCGCGCCTTTCCCCCAGGCAGCAGCGTTACGCCGCGTGGTGCACAAGACTCGCCCAGAGATGTTCGACGCTGAAGCATTTCACCGCGCAGACTACTCCTCGGACGTGCGCCGTGGCGGCACTGTCTGCGTCAGGCGGCGGGGCCAATGCCGAAACAGGTCTGAAAGGGCGTGGAAGGTTTGACTGTTGTAGGATCTAGTCGGCCCGCTCAAACCGCAGAGATCCATAGAACTGCGTCCACGCTATGTCCAACTGTCAGCCCTATTCCCATCGATGTGTTGCCGGTGAATTGTGAACCGGCGCCGCCATCACACCAGCTGCAGCCCAGATATCCCCTCCGCCTGAGATCCCGGCTCCCTACCGAATGAGACGCCAGGGGCCGTCGATCCTGCGTCGGCTCGTGGGTACTCTAGAAGCCACTATCGGTACGGTTATCGAAACTGCGCTGTGCGATGACGATGAAGAGAACCCAATACGGGCCTCGGCTTTTGGAGCGCAGCATGCCAGAAGACTTTCGCATCATCGTCGAGCGGCGGGCGGCTGCGCCGGCCTCAAGTACCTGGTCTTGAAAGCGTCTCGCGCGAGGGGATGCGGCCATGGAAGGGAGGGGCCAACGTGTTCGTAGACGCAAGCTCCCAGCCCCATCTCGTCGGCATGACCGTTGACTTCGTCACGGATCTGGAGTCCGCGAGCTACCGCCTTTTCGGCCGGGTGAACTGGTCGTGACTGAGTTTTAGCTCCCAGCTGTTCGCCGGCTGACGCACAGGGGCGGACTGCTTTCAAGTGAGGAATTCTTTGTACCCTCCATTCATGAGGGCGCGGCCACGCGAGACGGCGCGGCGAATGCGGTCGCGCAAATGACCGCGAGGATCCCTCCAGTCGGCATGGACGCGCCCTTGACCAATCAGCGCCTCCGCGAGTTCGCGATGTGATGCCCCAGCCCGTGAGCCGTCGAGCGCACGAAGTACGAACGTTAGACGGGGGCCGCGTTTTTCCGGCGGAAACAACCGGGAAGGCAGTTGTTGACCCAAAGTTAAAGTATTGAGGCACTCGAGCGCCTTCAGGCGGGGCTTGGAGAACATTGCCGGCCAGATAGCCTCGGTACGGAGGCAAACAGGATTTAGTATGTCCGCGCCATAGACGGCGAGCTGGAGCGTATACTCCGCATTGCGAAGAAGAACGTGCTGGCTTCTGTCGGGCGCCAGCAGGACCGTCGCAAGACATGGCAATGCCGACAGTTCGAACGGCAATATCGCCCAGGATGCAGACAGCTGTTCTGCAATGACTGGCAGCACATGGACGCACCAAAGCGGAGACCAGAATACGACCGAATTTCGCCCATAAGACTCGGCGAAACAGGACACCCCAGCGTGACAAGTCACCGGTCGGCGTGACCATGTCGATAGACGGCTGGTGAGGCAAGGGGTTGGCCTGCTGAGGCGCTGCGATCACAGCACGCTGGAATGCTGGATTGCGGCGCAAGAACTCCCAGGCCCACCCGCGTGGCGTCAGACCGCTGGTGTAATCGTATGATCTTTCCTCCCACCAGTCGGCCTGATCAGCGTCGGTCAAAAGAACTCGCATGACTGCCGCTCCCCTCCCCGCCCAGAAACGTTGAAGCATCATGCGATCGGGCGGAACAGCAGCGACGAAAGCACCAGACATCAGTGGTGCCCTTTTGTCGAACCGGACGCGATTGACGTTGCCGAGGAAAGAAATCGCAGGCAATCAGCAAACTGGCTATCGACGCGCAGCAACGATCAGCGCGGTGTGAGCGGGTCAACAGAATCGTCTTCATAGGTTGCCGGCTGCGGCGGCCGGCGCCAAACGTCGCGTGAAGGCGCAGGTAAAGGCTGGCGATGGATTGCCCACGATATTGTCGGCAGGTTGATGTAGTATCGGGCGCAATGAACGCGGTCATAGAAGGCCTCCTCCGGAAACTTCCACGCCATTGGAGCCCAAATCTAGGGGTTTTGGCATCCTGTGCAGTTGTACAGGTAGACCGCCTCAAAAGCGGAGCAGGATAGGACTGGCAGCTGTGTCGAGGAATTCGCAGAGTTCGGGCGAAAGTACAGCGATCGATTGCCTTCTGAAGAATCGGTCGTCTCTAATTTCCACAGTTGTGACTGAACAGCTGGACGTTGCTTTTTCCTCGGCAGGGTAAGGTCTCCTTTTCCCTTTCTCGGGCCGCGGTACACGGCGCCAGGCTTCAGCTCGGCAATCTTGCGGTCTGGGACCTCTTAGTAGAGGCTGGAGGCCCCGCAACTCTTCGCTCTCTCTTTGAGACTTTTTATTTCATTTCGGTCCTGCGTCCACCTAGATGGCGGCCGCGGCACCGATGCGGGGGATCACCATGATCGTTGATGGTGGTCGACCCGGATGAACGCCTCTCTAACTCCGTCCTTATCCCAATTGTGAATTTTGTCCGCGACAAATTTAATAGCGCCGTTACATTTGCAATACAACTGCAACAACTTTATATATATCTTCGCTTGTCACCACTCTAAATCTAGCGCTTATTCTATTTTGAGGTGGTCATGACCTCATTCCATTTATGAGGTGGTCCGGGCCCAAATTGAAATAAGGCGCGGCTGTATTTGTGAAAGGAAGCTAGTGTCTGCCCTAACGTCTATGAGCGCCGCTCATTTCCCCAACATCCAACGGGTAGGATTTATTGGTACCGGCAGCATGGGGCGACCGATGATCGCCAAGCTCCTGCAGGCCGGCTATCAGGTGGGCGTCTACGACATCGATCCCCCGGCTGCGAAAGACGTGGTCGAAAAGGGCGCCCGGTGGCATGACGCACCGAGCGACGCGGCTCGCGATTGCGAAATTGTCATCACCTGCCTGCCGCTGCCACACGACGTCTTTGACAACATGACGGGCGAGCAAGGCGCTTTGGCCGGAATGCCACCGGGGAGCGTATGGATTGATACGTCCACCACCGACTACCACAACACGGTCGAGATCGCCCGCCGGGCCGCAGCAATAGGCGTGGATTCACTAGAAGCGCCCGTAAGCAACTTGTCCCACATGGGGGTCGATTTCGCCAATGTCAGCTTCTTCGTGGGCGGGCCATCGGAGGCCTATGGGCGTTGCCAGACGGTGTTACAAACCATGGGAGCCATCTCCTTCCATGTCGGAGATATCGGTCAGGGCCAATCAGTCAAACTACTGACGAACCTACTCTTTTATGCTGCAGCCGTTGCGAGCGGGCACGCGCTCTGCCGAAGCGTGCGCGAAGGCATTCCAGCGCAGCAAGCGTGGCGCAAGTTTGTCGCCTCGTCCGCCAACTCCGTTGCAATCGAGCAGTTCGTCCCGTTTCTCCTGGATGGCAGCTACGATCGCTCTTGCACTCTGGAGATCACGATCAAGGACATGGGCTTGACCGTCCAACTGGCCGACGAACTCGGCGTGGGACTGCCGATCGGGCGCGCGGTCGAAGAGCGCTATAGAGAAGCGGGACGGAAGTTCGATCGATACGACAGCCATCTCCGAGTTGTCGAGTTGGCGGAGGTGGTCTTCGGCGTTCGATTGCAAGTGCCGGGTTACCGCACGCCATCCAAGTACGGTGCCGACCCTGGGTATCCTCTAGACCAAGAATTCCTTACCGATTCCCTCGGTCGGACCAAACCGAAGCGGGAGCATGTGTTCCCGCTCGACGACGTCCCACTCACTGACATCCAGATCCACTTGCTCAAGTCCCTGGTCGACGAGCTCACCCAGGTCAATCGCCTGATTCTTGAAGAGGCGTTTGATCTTGGACGCGGGATGGGCCTGAGCGATGTCTTGATCCACGACGTTATCACCTGGAGCGTGGGCGCCTCCGCATGGTCGGATAGCCATGCTCAGCAATACAGCAGCCAGCGGCTTGTGCATCTAGCCGGTGCCGTTTCGCCGCTGACGATGCCGCATCTCATCTGCCCCCAAATGGAGGAACTGTCATGACTCTCGATCAGCAGACGGCATTGGCGCAAGCCTCACGAAAGCGCATCAAGGATTCCCATGCCCTCGACGGCGACGCCGGTAGCTTGGTCCACTTCTATCGCGGATGGGTCAATTCCTACGAGTTGGATGTCGGCCGCGATGGATACTGCGGGCCGACGATCGTTGCGGAACTGGCGGGCACCGTGCAGACAGCTTATTTGGCCAATAAGCGAGCAGCCATCGAAATCCTGGATGCTGGTTGCGGAACAGGTCTCGTTGGCGTGGAACTGAAACGCCTCGGCTTCCAGTTGATTGACGGGATCGACCTCTCCGAGGAGATGGCGGAAGAGGCCCGGAAAACTGATGTCTACCGGCACATCCAAGCCAATGTCGACCTTAACGGGCCGCTCTCCGACTGCTCCGGTGCCACCTATGATATTACGGTCTGCTGCGGGGTCTTCACGGTCGGTCACATCCGACCGGACGCACTGCGCGAACTGGCTCGCGTCACGCGTCCCAACGGATTCATCATAGCAAGCACCCGCAAAAGCTATGCGGAGGCAACATCCTTTGTAGATGAGGTGCGTCGTCTGGAGGATGCGGGCGTGCTTGTGACGACCCAGCGTCTAATCGACGGCAGATACATCGCGGAGGAAGGCGCACACTACTGGGTCTTCCAGGTACCCGATAGAGCCACGGCATCAACGGAGAAACAGTTATGACCACACTACCGCAAATCTCGCTGGCGAAACTGGCCGCTGATGCAACGCGAAAGGAAGAGCGCGAAAACTTGCGCCTGGCCTGCGAAGAGTACGGATTCTTCTATCTTGAGCACGGAATCCCGAAAGAACAGATCTCAGAAGCGATCCAGGCTTCCAGGCGCTTCTTCGCGTTGCCACAGCCGACAAAGGAACGTTTCGGTCACGCCGCCCAATACGTGTATCCCCCGACCGCTCGCGGATACAGTCCGTTGCACGGCGAGGTGCTACATCCCGACGCCGGCCCCGATCCGAAGGAGATGTTCGACCTCGGAATCGAGAATGAAGGTGACCGGCGTCCGTTTGCTGGTCGAACACGCCTTCCGGATGAAGCGTTGGCTCCTGGTTTCGCTCGAAGCCTGCTTGCTTTGCAGGCTACCGTGGTCAACGAGGTTGTGCCGCAGCTCGGGACCGCGCTGGCCGACCTGCTCGATATGGAAGAGGGCTGGTTCCAACGCCATTTCAACCCGCCGACGGTCCTGCAACGCGTGATCCGATATCCATCCACAGGCGGCACGGCCGGAAAGCATACCGACAATGGGTTCTTCACCCTGCTGCTGCAGGAGGAACTCCCCACGCGCTCCTTGCAGGTGTGGTTCGGGGGACGCTGGGTGCCGGCGCCGAGCTTGCCCGACAGTCTCGTTGTCAATCTGGGCGATATGCTTCAAGCCTTGAGCGATGATCGATTCAAGAGCACGCCCCATCAGGTCGTGCACACCGGTCCGGCCGAACGAATTTCCCTTCCTTTTTTTATCTATCCCGACATCGACGCTCGCCTGACTTCCCGGCAAGGGAAGCACACCTTCAGCGTCGCGGAAGTGATGTTACGCAACTTCGACTCGATCTGGGAAACCAGGAATGGCGCTGGACGTGCGCGAGAGTTGCAGTAGGTCGTTCGGTTTTGTCGAGCTTGCGCGCAAAGTATTGGCGCGACGCACCGCTCAAGTTGGCACGTGCCGACGTGGAACTGACTCCGTTTGGCTCATCAGTGTTTGGGATCGCCAGGGCTACGCACGGGAAAATCTCGTTAACCGCGTCGCATACTGCTCGGCGCTTCACCGAAGTGGTCACGATAGCATTTTGAAAAATGCGATGATGAGACGAAACCGCAAGCGATTGCAACCTGCAGCACGGACATATCGGTTAGTTCGAGTAGTTGGCGCGCCCGAGTAATTCTGAGTAAAAGATAATATCGCATCGGGGACGACTTGAGATGGTGAAGAAAGAGGCGCTGAATTTGCCGACAAGAAAGGCCCTGCTGTTCCGCAATAGCGCTAATCGTCAACGGCTCATCTACAGAATTTTCCATACTTCGAATGATGCGGATTAGCTTTTCGCTGGCGCCGCTAAAGCGAAGCCCAAGGGGAGCAGATTGGGAGCTTTCCCCTTCGCGCCATCGATCAGCTGTGAGGAAGCGGCAGACCGATCGCGCCACGTCGGCACCACATCGCGATTCCACCGAGCTAATCGCAAGATCAAAGGCGGCAAATTCGCCGGCGCAAGTAACTATTCCTCGCTGCTCGACGAAGAGGGCGTCAGTCAGCTTAAGGCCTTCAAATGTCTCAGAGAAGGCTGCCATCGTGTCCCAATGGATGGTGCAACGCGTGCCTGACAGCAGACCGGCCGCAGCGAGGACCCAAGCGCCGGTGCCCAGTCCGTAAAGCCTGACATTTTGACGCGCACACTGGCGTAGAAGGGACACCAATGATGCTGATCGATAGTGTTCGACACCCTCCCCCGTGCACACCACGATTCCATCGGGTAGACGCTTTGATTTCAGAAGCTTGGCTTCCGCGTTAAGACTTGCCTCCACGCATACTTGGATGCCACTGGAACACATCACGGGGGTGCCGTCGTCGCTTATCAATTTCCATCGAAACCGCTCGCGCCCGGACAATCTGTTTGCATACCGCAGTGGATCGATGAAGGACGACATACACAGTTGCGAGAATCCCGGAACAAGAATTATCAAAAATTCCGTCGTTCCATCAGCCAATGGCATGAAGGCCGTGGCATCTAAGTTTACGGGGTCCAATCTCCCCTGGCTGACGAGTCGGTTATTTATTGAGTTCATTCTGTCACCGCCTGAAGTTTGGTGGCATACGACCAGAGGACGCCGCGTCGTTTCCTGCCTCTAGCGAGGATCGGAACCGATTTCCCATCTTTCAGCCGCTTGAGAGCGCCTTTTGCAGTTCCGGCAGGATGACGAAGAGATCGCCGACCAGGCCGTAATCGGCGACCTGGAAGATCGGGGCTTCCTCGTCCTTGTTGATGGCGACGATGACCTTCGAATCCTTCATGCCGGCCAGATGCTGGATAGCACCCGAGATGCCGACGGCGATATAGAGATCGGGCGCGACCACCTTGCCGGTCTGGCCGACCTGCCAGTCGTTCGGCGCGTAGCCGGCGTCGACCGCGGCGCGCGAGGCGCCGACCGCGGCGCCGAGCTTGTCGGCGACCGGCAGGATAACTTCCTGGAACTTCTCCGACGACCCCAGCGCACGGCCACCCGAGATGATGATCTTGGCCGAGGTCAGCTCGGGACGATCGTTCTCGGAAAGCTTGTTCTCGACGAACGACGAAAGACCGGGATTGGCGGCGGCGTTGGCCGTTTCGACCGAGGCCGAACCGCCTTCCGGCGTTGCCGCGAAGGAAGCCGTGCGCACTGTGATGACCTTCTTGGCGTCGGTCGACTGCACAGTCTGGATGGCGTTGCCGGCATAGATCGGCCGCTTGAAGGTATCGGGCGAGACCACTTCGATGATCTCCGACACCTGCGCGACGTCGAGCAGGGCTGCCACGCGCGGCGCGATGTTCTTGCCTGCAGAGGTCGCCGGCGCGACGATCGTGTCGTAGCTGCCCGCAAGCGACACCACGAGAGCCGCGGTCGGCTCGGCGAGGCGTTCCGAAAGCTCGTCGGCTTCGGCGAGCAGCACCTTGCGCACGCCCTTCAGCTTGGCGGCGGCGTCGGCTGCGCCCTTGGCGCCCTTGCCGGCCACCAGCACGTCGACCTCCTGGCCGATCTGGAGAGCCGCCGACAGCGCTTTTGCGGTCTGGTCGGAAAGGCTTGCGTTGTCATGTTCGGCGATGAGGAGAATTGCCATTTTCTTTGTCCTTTCCCGATGCCTTACAGAACGCCGGCTTCGTTCTTCAGCTTCTCGACCAGCTCGGCCACCGACTTCACCTTGACGCCTGCCTTGCGGCCGCCCGGCTCCTCGGTCTTGATCACCTTGAGGCGCGGCTTGACGTCGGCGCCGAAGTCGGCCGGGCTCTTCTCGTCGAGCGGCTTCTTCTTGGCCTTCATGATGTTGGGCAGCGAGGCATAGCGCGGCTGGTTGAGGCGGAGATCGGCGGTAACGATCGCCGGCATCTTCAGCTCGACCGTCTGCAGGCCGCCGTCGACTTCGCGCGTCACCTTGGCCTTGTCGCCGGCGAGCTCGATCTTGGAGGCGAAGGTGCCCTGCGACCAGCCAAGCAGCGCGGCCAGCATCTGGCCGGTCTGGTTGGAATCGTCGTCGATCGCCTGCTTGCCGAGGATGACAAGGCCGGGCTTCTCGGCCTCGACCACGCCTTTCAGCACCTTGGCGACGCCGAGCGGCTCGGTCTGCTCGTCGGTCTTGACCAGAATGGCCCGGTCGGCGCCCATGGCCAGCGCGGTGCGCAGCGTCTCCTGCGCCTGCTGCGGGCCGACCGAGACGACGATGATTTCCTCAGCCTTGCCGGCTTCCTTGATGCGGATCGCTTCCTCGACCGCGATCTCGTCGAACGGGTTCATCGCCATCTTGACGTTGGCAAGCTCCACGCCCAGTCCGTCGGCTTTCACCCGGACCTTGACGTTGGCATCCACAACCCGCTTCACGGGCACAAGCACTTTCATCGGATTTTTCCTTTATTCATCCAGACGGGTCGGCGGCCGTACGAACGTACTGCATGAGGTTGAAGTCAGGTTTTAGGAGTAGTTCACGCCGGAGCTCGACACGAGCTCCGAAGAGCCGGCGCGCTGCCATATGCGTTTTTGGGTCGTTCATCGTGTCGACGGCCACGGCCAAGCCATCGCGAAAATACCAAAACGCCGAACAGCCCTGTTCCACGGACACCGCAAGGATGTCATCGTAGTCAAGCGCCAGACCCGCCGTTTGCAACTTGGTGTCGTACTGGTCGCTCCAAAACCACGGAACGGGCTCATATTCCACTGGCCTGCCCAAAATGGCATTGGCGACTACGCCGCCTTGCTCGATGGCGTTTTGCACCGATTCGAGGCGGATTAACCGGCCGCCAAAAGGAAAAGCGGCACAATCGCCAGCCGCATAGATGTCGGTGCCGGAGGTCTGTCCCAATCTGTCAACGACAATCCCATTCTCGACTGTCAGGCAGGCTTCGGCGGCGAGCTCGACATTCGCCGTGCCACCAATAGCGACCAGAACCAAATCTGCAGGGAGCATGGTGCCGCTTTCCAAGGCAACGCCAGCGACTTTGCCGCTGTGGCCGGAAAATCCTGTCAGCTGTGCATTGGTTAGAATGGTCGCACCGTGGCGCGCATGGAGCTCTTCGATCGCTTCAGCCGTTGGAGCGCCTGCGACGCGCTTGAGGACACGGTCAGCCATTTCGACGATGGTAACCGCATTGCCCATTCGCACAGCAATCGAAGCAACTTCCAGCCCCACATAACCGCCGCCAACGACGACGATGCGCTTTGCACTTGCTAACGCGCGCCGAAGGCGATCGGCATCCGCGATGCTCCTCAGGGTCAGAATCCCATCCAGGCCGTGCGTCATCACATCCGGAAGGGTTCGTGCCCGCGAGCCTGTGGTTAAAACGAGCTTGGTATAAGCATAGCTTCTGCCGTCCGATGTTGTAACGCTTCGGTTGCTGCGATCGATAGAGGTAACCCGACTGTCCCGCTCGACCCCAATTCCGGCTTTTGCGAAGAACTCCTGAGGACGAAACTCCAATCGGTCCGCAGTTGTCTCGCCCTTCAAATAGGCCTTGGACAGCGGCGGCCTTTGGTAGGGCAGCCAGGGCTCATCACCAAGCATGGTAACGGCGCCCTCGTAGCCCGAGTCGCGCAATTTTACGGCACACGAGAGCGCAGCCTGCCCCGTGCCGACAATGACAACATTGTCCTGCATATGTTCCTCAGGGAATGCTTTGTGCTCTATGCTGCCAGCAGCCTAGTGGCAGCGTGATCGATTGCTTCTTTCGTCCAGGCCAGATCACTGTCGATCAGGGCAAGGGATGGATAGATCTTGCCCGGAGACTTGAAGATCCCCTTCTCACGCAGGGCGGTGTTAAATCTACCGGCAGCCGCGGAATTGCCTTTTGCGACGTCTTGATACGATTTCACGGTTTTTTCTGTGAAGACCACGTCAAACAGCACTGGATCCCCGACGATCTGGTAAGCAATACCGGTTTGGTCTAGCGCGTTGCTGAGCATGCCCATGACGCCTACGCCATAACCGCGAAGACGGTCATAGCTACCGGGTCGACGGAGGATTTCCAAGGTTTTGAGCCCGGCCACAGCGGCAAGCGGATTACCGCTCAACGTCCCGATTTGGAGGGTGAACCCGTCCTTCCCAACAGCTGCTTTGTCGAAGTGGGCCATGATCTCCGTCTTACCCGCAATAGCGGCAAGCGGAAGGCCGCCTCCGATGATCTTGCCCAAGGTGCATAAATCGGGCACCACGCCGTATCGCTCTTGAGCGCCGCCATAGGCAAGGCGAAACCCGGTGACGACTTCGTCGAAGATTAGAACGATACCTCGCTTCGACGCTTCCTCGCGCAATGTCTCCAAGAAGCCTGGCGCTGGTGGGATCAAGCGCTGGAGCGGTTCCACGATGATTCCAGCAATCTTCGAGCCATGCTCCGCCAGGAATTGACGCAGGAATTCAATGTCATTGAATGGCGCGACAAAGACGCCGTCGCGGACTTGCTCCGGAATCCCAGCCGAGTCTGTAACACCGTTGGGATAATTCCCAATTTGGTCCGGAAAAACGCTGATAAGGGCTTCAGACGACATCCCGTGATAGCCGCCCTCGAACTTTAGTATCTTATCGCGACCAGTATGCGCTCGTGCGAGACGCATAGCGAACATGTCCGCCTCGCCGCCCGTCGAAACATATCGAAGCTTTTCTGCACACGGCACCGCCTCGCACATGATTTCTGCAAGTTCGATCGCATGCCTGTTGCTGGCGAAAAAGGTAAGCCCCCTCGTCGCTTGCTCGCGAACGGCCTCGATGACCTCGGGATTGTCGTGACCCAGGATCATAGGTCCCGAGCCTATCAACAAGTCGATATACTCCTTGCCATTCTCGTCCCAGACGTGAGCGCCGTGGCCTTTTCGTATGACGATGGAAGGATCAAAATTTCCAAATCCACCGCCAGGCAGGACCGCCTTCGCTCGGCTCACCCAATCGCTTTGTGTCGCGCTCGTATTCACGCCGGTGTCAAGCATGTGCCGCAACCTTCTTGGTCGTGCTTGAGCTTTCCGCATCAACCCGTGGATGTACATTGTCCGGATCGAAGGCGGCGTCGCCCAGAACCGTCGCCGCTCGAGGCTCGCCCAGCACCATGACCTGCAAATTCGTTCCTACCCGCGCAGCTTCGGGAGCGATGTAGGCGAACGCCAGGATTTTCCCGACAGTCGAGGAATAAGCAATGGAGCTAACGGAGCCGACTTGCCGATCACCCAGCAAGACAGCTTCGCCGCCATTTCCATCGGACACGCCGTCGGCTTCGATCGCAAGATAAGCGCAAATCCAACCCGGGCCTCTCTCCATTGCTTCCAACGTCGCCTGCTTTCCGGCGAAATGAGGCTTGTCCAACTTTACGAAACGCATGACGTCGGCCTCTGGAAGCGTCACTTCATTGGTCAATTCACCTGCTCCCTTGAACATCTTTTCCAGGCGCATGACGTTCATTGCGAATGAGCCGTAATCGACTAAGCCGAAGGCGCTGCCGGTGGCATGCAGGGCGTCATAGATTGCCGGCAGGCTTTCTCTAGAGGCATGGAATTCCCAGCCCAACTCGCCCGCATAGGACATGCGAAACGCCCAAACCTTCTGCCCGGCGACTTCGATTTCTTGAGCCGTCAGCCAGGGAAAAGCAGCATTTGTAAGAGCAGCCTCGGTATTCGGTCCCAGAATGTCACGAGACCGTGGCCCGTTGAGCGCAAGCGCCCCCCACCTGTCCGAAAGATTGGTGATGGTCACGGATTCGTTTGCCGTACGCGCAAACGTCAGGTGATCCAGGAGGCGCTGTTCGAAGAAGGCAGCGCAGGTGAAATAGAAGCTGTCATCCGCCAAGCGAACGATCGTCGTTTCCAGCTCGATGCGTCCCCTGTCGTTGAGCAAATGCGTAAGACCAATTCGGCCGGTTTTCGACGGGAGCCGGTTCGGTATCAGTCGATCAACGAACACTGCAGCGTCCGGGCCTGACACCTGAACCTTCGAGAAGGCCGAGATATCCATCAGGCCGGCACATTCGCGCACCGCGCTGACTTCCTTCTGAACGAGGGGAAACCAGGCGGGTCGACGAAACGAGTAGTAGTCTTTCTGCTCAAGACCGTCCTTTGCGAACCAGCGGGGGCGCTCCCAACCATAGACCTCCTCAAACACAGCACCACGCTTCTGCAGACGGTCGTAAAGTGCACTTGGCTTGACCGGCCGCCCGTGATGACGGTTGAGGTTTGGGAAGGGTATCTCATGGCGAAGAAGGTAATCCTCTTTGGCCTTGGTGACTTGGTAGTTTTGATCAGCAAACTTGCCAAAACGCCGCGGATCGTAGTCGCGCATGTTGATGTCGGCGGCGCCGTGGACCATCCAACGGGCCAGTTCGCGCGTCAGCCCTGGCCCCCATCCGATACCAATCTGACAGCCGCAATTGAGCCAAAAATTCTTAAGCCCAGGCGCAGGACCGATCAGCGGGTTCCCGTCCGGGGGGTGTGAAATGGCACCATGCACAGCCCGCTTGATGCCGAGTTGGGAGAGCACAGGCATTCTACCCATGGCATTTTCGAGCCAAGGCATAATGCGATCGTAATCAGGCTCGAACAGCTCATGCTCGGCTTCCCATGGGCAGCTTTCGATCCAAACGGCGTTGGGCTTCGCCTTCTCGTAGATACCGATCAAACCCGATTTCTGCTCCATCCGAATGTAGCCGGATACCAAGCGATCATCCCGGACGACCGGAAGCTCCTTCTCCAACGTCATGAATTCCGGAACAGTGTCCGTTATCAAGTAATGGTGTGTCATCGAGGTGACGGGCACGTCGAGCCCCACCCATTTGCCGACCTGGCGCGCGTAAGTGCCACCAGCGTTAACGACATGCTCGCAAACGACCTCGCCTTGGTCTGTAAAGACGCGCCATTCGCCATTGGGCTCCGGCTTTACGTCCAAGACCCGACATTGACGTACGGTCTTGGCCCCGAGCTGGCGTGCACCTTGCGCAAGTGCGAAAGTGGCACCGGAAGGGTCAACGTGGCCGTCATCCGGCGTGTACAGCGCCGCCTGCACGCCTTCGAGATTATAAAAGGGGTGAAGCTGTCTGATGCGCTCCAGATCTACCAATTCCATGGCGAAGCCCAGCGCCTTTCCGACGCTCAGCGTCTGACGGAGCCAGTCGAGTTCGTCATCCGTGTAAGCCAGCCGTAAAGACCCACATCCATGCCAGGTCACGGACTGCCCAGTCTCCTTTTCGAGCACCTTGGAATAGAGGTCGATATTGTAGCCGACGCATTTGCCGAGCGAAAAACTCGACGTCGAATGCGTGATTTGCCCAGCCGCATGCCACGTCGATCCCGAAGTTAACTCGGCCTTCTCGAACAACACGATGTCGGTCCAGCCTTCATGCGCAAGGTGGTAGGCGAGGCCGCATCCCATGATGCCCCCGCCTATGATTACTACCCGCGCGTGAGATATGCTCATTGTCGTCTCCCGAGAAACTGCCTGTAGACACAGCTACCGAACAAGTGTACGATTGTCAAGGATGAAACACATGAATGTACCAAATGGAAAAACAGCCACAACGGTTCTCGACGATCTTACGAGCCGGCTATCCACATTCACTCCCGAATTGCAGAAGGCAGCTGCCCACGTGCTCGAGAATTCGAACATGATCAGCATCACGTCGATAAGAAGGATGGCGCAAGGTGCAGACGTAAAGCCCAATACGCTGGTGCGAATGGCGCGCGCGCTTGGTTTTGATGGCTACGAGGATTTTCGTAGGCCCTTTCGTGAGCAAGTGATGCGCGGACGCGAGGACTTTCCCGATCGGGCCCGCTGGCTGCAGTCGCTATCCAAAGGCGGTAAACTGGCCAGCCTGTACAGCCAGATGGCATCCACATCGATCGAAAATATCGAAGGCCTGTTTTCGGGAACAAGCGCGTCCGAGATCAAGCAACTCGCCGATGCCATTGTAAAAGCGCGCACCACCTACGTCTTGGGCTTAGGTTTTGCGAGTTCAGTTGCGCGAAATTTCGCCTATCTGGCAAGCATGGCGGTGGACAGCGTCGTCGCGATTCCACGCGAGGGATCCCTTCCTGTCGACGGGTTGGTTCGCGCCGAGAAAGGTGATCTCCTAATTGCTATGACGTTCAAGCCGTACCGGCGCGAGGTTGTCGAGGCCGTAGATTTGGCTCGAGCGTATGGCATCAAGGTCGTTGGCATCTCCGACAGCCCCGCGTCGCCTATCCTTGCCCGCGCCGACCAGCGTTTCGTCATACCGACCGACACGCCTCAGTTTTTCCCGTCTACCGTTGCCTTGACGGCGCTTTTCGAAACGATCGTTGCTTTCGTGGTGGCGGAAGCGGCAGCCGATGCAGTCAGTAATATCGAGCGCTTTCATAAGCGCCGCTACGAGCTTGGTGTCTATTGGAAAGAGGAACCACGATGAACGTTTCGTCAGTGTCGCCGAAACCCCTGCGGTCGCTGGAGGCCCGCTACTATACCGACCCTATAATTTTCACCAAAGAAGAAGACGGACTTCTGAGCCGGACGTGGCAATTTGCAGGCCACTCCTCTTTGGTGGAAAAACCTGGCGACTATTTTACCTTCGAGCTAGCAGGGCAGAGCCTATTCTGCATTCGCGACAGAGAAAACCAGGTCCGCGCTTTTTACAACGTATGCCAGCATCGCGCGCACGAGTTGATAAGGGGAAGCGGAAACGCTCGGCTTTTGGTATGCCCCTACCACGCCTGGACCTATGAACTCACGGGCAAGCTTCGAGGCGGTCCCAACGTCAATGCCGTACCGGGGTTTGATCGCAACGACATCTGTCTGACCAGCGTGAAAGTCGAACTGTTTTGCGGGTTCGTTTTTGTCAATCTCGACCCGGACGCCAAACCGATGGACGAATGGTTCCCAAAGGTTAGGCAGGAGCTGACCGAATTTGTCCCTCACATCAACCAGCTGAAGCCACTGGAATGGGTTGAGATTCCCGAAAACTGCAACTGGAAGGTATCGATCGAAAATTATTCCGAGTGCTACCACTGTGCTCTGAACCATAAGACGTTCGCTACAGGGGTCATAAAGCCCGAGACCTATGACATCCAGCCTCAGGGCTATTGCTTGCGTCATACTACCGAATGCCAGAACCTCGACCGAATGAGTTACCCCATTGACCTCAACGCCAATGCGCGCGCAGGGGAATATGCATCCTGGTTTCTTTGGCCGACATTTTCCTTTCAGGTTTATCCCGGCAACGTTCTCAACACCTATCACTGGCGCATCAAGAATGTCGACGAGGTCGTCGTCTGGCGTGGTTGGTATACGATCGACGGCGCCGAATCCGACATCATCCGAAAATTGGCGATCCAAGACAGAGCAACTACCGTCGAAGAGGATATCCATATTGTCGAGGCCGTCCAGCGCGGCTTGCACAATCGCGGATACAGACCGGGTCCGCTCGTCATTGATCCGAACTGCGGTGTGAACTCTGAGCACTCGGTACGCTTGTTGCAGCAATGGATGCGTGAAGCTGTCGATGTCTGAGATCAAACCCTATTGGCAGAACTACATAGATGGCGAGTGGGTTGACGGCGGTGCAGGGAATCTCACCGTTGATGATCCTGCTACCGGAGAGGCACTTGCGCAGCAGGCCTTGGCGAGCGCGCAAGACGTTGATCGCGCCGTGAAGGCTGCCAAGGCCTGCCATGAGGCCGGCGCGCTGACAGAAATGCGCCCAGTCAAGCGGGGTCGAATGGTGCGGGCGATGGGCACCTATTTGCTCGATCATATTGATGAGATTGCCTACGTGTTATGCCGCGAAGCGGGCAAGCCGCTTTGGGAGGCCCGCATTGAGGTCGAAGGGGCGGCACGATATTTCGAGTACTACGGCAATCAGTGCGAAACGATCGAAGGTCGTTCCATACCCCTCGGGGACAGCTATTACGATTTCACGGTCTACGAACCGTTTGGCGTATCCGCGCATGTCGTTCCCTGGAACTATCCACTTGAGATGACCGCACGCTCCTTGTCGGCGGCTCTGACAGCAGGCAACGCATGCGTTGTAAAGACGCCTGAGCTCGACCCTCTGACCAATTCGTTCATCGCAAGCGCCGCCGAGTACGCGGGGCTGCCGCGGGGGGCGGTGAATATCTTCTGCGGCTTGGGCCGCGAGGCGGGCGCGTCCCTCGTCAGCCACCCCGACGTAAATCAGATCGTTTTCACCGGTTCGGTTGCAACAGGGGTCAGTATCGCGTCGGCCGCCGCCAAAAATGTGGTTCCGTGTGTCCTTGAATTGGGCGGCAAATCCGCAGCCATCGCTTGGCCGGACGCGAACCTGGACAACCTGGTGTCGAATGTTCGTTGGGGAATTTTCTTCAACGCAGGCCAGGTGTGCTCGGCTATGTCTCGCCTGATCGTGCATGAGGATGTGCACGACGAAGTTGTTGAGCGCGTTGCGGACATGGCGCGGTCCATTTCAGCAGGTCCTGGCGTCGATAGGCCCGAGTTCGGTCCCAACATGGGCGCCATGATTTCGGACTCGCAGCGCAATCGAGCTGAATCCATGTGTCAGCAAGCCGAGCGGCAGGGAGGGAGGGCGGTAGTCGGTGGGAGGCGTCTCAACCGTCCAGGATTTTTCTTGGAGCCGACCGTGTTCGACAAGGTGACACCGGACATGTCGATCGCACAGGAGGAAGTCTTTGGACCTGTTCTCTCGGTTTTAAAGTTCGGCAGTGACGATGAGGCGCTGCGTCTTGCGAACGGTACCGACTATGGCTTGGTCTCCGGCATTTTTACGGCAGATGTCGATCGCGCCATGAAGACCGCCCGGCGCTTGAGAGCCGGACAGGTGTTCGTCAACGAGTGGTACGCCGGGGGCGTCGAGACGCCTTTTGGCGGCTACGGCAAATCAGGCTACGGGCGCGAAAAAGGCCGTGAGGCGCTTTGGAACTACCTGCAAACCAAAAACATAGCGATTGCCATTCGGTAAAGGAGAATTCCATTGCAACAGGATTTGTTTGACGTTGGCCTTGCCAAGCGCAAGGCCACGTTAGGAGCAAAGTATGTCGAAGCCAATCTCGCTGCGGCTGATGATTTCACTCGGCCCTTTCAAGAAGCGATGACTGCTTGGTGCTGGGGTTTCGGGTGGGGCGATGAAACGATTGACCCAAAAACGCGCTCGCTGATGAACCTCGCCATGATCGCGGCTTTGGGCAAAATGCATGAATGGGAAACCCATTGCCGCGGCGCCATTATCAATGGCGTCTCAACGAACGAAATCCGCGCTGTTATCCACGTTGTCGGCATCTATTGCGGCGTTCCCCAAGCGCTCGAGTGCTTTCGCGTTGCCCGCAAAGTGCTGCAGGAGCAAGGGATGCTATGAAGATCACCAGTATAACGGTTTGGCAGCTAGACCTCCCTCTCTCGAAACCATATTGGCTATCGGGAGGACGGCTTCGGTTCGATAAGCTCGACAGCACGTTCGTCCGGATCGACACCGATGAAGGCATATCGGGTTGGGGTGAAGGATGCCCCTGGGGCAACACCTATCTACCCGCGCATGGGCCCGGTATTCGCGCTGGAATTGGAACGCTGGCGCCTTCTCTCTTGGGCCAAGACCCTTGCGCTCTCGATGCGATCAATCGCACGATGGACGTCGCGTTACCTGGCCACCACTACGTCAAATCAGCACTCGATATGGCGTGCTGGGACATACTGGGGCGCGTTTCTGGAATGCCTCTTTGGCGGTTGCTTGGAGGCGACAAAGCCGATTCGGTTGCCGTCAACTCGTCTATTTCTACCGGCTCGAACGACGAGATGATCGCGCTGATCCGTCAGGCCTACGAGCATGGATATCGGACGCATTCGGCGAAGGTTGGTGGCAGTGACCCTGTCGTTGACATCTCGAGAATCGAGGCAATCGAGGCGGCGCTGCGTCCAGACGAAACGGTCACCTATGACGTAAACCGCGCGTGGGTTCCTGCCGTTGCGGTTCAAGTCTTGAATAATGTCGCCTTGCGTGGATGGGTCGAGCAGCCTTGCGAAACTCTTGCGCAATGCGCGCAAGTGGCAAGCCGGGTCAAACAACCTATTATGCTTGATGAGTGCCTACATACCTTCCAGGATCATCTTGATGCGTGGAAGCTCGGTGCCTGCGAGGGCGTCAAGGTGAAGCCTAATCGCGTTGGCGGGCTGACGAAGGCAAGACAAATTCGCGACTTCGGCGTGTCTGTCGGGTGGCAGATGCATCTGGAGGATCTTGGGGGATCCGCCCTAGCCGACACAGCAGCGATACACCTTGCGTCCTCCACCCCGCGCGAAAACAGGCTGGCGAGCTGGCTTTGCCATCACCACCTGGCCGTCGATCCTGTTCCAGGTCAAGGGGCGCGGAACGTCAAAGGCCATGCCACGCCCCCTTCGGCGCCTGGCTTAGGAGTGAGCCCCGACGCCAACCGGCTTGGGGACCCGGTATCGACGTTCCATTGATTCGGGAGAATCGCGTGAGTTCACAATCCGTAATGCGAGCCGTTGTCCTGACTGGCCATGGCGGCCTGGATAAACTCCACTATCGTGAAGATTGGCCAATTCCGGTTCCGACCTATGGGCAGGTTCTGATCAGAGTCGGCGCCTGTGGTTTGAACAACACGGACATCAACACTCGCACAGCTTGGTACTCCAAATCGGTGACAGACGGAATCACGCCATCGACCGGCAGCAATGGCTTTGCCAATGCTCGATCAGAGGAAGGAAGCTGGGGTGGTGCGCCGGTTCGATTCCCATTGATCCAAGGCGCTGACGTCGCTGGCACCATCGTCGGCGTCGGCGCGGGGGTGGACTCTGCGCGAATTGGGGAGCGGGTTATAGTGGATCCCTGGTTGCTTGGCGCAGGTGATTGGATGGACCTTGCCAACGCGATCTATTTCGGATCGGAGTGCGACGGCGGCTTTGCCGAATTTACAGTGGCACGCTCCGGCAATGCGCTGCGTATCAATACCGACCTTTCCGACGCCGAGCTTGCAACATTCCCGTGCGCGTACACGACGGCGGAGAACCTGGTGGCGCGAACCGATCTTCGCCCCGGTGAGACAGTGGTGATTGCGGGAGCTTCGGGCGGAGTAGGGTCAGCTGCGGTGCAGCTGTGTCGACTGCGCGGAGCACGGGTCGTTGCTATTGCTAGCCCGTCGAAGGTGGCCAGCCTTAAGGAACTCGGCGCATATGCCGTAGTCGATCGAAACACACCTGCTCTTTCTGACGCAATCCGATCAGCGGTGGGCGGTCCGGTCGATGTGGCGATTGATGTTGTCGGAGGCAAGAGTTTCGGTCATCTCATTGAAGCGTTACGCCAAGGAGGACGGTATTCCAGCTCTGGCGCCATTTCAGGGCCTAGGGTCGAGTTCGATTTGCGACAGCTCATCTACAAGGATCTGCAACTCACTGGCGCAACCATTGTGCCACCTGGCACGGCCAAGCGACTTGTAGGCCTCATTGAGCAGGGACTGCTGAAGCCTCTTCTGGCAGCGCAGTACCCTCTGCGAGAGCTTGGCCGCGCACAGCAGGCGTTTATGGATAAGCAGCACGTTGGAAACATCGTGGTCACTACGCAATAGCCGCGTGTCTCCAACCTAGGAAGCTATCGGCCCCTGTAACTTAAGCCGCCGCCGCTTGAAGCCTGTCAGGCCAGGCTCATCGCTCTGGCCAGCGCTGCACGGGTTTCTCGGATCGAGTCCAACCAGTCCGGGTCCATCTGCGGAACCGAGGTTAGCAGGAGTTGCGTGTAAGGATGATGTGGAGGGGCGAAGAACTCGTCCTTCGGGCCCTGCTCAACGATGCGCCCTTGATTCATGACAACGACTTCGTCTGCGATAGCTCTAACGGTCTGCAAGTCGTGCGTGATGAACAAATATGAAACCCGCAGATTCTTTTGCAGGTCCATCAACAGCCTAAGGACGCCCTGCGCCACCGATTGATCGAGGGCCGATGTTACCTCATCACAAATGATCAGATCGGGCTTCGCGGCTAACGCCCGCGCGATGCACAAGCGCTGTTTCTGGCCACCTGAGAGCTCTTCAGGAAAGCGATCCAGAAAAGTGAGATCGAGCTCAATCTGCTCAAGCAGCTCAATGATGCGTGCTGTGCGAAGGCGCCCCATGAGCCCGTGGTAGAAGGTCAATGGCCGCCCAAGCACCTCCCGCACCCGGTGGCGCGGATTCAACGATGTGTCGGGCATTTGGTGAACTAGCTGGATGCGTCGCCGTAAATCCAGGCTGCGGCGTCTGAGCGAGGAGTCAATCGATCTGCCATCGAACATAAGGGCACCTTTGCTGCACGGCAGCAGGCCGGTGACGACGCGGGCGAGCGTTGATTTTCCTGAGCCTGATTCACCCACCACCGCTACTGTGGTGCCCTCCCCTACGGAGAGGCTGACGTGATGGAGGACCTTTATCGAGCCGTAAGCGGCATCGACGGAGGAGACCGTTAGGATCTTTTGACTTGCGGTCGTTGTGTCGCTTTTTGGAGGATCACGCCCCAGTAGCTGGCGGGTATAGTCGGCCGAAGGCTGTTCCAAGATCTGCCGGGTATTGCCTTCTTCGACCAGGTCGCCGTGCCGGAGTACCATGATGCGATCGGCGAGTTGGGCGACGACCGCCAGATCATGGGTGATATAGATCGCGGCGGTATGGAAGTCGCGGACGACATCCTTGATCGCTGCCAGCACCTCGATTTGGGTGGTTACGTCAAGGGCGGTCGTGGGCTCGTCGAAGACGATGATATCCGGCTTGCAAGCCAACGCCATCGCCACCATCGCCCTTTGCAACTGGCCGCCGGAAACCTGGTGCGGGAAGCGCTCGCCGAAGGCCTCCGGATTGGGCAGATGCAGCTTTCGATAAAGTTCTACTGCCTCAGCGCGCGCGGACGCAGCATCGCGAATACCATGAACGACGGCAACTTCGGTGTATTGATCAATAAGCCTGTGCGCTGGATTGAAGGCAGCTGCCGCCGACTGAGCGACGTAAGCGATCCTCACGCCTCGTAGCCGGCGCAATTCTGCCTCGGAAAGTTCGCTTAAATCTTCGCCGGCGAAAAGGATGGTCCCATCCGTGATCCGGCAACCGGGTTTAACATACCCGAGCGCTGCAAGCCCTATCGTCGACTTGCCGGCCCCGGATTCGCCGATGAGACCAAGTATCTCACCGCGTCGCAGCGTGAGATCAATCCCTTTGACGATCTCGGCCCAACCGGCTTTGCTTTTGGCCCGGATTCGAAGGCCTTTCACGTCCAGTACGACGTCGCCTTTGGTGCCGCGGACGCTATCAAGTTTCGTCATCTAAACCGCTCGTCTCGTGCAGAAACCAGTCCACCAAAAAATTTACCCCGACCGTCAGAAGGGCAATGGCGGCGGCGGGCAACAGTGGGGTGACATCACCGTAGGTGATAAGAATTGCGTTGTCCCTCACCATGGAGCCCCAGTCTGCCGTGGGCGGCTGCAGGCCGATGCCCAAAAACGAAAGGGAGCTAATCAGGAGAAAAACGAAGCAAAAACGCAAACCGAACTCGGCTACGAGCGGAGGCAAAATGTTCGGCAACACCTCTCGCGAGAGTATCCAGATCAGCCCCTCACCCCGCAAGCGCGCCACCTCCACATAATCCATCACCGCGATGTTCATTCCCGCCGCGCGCGCCAGGCGAAAGACGCGCGTCGCGTCGAGCACGGCAATAATCGAAACCAACGAAGTGACCGACGCACCAAAAATCGTAAGCAGCAGCAAGGCGAAAATCAGCTGCGGGACTGCCATGAGGATATCTATCAGTCGCGCCAGGGCCTGGTCGACCCAACCACCGACCACAGCCGCAACAAGCCCTGCGCCGCCGCCAATAAGAAAGGCAAGCGATGTCGTTAGAAACGCGATGCCGACGGTGTTTCGTGCGCCGTATATTAATCGCGACAGCGTGTCCCGACCCAGATTGTCGGTACCCAATAGATACTGGGCGGTCCACGGATCGAACTGCGAACCAACCACCTGGCCTTCCCCGTATGGGGCGATCACGGACGCAAATAGCGCAACCACGACGTAGACTGCCACGATGACAAGACCGAACCAGGCGCTTAGAGGCGCCTGGCGAAGGCCTGCGAGCAATGCCCTAAAGCGGCCGGGATCCTGGCGATGAGGCCGGTCGGCCGGGGCTATGTTCAGCGGTGGGGAATGATCAGCGGGAGTACTCATTTGGGGTACATTAGCCTCGGATTGGTCGCAATCGCCAACACGTCGGCGAACATGTTCAGCAAAACGTAAGTGGCTGCAAAGATTAGGCTGCAGGCTTGAACCACCGTAATATCGCGACGCTGAACGGCGTCGATCATCAGCTGCCCGAGTCCCGGATAGACGAATACAACTTCGACCACCACAACGCCTACAATGAGGTAGGCCAGATCGATCACCACGACGTTGATAATCGGTGCAAGGGCATTGGGTAGCGCATGCCACACAATGACCCGCCGCTGGCCAATGCCTTTCAGCTTTGCCATCTCTATAAACGGGCTGCCCAGAACGCTGATAATTGCCGCGCGTGTCATGCGCATCATATGCGCGGTGACGACCAGAGTGAGCGTCAGTGCCGGCAACGTCACTAAGTAGAGGGAATGGGTAAAGCTGTCGCCTTCTCTCATCGTCGACAGGCTGGGAAACCAGCCCGCCTGGACGGAGAAGAACATGATCAGGATGTACGCGACGAAGAACTCAGGAAATGAGATCCATGTGAGTGTGACCGCGTTCGTGAACCGGTCGAAAACCGACCCGCGATAAAGCGCCGTGAGCAACCCCAAGAGGAGGGACACCGGTACAGAGAAGCAGGCCGCAACGCCGGCCAGGAACAAGGTATTGCCTAGCCGCTCGCCTATCAACTGTGAGACGGCGCGCCCATTTGCGAGGGAGTGTCCGAGATCTCCCTTAAGCAATCCACCGAGCCAGTGCACATATCTGATGTGAAGGGGCAGATCGAGCCCCAGTTCGTGTCGAAAGGCAGCGACCGTTTCAGGGAGCGCTGACTGGCCCAGGATTTCGGTCGCCACATCTCCGGGAAGCAGGGATACCCCGAGGAAGATAATAAGCGACACCACCCATAGGACAAAAATCCCCAGCCCGAGGCGCTTGGCTATCAGCTTTGGAATGTTTCCCAATGGTTCCTCCGCCAACAGTTATGGCACAAATGTTTTTGTATGGACAGATTAATAAAACAATCGTACCTTCGTCAATCAGCGGACGTTGAACAAAATGAATAAGCCGGGAAGACCTCCGTTGGCATGCTTATCAAAGCGCTGCTGTTTTTCGCCCCATAAACAGCGGTGAAACAGGGTGGGGTATAATGGGAGAATTTCCATGAATGGTCACTTGTCATGGCGTCCGACGCGGCGAACCTTGCTCGTCGCCGGCGCCGCGGCGATTGCAAGCGTCAGCTTGCACGGCGGCCGGGCCTCGGCCTCGACCCCTAAGCGAGGAGGGACCTTACGCATAGGCTATTCTCAGGGCGCAACCGCCGATAGCCTTGATCCCATGTCCTACTTTTCCGATCCCAACTATGCCTGTGGATGGCTTTTCGGAAACAATCTAGTCGAGCTCGCGCCGGACAAGAGCCCAGTTCCGGAGCTTGCAGAGAGCTGGGAGGCCAGCAAAGACGCCAAGACGTGGACGTTCAAGTTGCGCAAAGGCGTGGAATTCACGAATGGCAAGAAGCTGACTTCAGCCGATGTGGTCTACTCCCTCAAAAGGCATACTGCAGCTGACTCTAAGTCGGCGGCAAAGGGCCTCCTTGAGGATTTTGCGGACATCCGTGCCGACGGGGACAACGTCGTTGTCATTGAACACAAGACCGGTGACGTCGACATTCCTGTTATCCTCGGCGATTTCCACCTTCAGATCGTACCCGAGGGGTTCAAAGACTGGAGCACTTTTATTGGGACGGGACCCTATATCCTCGACAAATTCCAGCCGGGTGTGACGCTTAGTGCCCACCGCAATCCGAACTACTGGAAAGCCGATCGCGCCTGGTTCGATGGCGTGGAATTCACTTACATCAATGACGCTACGGCTCGAGCCAACGCCCTAACCACAGGCGCTGTGGACGCGGTTGATCGGATCGAGCCGAAGATCGTTCAGTTGGTAAAGCGAAACAAGCAGCTGAAAATCGTGGAGACGGTTGGCGGTGCCTACGTTGGCAGCGCCATGGACATCAGCAACAAGCCGTATACGGACAACAATGTCCGCGAGGCAATCAAATACGCAATTGACCGCGAAAAGCTGGTGGCGAGCATTTTCTCCGGTTTTGCGGAAGTCGGCAATGACCAACCGATTGCGAGCAACGATCCGTTTTTCAATAAGGCCTTGCCGCTACGCAAGTACGATCCGGATAAGGCGAAATGGCATTTGAAGAAGGCCGGGCTCTCGTCGCTCGATGTGGAACTTAGTGCTGCGGACGCCGCCTTCGGGGGCGCCGTCGATTCAGCTGTTCTGATGGCCGAGCAAGCGCGAGCCGCCGGTATCAATCTCATCGTCAAGCGAGAGCCAGACGATGGATATTGGTCCAACATTTGGATGAAGCGGCCGTACTTCACGACCTATTGGGGGACACGGCCTACGCCCGGAATGATGTTCTCGCTTGCGTTCAAGTGCAACGCTCCCTGGAATGAAACGAGGTGGTGTAACGACCGCTTCGGCCAAATGCTGCAAAGCGCCCGCACGGAGCTCGACGTGAACAAGCGTCGATCGATTTATCAGGAAATGCAGGCGATCTGCAGCCAGGACGGCGGCAATTGCATCTTCGCGTTCCCTGCTTCGTTGGATGGCTACAGCACCAAGGTCGATGGCGCCGCCGGTCCTGATCTCGTTCGCTCGATGGCCGGTGCTCGTCTGGCCGAGCGCGCTTGGTTCAGGGAGTAGAAACCGCGGACAGCCGATCACCCGGCGGCCCGTATTTTTCGGGGGACTCGTCTTCCCACGGTACCCTCCCCCGGTGCACTGTGTGTTTCCGCAGCATTGAACCGATGGGTTCAATGCCCTCATTCTTGGACGAGGATCAGCATGAAAATAGCCCGAATCGTGGTCTGGGAAGTTCCCCTAACCAGCCATGTTCCTTATCACATGGCCGGCGGAAAGACTTGCGATATCGTGACATCGGTATTGGTTCGCGTTGATACCAATGAGGACATCTCGGGGTGGGGCGAAGTGTGCCCGATCCCACACTATCTGCCCGCGTATGCCGAGGGTGTCCGCCCGGCGATTGAATATATGGCGCCTGTTCTCATCGGAGCCGACCCTGTCGGACCCGAGGCCTTGATGAGCAAGCTCGACGCATGGCTGCAGGGGCACGTTTACGCGAAATCCGCCATAGACCTCGCACTTTGGGACATCACAGGCAAAGTCGCAAAATTGCCCCTCTACTCCCTTCTCGGCGGACGGCAGGCACTACGCATGCCGCTGTATCATTCAATAACGTGTATTGGACCGGACGAAATGGCGCGCATCGCGCGGGAGGCATTGGCTCAAGGGATGCGGCAGTTCCAGGTCAAGTTGGGTACCGACAACAATTGGGAAACCGATGTAGCGCGCCTTCGCCAAGTGCGCGAGGCGGTTGGTCCCGGTCCTCTCGTCTACGGGGACTGGAATTGCGGGGCGAGCCGACTAGACGCGACCCGCGTTGGCAAAGCCGTCGCGTCACTCGACATCATGCTGGAACAGCCTTGCTCGACCTTGGAAGAGTGCGCAGCAGTTCGGGCTGCCACAGGCCTCCTGATGAAGATTGATGAAAACGGCTATGACACTGGCTCCCTGTTACATGCCTACAATCTCGGCTGCATGGATGCAGTCGCGTTGAAGCTCTCCAAATCAGGCGGACTTAGTGCACTTCGCCGTTTACGCGACCTGTGCTTGCACTTCGGCGCCAAGATGTGCATCGAAGATGCGTGGGGTTCTGATGTGAGCACTGGCGCATTGCTGCACTTGGCCGCCGCCACCCCCGTAAGCCGGCTTTTGAACACCTGCGACCTGTCAGGGTATGTTGCGCCTCGCCTGGACCCGGGTGCACCCGCGCGGAGTGGCGGTAAGATCTCGCCGCCTGAGGGGCCGGGGATCGGCGTCAATCCGGACCCCGACGTGCTTGGTCAAGCAAGCGTAATTATTGACTAAGCCCGCACAACGGGACGCTACCCACCATGAAGATCACTTCAGTCGATATCTATCGCAAGAACTATGCAAATGGCAGACAGTGCGATCTCATATCGGTCACGGGCCGACTGGCAAACGCCCCGCCCTCAAGAATTGACCGATGCCGAATGGCGCGTGGATGGCCGGACACGCCCTGTGAACAGCAGGCCTTTGATGCGGTTGACGTGACGCATGCGCTCGTTCGTCAAGACCTTTGCGCTCGCATGATGCGGCGACGGTCCTTCTCCTCGGGCGCCGGCACCCGGAGCATCGCAGACACCCGTGGGTCCCCTCGCTTGTAGGCCAGCAACGCGCGGACCGGCGCTTCACCGTCGATCCTGGTCGGTCTTTGCGCGGCGGTGTCAGCGCGAACTCGCAATCGGGGCCGTGACCACGTGAATTCGATCCCTTCCTTCTCCAACATCCGATTGATCCAGAAGGGATCGAGCCCGGCCTCCTCACGATGATCGGAAAGCACTGTCTGTTCCGCCCCTGCGCGTTCCTCTTGAGCTCGGCAATCGCCCCAGCAGTCCGGCGCCGTCGCCGGGGCCACCACCGAGTGGTTCGACATCTTCTCGCCCACTACCTGGCGACAACGAGGGGATCAAGCATTTCGAGCGACTCAGTTCCGACGAGACTAAGATTACGCCAAATCGGCACCGATAGCGGTAGGCGCTTCGGATTGGAGAGCTGCAACGGGCATGCTTGCCTCCAGCGTAAGGTGTGGATCTAGCGACCTGACTTTGCTAACAACGCAGGTCGCTATCCACCACCTCATACGATCTTGCTGCTATAGCAATCTCGCTTGCTCGGCCTCGCGGCGCAGATTCTGGCGCGGGCGCGGCCGATCTGCTGGATCACCAGCCCGGCCGCCAGCGAGCCGAGATCGCCGCAATCCTTAAGGCTGTGGCCGATCGTGTAGCCGTAGAGGAAGCCTGCGGCATAGAGGTCGCCGGCTCCGGTCGTGTCGACCAGTTCCTTGATCTTCGTCGCCTCGAGGATGACGGTCTCGTCGCCGCGCACGATGACGGAGCCTTTTTCGGGACGGGTGACGGCAGCGATCTTGCAATCCTTGCGGATGGCGGCGAGCGCTTCCTCGAAGGAAGCAGTCTGGTAGAGCGACTTGATCTCGTGGCTGTTGGCAAAGACGATGTCGAAGGTGCCCGAACGCATCAGCTCGAGGAACTCGTCGCGATAGCGGTCGACGCAAAAGGAATCCGACAGTGTCATCGACACTTCGCGTGCCGCCGCATGCGCCACGTTTCGCGGTCCGGCTGGCGCGCGGCGCACGATCGAGCGCCTCGACCCTGGCGCGCGGTAACAGGAAGTCATCTTCCGGCAGCTGCACGAGCCCGGCTGCGTTGGCCTGTCGGACTTCACCGATATGAGCGGCGCCGGCGTCACCATCGCCGGTCGGTCGCTCGATCACCGGCTCGCCGCAGCAGCGCCCGAAGCATCCGCGCCCCGGCGAAGGGGTAGTCGAGATGCAAACTCGTCGACGGCGCATCAGCGCCAGGTCCTCGGCTGAAACCGGCCGAGGCTTATAGTAGACCGTACTTGTGGGCAAGGGCGAGCATCTTGGCTCGCCCGACGATCGGAAAGGCGTGCACCACCGGGCATCTTCGAGCGGAACGTCGAGAGCCACCGGCGGCGCGAGGCCATCCGAGGAAAGCACGGCTCGGTCGCCCCGCGTCATACGGAACGCCAGGAAACTTCGCTCCTGATTGACCCGCCGCGACAATCAAACGACAAACCCCTTGCGCGGCAGGTATCCGAGGTGCTCAGCATCATCTAAACGACGGATGCGGTCGAAATCCGCGGCGCGTCGGCGGCATTTCCAAACAGCGCTTAATCCTGGTCAGTCAGGTCGCACCAGATCGGTGTGGCTGACACGGGGGGCTTCTGCCAGTTCATAAAGCGTGACGATAATTGGGTTCCTTTTGGCCTCCTCCAGCCCGCTGATGTACTGCTGGCTGACGCCGAAGTTCTCGGCAATTTGCTCCTGCCCCAAGCGGCCTTCTCACTGATCCAGCGTGCATTTCGTCCGACCAGCTTGCGGATATCTATGCGCGGAGGTCAGCGGAGGACGGCTTTAGTTTATCCACATTGTCATTGCCCGAACCATCGGCCGGGGGCAGCAAATCAGACATGCGATTTCGATGACGTTGGTCGCTCAAGCCACGAACAGCACGAGCTATCGGTCACGTAAGCGACGCATTATGTCCGAGATCCTCGCAGGTCGGTTTCGAGCGTTTCCGCTACGTCGAGGAACTCAACGATTCCATGCGACGTTCACCGCGCTCTTACTTGGCCACGGAAGACTGCGGGCGGTGAAGCACTTAGGCAACCTTAAAGTGGGTTAAGCCGTTGTTCTTGGGCGCCGTTATCAGCTGTTCCAGCAGCCGGCGTTGGCGGGGCGATCGAAGGCATTTCGGCATCAGACGGTGCTTGTTCAGATCGCGGATCGAGCATCGTTGCCGGCTCAACCTCCAGCACCGTAGCGAGCTTCTCGACCATGTCGATGGTAGCAGCATATACACTGCGCTCAAGAGCGGTGATGTAGGTTCAATCAACACCGGCTTCATGTGCCAGCGCCTCTGCGACAGCTTCTTTTTCTCGCGAAGCCTACGCAGATTGGGGGCAAAGACCTCTCGGATTCGGCCGCCCTCTTGTTGAGGATTTTACCACGGAGTACGCTCTACAAATTAGGAGCAACTCGCACGAGCACCGACTCTGGCCCGAACTACCTGAGGTCAGGATCGCGACTTCCGGATGCGGTCTGACAATAACTATAGCTGGTCGGCCCTATAGGTATCGCAAGCTGCGCCAAGGTGCGAATGGCTGGTCTGGACCCATGTCAAAGAAAACGGGTTCAGTTCACCGGCGTCCGGTTGCACGCCGTCAAAATCGAGCTCGTCAATCCAGGATGGGCCGGATCGCCTTTGTCATTGCCGCGGCCTAATCAACTCACAAGGATCAACGGCAAGTGCTTTTGCGAGCTGGCCGAGCACACTGACGCTTGCAGAAACCCGAGCACGCTCGATCGAGCCGACATAGCGCATGCTCAACTCTGCGCGGGCAGCCAATTCTTCCTGCGTCAGGTCCTGATCATGGCGCAAACGACGCATATTGATCGCCATGACCTCCTTGAGGTCCATGGCAGGAAAGGACCAGAACCGGAACTATCGTTCTAGGAACGATCGTTCCTATTCGGTATGATTAGCCCAACGAGGAGATGTCTCGCCCAATCCGATGACGAAAAACCCGAACAGCAGGAGGTCACGATGAAACCCAAGGTTCAAGACCAAGTCCCTTGGTCGGACCGCCTGACCGCTTACGACAACGAGCACTTCACGATCTACATGAGGCTCCTGGACGCATCCGCCGACGATGCCAACGAAGAAGAGATGGCGTACCTCGTCCTCGGCATCGATCCAATGCGAGAGCCCGAGCGCGCCCGAATGGCGGTTCGCAGCCATCTCGATCGGGCAAACTGGATGGTTACGACTGGATACAAAGAACTGTTCGGGCGCTGACCGGCTCCAAGTTAGCTCTTCCGATCACTTTTTAGACAAGGAAATCCTGATTGCCACGATCCATGAGCATGTCACCGCGCCGGACGGCACGGCGGATGCGATCGCGAAGGTGATTGCGATTCGGCCAGTCGGCCTGGACGCATTGCCGGCCCAACCGGGCCCTTGTGATTTCACGGTGCGATGCACCACTTAGCCAGCCGGCAAGCGCCTTGGACAAAGCGCAGACAGCTGGCACGGTTCGGGCGTGAGGAGCATTGAGGCATTCGAACGCATTCAGCTGCTGCCTCATCCGATCGCGTGCCGGAATCGCGTCGACAGAAAGCCGAACGGGAGCAAAACTTCCGCGCCGTCCACGACAAGCTGGAGGTCCCGGTGAGCGTTTCGCAGTCTTACGTGCTGACGACCGTCCGCCGTGATCACGATTGCCGCCCGATATGGCAATGCTCCGCAACGACCGGCAGGACCATGGGGGCAAGTGGCGGGAGCACAAGGACACAACCGCATCGCGCCTCAATGAGCCTGCGAAACACCCCACTGCATGAGATCGAGCGACGATCTCAGCACTTCTACGCCGAAGCGCCTTTCTGCAAATTCAGCATGCTCAAGCGCTTGCCTCGAGTCACGCTGGAAGGCCGGATATTTGCACAGGTTGATCAAAGAGAATTCTGTTCCTCAGAGGATTGATGATCGTGAGGAGGCCAGCAGCGTCACCGCCTGATTTTTGGTGCGCACGCCGAGCTTCTTCTTGGCATTGTCCAGATGGAAAGCGGCCGTACGCTCCTTGACCCCCAAGATGCAGCCGATCTCCCAGGCGGACTTGCCCCGTGCCGTCCATTGCAGGCATTCGTACTCGCGGGGAGTCAGCGAAACGCCATCCACCGCCAAACCCTGCGAAAGCTTGCGGCGAACTCCAATGTGAAAGCACGTCGCCATAATCTCGAGCGCCTGTTCATATTGTTCGGCGATGCGCAGGAAGGTCGGATCGAGCCTGTCTGCCGCGAAGGTCATCGCAGCGACACCGCCGCGGCGATCGACAAGTGGAATCGTCAGTCCGCAGCAGATGCCGAATTCGGCAGCCTCGTCGAAAAGCTGTTGCTGTCGCGTTGAAATCCCGGTATGGCCGAATCCCGGTCCCCACTGAAAGGGACATTCGCTGCATCGTGCCCATTCTATGACCGGGTCGATCCTTTCATATTGTTGGCGCATGTAGTGCGACGTCCAACCGGAATGATAGTTCGATATCAGCCTGGGTTCTGTGACGCGATCAGACACCAGAGACAGATAGGCGAATGCGGGAATGTCGAAGGCGCCGGCGGCGCTGGCGAGTGCGTTATGAAAGTCGACTTCATCAACACTTAAAGACAACTGGTCCAGCAAAGTTTCGAAGACGAGCTGCATTTTGTCCTGCGGCTGTTTCAGCTAAACCTGGAACTTAGCAAGCTACGGCGAGAAGATTTGCCCACGAGATTCGACGCTGGAGAAAAGTCACCGCGGTGACTACTCTCCGGACCTTGGATCATATGAAAGCAGGTGCATGCCACCTCGTTCTCCAACTGTCGTTTGCGGACGCGCTACAATCACGCAGATTCAGCGGCTCAAAAAAGGCGCCCCGCCGGCGGGGAGGTACACCGGCAGGGCGCGCCGCGCAACACGCCCCGGTCGTTGGGCAACAGGACAGCGGCGGCAGAACTGATTTGGTCACCGCTTGATGGAAGTCTGAAGCATGCTTAGAATCTCACGGCTTCAAGTCAAGGAGTTTCGGTCGGCTCGGCGTGAAATGCGCTGTCAACCCGTCTTCACCAATGAACGTCAATGCGCGACCAGTCGTAATGCGAGGATGACGTCAAATGTCTGGTACCTGGGAAAGTTCATCCCAGGGAGCACCACGTTGGTTATCCGGGACGGCGTCAACCCGGGGGCACGCTTCCGTTGGCGCTCTGTTCATATCGCATTCTCGGCCTTCAGCGCGCGGTAGGTCGTCTCGATGGATTTCGCGGTTGCGTGGACGATTATGTCGATCTCCTTTCGGGTGATGATCAAAGGCGGGGCAAAGCCGAGGATATCGCCGTGCGGCATGGAGCGCCCGATGACACCGTACTCGAACAGAGCAGCGGCGGCGCGAACGCCGACTTGAAGATCGGATTCAAACGGTATCCTCTGCTTTGGATCTCGCATCAGCTCTACGGCGGAGAGGATTCCGACACCACGAACCTCACCGACAATGGGGTGTCCCGCCAGTTCGGCGTTCATGCGTGCATGCCAATACGGTCCGACATCGCCTACATGCTCCAGAATATTTCTTTCCTTTAGGAGTCGAATATTGGCGAGCGCGGCCGCAGCGCAAAGCGTGTGACCCGAATATGTCCAGCCATGGCCGAGGGCACCGTGCTTCTCTGTTCCTTGTTCCAAGACCGACCAGACGCGGTCGCCAATGATTGATCCCGAGATGGGCAGGTAGGCCGAACTCAAACCCTTGGCGATGGTCACGAAGTCCGGCCGCATGCCATAGAGGTGGGAACCGAATTTCTCACCGGTTCGTCCAAACCCGCAGACCACTTCGTCGGCGATGAGGAGGATATCGTACTTGTCGAGCACGTCTTGGATAGCGGCCCAATATGCTTTTGGGGGCGGAACGATGCCGCCTGTCCCAAGCACGGGCTCTCCGATAAAAGCTGCAACGGTCTCGGGGCCCTCAGCGAGGATAAGAGCTTCAAGTTCATCCGCGCAGCGTTTCGAGAACGCTTGCTCACATTCGCCGTCATGCGCTTGGCGATAGTAGTGCGGCGTCGTGGTATGGCGTACCAAGTCCAGCGGCAGGTCGAAGAAATTATGAAAAAAGGCAAGGCCCGTCAGGCTCCCGGTGACCAGCCCAGACCCGTGATAGCCGCGATGTCGCGAGATAATCTTCTTCTTTTCAGGGCGGCCCAGAATGTTGTTGTAGTACCAGACCAGCTTGATGTTGGTTTCGTTGGCGTCAGAGCCGGAAAGGCCGAAAAAGACCTTTCGCATGTTCTTCCCAAAATACTCGACCACGGCCTCTGCCAAGAGGGCGACTGGCTCTGTTCCTTGACTTGCATAGACATGGGCGAACGGCAATTCGCGTGCTTGCCTGGCAATGGCCTCGGCAATTTCCGTGCAGCCATATCCCATGTTGACGCAGTAGAGCCCACCGAAACCGTCGAGGCTCTTCCGGCCTTCTGTATCCCAGATGTACACGCCTTCCGCACCGGCCATGATCCGATTTGGAGTCTCGCCTCGGCTGTGCTTGGCCAGATGCGTAGAGGGATGAAAGACGAAGCTTCGATCCTTCTCTCTGAGTTGCTCGGTTCCCAGATTGCTCAAGCGCATGGTCCCTCTCTTCGCCAAGTCGGCGGGGCACTCGGCCAGCCGCCTCTCTAGAAATAGCATACCGCATACGTCGCTCGAATTTCGCGGGAATGCACGTCTTTAGCCGACAATTTCGCGGAATTGAGGTAAAACGCCGTGGAACCAAGGCCTCGGCGTTCACCGCTGCCTCAGTGCGGACAAGGGGATCGGCGAATTGGATTTCACCGGTTTGGTCACGACAAGACTGTAATATTGATCGATTCCCAAGCCCGCCTGCAGCAGGCCCTCCATGAAACCCTGATACGCGGCCATGGAAAGAGATGCGACGCGCATTAGATAATCGATGCGCCCGCCGATAGCCCAGCAGTCCAGGATTTCCGGATGTTCTTGGATCGCAGTCTCGAAGTGTCTTTGGTCCTCGAGTCGATGACGATCCAATACGACCTCCACCATGACGAAGACCATACCGCCGATGAGGGCCGGACTCAGTCGCGCGTGAAATCCCTCAATAATCCCTGCGACCTCAAGTGCACGGAGCCGCTCCGAACAGGCCGACGCCGAAAGATGAACGCGTTTTGCAAGCTCGCTTTTTGAAATCCGGCCGTCCGACTGAATCACTGAGAGAATGCGGAAGTCCCAAGCGTCCAGGCGCGCAGGATTGGGTTTCGACTTCATGACCTTCTGCTCTTAGCCGTTGTCGACAATGAATTGACGCCAACCAACCGAGCCGGGTGGGAAGGCTCAAACGCCAATGTTGCGTGCGATGCTGTCCGCCGCCATGCGCTTGCGCCACTCAAGAGGCCCGGAATTGTGAATGGAGTTTCCCTCAACATCGACAGCCATTATGACAGGCATATCCTGCACCTCGAATTCGTAGACTGCTTCCATGCCCAGGTCTTCAAAGGCAACGAGCCGCGCTGACTTGATCGATTTTGATATCAGGTAGGCAGCCCCCCCTACTGCGATGAGATACGGCGTTTTGTAACTTACGATCGACTCGATGGCCGCCCGTCCCCTCTCCGCTTTGCCCACCATCGCGAAAAGTCCGGTTTCGGCGAGCACCTTGTCCATAAAATCGTCCAAGCGGCTGGAGGTTGTTGGGCCAGCCGGTCCGACGACCTCATCTCTCACCGCGCGGACGGGTCCAACGTAGTATATTACGCGTCCCTGCAGATCGAACGGAAGCGGCTTGCCGGCGTCGATCAACTCGACCATTCGCTTGTGGGCGGCGTCACGGCCTGTCAGCATTTTTCCGGACAGAAGGAGCGTTTCACCACAGCGCCACGATGCCGTCTCTTCCTTGGTCAACCCACCGAGGTTGACTCTTCGTACACCTGCTGGACTCAATTCCTCGGTTCCAATGTCGGGCCATTCGCACAAATCGGGCGGCTCCAGCCTGATTGGTCCAGAGCCATCCAAGGTAAACTTCAGGTGCCGGTTGGCGGCGCATTGCGGAATGAGCGCCACGGGCTTGGACGCCGCATGGGTAGGATAAGTCGCAACCTTGACATCGACGACTGTCGTCAGGCCACCAAGGCCCTGAGCGCCGATGCCCAGCGCGTTAATCCGTTCATAAAGTTCAATCCGCAGTGCCTCCTCCTCGCTCGACGCCCCCCTGGCGATCACTTCCGCCATATCAATGGGGCGGTTCATGGCCTCCTTAGCCAGCAGCATAGCCTTTTCAGCGCTACCACCGATGCCAACGGAGATCAGGCCGGGCGGACACCACCCACTGCCAAGCGTCGACACTGTGTCAACCACCCAATCGGAAACAGACCCGCTGGGGTTCAAGGTGGTAAAGCGTGCCTTATTCTCCGACCCGCCGCCTTTTGCGGCGATGGTGATCTCAATCTGGTTCCCTTGTACAAGGTCGACATGGATGACCGCTGGAGTGTTGTCACGGGTGTTGACCCGTCCGGCGAGCGGATCGGCAACGATCGATGCCCGAAGGGGATTGTCAGGGTCGAGATAGGCCTGACGGACGCCCTCATTTACAAGGTCGGCGAAACTGACCGTTGATTTGATCCGGGCGTCCATGCCGACCTTCGCGAAGACCACCACAAGGCCGGTGTCCTGGCAAATCGGCCGCCGCCCGAAGGCTGCCATGCGGGAGTTCAGCAGAATCTGTCCCATGGCATTCTTCGCCGCAGGGCTCTGTTCGCCCGCATAGGCCTGCGAAAGAGATCGGATGTAATCTGGAGGATGGTAGAACGAGATGTACTGAAGGGCGTCGGCAACGCTCCTTGTGATATCCTTGCCGGCGATGGTCCGTGTTCTACCCACGAAAACTTATCCAAATGATCCGAGGCCATTTACCATCTTGAGGATTTGAAAGCTTCGCACCCCCTGCTCGCCCCCCTCGTATCCATAGCCGCTTTGCTTGACGCCTCCGTAAGGCGCGTCCGCGGAAACCCCCTTCAGGTAATTCACACTGACAGCGCCTGCCGAAAGGCCGTTGATCATCATCTGTTGCGCGTCGGCAGCGCCAGTGAACAAATACGCGGCCAGGCCGTAATCAGTCGCGTTGGCTTCTTCGATTGCCTCTTCGATGCCTTCGAACGGCGCCACCGTGAGGATCGGTCCGAAGGGCTCTTCATGAAGCACTCTGGCATCCTTTGGCACGGCCGTCAGGATGGTTGGCGGCCAGTAAAAGCCTGGTCGGTCGAGGCAGGCGCCACCGGTCTCGATGCGGGCGCCGCGTTCGACCGCATCTTTGGTTAGGCGCTGCATGGCCTCGATTCGCCTCGCGTTCGCCATCGGACCCATGTCCGTTGCAGCGTCGTCTGGTAGGCCGATCCTGATTTTGCGGACCGCCTCCGTCATCCGGGACAGAAATTCGTCGTAGAGTGGCCGCGCGACGAGGATCCTGCTGGGGGCATTGCAGCTCTGGCCCGCACACTCGAACTTGTATTCCGAGATCGCCTGTATGGCCTTTGGAAGGTCCGCATCCTCGCACACTATAACCGGAGAGTGCCCACCGAGTTCAAGAATGCAACGCTGCAAGTTATTCGCCGCTAGTGCGGCCAGCTGTTTTCCAACCGCCGTGGAGCCCGTGAAAGTCAACACCTTCACAATTGGCGAACTGAGCAGATACCGCGATATGTGCACCGGAACACCGAAGACAAGATTGACCACGCCGTCGGGGATGCCTGCTTGGCGCAATGATTCAACGATATGGACAGCCACGCTCGGTGTCTCTTCAGCCCCTTTGAGGATCACCGGGCAGCCTGCCGCCAGCGCCGGGGCGAGTTTGCGGGCGATGAGAACGGCCGGATAGTTCCAGGGCGTAAAGGCAGCAACGACGCCAAGCGGCTCCGGGACGATCATCCGGTTCGGCCCCATCGGAATAGGGGCCGACAACTCTTCGGCATGCCTGCCGTTCCATTCCAGCGTTTCGACGGCACGCGTGTACTCACCTGTCGCTTCGGGAATCGTCTTTCCTTGTTCGGCCGTCAGGTCCCTGGCTGCTGATTCAATCTTCGTTGCCAAGATTCTTGCCGCTGCTACCAAGATCTCGCCACGTTCTTTTGCAGGCCGTGAAGACCAAGCCTTGCGGGCGCGTTCTGCCGAAGCCAGGGCCTCATCCAGATCCGACACCGTGGCCGAGGTCACCGAGGCAAATACCTTCTCCGTTGCCGGATTAATCACCGGCAATGTGGGTCTGCTACCACCGGCCCGCCATTTGCCGTTAATGAAGAGCTCGTGGCTCCTGGCGTTGGACATCGCGTGCTCCACTTGTGGTGAATTCCAGCCATGCGAGTGCCGTTCGAACGTTGAAACCGGCAACTCGCTTAAGCTAGTTTCATCGCGACGGTCGCGGCGGGTCAAATATCGATTAATGCCGAAATCCATCTGGAATCCAGATCGATCTAATCCAACGGCAAAAAAGGTCGTGCTTTATAGATCGACGGCTGTCAGGCCGCGTCAGGAGCCGCGGCTGCCCAGCCCCGGTTCTCAATTAATTCTCTGGCGACCCTGGGGATGAGCTTGCGGACCGCGGAGACGGCCGCAGAACGCTCATCTTTGGAATTTACAGCAAGCACAACCGAGCGGGTAATCACCGGATCGACGATCTTGACGGTCCGCACCAGCCCTTGAGAGGCTTCTTTCTGGACCGCGGACGGGGCCAGAATAGAATGGGCTTTTCCCTCTACGACCATGTTGATGATCGTCGAGAGCGAGTCCACTTCAACCTTGACATCCAAGGCGCAGCCGTGTTGTGCGACGACGTCAGCCACCGAGCGCCTGACGTTGTTATTGCGCATGGGAACCGCCAACGGGAACGCATGCAGGTCCGCCAGACATATCGACTCCTCGAAAGGCGGCTCACCTGATGGCACCACCAGACAGAGGTCTTCGCGCGCCAAGACTGTCATTCGGCCCACACTGTCCGTGGTGCGGTAGAGAACTGCCAAATCGAAGCGTCCAGCAGCCATCCACTCCTCCAGCGGTCCAGTCATGCCCTCAACCATCTTAAGGGAAACTTTGGGCAGTTCGTTTCTTACCGAATCAAGCAGCGGGCCGCTTAGGACTCGAGCAGCTCCAGACGGAATGCCAATAGTCACCTCACCCGCCGGGGAGGCAGGAGAGTTGGTCAATTCCACCTCGGTAAGTCGAATTTCCCTGAGAATCGCCCGCGCCCGATCGAGGAGTTTGGCTCCCGACGCCGTGACACTCACGCCGGTCCTATCGCGTATTAGCAACTGGGTGCCGAAACCTTCCTCCAGCTGGCGCACATGTAGGCTCAGCGCACTCTGGGCGACATTGAGGAAGCCGGCGGCCTTCGTAAAACTGCCTGCTTCAACCACGCCGACGAAATATCTTAACTGCCTGATTTCCACGGGTACTCTTCCGAGGGCCAACTCCGATTTATATAATCTATCTCGAAATGCGATGGCGCGACAGCAATAATTATGCCACGCTGCAGAGACCCTCGGGCGACGCAATTGGGGGCTTTTGTGATGTCTCGCCCGCTTCTAATCAGTTGGCGAAGGTCTCTAAACGTCCAGCTCGGCTCGCGCGCCCGAGGCGATGATTGTCGGATGGATCGCCAAGGCCCCGACAAAGCCAAGCCGCCGCGCACGCGTCGCAATCGGAGAACTCGCCGATGGCGCTTCGAATGACCGGAGCATGGACCAGCTTGCCGTCCAAGGCGAAAGCACCTCTGGCCCCGGGCCGAGAAATCGGTTGCGCCGCGACCACACGATGGGCCCTCGAGTTCTTGTGCGCTTGGCGAGAATGCCTCATTGAATATGACCACTTGTGCTCCCTACGAAGCCCAGTAGGAGCAAGTCGGCCGCACGGGCGGCAAACAAAACAGAAAGGTTCGGCGCCAACAGAAGGTCGAACTTAGGGGAGCCGCCGACACAGCGGCACTGAAGGCTTCGGGACTAAGCGCCATTGCGGCTATCCTGGGATGCGCCAACGCAATGGTAGCCGTTGCAAGGCGCCTGGGGTCTCGATCTGGGCAAGGAACCGGATGCGTCCCAGCGGAAGATTTCTTTCCCGTTCAAGTTCTGAAACTGCATTCGCGATCTCTGACACCCATTCTGCCGAATCGGTCTTCGGAAGAACCACTGCGTCAACACCCGCTATCACGGCTGCATTGAGACCGGCCGCCAAAGCGCGCAAACCATGATTAACGCGGACCAAAACAAAAGCGCCTTTCCGGCCACCTAGGCCACGCATTCAGCAAGCTGTCGCGTGCCTCACCCTTCTGATCCTGAGGAACGGAATCCTCCAAGTCGAGAATGAGGCCATCCGCACCCCGCTCATGGGCCGTCTCCACAAAGCGCGGTACGTGAGTAGGTACGAAGAGCAGGGACCTCCAACGTGGTACAGACATCTCGGTTTCAACTGACGGAAGGGTGTCCGCCATCATGGAGTCACCTCTGCAATCAATCTTAGCGAGCGTGATGGCGGTGGGCTTGCTGGATGGCCGACGCGCTGAGATGATCCGAGGTACACAGCTTAGACGCGCGCTCACGCTGACGCCGCTCTGTTGCGCAAGAGCCCCTCAACCTCCTCGCGGACAGCCTCAGTATGAGCGCCAAGAGCCGGAACTGGGCGTAGCGAAGGTTGCTCATAATTGAAAATTGCCGCCGGCGCGATGGTTTCGACGCTTCCTTCAGGCGTGCCAATCTCGACTCTGCGGACATGTGGATGTTTTGAAACATCCGCCACTTCGCTCAGTCGGCCATATGCCAGTCCGGCCGCCTCAAGCTCCTGCATTGCGACCTGGCAGGATAGTTCAGAGAACCGCCGTTCAATGATCTTATCAAGTTGCGCACGGTGGCTAAGGCGCTCCATATTATCGGCAAAACCAAGTGCGCGTGTAAGTTCCGGCTGCTTGAGGAACTTCTCGCAAAAACTCACCCATTCGCGGTCATTCTGAACCGAAAAGATGACGTCCTTACCATCGGCACAACGATAGGCGCCATATGGCGCCAGAGACGGGTGTTTAACACCGGCGCGTTCCGTGTGGTAGTTGCTATAGTCGTTTTGCAGAACCGGAACATTCATCCACTCAGCGACAGCATCGAACAGTGACACCTGAATGCTGGTCCCTTCGCCGGTGACCTCGCGGTGATACATCGCCTGAAGAATGGCGCTGTGCGCTGTCATGCCCGCTGAGATGTCACAGACCGAGACCCCGACACGTGCGGGCCCTTGCTGGTTGCCGGTGATCGCACACAGACCTGTTTCGGCTTGAACGATGAGATCATAGGCCTTCAAGTGTGAATAAGGCCCTTTGTCACCGAAACCCGAGATGTCACAGGTTATCAGGCGCGGAAATCGGCGACGCAGGTCAGCAGAGCCGAAACCTAGTTTTTCGACGCTGCCCGGCTTCAGATTCTGGATAAAGATGTCAGCAGCGGCAATGAGCGTATCGAGGACCTCGCGGTCCGCCTCCAACCTCAGGTCCAGACATACCGATTCCTTACCGCGATTAAGCCAGACGAAGTAAGCACTCTGCCCTCGGACCAACTTGTCGTAGCTCCGGGCAAAGTCTCCTTCGGGCCGTTCGATCTTGATCACCCGGGCACCGGCATCCGCCAGCCTAGAGGACGCGTAAGGCGCGGCCACGGCCTGCTCCACGGCTACGACAGTGATCCCCTCAAGAGAGTTCTGCATGCGACACCGCGCCTCTCATCCAACGTTTTTGGCTCGAACTCGACGACGGTTCAGCATCGCCAGCAATCGGTTCTGCTCGTTCCCGACGATGGAATATGCCTCGTCGACACCCATTCCGGGCTTCGCAAGCATCATGTCGGCCTGGGTTGCCACCGATACGTGGACAGAAGCCTGGGCGGAGAGGTCTGTCTCGGTACAGCTTCCCCCGACATAGGCCCCTTTCTTATTTGCCTTGCAGATGAGAACGGCGCGCGCCGTATCGACAATTGAGCCGACATCGGGTGTCTTGATCTGCACCAGATGCGTCGCTTTGGCTTCGACAAAGAGCCGAATGTCCTCAAGCGTATTGCATCTCTCATCCACGACAACGCGTGCGCTGGAACCCCGTTTGTCCAAAATCGATACGATCTTGGCGTAGTTCTCAATTTGAGCTCGCGTAGAACCAAAGTCTGCCGGGGACTCGATGTTGACCGTAAAACCCGGAACGGTATCCGCAACCTTGCAGATAAAATCGGCAATGCTCTGCGGCTCCAGGCCGATTTCCTGGCCGATCCAGCCGTACACATCGAAATGAAGCACCGGATGATACCCAGGGCGGCCGAGTTCGCGCGTGCGCGTTGCAACCCACTTGACGAACTCAAGGAAAGTCTGGCCGCCTTGGCCGAATTTCTGCCGTGAATTGATCAGGCCATGGGGAAGTACATCCACCGCCTTGAGGATCATCTTGTCGACATTGATTTCGCGGGCATCGCCGCTCTGGCAGTAAATCGGGACCCTGCGCGTTGGCAGCGGTAGATCAAATTCACTGCATATGATCTCCGCCATCGTCGTACGTTGAAGATGAGCCGCCGCGCGAAGGAGCGCCTGGCTCACGCCATACTCAATAGCGAGAGGTAGCCGCTTGTCTTCAAAGGGCTCGAAAACCTTCGCGCAGGCATCAAGATAGCGAGACGCATCGACATCTAGAAGCCGGGGCACCACAGCGCGCGACACCAAACCCGAGATTTGAGCGGTTTCAAACACAGGATCGCGACCGCCAGCACCAGAGTACTGCACGTTCATCATGTCGCCCCAAACAATTGTTTCGTCGGCGAGGATCAGCCCGATGCTGAGCGAAGATGCTGGAATGCGAATGGATTTGAACCCAAGCGTTGTCGGTTTGCCGATATAGTTGAAGCCGTCCTGAGCTGCGCCCGAGACAATGGCAGCTTGATCGTCGTAGAAGAATGCGCCGTTGCCAGGCGCAAGGAGGACGTCTTTGATCCGCAATTCGGCCACTCTATTCATCCTGTACGGGATTAAATTCTTCCGCTACTGACACGCGGGGCGCTAGCTGCCACCCGCCTCTTATTTCTTCAGCGGCCGTGCAAGGAGCGCTACCACTTTGTTGGCGTCGAAATGCGCCCCTGATGCTACGGCCAAGACGACGGAGGTTTCGGGCGCGCGGATATCAATCGATTCAGCGGACAGCGAATCTATCGGATGCAGGATACCTATGAGATCGCCCTGCTTCATTTCATCCAGGACCGAGCAGCGAGGTTCGAAGATGCCCGGCGCAGGCGATTTCAACTCGTCGGAGGGGCGCGTTTCGAGCGTTTGTCGGGACTTCTGTCGACGGAAAGTTGGAGAGTCGGCTTTGCCCTCGATCAGCCGGAGCGCGATGAGCGCGTTGCGCACCCCAGCCTCGTAGATCGCGAGATTGTCCGCGCCGACCGTACCGCCGCCGAATTCAGTGCAAACAAATACCTTGCCCTGGTTTTGGGCCGTGATATCAAACATTCCAGCCGTGTCGTTGTGTTGCCAGATCAATGTCAGAGGCAAATTGAAGGCTTCCGCCATTCCCACCGTCCGGGCCATAAGATCGGGATCGGCAATGGGGTGCGTCGTGGCCGCCGGTGGGAAATCCCAGGTTGGTCCGAAGCTGTGCAGATCAAACACGATGTCGACCATTGGCAACAATACCCGCGACACCGCATCCGCGATTCGTTCAGTCACTGACCCGTAGGCGTGGCCCGGAAAAACGCGATTGAGGTTCAACCCGTCGAGGGGAGTATTGCGGCTCCATGCCTCCACGGCCAATGGATTAAGCACCGGCAGGATCATGACTCGCCCACAGGTTTGCGCTTCTGGCAGCCACTTGATAAGCCGTCGCGCGACAAGTGGCCCCTCCAGTTCGTTGCCATGATTTCCGCCGGTGACAAGAAGGCGCGGTCCCTCTCCTTTGTTGAGACTAAAGACCGGGAGCGAAAGCTCTCCACGGTCGGCACCTCCAGGGACAACCAGATGCCCCCTGCTCACGCCCGGCGTATCTAGATCAAACGTAATATGCGGTGCTTCGCTCATTGTTCAACCAATTGCGGGTGTTCAGACTACGTGGCGCGGGTTTATGATAGCTGTTGCGGGTTCGCATTCTAGCACTCCTGAAGTATGCACCACGAGGTGTTCAACACGCCAATATAATGTCCCGGACGGTGCCATCCCGTTTTTAGATGGTCGCCGCCTGGCTTGGTGCAAGTATCGCTGCTCCATGTACAAGGAAAGTCGGCAACCGTGACGAATAGCTGGCTCCCGCGCCTACACCCCAGGACCGACAGCGTGTTTGCCGCCACAGGGGCTAGCCTTCAGGATCTTGTCAAGCTTGTGCAGATGCTCGAACGTGGTCGAGGGCTAAGAAGAGATGGCCAAGCAAGTAGTACTTGCCGACCTCAGACGGGGAAAGACCCCCGGTCTCCATTGACCGGGGCAGGTCAGTTGCTGCCGGCTAGAGCCAGAGTCTCGTGGATGCGCCGAACCACCGGCGGATCAACCATCTTTCCGTCCAACGAGAATGCAGACAGTCCGCGGGCTGCAGCATTGTTCTCCGCCGCGATGACATCGCGGACCCACCCCAGTTCCTGTGCGCTTGGCGAGAAAGCCTCAATGAATATAGCCACCTGTGTTGGATGAAACGCCAAAGCTCCGGCAAAGCCAAGCAGCCGAGAATGTGCCGCGGTTTCACGAAGCTTATGCGTGTCGGAAGACTCGCCGATGCTTCCTATGAAGCCTTGTGGCAGCAGGCCAGCCACACGGGCGGCAAACAGAACGGAAAGGTTAGGCGTCAAGAGAAGGTCGAATTCCGGCGCAGCGCCAACAGAGGCACTGAAGTCTTTAGGGCCAAGTGCCATTTCATCATCCTGGTGGGCCGACGCCCGCGGCTCGTGACATTAGCCGACGGGGTGCCGACGCCCGAAAAACAAACGGGCGACCGCAACCCGCAACCCCCCGCCTCCCATCCGACGGGTACCGCCGCGCCGAGCGACCAGATCGCCGCTTCAGGCCGCCGAAAACTCATCGCTGTGCAGCGAGGCGCCCAGGTGATTCTGCGCCTAGTCCGGAAATTTCAACAGATTTCCATCACTGTGGGGATTCGGAGGTGAATCCGTCCGCCATTTGGATCAAAGACTGGCAGCCATTCCAAACAAAGTCGGCCAGGTTTCGGCACTAAACATTTCCTGCTGTGTCAGCAGCTTTGGCATTAGGTGCCCCCGCGATGAACCGGGGAATTTGGATACCGCAAAGAGAACGCTGATGTAAGCGCCCAGCCGTGGCCGTTCAGCCGGCATGGTGGTTGAACGGCAAAGGCTGCTCGAGTTCCGCGTTGAGCCAGCCGGCGGCGATGCACTGGACGGCTTGTGCGAGCCAGCGAACGGATCGACGTCGTTCATTTTCGCGGTTTGGAGGAGTGAGGCGATCGTGGCCCATGTCTTCCCACCACCGTTGCTGCCGCGAACTATGCATTCTTTCTGTGAATGTCTGCGGCCGGATGGCCCGCTCGACGGCATTGGGGTCGATGTCTAGACCACCATCATGGGTTCGAGGGACTCGCGTCGATTCTGGCGTAGCGGATTGCCTCGGCGAGTTTCGACTTGTCGATGGGTTGCCAATAACCGGCTCTCGGAAGCCGAACGCGCCGGCGCCGCTCCAGCTAGCCGCGTGTCGGACACGCTCCTGAGACGCAAGTTCTTCCAATGGCAGCTCGGCGATGATCGCGGCCGACTGCTCCTGGCGTGCGGCGCAGCGGGCATGTGATCCTGGCCACGGGTACGCTCCTCTGCGGCAATCAGAGCCTCCGTGTAGGGATGGACCGGCTTAGCGAAGAGCGCCTCGCACGGCGCAAGCTCCACGACGCGCCCGAGATACATGACAGCCACGCGATGGCCGATATGCTCCACGATGCCTGGGTCATGTGAGATGAAGACGAAGGAGATGCCCCTCTGCTGTTGCAGATCTAGAAGCAGGTTCAAGATCTGGGCTTGCACCGACACGTTCAAGGGCTGACACCGCTTCGTCAGCGATGATGAGAGAGGGGTGGAGCGACAGGGCGCGGGTGATTCCGAGCCGCTGGCGCTGGCCACCCTCCGAGGGCAGCCTGTGCATCATCTCGGGTGACATTACGACGTTTCGGAGAAGCTCCGCGGAAAGCGCCTGGTGCTGGCTTCGGCTGAGGCGCTCAAAATTCTCGACCGGTTCGGTGATGATGGGACGTCCTTGCGGAAAACCCCCGCGCTAAGCGGATAGTGCTTGAGCAGGTTCTCGACTTTCAACAGAGGACCACTCATGCGTCAACAACCTCTTCGAAGCGCCAGCAGGCTGCGGCGTGCCCCAGCATGACGTCACGCAGGATGGGTGTCTTCTCGCGGCCGACGTCCACGCGCGGCAAAGCTGCATCCCACCATCGGCTCGCGCAGGCTCGGCGCGATGCCTTCCGGCTCTTTGCCGCGCCGCCTGTCCGGCACTGGATTCATGAGGCTTTCGTGTAAGGATGCGCGGGATGCGCAAACAGATCCGTCATCCTCGCCTGCTCGACGATGCGGCCGGCATACATCACGACGCGCGCTGGCATGTCTACGGCGACGACGCCCAGATCATGGGTGATGAACATCGCGGCAGCTCCCGTGCGTTCAAGGCCGACCGGAAAATGATTGTCGCTGGCAGCGAGCTTAATCCCTTTCACGGTCTCACAGCGAACGTTTCCTGGAACGCAGACGGGCGCCCTCAGAGCTGGCTCCGCTTGTTTGGACAGCACCCCGCGCGGAATTTTAAGTGGCATCCTGCCGGGTTACGTTGAGCGTGGGGCTTGGCGATTTTGCTGCGGCATCGGGAGGGGGTAAGCCCGACCAGAGTTGCAGCAAAATCGCGCGGCGACGATCATGCGGCCGTGGCGATCGCTTGCGCGCCGAAATAAGCGTCGTCGGCGCGCGCCCGTCAAGGTTTGAATGCGGGCGCCCTCCATTATAGAAGGCGAGATACCGGGCGATCGACGCGCGGGCCTCGGACACGCTGTCGTAGGCGCGCAGATAGACCTTCTCGTATCTGATCGTGCGCCACAGCCGCTCGACGAAGACGTTGTGGCGCCAGGCACCTTTGCCATCCATGCTGATCGACGCGCTCGCCGCGACATGACGGCGGCCGACCACGACACCAGCTCGCCGCAGCAGCGCCCGAAGCATCCGCGCCCCGGCGAAGGGGTAATCGAGATGCAACTCGTCGAGCCGGCGCATCAGGGCCAGGTCCTCGGCTGAAACCGGCCGAGGCTTATAGTAGACCGTACTGCGGGCAAGGCCGAGCATCTTGGCTTGCCCGACGATCGGAAAGGCGTGCTGGGGGTCGATCATCGTTTTGCGCTCAACAGGCCGGCTTTGCTGAGCGCGCCCTCTAAAAGATCGTTGGCCAGCGTCAGTTCGACGATCCCGGCGCCTTCTCTTCTCCTGATTCGCAGCCAGAAACCTCGCCGCCGTCAGGCACGAAATCCACTTATGCCACCGTCCGAATTTGCGGAGCCAGCTCTCTCGTCGACCTTCCGCACTGATGCCCTCACCCTGGTGCGGCGAGGGCAAGGAGTCGCAGCTTGCTCCTATTCGCCAACTGTCGGAAATGGTGTGATCGACCAATCAATCGTATCGACGGCACGTTGGAGTATCGCCTCAGTCCGAGCAGGGCTGGGTGAAGCGGCAATGACGTGTCCGATCCAGTCTCGGTAATCGCCTTTCCTGATGATCGGCGTCTTGGGTTCAACATAAAATTTGACCTCGGCTATACCTGGCACGGAGGCCGCCCGACTCTCGCCTACGATCCAATCCAGTGTGCCGTCGCGATCAGGAACTATGTACCGCGCCGCCGCAGTGTGCGAATGCCGTCTGTGCACATCGCAATCGTGGCCAATGGTAAGCTTGACGTGCTCGGTGATGAGATCGATACCGTAAGCTAACTGAACAAGTTGAGGACCGGGCGCGCCAGCAAGACGGGGGTTCACTTCAATGACGACTGGTCCTCGCTTCGTCCACCGTAGCTCGATGAACGTTGGCCCCCAGCCAAGGCCGAGAGCTCGCAAGCAGCACACGGAAACATCGGCGATGCGCTCATGCTCGTCATCAGCCAGCGGGACCGGAAAGGTGGCCTCACGCCAGACAAAATTTGGCGGGCGGCCGAAGCCGCCGATACCGATCCCAATAACCTCACTTCCCATGATCTCGGTGAAATAAAGGGGGCCTTGGGCGAATTCTTCGACCAGTATCCTCGGCGAAGACTGCCATCCGTGCTTCCCGCACAACAGATATGTGGTATGTTCGACCACCTCGTTGGCGTTACGGCACAATCGCACGCCCATGCTGCCGCTGCCAACGGCTGGCTTAACAATTACTGGCAGTCCGATCTCCGAGACCGCGCTTTCAACGTCGGTGGCATTTGCTGCTAAGCGATAAGCAGGGATTGGAACGCCGGCCTCCGCGAGGAGCTGACGTTGCACGAACTTGTCACAACATCGTTCGACGGACGCGGGGTTTGGTCCCGGTAGATCGAAGTGCCGACAGAGCTTGCCAACTGTCGCATAGACCGACTCGTCGTCGCCCGAAAAGCCAGTAATACCAGCTATGTCATAGTTCGCGCGTAGCTGGCAACATTCGCGGATCAACGCATCGAGATCGTCTGTATTGACGCGGATCGCCTCACTTCGTTCCGCCGCAACATAGTCGTACTGAGTTGGATCAGCCGACAGGGTAATTGGATGAAGGCCAAGACGCTTGGCCGCTTGGACGTATCGTAGACCATTACCTCTTGAATGGCCTTCAACCAGGATGAGCGCTCTTGTTGACATTTGCTTCTGCCTCCGACGTTGCGCGTTGTGCAGTCCGAGCGTAAATGGGCATAAGTGTTCTTTGCTACGCCACGCCTCAGACGTCGCTGTGAAAGTACCATCGCCGGAAATTGCGCGCGCAAAGATTCCGTAAATTTACTTGAAGGACCAGTTGCACGACTGAAACAAGAAAGTACCCTCCGATGAGGGCGGTGATCAGGGTGCTTTGAGGGTGCTCATTGTAGCCTGCCAGTGCCAGCGGTTTGTGCAGGCGTGTCTGCCGGGCGGCGGCGGTCCGCCAGCCGGGCCAGCGCATTGTTCAGCGCCTCTACCGTGTGTAAGGCATGTCCGAGCATCGCTGGGTCGGGCAGACGTGAGGCGGCTAGCACATGGGCTTCGAGCCGCTTGAACAGTGGCATCAGCGCCGCAGCGCCGGCGCCGACCTAGTGGCGGGCGTCGACAGGCTGAGCGGCACGCCTTCGCGGGCATAGCGTTCAGCCTTGGTGGTTGAGCGGCAGCTGTCAGAACTTCTCGAACAGGATCACCGCCAGCAGGCCGGGACCGGCCGTGGGGTGACGTGGAACGTCGCCGGAGCCTGGCTGATCGCCTCGCAGCCGCGGCAGGCGAACTTCTCCCGCACGTCCTGGATCACCTTCCATTGCGGCGGCGCCACCCCCGGCGTCTCACTGATATCGTCACCCAGCTTGCGCAGCCGATGACCGCCGCAGCAGTCGCAAGCGGCCGGCGCCGGCTCCGACCATACGCTCGCGCGGCAAATTTGGCTGGCGCGCCGGTCGTTGCCAACACAAGGCGCCACCTCGGTGGTCCGGGCCGCGGCCTGCTCGGCGGATCTCGTCTTGCCTCGTCGTGCTCTCGAGTTCCTCGAAGGTGAGTCTCCATCCGCTCGTGCAGGCGGGCCGAACGTTCAGAACTCCGGCCATGCAGCGCCCGCTGCAGCTTCCGGATCGTCAGATCCTGGTGTGCGATCAGCGCCGCATCATCCGACGCCTTGGCCTTGGCGACCGCCAGTTCGGCCTCGACCAGCGCAGCGCGCGCGGCCTCGTCTTTGGCTCTGGCCAGCGCCGCGGCCGGCGCCGCCCTCAGCGCGCCGATATCGTCCGGAACAACATCCTGGGCGGTGGCAACCGCGCCCTGGCGTGTATCATAAAACGCGTCCGCTGACTCGCGGAAAATCGCGCAAATCAAAGAAAACTCGGCCCGCGCGCTGGGGGCGGAAGGTGTGACGCGGGTTGCGCCAATCGATCCCATCAAGCACGTAGGCGAGCTGCGCTAGTGATATGGAAACCGTGCCATCCGCCTGCGACGGCTATAGAAACCGGCCTTTCTCGAGCCGTTTTGCATACAGCGACATGCCGAGCCCATCTGCCAGAGAATCTTGATCAGATTGCCACTGCGGCCTCGGAAAACATAAAGATCGCCGGCGTGCGGTTAGGTGGCGCGCCACCGACGCGGGATCCCCCTGCGCCGCAATGCTGGAGGGGCGATATGCCCGACTTCTATTTTTCGTATGGTGGGGTACTGAGGCGCCTCGCGTAGCGGTGCACTCGGTGCGAGATGGATCGCTTCGCGGAGCATTTTTCACACGGCGAAGCCGGTTGCGACAAAACTTTCAAATGATTTTGCAAATATTTTAACAATACAACCTACCGATAATGGTATTTATACTCATGATTTCGAGGTTTGGCGAATGTAAGAAGATGCCTCACGCGCAGGCTGACGCACAGCCCACAACAGAAGGTCAACGCCAATGGCAAGAAGAGCGTTCATCCTGGTGGAAGGCGCAAGTAATATGTTGCGATACATCCTAGCGGCCCGGCGCCTTGGGCTTAGACCAATCGCCTTGGTGGCTGATCCGGCTCGGTATGCTTATCTCGCAAGGGAAGGGATTGAGGCAATCCGTGCCGATACAAACAGCGTCGATGCGCTCATTCGCGAATGCCGCCGGCTCCGTGAGACCTATGACATTGCTGGGATTACGTCTGCCCTAGAGTTGACCTATGCGGCCGCTGCTAAGCTCTGCCGCTATTTCGATCTGCCGGGACCGAACCCCGTATCGATCGAAAGGTGCTGCGACAAATTCACTCAACGTCAGCTCCTCCGGAAGGCTGGCGTTCCAATGCCTTCTTATCGATTGGCAAAAGATGCGGCGGAGGTAGAAAGCTCTGCCGCGGAGATCGGCCTTCCGGTGATTGTTAAGCCAGCCGCCGGCATAGGCAGCATGGGGGTCCGATTGTGCCGCAGTTTCGATGAGGTAGCCCAACATACGAATTATTTATTGGGGGGCGAGCACGTCTGGTGGTCTTCGCCAAGTATACTGATCGAAGAATTCGCACAAGGGCCCCATTATAGCATTGAAATAATGGGAAATGAGATCATCGGGATAGCCGCCGCAGACTTCGGCCTCCCGCCGCACTTCGTCTGTCGTGAGTACATCTATCCAGCGCCGCTGAATGGTAATGAGAGTAAGCGTATCGCAGATGTTTCACTGAGCTGTTTGCGAGCTCTCGGGCTTGGCTGGGGGCCGACGAACATTGACTTGCGGTGGACGAAGCTTGGCCCAGCTGTCATTGAAGTCAATCCGCGTCTTGGTGGCACGCCGGCCCCTCAATTGGTCCACTTGGCTTACGGTGTCGATCTCGTCACCCAGCATATCAAGCTTGCCATCGGGGAGGAGTGGAAGTCAGGCAAGAGGCATTCGCATACTGCGGCGGCGCGGATTTTACTTCCGCATCGCGATGGCACCCTCGATTGGATTGACGGCAGTAGGGCGGCTGCCGTGCCAGGTGTTGCTGAGGTCGAATTCTATATTGAACGCAAGACGCCGATCATCAGGAAAGGCGATAGCCGAGACAGGATCGGCCATGTCATCGCCGCTTCGCCTAAGCGTATTCGGACCAAGGCAATACTTCAGCATGCCGTGGACTTGATCGATTGGTCGATCACACCGAACTCTGGGGAATAAGACACTTTAGTGTCAGTGCACCCGAAGCAAATGGGTCAATCAAGCTGGTTTCCTTAAACAGGCAACTCTTTGAACTTGGTCTAAGGACTGTGTCTCAGGGGAGCCGAAGTGGTACAGAAGCTCCGTTTTTCCGCTCCATGCCATTGCAGGTCACCCATGGTTGTTCCGATACGGTCGCATACTCCGCCGCTACTCAGCCACGTCGGCCGCGGCGGCCGTCCTTCCCGGCACCAGAGCATGTCGTGCCATAACCTCCCTTAGGATTGAATTGATGACACAACTCTTCCCGCCGCGCTTTCCCGTCGACGAATTCCGCTCGCGCCTCGCAGTATTGCGCACGGTGATGGCCGAGCGGCGCGTTGACCTGCTTATCGTGGACCAACGCGAGCACATGATCTATTTCAGCGGCTACGCTTCCACAGCGGCAATGTATCAATCGGTACTCATCCCTCTTGATGGCGAGCCGATCCAAGTGGTCCGTGCAATCGACGCTTCGACCTTTAACGAGGCGAGTTGGCTGACTGATTACGCGGCGTTCAACGATAACGAAAATCCGGTCAAGGTCGTGGCCGAAACTGTTAAAGCTCGCGGTTTTGGGGCCTCAGCCATAGGTGTTGAGCGCGACAGCCATTTTCTCACCGTAAATCGGGCATTGGAGCTCGAAAGCCTGCTGCCGAGTGCCAGGATAGTAGATTTCTCCCGGGTTATGTGGGAAATGCGGCTGGTCAAATCTCCGCTCGAACTTGCCTGTCAAAAGATGGCCGCCAAGATCTGCGACCGCGCGGCATCGGCAGCCTTCGAGACAGCTCGGGCAGGTATCAATGAGCGAGAAATTTTCATCGCCATGACGAGCGAAGCTTGGCGCAGTGGCGCGGACAACGCCCAGATCGGCGTTATTTCGTCCGGGCCTTCCACGTCCTTTCACTCCTCACTCGGTGACCGTGTGCTGGCCGAGGGCGATCTCGTGTTTGTGGAACCGGTTCCGCATTTCCGCGGCTACACCGCGCGGATCATGCGCTCGAAATTGATCGGCGTGCCAACCGACGAACAACTCCGGACCGCGGAAAGGATCATCCAAATTCAAGACGAGCAGATCAGCGCTATGAAGGCCGGAGCAAATGCTAAGGATGTGGACCGCATCCTGCGCGAGGGCATATTGGCGGCTGGATTGCGCGACAGCTACACGACTATCACCGGCTACACCCTCGGCCTCAAGCTCCCTCCTCGCACCAGTGATTTCACTCGCGTCTTCCTCCCCGAGAGTGAATGGCAGTTGGAGGAAAATCAAGTTTTCCACATGTATACCTCGGCGTGCAGCCTTCCGTTTAGCGAAACCGTGGTCGTCACACGTGAGGGCGGCAAGCGCCTGACGGAAATGGAGCGGAAGCTTTTCTACTAAGAGACGTTTTGAAAATCGGCTGGCTCAGGTCGGTAGCCATGATGGTGTCGGTGGATCGGCCCTCATCGGCGAGTTACGCGCCATTCGGCTGAAGGATATCGACTGGCGAACAGCGATGTTGTTTTTGTCCGGCGCACCAAGGGCAAGCGTGATCGGTGGTGCTACTCCTCGAACAGAGCGGCGCCGCACTCGCCGATTGCATCCTGCTCGCTCGACCGAAGGTGGACAGTCCGTGTCTGTTCCTGTCCTTCGCGCCGCCGCTGCGGCCGTTCAAGTGGCGCGTCGCCTGCGTGCGGAAGCGGGTTGCGGCCGGGCGCCCTCATTATAGAAGGCGAGATACCGGGCGATCGACGCGCGGGGCTCGGACACGCTGTCGTAGGCGCGCAGATAGACCACTCGTATTTGATCGTGCGCACAGCCGCTCGACGAAGGCGCCTTCTCGGCCATGCGCCGCGGCTCCAAGAAGCCTGGAAAGTAGGAGCCCTTCCTGAGCCTGGGGATGCGCAACTCGACGGTGCCGGCCCCGCATCTCCCAGTCTCTGTCGCGGTAGCCGTTGCGCTGGGCCGCGCCCAACGGGCTCTTCTCCCCATAGCCGGCGCCCACCTCCAGCTCCATCAGCCGCTCAGCGGCAAAGCCGAATCGTCTGGCGCAACAATCGGCATCGGGGGTCTTCTCCACGGGTGTGCGCAGGTTCATCATGTCGTCGCTCATCGGTCGTTCCTTCGAATCAGGTTGGTGTGAGCAACCCGACCTACCGGGGAACATCGATGACCGCTGCTACGCCGCTCGCTCGCTCCAGCGCTGTTGAGGGCGCGCTCGCGAGCGGCTTCGTATCCGCCGAGCTACACCACGCGGTGGGGCACGACCCTCAATGACATCACAGCGGCTAGAAGTACCTCCGAACTTTCTGCTATTCGGCTGTCTCTAAGCAACGTCACAGCGGGGATTTGGGCTTCAGCCTTATGGCTCCAGTGTCGTTTTCAATGACAATTCGGGTTCCGAACGGGTCGGAGAGCTTCTGAAGCCGCTGCAGAATGGCCTTTGCCTGTGGGCCGTGGACCAACTGCGGGATACCCCGATTGGCAAACCTCTTGGAATAGCCAAGCTCGATCGGATAAAGTCGCAACTCGGCAAGCTGGTTCTGCTCAAATCGGCTGACTGTGATGACACTCTCGTAGAAAATGGGTTGCGCAAGCGCGCCCACAAATCCGTTTGCCGTCGGGTACCCCTTCGTCTCTTCGTCGACGGTCACCTCGGCTTCGGTGTGGTGTCGTGGATCTTTGCCGTAGGCGGCGAACATGTCCGCCCCCACGGGCGTCCGGAGGTCGTCGTAGAAAAAGTTTCCGAGGCTATAAAAGATCGGGCGGCCCTTATAGATTTCGATGCCTCGCAGTAGGTGCGGCCCGTGTCCGACATATACATCGGCCCCGGCATCAATAAGTCTACGCGCCAAGGATTGCTCGTAGTCCGGCGGTTCCTGGCTTACTTCCTCAATCCAATTAGGCTCGTGACCGTGGTTCGTAACGATGCAGAAATCAGAGAACTGCTTGCCCCGGCGAACGTTTCGCAGAATGTCGGCGACATCGCCCGGATCGGGTTCGTAGCTGTAGCCGGCCTTGTCGCCCGCCTTGAACGTCGCTCCGGCGACCACGACTCGGGTTGAGCCACCATGGCTGGATTTGTAACCGGGCAGCGCATCGCGCACTTGCCCTAAGTTTTCCAGCATCTCTGGCGGGACCACGATGCTTTCCGCCAAACGAAGGGGGTTGAGTCCAGGTCTGGCGGGCGCCTCGCCGGCGGGATTGCACGCACGAGACATCGGCATGAACGTTGAGCTAAACGACAAAAGTGCCGCGCGACCACGTGTAGTTTCCAAGAAGCGGGCGGCGCCAGCTTGTGCAAGACTTTCCCCAACACCAGCATGGACGATACCGCTCTCATCCAATATGCGGCTGGTCTCTCGCATGCCTTCAACGCCCCAATCAAGCGAATGGTTATTTGCGCGGCTCATTAAATTGAACCCCATCGCCTTCAAATCAGGTCCGAGCTCCGGTATGCTGACGTGATACGCACCACCGTACTCGGCCGCAGGACTTCCCTTGAACGATCGAATATCGAAGATCAGGGTTTCCATGTTGCCGAACGTGACATCGGCATCACAAAGGATCTTGACGACCTCACCGAAGCCGGGGTGTTCGTATCTGGTCAGCGGTCGGGATACAATCAGGTCGCCGACTGCGACCATCGTGAAACCCTCTGCAACGTTGGTTTCGATCGAGCCGACCGTATCGTAGCTATCAGACCGCCGGGCTGGATGAGCGTTATCGCACAATTTTTTTTCCACTGCATTCTCGCTAGGTTGAGTGTGCCTACACGGCCGAAACTGTCGTTGCCGAGGTATTCGCCGGTTCAGCGAACTAAGGGAGTTCCTGTGGCCGGAGCGCGCACGTGACAGGCCACGACCCGCCCGTCTGGCATTGGCACCAAAGGCGGCACGTCGATGCGGCAACGCTCGACCGCGAGCGAGCAGCGCGGGTGAAACGCGCATCCGCTCGGTGGGTTGATCGGGCTCGGCACCTCGCCTTCCACGGGCGCCGCCAGACGAGCTCGCGTCGGATCCGGTACCGGTGCCGCGGTGATCAGAGCTTCGGTGTAGGGATGGACCGGCTTGGCGAAGAGCGCCTCGCAGGGCGCAAGCTCCACGATCCGCCCCAGATACATGACCGCGACGCGATTACCGATATGCTCCACGACGCCGAGGTCATGCGAGATGAAGATGAAGGCGATGCCCATCCGCTGCTGGAGATCTGCAAACAGATTAAGAATCTGCGCTTGCACGGACACGTCGAGGGCTGAGACCGCTTCGTCCGCGATAATGAGGGAGGGGTTGAGCGACAGGGCGCGTGCAATGCCGAGCCGCTGGCGCTGACCGCCCGACAACTCAGACGGGAGCCTGTTTATCATCTCGGGCGACATTCCAACCTTTCGGAGAAGGTCAGTGGCAAGCGCCTGACGCTGCTTCCGGCTGAGACACTCAAAATTCTCGACCGGTTCGGTGATGATCTGTCCGGCGGTGAGGCGCGGGTTGAGCGACGAGTACGGGTCCTGAAAGACCATCTGCATTCGACGGCGCCACGCGTGAAGCGCGCCCTTGTTGAGGCCCGCGATATCAGTCCCGTCGATCACCACGCGCCCGCCCGTCGGCTCAACGAGCCGCATCAAAAGCCGCGCGACAGTCGACTTGCCGCAGCCGGATTCGCCCACGATGCAAAGCGTCTCGCCCTCGGCGACGGAAAAGGATACATCCTCCACCGCCCGGATCACCGGAATGCTTTTCTTGAAGATTCCCGCACCGAGCGGATAATGCTTGGTCAGATTCTCGACTTTCAGCAAAGGACCACTCATGCGCCCATCACCTCTTCGGCGCGCCAACAGGCTGCGGCGTGGCTCGACCCGACATCCCGCAGGGCGGGAGTCTTGTCGCGGCAAATGTCGATCGCAAACGGGCAGCGAGCCGCAAAGCTGCAGCCCACAATGGGCTCGCGCAGGCTTGGCACGATGCCGGGGATTTCCGCAAGGCGGCGTTGACGGCCGCGGCGCCGATCAGGCACCGAACGCATCAGGCCCTGGGTGTACGGATGCGCAGGGCGCGCGAACAGCTCAGTTACGCTCGCTTGCTCCACGATCCGGCCGGCATACATGACAATTACGCGCTGGCATGTTTCTGCCACAACGCCCAGGTCATGCGTGATAAACATCACGGCCATTCCCATCCGCTCTTTCAGATCGACGATAAGCCGCAGGATCTGTGCCTGGATGGTGACGTCGAGCGCCGTGGTGGGCTCGTCAGCGATCAACAGTTGCGGTGAGCAAGCAAGAGCCACGGCGATCATGGCGCGCTGGCGCATGCCGCCCGACATTTGGTGAGGGTAGTCATTGACGCGACGCTCGGGGTCCGCGATGCGGACGAGACAGAGCATCTCTTCGGCTTTCTTCATGGCCACCGAGCGAGACGCCTTGGTGTGGATCTGCACCGCCTCCGCGATCTGATGGCCGACCGTATAGACCGGATTGAGGCTCGTCATCGGTTCCTGGAAGATCATGGCGATCTGGTCGCCGCGGATCTTTCGCATCTCGCGATCGGACAGCTCAAGCAGGTTGCGACCGTGAAAGCGGACCTCGCCGCCGACGGTCCTGGCGCTCACCTTCGGCAGCAGGCGAAGGATCGACAGGGCAGTGACGCTCTTGCCGCATCCCGATTCACCAACAACGCCGAGCGTCTCACCTTTTTTGACCTGGAAGCTGATCCCACTGAGCGCGCGGGTGACGCTCTCTTCGCCGAAAAAGTGTGTCTCAAGGTCTCGAACGTCGAGAAGCACATCGTTGCCTGCGCTTTGATTCATCTGCATATCAGCGCCTCCGCTTGGCGCTGGGATCGAACAGGTCGCGGACGCCGTCCCCGAGCAGGTTGACGGCAAGAACGGTGACGGCAAGGCAGATCCCGGGAGCGAATATCGTCATTGGCGCGATGGCGAGATACAGCCGCGAACTGGCAATCATGTTACCCCAGCTGGGAATCTCGGGCGGCACGCCCACGCCGAGGAAGCTCAGCACCGCCTCCGTCAGGATCGCGCTGGCGGAGACGGTGGCGCCCTGCACCATGAGCGCTGGAACCGTGCTCGGCAGGATATGCCGCCAAAGCACTTTCGGCAGGCGCGCCCCGCCGCAGAGCGCGGCCTCCACATAGGGGCGCTCGCGAACCCCCAAAACCACCGAACGAACCAGCCTCGCGACGGCGGGCGTCTCGGAGACCGCGATCGCCACGATGAGGATGCCAATTCCCGGTCCCGTCAGGGAAATCAGCGCGATTGCCAAAAGAATCGTCGGGATCGACATCAGGCCGTCCATGACCCGCATGACGATCTTGTCGATGCTGCGGCTGTAGCCCGCGGTGACACCGATCAGGAGCCCGGCAAGTGCCGCGCATGCCGCAGACATCAATCCGACCAGGAGCGAGATGCGGGCGCCGAAGATCGTTCGGGCAAAAACATCCCGACCTAGATTGTCGCTGCCGAACCACATTTCGGCGGAGGGCGGCTGCAGCCGCCTGAATGGATCCATGTTCCCCGGATCGCCGGCGTAAAGCGGGGCAGCGAGTGCAAGGATGATCAGAAGCCCCAACAGGCCGCCGCCTACAGCGACCAGCGGATTACGCCTTGCCAGACGGGGAAGATCACCTATTTGGAGGCGGCTGCCCGCAGAGACGTATTCGACTGCTGAAGACAATACTGTCATATCAGTATCGTACACGGGGATCGACCAACGTATAGGCCAGATCGATTGCGAGATTAATGAGCACGTATAGACCTGAGGTCAGGATGATCACGCTCTGAATGATGGGATAGTCCCGGTTGTTGATCGCATCCACCACCAGGCGACCGATACCTGGTATGTTGAACACCGTTTCGGTAAGGACGACTCCGCCGATTAGATAGGCGAAGCTTATGCCGATGACGGTCAGGATCGGGATGCCGGCATTCTTCAACGCATGGTGAAAAAGCATGGCATAGGACGAGGCACCCTTGGCAGCGGCTGTCCGCATATAATCCTCCGACAGGACCTCGAGCATGCTTGTACGTGTGACCCGGGCGATGAATGCAATGTAGCCAAGACTTAGGGTCACGGTAGGAAGGATCAAGTGCACGAACCAATGCCCGAGGCCAGCATCGATGGGCACATATCCCTGCACCGGTAGCCAGTGTGTCTTGATGGCGAATAAGTATATGAGAAAATAGCCGATGACGAAGACCGGGACGGAATAACCAAGCGCCGAAAAGGCCGTGAGGAGGCGATCGACGAGGCGACCGGCCCGCCACGCGGCGAGGATGCCGAAGCTTACCCCAACCGTCACCGAAAGCAGCATCGTCATGAGCGCAAGCGAGACCGTCGGTTCAAGCCGCTGCGCGATGAGTTCAAGAACCGGGCGTCCGGCAAAGATTGACGTCCCGAAATCCCCACGAAGCATGTCTCCCGCCCAGCGGGCAAACTGAACCGGTAGTGGAGCATTGAGCCCTAGTTGTTCGCGGATGCCGGCGATCATCTCCGCTGTGGCCTCTTTGCCGGCGATCATGGCTGCGGGATCACCGGGCGCCAGCCTGAGGAGCAGGAAGATGAATATCCCGACTACCGCCATGACGGCAATAGTCGAAACCAATCTCCGTAGGATGTAGCCAGCCATCACGCCGAGGCCTTCCGCATGTTCCACATCGGGACGACTTCCGGCATGCCGATCAGGCCGGTGAGTGTCATGCGGCGCGCGATTGGGGAGATGACGCGCCCCAGCAGAACCGTACCAGCAAGGTTCCAAGCGATTTGTTGCATCTTGCGCGCAAGCGCTTTGCGCTCTGCCGTGTCGACATTCGCCCATTTGGCTCGAAGAGCCTCATACTCGTCGCTCTTCGGCCAGCCGTACCACCCTTTCTCGCCGTTCATACTGAGTGTCGAATCAGTGATTGGATCGCCGCGGGAGTAGTCGGACTCGCTCGTTATGAAAATGCTCCAGCCACCATCCTCAACTGGGCCCTTCTTGTTACGGCGCGCAACAAGCCCGCCCCAATCGCTCGGCGCGACTTCGGCGTTGACCCCAATCTTCTGCAGCGCCACCGCCAGCAGCTGCGAGGCATTGTCGGCTTCGCGCCAGTCCGTCGGATCGAGAATGACGACCTTTTCGCCTGCGTATCCAGCCTCAGCGAAGAGCTGCTTAGCCTTCTCCGGGTCTCCGCCTTTTTTGAACCATCCCGTATTTTCGTCGTTGGATACCGGGTTGCCGCTCCCAAAAAAGGAGTTGACCGTACTGCTGTATTTTGGATCAGGGGAAATGACACTCAAAAACGCCTCCTGATCGACCAGGTGAAGGACTGCCTGGCGCGCCTTCACACTGTCGAACGGCTTCTGCAAACAATTCATGCGCAGGAAGTAATCCTGTCCAGACTTGTCGAGAACTTCGAGTGCCAAGTTTGGGTCGCTCTCGATATCTGCAAAGAGATCAGGGGGCGGCCCCTCAAAGTAGTCAATCTCACCCGCGTGCAAGGCCGCCAATGCGGTCTGCTGATCGCCGATATTGTTCCAGACGACACGATCGACATTGACAATCTTCGCGCCTGCCAACCCGTCCGATGGCTCGCTTCGTGGTACGTATTTTTCATTGCGGTCGTAGGCGAAACTGGCGCCTGGCTTTGCTAGACTCTGGTTGAACCTAAAAGGGCCCGACCCGATGTTGGTGGTCACTGCTTCGGTTGCCGGCCTATCCGCATCCTTTTCGCGCATGATGTAGCGGTACTGAGACAGCATAAGCGTGAGGACCCCCAGAGGCTCCCTGAGCGCAATCGTGAACGTCTTGTCGTCCTTCTTCGAGATATCTGCCCCTTGCGCCATCATTAACTGACCGGGCCCGCCGGCTTCGAAAGAGCGACGGATGGAGGCCACACAGTCGGCAGCAGTAACGGGCCTGCCATCGTGCCACCCCAGGCCATCGCGAAGCTCAAACGTATAGGTCTTTTTATCATCCGAAACGCCCCACTTTCCCACCATCTGAGGCTGCGGCACAAACTTAGAATCGAGCGAGAACAGCGTGTCGTAAATCGCAGTGGCGTGATCCTGAGTGATGTTAGCCGTCGTAACTACAGGGTCGAAGACTGTTAAGCCGCCGACCTTCACCATGCGCACCGTCCGCGCGTCCGTTGGCGCTTTCTGCGCGCGCAGGACAGAAGGGATTGCTAACACCGTCCCAGTGGCTACCCCCGCCTTGAGGACTTCACGTCGAGATATCGTCATCCTTAGTTCCTCCACATTGGCTTATGTCGAAAGCTTTTATGTCGAATTTCTCTGGCATTCGATCAACGTACGTGTCTTAGCCTAGCGCCACGAGAAGCCGGCGCGTGCGGATGAGCCTCGGTGGCATTGGCCATTACGAAACAAGGCCATCGGCCCCTACACTTCCCGACGGCTTTGCTTTTTGGTTGGTTGAGTCATAGTCGACAAAGAACTTGCGTCAAATTCAGGATGTGTATTGAAGTCATCTGGTTTTTAGATAGGCCTGCCGGCATAAGGCCGACTAGATCCGCAAGCCATCTGAAGTAGCTATACGGCATCGACGTAGCGCCGGAACATGATTTCGGTCCTCATCGCCGCCTGGAGGAATCGCAATCGCCTGCAGCGGTGCGGAGAACCCAACTTGGTATTTGGTCATTCATGTTCTCCTGTCCACCCGTGTCAGATTGATGACGCCGTGTTCGAAACAATACGCTAGGCGTCAGTATCCAAACCCGAATCCATGCTTTTCCCCCTCCCTGACGCAAACATCCGTGGCACGCCATTTGCTGAAGGGGTGAAGGCGCTCGGGTCAACAGGGATGCGAGCGATTTGACATTGTACAGGGCAGGAATCAAAGGGAGTGGCTCATGCGGGTAGCCGTCGTAGGCAATTTTAACCACACAGGCGTGATCAACCGGTTCGGTCAGCTTCGTAAGAGGACCCAGAATCGCGAGGCGGTCGAAACCTTGGCGGCAGCACTGCAAGAGGGTGGCCACGAGACGCTCGTGTGTGAAGGCGATAAGGGACTGATCGCTACCCTCGACCGGTTCATGCCACCCGATCCGCAGGCCCGCCCTTCGGGAATTGTCTTCAACTTAGCGGAGGGAATTCAGGGTGAGTCCCGCTACACCCACGTTCCCGCCATGCTTGAAATGGCCGGTGTTCCATACACCGGATCAAGCCCCCTCGGGCACGGGGTTGCCAACGATAAGGTTATCGCCAAGACGCTCATGCGCGACCGCGGTGTGCCGACGCCCAAGTTTCGCGTGATGCATAGTGGCACCGAGAGCGCCGGCGATCTGAATTTTCCTGTTGTAGTCAAGCCCCGTCGCGAAGATTGCAGCTACGGAATGCAGCTCGTCCGTGAACCTGGTCAGTTGAGGCAGGCCGTGGAAGCAGTCGTCACGCAATATGCGCAGGATGCGCTCGTCGAAGAATACATCGACGGGCGAGAAATCACGGTCGCCCTACTAGGAAACGGAGAGCTCGAAGTGTTGCCTCTGGTGGAGCAGGATTTTGGCGACAGCGAACCGCTGTTCACTTATGACGCGAAGTATATGGGCGTCGGGAGCCCGAAGAAGATTTGCCCGGCCCAGCTCGACACTAATCGTGCGACAGTGCTGCGGGATATTTCGGTTGCTACCTTTCGTGCCTGCCTCTGCCGAGACTATGGCCGCGTTGACATCCGGATCGACCGCTCCGGCCAGCCCTTTGTGCTGGAGATCAATCCCAATCCCGAACTCGGGACAGGCACGTCATTTTTGTTGGCCGCCAAGACCGCCGGATACACTTCCTCGAGCTTGATCAATCACATCCTGGATCTCGCACACACGCGATATTTCGGACCCTTTCTCCCCGCAAAGACGCTTGCTGGACCTTACCCACATGCTGAAGATTGAGCTAATATCGCTCCTGCCCCGACTTACGGCGCGCTTGGAGTGCTCGGTGGCGCCAAGGCTGTGCTTAGGCCCCGACGAGCGGCCGTCGGTCGCGTGGCTTTCTAGCCGTGGAACGAACGCGCCACGACATTCGTCATGCCCGCATTTTAACGCCGCCTGGGCTTGGAAAAAGCTGCCTTCGATGCTGAGACTGCGTGTTTCGTCAATCCGGGACATCCGCTTCGCTAACTCCAGAAGTGGTGGAGTCTACTCCTCCGGACTCAGACAAGGAAAATCGGGGACACCTCCCGCGTCACGCGCCTTTTCCATCTCTCGTGTGCGTGAATGTGCTTCTGTTCGTATTCCCCCGGAGTTAGAGAGTAGAGCGCCGCATGCAACCGTTGCTGGTTCTGGCTGGTGTCGATGACGGCTCCGATCCGTTCGCAGAACGGCCGCATCCTTCTAGTTGAGGCGTTGCAGCTTCATCCTGCTTGAGCGCCTTTCATGAAGCTTCCGCCTGCGCGTTGTTTTAAGGACCCGACACTGCTCATGCTCGCCTGGATACCGTGAAGATGTAGAATTTCGGAGTAGGCTCCGCAGGCGTAGTGAACTCCGCGGTCGGAATGACTGGACGAGGCTCCCTGGTTCGGGCTGCGCGTGTAGCGAGCGCCATCTCGATAGCCTCGAGCGCAAGGCTTGCTAAAGAATGCGCATTCAACGCCCATCCGACACGCGTCCAGGAAACGGCGCTCCTCAGCCAGATGCAGGAACGTGATATCGGCCACCCACAGATGGTCTAGTCCATCGAGGATCTTTGCCTTGCAATCGGCATGACGTGCCAATCATCCCTCGAGTCCTCGCCACAGGATAGCTGGCTTGCGCGCAGCATAGAATTGCCTTTTGGCATGATCAGTAGAATGCGCCTATGGTTGACTTGCCATCCGCTGCAGCAGGGCTGCGACCCGGCGCGCCTTGGCTTAGGCGACGCACTGGTCATGCAGCCAGGCGTGCAACTCCTCATAGGTCTTGAAGCGCAGCCTAGGCGTGAAGAAGCGTGACCCTTCTCCCAGCCCGACGCCAGGCGACCGGCTGCACCAGATAGTGGGTGCATATCTGCAGGAGGCGGCTATTGTATTGGCGGTCCTTGCCAACAAAGATCGTTTCCACTGCCGTCTTCATGTTGTCGTAGATGCCGCGCGTGCAGGCGCCGCCGGAGAAGGCAAAGGCTCTGTCGTGGGCGTCGGACAGCCATCTCCTGCATCTCGCGCTGATAGGCCCTGACGAACATCCTGCGGCTGTGGCATAGCCGGACATGGGCGACCTTCACGGTCACCGTCACGCCCTTGATCAGGACGATCTCGTGGCTCCAGTCGAACTGGTAGGCCTCGCCCGGCGCGAAGAACAGCGGCACATAAGGCATCCGCCATCGCCGACCCCTGCGCCTTCGCCCAGATCTTCGCGTATTGGCGGCCGGCGTCATAGCCACCCTCGTAACCGAGGCTGCAAAGCTCTTCGTAAATCCAGATCGGTGTCAGTTGCTCGCGCGCCGCCTTGCCCCACGGTTGCCATTCAAAAACCCGTCAAGCTGATCCCGCCACGGACGACCTTCGGCTTGGGCTGCCGCTCCCATTCGTAGGAGAACGATGTCTCATCGGATCTGAGAATCTTGCGGACGGTGTTCCGCGACACATGCAGCTCGCGGCAAATCCGCTTGAGCGACCATCCTTGAACATGGAAGGCGCGCCGAACCCGGCAATCGTATCCACCGACTTCATCCCCACACCATCCGCTCGCCACGACGAGCTGATGGTCGCAAATCAAAGCTCAGGGGGGTTAAAATTGGACGACGATTCCCCGGCTTGTGGGTCAATTTTGCACCCCGACTCATACCTCGAAACTCGTTGTGTAGCCAAAGTCGTCAGGATTGGCCAACGATACTCTTCCCACAGCAGCACCAGCGTTACTTTGCGCCGGCGCAACTCCTTAGCTCCAATCGGGCACCGGCCGCCAGGGGCTTTTGCGGCGCGCCATTGCTGACCCCGAGCGCGATGGCACGTTCGTCAGCGCGCTGGACATGTCGTAGGCGTAAAACTTCTCTGATCCGGCGCATCGACAATCTCTGAGCGGCATCAGGCTCCTCGTTTTGAACGAGGCATCCTGTAGACAGGCTGAGTTGTCGGTCGAAGCGTCCAGCCCTCCGAAAAAGGTGCTCACGATCGTCTGAAATCCGCTGCTCACGATAACCCGAAATCGTTGCTCATGATCCCGTGAAATCGTGCTCACGATGCGGTGAAATCCGTGCTCACGATCGTCTGAAGTGCGCATGGTGCATCGATGCAGACCTTCCTTGACACGGCCCCAGCCGGCGAAGGAGAAAATGATCGCTGCCTAATCCTCTCGGGCAGAGCAAAACGGACCATTCTCAGACGCCAGCTGATCAACTTCAAACTTCTACAGGTTAGTGTCAAAGAAGCCAGCACTTGCGCCGCAGTGTCCAGCGGAAGATGACCGCGGAACTTACTCTGTGTGCTTGAAAGCCATTCTTGGCCAGGCCGATATTCGGTCACGGAGTGGCTCCTTTCCATCTGGCACATCGATGGCGTGGGGGGCCGTCACCCCATCACTGGAAGACGCTGACCCTCATCGCGTTGCGCTGCGACCGGATCGACGGACCGTACATCTTCGACGGCCCGATCAGCGGGCGCTGCTACCACCGCTCAGCTCCTCAGCGTCGTAGCTGGTCGAGCACCCAGGCCATGCGAAATGCTGCTTCCTCGGCTACGGTAGGCCCATGTGAAGGGCCGCTATGGCCGCCCACCATCCGCATGCGAAAGACAAGGGTCGGGTCACGGCCACCCGCGCAGGAACGACGCTGTGCCACGTAGCGAGCGGGCTGGTAATACAACACCTGGCTGTCCTCGAGCGCCGCCTCGATGTAGGTGGGCGGAAGTTGACGATCGGCGCTGAGGTTGTAGTATGGGTCGTAGCTGCGTAGGCAGCGATATTCATCGGCAATGTGAGGATCTCCGTACTCCGCCGTTTCTCTGAGCGCGTACGGCATCGCGAAGTCCAGCTCGGTATCTAGGAGGTCGGCGAGTGGAACCTCAGCGAGCACGGCGCGGAACAAGTCAGGCCGAAGGTCCGCGGTCGCAAGCACGGTACACCCGCCAGCGCTCGATCCCTCAATGGCAATCCCGTCGCGGGTGGCGACTCCCCGCTTAACAAGCCCCTCGGCGCCGGCGATCAGATCTGTGTGGGTGATACGCTTTTGATCGCGAGTAGCCGCCTCCTGCCAAGGCCATCCGAGCTCGCCGCCCCCTCGAACGTGCACGATGCCGAAAGCAACTCCGCGATCGAGCAGGCTCAAACGCGCGGTCATCGATGATGGCCAAGTGAAGAACGAGGGCCATCTCGACGTCCCGTAACAGCCATACACATTCAACAATACCGGCCCTGGGCTTGTTCGATCTCGGCGCGAGACCAACGAGATCGGGACCTGCACCCCGTCTTCAGCCTCCGCCATGAATACCGTCGCCACATATTGAGCCGAGTCATACCCGGGAAGGCGGGCTTGGTGCAGGACTACCGAGCGGTCATCAGCGATATCATGCTCAACGAAGGTATCGGGCGTTACGAACGAGCTAACCGAGTAAACCAGCTTCGAGCTTCGGAACGGATGTCGTGGGGCCGAATGGCTACCCCCCGTGGACAATCCGACCTCAAAAGTGCAACTTGGCTCGTCGGGAAAGATCGTGGCCACAATCCGCCCGCTTTCGTTGCGCGAGACCAAGCGAGGACGAAGGCCTTCCCGCTCCAGTACAATCAGATGGTGTTCGAGCAAGTGGACCTCCTCGAGCGTCACGCCTTTCCGATGCGGTATGACCTCTTCCCAGCGGGAGGGTGAGGGGTCGTCAATCGGCGCACGCACCAGTCTGGAATACGGCCCGGCGTCATCGACCTGGAACAGGAAATTGTCTTGCCAGTGCTCTGCAAGGATATGGTGACCAAATTCACGCGTCACCAAGCGGCGCCATCCAGCGTCCGGCTGGTGAGCGGAAAGGCACCACACCTCAACCGGCCCTCGATGGAGGCCCTTTACATCCAGAAACAGCCAGGCGCCGCTGTCAGAGCGCCTTATCCCCACATTCAGTCGCTCGTCCACCTCTTCGAATACGACCTCAGAGTCCCCGGTTGCAACGTCCACGCGGATAAGCTCATGAGTTTGTCGTCGCAGGTCAGCCCGCTCCCTAGTGAAAAACAGGGTATGACCATCTGCGGCCCAAGCTACCATCGCAGCACGCCTCGAGCCCCTCAAGACTTCGCTACCGGTCTCCATATCCCGCACCCTAAGCTCGTAGTTCTCGTCACCGATGACATCGAAGCTGAAGGCCACGTAACGACCGTCGTCACTCGGCTCGAAGACACCGAGTTGGTAAAAGAGTTCCGCCCCTTCGAGCGCGTTCGGATCGATAACAAGCTCGGCTGGATCTCCGGCCACCGGCCGGCGCCACCACGCCGGATGAGCCAGCCCCTGCTCGTGTCTTTGGAAATACTCAAAACGTCCAACTTGGACGGCTGGCGGCGCACTCTGGCAAGGCTGACGCCCTTCGATCTCAGCAATGAGTTCCGCCTTAAGCCCTTTCAGGTGAGCTGTCGCTTTCTCCGCGTAGCTGTTCTCCGCTTCAAGGTATGAGCGGACATCCGGATTCTTCCGGTCCCGAAGCCAACGAAACCGGTCGATCGTGACGTCGTTGTGAAGCACCCGGATCCGTTGCTCGCCATGAGGAAGCGGCGGCTGCAGGACATCATCTCCCATCACATCGCTCCTGCCATTAAAAATTGCATAAGGATTGCCCCAGCAGGCCGCGAACAGTATAGTTTGTGCATTGATGTTCCTCCGAAAAAATATCGTTTATCCCGTCCAGCGTGCATTGCACACGACATTGCAAAGATGTTTTCTTTCCGAGTTCTTAGAAGCAAGGCGTTCAACCCATAGCGTTTCTTGCTGCCTGCAAGAGATGGCGGCGCGTCGGAATTGGATAAAGGGGTGGCGGTGTCGCCACTGCGTTCGCGGACGAGGCTACGGCGGCTTACGCCATTTCTGTGCTTGGCCAGCCGATATCGCGATAATTTGATGGAGCGCCCTATAGTTGCTCGCACTACAGGGCTACGCACGCAACATTCGCCCCAACGCAGTCATTTGCGGCATAGTAATTTTGTCGCCGATGACGGCCGATGCCAACGGATGCGATGCGAAGCGCGCAACGACCATCTCGGCATCAGGTGCGATATAGAGGCGCTGGCCATGAATGCCCCGGGCTTCGATGGCACCAAACTCATCATGCGTGACCCACCACTGGCTGCGATATGAATAGCCATCGTCAAGCTTGGCCGGGTGGTCGCCGCTCTGTATATCCCGCACGACGGATGCGGGAATGACCTGTTTGCCATTCAACATGCCTTCGCACCGCATCATCTCACCGAACCGCGCGAAATCGCGAAGGGTTACGCACAAGCCGCCGGCACCCATTTGCATGCCGGCAGGATCGACGTGAACGTAGGCGTCCTCCTCGCAGCCGAGCGGGCTCCACAGCCGATCCTGCAGCAGCTGCGCGAACGTACGGCCACTCACGCGGGCCATCACCCAAGCCATTACGTCGGTATTCACACTCTTGTACTCGAAGGTGCCGTGTTCGCCTTCCTTACGTATCATTCCCAAGTAGTCACACAGGCTCCGCGGACCATCGTAGCCGGCCAACCGCGGTCGCCTGCCGCAGGCACGGTGGTATTTCCAGATGTCCGACTCCTCCTCGCCGTAAACCTCCGTGTAGGCTAGCCCTGTTTGCATATCCATCACTTGGCGCAGGGTGGCGTCTTCCCAGGCGGTGCCCCGCAATTCGGGAAGGTAGTGTGGAATCGTCTTGCGATCATCGAGCACATCATCAGCGATAAGAGCAGCGGCAAGCGTGCCGGCATATGACTTCGTGACTGAGTGGCATGCGTGCGGCAGGTGCGGCTCGAGCGCGCCGAAGTACCGCTCATAAACGATTTGTCCGCGATGCAATACCAATATGCCATCAGTGTAGGTGTCGAGGAGCGCTTGGTCGAAGCGGAGGATGCGTCCGTCCGTGTCTGTGATCGTGAGCGCGTCAATCTCAGTAGTCCGCTCATAGCGTTCAAAGTGCGAAGGTGCGCCGCGCCCCCGCCAGACGTTCACTGAGGGAGTCAGCTCACGCATGTGTGACAACGACCAGCGGATTTGTGGGAAGGCGAGGATGCTGTCACCTTCGAACGTGATGCGCTTGTCGGCGGGGGGCGGCGCGCCGCGCATCCAACCGAGTTTGCTTGGATCCGACGCGCGACCATCAAGGTATTGGCGTCCCCCGAATTCAGGCATATCCATCGTTCCTCCCTAAGGTATTGTTGGGCTAGCCCGGCACTGCCAATGCAGTCGCCGAACATTTTGGCTCTTTGTCCAGGTCTGGGCCGAGCCAGAATTTTCGGTCCGCGACAGTGGTTCGCCCTGACAGGCAAATTGCTCGTGTATTCTGCTCGTGGTGAGTTAGAAATCTCACACTCGGTAATCTGGCCTATGCAGCACCTGGGTAGCCCGTACGTATGAAGAAGAACCAAGCGCCGGCTTCCCCTGAAACGATGTGCCGCCTCAATGTACTGTTGACCCGGTTGCATTCAATCGCTGTCCACAACGGTCATCTTGCCTATGCCAAAGTCGCACGACAGCATTACGGTGCATCTCCTTCAGCACAACACAACGTGCCAATGACAAACTCAATCCAGCCGCGGAAGCGCCGTTGGCGTCGCCGACGTCGCCGGCCGCAAGGCGATCATGGGCGATGGAACCATCGAACCTCACCGTCATGGCTTTTGCGACGAGTGCCACTCAGTAGAAAAGCTTGCGCTCCATTTTCGTCAGGCGCTTCCCGCCCTCCGGTCTGACGACGACGGTTTCGCTGAACGGCAGGCCTCGAGCCGAAGTATACATGTGGAAGACTTGGTTTTCCTGAAGCTCCCAGTCACTGTCGGCCAGGAAGACGCGAGTAAAATCACTGGTGCGAGGCGGAGATTTGAGGCCAAGCGTATATCCGGTTATATTCGTATAGCTGTCGCGCAAGCCACCCTTCAACATTCCCTCGCGCACAATGCGATCGACTTCCTTTGCATTTGCGCCAGGCTTCATGGTGCGGAACTGATCGTCTTGAATTCGGATGATCGTTTCCGCACTACGGAGTTGTTCGTCAGTTGGCACACCGATGACTTTCGAGCGCATCATCCTGGCGGTGTAGCCGCGAAAATGCGGAACCGGTTCCACAAACACGTTATCCCCCTCCTGCAACACGCGTTCGCCGAGCGAGGCGTGAAAGGATGTCGAAGGTCCGGAGGAGATTGCGGCGAGCTGCGCATTGTCCGCGCCACTGCGCCACGCCTCGCTGGTCATCGCTATGAAGACCTCACGCTCGCTGACACCGGCCCGAGCTGCATGGAAGGCTGCTGCCGCCGCTCGGTCGCATATCTCGGCTGCCTTCTCAAGGTAGGCAAGCTCGAGCGGCGACTTGACTAACCGCATTTCCCACATGACACGGGAGAAATCAACGATCTTGGCAGTCGACAGCAGGCTTTCTAGCTCCAGTGCCCGGTTTACAGTGAGAAAATGGCTATCGCGTTCAACGCCAATGACCGAGGCTCCAAAACCCCGAGCCTTGACGGTATCGGCCACGACCTTGATCGGATTTTCATTGTCGGCGAACATTATGCTGTCGGTGAGCCAGCTTTTATGGCTGAAAGTTGCTGCGTCGAGGGCGCGGACCACTTGCACCAGCTCTCCTTCGAGCGGGATAAGTAGCGCTTGGTACATTGCCGCTGTGGACGCGTAACCGCTGAAGAAAATCATATGCTCATGCTGATCCACTATGAGTATTTCAACGCGCCGCTCGGCCATGATGGAACGCAAAGCTGCGAGGCGCGAGCGGAATTCATCAATGGGAAAGTGCGGCGGGAGGAGCGGAGGATATCCCATTAAATGGTCTCGGGGATGCCTATGACTGAGGGTTTGACGAGCCGTCTGACGCTCTTTGGACTACGTTGGGGTTAAACCAAGCTATTGTCCAATGCATTTTTGAGCTTCCATCCATCGCTTTTTGAGAAACCTTATCGACGGCGCATACGTCGCATGTGAACTGACAATACAGACAAGCGGCAAGAGCTTTACCCTAACGATCGCTGATATTGAGCTCCGTCGACCTCGACATTGGCCATTTCAAACCAAGCGCTGGCGCTCCGGATCGAGTCAAGGATGGAAGCCGGAGCGGCGGATGCATCCGGCGCGCTGCACAGCCATAGCTTCGGGATAAGCCAACCTGATGTCACTTCCGTCGCGCTGCAGGCCGCGATAGGAACTATGCTTCTACATGGGCAAATTCGGTCATTTCTCCCATTTGCTTACTTTGCGATGCGTTGATCGGACGCAGCTCGGGTCCGGTGGAGCGGCAGGATTGGAACTGCTCGATTGGGGCGCCCTGATAACAGCCACTTCGCCTAGCTTTGCCGCGGCTGCTGTTGCAGCATGCCCGGGCGATAACGGAGTTTGGATTTCAGCAGCCTTCAAAGGGTGTTCAGGATTCGGGCGACGCAGAGGTGTTTTGACTGCCCTGGTCTTCAGGCTCGCCAGATAACATCCGGTGTCCGGCTCCGTGAACCCGTGGTCGGCGCCGCGAGCTTTTGCAAGCGGCTGGAGTCTCGATCTGAGCAAGGACCCGGAGCCTCCCGGTGCAGGATTTCTTCCTACGCGCGTGCGGTGGCGAAGTTGCATGCTATTTCGGCCGTTCGCAGGCGATGGTTGTCCTTCAGGCTTGTCAGTGGTTACTTACGTGCATTACATGGACACATCACATGACGGGGAAACTCTCATCCAGCTTCGCAGTTTACCCAGCTTTCAAGGTGTCGCGCAGGAGCCGTTTAGCCGCGCGAGTCCAAGTTTTCCTCCTCGTCACGCAGTATCGTTTCCGCGGCATCAGCCAGCACTTGGCAGCCGAGCACCAGGTCGGTATCATCTGTATTTTCCGTCCAATGGTGGCTGATACCGCCAATACTTGGGATGAAAAGCATAGCGGACCTCAGTCTGGGCACCACGATCTGTGCGTCGTGACCAGCTCCACTTGGCATCCTTACATGGGCGCCTGGAGCATGGCGCGCAGCCGCGTTCTCTATAGCGTTCTGGAAGGCCGGATCCATATTGCATGGTTTGCCGGTCTCGGTCCGCACGATCTCGGTGCGGCAACCCGTTTTCAAGGCGGTTTCTTCGACCAACTCCCTTAGCAGAGCATCTAGGCGTTCAAGCACCGGCATCTCAGAATCGCGGAACTGGAAAACCATCTCTGCCTTGCCCGGAATTATGCTGGGAGCGCCCGGCTCCAGGTTAATGCGGCCCGCGGTCCACACGGAGCACGGGCCGGCCACTTCAGGAAAGCGCTTGGCAATGGCCAGGACTAGCGTCGCTGCAGCAACGCCGGCATCCTTACGAATCGCCATGCGCGTTGTACCGGCGTGGTTCTGGATGCCGTGAAAGATGATTGAATACTGCCAGATCCCGACGATGCTCGTAACAATACCGATCCGGTTGCCCGAGGCCTCCAGCGCGTCGCCCTGCTCTATATGTGCTTCCAGGTAGCCGACGTGGCGTTCCGGCTCCACCAGAGATCGGGGAACGCCGGCTAGGCCGGCCGTACGGAGCGCGTCCCTGAGCGGCAGCCCTTCATTGACATTCACCGCGCGATCGATCTCCGCCTCGTCGATGTCACCAACGAAGGAACGACTTCCGAGCATTGACACGTAGTGACCTTCTTCATCCGCCCACGCCACTGGTGAGATGAGAAGGCCTGCACAGCCGAGTGTTTCCGCAAAGGTTCGGGCAATCTCAAGACCGTAAATCACACCAAGGGCCCCGTCGAGCCATCCGGCATAATTCTGGGACTCAGCGTGCGACCCGATCAACAGCGATCGTCGATCCGACCTAGGCGTGCCAAACACGTTGCCGACCCCGTCAATATGGGCCTGGAGCCCTGCGGTTTCGTACTGCTGCACAAGCCAGCGGCGGCTCTCTATGTCCTCTCGTGAATAGGTCGGACGATGTACACCCGTCTTGTACGCGCCGAACTGCGCGAAACGTCTGAGATCCGATAGCAACCGCTCGGCGTCGATCGTTGGCATCTGTTGCACTTCCTTTGGTTAGCACGGAAGCAGCTGAATGGAGCGGTCCGTGGTTGGGTATGCCTGGAGATCTGGGCAGGGTTCATGGCGGCGTGCCCAATCTGGAGAGTCATCCGCACCTTTTCCAATCCAGCATTCAGCCCCTGCCCCTTACCCGAGGTGAGGAAATCTGGCACCTGCGCGCTATGCCAGCACACGCGCATGGAAGATGAAGTAGTCCGGGACAAGCACCGGTCGAAGCCTTCGTTGCTTGAAACACGTTGCACGACCCCCTACGCGCACGATCTCCGGTCTAGCTACTCGAGCCTTACTAGTTGACCATCTGTGTGGGGGCGGATTGCACTGCACCGGCCGCGCGCGCCGGAAGTTGTAACCGGCCAAGCTCGTGCAACAACGCAGCGCCTGTGCGAATCCCGCTGTAGAAGCAACTGAGTGTTAGATTCTCATTCGGCGCATGGTTTGCCTGGTCGTGGTTCGCGTAAGGCGTATCGAAAGCAGGAATACCGAGCATCCTAGTGAATACAAAGTTAGGGAGAGTGCCGAAACCTGCGGGAACCAGCAAAGGCTCCTCCCCTTGCGCGGCGACGAAAGCGAGGCGAAGCGGCGCACTCAAAGGGGAGGTAATGGGTGTTTTCGAGGGGTACATAGTCCCTTGCGCTATGAATTCCACTTCGGGCGCGTGTTTTTCCACGTGGGCGGCCACCTTGCGCAGGATGTCCGCGGGATCCTGTGCTTCCACAAGCCGTATGTCGCATTTCACGAAGGCTTCGTTGGGCAGGACGCTCTTGCTACCAGGCCCGCTATAGCCGCCATGAAAGCCATTGATCGTAAGCGTGGGGCGGAAACACAGGCGCTCGTAGAAGGGCCGTTCCACCGGCGCATCGAGTCTCGCAAGATCGAGACCACGCTTCACAGCCTCGACATCGAGAGGTAACCGCTCGACCGCTGCCAATTCCTCCTTTGACGGCGGCTCGATTTCATCGTCGAAACCGTCAATGGTGATTTCACCATCGGCATTCTTCATGGTGCCGAGCAGATGCACCAACGTCCAGATCGGATTGGGCACAACGCCGCCAAAGTTACCCGAATGCAAGTCACCGCTAGCGTGGCGGCAGCGCAGTTCAAAAGAGACCTCGCCGCGCGATCCGAACTTGATCACAGGTGCGCCGCTCGAATGACGCGGACCATCGGCGGTGACAGCAAGGTCAGCTTGTAGGATACCGATGTTCGCACGGACGAAATCGGCGATGTGCGGACTACCGATCTCCTCTTCGCCTTCCAGCAGCAGGATGACGTTGCAGGGCAGCGCGCCATGCACCTTGAGGTGGGACTCAATTGCCAAAATCTGTGCGAAATGCTGCCCCTTGTTGTCTCCCACACCGCGTGCGTATAGGCGCCCATCACGGATGGTCGGCTCGAAGGGTGGCGAGAGCCATTTGTCGAGCGGGGCAGGCGGCTGCACGTCGTAATGGCCGTAGAGCAGCACCGTCGCCTTGCCCGGCGCCTTCTGCCAGCGCGCGACCACCATCGGGTGTCCTTCTGTAGACACCAGGCGTGTCTCGAGTCCGATCCCGGCGAGCATCTCGACCAGCAGCGCGCCGACCTCGGCGATGCCAACATTCTCGGCGCTGATGCTCGGGTGCCGAACGTAATCGATCAGGCGATCGAGGAAGGGGGTGCGGTTCGCCTCGATGTGCTCGAAAACGGCGTTCAACGGATCAGAAACGGTCATATCGTTGCCTGTAGGAAAGAGGAAGAATTCGGAGATTCAGGGGGTTCTCGGTTGGCAAGGTGAGCAAAGGCGCGCGGGAGAGATTAACGCGCGGTAGCCAGGATCAGATCCGCAAGCCATGGTCAATCGGCCGGTATTCCTGGACCGGTAGCCGATGTGATACGATGACAAACAAATAAATGAGAAAGAAACCGACCACAAACACCGGGACGGAAAAACAAGTATCGCGAATACCGTCAGGATACGATCAACTAGGCCGCCAGCTCGCCACGCGGCCACGGCCGGGTCACTAGGCTCCGACCTGAGAAGCAGGAAGACGAAAATCCCGACCATCGCCATGACGGCGCTGGTGAATATACTGCGCAGGATGTACACGGCCATTGCGCTCAGGCCTTCTGCATGTTCGACATCGGGGTGAGCCCCTGCGTGCCGGTGAGGCCGGTCAGCGTTTTGCAGCCGCGCGATCGGCGAGACAACTTCACCCAGCAGAACGGTGCCCACGAAATTCCGGTATACTTGTTGCATCTTGGGAGCCAGTACCTAGCGTTCTTCCAGCGTTTCGACAGCCGGGCATTTGGCCCGAATAGCCTCATATTCATCGCTCTTCGGCCACCCCAACCAACCCTCCTCTCCGTTCGCGTTCGATTCGATAATGGAATTCACGCTATCGGTTGCTGGGCGATTCGTATCCTTCTCGCGCAGCATGAACAGGCACGGCGCAGACGCGTTCCTCATCATCTCGAGCAGAATCCCCATGGGTTCATTGAGCGTGATCGCGAATGTTTTGTCGTCAATTTTCGAGATGTCCCTCGCCCGCTCCGTGATCAGTCGTCCGCCGCCGGTATCCGCCTGGCCCCGGCGACGGATCGAGGCGACACCCGCGCGTTGCGCTCTCCGACTGTTCGAATCTCAATCCACCGCTGACCCCACGTCAAATTCAGTCTGTGTATCGCAGTCATCTGGTTTTGCGATGGGTAGGATGTGGCTCACACTTATCAATCTCGCTCAAGATAAGCGTCGGATTAAAGTTGAAATGCTCGTGGTTTCCGGCGCGACCCCGCCATCGGACGACCTATACATACGCAGCCAAACGCCGATCGGGGGCAGCGTAATCCGGTTGTAGGCACTAGCGGGTCGGAAAGCTCTTAGAGCCTGACACAAAACTCGGCTACGTGCGAGGTTGAGTCGCGCGGCGGCGGAGCATCAGTCGTTTGGAGGCGATGAATATCCACGCCCGGCACTTGCGATAGTCGCCTCGAAATCCTTGGCGAGCCGGCGGCAGCGCCCGAGCCAGGCGAAAGTTCGCTCGACAACCCATCGTCGCGGCGGAACCTCGAAGCCCTGGGCGGTGTCGGAGCGCGTGATGATTTCGATGGGCCACGTGCCCAAGTCGGCAAAGGGCCTGCATTAGTTTTTTCCGGCGTAGCCGCCGTCGGCAAATAGATGGCGCAGCCACGGGTAGCGCTGTCGAATGGAGGGGGACGCCAACTGCCCCATCCCTGTCCTGGATGTCGGCCGCGTGCACCCTCAGCCCGACAAGGTGACCCTCAGGCGTCGGTAATGATATGGCGCTTGCGGCCCTTGATCTTCTTGCCAGCATCGTAGCCACGCAAACCGGCAACTTCCGTGGTCTTTGCTGATTGACTCTCGATTATGCCGGCGCTCGGGCTCGCCTCGCGACCAAGCGCCGCAGCCACCAGGTGGAAGTTGGTCTTCCGCAAGCCATTGTTCCGCCAGGCATAGAAATAGCGTTGAACCGTGGGAGCCGGCGGAAAGCGGTCCGGCAATGCCCGACACTGGCAGCCTGTCCAGCCAATATAAAGGCGCGCGTCCACAACCGCCCGAAGCTCGGTCGTGCGTCGTCGTCCCAAATGCCTTCATGAACGGCTCGATCAAAGAAGCGCGTCGAGGCGCCTGACCGCCTCCAGCACGATCGGGCAGACCGGCTCGCCCTTCTTGCCCTCGCGGAATCTTCGCGATGTCGGCCGGTTCGAAGAAGCCCCGCCGAGCATGGGCGAAGCAAAATGCCGGCGTGATCGGCAGCAAACAGCTCCGTAAACGTGAGCCCAATGAATGGGTCGCATGCAGCCCGGACGCCCATCCCGGCTACATCAGTTGGGAGCAGAGAGCTGGCTCCGCTTGTTTGGACAGCGCCCCGCGGAATTTAAGTGGCATCCTGGGGGTTACGTTGAGCGTGGGGCTTGGCGATTTTGCTGCGGCATCGGGAGGGCGTAAGCCCGACCAGAGCTGCAGCAAAATCGCGCGGCGACGATCACGCGGCCGTGGCGATCGCTTGCGCGCCGAAATAAGCCTCGTCGGCACGCGCCCGTCAAGGTTCGAATGCGGGCGCCCTCCATTATAGAAGGCGAGATACCGGGCGATCGACGCGCGGGCCTAGGACACGCTGTCGTAGGCGCGCAGATAGACCTTCTCGTATTTGATCGTGCGCCACAGCCAGATAGCCGAAGCCGCGCCGCATCGGGATGTAGCTGATGTCCATCGCCCAGACATGGTTCGGCCGTGCGATCTTCATCCCGCGCAACAGATACGGGTAGATGTTGTGTCCCGCAGCTGGCTTGATCGTGTTCGGGCCCCGATAGATCGCAGAATTCCCATGCGCTTCATCAGCGTCGCGACATGGCGGCGGCCGAATCGATCATCGTTTTGCGCTCAACAGGCCGGCTTTGCTGAGCGCGCCCTCTAAAAGATCGTTGGCCAGCGTCAGTTCGACGATC